>NZ_BOMG01000032.1 GCF_016862075.1 Actinoplanes couchii | reverse complement strand
CTCAGACCACCGCGAGGCCTCAGACCACCGGGACGTCCCACACCACCGCGACGTTCCGGATCGCCGGGACGTCGCGGCGCGTGGGAGGTTCAGGCTGCGGGGTAGTGGCGTGGGGTGAAGACGGCTGTGGTGCCGTCGCCCCGGGTCACCGCCCGGGTCTGGGACGAACCGATGATCAGCAGGCAGCGCATGTCGACAGTGGCCGGGTCGAGTGCGGCCAGGGTGGTGATGCGTACCGTCTCGGTGGGGCCTCCGACGTCCCGCCCGACCACCACCGGGGTGGCCGGACCGCGGTGCGCGCGCAGCAGGTCCAGGGCGCGGACTAGCTGTTCACGGCGGGTCTTCGACGCCGGGTTGTAGACGGCGATCACCAGGTCGGCCGACGCGGCGGCCTCCAGGCGGGACTCGATGACCGACCACGGCTTGAGCCGGTCGGACAGGGACAGGATGCAGAAGTCGTGGCCCAGCGGCGCCCCGGCCCGGCTCGCCACCGCCTGCGCCGCGGTCAGCCCGGGGATGATCCGGATCGGAACGTCCCGCCACTGCGGGTCCTCGGCGACCTCCAGGACGGCGGCCGCCATCGCGAAGACCCCCGGGTCACCGGAGGAGACGACAGCCACCCGGCGACCGCGTTTCGCCAGGTCCAGGGCGAACGCCGCCCGTTCCGCCTCGACCCGGTTGTCCGACGGGTGGCGCTGCTGCCGCGGGTTCGGCGGAACTCGGTCCACATAGGGCCCGTACCCCACCAGGTCGTCGGCGGCGGCCAGCGCCTCCTGCGCCTCCGGTGTCAGCCAGTGCCGGGCGCCCGGCCCGAGCCCGACGACTGTCACCCCACCGGCGAGGCCCCGCCCACCGCCGAAGCCGCTCAGCGCCGCGACGTTGGCGTCCTCCAGGCTGACCATCCCGCCGTCCGCTTCACCCGGTGCGACTGCCCCGTCGAAGTCGCTCACCGCGGCCCGGGCCACACGTGCGGCGGATCCGACGCCCGCGGGGGTGCCGGAAACGGCCCGGGCGTCGGCGAACGCGGACGCGGCCGGGCTCGGCAGCAGGGCCAGCGAGAAGTACGGCACGGTGGCCGGATCGACCTCCCGCAACGGCAGTGACCGTTCCTGCCCGGTGGTGGCCCGCTCCACGTACCACGCGTCGTCGAGACGACCGGCCTGTTCCAGAGCGTCCCGGACCCCGGTGAAGGTCCGGCCCAGTTTCATCACGGCGGCCGAGTCGGTGCCGGCCAGACGGGCGGCCAGGTCCTCCGGCGCGAGGGTGCCGGGCAGCACGGTGAGAACCTCGTCGCGCTCCATCAACGGCCGCCCGAGCACGGCGGAGGCGGCGCTCACCGAGGTGACCCCGGGAACGACAGTCGCTTCGTATCGCCCGGCCAGGCGCTTGTGCATGTGCATGTACGACCCGTAGAAGAACGGATCGCCCTCGGCCAGCACCACCACGTCCCGCCCGGCGTCCAGGTGGGCCGCGAGCCGGGCCGCCGACTCCTCGTAGAACTCGTCGATCGCGCCCTGGTACCCACCCGGATGATCGGTGGTCCCGGTGGTCACCGGGTAGATCAGGGCCTCCTCGATCTGCCCGTCGCGGAGGTAGCCGGCCGCGATCGCCCGGGCGTTGCTGCGCCCGTGCCGTGCCGCGTGGTAGGCGATCACGTCTGCTGAGCCGATCAGCCGTGCGGCCTTGACCGTCACCAGTTCCGGGTCGCCGGGCCCCAGCCCCACCCCGTACAGACGACCGGTCTTCTGTGTTTCCGTCATGCTGTTCCGCTCTGCTTCGCTACTTCGGTTCCGGGTTTCATTCCGCTTCGGACGCGAGGGCGTTGATCGCGGCCGCGGTGATCGCGCTGCCACCCCGGCGGCCCCGCACGATCAGGAACTCCAGCCCGGACTCGGCCAGCGCCTCCTTGGACTCGGCCGCACCGATGAACCCGACCGGGACACCGATCACCGCGGCCGGCCGGGGCGCACCCGCCCCGATCATCTCCAGCAGCCGGAACAGGGCGGTGGGCGCGTTGCCGATCGCCACCACGGCACCGTCGAGCCGATCGCCCCACAGGTCGAGGGCGGCCGCGCTCCGGGTGTTGCCGATCTCGGCCGCCAGCGCCGGCACCGCCGGATCCCGCAGTGTGCAGACCACGTCGTTGGCGGCCGGCAGCCGGGTCCGGGTCACCCCGGACGCCACCATCTCGGCGTCGCACAGGATCGGGGCGCCGGCGAGCAGCGCTTTCCGGGCGGCGGTGACCACTCCCGGACTGAACCGGACATCTTCTACCAGATCCACCATCCCGCAGGCGTGGATCATCCGGACCACCACCCGCGACACGTCCTCCGGCAGCCCCGACAGGTCCGCCTCCGCCCGGATGGTGGCGAACGAACGCCGGTAGATCTCCGCACCGTCGCGCACGTAATCCATCACTCAGGTCTCCTCGCCCCAGCCACCACGTCTGCCAAGTCCCGCGCCGTGACCGGTTCGGCTCCGCCGATCCTCAGCGATTCCGCCGCCGCAGTCGATGGCCCGACCAGTCCGCTTTGCCCACCCGCTCCGCCGCCGGGAGCGCCACTCGCCAGTGCGAGATGGTCGCTCGCCGGTGGGAGGCCGCCGGGAGGTGTGCTCACCGGTGGGCGAGGGCCGCCCGCTTGTGGAAAGCGGCCAGGATGCGTGCTCCCCAGTGAGAGGCCATCGGGAGGGGCGCTTGCCAGTGAGAGGCCGTCAGGAGGGGCGCTTGCCGGTGGGAGGCCGCCGAGCGGGGTGCTCGCCGTCGGGCGGCGGGTGATCCGGTAACCGGTGGCGGTGGCCTCGGCCAGCACGTGTGGCCCGGCCGGGCTGCCGCAGGCCCGCCCACACCCCGCCCAGTGCACCGGCAGACCGTCGACGAACCGGGCCGCACCGGCCGCGTCGGCCCGCACGTCGGCCAGCGATTTCGCACACCCCGGCTGCCCGGCGCACGCGGTCACCCCGGACCAGGGCGACCCGGCGGTCACCGCGAGCCCGGCGGCGGCCATGCGATCCGCCCACGGCCGAGCCGCCTCCGGCGGAAGATCGGTGACGACGATCCCACGCCAGGGCGTCACGGCCAGGTGGTCCGCTTCTTCCAAGACCCGTTGCGGTACGCCGGTCAAGCGCCCGAGCGGAACCAGAGTCGCGACCGCGACCCGCCCGTCCTCCTGCGGGACGACCCCGATCAGGTCACCCGGCTCCGCGGCATCGACCGGAACCGCCACCTCGACCGGCACCGTGGTCAACCCGAGGGCCGCCACGACCCGGGCCGACACCCGGGCCGGACCGTCGGTCAGCTCCCGCAGCCGCCAGGCCGAACCCCCGTCACCACGTTGCGCGTCCCGTTCGGACAGGAACGCGTGCGCGGCCGCGACCAACACCGGAACCACGTGAGCGGACCCCACACGGACTCCCGTGTCGTGGCCGGCGAACCGGATCGTGAACGACCGGCCGGGTGGATCGGGGACCGCGGCGACGTCCGAGGCGAGTGGCACGTGCCCGATCGCGAACAGGAATTTCCCCGGCAGCGCGGGCAGCGCCGGATCGTCGAGGATCGCCCGGTCGAGCTGCTCCACGAGCCTGCGCAGCGACCGGCCGGCGAGGGGCGGGGCCGCGATGTTCCGGACCGCATCGTGGGTTGCCGAGGGCAGCAGACCCGCCGACCGCAACCTGTCCGCCAGCGCGCTCGCATCGCTCGGGTCCAGGCCTCTGAGCTGCAGGTTGGCGCGCGAGGTCAACTCCAGCGCGCCGTCACCGAACTCCTCGGCCAGCTCCCGCAGCGCACGCAGCTGCGCCCCGGACAGCATCCCGCCGGGCAGCCGCACCCGGGCGAGCATGCCGTCGGCCGCGGCATGCAGCCGCAGAGCGCCGGGGCAGGCGTCGGTCTCGGAGGTTCGACGGGGAGCCATGGCCGGGATACTACGGCCGCCCTCCGACACGAATTCACCTTCGGTGGGCCGCGGGTCGGGAGCGTCACAGCGCCGGATCCGCCTTGACGTGGGACACCGGGGTTCGGGAAGCTCAAGGGGCTCAAGGGCGGCGACGCCGCGGAGGAAGCCGGTGCGAGTCCGGCGCGGTCCCGCCACTGTCACCAGGGTTTTCTCTGGGAGCCAGGAACTCCGGTCGCCGTCTTTCCGTTCTACCCGGGGCGCGGACCCCGAGGGGGAGTGCGCGCGTGTTCCTGCTGCTGTCGACGTCCGACACCGATCTGCTCAGCGCCCGGGCCAGCGGTTCGCCGTGGCGCCTGGCCAACCCGGCCCGCACCGGCGTCGCCGACCTCCCGGCCCTGCTCGACGGGGTCGAGCTGGTGGTGGTGCGCATCCTCGGCGGCCGCCGCGCCTGGGAGGAGGGCCTCGACGCGCTGCTCGCGGGCACGGTCCCGGTGGTGGTGCTCGGCGGCGAGCAGGCCCCCGACGCCGAGTTGATGAAACTCTCCACGGTGCCCGCCGGGGTGGCCGCCGAGGCACACGTCTACCTGGCCCAGGGCGGCCCGGAGAATCTGACGTCGCTGCACGACTTCCTCTCCGACACGGTGCTGCTGACCGGCAACGGGTTCGCGCCCGCGGTCGCCGCGCCGGAGTGGGGCCCGCTGCCCCGCGAGGCGGCGGCCGACACCGGCCCGGCGACCGTGGCGGTGCTCTACTACCGGGCCCACCACATGGCCGGCAACACCGCGTTCGTCGAGGCGCTCAGCCAGGCGATCGAGGCCAAGGGCGCGCGGGCGCTGCCGATCTACACGGCGTCGCTGCGGACCGCGCCGCCCGAGCTGCTGGCCGAGCTGCGCAAGGCGGACGCGCTGGTGGTGACGGTGCTGGCCGCCGGTGGCACCAAGCCGGCGGCGGTCGGTGCGGGCGGCGACGACGAGGCGTGGGACGTGGGGGTCCTCGCCGACCTCGACGTGCCGATCCTGCAGGGGCTCTGCCTGACCAGTTCGCGGGCCGCCTGGGAGGCCAGCGACGACGGCCTGACCCCGCTGGACGCGGCGACGCAGGTGGCGATCCCGGAGTTCGACGGCCGGATCATCACGGTGCCGTTCTCGTTCAAGGAGATCGACGAGGACGGGCTGTCGGTCTACGTCGCCGACCCCGAGCGGGCGTCCCGGGTCGCCGGGATCGCGGTTGCGCACGCCCGGTTGCGGCACGTGCCACCGGCCGAGCGCAAGGTCGCGCTGATGCTGTCGGCCTACCCGACGAAGCATTCGCGGATCGGCAACGCGGTGGGCCTGGACACCCCGGCCTCGACCGTCGCGCTGCTCGCCGCCCTCGCGGCGGCGGGTTATCGGATCGGAGACTTCGGGGCGTACGACGGTGATGGCCTGATCCACACCCTGATCGCGGCCGGTGGGCAGGATCCGGACTGGCTGACCGAGGAGCAGCTCGCGGCGAACCCGGTGCGGATCCCCGGCGATCGTTACGCGGCGTGGTTCGCGACCCTGCCGGAGGATTTCCGGGCGAGCGTCCAGCAGCATTGGGGCCCGCCGCCCGGCGAGCTGTACACCGATGACGGCGACATCGTGCTGGCCGCGCTCCGCGACGAGAACATCGTCGTGATGGTGCAGCCGCCGCGGGGTTTCGGCGCCAACCCGGTGGCCATCTACCACGACCCGGACCTGCCGCCGAGCCACCACTACCTGGCCGCCTACCGTTGGCTGGCCGACGACTTCGGTGCGCACGCGGTGGTGCACGTCGGTAAACACGGCAACCTGGAGTGGCTGCCGGGGAAGAATGTCGGGATGTCCGCCTCGGACGGCACCGACGCGGCCCTCGGCGACCTGCCGCTGATCTACCCGTTCCTGGTCAACGACCCGGGCGAGGGCACCCAGGCCAAGCGCCGGGCGCACGCCACCCTGGTCGACCACCTGATCCCGCCGATGGCCCGCGCCGAGTCGTACGGCGACATCGCCCGCCTGGAGCAGCTGCTCGACGAGCACGCCAACATCGCCGCCCTCGACCCGGCGAAACTGCCGGCCGTCCGCGCCCAGATCTGGACGCTGATCCAGGCCGCCAAGATGGACCACGACCTCGGTCAGGCCAACCGGCCGGACGACGAGGAGTTCGACGACTTCATCATGCACATCGACGGCTGGCTGTGCGAGGTGAAGGACGTCCAGATCCGCGACGGCCTGCACATCCTCGGCGAGGCGCCGTCCGGCGAGCCCCGGATCAACCTGGTCCTGGCGATGCTGCGGGCCCGCCAGATGTGGGCCGGCAAGGTGGCCGCGCTGCCCGGCCTCCGCGAGGCCCTGGGCCTGCCCGAGGACGCTTCGACCGCCGCGACCGACGCGGTGGAGGCGCAGGCCCGAGCCCTGGTGACCGCCATGGAGGAGGCCGACTGGCCGACAACCGTGCCGCAGTCCCTGGTATCCACAGCCCTCGCCGCGGTCGCCACCCCCGCGTCGGCCGCCACGCCTACCTCCAACCCGGCGTCGGCCGCGCCGGCCGCCGCACCCACCCCCAACCCCGCGCACATTTCCGAAATTTTCGACTTGTCGGAAATTGTGCGGGTGCTGGAGTTCGCCGCCGGCGAGGTCGTGCCGCGGCTGGCGAAGACCACCGACGAGCTGACGCACGTGTTGCACGCTCTCGGTGGTGGCTATGTGCCGGCCGGGCCCAGTGGGTCGCCGCTGCGTGGGCTGATCAACGTGCTGCCGACCGGGCGCAACTTCTACTCCGTCGACCCCAAGGCGATCCCGAGCCAGCTGGCCTGGGAGACCGGGCAGGCGATGGCCGAGTCGCTGCTGACCAGGTACCGGACCGACTACGGCGACTGGCCCCGCTCGGTCGGTCTCTCCGCCTGGGGCACCAGCGCGATGCGCACCGCCGGTGACGACATCGCCGAGATCCTGGCCCTGATCGGTGTGCGACCGATCTGGGATCCGGCGTCGCGGCGGGTCACCGGGCTGGAGCCGATCACCGCCGAGGAACTGGGCCGCCCGCGTGTCGACGTCACGGTCCGCATCTCCGGCTTCTTCCGGGACGCGTTCCCGCACGTGGTGGCGATGCTCGACGACGCGTTCAAGCTGGTCGCCGAGCTGGACGAGCCGGACAACTACGTGCGTGAGCACGCCCTGCGCGATCAGGGCGAGCACGGCGACTGGCGCCGCGCCACCACCCGGATCTTCGGTTCCCGGCCCGGCGCGTACGGCGCAGGCATCCTGCCTTTGATCGATAGCCGGAACTGGCGTGACGACGCCGACCTGGCCGAGGTCTACGCCGTGTGGGGTGGCTTCGCCTACGGGCGCGGGCTCGACGGGGTGCCGGCCCGGGCGGACATGGAGAACGCGTACCGGCGGATCGACGTGGCCGCGAAGAACATCGACACCCGCGAGCACGACATCGTCGACTCCGACGACTACTTCCAGTACCACGGCGGCATGATCGCCACGGTGCGGGCGCTGAGCGGCAAGGCTCCGGCGGCGTACATCGGCGACAACACCAACCCGGACCAGGCGCGGACCCGCAGCCTGACCGAGGAGACCGCGCGGATCTTCCGGGCCCGGGTGGTGAACCCGCGCTGGATCGCGGCCATGCGCAGGCACGGTTACAAGGGCGCTTTCGAGCTGGCCGCGACGGTCGACTACCTCTTCGGGTACGACGCGACCGCCGGTGTCGTCACCGACTGGATGTACGAGCAGCTCGCCGCCAGTTACGTGCTCGACCCGGACAACCAGAAGTTCATGCGCCAGTCCAACCCGTGGGCCCTGCACGGCATCTCCGAGCGCCTGCTGGAGGCCGCCGACCGTAAGCTGTGGGAGGCGCCCGAGCCGGAGACGCTTGCCGCCCTGCAGCAGCTCTACCTGGAGACCGAAGGCGACCTGGAGGACGGTCCGGCCCGATGATCATCCGACGTGAGACGGCCGCCGACATCGACGCGATCCGGGCGGTGACGGCAGCCGCCTTCACCCGCCCGGACTCCCCGGCGCCCGTCGAGGCGCCGCTGGTGGACCGGTTGCGGGCCGACGAGGGCTGGCTTCCGGCGTTGTCCCTGGTGGCGGTCGACGGCGAGGACGTGGTCGGTCACGTCGTCTGCTCCCGCGGCCACGTCGGACAGGCGGCCGCCCTCGGCCTGGGCCCGCTCAGCGTGGGCCCGGGCCACCAGCGGCGTGGTGTGGGTTCGGCGCTGATGCACGCGGTGCTCGGCGCGGCCGACGCCCTGAGCGAGCCGATGGTGGTGCTGCTGGGTGACCCGGGCTACTACGCACGGTTCGGGTTCCGCCTCGCCGCCGGGTACGGCATCGAACCGCCGGTCGCCGAGTGGGCCCCGTACTTCCAGGTCCGGACCCTGACCGGTTACGACCCGGCGCAGCGAGGCGTCTTCGGTTACGCGAGCCCGTTCAACGATCTGTAGCCGGCGGGCGGCGCAGCAGGTAAGTGTCCATGATCCAGCCGTGGCGCTCGCGGGCTTCGGTCCGCGTCGTCACGATCTCGTCGCCGACCTCGGCGACGGTCCCGGCGGCCAGCAGCTCGTCCTCGGTGCTGACGTAGGCGCCCCAGTAGATCTGCGCCTCCGGGTGTCTGGTGAACGCCTGCTGCGCGTCCAGCATCACGACCACGTCGTCGACCCCGTCCGGCCAGCCCTCGGCGAGCCGCCGCCCGGTGGTGATCTGGATCGGCTGGCCGACCCGGTTCAGCCCGATCCGGTGCTTGGCGGCGAGCGCGGAGACACTGCTGATGCCGGGGATCACGTCGAACTCGAACTCGATCGCCCCGCGCTCCAGGATCTCCTCCAGGATCGCGATGGTCGAGTCGTACAGCGAAGGATCTCCCCAGACCAGGATCGAACCGTTCTGATCGTCCTTCAGATACTCGGTGATCAGCTCTTCCAGCACCAGGGACCGCCGGTGCCGCCAGTCGGCGACGGTGCCGGTGTAGTCGGCCGGGTTGCGGTCCCGGTCGGGGTCGCGCCCCTCGACGATGCGCTTGCTCGGCTTCGAATAGGCGCGGATGATCCGTTCCCGCAGGTCGATCAGGCTGGCCTTGGTCTCGCCCTTGTCGAGCAGGAAGAACACATCGGTCCGCCCGATCGCTTTGGCCGCCTGCAGGGTCAGGTGGTCCGGGTCGCCCGCGCCGATGCCGATCACTGAAATCTTCCGCACGGGCTGAAGTCTGCCTTACCGCCGGCGGTGGGCCGCGGCGAGGCCGGACCGGTGGGCGATGGCCACCAGCTGCGCCCGGCTCGCGGCTTCCAGTTTGCCGAGGATCCGGTGGACGTACGTCCGGACGGTGTCCGGGCTCAGCGACAGCGCCCTGGCGACGGCCGTGTTGTCGTCGCCGTCGGCGAGGGCGGCCAGGACCTCGAGTTCGCGGGCGGTGAGCCGGCCCAGCCGGGGATCGGCGACCGGCTGTGGCACCGCCGCCGCATGCCCCATCACCTGCCGGGCCACGCCGGGGGAGAGGACCGGCTCGCCCCGGGCGGCGGACCGGACGGCGGCCCGCAACGGTTCCGGCGCGGTGTCCTTGAGCAGGTATCCGTCGGCGCCGGCCCGCATCGCCGCCAGCACCTCGTCGTCGGTGTCGAACGTGGTGAGCATCAGGATCGCCACATCCCGGCACTCGGGGTCGGCGCGGATCGCCCGGGTGGCGGTGATCCCGTCACCACCGGGCATCCGGATGTCCATCAGCACGACGTCCGGCCGGATCCGGCGGACCAGCGCGGCGGCGGACACCCCGTCGGAGGCTTCCCCGGCTACCTCGATGCGGCTTCTATCCTCGCTTCTGTTCGCGCCGTTGTTTTCGCCTTCGTTCGCGCCGTTGCTCTTGCCTTCGTTCGCGTCGTTGCTCCTGCTTTCGTTGGCGCCGGTCAGGAGCGCGGTGATCCCGGCGCGGACCAGTGACTGGTCGTCGGCGAGCACCACCCGGATCGTCGTCACAGCCCCTCCCGGACCGTCGGGATGGCCGCGCTGACCAGCCAGCCACTCTCCACCGGTCCGGCGTCGAACCGGCCGCCCAGCGCGAGTACCCGTTCACGCATCCCGGCCAGTCCGGTCCCGCCTGGGTTCGGGGCCGCCGGATCACCGTCGTCCCGGATCCGGATCAGCAGCTCATCGCCGGTTTCGCGGACCTGCACGTCGATCCGGCGGCCGGTCGAGTGCCGTAGCGCGTTCGTCACCGCCTCCCGGATCAGCCGGTGTGCCGGAGCCGGATCCCGGACCTGCTCCAGATCGGCGTGGACCTCGAACCCGGCGGCCCGGGCCGTCTCCAGCAGCTCCGCCACGTCCTCGGCCGACGGCGCCGGGACGGCTCGCAGGTTCCGTACCGTCCCGCGCAACTCGTCGAGCGCCTCGGACAGTGCCCGGCCCACATGGTCGAGCGCGGCAGCCGTGGCGTCCGGATCCCGGGTGGACTCCTGCCGGGCCACGTTGGCCTGGATCGCGGCGACGGTCAGCGCGTGCCCGATCGAATCGTGCAGCTCGCGGGAGAGTTCCCGCTGATGTTCGTGCACACGCCGTTCGGCCTCCCAGTCGATCTGCCGTTCGGTCAGGGCCGCGATCCGGCGCCGGGCCCGGACCAGCTCACCGAGGGCGATCGCGGCGCCCATCAACGCCAGGTGCGCGGTTCCGTCGTAGAGCACCACGTACCCGAAGTCCTGCCCCTCCCGGAGCCGGAACCCGACCGACACACCGAGCGCCACGAACGCCCACGAGCAGGCGCTCCGGCGGTGCCCGGCCTCGGCCGCCGAGTAGAGGGCGGCCGCCACCGGCACCGCCACACCGATCGGCGGGAAGCCGGCCGCGTACCAGGCGAAGAGTCCGAAAACGGTCAGCCCCACAGTGGTCCGCGCCCACCGGCGGCGCCCCAGCATCAGCCCACCGAGCGCGACGGCCGCGAGATACGCCCACCCGCCGCTGTTCCCGCCCGGTTCGTTCCCGTCCAGCTCAGCCGAGGCGATCAGCGCCAGCACGCCGGCGACCCCACCCGCGACCGCGACGTCCACCAGCCGCTGCCGCCCACCCCACGCCGACCCCGCCCGGCGAGAAACCGCGCCCCGCATACTCACCACCTCCGGTTCCCGCCTCGCGACGCTTTCGGTTCCCGCCTTACGCCGCCTTCGGTCCCCATTCGTGCTGCTTTCGGTTCCCCCGCCTGTGCCGCTTTCGGTTCCCCACTCGTGCCGTCTTCGGTTCCCCACTCGTGCCGTCATTGGTTCCCCGCCCTGCGCCGAGGTGTACTGCTCACAGCTTCATGCCTCGCGCCGGGAAGCGTCACCCACGCTTCCCCGCCTCGCGTCGGGAAGCGTCACCCACGCTTCCCCGCCTCGCGTCGGGAAGCGTCACCCACGGCTCCCCGCCTCGCGCCGGCGAGCATCATCGAAAGCCTAGGCAGGAATCTCCGGGTCCGGGTACGCCGTAAAGCGACACCTGCTGACGCCACCGGCCGGATCCGTGACGCCGGCCGGATTCCTACCGTCGGTTCCATGAAGACGACGTTCTGGCTGCCGGTCGCTCTCGGCCTGCTGGCTGCCCCGCGAGCCGTCCTGCACGACCTCGAACTGATCGAACCGGAGACCGGCCTCAACGCGGCGCTGGTCTTCGTACCGCTGATCGTCTGGATCTTGATCGCGGTCCGCGCCGGAGCCGATTCGTTCCGCCTGCCGCTGAAGGCCGGCCTCGTCTACGGCATCTGCCTGGCCGTGATCCACAACCTGCTGTGGGACGGCGCGGCGAGGCTGTCCGGAACCCTGGCCGGCCGCTTCTCCGCCCCCGTCGAAGAACTGCTGCTGCGCACGACCATGTCGATCTCCAGCCTGCTGACCGGTTTGCTGGCCGGCGCCGCCTGCGGAGCCGTGGCCTGGCTGCTCACCAGCCGAAAGCGCCCCACCGAAAAGCAGCCGTCCACCAGATAGCACTCCCGCCGCCCGGGTTCAGTCGGACAGCAGGGGAACGGACGGGTGCAGCTCCCGCCCCACCATCGCCGCCCGGCGCAGCGCAGCTGATCCGAACCGGTCACGCACCCGATCGACCGCCGCGTCCAACCCGTCCGCGCGTGGCTCCTCGAACGGCAGCTCCAGCTGGACCGCCCCCTCCCCGTCCAGGTTGCTGACCGCCACCCCGACCAGGGTCAGTCCGCGCACCGTGATCATCGGCCAGGCCTCCCGCAGCAGGTCGACGGCGGTCCGCAGCACCACCCCGGTCCCCGTCGTCGCCTTGATCAGGCTGCGGGACCGGGTGACCCGCTGGAAGTCGCCGAACCGCAGGCGCAACGTGATCGTCCGCCCGGACCGGTGCGCCCGCCGCATCCGCCCGGTGACCCGGTCGACGAGCGCCCCGAGAACGGCCTCCACCTCGGCCGGCCCCCGAGCATCGGACCGGCCGAGCGCGCACTGCGCCCCGATCGACCCGCGCCGCCGCCCGGTCTCGACCCGGCGTGGGTCACGGTTGTGCGCGAGTGCGTGCAGATGCCGCCCGGCGCCGCCGCCGAGCATGGCGACGAGCGCGGCCTCACCGACGCGGGCCACGTGCCCGACCGTGTGAATCTGTCGGTCCCGCAGCTTGGCGGCGGTGACCGGCCCGACGCCCCACAGTTTTTCCACCGGCAGCGGATGCAGGAACGCCAGCTCACCGCCGGGTGGGACGACCAGCAACCCGTCCGGTTTGCCGGCCCCGCTGGCCACCTTGGCCAGGAATTTTGTCGGCGCCACCCCGACCGTGATCGGCAGCCCGGTCCGGGACCGCACGTCGGCGCGCAACCGCCGGGCGATCGTCTCGGCGTCGCCTCGGATCCGCCGCAGGCCGTCGACGTCGAGGAACGCCTCGTCGATGGAGATCGGCTCGACCAGCGGCGTGGTGTCGTGGAACACCTCGAAGACCGCCTTGCTGGCCGCCGAGTAGGCGCCCATCCGCGGTGGCACCACGACGGCGTGCGGGCAGAGCGCCCGGGCCCGGCCGAGCGCCATCGGTGTCCGCACCCCGAACGCCTTCGCCTCGTAGGACGCGGCCAGCACCACTCCACCACCGACCAGCACCGGCCGGCCGCGCAGCGCGGGGTCGTCGCGCTGCTCGACCGACGCGTAGAACGAGTCGAGGTCGGCATGGAGAATCATGCGAGCTATATTAGTACGCATGTTCGAAGCGATGCACCCCCGGGCCCACCACCTGCACCGACGTGGGCAACACGACCTCGGCCGACGTCCCCGCCGGCACCTGCACCCTGAGATCCAGGCGCCCGTCCGAGATCCTCCAGACAGACCCGATCCGGCCGTACGGGCTTTCGTGCCACCCCTCGGCCCGGCTGATGCCCCCACCAGGCACCGGCGCGATCCGAAACGTGCGGTAACCGGGCGTCCCGATCCGGATCCCCGCGGTGTAACGGTGCAGGAACCCGATCACCGCCCCTTTCGAGTAATGGTTGAGCGAGTCCCGTGGCCGGCCGTCGGCGTCCACCCCGTTCCAGTGCTCCCAGACCGTGGTGGCGCCCCGGTCGAGCATCACCGTCCACGACGGTTCGCCGTCCCGGAGCGGCAGTTCGTAAAAGATGAGGAAGGCTGACGGAAACGCGCTGACGAAACGCGGCGACGGTCACAGCGGGGCAGGGAATCCCGAACCGGGAATCCCGGTTCTCAAGAGTTGAGTCACCCACGCTCAACCAGAGAGAACCGAGGAGCTACCCATGTTGCTCACCAGCCCCAGCGTCCGCGACCTCGAACGCCTCACTGCCCGGGTCTTCGACACCTCGTCCCGGGACAGCGGCGCCCGCCTGGACGCGTACCGGGAGGACGAGACCTTCTACATCGACATCGACCTGCCCGGCGTCGACCCGGCCTCGATCGACATCACCGTCGACGGCAAGGTGCTGACGGTGCGGGCCGAGCGCCGCCGCCCGGAGAGCGAGACCCGCCACCTGGTGATCGCCGAGCGGCCGATGGGTGCTTTCGCCCGGCAGATCCGGCTCTCCGAGAAGCTGGACACCGACCGGCTGGAGGCCCGCTACGACAACGGAGTGCTCACCTTGAGCATCCCGATCCTGGAGCGCAAGCCCCGCCGCATCGAGGTGAGCGCCGGAGCCGCGGCCAGCTAAAGCGGCCAGGGTGGCCAAGGCCAGAAACGGCCAGGGCCGCCATGGCGGCCAAGGCCAAAAGTGGCCAGGGTGGCCAAGGCCAAAAGTGGCCAGGGTGGCCAAGGCCAGAAGCGGCCAGGGCCGCCATAGCGGCCAAGGCCAAAAGTGGCCGGGGTCGAAGCAGCCAGGTTGAAACAGCTCAGTGCTGGAACTTCAGCCAGTTCAGGCTGACGAACTCGGCGTCCTCGTCCGAGCTGAACGTGATGAAGACGGTGTGCACCCCGGTCACCGGGGTCAGCACGGCGGTGTCGGTGCGCCAGGCCTGCCAGTCCCCGGTGTTGCTGATCGACAGTTCCCCGACCGGATCACTGTCCCGGCTGTCCAGCCGCACCTGGAGCCGCCCGGTGGTCCCGGCCCCGGACGCCACCCGGATCGCCACCTTGGTGGCCGGCACCGCCCCGAAGTCGAAGTTGTCGAACCGCAGATGGTCGTCCCGGTTGATCCACCCGACGTTCTGCCCGCCGCCCTCGTCGCTGGTGTCCTGCTTGTCGATGCCGGCCAGTTCGGAGGCCGACTCGGCTTGGAGCACGGCGTACTCGGTGGGGGAGAGCGACGGTGACGGTGACACCGACTCCGACGGTGACGGCGACGCGGAGGGGGAGACCGGCGCGGAGGGCGCGGGTGTCGCCGCCGCGACCGGATCCGGTTCGTCCTGCCAGCGCCCGATCAGGTAGCCGATCAGGACGAGGACGAGGACTCCGAGCATGACGAGCGTCCGCTGCCGGGTCTTCCAGGACTTGGTGCGATAGACGCTGGGGGATGGCTGGTCCACCCGATCAAGGGTAATGGCAGGGGCCGCTCGTGGAGAGCGGCATTGATCTTGCTCCCGTCCGCGTAGCGGATGCCCGGGCGCAATCGGAAGGTCCAGGAGAGAACCCGGTGGATCCAGCCGCCGGTGAAGCCGGCGACGAGCCCGACGGTCACGCCGATCACTGTGGACAGTCGAGTAGTTGATATCGCTACGATGAGTGACGGTCGGGAGCCGTGGACCCAGCGGGTGAAGAGGGTCACGGCCGAGTCGCGCGGCTCGACGCCGAACCAGTGCTCGGCGGTGAGCCCGATGATCGGATGGCCGAAGTTGTCGACCGGGTCCTGGCCGGCCGGTGCAGTCAGCAGCGCCGCCCCGGCCGCGATCAGGGCCAGCGATCAGGACGAAGGCGACGACGCCCAGGCGCACCACCGCGGTCCGGTCCCGGCGGAGTCGACCCAGCGCGAGGTGCGTCGCGGACCTGCCCTGGCCTGCGACTTCTCGCCGATCATCGGTGCCCCATCTACCCCCGATGGTGTTTTTGCCGCTTTTCATGCATAAAACGGTCATAAAGCTCTTCCGGTGGTCGAAGCGTTGTCGCGCGCTAGGTTGCGAGAGTGCTGATCAGTTTCGGATTGCCGGTCGCCGGTGCCTGGGCGCGGCCGGAGACACTCGCCGGCGTCGCCAGGCAGGCCGAGGAGTACGGCTACCACGGGCTCTGGGCGTTCCAGCGGCTGCTGGCCGGCCGGGATCAGGACCTCGCGCCGGTGTACCGCAGCGTCCTGGACCCGATCGTCGCGCTGACCTGGGCGGCGGCCGGCACCTCCCGGATCCGTCTCGGCGTCTCGGTGATCAACCTGCCGTACGTGTCGCCGGCCTACCTGGCCAAGCAGGCCTCGACCCTGGACCTGCTCTCCGGCGGCCGCTTCGACCTGGGCCTGGGCACCGGCTGGTCGGAGCCGGAGTTCCTGGCCACCGGCTCGGACCCGAACCCGCGCGGGCCGCGCACCGAGGAGTACCTGGCGGTGCTCCGGGCCCTGTTCAGCGACGCGGAGGCGGAGTTCGAGGGGCGGTTCTACCGGGTGCCGCCGAGCCGGATGGCGCCGGTGCGGCCGGGTGGGCCCCCGGTGCTGCTCGGCGGGCTCGCCGATCCGGCGCTGCGCCGGGCCGGGCGGCTCGCCGCGGGCTGGGTGACGAGCAGCCGGACCAGCCTGCCGGAGATCGAGCGCGGGGCCCGGATCGTGCGGGCCGCGGCGGAGGCCGCCGGGCGTGACCCGGCCGCGGTGCGTATCGTTGTACGGGGTGTGGTGCGGCCCGGCCGGCGCGACGAGGCACTGCCGCTCTCCGGCGACTGGGATCAGATTCGGTCGGGTGCGGAGCGATATGCCGAGGCCGGGGCCACCGAGCTGTTCTACGAGCCCAACTTCGATCCGCGGATCGGTGGCCCGGACGCCGATCCGGAGACCGCGGTCGCGCTCGGCACGGAGGTTCTGGCCCGTCTGGCGCCGGTCCCGCCGCCCGGTGGGTAATGGGCGTCGATAAAGACGGATACCCCCAGAGCTAAACATTCATCAACAAACGCCTATGATCGCCGGAAATCCGAAACATTCGAGAAACGATCTTGATGCGTTCGGGCCGGATGGAAAGCGTGACTCTCCGCTACGGAGGGCAGGCACAAGAGCGGTGAAGCAGACATTCGAGACAAGGGTGATGGTTCGCCGAAACATTGCAGGGATTTATCCCTAAAATGTGGTCTTATCACCTCGCGCGTGGGCCGACGGTATGACCTAGGCCTTATGGGAGTGAACCCGTTCCGTTACCGGATCGATGCGTCAACACATTTCTCGGCCAATGGTTGTCGACTACATTTTCCAAGCGCGGCAGGCGAATACCGCTCACATACGTCTCTCGGTGGGATACGGGGAAAGGGTGGTGGAGATGCCGCGAGGTAACATCCCCGGCCGGATCATCCTCGTCACCCATACGAGGCAAGGGTTCGACCCGCGTCCAAGTCCGCTACGAGGAGACACCGCATCATGAGCAACACCCCGGCCGCCGCCGACTCCCGCTCACCAAGCACCGAGGACACGGCGGTAGCGGTTGTCCAGCCCGAAACGGCGGCGAAGGCTTTCGTCGGTCGTTCCCCGGGCCAGCTCGCGTGGATCCGCCTCAAGCGGGACCGGACCGCGTTCGCCAGCTTCATCACTGTCGTCTTCTTCATCCTCCTCGCGGTTCTCGCGCCGGTGATCTCCCGGCTGTACGGCATCACCGCGACCGAGGGCTTCAGTGAGAAGCTCACCTACCAGGGACTGCCCACCGGCTACCTGGGCGGCATCAGCGGCGAGCACTGGCTCGGCCTGGAGGCCGGCATCGGCCGTGACCTGTTCATGCAGCTGATCTTCGGCATGCGTACCTCGCTGATCATCGCGTTCCTGTCCGCGACGATCTCGATCGTGCTCGGTGTCATCCTCGGCATCGTCTCTGGTTACTTCGGTGGCTGGGTCGACCAGACCCTCACCTGGTTCACCGACTTCATGCTGGCGTTCCCGTTCCTGGTCTTCGCGCTGGCGATCATCCCGATCATCAACACCGCCTCGTACGACGTGGGCGAAGAGGTCCCCGGCTCGTTCCGGATCGCGGTCATCATCGGGGTGTTCGCACTGTTCGGCTGGATGACGACGGCCCGTCTGGTCCGCGGTCAGATCCTGTCGCTGCGCGAGCGTGAGTACGTGGAGGCGGCCCGTGCCGCCGGCGCCGGCAGCGGGCACATCCTGTTCAAGCAGCTCCTGCCGAACATCTGGGCGCCGATCCTGGTCTCCTTCTCTCTGGCTCTGCCCGGCTTCATCGCCGCCGAGGCCGCCCTGTCGTTCCTGAACATCGGTGTCGTCGAGCCCACGCCCGACCTCGGCCGGCTGGTCTACTACGGCCGGCAGTGGCTCGGCACCCCGGACTGGGCGTACTTCCTGATCCCCGCGACGACCGTGTTCATCGCGGTGCTCGCGTTCAACCTGCTGGGCGACTCGCTTCGGGACGCGCTTGACCCCAAGTCGTCGAAGTGACCGGCCGGAACTGAAACACCAGTGAAATTTCCGCTCGTGCCGCGGCGGGTCGGGTGGCCCAGGCACGAATCGGTTGAGAGAAGGAGAACCTAGTGCGACGGAAGTTCGGAGCGCTGCCCATCGGCGTTCTGACGGTTGCCCTTGTTGCCAGCGGTTGTTCGGAGACCACGAACGACCCGGCAGGCGGCAACCAGCAGAGCGTGGTGCAGACCGGCAGTATCGCCACCGACCCCGCGGACTCGCAGGGCCCGGCCAAGGCCGTCGAGGGTGCCACCAAGGGTGGCACCGTCAAGCTCCTCCACGCGGCGGAGTTCGAGCACCTCGACCCCCAGAAGATCTACGTCTCGGACGCGCTCTCCATGGCGACCCAGTTCGCCCGTACCCTGACCGGGTACAAGGAGGACGGCACCGGCGCCCTGAAGCTGGTCGGCGACCTCGCCACCAACGCGGGCGAGGACGTCAACGGCGACTGCAAGGTGTGGAAGTACACCCTGAAGGACGGCCTGAAGTTCGAGGACGGCACGCCGATCACCGGCGCCGACGTCGTCTACGGCGTCTCGCGCTCGTTCGACCCCGAGTGGGGCGTCGGCCCGACCTACATCCAGCAGTGGCTGACCGGTGCGGTCGAGTACAACACCACCTACAAGGGCCCGTTCCAGAGCGCCGGTGCTGAGGTACCCGGTCTCAAGGCCGACGGAAACGTGATCACCTTCACGTTCCCGCAGCCCCAGTGTGAGACCCCGTACGCGGTCGCGATGCCGACCACGGCGCCGGTCCCGCAGGCGAAGGACACCAAGGGCGACTACGACCGTAAGCCGGTTTCCTCTGGTCCGTACATGATCAAGGAACACGCGTACGACCAGTACATCGACTTCGTTCGCAACCCCAACTGGGACGCCAACACGGACCCGATCCGCAACGCGTACCCGGACGGCATCCGGGTCGAGTTCGGTATCGACGCCGAGGCCTCCGCGAACCGGATCGTCGCGAACGCCGCCGACGACCAGACCGCCTTCATGTGGGCGAACGTCCCGGCCGCCGTGCTCTCCAAGACCAACACTCCGGAGGTCAAGGAGCGGGTCAAGGCCGGCCCGTCGCAGTACGTCGAGTACACCTGGATCAACACCGACCGGGTCACCGACCTGAAGGTGCGCCAGGCGCTCAACTACGCCGTCGACCGTGACGCGATCATCAAGGTGCGCGGTGGTACCGACCAGTTCGGTTCGACCATCATCTCCCCGACCATCGCGGGCTACGAGAACTTCAACGCCTACGACGGTGGCCCGACCGGCAACGCCGAGAAGGCGAAGGAGCTGCTCGGTGGCAAGACCATCAAGCTGACCTACGCGTTCCCGAACGTCCCGGTGCGGCAGCAGATGGCGGCGAAGACCAAGGAGGTCTACGCCAAGGCCGGTATCGAGCTGGTCCTGACCCCGCTCGACCCCGCGACCTACTACGACAGCGTGGGCACCAAGGGCAACCAGTACGACCTGATCCGTGGTGGCTGGGGTGCCGACTGGCCGTCCGCCTCGACCGTCATCCCGGCTCTGCTCGACGGTCGCACCATCCGCGACAAGGGCAACCAGAACCTCGCGTACTTCAACAACGACGAGGTCAACAAGGAGATCGACCGGATCAAGGGCCTCAAGGCCACTGAGTCGGCTGCCGAGTGGGCCAAGCTGGACAAGAAGATCATGACTGACTTCGCGCCGCTGATCCCGCAGTACTACATCGGCAACTACGAGATCACCGGGTCGAAGGTCGGCGGGACGTTCCTGAGCGACTCGTACGGTCACCTGACCCTCAACACCATGTTCGTCAAGCCGTAACAGTCTCTCCAACCACGCCGGTGGGGTGATCGCGTAACCCGCGGTCATCCCACCGGCCGTGGCCAGTCAAGAGGAATGTAGAGAACCGTGTTCCGCTTCCTGATCAAGCGCCTGCTCCTGGCGTCGACCACGCTTGTGGCCATCTCGATCGTCACCTTCCTGTTGTTCTTCGCGGTGCCGTCCAGTCCCGCGTGGGTGATGTGCGGGCGGAACTGCTCCCCCGAGCGGATCGCCCAGGTCGAGCAGAGCCTCGGTCTCGATCAGCCGATCACCAAGCAGTACACAGACTTCGTCCAGGGCATCTTCGTCGGCCGTACGATCGACGACGCCGGGACCATCCGCGAGTGCGAAGCCCCCTGCCTCGGCTACTCCTTCCGCAGCAAGGAGCCGGTCACCGACACCATCACCCGGTCGCTCCCGATCACGGTGAGCATCGTCGGTGGCGCCATGGTCATCTTCCTGACCGTGGGTGTCGGCCTGGGCATGCTGGCCGCGCTGAAGAAGGGCACGGTCTTCGACCGCGTCGCGATCGGCGCCTCGGTCGGCTTCGCCTCCACACAGACCTACACCCTCGGTGGTGTCCTGCTCCTGGTGCTCGTCTATTCCACCGGGCTCCTGCCCAACCCGCACTACACGCCGATCACCGAGAATCCCCTGGACTGGGCGTCCGGCATGCTCCTGCCCTGGATCACTCTCGGTCTGATCAACTCGGCGATGTACGCCCGGTTGTCGCGAGCCCAGATGATCGAGACGCTCCAGGAGGACTTCGTCCGTACGGCGCGGGCCAAGGGCCTGTCCCCCGGCGTGGTCAACCGGCGCCACGCGCTGCGTGCCGCGATCACCCCGATCGTCACGATCGCGGGTGTCGACCTCGGTGCCTACCTCGGCGGCGTGGTCATCACCGAAAGCGTGTTCAGCCTCAACGGCATCGGCCGTGAGGCCGCACAGGCGGTCACCGATCTGAACCTTCCGATCGTCATGGCCACCGTCCTGTTGGCGGCGTTCTTCATCGTCACCATGAACATCATCGTCGACATGCTCTACGCGGTGATCGACCCCCGCGTCCGACTCGGCTGAGCCGCACAGAGCTGACGTGGAAAAGAGCGAAATGACGACCTCGACCAGCCCTGCCGAAGTCACCGTCGACCCGGATGCCTACCTGCAGGTACGCGACCTCAAGGTGCAGTTCCCGACCGAGGACGGCCTGGTTCGCGCGGTGGACGGCGTGACCTTCTCGGTGCGCCGCGGGCAGACCCTCGGCATCGTCGGTGAGTCCGGTTCCGGCAAGAGCGTGACCAGCATGTCGATCCTCGGCCTGCACAATCCCGCCCGGACCAAGATCAGCGGCGAGATCTCGATCGGTGGCACCAACATCGTCGGGATGAAGGAGGAGCAGATCCAGCGCCTCCGCGGCAAGGACGTCGCGATGATCTTCCAGGATCCGCTGTCCGCGCTGCACCCGTACTACAAGGTCGGCGTGCAGATCGCCGAGGCCTACAAGGTGCACCACCCGAAGGCGAGCAAGAAGGAGGCCATGACCCGGGCCGTCGACATGCTCGACCGGGTCGGCATCCCGGAGCCGCAGCGCCGCGCCAACCAGTACCCGCACGAGTTCTCCGGCGGTATGCGCCAGCGCGCGATGATCGCGATGGCCCTGGTGAACGACCCCGCGCTGCTGATCGCCGACGAGCCGACCACCGCGCTCGACGTGACGGTGCAGGCGCAGATCCTGGAACTGCTGGAGGACCTCCAGGAGGAGTTCCACTCGGCGATCATCATGATCACCCACGACCTCGGTGTGATCTCGCAGGTCGCCGACGACGTGTTGGTGATGTACGGCGGCCGCCCGGTGGAGACCGGCTCGGTCGAGCAGATCATGAAGCGGCCGCAGCACCCGTACACCTGGGGTCTGCTGGCCAGCGTCCCGTCGCTGCACGGTGACGCGGGCGCCGACCTGGTGCCGATCAAGGGCAACCCGCCCTCGCTGATCAACCTGCCGACCGGTTGCGCCTTCAACCCGCGCTGCCGCTACGCCGGAACCAACGGGAACCTCTCCTTCACCGAGCGGCCCGAGCTTCGGTCGGCCGGAGAGGCCGGGCACATGCTGGCCTGTCACCTCTCCGCCGAGAACCGCCAGCGCATCTACGCTGAAGACATCGCGCACGCAGGAGTGGCCCAATGACAGATCTCGCAGACTCCGCGGCGAGCGGGGGCACCTTGACCACGCCGGTCAGCGAGCCGCTGCTCAAGGTCGAGGGCCTGACCAAGCACTACCCGGTCCGGGGCGGTTTCTTCGGCACCAAGCAGTTCGTCCGCGCGGTGGAGAACGTCAGCTTCGACGTTCGTCCCGGCGAGTCGCTCGGCCTGGTCGGCGAGTCCGGTTGCGGCAAGACCACCACCGGCCGGATGCTGGTGCGCCTGCTGGAGTCCACCTCCGGCAAGATCACCTTCCAGGGCGAGGACATCACCCACGCCAAGGGCACCAGGCTGCGCAACCTCCGCCAGGACATCCAGATCATCTTCCAGGACCCGTACTCCTCGCTGAACCCGCGGCACACGGTCGGCAAGATCGTCGCGATGCCGCTGCAGGTCAACGGGATCACCCCGCCCGGCGGGGTGAAGAAGCGGGTCCAGGAGCTGCTGGACACCGTCGGCCTGAACCCGGAGCACTACAACCGGTACCCGCACGAGTTCTCCGGCGGCCAGCGGCAGCGTATCGGTATCGCCCGGGCGCTCGCCCTCCAGCCGAAGCTGATCGTCGCCGACGAGCCGGTCTCCGCGCTCGACGTGTCGATCCAGGCCCAGGTCATCAACCTGCTGCGCCGGCTGCAGAAGGACCTGGGACTGTCGTTCGTCTTCATCGCCCACGACCTGGCGGTGGTCCGGCACTTCTGTGAGCGGATCGCGGTCATGTACCGGGGCGAGATGGTGGAGATCGGCACCCGCGAGGAGATCTACGAGAGGCCCTCCCACCCGTACACCCAGGCGCTTCTCTCGGCGGTGCCGGACGTGACCAAGATCGGCCGGACAAAGCGGATCAAGCCGGAGGGCGACGTCCGCTAGCCGCTCGACCCGCTCTCCGGCGACTTCCCGGAGACCGGCGAGCTGGTCCGAGATCGGTTCTGGAGAAGGTCCCCGCCATCAGGCGGGGACCTTCTTTCCATCCATACGGCGGCTCCATACGGCGGCTCTATACGGTGGCGCCCTCCAGGAACAGGCGTCCCGCCTCGGCGGCCGGGATCGGCCGGGAGAAGTAGTAGCCCTGGGCGAACCCGCAGCCCATCTCCCGCAACGCCGCGAGCTGCCCGAACTCCTCGATGCCCTCGGCCACCGTGGCCATACCGAGGCTCTTGCCGAGACGCACGATGGTGTCGGTGAGCGCGGTGTCGTCGGCGATCACCCCGAGCCGTTCGACGAACGAGCGGTCGATCTTGAGGGTGTCGACCGGGAACCGGCGCAGGTACGCCAGGGACGAGTACCCGGTGCCGAAGTCATCGATCGCCAGGGTGAGCCCGAGCCCTTTCAACCGGACCAGCTGCTCCAGGTTGGCCTCGGTGTCGGTCATCAGGACGCTCTCGGTCATCTCCAGGCACAGCCGGTCGGCGGGCATCCCGGTCTCGGCCAGCACCTGGGCCACCGATTCGGCGAAGTCGGCCCGGTCCAGCTGGCGGACCGACACGTTCACCGCCATCTTGAGTGGCCGCCCACCGGCCGCCGCGGACCACTCGACGGCCTGCCGGCAGGCCTCGTGCAGCACCCAGTGCCCGAGCGGCACGATCTGCCCGGTCACCTCGGCGATCGGGATGAAGTCCAGCGGGTTGATCATGCCGCGGACCGGGTGCGGCCAGCGGACCAGCGCCTCGAAGCCGATCACCTGGCTGGTCGCCAGATCGATGGTGGGCTGGTAGTGCAGGCGCAGCTCGCCACGCTCCAGTGCGCCGCGCAGATCGTTCTCCAGCTCCAGACGCTCCACCAGCCCGTCCCGCATCCGCGGGTGGTAGACGGTGAACACGCCCCCACCCGTCGACTTGGCCTGGTACATGGCCAGGTCGGCGTCCCGGATCAGCTGCTCGGCGCGCTCACCGGGCCGGTCGCCGGCGATCTCGCCGGGCAGGGTGGCCGTGGTGGCCAGGCCGATGCTGGCCCGGACGTGGATCAGCCGGGTGCCGGCTTCCACCGGCGCCTCCAGGTCGTCGAGGATCCGGCGGGCGATGAGCTCGGCGTCACCGGCGTCCGGGGCGAGGATCGCGAACTCGTCGGCGCCGAGCCGGGCGACCACGTCCTGATCCCGGACACACGCCTGGAGCCGGTCGGCGACCCGCACCAGCAGCTGATCGCCGGCCAGGTGGCCGAGGCTGTCGTTGACCCGCTTGAAGCCGTCCAGCCCGAGGTGCAGCACGGCCACGTCGCCACCGGCGCGCAGTGCGGCGGAGGCCCGGTCCTGGAACAGCGCCCGGTTGCCGAGCTGGGTCAGCGAGTCGTGGTACGCCTCGTGCACCAGCTGGTCCTGCAGCTCCTTGCGCTCGCTGATGTCCCGGGTGTTCAGCACGAACCCGGCCACCCGCGGGTCGTCCACCAGGTTTGTGATGATCACCTCGGAGGGGCGTTTCCGGCCGTCCCGGTGGGTGTGCACCACCTCCAGCGTGACCGTCCCGTACGCCGTGGTCGCCACCCGCCGCATCGCCTCGGCCAGCCGCATCGCCACGTCGGGGTCGACCAGATCGGTGTACCGGCGGCCGGTGAAGACCTCCGGGCCGTACCCGAAGACCCGCTGCATCGACTCGCTCTGGTAGCGGATCACCCCGTCCGCGCCGATCACCGTCACCACGTCCGAGCTGTGCCGGATCAGCGAGTGGAACCACTGCTCGCGGTCGTGCAGTTCGGCGGTGCGCTCGGCCACCCGGGACTCCAGGGTGCGGGTCAGCGCCCGGTTCTCCAGCTGGGTCAGCAGCTGACGGCCGACGATCAGCAGGATCAGCAGCGACCGGGTGTAGTTGACGAACGGGTCGCTGTGCGCGTGGCTCAGGTGGAAGTACACGCTCGAGGCGAGGGCGGCGAGCACCGCCGTGTACGGCACCATGATCGCGGTGTTCCAGACGCCCGGCGACAGGTCCGGCAGCGTACCGGCGGCCGCCGTCCGGGGCCGCAGCGCGCCCACCGCGATCAGCAGGAAGCCGGCGATCGACGGCAGGTGCACGAGCGGCGCGGCGGCCACCGAGTCGAGCAGCACCAGGTAGACGTGCCCGATGTCGGTGATCACGAAGGCGCTGAAACCGGCGCCGAGGAACATCAGGTCGGAACCGCGGCCCTGCTGGAGACGCTGCGCCGGCAGCATGTAGCCGACCATGGTCGCCAGCATGATGTCGGTGAGCGGGAAGAGCAGCGTGACGTAGAAACCGGGGCCGGCCGGCCCGCTCTCCAGCCGCGGATCCATCACGAACACCCAGGCCACCAGGGCCAGGGACGCGGCGATCAGCAGGCCGTCCAGCACGCTGCGCAGCCGGTTCGCGAGCGGCTGCGAACCGCTCGGCAGGATCAGCAGACCGGCCGGCACCACGACCACCAGACCGAGCAGGGCCGGAACCTTGAACATCTCGAAGAACGGCGGCCCGGCGAACCAGGAGAACTGGCCGATGCTCCAGAACAGCAGGCCGGCGCCGATCGCGGCCCAGCCCCAGCGCGCCCGGCCGGCGAACCCGGCGGCCCGCCACCAGCAGGCCACGGCGGCCGCCACACCCCCGGCGAGCAGTCCCCAGGCGGTGGTCGTCCAGTCCAGATCGGTGGTCACCTCGGGGTCATCGGGCCGGTGCGGGCGCTCCTGAGAAGATCCCCCAAGATCAATTACCGACCAGGCCGTCCTCGTACGCCAGGATCACCAGCTGCACCCGGTCGCGGACCCCCAGTTTGCTGATCGCCCTGGTCACGTGGGTCTTCGCGGTGAGCGGGCTGATCACCAGCCGCCTGGCGATCTCGTCGTTGGAGAGGCCGGTGGCGACCAGCTGGACCACCTCCCGCTCCCGCTCGGTCAGCACCGCCAGCCGGTTCCGGCCCGGTACCGCGGCGGCCGGCACCGGACGGCTCGCGAACTGGCCGACCACCCGGCGGGTGACCCCGGGGGAGAGCAGCGCGTCACCGGCCGCCACCACCCGGACCGCGGTGCGCAGCCCGTCCGGGTCGATCTCCTTGGTCAGGAAGCCGCTGGCCCCGGCGGCGAGCGCGGAGAAGACGTACTCGTCGGTCTCGAACGTGGTCAGGATGATGACCCGGGTCTCCTGCGCGGCCAGGATCTCCCGGGTCGCGGTGATCCCGTCCATGCCGGGCATCCGGATGTCCATCAGGATCACGTCCGGCCGCAGCGCGCGGGCGGTCCGCACCGCCTCGTCGCCGGTGGACGCCTCGCCCACCACGGTGATGTCCTTCCCCCGCCGCAGCAGGCTCCGGAAACCGGCCCGGACCAGGTGCTGGTCGTCGGCGAGAAGGACCGAGATGGTCATGCGGACTCCAGGGGGATGACTGCTCGTACGGTGAAACCGGTCTTGTCCGGGCCCGCGGTGAGCGCCCCGCCGAGGGCGGCGACCCGCTCCCGCATCCCGCTGACGCCGTGCCCCTCGACGAACCCCGCGACGCTCGTCCCGTCGTCCCGGACGTCGGCCAGCACATCCGCGGGACCGTAGCGCAGGGTCACCAGCACCTTCGAGGCGCCGGCGTGCCGGACCGTGTTGGTGAGCGCCTCCTGGACCACCCGGAAGACCGCGGCGGCGACCGGGGCCGGCACCTCGGCCGGTGCTCCGATCTCGTTGAAGGACACCGCCAGGCCCGCCGCACGCACCTGGGCGAACAACGGCTCCAGACCCTCCAGCCGGGGCAGCTCGCCGTCCCGGAGCACGCCGACCAGGGCCTTCAGGTCGGTCATCGCCTGGCCGCGGACCTCCTGGGCCAGCCGCAGCGACTCCCTCGCCTCGTCCGGCTCGGTGTCGAAGGCGTCGAGTGCCACGTTCAGATGCACACCGACCACGGCGAGCGTGTGCGAGACGACGTCGTGCAGGTCCCGGGCGATCTCCACCCGCTCCTCGGCCCGCCGCCGCCGCGCCTCCAGCTCCCGCTCCTGCTCGTCCCGGGCCAGCCGGTGCCCGACCTCGATCCGCCAGCGCAGCGTGTTGCGGTAGGCGGCGGTGACAGCGAGCACCGCGGCCACCCACAGCGCCTCCCCGCCGAGGTGGGCGAAGAGCGAGTCGGTGTCGCGCAGCTCGACGACGCCGTCCCAGACCGCCCCCCAGAGCAGGGCGGCCGCCGAGGCGACCACCGCGGCCCGGAGCCGGCCGGCCAGCACCAGCGCCACCAGGGCGGCGGTGGCCGGCCACACCCAGCCGATCCCGATCAGGTGGGCCATCCGCCAGGCCGCCAGGCTCGCGAGGCTCAGCAGCAGCACGCCCAACGGCCACCGGCGGGCCGCGAGGACGAAGAGGGCCAGCCAGCCGGCCAGCGTGACGGTCAGAACGGTGTCGTTGCTGTCACTGATGAGGGCGAGGCCGGCCGGAATCCCGACAAGAGTCGCCGCGGCGGCCATCCGGGTGAAATTTGTCGTCATGCCCGGGACGCTAGGGGCGGCGGGTGGTGCGCCGCGTCCTCCCGGCACCGTCTCCCGCATGGACGCCTCCCGCGTACGCCGCTACACCGTTCGATGTATACCAGCGTCACCCATCGGCTTCCCGGCGGGCCTTCGCGCGCCGCTTGCCCTCGTGCATCGCCTGCACCCGGGCCACCGGGATGGTGTGCCCCTCGGCGACCAGGCCCTCGTCCAATCGTTGCGGCGCGGGCATCGTCTCCGCCCACGGGTCGCGGTCGCCGAGCAGCCCGGGCGCGGTGTGCAGGGTGAAGTCGGCGGGCGTCACGTCGTCCAGGTCGGACCAGGCGACCGGGAACGACACCGGCACCCCCGGCCGGGCCCGCGGGCTGTACGCCGCCGCCACCGTCGCCCCGCCGGCCCGGGTGGCGTCCAGGAACACCCGTCCGTGCCGGTCGTCGCGGATGAACGCGGTGGTCGCCAGCTCCGGGTCGAGCCGCTCGGCGCGGGCGGCCACCGCGCGCTGGGCGGCGGCCACGTCCTCCGGCGCGGGATCACCGGCGAGCGGCACGAAGACGTGCACCCCCTTGGCGCCGCTGGTCTTGACCGCCCCGTCCATCCCGATGTCGAGCAGCGCCCGCCGGACCAGCCGGGCGCCCGCGACGGCCAGGCCGAACCCGCCGTCCTCGGGCGGATCCAGGTCCATGATCAGGTGGGTGGGGTGCGGCGAACCGGCGGGCATCAGCGCCGGGTGGAACTCGACGGCCCGCTGATTGCCCAGCCAGAACAGCGTGCGCCGGTCGTTGGCCAGCGCGTACGTCACCTCACGGTGCGACGAGTCGGCCCACAGGCTCGCCCGGGGCACCCAGTCCGGCGTGTACTTCGGCAGGTTCTTCTGCATGAACCGCTCCTGGCCGCGGAGCACCCGGATCACCGACAGCGGCCGGTCCCGCAGCACCGGCAGGAACCGGCCGGCCATCACGTCCAGATAGTCGACCAGGTCCCGCTTGGTGGCGCCCGCCTCCGGGAACAGCTCCTGGTCCAGGTTGGTCAGTGGCACACCCTCGCGCTCTTCGGCCATGCACCCATCGTGCCCTGTTACTGCTGCCTGACGAACTGTTTGGCGGCGGCGGCCAGGGCGTCCTGCAACGACACCCGATCCTTTGACTGTGAAAATGCCGCGACCGCCGCGTTGGCGGCGTTCTGCCACGGCTGCGAGCAGGCCGAACCGTGCGCGCACGACGGGACCGGGACACCCGAGCGCCAGTCCGCCGCCGCCCGGATCTGGTAGTCGCTGAAACCGGTAGTTGCGGTGTCGGTGCGGGCCGGGATGGAACCCTTGCGCGCGTTGAACTCCCGCTGCCCCTCCGGCGAGGCGACCGTCTTCAGCCAGCAGCGCGCACCCTCCGGGTTGGCGGCGGCGCTGGTCAGCGCGAACGAGTCGGCCAGCCACTGGAAGGCGGCGCCGTTGCCGGGGAAGGCGAACGTGCCGAACCCGTCGGTCAGGTCGGCGGCCGCCCAGTCGCCCATCAGCTGGTACCCGGCCTTGCCGTCGGCGAGCAGCCGCTGCGCCTGCGGCCAGTCCAGCGAGTTCCGGTCGGTGTTGCTGTACGCCAGGATCCGCGCGTAGTCCTCGATCGCCCCGGTCACCTCCGAGCCGTCCCACCGGGTGTCGCCGGTGAACAGCCCGGTGAACTCCTCCGGCCCCAGAGCACTGATCAGCACCGCCTCCAGCAGCATCAGCTGGGTCCAGTCCCGGCCCAGCGCGAGCGGCGACTCCATCCCGCCGCGGCGCAGCGTCTCCAGGTCGGCGACGAACTCGGCCACCGTCGCCGGCGCGGCCCGGATCCCGGCCTCGGCGAGCACCCGCTGGTTGGCCCAGACGACGTTGGCCCGGTGCACCCCGGCCGGCACCGACCAGACCCGGCCATTGACGGTCAGTGTCTGGATCAGCCCGTCCGGCAGCGCGGCGCGCAGACCCCAGGTGTCGAAGTCGGCGCTCAGATCGGCGACCTGCCCGGCGTCGATGTGGTCGAGCAGCTCCGCGCCGGCGTGCACCTGGAAGAGGTCCGGCGGGTCACCCTGCTGCAGCCGGCCGGCGAGCACCTGCTTGGCGTTGATCCCGGCGCCGCCGGCCACCACCCCGTTCTCGAACGTCTGGCCGGGGCATCCGGCGGTGAACCGGGCCACCAGGGCGTCCAGTCCGGCCTTCTCGCCACCCTCGGCCCACCAGGTGAAGACCTCGACGGTCGAGGCCGGCGGATCGTCCTCGGCGGCCGAACAGGCGGACGCCACCAGCAGCAGGGCGGCGCCGACGACGGCTGTCAGGGCGCGTCGTGTGATACGCATGGGCACCTCCATCGTTCGGGGTACGTCAAACGGGCCATAGCTCGCGGTCTATTCCAGTCTGCACAATTCAGGTATGACCGCACCGGGCGACACCATTCTCGTCATCATCCTGGCCGCCGCCCTCATGGCCTGTTGTGGATACGCCGCCGGGCGTCTGCACCAGCGCCGGCAGAGCGGAGCCGACCGGGCCACCGCCTACAAGCGGGGGTACGACGCCGCCACCCGCAGCGTCTTCAGCATGGCCGCCCGGGCCGCCGGCCGCCGGGCGACCGCGCCGGAGGCCGAGCCGGTCGGCCCCGACGTGCCCGGCCGGCACGCCGTCCCGGAGGAACTCGTCCGCGCCGCGACCTATCTGCTGCCGCCGGACCGGGTGGCCCGCGCCCGGGTGCCGCACCCGCGCACCTAGCTAGGACCTAGCGCGCCGCCGCCAGCGCTTCCTTCAGGCCGCGCGCGGCCAGCCGGTCGGCCCGCTCGTTCTCCGGGTGCCCGGCGTGGCCCTTCACCCAGTGCCACGTCACCGTGTGCCTGCGGACCACGGTGTCCAGGCGCTGCCACAGGTCGACGTTCTTCACCGGCTGCCGGGAGGCGGTCATCCAGCCGTTGCGCTTCCAGTTCTCCAGGTACTTCGTGATGCCGTTACGGACGTACACACTGTCGGTGTAGAGATCGACGGTCAGCGGCGCGCGGTTCAGAGCCTCCAGCGCCATGATCGCCGCCATCATCTCCATCCGGTTGTTCGTGGTCTCGCCGGCCTCACCACCGCAGAGGTCCTTCTCCGCCTTTCCCCAGCGCAGCACGGCGCCCCAGCCCCCGGGCCCGGGGTTCTTCGAGCACGCGCCGTCCGTATAGATCTCCACCACGCCCATACCGGGAGCCTAAAGGGCGGCCTCAGGGAGGAGGACACGCCGCCTCGGCCGGGGGAGGGTGAGACAAGCCATCCGGTGCACCGTCGGGCGGGGGCTTTCAGGCGGCCACCGTAAGGTGACCGGTGGCGGACGGATTCCGGATTGGCGGGACTCATGGGTGGTGGCGACGTGGCCGCGGTCGAGGTACGGGACGTCGTGGTGCGCTACGGCGACACGACGGCCGTCTCAGGGGTGTCCCTGACCCTGCCCCGCGGGCGGGTACTCGCCCTGCTCGGGCACAACGGCGCCGGCAAGACGAGCCTGCTCCAGGTGTGCGAGGGCTTCCGGCGGCCGGACGGCGGCGAGGCCCGGGTGCTCGGGCTGGACCCGGTCGGCCAGCACGACGAGCTGATGCCGCGGATGGGCATCATGCTGCAGTCCAGCGGCGTCTACCCGTGGGCGACGGCCGGCGAGATCCTGCGCCTGTTCGCCTCGTTCGCCGCGAACCCGCTCGACACCGACATGCTGCTGGACCGGCTCGGCCTGCGGAAGTTCGAGCGCACCCGGTTCCGCCGGCTGTCCGGTGGCGAGCAGCAGCGCCTCGGCCTGGCGGTGGCCCTGGTCGGCCGCCCCGAGCTGGTCTTCCTGGACGAGCCGACGGCCGGCATGGACACCGAGGCCCGGCACACCACCTGGCAGCTGATCGAGGAGTTGCGCGCCGACGGCGTGTCGGTGCTGCTCACCACCCACCTGCTGGACGAGGCGGAGCGCCTCGCCGACGACGTGGTGATCATGCGGTCCGGGCAGGTCGCGGCCACCGGCACCCCGGCCGAGTTGACCTCGTCGGCGGCGATCGACGTGCTGGAGGTGCGCGCCGACCCGGGTCTGGACCTGAGCGGGCTGCGCGCCGGCCGCACGGTCGCCGAGGCGTCACCCGGCTTCTACACCGTCTCCGGCTCGCTGGACACCGCCGGGCTGGCCGAGGTGCTGGCCTGGTTCGCCGCCGCGGGCGCCGCGGTGACCGCGATCAACACGCGCCGCCGCACGCTGGAGGACGTCTACCTCGCCCTGACCGCCACCCAGACCCCGGTGGGAGCCACCAAATGAGCAGCACCTTCGCCCCCGCTCCCGGCCGGGCTCCGATGCGCACCATCCTCGGCAAGCAGATCAGGATGGAGCTGCTGCTGACCGCCCGCCGGGGTGAGGCGGTGGTGCTCGCGATGGGCGTGCCGCTGCTGGTGCTGCTCGGCGCCGGGCTGTTCGACGTGACGAACCTGCCGACCGACGACCGTCTGGGCTATGTGGTGCCGGGTGTGCTCGCGCTGACGGTCATGTCGACGGCGTTCACCGGGCAGGCGATCACCACCGGCTACGAGCGGAGTTACGGCGTACTCAAAAGGCTCGGGGCTTCGCCGTTGACCCGTCCCGGTCTGCTGATCGCCAAGACCGCCGCCGTGTTCGCCCTGATCGTGCTGCAGGTGCTGGTGCTCGCCCTGGTCGGGATCGCGGTCGGCTGGCGTCCCGAGGCCGGCGCGCTGCTGCCCGCGATCGGGGTGACCGTGCTGGCCGCGGGCGGCTACACCGGACTGGCCCTGCTGCTGGCCAGTGTGCTCAAGCCGGAGACCACCACCGGCGCGGCCACCCTGATCTACGTGGTGATGCTGTCCGTCGGCGGGATCATGTTCGCCGCTCCCGACCTGGGCGTGGCAGGCTGGTTCCTGCTGCCGCTCGCCGCACACGCGGAGGCGCTGCGGGAGACGCTGATGCACAACGGCTCGGTCCCGATCGGCATCTGGGCGGCCCTGCTGACCTGGGCGGTCGTCTGGCTGACCGCGGCGGCCCGCAGTTTCAAGTGGGAGTGACTGTCCACCGACCGGTTGACACCGCCTGACAGCCGCCCGGTCGTCCCTTCTTCTTCAGAAAAACGCGAGGCTTTCAGGCATGGAAGCCATCGAGGTAACCGGACTTCGAAAGACATACAACGGACGCGACGCCGTCGCGGGCATCGACTTGGTCGTGGCCCGCGGCGAGATCTTCTCCCTGCTCGGCCCGAACGGCGCCGGCAAGACCACCACCGTGGAGATCCTGGAAGGCCACCGTCGCCGCACCGCCGGTGACGTGCGGGTGCTCGGCGAGGACCCGGGCAAGGCCGGCTCGGCCTGGCGCAGCCGGATCGGCATCGTGCTGCAGGACGCCGACGACGCCGCCGACCTGACCGTGCACGAGACGGTCCGGCACATCGCCGGGTTCTACCCGAGCCCGCGCAAGCCCGACGAGGTGATCGAACTCGTCGGCCTGACCGCCAAGCGCAACGACAAGATCCGGACTCTCTCCGGTGGCCAGCGCCGCCGCGTCGACGTCGCCCTCGGCATCGTCGGCAGCCCGGAACTGCTCTTCCTCGACGAGCCCACCACCGGTTTCGACCCGGAGGCCCGCCGCCAGTTCTGGGAGCTGATCCGCACCCTGGCCGGCGACGGCACCACCATCGTGCTGACCACCCACTACCTGGACGAGGCGGAGGCCCTCGCCGACCGGCTCGCGGTGGTGGCCGACGGGCGGATCGTCGCCGAGGGCACCCCGGCCACCCTGGGCGGTCGCGCCGCCAGCGAGGCCCGGGTGTCGTGGACCGAGGACGGGCTGGTGCGCAGCGAGCAGGTCGCCGACCCCAGCGACCTGATCCGGCACCTGGTGACCTCGGGCGCCGACCTCACCACGCTCACGATCACCCGGCCCACCCTCGAAGACACCTACCTCGACCTGATCGGAGCCACCCGATGAGCACCCTCGCGATGAGCACGTCCCGGGGCCAGGTCGAGATCAAGAGCTTCCTGCGGGACCGGACCGCGGTGATCTTCACGTTCTTCTTCCCGGCACTGTTGCTGCTGCTCTTCGGCACCATCTTCGGCAGCGAGTCGACCGACGGGGGAGTGGCGGTCAGCCGGATCTTCACCGCCAGCATGATCGCGTACGGGGTGATGACCACGGCGTTCGTGACGATGGGCACCGGGCTGGCGCTCGATCGTGAGGACGGCACCCTGAAACGCCTGCGCGGGACACCGATGCCCGCCACCGCGTACCTGATCGGCAAGGCCCTTCTGGTTCTGGTGTTGAGCATCGCCGAAGCGATCGTCCTGATCCTGGTCGGCGTGCTGGTCTTCGACATGCCGCTGCCACCCGCCGCGAACTGGCTCGCCTTCAGCTGGATCTTCGTGCTCTCGGTGGTCGCCTGCTCGCTGATCGGCATCGCGGTCAGCGGCCTGGTCAAGAACGCCCGCAACGCCGGCGCCATCCTCAACGTGCCGGTGGTGGCCCTGCAGTTCATCTCCGGTGTCTTCATCCACCCGATGAGCCAGCTCCCCGACTGGCTGGAGACCGTCGCGTCGATCTTCCCGGTGCGCTGGATGGCCCAGGGCTTCCGGTACGTCTTCCTGCCGTCCGACGCCTCGGCCCAGGAACTGGGCGGCACCTGGAATCTGGGTGGGGTGGCCCTGGTGCTCGGAATCTGGTGTGTGGTCGGATTGGCGCTGTGCCTGGTGACCTTCCGCTGGAGCAGCCGAGACAAGTGAGCACCCTGTTGTGGGAGGTCTACTTCCTGGTGGTCGCGGTCGCGCTGTCGATCGCGATCTTCCTGGTGGACGGATCGTCCCTGGCTCTGCTCGCGGTCCTCGGCATGGCCGTGCTGTACGTCGCCGTCGCCCGCTCGATGATCCTCAAGGACCGGCAGGGCACCCCCGCGCTCCTGGTCAGCACCGGTTTCCTGATCCTGTTCGGCGTGGCCGTCGCCGGGGCGCAGATCGCCACCTGGCTGATGTTCGGGGTCATCCCGCTGTTCTTCATGCTGGTGACCCTGCGGTCCGCGGTCGTCCTGGTCGCCGTCGCCAACGTGATCCCTGTCGTTCTGCAGATACGCCGCGCCGGCCTCGACGACATCGTCATCCACCTGGTCATCGCCGCCGTCTCCACCGCAGCCGGCCTGTGCATGGGCGTCTGGATCACCCGGATGGCCGAGCAGAGTTCCCAGCGCGCCGAGCTGATCGCCGAGCTGGAGGCCAGCCGCGCCGAGCTGGCCCGCCTCTCCCACGAGGCAGGTGTCGCCGCCGAGCGCAACCGCCTGGCCGGCGAGATCCACGACACCCTCGCCCAGGGCTTCACCAGCATCATCACCCTGGTCCAGGCGGTCGACCCGGCTCTTCGCGATGAACGGCTCGCCCTCGCCGTGCGGACCGCGAAAGAAAACCTGGCGGAATCCCGGGCCATGGTCGCGGCCCTCTCACCGTCGGCGCTGACCTCGGCTTCCTCACTTCCCCTTGCGGTACGGCGGGCCACGGTCCGCTTCACCGAGGAGTCCGGGGTGCCCTGCTCGTTCCGGACCACCGGCGACGAGCGCACCCTGCCGACCCGCGCCGAAGTGGTGCTGCTGCGCGCCGCCCAGGAGTCGCTGACCAACATCCGCCGGCACGCCGCCGCCCGGGAGGCGACGGTGGTCCTGGCCTACACCCCGTCCTCGGTGCGCCTGGTGGTCCGCGACGACGGCCGGGGCTTCGACGTTTTCAAAGAAGCCGGATTCGGCCTCACCGGAATGCGAGCGCGAGCCACGGAAGCCGGAGGCGCCCTGACCATCCGCAGCACCCCCGACTCCGGAACCACCCTGGAAGTGTCGTTGGAGGCCCCCGAATGATCCGCATCCTCCTGGTCGACGATCACCCCGTGGTGCGGATGGGCCTACGAGGCATGCTCGACGCCGAACCCGACCTGACCGTCATCGGCGAGGCGTCCTCGGGTGTGGAGGGCGTCGCACTGGCTCTCTCCGAGCGCCCCGACATCGTCCTGATGGACCTCCGCATGCCCGGAGGCGACGGCGTCGAGGCCATCGGTAAGATCCTTTCCACCACCACCGAGGTACGGGTGATGGTGCTGACCACCTACGAATCCGACCGTGACATCCTGCGGGCGATCGAGGCCGGAGCCGCCGGCTACCTGCTGAAGGACGCGTCCCCCGCGGAGCTGGCCGACGCGGTCCGCGCAGCCTCCCGAGGCGATACGGTCCTGGCCCCCAGCGTGGCGTCGACGCTGGTCCGCCAGGTGCGCCAGCCCGCCCCTCCGTCGCTGTCCGCCCGCGAGACCGAGGTGCTCCGCCTGGTGGCGGCGGGCCTGACCAACGCCGACATCGGCAAGCGTCTGTTCATCAGCGAGGCCACGGTGAAGACTCACCTGCTGCGAGCCTTCAACAAGCTGGACGTGGCCGACCGAACCGCCGCGGTGACGACCGCCATGCACCATGGCCTGCTCTGACCTCGACCAGAATATCCGTTTCGCTGAGATCGCCCATGCTTCGTTCCTAGGCTGTGGACGGCCCGGCCGTGTTCGCCGGTACCGGTGTCGATGAGAACGCACCGTGACCGGGTCGACAGAGGTCCACGGGCCCACGACTCACAATTCCGCAGAGGATGGAACAGTAATGAGACCACGTGTCCTGGTCACTTCGGTCGGTGCCCTGGGGATAGTGCTGGCCAGCACTTCCCTGACGTACGGCGCGAGCGCCTTCGCCGGCCCCGCCCCGGTCGCGGCGATCGCTCAAGCGCCGTCGGACATCAAGGTGTGTGTCAACAGGAAGAGCGGCGACATGCGCTGGGTTCCCGCCGGCACCACCCGCTGCAGGTCCGGCGAGAACCTGGTCTCGTGGGACGAGGAGGGCCCGAAGGGGCCCAAGGGTGCCACCGGCGCCAAGGGTGAGAAGGGGCAGGACGGCGCCGACGGCCCGCAGGGGCCCGCGGGCCCGGCCGGCACACCGGGGGCGGTAGGCCCGCAGGGCAGCCCCGGTGCGCCCGGCGTGGCGGGTGCGCCCGGCGCGGTGGGCCCCCCCGGTCCGGCAGGCCCGTCGGGGCCGACGGGGTCGACCGGAGCGATGGGTACGCCGGGACCGTCCAACCTGAAGACGAAGTTCGGCACGGCCGCCCTCGGGGACTCGGCCAAGCAGGTGACCTGTGACCAGGGCGTCGCTGTCGGCGGCTCCTATGGTTCGCTCACCGGCAGCGACAGCGTCACGGGCAGCAGCCAGGTGGTCTCGTCCCCGAACAAGTGGGAGTTCACCTTCAGCGGGAGTCTGAGCGCGGCAGTGAGTCTCACGGTGCTCTGCGCCATTCCGTCGGCGTCGCCCACTCCGTGATCTCCGGCGCGAGCCGGCATGTGAGGACGTCCGGGCCGGTTCATCCGTCGGCCCGGACGTTTTTGTCCCCGCCACCACCGATCTTCGGGTTGAGCGAGGCATTGAGGACGATTGCCAGCTATGTGAAGCAGTTTCAACCGAAAAAACCGTTCCGCCAGTAACCGCACGATTCGCCGGTTAGATTGCATTTGGCGCCGCCTCGCCCCGAGTGTGGGCGCGCTGAGGGCCGGTCCGAGATCCGGCACCCCCACAACCGCCTGGTGCGGTACCCGAACAGGCAAACCCGTCGCGAGACGGGGACGCAAAGCCAGGGGCCTCCCCACGGGAGGCAGCCCAGCCGCCGAAGGAGACAGGAAGAGAATGCGTCATCGACCAATCCAAACGGCGCCGCCGCACGAGCGGGTGTCGTTCACGCTCTGGGGACGCTCCCGCGTCCGGCAAGTCCTGGCAACTGCCACCGCCGCCGCGGTGGGCCTCATCCCGGCAGTCATGGTGGCCAACCCCGCCTACGCCAACGTCGACTTCCTGACGATCAGCGAAGCCGGCAACTGGGAAGGCAGCAAGCTCACCTTCACGCTGTCCTACACCGGCACCGGCGGCGCGGTGTTCACGCTCGACACGATCGCCGGCACGGCATCCGGTGCCGATCCCATTGCGTCCACGGACTTCAACAGCACTCCCAGCCGCACCTCGGTGAGCTTTCCGGGCACCGCGTCGAGCAGCAACAACACGGTGACCGTGACGGTCACTACCGCGAACGATGCGGACACGGCGGACGAGACGTTCTCTCTACGAGCGACGGACAGCCTCGGTAACACCAAGACCGGTCTCGGCACGATCTGGGCCGTCGCCAACGCCGACTATCCGACGTTCGCGATCAGCCCGGCCACCACGACGGTGGCCGAGACCGCGGCCACCACCAGTGGTGTCACGACCCAGAAGACGGTCAACGTCACCGCGACCCTCACCAAGGTCCTGCCGCACCCGTTGTGGATCCCGGTGGCCACCGCTGACGGAACCAGCGGAACCGCCACCAACAATGCGGTGTCGACCGGCGGCGAACTGCGCGACTACACGGCCCTGCCGGCGAACGCCGTCATCACCATCCCGGCGTACTCGTTCAGCGGCAGCATCCCGGTCGAACTGTACGACGACGCCGTCCACGAGATCGCGTCCAACCAGTCGTTCACCGTGAACGCCACCGGAACCGCGCCGATCCCGTCGACCACGCCGGGCACGACCGACAAGTCGACGATCAGCATCACCGACGACGATCCGGTCCCGGTGGCTACTCTCGGTGATGCCCCAGCGGTCGACGAGGGGGGCTACCTCGCCTTCCCGCTGACCCTGGACCGGCCGTCCGACGACCCGAACATGACCATCAAATACGCCACCTCGGACGGTGTGGTCCAGTCCGGATCCAATCCGGCCACCGCGGGCAGCGACTACACCGCGATCACCGCATCGAGCAACCCGCCGAACCCCGCGGTCATCCCGGCCTACTCGAAGAGCCGGACCCTGTCGGTGCTCACGCTGACCGACAGCGTTCTGGAGGGGCCCGAGAACGTCAAGGCGTCCCTGCTCTCGGCCGCGCCCAACGCGCCGGTCGGGGTCACGCTGGGGAAGACCACCAGCGGCTACGGCGTTATCAACGACACCAATTCGGGCCCGGCGATCACCGCCGACACCACGGCCGACCCGGGCAACGACGCCATCAACAACTCCGGCTCGTCGTTCCACGAGATGGACCGCGACGAGGCGGTTCGGTACATCGCGCTGTCGCTGCCGAGCAGCACCGGCCCATGGCAGCTCCCACTGACGGTCGATTACGCCTTCAAGGACGGCACCGCCACGAACGGGGTCGACTACAAGGGCACCGCCGGCAGCTTCACCATCCCGGTCGGGGCCACCTCCACGACGTGGAGCGCGAAAATCCCGGTGACGGTCGTGGGTGACACGATCCTGGAGGGCAACGAGACATTCCAGGTGTTGTTCACCAGCTCCACCAAGACGATCTCACCGAGCACCAAGACGATCTACCTCACCGAGAACGGTGAGGCCGACGCCAACCCGACCTGGACCACCAACGATATCTCCGTCGCTGAGGGAAACTCGGGCGCAACATCGGCGAAGGTACCGGTCCTGCTGAGTGGCCCGGCAGCCTCCGACGTGACGTTCAGCGCCACCTTCGGCTCGGACGGCACCGCCACCGAGACCGGTGTGAACTCCGGTGCCACCGCCGGTGACAACGACTACGATGTGCCCGCCGTATCCACTGTCACGATCAAGGCCGGCGACAAGTCTGGCTGGCTGCAGATTCCGATCAACGGAGACACCACCTACGAGCGGGACGAGTGGTTGAGCGTCACCTTCGCCACCACGAGCACTGCGGTGGACAGCACGCCGTCGGCCGCCAACCTCACCAAGTCGCGGGTGCAGATCGTCAACGACGACGCCAAGCCGACGGTCAAGCTGGACGAGATCGACGGCACCGAGGGTGGCACGATGCGGGTCAGCGGCACGCTGGTCGGTGTCTCGCAGTACCCGTACACGCTCGGCTTCGCGACCGGCCCGATCGGGGAGAACCCGGCCACGGTCGGCGTCGACTACGAGCTGCCGACCAACTTCGCCACCACCACGGTCAACATCACTCGTGGCCAGGAGAAGCTGACCGGCAACTTCGCTGAGATCTACCTCAAGCCGGACGACATCGACGAGCCGACCGAGACCTTCGGTTTCACGGTCAAGGAGGTGACGCCGTTCCTGCAGGGCTTCACCGACGTGACCGGCACCTACCGGATCAACGACGACCCGGCGGACATGCCGCCGGCCGCCTCGGTCCACGATGAGTCGATCAAGGAGGACGAGAAGTCGGTCGACGTCCACGTGGACTTCGCCTTCGACGCGAACACCAAGTCGACCACGCAGACCATCTCGATCCCGTGGTATACGGCGGACGGTACGGCGAAGGCCGGCGAGGACTACAAGGCCTCGAAGGGCGTCATCACCGTCAAGCCGGGCGAGCTCGAGGCGAAGGTCAACGTCGAGCTGATCGACGACAATCTGGCTGAGCGGGACGAGAACTTCTGGGTCAAGCTGGGCACGCCGCTCAACCCGATCGGCTCGCCGATCAAGAAGGCGGCCGGCGAGGTCACCATCAAGTCGGATGAGACGGTCAAGCCGGTCAAGCCGGTCCTGACGGTCAAGGGCCCGGCCAAGGGTGCCGGCAAGGTCTCCTTCGAGGGCATGGCGGGACCGTACGCCACCGTCGACCTGTGGGGGGCGCCTCTGCCGACCACCGACCCGACCAAGTTCAAGTGGCTCGCCAAGACCGACGCCGACGGCAAGGGCTGGTACGAGTTCAAGGACTGGTCGGTGAACCAGGGCTACGCGTTCGCGACAATGTCCGATGAGCTTGTCTCGGTTGTCAAGACGGTCAAGCTGACGCAGAACCCGGTTCTGGCTGTCAGCAGCACCAAGGGGAAGCTGACCGTGTCGGTCACCAGCAACCCGAAGTGGGCTGGTCAGACGGTCACCGTGCAGTGGTGGGACGCCAAGGCCAAGAAGTGGAAGAACGTCGCCACTCCGGGCAAGACCGCTTCCAACGGTGTCTACAAGGGCACCTGGTCGCAGAAGTCCGGGGCCAAGCTGAAGATCCGTGCCGAGGTCGGTGCGGCCGCGAGCATGGGCATCAACAGTGGCTGGTCCGTTGAGAAGTGGATCACCATCAAGTAAGGCCTGGTAGTACGAGACGGGGGCGGCCGACAGGCCGCCCCCGTTCCGTATGAAAAAGTCAGTCGAGTTCGACCACGGCCTGGGCGAACTGGGCCGAGTACAGGCGGGCGTACGCGCCGTCCGCTGCGAGCAGGGTGTCGTGGGAGCCCTGTTCGACGATGGTTCCGTTCTCCATCACCAGGATCACGTCGGCGTCCCGGATGGTGGAGAGGCGGTGGGCGATGACGAAGCTGGTGCGGCCGCTGCGCAGTGTGGCCATCGCCTGCTGGATCAGGACCTCGGTGCGGGTGTCGACCGAGCTGGTGGCCTCGTCCAGGATCAGGATGCTGGGCTCGGCGAGGAACGCTCGGGCGATCGTGACCAGCTGTTTCTGCCCGGCGCTGACGTTCGAGCCCTCCTCGTCGATCTTCGTGTCGTAACCGTCGGGCAGCATCCGCACAAATCCGTCGACATGGGCGGCCTCGGCGGCGGCGTGGACGGAAGCCTGATCAAAAACGGAAGCCCCGTACCCGATGTTGTCCGCGATGCTCCCCCCGAACAGCCAGGTGTCCTGCAGCACCATCCCGATGTGCGAGCGCAACTGTTCACGGGGCATCGTCGCGATATCAACCCCGTCGAGAGTGATCCGTCCGGATGTCACGTCGTAGAACCGCATCAGCAGGTTGACCAGGGTGGTCTTGCCGGCGCCGGTCGGCCCGACGATGGCGACGGTCTGGCCCGGCTCGACGGTCAGGTTCAGGTTCTCGATGAGCGGTTTGTCCGGTAGATAGCGGAACGAAACGTTCTCGAAGGTGATCCGCCCCTGTACGGCCGGCATCTCTTGGAAACCAGGCTCCGGCGACTGCTCGGCCGCGTCCAACAGCGCGAACACCCGCTCCGCCGACGCGACCCCGGACTGCACCAGGTTCGCCATCGACGCCACCTGGGTGAGTGGCTGGCTGAACTGCCGCGAGTACTGGATGAACGCCTGCACCTCGCCCAGCGTCAGCGTCCCGGACGCCACCCGCAGACCGCCGACGACCGCCACCAGCACGTAGTTCACGTTGCCGATGAACATCATGGCCGGCTGGATGAGCCCGGAGATGAACTGGGCGCGGAAGCTGCTGGCGTACAGCTTGTCGTTGTGTTCGCCGAAGACCGTGGACGCCTCGTGCTGCCGGCCGAACACCTTGACCAGGGTGTGCCCGGTGAACATCTCCTCGATGTGCCCGTTCAGCTGCCCGGTGACCTTCCACTGGCTGACGAACTGCGGCTGGGACCGCTTGCCGATCACGGTGGTCAGCCAGATCGACAGCGGCACCGTGACCAGGGCGATCAGGGCCAACAGCGGGGAGATCCAGAACATCATCCCCAGTACGCCGACGATCATGAGCAGGGACGTCACCAACTGGGCGAAGGTCTGCTGCAACGTCTGCGCGATGTTGTCGGTGTCGTTGGTGGCCCGGCTCAGCACCTCACCGCGCGGCTGCTGATCGAAGTAGGACAGCGGCAGCCGCCCGAGTTTCGCCTCCACCTGCTGGCGCAGGTCGTAGACGGCGGCCTGGACGGCGCGGGTGGTGAGCCGGCCCTGGAACACGCCGAAGAACCACGCGCACACGTAGATCAGTGCCACCCAGGCGAGCACCTGGCCCAGCCGGTCGAAGTCGATGCCCTGGCCGGGGGTGAAGTCGACGTTGGCGACCAGGTCGGCCAGGTTGTCCTGCCCGTCGGCGCGTAAACCGGAGACAGCCTGCTCTTTGGTCACCCCGGTCCGGAAGATCGGCAGCCGGCCGATGACCCCGCTGAAGATCACGTCGGTGCCGCGTCCGAGCATGTACGGGCCGAGCACGGAGAGGAACACGCTCACCGCACCGAAGGCGAGCGCTGCCCCCACGTACAACCGCTGGGGTTTGAGAAGTGTGAGAAGTCTCTTGGTCGAGCCTTTGAAGTCCTCGAGCTTCTCCGGCGGACCACCGGCCATCATCATCCGGGCCGCGGGTGGCCCGCCGGGAACGGGACCCCGGCGCTGCGGCGTTTCAGAAGAGCTCATCGGGTGCTCGCCTCCTCCGCGGTCAGCTGCGACAGGACGATCTCGCGGTACGTCGGGCTGTTGTCCATCAGGTCCTCATGGGTTCCGGTGCCGACCACCTTGCCGTCGTCGAGCACGATGATCCGGTCGGCGTCGCGGATGGTGCTGACCCGCTGCGCCACGATCACCACGGTGGCGCCGGTGATGTGCTCGGTCAGCGCCGATCGCAGCGCGGCGTCGGTGGCGTAGTCGAGTGCCGAGAACGAGTCGTCGAAGAGGTAGACCTCGGGCTGGTGCACGAGGGTGCGGGCGATCGCGAGCCGCTGCCGCTGACCGCCGGAGACGTTGGTGCCGCCCTGCGCGATCGGCGCGTCCAGCTGCCCGTCCATGGACTCGACGAACGTCTTGGCCTGGGCGATCTCCAGGGCCTGCCAGAGCTCCTCGTCGGTGGCGTCCGGGTTGCCGTACCGCAGGTTGGAACCGATCGTGCCGGTGAACAGGTACGGCTTCTGCGGCACCAGCCCGATCACCCGGGCCAGCAGATCGGGATCGATCTCCCGGACGTCCACCCCGTCCACCAGGACCTGGCCCTCGGTGGCGTCGAACAGCCGGGGGACCAGGTTGAGCAGGGTGGTCTTGCCGCTGCCGGTGCTGCCGATGATCGCGGTGACCTCGTTCGGGCGGGCGGTCAGATGTACCCCCGAAAGCACACCTGCCTCCGCGCCCGGGTACTTGAAGCCGACGTCCCGCAGTTCCAGTTCGCCGTGCCGGGCCAGGGTGGTGACCGGTTTCGCCGGCGGCGCCACGCTGGACTCGGTGCCGAGGATCTCCTCGATCCGCTCGGCGCAGACCTCGGCGCGCGGGACCATCATGAACATGAACGTGGCCATCATGATCGACATGAGGATCTGCATCAGGTAGCTGACGAACGCGGTCAGCGCGCCGACCTGCATGCCGCCGGAGTCGATCCGCAGGCCACCGAACCAGATCACCGCGACGCTGGAGATGTTCACCACCAGCATCACGGTCGGGAACATCATCGCCATGATCCGGCCGGCCCGCACCGACACGTCGGTCAGCTCGTCGTTGGCCACCCCGTACCGCTGCCGCTCGTGGTCGTCGCGGACGAACGCGCGGATCACCCGGATGCCGGTGATCTGCTCGCGCATCACCTGGTTGATCCGGTCGATGCGCACCTGCATGGACCGGAACAGCGGCCGCATCCGCACGATGACCAGGCCGATCACGGTGATCAGGATCGGCACCGCGACCAGCAGCAACGCGGACAGCGGGACGTCCTCGCGCAGCGCCAGCACGATCCCGCCGATGCACATGATCGGCGCCGACACCATCAGCGTGAAGGTGAGCAGCACCAGCATCTGGATCTGCTGGACGTCGTTGGTGGTCCGGGTGATCAGGGTGGGCGCGCCGAACTGGCCCACCTCACGGGCCGAGAAGCTCTGCACCCGGGTGAAGATCGAGGAGCGCATGTCCCGGCCGACGGCCATCGCGGTGCGCGCCCCGAAGTAGACCGCCACGATCTGGGCGGCGATCTGCAGCAGGGTGATGCCGAGCATGCCGGCGCCGACCTGCATGACGTAGCCGGTGTCGCCCTTGACCACGCCCTTGTCGATGATGTCCGCGTTCAGCGCGGGCAGATAGAGCGTCGCGATGGTCTGGAGGAACTGGAAGAGCACCACCAGACCGATCTCCTTCCGGTACGGCCGGAGATGGACTCTCAACAATTTGATCAGCACGTCGGGCTCTCCTTGATGTGGATGCCGTCCAGTAGCAACGCCGCCAGGTCGGCACCACTGAACGAGTCGGGCTCCCCGTAGGGCCCGAAGGTGTTGGCGCCGCAGAACATCAGCAGGAGGTGGGCAGCCCGGTCCGGTGCCACCCGCAGATCGGCCGCGTCGGGCGCGAAGACGTCCGCGACCGCCTCGCCGATCCGGGCCCGGTTGGCGGCCATCCGCTTGACGGTCTCCGGGTCCTGCTCCCCGACCATGATCATCTTTCGGGCCGCGTGCATCAGGTGGGCGCGCTCCAGGAAGCGCTTGTGCACCAGCTCGGCGGCGATGATCACCCGTTCGCGCAGTGGCCGGGAACGGTCGATCGCGGCCAGTGCCTCCAGCTCCGGCTCCGGGTCGAGCGCTTTGATCACCGAGCAGACCACCAGCTGGCTCTTGCTCTCGAAGACGCCGAAGATCGTGCCCTCGGCCACTCCGGCGGCGCTGGCTATCTGCCGGGTGCTCACTTCCAGACCGTGCTCGTGCAGCAGCGGGATGGTCGCCTCGATCAGGGCGGCCCGCCGTTCCTCCGGCTGCATCGCCGGGACGCGTTTGCGTCGTTGCTCCATGTGGTCGACTGTACTGAGTGAGTGCTCGCTCATTCAAATGAACAAGCCAGTCGAACCAGAGTGACGCCAGTGGCGTATGAAGAGAACGTGAGCACAACCAAGCCGTACCGCCGGGCCATCCGGCACGTGACCACGGGATTCGCCGCAGTGCTGGTGTTCCTCGCCCTGATCGTCCCCGACCAGATCACCCGGTTGCCGCCCGGAAATTCACCCTGGACGGCACTCCTGCGGATCCCGGTCGAGGCGCTGATCGCCGCGGCGATCCTGCTGCTGCTGCCGAAGAAGGGCCGCCGCGGCATCGTGATCGGGCTGGGCGTGGTGCTCGGGCTGCTCACCGTGATCAAGATGATCGACGTCGGCTTCTACGCCGTGCTGGCCCGCCGGTTCGACCCGGTGCTCGACTGGACCCTCTTCGACGACGGCTTCAACTTCCTCGTCGACTCGATCGGGCAGGCCGCCACCGTCGCCGCCGCCATCGGCCTGGTCCTCGGCGGGGTGCTCCTGGTCGCCGGGATGACCTGGGCGGTGCTCCGGCTCGACACCGTGATGCGCGGTCACCGGATCGGCGCCTGGCGGGGGATCGGCACGGCCGGCGTCGCCTGGGCGGTGCTCGCGGTGCTGGGCGTCCAGCTCATCGGTGGTCTCCCGGTCGCCTCGCACGCCGCCGCCGACCTGGCCGGGCACACCGTGATGGCCCTGCCGCAGAACCTCGCCGACCGCAAGAAGTTCGCCGCCGAGGTGCAGGTCGACAACTACCGGGACCGTGACCCGGACCAGATGCTCACCGCCCTGCGCGACAAGGACGTGATCATCGGGTTCATCGAGAGTTACGGCCGGGACGCGATCGAGAACCCGGCCTACAACGGCGCGGTCCTCGCCTCGTTGCAGGCCAACGGCGACAAGCTCAAAGCCGCCGGGTACGCCAGCCGCAGCGGTTTCCTCGCCTCACCGACCGCCGGTGGCGGCAGCTGGCTGGCGCACTCCACGTTCCTGTCCGGTCTCTGGATCGACAACGAGCAGCGGTACCGCAGCCTGGTCTCGTCCGACCGGCTCACCCTGACCCGCGCGTTCGCCCAGTCCGGGCACCGGGCCGTCGGCGTCGAACCGGGCATCGTCTTCGCCTGGCCGGAGGGTGGCTTCTACGGCTACGACCACATCTACGACTCGCACACGCTCGGCTACAACGGGCCGTCGTTCAGCTGGTCGTCGATGCCCGACCAGTTCGTGATGTCGGCGTTCCAGAAGCTGGAGTACGGCAAGGCCGACCGGGGCCGGCTGCTCGCCGAGATCACCCTGACCTCCAGCCACACCCCGTGGTCGCCGGTCCCGTCGATGCTGGACTGGAACGCGGTCGGTGACGGCAGCGTCTACGGCCCGGTCGTCGCGAGCGCCGAGAGCACCGCCAGCGTGTGGAAACACGACGAGAAGATCCGCACCGAGTACGCCCGGTCCGTCGCGTACTCGATCGACAGCCTGCTCGGGCACCTGACCGAGTACGGCAACGACGACACCGTGCTGGTCTTCCTCGGCGACCACCAGCCGGCGTCGGTGGTGGTCGGCACCGAGGCGACCAAGGACGTGCCGATCACGATCATCGCGAAGGACCCGAAGACCCTGGACCGGATCGCCTCGTGGGGCTGGACCGACGGCCTCAAGCCGGACCCGGCCGCCCCGATCTGGCGGATGGACTCCTTCCGGGACAAGTTCCTCGCGGCCTTCGGCCCGGAAGGCGACCCGCACTGACCGGTTCCGGCGGCATCACGCCACGTCGATGACCTGCCCGGCCGGGAGCCGGGGGGTCTTCGGCGGGGCCGACGTCGCCGGGTCGAGGGTGCCCAGCCGCACCGCGAGGTAGGGGAAACCGACGTCGCCGAGCATCCGGCGCAGCGTCTGCCGGGTGAACGGGATCTCCACCGGGCCGCTCAGTGGCAGCAGGCTCACCGCCTGCTCGGTCGCGGCCAGCCACAGCCGGCTCAGCGCTTCGCCGCCGCGCAGCCAGTCCTCGGCCTCGTCACCCTCGCCGTAGAGCACCGCGTACGTCGCCGCCGCGTCGTGCCCGTCCCCGGCCGGAAGGGTGCCCGTGGTGTGGAAGTCCCGCTCGGCCACCGTGGTCAGCGGCACCTCCTCGGGCAGCACCGACGCCGGGATGCCGGTGCCGTCCGGCCGGTCGCCGCCGGCCCAGGCCGCGGTCTCCGCCGCGATCCGCTCGTCGCCGTCCTCGGCGTGCTGGGCCCGGTCGGCCGCGACGGCCAGCGCGAGCACCTGGTCGCGGCCGAGCACGTGCAGGCGGGCGCCGTTCTGTTCGGTCACCTTCACCAGGTGGCGCAGGGTGTCCTCGGGCACCTGCTCGTCGGTGACGGTGCGCCGGTCGGTGCGCCGTACCTGCAGCATCTGGAAGTGCCGGGTGGCCTCCGGGGCGACCGGGATCCGCTCGACCGGGCGCAGCACCGCGAGCGGTTCGCCGGCCGGCCGGTCCACCTCGTGCCGCCAGCCCTCGGCGTCCAGCGCCACCCGGGCGTGGTGCAGGGCGGTCCCGCAGCTCAGCAACAGCATGTGCCCACCCGGGTCCTGCTCGTGCAACTGCCGCTCGGCGACCCCGAAGAGTTCCAGCCGATCGCCCTGGACCACCCAGCGCCAGGGCTGCGTGTTGTGGATCGACGGGGCGAACCGTGCCGCGTCCGCCGCCTGGACCAGTGCCCGCTTGACCTCGTCTTTCTCGTTCATACTCCGATCGTGCGCCTTCCGCTCGGCGACGGGTAAGGTCCAACGGCCCTATCATCGTTAGGCTCTGCTTCGTGTTCTCGATCGAGTTGACCGAAGGTGCCCAGCTCCGCCCGCTCGAACCGTGGCAGGCCGAGGAGTTCCTGGCCCACATGGACCGGGCCCGGGCGACCGTGGACCCGTGGATCCCCTGGGCCAGTGTCAGCGCCGATCTGGCGGGCGCCACCGCGACACTGCAGCGGTACGCCGACGGGCAGGCGCAGGACGGCAAGCGCCTGTTCGGGATCTGGCTGGACGGCATCCTGGTCGGCGGCACCATGTTCGTGGCCTTCGACACCAAGGTCGGCAACTGTGAGATCGGCGTCTGGCTGGAGCCGTCCGCGACCGGCCGGGGCCTGATCACCCGGGCGGTGCGGGTGCTGATCGACTGGGCGTTCACCGTGCGCGGCCTGCACCGGGCCGAGTGGCACTGCAACCCGCTCAACGTCGACAGTTCGAACGTCGCCCGGCGGCTCGGCATGACCCGGGAGGCGCTGCTCCGCGAGGCCTACCCGTGGCAGGGCCGCCGCAACGACACGGAGATCTGGGCGGTGCTCGCGTCCGAGTGGCCGGCCGAGCCACGGTAGGACTGCTCGCTTCGGGTGGTTTCCGGTGATGAAACGGGACAAAACTGCACCTGACATGATGTTGCGCACGTCACACCGACCCCGTCATGCTGGGCTCGTGCCGGAACGCATCACCGAAGTCACCGCACTGCTCGCCGAGGTCCTGGCGCCGCGTGCCCCGCTCACCGTGATCGTCGACGGCGGCGATCCGGGTGCCGCCGCCGCGTTCGCCGCCCGGCTGGCCGCCGCCTTCCCGGCCGCCGCCCGCGCCTGGAACGTCGACGCCGTCCTGGGTCTGATCGGTCCCGGCGGCGGCATGTTCGACTCCGCGCTGAACGTCCTGGAGCCGGCCACCGACCAGATCCTGGTCTTTCTCCGCGGCGGCCCCCGGCACCGGTTCGCCGAGGGCGACGGCGAGGGCCGGGCCCAGGTGGTCATCGACCACCGCGATCCGGACTGGCCGGTGATCCGCCACCTGCACCCCGACCTGGCCGACGTGGAACGCTGGTACCGGGCCGAGAGCCAGGCCTTCTTCGCCGCCCGGGCCGCCGAGTGGGACACCCGCTTCGGCGACGACATGCCCCGCTACCGCGAGGCGGTCCGCCTGGCCGGAGTCCGCCCCGGCGACGTCGTCCTGGACGTGGGCTGCGGCACCGGCCGCGCCCTGCCGGCGCTGTCCGCCGCCGTCGGGCCCGGTGGGCGGGTGCTCGGGCTGGACCTGACGCCGGACATGCTGGCCGCCGCCCGTGCGGCCGGGCGGGGTGACTGTGCCGACCTGGTGCTGGCCGACGCCCGTCGTCTGCCGATCGCCGACGGCGCCGCGGATGTGGTCTTCGCCGCCGGACTGGTCCACCACCTGCCCGATCCGGTCGCCGGCCTGCGGGAACTCGCCCGGGTGACCAGGCCCGGCGGAACCCTGGTGATCTTCCAGCCGCTCGGCCGGGCCCAGTTGGCCGCCAAGCACGGCCGGACCCTGCGCCCGGGTGAGCCGCTGAGCGCGGAACGACTCGGCCCGCTGCTGGCCGGCGCGAACTGGACGCTGACGACGTACGAGGACGTCCCCGACCGCTTCCTGGTAACAGCCACCCGGAGCGCCTGAGCCGCCCGAGTGCCGGTGACCACCGCGTCCGGCCCGGCGGTCGCCGGGCGGTCTGGAGGGGGGCGGGCCTCGCGTGGCCGCCAGGGGACTCGTGGAATTGGCGGGGACCTCCTGGAACGTACAATATGGGTGGTTTGTCGGGGTGGCTCTGACGTGGTCGCCGAAACCGGGCCCGGCATGCAAGGCTGGGATCCATGGGTATGGTCAAGGTCGTCGGGCTGGTGCTGCATCCGCGGCGGGATTGCGGGGCCGCCATCGAGGCGATCACCGGGTGGGCCGAGGCGCGTGGGGTGACCGTGCTGGGGCTGCCCGACGAGGTGAGCCGGATCAGCGGGTGCACGGCCGAGGCGGTCGAGGCGCCGGAGATGGTGGATCGGGCCGGGCTGCTGGTCAGCCTGGGTGGCGACGGCACGATGTTGCGCACGATGCGTCTGGTCGAGGGGCGGGAGACTCCGGTGCTCGGGGTCAACGTCGGCCGGCTGGGGTTCCTCGCCGAGGTGGATCTGCCGGCGCTCAACGAGGCGCTGACCGCGATCGACGAGCACGATTACAAGGTCGAGACGCGGACCGCGGTGCGCACGGTGCTGCCGGACGGGCGTGAGGTGTCCGCCTTCAACGACGTCGCGCTGGTGCGGGTGCCGGGGGAGGGGCTGGCCGCGGTCGGGATCCGGGTCGAGGGCAGCGGGTTCGTCAACTATGCCGCCGACGCGGTGATCGTCTCCACGCCGACCGGGTCGACGGCGTACAGCTTCTCGGCCGGTGGCCCGATCGTGTCGCCGAACGTGGAGGCGCTGATCGTGTCCGCGGCGGCCGCCCACTCGTCGTTCAACAGGTCCCTGGTGCTGGACACGTCCGAGCAGCTCAGCCTGGATGTGTTGCCGACCAGCGGCCGGCTGGCTATCGAGGTGGACGGGATCATCGAGGGGTATGCCACGCCCGGTTACCGGCTGGAGATCACCCCGGTGCCGGCCGCCGCGAAGGTGATCCGGTTCGGTCGCACGTCGTTCTACGAGCGGGCCCGGCGCAAGCTGCGGGTGGAGGGCAGCGCGTCGGCGGTCGCGCACGATCCGTCCGATGCGGTGGTGGTCGACAACTTCGAGCGGCAGCGTTACGAGGTGCAGCTCGGTGGTGAGGCGGTCGGCAATCTCGCCTACGTCCGGAGAGCCGGGCAGATCGAGCTGTTGAACACCGAGGTCGATCAGGCGTTCTCCGGCCGGGGGCTGGCGAGCCGCCTGGCCGCCTCGGCTCTCGCCGACGCCCGCGACCGCGACATCGAGATAAAAGCGACTTGTCCGTACATTCAGAACTATCTCCAGCGTAACCCCCAGAGCTGAAGGACGAACCAGAACATGGGCCAAGCCGCGATCCTCACGGTCGACGACGACCCGTCCGTCTCCCGGGCCATCGCCCGCGACCTGCGCCGACGCTACGCCGACAGGTACCGGATCGTCCGCGCGTCCTCCGGCGACGAAGCCCTGGAGGCGCTGCGCGAGCTGAAACTGCGCGGCGACCGGGTGGCGGTGATCCTCGCCGACTACCGGATGCCGCAGATGAACGGCATCGAGTTCCTGGAGCAGGCGATGGACCTGTTCCCGCACGCTCGCCGGGCGCTGCTGACCGCCTACGCCGACACCGACGCCGCGATCCAGGCGATCAACGTGGTCGACGTCGACCACTACCTGCTCAAGCCGTGGGATCCGCCGGAGGAGAAGCTCTATCCGGTGCTCGATGCGCTGCTCGACGCCTGGCAGGCCGGCGGCGACCAGGAACTGCCCGGCATCCGGGTGGTCGGGCACCGGTGGAGCGAACCGTCCTTCCAGATCCGGGACTTCCTGGCCCGCAACCTGGTGCCGTACAAGTATTTCGGCGCCGACGAGCCGGAGGGCCGCCGGCTGCTGGAGGCCGCCGGCTTCGGGCCGGAGTCGGTGCCGATGGTGGTGACCGCCGAGGGCCGGGCCCTGCCGCATCCGACGGTGCAGCAGGTCGCCGAGGTGGCCGGGCTCTCCACCGTTCCGGACCGGGACTTCTACGACCTGGTCATCGTCGGCGGCGGCCCGGCCGGGCTGGGCGCCGCGGTCTACGGCGGGTCGGAGGGCCTGAAGACGCTGCTGATCGAGCGGCAGGCGGTCGGCGGGCAGGCCGGCCAGAGTTCCCGGATCGAGAACTATCTGGGCTTCCCGGACGGCATCTCCGGCGCGCAGCTCACCGACCGGGCCCGGCGGCAGGCCGACAAGTTCGCGGCCGAGACGCTGACCACCCGGGAGGTCGTCGGGCTGCGGGCCGACGGTTCGGCCCGGACCCTGACGTTCGCCGACGGCGGTGAGATCTCCGCGCACGCGATCCTGCTGGCCACCGGCGTCTCCTACCGGCCGCTGCTGGCCGAGGGGGTGGCCGGGCTGACCGGCTCGGGCGTGTTCTACGGCTCGGCCGCCACCGAGGGCCCGGCCTGTTCCGGCACCGACGTCTACATCGTGGGCGGCGCCAACTCGGCCGGGCAGGCGGCGCTGTTCTTCGCGCGGTACGCCAACCGGGTCACTCTGCTGGTCCGTGGGGACTCGCTGGAGTCGTCGATGTCGTACTACCTGATCCAGCAGCTGGCCGCGGTGGCGAACATCGAGGTCCGGACCCGCTGCGAGGTGATCGGCGCGCAGGGCGACGGCCACCTGCAGGCGATCACCATCTGTGACAGCAAGGACGGCACGAAGGCCACCGTCGAGTGCGGTTACCTGTTCGTCTTCATCGGGGCCGAGCCGCGGACCGACTGGCTCGGCGAAACCCTGCTCCGCGACGACAAGGGCTTCATCCGGACCGGCACCGACCTTCTTCTGAACGGGGAGCGCCCGCGGGGATGGGATCGGGACCGGGATCCGTTCTATCTGGAGAGCAGTGTCCCCGGCATCTTCGCGGCCGGCGACGTCCGGGCCAGCTCGGTGAAACGGGTGGCCTCGGCGGTCGGTGAGGGTGCGATGGCCGTCGCGCTGGTCCACCGCTATCTGGAGGCGCAATGACCGTCGAGCCCATCGTGATCGAGCCGTGCGAGCCCGGCCGGCTCACCCCGGACGATCTGAAGACCCTGTTCCTGTTCGAGAAACTGACCGGTGAGCAGCTGACCTGGCTGGCCGAGCACGGCTGCACCATGCGGGTCGGCTCCGGTGGCCTGGTGGTGCGCGAGGGCGACCCGGCCGAGTCGTTCTTCGTGCTGCTCAGCGGCGCGGTCTCGCTGACCACCCGGGTCGGCGACGACGAGGTCACCACCAACCGCACCGACCAGCGCGGCGTCTACATGGGCGCCACCCAGGCGTACCTGCGCGACGAGGGGCTGCCGCGCAAATACATGGCGTCGATGCGGGCGCTGTCCGACGCCGAGTTCTTCGTGGTCTCCGCCGAGGACTTCGGCGGGCTGATGCGCGACTGGTTCCCGATGGCGATCCACCTGCTCGAAGGCCTCGCCCTCGGGATCCGCAACAACCAGGCGGTGATCGGCGAACGGCAGCGGCTGTCCGCCCTCGGCGCGCTCTCCGCCGGGCTGATGCACGAGCTGAACAACCCGGCCGCGGCGGCGTCCCGGGCCACCAGCGCGCTGCGCCAGCGGGTCGCCGCGATGCGGATGAAACTCGGCAAGCTCGCGGCCGGCAAGGTCGCCCCGGATCGGCTCGTCGCCCTCCTGGAACTGCAGGAGGAAGTCATCGAACGGGCCGCCAAGGCGCCGGTGATGACCGCCATGCAGGTCGCCGACCTGGAGGACGAGCTCGGCGAGTGGATGGAGGAACGGTCGATCACCGCGGGCTGGGACATCGCGCCGGTCTTCGCCCAGGGCGGCATCGACACCGACTGCCTCAGCGAGCTGGAGACCCGGCTGGCCTCCCCGGAACTGCTGGACCAGGCGATCCACTGGATCGGTTACGCCCTGGAGACCGAGCAGCTGATGAGCGACATCGAGGACGCCACCGGCCGGGTGTCCAACCTGGTGCACGCGGCGAAGCAGTACTCCCACGTGGACCGTTCCGCGCACCAGTGGATCGACGTGCACACCGGGCTGGACAGCACCCTGGTCATGCTCGGTCACAAGATCGGCGACGGGGTGCGGGTGGTCAAGGACTACGACCGCACGCTGCCCGAGATCCCGGCGCACCCGGCCGAACTCAACCAGGTGTGGACCAACATCATCGACAACGCGGTCCAGGCCATGCACGCCGCCGGGACGCTCACCATCCGCACCTACCAGGAGGACGACAAGCTCGTCGTCTCGGTCGGTGACAGCGGGCCGGGGATCACGCCCGAGGTGCGCAAACGCATCTTCGAGCCGTTCTTCACCACCAAGCCGGTGGGCGAGGGCACCGGGCTGGGCCTCGACATCTCCTACCGCATCGTGGTCAACACGCACGGCGGCGACATCGAGGTCCACTCCCAGCCGGGCGACACCCGGTTCCTGATCCGGCTGCCCTTCACCGCACCCGCGTCCTTCTAGAGAAGTCCGCGCAGATAGGCCGCCTGTCCGGCGTGCTGGGCGTCGTCGTCCAGCACGCTGACCAGGCGCACCCCGAGGGTCACCGGCGGATCCCAGTCGCGGTCGACGATCCGGTCCAGGTCGGCGGCGGTCAGGGTGCCGACCCATTTGCCGGTACGGTCGTGCACCGCGCCGTAGTACTCCACCAGGGTCTGCCAGCTCGCCGGCGCCACAGCCGCGACCTGTTCGGGGGTGTGCCCATACCCGGTGTCGTCCGGATCGGTGGTCAACCCGAACCGCGGGCCCCAGTCGCCGGTCACGTAGATCTGCTCGCCGCCGATCACCCCGGTCAGGTGGTGGTCCTGCACCCGGGTCAGGTGCCAGACCAGCCAGCCGATCGAGTTGGCGCCCGGTTTCGGCGCCCAGCGCAGCTGTTCCGGGGTGAGGTCGCGGACCGCTGCCTCGATGGTCTCCGGCAGACGGCCGTAACCGTCGATCAGGATGTCGCTGACGTCCATGCTCACTCGCTCTCCTGGCTCACTGCCCCGGTGGCGTCCTCGGTCTGCTCCTGATCCTGCTCCGGGACACCGGTCTCCAGCGGCTCCTCCGCCGGAGTGGTCACGGCCGGTTCGGTGGGTGCCGGGCTGGGCTCGGTGGTGGCCGGGACACCTGTCTCGGCGGTCTCCGGGGCCTCGGTCGGCTCGGTCTTCTGCTCGGCCGGAGACTCGGACGGCGTCACAGCCGGCGCCTTCTCGTCGTTGCTGTTCTCGCTGGCCCGGTCGAACACGATGGTGGGGCTGCCGGTCTCGCGGCCGCTCGTCACGTCGGCCGCCGAGCGCCCGGCGAACAGTTCGGCAGTGGTCAGCACACCCATGCCGAGCACGAAGAACGCGCCGGTGATCAGGGCGACCCGCTTCCAATGGATGTTGTCCCACTGGAAGTGCCGCCCGGGCTTCTCCTCGGCCGCGGCCTCCACCTTCTCCTCGGCTGCCGCCTCCACCGATGGGGTGCCCACCGCGGCGGGGGCGATCACGAACGCCGACTGGAGCCGTTTGGTGCCGTGGTTGATCGACCGGTGGTAGACCTCCGTGCCGATCGAACTGATCAAGCTCGCCAGCGCGGCCCCGATGATGGTGCCGGCGACTCCCAGGAAGGAGCCCAGCACGGCTGCCGAGACGGCCGCGAGAGTGCCGGCGACGGTCTTGGGAACGTCGATTCCGGACCAGAAACGGCCCGCTGCCTGCTCAGACATATCCTCCTGATTCCCTGCGTCAGTGAGCCCTCGTTCAACGGCTCTCGATGCGTGGACTAGGAAGCCTTTACCTCGTGGGCCGGTGCTAAACCCGCCGATTCGGCCGCGACGTGCCGCCGGGTCTGGCCCCGGGTGCGCAGGATCCCCACCACCCCGGCCGCGGCCACCACGAACTGCACCGACATCGCGATCCGGAAGTCGTCGATGTGATAGTCGTTACCGCCGCCGGTGCGGTAGTCCAGGATCAGGCCGATCAGCATGATGGTGACCAGGGACGCGGTGAAGCCGCCCACGTTCACCACCCCGGTCGCGGTGCCCAGCCGGCTCGGCGGGTTGAAGCTGCGCGCGAAGTCGAAACCGATCATCGACGCCGGGCCGCCCAGCCCGATCGCCACCACCAGTGCCACCAACAGCCACAGCGGGGCCCGGCCCGGCCAGGCGATCACCGCCGCCCAGGCGGTCATGTTGATCGCCACGATGCCGAGGACCATCCAGGACCGGCGCAGCGGGTGCCGCTGGGTCAGCAGCCCCAGGATCGGCCCGGCGGTCATGCCGGTGAGCACGAAGACGGTCAGCAGGACACCGGCCGTGCTGCGGCTCAGGCCCTCCCCGGCGACCAGGAACGGCACACCCCACATCAGGGCGAAGACGGTGCCGGTGAACTGGGTGGTGAAGTGCGCCCACAGCCCCAGACGGGTGCCCGGGTGCCGCCACGAACTGCCCAGGTCGGTGCCGAGCCGCTGCCAGCTCATCGCGTCGCCGCTGTTGATCCGGCGCTCCGGGGTGTCCCGCAGCGCGGCGAACGCCACGATCGCGACGAGGACCCCGGCGGCCGCGGTGCCGAGGAACGCGGGTGTCCAGCCCGGCCCGGCCAGCACGATGGCCAGCGGCACCGCGGACAGCACCTGCCCGAGCTGCCCGACGATCCCGGTCACCTGGCTGAGCAGCGGCACCTGCCGGGACGGGAACCAGAACGGCACCAGGCGCAGCACGCTGATGAACGTCATCGCGTCGCCGGCGCCGACCAGCACCCGGGCCGCGATCGCCCCGCCCATGCCGTCGGTGAACGCCATCAGCGTCTGCCCGGCCACCATCACCAGGGCGCCGGAGACCACCAGCCGCATCGACCCGAACCGGTCGAGCAGCAGCCCGACCGGGATCTGCAGCGCGGCGTAGACCAGCAGCTGCAGCACCGCGAACGAGGCCAGAGCACCCGCACCGACCCCGAAGCGCTCCTGGGCGTCGAGCCCGGCCACCCCGATCGAACTGCGGTGCAGCACGGCGACGATGTAGGCGGCCAGACCGGCAGACCACACCGCCCAGGGACGCAGGCGCATGAGGTGCCTTCCGCTGGAGTCAGTAATGTGCGACTCCTACATTTCTCCTCACCAGCGGCCACCGGCAACGTGCGCCTGCTCACTGCACCCCTGCTGACCTGCTATTTCACTCCCGGGTGTGTCCCAGCCCGCACAGGTGGGTCTCCAGCCAGGCGAGGGTCTCCCGCAGGAACGTCGCGCGGGCGGTGCGGTGCAGCAGCTCGTGGCCCTCGCCCGGGAAGAGCAGGTAGCGGTGCGGGTGGTCCCGGGCGGCGAGGGCCTCCACCACCCGGGTCGCCTCGATCACCGGCACGTTGCTGTCGTTCTCGCCGTGCACCACCAGCAGGGGCGCCCGCAGCCGGTCGATCCGGTGGATCGGGGACAGGTCGCGGAGCAGGTCGGCGTCGTGGTCCGGGTGGCCGTACTTGCTGACCGCGGCGGCCGCGATCCACGGCTCGGTGTGCTGGTAGAACGTGGCGAAGTCGGACATGCCGCAGATGTCGACGCCGACGTCGAACAGGTCCGGGTGCCAGGTCAGCGCGGCCAGCGTGAGGTAACCGCCGTAGGAGCGGCCCATCACCCCGATCCGCCCGGCGATCCCGGTCGACCGAAGGTGATCAGCGCAGGTCCGGACGTCCTCGATCGCGCCGTACCGCAGCGCCACGTTGTCGGCGTCGACGAACGAGCGCCCGAACCCGGACGAGCCGCGCACGTTGGCGGCGAAGACGGCGATGCCCCGGTCCACCAGGGACTGGAAGAGCGGGCCGTGACCGGGGCGCTCCTGGGCCTCCGGGCCGCCGTGCAGCCACACCACCGCCGGGTGCGGGCCGGGCCCGGCCGGGGCGAACAGCCAGCCGGTCAGGGTGAGCCCGTCGTGCGCCGGGAACGACAGCAGCCGGGGCCGGACCGCGCCGGCCGCCGCGGGTTCCGCGGACACCGCGCGGATCTGACCGGATTCGCACACCCAGACACCGTGTGGCTGCCCCGGGCCCTCGGCCGTGAAACCCAGCACCGACCCGTCGAAACTCCAGGTCAGCTCGCCGACGACGAGGCCGGGCAGCGGGGTGACCGGGTGCGGGGCGCGATCGCCGTCGTGGTCCAGGCCGATCAGCGCGACCTCGGACTCGCCGCCCCGGACGTTCCACACCACCGCGGCGGTACGCCCGTCCGCGGTGATCGTGAAGTCCTCGACCTCACCACCGGAGGCCAGCACCTCGACCGCGTCCCCGGTGATCCGCAGCAGGACCGGGAACTCGCCGTCCTGGCTGAGCGCGTAGACACAACCGCCGCCGGGACTGAACACCGCGCGCTCGCCCCGGGTCACCGGCTTCTCGGCGCCGGTGGCCACGTCCCGCAGGACGATCGAACGCGCGCCCCGGGGCCCGTACCGCAGCAGCGCGGAGCGCCCGGCCGGGTCGACGTCCAACAGTGAGAGGAGCGGCCCCTCCGCGACCACCGTCCGGTCCCCGGTCGTCACGTCGATCAGGACGGCGCTGGTCAGGTTCTCGGTGAGGGCCAGCACCGGCCGGCCGGGCAGCCACCGCATGTTGTCCGCGGTGTCGGCGCCGAACCCGGCGACCCGGTGCAGGTCGGAGCCGTCCGGCCGGACCAGCCAGATCTCCTGCCGGGGCGCGCCGCCGGGGGCGATCTGGCAGGCCAGCCAGCCACCCCCGGAGGACCAGCGGACCGCGGACACCGGTTCCGGGCCGGTGTCGACGCGGAAGGCCAGCTCGCTGCCGACCGGTTGCACCCAGACGGCCGGTGAGCCGCCGCGGTCGGAGACGTACGCCATGTGCCGCCCGTCCGGGGACAGGCTCGGCGACCAGTTGCCGGCTATCTCCGACTCGATGCGGCTGAACCCCGCGGGGAGCACGGTCACGTCGACACGATGGAGCTGACCTTCCACAAGGATCCCTTCGTCTACAACTGCTGCAACCACATCTCCAGCAGCGCGATCTGCCACAACTGGTTGGCACCGAGGGTGGTGCGCGGGGTGTTCGGGTCGGCGAGGAGGGCCTCGACGTACTCCGGGCGGAACAGGGCCCGGTCCCGGGCGGCCGGCGCGTGCAGGGTGTCCCGCACCAGGTCCAGCATCGGGCCTTCGAGGTGCCGGATCCCGGGAACCGGGAAGTATCCCTTCGGCCGGTCGATCACCTCGTCGGGCACCAGCCCGCGGGCCGCCTCCTTGAGCACCCCCTTGCCGTCGTGGGCCAGTTTCAGGTCCGGCGGGCACGTCGCGGCGAGTTCCACCAACTCGTGATCCAGGAACGGTACGCGCGCCTCCAGCCCCCACGCCATAGTCATGTTGTCGACCCGTTTGACCGGATCGTCGACGAGCATCACCCGGGAGTCCAGCCGCAGTGCCGCGTCGACCGCGGTGTCCGCTCCGGGCCGGCCGAAACTCGCCGCCACGAACTCGCTGCTGACGTCACCGTCGGGCAGCCACTGCGGGTTGAGCTGCCCGGTCAGCACGTCGTGCGGCCGGTCGAAGAACTCCCTCGCGTACGCCGCGGCGGCCCGTTCGCGGGGAACCCCGGCGAGCGGCGGGTACCAGCTGTAACCGGCGAAGATCTCGTCCGCGCCCTGGCCGGTCTGCACCACCTTGACGTGTTCCGCCACATCCTCGCTGAGCAGGTTGAACGCGATGCAGTCGTGGCTGACCATCGGCTCGCTCATCGCGGCGACGGTGCGGGCCACCGCGGGCAGGAACCGGTCCTGACCGATCATGATCTGGTGGTGCCGGGTGCCGAACTTCCTGGCGATCAGATCCGAGTAGAAGAACTCGTCCCCGCTCTCCCCGCCGCCGGACTCGAACCCGATGCTGAACGTGGTCAGCCCGCTCTGCCCGCGCTCGGCCAGCATCGCCACGATCAGGCTGGAGTCCAGCCCGCCGGAGAGCAGCACACCGACCGGCACGTCGGCGACCATCCGCCGGTCGACGGCCTGGCGCAGCTTCTCCCGTACCGCCGCGGTCCAGTCCTTCTCGTTCGTGACACCGGGCCGGGTGAACGTCGCCTCCCAGTAGACCCGCTCGGTCGACGTGCCGTCGGCCCGGACGACCCGGACCGTGGCCGGCGGCAGTTTGCGCACCCCGGACAGGATGGTCCGCGGCGCCGGCACCACCGAGTGGAACGTCATGTAGTGGTGCAGCGCCACCTTGTCGATGGTGGTGTCCACCCCACCGGCCGCGAGCAGAGCCGGCAGCGTCGACGCGAACCGCAGCCGCCCCGGCGACTCGGCCAGGTAGAGCGGTTTGATCCCGAGCCGGTCCCGGGCCAGCACGACGGTGCCGGTGTCGTGCTCGGCGACCGCGAAGGCGAACATCCCGAGGAACCGGTTCACGCAGTCGGTGCCCCAGCGGTGGTACGCCTTGAGGATGACCTCGGTGTCCGACGTCGACGTGAACCGGTAACCGGCCGCCTCCAGCTCGGCGCGCAACTCCCGGTAGTTGTAGACGCAGCCGTTGAAGACCACGGTCAGCCGGAGTTCGGCGTCGGTCATCGGCTGGGCGCCGGCCTCCGACAGATCGATGATCTTCAGGCGACGGTGGCCGAAGACGATCCGGCCACCGTCCCACAACCCGTCACCGTCCGGTCCCCGCGACGCGAGACGAGGCAGCATCCGTTCCACTGAGGAAGCATCCGCTCGCCGGTCGCCGTGACAGATCTCGCCGGCGATCCCGCACATGTAAAACCTCCCGTTATCCGAGCAACCAGGTGTCCTTCGAGCCGCCGCCCCGTGAGGAGTTGACGATCATGCTGCCGGCCGGGGCGACCCGGGTCAGCGCGGCCGGGGCGACCACCGACTCGGTGCCGGTGAAGACGAACGCCCGCAGGTCCACGTGCCGTGGGGCGAGCCGGTGGCCGTCGAAGACCGGATGGGTCGACAGGTTCACCACCTCCTGCGCCACCCAGCGGTGCGGCGTGGTCCGGATCTGCCGGCGCAGCGCCTCCAGCTCGTCGCGGCTGGCGTGCGGGCCGATCACGATCCGGTCGCCGCCGTAGCCGTCGACCGGCTTGCAGACCAGCTCGCCGAGGCGGCTCAACACTTCGGCCCGCTGCTCCGGGATCCCGCACAGGTAGGTGCGGACGTCGGCCAGCAGCGGCTTCTCGTTCAGGTAGTACTCGATCAGGCGGGGGACGTAGGCGTAGACCGCCTTGTCGTCGGCGATGCCGTTGCCCAGCGCGTTGGCCAGCACCACGGTGTCCGCGTGCAGGGCCGCCACCAGGCTCGGGCCCAGCGGCATGCCGTCCGCGCCCGGCGAGTGCACCAGGCTGTCCTCGCCCATCCGCAGGTAGATCACGTCGACCCGGTGCCGGTGGCCGTCCCGCAGGCGCCACACCCGGCCCTCGTCGACGAACAGTTCGGTGCTGCGGACGACGGGCACCTCCATCGCCTCGGCCAGCATCTTGTGCTCGAACCAGGCCGAGTCGTCCGGACCCTGGCTCAGCACCACCAGCGCCGGGTCGTCACCGGCCGCCGGGCCGGCCGCCTCCAGCAGCGCCCTCTTCAGCAGTTTCGGCGTCTCCTCGACCGAGATCAGGCCGGCCGGGCGGGGCAGCTCGGGCAGGACGCTCCAGGTGAGACGGCGGTTCTGCATGGCGTACGCGATCCCGGACGGCACCCGCAGGTTGTCCTCCAGGACGCACCACTTGCCGTCGCCGTCCCTGACGAGGTCAACACCTGCCACTTGGGTACGAATACAGGCCCGGCTGATCAGCGCCCCGCTGGCCCGGAGTTCGGGCGAGCCGTCGATCACCCATTCCGGGATGATCCCGTCGGCCACCACCTGGCGGTCGCCGTAGACGTCACCGAGGAACGCGTTGAGTGCCCGTACCCGCTGGACCAGGCCTTTGCGCAGTTCGCTCCAGTCTTTTCCGGGCACGACGCGGGGCACCAGGTCGAACGGGAACAGTCGGGTCGCCGCCTCACCGGCGACGCTGAACGTGATGCCCCGCGCCCGCTGCTCGTCGTCCTTCGCGTCCTCGCGCTGCCGCAGCCCGGTCGCGCCGAGCGAGGTCAGAACCGGAAGGATGCCGGTGTACGCCGGATCCACCCGCCCCTCGGGGAAGGCCTCGTCCCCGTCGGCGGAGTACGCCTCGATCAGCGCCGGCGCGGGCACCCCGGCCGGGTCGGTCTCGATCACACCGCCCCGGGTCTCCGCCACCAGCATGTCCACCACGTCGGAGAGCCGGCCCCGGCGGCCCAGCGCACGCCGTTGCCGGGCCGCCGAACTGCCCCGGCTCAGCGCCCGCAGCGTCAGGTCGAAGACCTGGTCCCAGTCGCCGAGTTCCTCCAGGTACGGCCGGAGCTCACCGACCAGGCGCTCGACCGCGACGGCGGCCGGCACCGGAACCGGCGAGCGCGGCAGGTCGAGCAGGTCACCCTCCATCCCGGACCGGGCGGCCCGCCACATCGCGGCCCGGTGCAGCGGCGGGCGGGACCGGGGCAGGGCGAGCCCGGACCGGTGCTCACCCCGGGCCCGCAGCACCAGGGCCCGGAAGATCCCGGCGAGCAGCACCACCGTCTCGGTGTCCGGGCTGGCGTCGGTGACCCGCAGCTCCACCGTGGGCACGTGCGCGGACGGCCGGACGTCGAAGTAGACCATCTTCGGGTCGCTGATCGTCCCGGACGAGATCAGGTCGCTGACCAGGGCGTCGTATTCCTCGGCCGAGTGCAGCGGGCCGCTGTCGCCGGCGGTCGGCCAGCGGGTCCAGACCAGCGAGCGGACGCTGGCGTACCCGGAGTCCTCACCCATCCAGTAGGGCGAGCTGGTGGAGAGGGCCAGCAGCACCGGCAGGACCGGCGCGACCCGCTGCGCCACCGACACCGCCTCGTCCCGGTCCGGCAGCCCGACGTGCACCTGGGTGCCACAGATCAGCTGCTCCTTGACCAGCATCTGGTACTCGTGCAGCATCCGCTGGTAGCGCGAGGTCGGGGTGACCGGCAGCGCGTCCAGGTCGACCAGCGGGACGGTGCCGGCCGCGACCAGGCCCAGCCCGAGCGACTCGGCCACCCGGATCGCCTCGCGCCGGCGCCCGGCCACGCCCTCGCGCAGATCGTCGAGTGTGGCGGCGACCGGGGTGTTCGTCTCCACCACCGATCGGTGCAGCTCCGCGGAGAAGTGCGCCGCGTCCAGGCGGTCCAGGATCTCCGGGGCGCGCGGTACGAGTTCCCGCGTGCCGAGATCCACGACGTGCAGTTCCTCCTCCACGCCGAGGGTCAGCGCGGAACCCTGCGGGCTCCGGTGCTGTTCTGCCTGAAGTGACTCCGTCATCGAGACCGCCCTTGCAACTGGTCAGCAATCCGGTGTTTTGGTCGGAGCTTCCCCATCGGATGTAGCGAACCCGTGACGTGCCCATTTCGTGCCACTGTCAAGCATGACGATCACGACACAGCCGCCCGGACGGTCAGACTGCACCAGCTCACCGGTACTCTCGCCCGGTGACGCCCGAAACCGGAGGTCCTAATGAGTAGCGTCGTCGTAATCACCGGTTCGGCCGGTCTGATCGGCTCGGAGGCGGTCCGCCACTTCGCCGGGCTGGGCATGGACGTGGTCGGTGTCGACAACGACATGCGTGGCTACTTCTTCGGTGCCGACGGGTCCACCCAGTGGAACCTGCAGCGCCTGGTCAAAGAGGTCGGCGACCGGTACACGCACCACAGCATCGACATCCGGGACCGGGACGGTCTGGACAAGCTCTTCACCGGCCTGGGGTCGAACGTCGGCCTGGTGATCCACGCCGCCGCGCAGCCGAGCCACGACTGGGCCGCCCGCGAGCCGTTCACCGATTTCGACGTCAACGCGGTCGGCACGATCAACATGCTGGAGGCGACCCGCCGGCACGCGATCGAGGCGCCGTTCATCTTCACCTCGACCAACAAGGTCTACGGCGACACCCCGAACTCGTTGCCGCTGGTCGAGCAGGAGACCCGCTGGGAGCTGCCCGAGGACCACCAGTACTACGGCGGCATCGACGAGACGATGACGATCGACAGCAGCATGCACTCGGTCTTCGGCGCCTCGAAGGTGGCGGCCGACATCATGGTCCAGGAGTACGGGCGGTACTTCGGCATGCCGACCGCGGTGTTCCGGGGTGGCACGCTGACCGGTCCGGGTCACTCGGCGGCGGAGTTGCACGGCTTCCTGGCGTACGTGATGCGCTGCGTGATGGAGCAACGGACGTACCGGATCTTCGGGTACAAGGGGAAGATGGTGCGCGACGCCATCCACTCGCACGACCTGATCACCGCGTTCGGGGCCTTCCACAAGGCGCCGCGGGTGGCCGAGGTCTACAACATGGGTGGCGGCCGGTTCTCGAACTGCTCGCACATCGAGGCGTTCAAGATCGCCGAAGAGATCACCGGGCTCGAGGCGCGCACCGAGTACGTCGAGGAGAACCGGGCCGGCGACCACCAGTGGTGGATCAGCGGAACCCGGCGATTCGAGGAGCACTTCCCGGATTGGAAGCTGACGTACGACGTACCGGCGATCCTTCGGGAGATCTACGAGGCCAACCAGGAGATGTGGAAGGCCTGACCCGCCTTTTCCTCTGATTGCGCGGTCGTGCGGCATTCTGCCGCGCGACCGCCTTTTTTGTGCCTCAACGGTAAGGAGTGGTTACGTAATGACCCGTTAACTCGCTTCAGGTAAATTACCGACATGTCCGACTTGACGCAGTTTTTGCGCCGGGACTTGCCGGCGTCCATCGTCGTGTTCCTGATCGCCATCCCGTTGTCGCTCGGCATCGCCGCGGCATCGGGAGCGCCCTTACTCGCGGGCCTCGTCGCCGCCGTCGTCGGCGGCATCGTGGCGGGTGCCCTCGGCGGAGCCCCGCTACAGGTCAGCGGGCCCGCTGCCGGTCTCACCGTGATCGTCGCGGGGACCGTCGCCGACTTCGGTTTCGCCGGCACGGCGGCCATCGTCGCCGTCGCCGGCCTGGTCCAGATCGCCCTCGGCGTGTCCCGGCTCGGCCGGGCCGCCCTAGCCCTCTCACCAGCCGTCGTGCACGGCATGCTCGCCGGGATCGGGCTGGTCATCGCACTCAGCCAGGTCCACGTGATGCTCGGCGGAGCGCCACAGAGCTCCGCCTGGCGCAACATGCTCGACCTGCCCGGCCAGATCGCCGGCCATCACAGCGTGACCACCCTGCTCGGCCTCGGCACGGTCGCCATCCTGATCTTCTGGCCCCGCCTGGTCAAGGCCTCCCTGCTACCCGCCGCCCTGGTCGCGGTGGTGTCGATGACGGCGCTGGCCACGGCCATCGGCGCCGACGTCACCCGGGTCCAGTTGCCCGACGAACCGCTCGCCGAGCTGATCCGGCCCACCTGGCCGGACGCGCCGATGCGCGAGATCACCGTCGCGGTGCTGACCATCGCGATCGTCGCCAGCGTCGAATCGCTGCTCTCCGCCGTCGCGGTCGACAAGCTCCACGACGGCCCGCGCGCCAACCTGAACCGGGAACTCATCGGTCAGGGCGCCGCCAACACGGTGTCCGGCATGCTCGGTGGCCTACCGGTCACCGGCGTGATCGTGCGCAGTTCCACCAACGTCGCCGCCGGCGCGCGCACCCGCGGCTCGGCGATCCTGCACGGCGTCTGGATCGCGGCGTTCGTGCTGCTCTTCGCCGGTCTGATGGAGACCATCCCGATGGGGGTGCTGGCCGCCGTCCTGATCGTGGTCGGTCTGCGCCTGATCAGCCTGGCGCAGATCCGCACCTACACCCGGCACCGGGAACTGCCCACCTACGTGGTCACCGCGGCCGGAGTCGTCCTCACCGACCTGCTCACCGGCGTCGCCCTCGGCATGATCACCGCGGCGATCATGATCCTCTGGCGGCTCACCCGCTCCGAGATCCGCCTGGTCGAACAGGCGCCCGGCGACTGGCTGGTCACCATCAGCGGCACCCTGTCGTTCGTCGAATCGGCCCGGCTCAGCAAGGAGCTCGGCAACCTGCCGCCCGGGGCACACGTCGAGGTCGAACTGCACCTCGACTACCTCGACCACGGCGCCTTCGAGACGATCAAGGACTGGAAGTCCGGGTACGAACGGACCGGCGGCTCGGTCCGGATCCGGGAGGTCCACGACTCCTGGTTCCACCAGGCCACCGCCGGACGGCTCGGCGACGGCAAACGCACCCCGCGGCTGATCGGCTCGTGGTCCCGCTGGCAGAACATGGACCAGCAGGCCCGCGGCGCGATGGAGGCGGGCATCGCCGAGTTCGAACGCTCGGTCGCCCCGCTGGTCCGCCCGGAGCTGGCCGACCTGGCCCGCGACGGCCAGCGCCCGCAACAGCTCTTCATCACCTGCGCCGACTCCCGGCTGGTCCCCAACATGATCACCGCGAGTGGGCCGGGCGACCTGTTCTGCGTCCGCAACATCGGCAACATCGTCCCGCCGTACGGCGCCGGCGACACGTCCGTCGGCGCGGCCATCGAATACGCCGTCGACGTCCTCGGCATCGACCGGATCACCGTCTGCGGCCACTCCGGCTGCGGCGCGGTCCGGGCCCTGATGAACGACGCCGCCGGATCCACCGGCTCGTCTCTGGGCCCGTCGCTCACCGGATGGCTCGCCCAGTCCGGGGTCCGGTTCGGCGACCTCGGCGACGAGGAACGCTGCTGCACCGACAACGTCTACCAGCAGCTGATCAACCTGCGCACCTATCCGACGGTGCGGGCCGCGGAGGCGGCCGGCCGTCTCCGCCTGAGCGGCATGTTCTTCGACCTGACCGAGGCCCGGATGTACGCGGTCGACCCGATCCGCGGTGAGGCCCACCCGATCTCCGCCAAGTCCGCGGTCTGACCACCGTTGCCCGGCGCCCTTCCCGGGGTGCCGGGCACTTCTCTGTCCAGGCCCGCCCGTTCGCGGGCGGCGGGCACCTCTTCGGTCCATCGACCGGCGTCACCACCGTCGATAACCTGCAGAGATGAGACTGCGCCCGCTTCCGGTCGGCGCGACGCCCAGGCTCCAGCTGGCGCATCGGACCGCCGCCGACGGCACCTACGATCTGTACCCGATCACCGGGCACCGCCCCGAAGTCGGCATCGTCGACACCTCGGCGACCTGCGGCACCTGCGGCGAATCCGTTCCGCTCCGCCTCTCCAGCGCCGAGTGGGTCCGCGCCCGGCGGCATCATCAGCTCCTGGTGGGCGTGACCGTCTACCTGACCGCGGTGGCCGCCGGAGCCCTGTTCCTGACCCAGGACGTCCGCTACGACTGGGGCGGCGTGCCCGGCGTCCTCGGCTGCCTGGTGGCCGTGCTGGTCCTGATCGGAGCGGGTTCGTACTTCTCCGAGTCCAGAGAGGAGGACGGCGTGGTGAGCCTGGATCCGGCCCACACCCTCCGAGAGCCCGGAGACCGCCACGACTACGCGGACTCCGACGGCGGCAACTACGAGGCAGGCCTGTGACGGTCGGCCGGGGCCGCGGCGTGGCCGGTTTTTCACATCACCTCTATGATCCGGTCATGATCTCGAGAATCGAGCACCACCACACCCGGTGACCGCGCCGGCCGGTGCCCCGGGCACCCTCCACGCCTTCGCCCTGCGCCTGTTCCCGCACGACCCCGACTCGCCGGGTTCCCCCGCCTGCCCCGTCTCTCCCCACGATCCGGATGCGCACTGCGCCCTGATCCAGGAGTACCGGCGGGTCCATCGCTGCCGGACCCGTGGCCCGGACGCCCGGCACCAGCAGGGGATGGCCGCGGCCGCCGTGCTGGAACACCATTTCGCCCGGCCGGACAACCGTCCCGAGGACCTGCTCGACGCTTTCCACGACGTGGCGGTACCCAGCCGCCACAACCCGCACCTGGCCGCCGCGATCCAGCGCACGGACCCCGACCGGGCCCGCCACGCCGGCCGCTGGCTGCTCCGCAACAGCACCCACGAATGCGCGGCCCGCATCGGCCTGGCGCTGCTGTCCGAGAACCATCACCCCGACGACATCCCCCTGATCCGGACGCTCGGTCTGCTGGGCGACAGCCTCGCCCCGCTCGTCGCGTTCGCCCTCGGCCGCCGGCGGGAGGCCGTCGAGCCGCTGATCTGGCTGGCCGACCGGAGCGGCGGCTGGAGTCGTGTCTACTACGTCGAGGCTCTCTGCGAGCGTCCTAGCCGGGCCCGGCACTGGCTGTTGAGGAACGCCTGCGACGGCGACCACCTCAACGGTTATTTCGCCGGTACGGTCGCCACCCTTGCCCATCTGCACGAGGCGATCACGGCCGCCGATCCGGACGAGGCGCTTGTCGATCACACCGGGCGGTTGCTGACCGTGATGACGTTCGCCGGTGGGATGGGGACCGGGTTGACCGGGTATCCGCCGGCCCGGGCGGTTCTCGCCGCCTACGCACGGCATCTCGGGCGGAAGGCGCCGACTCTCGATCGGTGGATGCGGGCCGCCTACCTCGGTGAGTTCCTGCTGGGGTGCCCGCCGGAGGAGATCGGGTGCACCGTCGGCGAGCGGGACCGGCTGATCCGGCGGTTCCGGGTGATCCTGGCCCGGCGGTCGTGGCGGGACGCGGTCCGGGAGCGGGCCGCGCCCTCGGACGGGCCGCATCTGTGGCACGCCGCCCGTGTTCTGGCCCGGATGCGGGAGCACGACCGCCGCTGGTATCAGGACCAGCAGGTCAGCGGCGTCCTCAGCGCGGGATGAAGATCAGCCGGTCACGGAACGTCGCCAGTTTCTCCGGGGTCAGGTTGTCGCAGTAGAGGATCAGTTCGTCCGGGGTGGACAGCCCGTTCTGCAGCTCCCGCGCGGCCACGATCTGGTCGGCCAGTGGACGGTCGATGTGCAGGTGGCGGGCCAGATGGTCGGCCGGCACGTGGTTGACGTCGACCAGGCCTCCGTCGTCGTACTGGCGGCCGGGTTTGTCGGGTCGTCCGATCATCAGCTCGGCGGCCATCGACGGCTGGGCGGCCTGGAGTTTGCGAGCTTCCTCACGGCGGCCGGCCCGCCACTGGGCGCGCGCGAGCGCCGGGTCGACGCCGGGCTGGTGCCAGGGCGGCGGGGGCGGCGGGTAGTGGGACAGCGGGGGCGGCGCGGACCGCTGCGGTGGGTAGCGGACCTGTCCGGTACGAGGGCTCGCCGTGCCGTACACCCGCGGTTGGGGGTGGCGCATCAGGTGTTCGTTGCGGACCCGCGCGCCGAGGAAGGCGACGTGCACCGTCCCGATGATCCAGACGATCATGTACGCGATGCTGACCACGGCTGTCGCGGCGCTGTCCGGGCCGTCACCGGTCGCCGCGGAGAGCCCGCAGTTGACCAGGATCGCCGCGAAGTAGCCGCCGGCGAGCATCCCGTGCAGCTGGGACCGCAGTTTGATCGCACCGGTCAGCACCATCGGCGCGGTGCCCAGGCCACAGGTCAGCAGTGGGACGAGGAACCACCACCAGGTGACCGGCGGTTCCGGCTGCCGCTGCCATCCGGCACCGGTACGCGGATCGGGCTGCATGCCCCGACGGTAGAACCGGTTGGCAAGTTTCGGCCACCGGTAATTCCCGGTCGGGGGACAGACGGTCCCACGCCCGGCAAACCGGACGTGGGACCGCCGGATCTCAGTTGCGGTTGATGGTGAACGTGCTGGTCGGGTTCTCGATGTCCCGGTAGTTGTCGCTGAGCCGCAGCCTGGTGAAGGTCACCGAGCCGACCGCGGGGCCCTGTCCGGCCTCCGGCAGCGGGTTGGCCCAGACCGCGTACCCGGACTTCGCGTCGTACTGGTCACCGCTCTTCTTCGCCCCGGTGATGCTGACGTCGGTGAAGACGGTGTCCTTGATCGGGTTCTGCGGCTGCCCGCCGACGTAGTTGGTCTGGAACATGATGCCCGAGTAGGTCGGGTCGACGATGTCGACGTTCGACACCCGGATGCCCTGGAACACCTTCGACGCGGAGAACACCCAGATCGCCGGGAAGACCTGGTTGCCCCAGAAGTGGCCACCGGCCCGGACGATCGAGATGTTGTCCAGGACGGTCGGCGGGTCGGCGCCGAAACCGTTCATCGGGTAGCCGAAGTCCAGCGAGCTGATCGTGATGCCCGAGTAGACCAGGGTGTCCGCGATGTAGATGTTCTTGAACGTGTTGGCGTAACCGCCGTAGACCGCGATGCCCGCCGCCCGCCACGTCAGGATCGACGTCAGGTTGGAGAAGACGTTGTTGATCTCGTCGGCGCCGCCCGCGTCGATCGCCGAGAACAGCGCGAAGCTGTCGTCGCCGGTGGCCCGGGCCTCGTTGTTGTCGACCAGGTTGTCGGTGCTGCCGTTGGTCATGTTGACGCCGTCGGCGAAGGTGTTCCGGATCCGCGAGTTGGTGATCTTCATGCGGTCGGTGTTGGCGCCCCAGTAGAGGCAGACCACGTGCTCGGCCCAGATGTTGTCGATGGTGATGTCGGCGACGTTGGCGAAGTCGAACACCTTGCCGGGGCCGTCGATCCGGATCGTGTAGTTGCCGAAGAAGGCGAAGTTCGCGAACGTCGACCCGTTGGCGGTGGCGTCGGCCCGGAACCCGGCGTCCGTCTCGGTCTGGCCGGCCGGCGTGTGGAAGCGGGTGAACCACGGTCCCGCCCCGACCACTTTGAGGGCCCGGCCGTACACCTGGAACTTGTTGGCGGTCTGGTAGTCACCGGCCGGCAGGTAGACGCCGAGCTTGCTGGTGTCCTGCCGGGCGGCGTCCAGCGCGGCCTGCACCGACTGCTGATCAAAACCGGACGGGACGACGTATTTCGCGGCGTCCGGGTTCGCGATCGGCGCCACCTGCTCCAGGTTGATGAAGTCGATCGCGATCGGGCCGGAGTTGGCGGCGTCCTTCTGCAGCTTGATCGTGCTGCCGGCCGGGAACGAACCGGTCAGCACGATGTTGGCCTCGTCGTAGATGTGCCGGGGGTCGCTGCCGGAGTTCTGCGGTGCCGCCTCGTTGCCGTACAGCCACGCGTACTTCGAGGTCAGCGGCAGGGTCTTGTTGAGAGTGCCGTTGACGTACACGTTGATCGAGCCGTTCGTGCCGTCCGGGATGGAGAACCGCGCGACCAGGGTGTTGGTCGCCGCGCGGCTGGTCCACTGGACGTACGAGCCGGTCTGGTTCAGTGTTACCGCCTTGCGCCCGGATGCCTCACCGGCTAGGTCGCCGACGATCCGATTCGGTCCGACGACCGCCGCGCCGCCACCTGTCTGACCGTCCTCGGCCTCGTAGAAGTCGAACGGCATGTTCGCGCCGCGGCCCACGTACAGCGGCTTCTCGCTGGTGTTGTTGCCCTGCTTGACCGGCAGTTCCGCGGAGTCCACGGCGATCGCGGTGCGGACCGTGTACCGGCCGTTAGCCGCGGTCCACGACCCCGGGTTCAGCGTGGTCGACGCGCCCGCAGCGAGCGAACCGGTCCACGAGCCGGTCAGCGTGCGGACCGCCGTGGTGCCACTGAGGACCGTCACCGTGACGGCGTGGGTCCCGGACGACGTCGGCGCCGAACCCTGGTTCTTGACGGTGACCGAGAACGACACGGTGTTGCCGGCCGCCGGGGTGGCCGGGGACCACGTGACCGCCGAGGCGACCAGATCGGCGCTGCTCACCGGCGTGACGACAAGCGCGGACGGGTGGGTCCAGGAGTTGTTCGTCTCGTTCGACTCGATGATCGCGCCGGCCTCGTCGACCTTGGCGGACAGCTGGTAGCTGCCGGCGTCCTTCGCCCCGATGCTCGTCGACACCGTCTGTGACTGGCCGGCCGTCAACGCCGGGACCGTTGCGGTGCCCACCCTGGTCGTACCCAGGTAGAAATTGACTGTGGAGGCCGCCGCGGACGCCGTGCCCGCGTTGCGCACCGTGGCCGACGCGGTGATCGCGTCCGTCTCCACCGGCGCGGCCGGGGAGTAGGCGGTCGACGTGATGGTCAGGTCCGGGTTCGCCGCCCAGGAACCGAACGCCTGCAGTTCGGCGACCTGACCGCTCGGCGCGCCGGTGTTCGCGGTGAAGGCGAGACGCAGGTCGGCGACGGTCGCGGTCACCGGCACGGTCACCGTGTTCCCGGTCGAGGGATTGAGTGTGTACGCCTTACTGGCAGCGACCGTGGTGAACGCCGTGGCGTTCTGCTCCCGCCCGAGGATCGCGAACGTCTGGGTCCGGCTGCCCCACGCGCCGGCCGGGTTCACTTTGACGACCACCGAGGTCAGCGTGGCGTTCGCGCCCAGCTTCACGGTCAGGTCGGCGGGGAGGGTGCCGCCCTCCCAGTAGGTGGCGAGATCGCCGTCGTTGGCGTTCGTCGCGACAAAACTCTGTGTTGTCGACGACGCCTCGATCGGCTTCCTGGTGGCCAGGTCGGTGCCGGTCGGGGGCTCCGGCTCCTCGGTGCCGCCGCCGGGGCCGTACAGCTCCAGTTCGGAGAGCTGACCGGCGGGCCAGCCGGAGTTCGCGGTGAACGTCAGCCGCACGTAGCGGGTGCTCGTGGTGGCGAGATCGATGGTGACGGTGTTCGCGGTGGTCGGGTTGAACGTGTAGACGGCACCCGCCTTGAGCGTGCTGAACGTCGAGCCGTTCGTGCTGCCCTGGACCGTCAGCGTCTGGGTCCGGGTGGCCCAGGCGGTGGCCGGCGGCAGTTTCAGGACGGCCTGGTTGATCTCGGTGGTGGCGCCGAGGTCGACCTGCAACCACTGCGGGAAGGCGTTGTTGCCGCTCTCCCAGTAGCTGTTCGGGTTGCCGTCACCGGCGTTCGCGGGCGAGTAGACGCCGGAGGCACTGCTGGAGGTGAAGGCCTTGCCGGCGGCCAGGTTGGGGGCGGCGGCGTTGGCGGCCGGGGCGTGCAGGAGCACGCCTATCAGGCTGGATGTCGCCACGACGGCGACCATCATCCGGGATATTCTGGACACGAGGGAGCGCACCTTTCTTCCGTGAGAGGTGTTCCGGGGTGTTCGCCGGGCGGGCGGCTTCGGTGGTTGCCGCCCGCCCGGACGCCTCAGGAGGCGTAGACCTCCAGCTCGGACAGCTGACCCGCCGGCCAGCCGGAGTTCGCCGTGATCGTCAACCGGACGTAGCGGGCGTTCGTGTTGACTGCATCAATGGTGACGGTGTTGCCGGTCGACGGGTTGAACGTATGGACGGCACTCGACTTGACCGTGTTGAACGTCGAGCCGTCGACACTTCCCAGGACCGCGATCGTCTGGGTTCGGGTGGCCCAGGCCGCCGCCGGCGGGAGCTTGAGGACCAGCCGTCCGATGGCACGGCTCTGCCCGAGATCGACGGTGATCGACTGCGGGAACGCGTTGTTGGTGCTCTCCCAGTAGGTGCTCGCGTTACCGTCGGTCACGTTCGCCGGACCGTAGACATCGGCCTGACCGGTGGCCGTCGCCGTCTTCCCGGCCGCCAGGTTCCCGGTCGGCGGGGTGGTCGGAGGTGTGGTGGGCGGGGTGGTCGGCGGGATCGTTCCCCAGTTCGGCGCGGGCCACGGGCCGCAGTAGGGAGTGGCCGTCTGCCAACCCGAGTTGCCACCACCGTCGGTGATCGCGAATCCGGTGCCGACACAGCTGTAGGTGGGCGGGTTCTGGGCGATCCCACTGGCCTTGACGTTGGTGAACCGTCCGGTGACCGGGGCCTGCGCCTGCAGTGCGAACGTGCCGGCGCCGGTGATGTTGACGTTGGTCAGGTTCAGCCCGGTGGTCTGGTTCCCGATCCACTGGATTCCGGCGTACGAGCTGTCCAGGATGTTCGTGTCGGTGATGTTGATCGTCGCCCCGGTGATCGCGCCCTGGTCCGGCCAGAACCACAGCGCGCCGATGCCGAAGTTCCAGTTGTAGTCGGAGTTCCCGGTGCGGATCAGGGTGTTGCGGGCCATCGTCCAGGTGCCGGCGACGGCGGTCGGCCCGGTGACACCGGGGTAGCGGTTGCCGACGTGCAGACCGCCACCGTTGGTGACCGTCTCGGCCATCACGTTGTCACTGATCGTGATGTCCCGGCCGCCGTAGCTGACGATGTTGTTCGCCAGGATCGGCGCGACCACGGTGTTGAACGTGAACGAGTTACCGACGTTCGGCGTGTTCTCCGCCCACATCGCCAGCCCGTCGTCGCCGGTGTTGCGGACGAACGTGTTGGTGACGGTGGAGTTGGTGACGCCGATGTGGAAGTTCACGCCGTCCGCGGTCTGGTCCAGGATCCGGCTGTTCTTCATGGTGAACCGGTCCATCGGCCCGTCCATCCAGGCGCCGACCTTGGTGTGCTGCATCCACACGTTGTCGATCGTGGAGTTCGACATCGCGCCGCCGAACGCGTTGACCTGGTGCTCGTCGACACGTTCCTGGATGTCGCCGATGATCGCCAGGTCCTTGACGATCACGTTCTGGCTCGGGCCGCCCTCACCGGCGTATTTGCCGTAGATGCCGGCCGCCTGGTCACGCTGGGTGGGGTGCCGTCCACCGAGGACCGAGTACCACGGACCGGCGCCGGCGATGGTCACCCGGTCGGCGATCACGTGGCTGTACAGGGTGTAGTTGCCCGGCGGGATGTAGACCACACCGCCCCGGTTCACCGCGGCCTGGAACTTCGCCGTCGAGTCGGTGGCGCCGGTCGGGTCGGCGCCGAAGTCGGCGACCACGTCGGTCGCGCCGGCCGGTTTGGCGATCGGGGCCGGCACGTTCTCGAAGTCGGCGAGGTCGATGGTGAAACTCGGCGACTGCGCGACCGACCCGACCTGGATCCGGATCTTCGTACCGGCCGGGTAGGTGGTCCCGAAAAGCGTCCGCGCCTCGTCGTAGAAGTGGTGCGGCCGACCGTCCGCGGGGTTGTTGGTGAACGGGTAGTAGCCGTAGAACCAGGAGTACTTCGAGGTCACCGGCACCGTCTTGATCAGCGTCGATCCGGTGCGCACGTCCAGGGCGGCGGTCCGCCCGTCCGGGACGCTGTAGCGGAAGGTGACCGCGTTGGCCGGTTTGGTCAGGGTGAATTCGACGTACTCACCCACGGCGTCGAGGGTGACCGCCTCCCGGCCGGACGCCTCCGAGGAGAGCGTGCCGTACGTCCGGTCGGTGCCGGTGGAGGTGCCGGTGTGCACCGCCTTCTCGGCCTCGAACTCGGTGAACGGCACCGTCGCGCCGCGGCCGGGGATGTCGAACGGGGATGGTCCGGCGGCCATCGCCGGGGATTGCCAGGTCACCGCGGTGACCGCGGCTGCCGCGAGGACGGCGGCGAGTGCTACCAGTGGGACGGTTCGGTTGGCCATGATCCCTTCCTTGGTGCGGTTTTCGCCTTACAACCGCAGCCAGACCGCGGTGTCCCGGGGGAGGAGTGCACCGTCGAGCGGGCTGCTGGCGAGCAGGAGGGTCCGGTGCTCCGGCAGGGGAACCGGGGTCTCGGACAGGTTGAGCACACAGGCGAAGCCGGTCCCGCGGGTGAACGCGAGCAACTCCGCTTCTTCTTCGAGCCAGGTGAGTTCCTGACCGGTGAAATCGCGCAGACGGATCGCCGACCGGTACAGCTCCAGCATCGAATTGGGGTCGCCGGTTTGCGTCTGGACGGTCCGGTCCTTCCACTCCGCGGGCTGGGGGAGCCACGGATCTGCCGGGTTCTCTACCGCCGAGAAGCCGTAGGGCGGTTCGTCGCCGGACCACGGCAGCGGCACCCGGCAGCCGTCCCGGGAGTGCCCTCGCCGGGCGTACATCGGATCCTGGAACTGATCTTCGGGGATCGTCTCGTTCTCCCAGAGACCCAGCTCTTCGCCCTGGTAGATGTAGGCGGCGCCGGGCAGCGAGAGGGTGAGCAGGGCGGCGGCCCGGGCCCGGCGGGTGCCCAGTTCCAGGTCGACCGGGGTGCCGTCCAGGTTGTTGTCGAAGCTGAACGTGGTGTCGGCGCGGCCGTAACGCGTGACGTGCCTGGTCACGTCGTGGTTGGACAGGACCCAGGTGGGCGGTGCGCCGATGTGGGCGTGCGACTCCAGAGTGCGTTCGATCGACGACCTCATCTTGTACGGATCCCAGGCACACCCGAGCAGGTCGAAGTTGAAGGCCGCGTGCAGTTCGTCCGGGCGCAGATAGTTGGTGAACCGCTCCACGTCCGGCATCCAGACCTCGCCGATCAGGGCCCGGTCGGCGTATTCGTCGGCGATCCGCCGCCACGAGCGGTAGACGTCGTGCACCGCGTCGAGGTCGTGGAACGGGTGCGGTTCGCCGTCGGTCACCTCGGGCAGCGCGGTGTCCTTGAACAGCAGCGCCGCCGAGTCGATCCGGATCCCGTCGGCGCCCCGGTCGAACCAGAACCGCAGAATGCTCTCGAATTCCGCTCGTACGTCGGGATGTTCCCAGTTGAGGTCGGGTTGTTCCGGGGTGAACAGGTGCAGGTACCAGGTGTCGTCGTCGACCTTGGTCCAGGTGGTGCCGCCGAATTCCCCAACCCAGTTTGTAGGCATATTTTGGCTTTTACGGAACCAGAAGTAGTCCCGCTCCGGGCCGCCCGCGAGAGCGGCCCGGAACCAGGGGTGCTCGCTGGAGACGTGGTTCGGAACGACGTCGATGATGATCCGGATGCCGATCTCGTGCGCCTCGGCGATCAGCGCCTCCGCCTCGGCCAGGGTGCCGAAGGCCGGGTCGATGTCCCGGAAGTCGGAGACGTCGTACCCGGCGTCGGCCATCGGCGACGGGTACCACGGACTCATCCAGATCGCGTCGACCCCGAGATCTCGCAGGTGACCGAGCCGCGCGCGGATGCCGGCCACGTCGCCGACCCCGTCGCCGTTCCCGTCCGCGAAACTGCGCGGGTACACCTGGTAGATCACTGCGTCACGCCACCACTGCATGGTTGACCCGCTCATCCCTTGAGGCTGCCTGAGGTCAGGCCGGACATGATGTTGCGCTGGAAGATCAGGAAGATGATCACGGTCGGCAGCGCGGCGATGACCGACGCGGCGATCACCACGTTCTGCGGGATGCCGCCGGCGAAGGTGTAGATGCCGACGCTGACCGTGCGGGTCTCCGGGTGCGGCATCACCAGCAGCGGCCAGAGGAAGTCCTTCCAGACCGCGGTCACCGCGAAGATCGACACCACGCCCAGGATCGGCCGCGACATCGGCAGGATGATCGACCAGAGGGTCCGCAGCGGCGACGCCCCGTCCACGAAGGCGGCCTGCATCAGCTCCTCCGGGATCGAGTCGAAGAACCGCTTCAACAGGAAGATGTTGAACGCGTTCGCGACCATCGGCAGCCAGATCGCGAACGGCGAGTCCAGCAGGCTCACGTCGATCACCGGCAGGCTGATCACCGTCTGGTATTGCGGCACGATCAGCACCATCGCCGGGATCATCAGGGTCGCCAGCATCGCGCCGAGCACCACGTTGCCGAACGCCGGGCGGAGCTTGGACAGCGCGTACGCCGCCGCCGTATCGAAGATCAGTTGGAAGACCACCGCGCCGGCCGCGTAGTAGAACGTGTTGAACAGCAGTTTCGCCAGATTCAGCTGCTCCCACGCGGCGGTGTAGTTGGACAGGTCCGGATCCCGCGGGAACAGCGTCGGCGGGGTCTGCGCCACCTCCTGGGCCGACTTGAGCGCGCCGGTGACCATCCAGTACAGCGGGCCGATGAAGACCAGGGTGAACACCGTGACGACGACGGCCAGCAGGGTCCAGTAGCGGACACGACTCCGCTTCAGCTGGGTGGAGGAGATCAGGGTCCGGGTCATGATTCGTTCCTGGTAGTCAGCCGGAGGTAGAACCCGGAGAAGACAGCGAGCACGCCGAGCATGATCACGCCGAGGGCGGCGGCGCCGTTCAGGTCGTTCTGGAAGAAGCCGTGCTGGTAGATGAGGTACGCGACCGAGGTGGCCGAGTCCTGGGTGCCCGCACCGTTCGCCAGGATCAGCGGTTCCACGAAGAGCTGCATGGTCGCGACGATCTGCATCATCGCCAGCAGGGCCAGGATCAGCCGGGTCTGCGGGATCGTCACGTGCCAGATCCGCTTCCACAGGCCGGCGCCGTCCAGCTCGGCGGCCTCGTACAACTCGCCCGGGATGTTCTGCAACGACGCCAGGTAGATCAGCACCGCGCCGCCCATGTTCATCCATGTCGAGGCGAGCACCATGGCCGGGATCGTCATGGCCGGTGACTGCATCCACTCCGAGGTCGGGAGATTCAGGCTTTTCAGTACGGCGTTGAAGAGGCCCGCTTCGCTGGGGTCGTAGGCGTAGTACTTGAACAGGTACAGCGCCGACGCCGGGGGCAGCATGACCGGCAGGTAGACCAGCACCCGCAGGTAACCCTTGGCGTGCCGGAACTCGTTGAGCAGCAGCGCCACGAAGAACGGCACCACGAACCCGACCACCAGGGCCAGGCCGGTGAAGTAGAAGGTGTTCTTCCAGGCGATCCAGAAACTCGGGTCGTCCAGGATCCGGATGTAGTTGTCCCAGCCGACCCAGGTGGTCTCGCCGCGGCGGGTGCGCTGGAAGCTCATCACGAAGCCGCGGATCATCGGGTACCACATGAACAGGGCGAAGCAGGCTATCGCGCCGATCAGGAAGGCGTACCCGCTCAGATTTCTCTTGATCCTGCTTTGTCGCCCGGTGTTTCCGGGGGCCGCCGCACCGGCTTGCACCGGTGCGGCGGGTGCGATGGTGACCATGCTCAGCTACCGGCCGCCAGCAGCTGGTTCACCTTGTCCTCGGCGGTCTTGAGCAGGGTGTCGACGTTCGCCTTCGGGTCGGTCAGCACACCCGACATCGCCGAGTCGAGCACCGCGTAGATCGCCTGCGCGTCCCGCGGCTCGCCCTTGATCGGGACCGGGGTCGCCTCGAACAGCTGGAAGTTCGCGGTGTCGATGTTGGCGTTCGCCTTGCGCAGCTCCAGCTCCTGCTTCTGCGCCTCGCTGCCGTTCGCGAACAGCAGCGGCTGCGGCAGACCCACCGGGTAGTTCTGCGGCTTCGCCCGGGCGTAGTCGAACTGGCCCTTACCCGGAGTGAGCTTCTGGTAGGCGATCCACTTCAGACCGGCCTTGACCTGCTCCGGAGTGAGGTCCTTCTTGAAGAAGTAGCCCTCGCCGCCACCGAGCGTGCCCTTCGCCGGACCGTCCTGGCCGGGCAGCGGGGCCATCGCCCAGTCCTCGTACTTACCCTGGAACTGGCTGACGATCGCCTGCGTGGTGTCCGGCGCGCCGACGAACATGCCGACCTTGCCGGCCGCGGCGTTGGTCAGCAGGTCACCCCACTGCAGGAGCTGGCGGGCGCCCATGCTGTTGTCGCCGTACCGCATGTCCTTCAGGTTTTGCAGGACCTGCTTGCCTTCCGGACCGTTGAAGGCGGCCTTTTTGCCGTCCTCGCTCAGGATCGTGCCGCCCTGCGAGTAGAGCAGCGACGTGAAGTGCCAGCCGCCGGTATTGCCGGCGCTGTACTCCGAATAGCCGGAGACACCGTCGCCCGTGGCCGCGATCTTCTTCGCCGCGTCCCGGACCTCGGCCCACGTCTTCGGCGGGTTGTTCGCGTCCAGACCGGCCTTGGCGAACAGGGTCTTGTTATAGACCAGGCCCATCGAATAGTTCTTCACCGGAACCGCGTAGATCTTGCCGGCGTCGGTGAAAACGCTGGTCAACGCCGGGTCGATGCTGTCCCAGGTGGGGACGTTGTCCTTGTTCGCGTACGGCGTGACGTCCAGTGCCTGACCCGAGTCCAGTACCTGCTGCAGGTCGGTCATGTAGCCGTAGAAGACGTCGGCGGTGGTGCCACCGGCCAGCCGGGCGGTGAAGTCCGGCGGGTTGTTGCACTGCTGGCCGACGCTGATGCTCTTGATGGTGATGTCCGGGTTCTGCTTCTGGAACTCGGTGACGTCCGCGTTCCAGTTGTCCAGCAGTTCTTTCTGGGCGGCGTTCGGCTGGCAGTCGACCGTGATCGTGACCTTGCCGTCGGCTGTCGTGCCGCTGTCGTCGCTCTTGGTGGAGCAGGCCGTCAGGCTCAGCCCCAGGCCGGCCACGAGCGAGAGCGCCGCAACCTTCCGGTACATATCTGCCACCCCTCCGGGAACGGGATACGTCCGCATGACGGACGTCGATGAGATGCGCGAATGGTCACTGCGGGTATTCGTGAGGACTGTTTCCCGTAGTGAGTGGAGTCACTGTAACTACGCACCCATGTTGCCGCAAGGTTTCGATAGTCCTTTGAAAAAACACGACTGCAAGTCGGCAGTTGCTGGCTGTGGGGTCTTTTTGACTGCTTTTATTGCTTTGGTACGCAAGAAGCCGCCAACCGCTTCGTGCGGTTGGCGGCCTCTGGGGTCGCTCGGTTCCGGTACTTGTTCAGTTCTTGCGGGCCGGTTCGGTTCCCGCATTTGTACCGCTTCGGGTCGGCTTCTCCGGGCTAGGTCCGGCGGGCCGGGGCGGTCGATCCGCGGACCACCAGCTCGGGCTCGAACAGCAGCTCGTCGGAGAACTCCCGGCCCTCGTCGATCTGGCTGACCAGCAGATCCACCGCGGCCTGCCCCATCGTCTCGATCGGCTGCCGGACCGTCGTCAGCGGCGGATCGGTGCAGGTCATGAACGCCGAATCGTCGAACCCGACGATCGACACATCAGCCGGAACCGCCCGGCCCAGCCGCCGGGCCGCCCGGATCGCACCGAGCGCGAGCACGTCACTGGCACAGATGATGCCGGTGACACCACGCTCGACCAGTTTGGTGGCCGCGACCCGGGCGCCCTCCATCGAGAAACTCGACCGCTCGACCTCCACCTCGGTGTCCGAGGCCTGCATCATGGCGACCAGCTTGCGGCGCGACGGGATGTGCCCCTCCGGCCCGAGCACCATCCCGATCCGTTCGTGCCCCAGCGATCGCAGATGCCCGTAGGCCTGCTCGACGGCCACCGCGTCATCGGTGGAGACCCGGGGAAAGCCCAGCTCGTCGACGCCCGCGTTGACCAGGACCACCGGGAGCCCGCGCTCGGTGAGCCGCCGGTAGTGATCGTGCGAGGCATCGTCCAGCGCATACGACCCACCTGCGAAGATCACCCCACTGACCTGGTGATCCAGCAGCATCTCGACATAGTCGGACTCCGGCACGCCCCCGATCGTCCGCGCACACAGGGCCGGCGTGAACCCACGCTGGGCAAGCGACCCGGTGACCACCTCGGCAAGCGCCGGAAAGATCGGGTTCTGCAGCTCGGGCAACACCAGCCCCACGAGCCGGGCCCGCTCCCCCCGAAGTTTCGTGGGCCGCTCATACCCGAGCACGTCGAGCGCGGTCAGCACCGAAGTCCGGGTGGCCTCAGAAACCCCACTACGCCCGTTCAGCACCCGGCTGACAGTGGCTTCGCTGACGCCAGCTTTCCGAGCCACTTCCGCGAGTCGTTTCGTCACATCAAAATCCTACGTCAATTCCTTGCAAAAACAGAACCGCCAGAAGTCCAATCTTGCAGCCGCTTGCACCCGCCCGCCAACTCCCGGAAGTATCTCACCCTCCGTAAGCCCCACCGCCCCCTCTTGCCGCCACACCTCAGCCCACTGAAGACCCGCAACCCCCACACCTCGCAGCCACTCACCTGCCTTGCAGCTCGCCCGCAGTTGGGGGCCGGGCGCTTCGCGGTTTGCCTGCCGTTGCGGGCTGCGCGTCTCGCGGTTTCACTGCCTTGCGGGCTGCCCGCCTTGCGGTTCGCTGCCTTGTGGGCTGTCCGTGTCTCGCGGCTCGCTCGCCTTTGCGGGTTGCCCGCCTGCGGTTCGCTCATCTCGTGGTTCACGTGCCTGTGGTTCGTCTGCCTTGCGGTTCGCCTATCTCGCGGTTCGTCTGCCTTGCCTCCTTCTGCCGGGTCACCCCGACCTACCTCGCTTCGAGCGGGCTCATCCCGCCTTGCCTCGCCCGCGTCGGATCTTCTCTGCGCTTGCCTGCCTCGATCTGACCGTTTTCTGCCTGCGTTGTGTTCCTGTGTTGTGTTGGGGTGCGAATGCGGGTGCGGGGAGCTGGTGGTGGGCGGCAGGATGGCGCGATGAGCGCAGCCGGGATCGAACCTCCTCTCGGGATCCTGTTCGACGAAGCGGGCCGGCCCGGTGCCGGGCCCGCCGTCGACCGTCTTCTCGTCCGGCTCGCCGACATCGGTGCGGGAACCGGCTACAGCGACATCACCAGGATCGGGCCCCGGGCTGAAGATCCAGGTGTTGCGGCCACTCTGGAGATCCAAGCGTTGCGGCCGCTGTTGTCCCGGCCCCGGCTGCTGGCGCGGCTCGACGAACGGCTGCGTAGCGTCTGGCGCCTGGATGCCAAGCAATGGGACGGCACCCGCTGGGTGGCCGACGTGCCGCCCGACGACCCGCGCCGGCGGATCCTGACGACCGTCCAGACCTTCGGTGCGAATCCGGACACCGCCGGGCCGATCGCCGTCGCGATGGCGTCGGCCGACCCGGACGGCCGCCTCCGGGAACGCGCCGTTCAGGTCATGGCGGCCCGGGGCCTTCGGGAACACCTCCCGTTCCTGGTTCTCCGCTGCGACGACTGGGTGTGGCAGGTGCGATCCCGGGCCCGGGCCGCGCTGGCCGCGCTGCTCCGGGAACGCCCCGGGGAACTCCTGTCGAGCGCCCTGCCGATGGCCTCCTGTCTGTCCGGTCGCCGACGGGGCGGCGCGGCTCTGCGAATCGTCCGGGAACTGGTCGAGGATGAGTTCGACCGGCTCGCCCCGGCACTACTGCGTGGTCGTGACCAGCACGGGCGCCGTCTGGCGTACACCGTGGGTGATCAGTTGGGCCGGTGGGCGTACCCGGACCTGCTGAATTTCGCCCTGACCGCATCGGATCCGGTGGTGCGGCTGAGGACGGCCGGGACGGTCTGCCGGGAGGCGGTCCGGCGGGGTGACGCACCGGCCCTTCGGGAGCTGGCCGGGGTCCGCTGGGCTGCGGTCCGGTCGCTCGCACTCGTCGGTCTCGCCGATCTCGGGTACGCCGACGACCTAATCCCATTTCTGACCGACCCCGCTCCGCTGATCCGCGCGTACGCCAGGAGCCGCTCCGCTGATCCGGCCGGCCGTTACCGGGCGGCGATCGCGGCTGCCCCGGCCCCTGAGTCGATCATCGGCCTCGCGGAGATCGGCGACCACCGGGACGCTCCGCTGCTGACACCGCTGCTGGGACATGCCGACGGGAAGGTCCGGGCGGCGGCTGTCCGCGCGCTGACGATCCTCGACGCGGTACCGATCGAGGACACGGCCGCGCTGCTCACCGACCCGGCCCCGGCCGTGGTGCGGGAGGCCTCGCTGGCGTTGCGCCCCTACCGCCGCCGGATCGCGCCCGAGTTGCCGTGGAAGCTGCTGTCCCATCCGCGCCCGGCGGTCCGCCTCGCCGGTTACCGCCTGCTGTCGGCTCGCGGCCCGCTGGTCCGGCTGGCGTCGGCCCTGGTGCTGGCCGCCGACGCCGATCCGGTCCCGGCCCGGCGTGGTCGTGCCACAGTATTGCGCCTGTTGAGGCCCTGGCCGACCGATCTGTCCACCGACGCCGGCGACCTTGTCCACCTGGTCCCGGCGACAACGCTGGATCCGGCGACAACGCTGGATCCGGCGACAACAGTGGACCAGGCGGCTCCGATGGATCCGGAGGCCTCGGCGGCCGTGCGGACGCGGGCGATCCTGCTGGTGCTGGCCGAGCGCGCCCGCCCGGCCCTCGGCGATCACTTCGATCGGTTGCACAGAACCCTCCTCGAGATGAGGTGACCCGGACGAACAAGGCTGAAGCGACCCGGACGAACAGAGCTGGAGTGACCCGGACGAACGGGACGGCGTTCGCCGGATCGGGGAAAACGCCCCGCGACCCCTGGGCGGGATGGGATGTTTTTCAACGACTACCGGGAGAGAGGGGTCGCTGTCACCATGTCCGACTGGGATCAGAACGAGGGCTGGTCGTCCGGCGGCCAGCAGGACTGGTCGGCGCAGGACCGCCAGCGCGACTCGGTGCACCGGCTGGCCAACGTCAGCAACGACATGGCCGCGGCCACCGACGCGGCCGTCCGTGCGGCGGAGACCGCGGTCCAGGTGATCCAGCGGCTGGAGGCCAGCAGCACCGAGATCGGCAAGGTCGTGCAGCTGATCGCGACGATCGCGAAGCAGACCAACCTGCTGGCGTTGAACGCGACCATCGAGGCGGCGCGGGCCGGTGAGGCGGGCCGTGGCTTCGCCGTGGTGGCCAGCGAGGTCAAGGACCTGGCCAACGAGACGGCGACGGCGACGAGCGAGATCGGGACGCAGGTCGGCGGGATCCGGGCGGACACCCAGAACGCGGTGTCGGCGATCGAGGAGATGCAGGGACTCATCGAGGAACTGGACCGCTGTCAGAAGGTGATCAGCGGAATCGTGGTGGAGCAGCAGGCCGGCTGAGTTCGGTTCGGGCATGCCCAGATGAGTACCGCGGCGAGCGATCCGCGGCGACCCGCCCTGTGGACAACCTCGCGCTGTGGATAACTTCCGGGGCCGCCTCAGGGGTGGGGGAGACTTGGCGCCATGGCACGCAGATCCCCCAGGTCCAGGACCGTCCCCTCGCTCTGCCCGTGCGGCGCCGGGGCGTATGAAAGCTGTTGTGGCGCCCTGCACGGCGGAAAGGCCGCGGCCGATCCCGAGGCGCTGATGCGCTCACGTTTCAGCGCCTATGCGCTGGACAACAGTTCTCATGTGCTGGCCACCTGGCATCCGGAGACGCGGCCCGAGACCATCGAGAACGACCCCGGGCTGCGCTGGACGCGCCTGGAGGTGGTGGATCGCAGTGGTGGTGGTGTCTTCGACGCGGAGGGGACCGTCGAGTTCCGCGCGCGCTACGTCGAAGGCGGCCGCCCGGGCATCCTCGCCGAGAAGAGCCGGTTCGTCCGGCACGACGGCCGCTGGGTGTACTGGGGAGCCCTGTGATCTGCTTCAGAAGCGAGGAGGATTCGTCATGTCCGCACAGCGACCGTTGGAAAACGGCATAGTCACCAGCTTCAAGGTCAATCTGTCGTACGGGGAGTATCTCCGCCTGGACGACATCCTCGGAGCGCAACGCCCGGTGAGCGTGCCGGAGCACCACGACGAGCTGCTGTTCATCGTGCAGCACCAGACGTCGGAGCTCTGGCTGAAACTGATCGTCCACGAGCTGTACGCGGTCCGGCAGTACCTGGCCAAGGACGAGCTGCGGCCGGCGCTCAAGGGACTCGCCCGGGTCAAGCACATCCAGCGGACCCTGACCGAGCAGTGGTCCGTCCTGGCCACCCTGACCCCGACGGAGTATGCGGAGTTCCGCAGCTTCCTCGGCACCTCGTCGGGTTTCCAGTCGTACCAGTACCGGGCGATCGAGTTCATGCTCGGCAACAAGAACCGGGGCATGCTGAAGATCTTCGACGAGCAGCCGGAGGCCCGGGCACTGCTCGAGGAGACGCTGAACGCCCCGACCGTCTACGACGAGTTCCTGCAGTTCCTGGCGCGACGCGGGCACCCGGTGCCGGAGTCGATCCTGACCCGGGACGTCACCGAAGCGTATGAGTACCAGCCCGAGCTGGTCGCCGTCTTCCAGGAGATCTACGAGAAGGCGGAACAGAACTGGGACGTCTACGAGGCCTGTGAGGAACTCGTCGATCTGGAGGAGAACTTCCAGCTGTGGCGGTTCCGCCATCTCAAGACGGTGGAGCGGACGATCGGATTCAAACGTGGCTCCGGCGGCTCCAGCGGGGTGAACTTCCTGAAGGCGGCTCTCGATCTGACATTCTTCCCCGAGCTGTACGCCGTCCGTACCGAGATCGGAGTCCGGAGTTGACCGACGAACTGCTGGCACGCGCCATCGCCCTGGACACGGCGGATCCGCTCGCCGGGCAGCGGGAGCAGTTCATCACCCCGCCACCCGCCGAGCTGCTCTCCTACCTCGACGGCAACTCGCTGGGCCGGCCGCTGGAGGCCACCGCGCGGCTGGTCGACGAGTTCATCCGGGAGCAGTGGGGCGGCCGCCTGATCCGGGGGTGGGACGAGGGCTGGCTGGAATGGCCGCTCGCCCTCGGTGACCGGCTCGGCGCGGCGGCACTCGGCGCCGCGGCCGGGCAGACCGTGATCGCGGACTCGACGACCGTGCTCATCTACAAGCTGGCCCGGGCCGCCGTGGACGCCCGGCCCGGCCGCCGCACCATCGTGCTGGACACCGACAACTTCCCCACCGATCGGTACGTTCTGGAGGGCATCGCCGCCGAGCGCGACCTGCGCCTCGTGTGGATCGAGACCGATCCCGTCACCGGCATCGACCCCGCTCAGGTGGCCGAGGTCGTCGACGGGGACACGGCGCTCGTGCTGTTCAGCCACGTCGCCTACCGGTCCGGGTGGCTCGCCGACGTCGCGGAGATCAACCGGGTCGCCCACGCGGCCGGCGCGCTGACCATGTGGGACCTGTGCCACTCGGCCGGATCGGTGCCGATCCAGCTCGACGACTGGGGTGTCGACCTCGCGGTCGGGTGCACCTACAAGTACCTGAACGGCGGTCCCGGGGCTCCGGCGTTCGCCTACGTGCGCAGTGAGCTGCTGGGTGAGATCCGGCAGCCGATCCAGGGCTGGATGGGGCACCGGGCCGCGTTCGAGATGGGGCCGGGTTATGAGCCGGCCGAGGGTGCCCGGGCGCTGCTCAGCGGAACCCCGCCGATCCTGGCGATGGTGCCGCTGCACGCCAACCTGGACATGCTCGCCGCCGCCGGTATCGAGGCGGTCCGGGCCAAGTCGTTGCTGCTCACCGGTTTCGTGCTGGACTTGGCCGACGAGTGGCTGGCGCCGTACGGCGTCGAGGTCGTCAGCCCGCGCGACCCGGCCCGGCGCGGTGGGCACGTGACCCTGCGGCGGGACGGGTTCAAGTCGCTGCTCGCCCCGTTGTGGGACAGCGGGGTGATCCCGGACTACCGCAGACCCGACGGCCTGCGCATCGGCCCGGCGCCGCTGAGCACCGGTTTCACCGAGGTGTACCAGGGACTCCGGGTGCTACGGGAGCTGCTGGAGAAGGATCCACGATGAGTGCCGAGCAATCCGACGTGTGTGAGACCGGCACCGAACCATCCGCGGCAGCCTGCTGCGGATCAGGCGCCGGAGCGGGTTGCGGCCTGTCGGCGCTACGCCGAAGCTCAGGCCCACGCCCAACAGTCACCCGCGCCGACGAGACCCCGTCACCGGCCGCCCGCGGGCGGGTCGAATGGCTCGCCGCGGACGCGGTCTGGTGGGGTGGGCGCCTGCGCAAGGGCGTAGCGCTGCGAGTGGCGCCGGATGGGACGGCCAGGCCGGTTCCGGCCGAGATGGCTCCCGCGGCCGACGGCACTCGCCGGTTGCCGGGGACGCTGCTGCCGGGGCTGGTCGACGCCCACGTGCACTCGGCGCTCGTCGATCTGGGCACGGTCCGGGCCGGCGGGATCGCTGAGGTCTGGGATCTCGGCGGGGTTCCGGCAGAGGTCGCCGCGCTCGCCGAGCGGGGTGGGCAGGAGGGGACGGGACTGCCGCGCATCCGGTACGCCGGACCGTTTCTGATCGCACCGGGCGGTTACCCGAGCGACCGTTCCTGGGCGGCGCCCGGCAGTTGGCGGGAGATCCGCACGGCGGAGGATGCCGGCGCCGCGGTCACCGACCTCCGGACGGCCGGGGCAAGCCTCATCAAGGTGACCGCCCACACCGGCGGCCCACAGCTCGCCCCATCGGTGCTGACGGCGCTGGTGAGCGCCGCACACACGGCCGGGCTCCCGGTGGTCGTGCACGCCGAGGGCTCCGGGACGGTGGAGGCCGCCCTCTCCGCGGGGGCCGACATCCTCGCGCACACCCCCTGGACCGAGCGGATCGACGACGCGCTGCTGCGCGCCTGCGCCTCGGCCATGCGCTGGATCAGCACCCTGGACATCCACGGCTGGGGCGATCCCGACCCGGCCCGGGAGGTGGCCGTCGACAACTTGCGGCGGTTCGTCGGGTACGGCGGGGTCGTCCGCTACGGCACCGACCTCGGTAACGGGCCATTGCCACCAGGGATCAACGTCCGGGAGATCGGGCTGCTGGGCTCGGCCGGGCTGACCCCCGACGAGGTGCTGACGGCGATGACCGAGAAGGACAGCACCACGGTGTCCTGGATCCCGGAAGGGCTCGACCTGACCCCGGAACGGTTCGCGGACACGCTCGCCACGGCCCGGGTCCTGGACGCCGAAGCCTGCCCTTGAACGGCCAGATGCATCGCAACGTGGAGCCGGCTCGTCCCTGAACGGGCGGGTTCATCGCGGCGTGGGGCTCGTCCCTGAACGGGCGGGTTCATCGCGGCGTGGGGCTGGTCCGCCCTTGAACCGGCGGGTCCATCGCGGTGTGGAGCCGGCTCGTTCCTGAACGGGCAGGCTCATCGCGGTGTGGAGCCGGCCACCACCCAGATGGTCAGGACGGCCAGGAAGGTACCGCTCGCGCCGGCGGCCTCGACGCAGGCCAGCCACTCCTCGCGTAGGCCGGGTGGGGTGGCCCAGGCGTCGGCGGGGACGTCCGGGTTGACCATCGGCAGGACCACGGCGGCCGACTCGGGGGTGGCGAAGAAGCAGGTGAACGGGGTTGCGGTCAGGTCACGCACGCCGGCTGCCACGAGGCGGCGGCGGAGCGTACGGCCCATGTCGTGTTGTTGGGGGGTGAAGTGACCGTGTACGTGGCGGAGCACCAGGTCGGCCAGTCCGGCCGGCATGCCGTCGAAGGCGAGGGAGCCCCAGTCGGTGTCGATCAGGCAGATTCGGCCGCCGGGGCGGGTCACCCGGAGCAGTTCGCGGATCACCGTGTCGGCGTCGTCGACGTGTTGCAGGAGGCGTTCGCACCAGACGCCGTCGACGTGGTTGTCGGGCAGGTCCAGGTCGCCGGCGTCACCGGTCAGGTAGCGCACGTTGCTGCCGTCGTGCCGGCTGATCGCCGCGGCCGTCACCGCCGACGAGTGATCCACCGCGAGAACCCCACCCGACGCCCCCGCCACCCGGGCGGCCAGGGCGCGGGCTACCTCGCCGCTGCCGGAGCCGGCGTCCAGCAGGCGCTGGCCGGGGGTGGGGCGCAGGCCGGCGAGGGCGATGTCGCGGACCCGCTGGATCTCCGGATGGCGGCCCATCGCGGTGAGCGCGTCGAGCACGATTTCCGACATCTGTGCCGTGAGGCCGTCGATGTCGGAAAAGGGCGTCCGGTCCTTCTGCGCGGGTTCCATCCCGCAATTGTTCATCCGGATCGCGCCGATCGGCTGCCGCCGTCATCCATCCGACAGGCGCGGTACCTGCCCTTTTGCTAGATCAAGCGGCAAATGTTCGCGATCCGCGCACGGATCGGGCGGGAGATCAAGCCATACGCTCCGTGATGTCTCGCGCATCACACGTCACCGATGAAATCATCGGCAACAGGCAGGCAACCGGTGTGTAAAAATTTCCGACATGATCGAACGGGTGAAGTTCGGGCTGGTCGGCTTCGGCACCGGCGGCCGGGTGTTCCACGCGCCGCTGATCGCGTCGGCGGCGAACATCGATTTCGTCGGTGTGGTGACCACGTCCGAGGAGCGTCAGGCCCAGGTGGCCGCAGAGTTGCCGGGGGTCGAGACGTTTGCCTCGATCGCTGATCTGGCCGCTGCCGGGGTCCAGGCCGTGGCCATCTCGACACCGGCCGCCACCCACGCCGCTCTGGCCGTCGAGGCGATCGAGGCGGGGCTGGCCGTCGTCGTCGACAAGCCGTTCGCGCTGACCGCCGACGACGCCCGCAAGCTGGTGACCACGGCCGAGGAGGCCGGGGTGCCGCTGACGGTGTACCAGAACCGCCGTTGGGACTCCGACCTGCTGACCATCAAGCGGCTGGTGGAGAAGGGTTCGCTCGGCGAGGTCAAGCGGTTCGAGTCGCGGATGGAGCGCTGGGCGCCGGACCGTCTGCCCGGTGCCGCCGGTGGTGGCACTCTGCTCGACTTCGGTTCGCACCTGGTCGACCAGGCGCTCCAGCTGCACGGCCCGGTCTCCCGGGTGTTCGCGGAGGTCCACGGCCCGGACGGCGGGCTCGACGACGACTTCTTCGTGGCCCTGCACCACACCGGCGGCGTCGAGTCGCACCTGTGGGGTTCGTGGCGGCAGGCCGGCCCGGGCCCCCGGTTCCGGGTCACCGGCACGGCGGGCACGTTCATCTCGCCCGAACTCGACTACCAGGAGACGCTGCTGAAGGCCGGCAAGACCCCGGCCCTGCTCGGCGACCGCTGGGGTGTGGAGCCGGAGCACCGCTGGGGTCACCTGTTCAAGGGCGCGACCGGCGCGCCGGTGGAGAGCTGCCGGGGCCGCTGGGACACGTTCTACCCGGCGGTCGCCCAGGCCGTGGCCGGCAACGCCCCCCTGCCGGTCGACCCCTGGGACTCGGTCCGCGCCATGGAGATCCTCGACGCGGCCCGCACGAGCGCCCGAACCGGCACCACGGTAGAGGTCTGACCAACCCCAAAAATCACTTTCCGCCGATACGCCTAAACATGACAGTGGCGGCGAAAAGCACACGACAACGCACCCGGTGAAGGCCGGCGACCCGCATCGTGCGGCGAGTGGGGCGCGGACGCGCGAGCGATCCGGAACGCGGAGTGGTCCGCGATGTGAAGTGGTCCGCGATGTGAAGTGAGTTGGGGTGCGGAGCGCACCCCAACTCACCGCGGCAAGGGAGCATCATGTGACGACGGTGGGACGGGACGGTCAGATGACCGGGCGCATGCGGGTCAGGAGCTGGTCCAGGGGCATGCTGGCGAAGCTGATGCGGACGTCGCTGGAGGCGTACGGGAGCCAGAAGCGCCCGTCGTGGACGATGCCTCCGCACGAGTACAGGACGTTGGGGACGTAGCCCTCGCGTTCCAGCTCGTCCGGGTCGATCAGGCTCTCCGGCAGGTCGGCGACCACCCGGGACGGGTCGTTCAGGTCCAGGAGCATGGCGCCGATCGCGTACCGCCGCATCGGCCCCACCCCGTGGGTGAGGACCAGCCAGCCGGCGGGGGTCTCGATCGGTGAGCCGCAGTTGCCGACCTGGATCAGGTCCCAGCCCCGGCCGGGCACCAGGATCGGCCCGACGTGCTGCCACCGGTGCTGTTCGTCGCGGACGCTGAGCCCGAGGGTCTCGCCGTCGGAGCGGCACAGCGCGTACTTCCGCCCGTTGATGTAGCGCGGGAACAGCGCCATGCCTTTGTTGCGGGCGGCCGGCCCGTGCAGCGTGGTGACCTCGAAGTGCCGCAGGTCCCGGGTGAAGACGACCCGCCCGGCGATGTTGAACCCGTCGTACGCGGTGTAGGTCGCCTGGTACGCCATCCGCCCGTCCGGGTCGAGCACCTGCACGAACCGGGCGTCCTCCATGCCGCGGGACTCGGTGGGCGTGGACGGCCACAGCACCCGCTGGTGCAGCGGGACGGTGGCCGGGAAGGTGACCGCGTAGTCGGAGCCGACGATGCGCCGGACGGACTCGAGCGCGGTCGGGGTGGTGGGCCGGGCCAGCAGCTCGGCCGGCAGGTGCCCGAGGATCTCCTCGAACTCGTGGTCGTCGTAGCGTTCCGGCAGGGCGTTCAGCACGTACGCGGAAGCCTCGTTGTCGATCTCTTCTTCGGCGAGGGCGGCGCAGAGCTGGTGGCGCATGTGTTTGGCGCCGACCCGGTGGCCGATCATCAGCGGGCCGTCCCGGTCCTCCATCCGCAGGGCCGGTCCGGGGCCGATGATCGCCGAGCAGAAGCCGATCGAGGAGATGTGCCCTTCACCGATCTGCCGCAGGCTGATGGCGACCCGGAGTTCGCCGGGGAGCAGTTCGCTCTGGTCCGGGTGCGGCACCATGGACGGGTTGCAGAGGGCGGCGGCCTCGATCGAGAACTCGTGGCTGAAGTAGGCGCCGATCAGGCTGCGGGCCGCCGGGGAGAGTTCGATCTCCGGCGGCACCCGGTGCTGGACCACGTCGTAGTGGTGCTGGAAGACACCGAGGATGTCGTGGTGCCGCCCGGAGAACCGGGTGAGCACGTCGTCCAGCATCGCGTTGATCTCGCTCTCGTCGAACCGCAGGATCCGTTCGATGAGCATGGACGCCCGGTTGTGGACGGCGTACGCGTCCTCACCCGGGACGAACAGTTTGATCACGACGCGCCGGCCGTCCGGCGTCATGGTGATGTCGTGGCGGGTGATGTCCGTGGTGTTGTTCACCGTTGCGGTCATGCTGGACCACCTGACGGTCGGGTCGCGCTTCGGCTCGCCAGCGTGCGGGCATGCTGGAGGGTGGAGACGAGCGCGAGGGTGGATTCGGCTCCTTGGTTCAGATTAGGACCATTGGCCGTCAATCCGTCATAACATCCGCCAGTCTCGGGGTCGTACATCACGGTTCCGGTGTCGTTGTCTCCGAGGAACCAGGTGATGGCCTGGAACAGCGGGGCGTCCCATCGCTCGTCGCCGGTGACCGCGGCGGCGGTGGCACAGGCGTCGGCGGTGGCCGCCGCCTCGATCGGCTGCTGGTCGAAGCGGTCGGCCAGGGAGGAGTCCGTGGTCCAGCCGCCGACCGGGACGACCGAGAGGTGGCCGTCGCGTTCCTGGATCCGGCACAGCCAGGCGAGCATCCGCAGCCCGTCGGCGAGCAGGCTCTCGTCGCCGAGCAGGTCACCGGCGGTGATGATCACCTCGGCGAGCGCCGGGTTGGCGTACGTCAGATCGGGTTCCGGCCACACCCAGCCCGGCGCGGAGCCGGGCAGCCCGATCACGGTGGCCGCGTCGCCGAGCAGTTCGGCGACGACCGGGTCGTACGGCCCGGCCTGCAGCATCTCGGCCGCGCCCAGCCCGGCGAAGGCCATCGCCCGCGGCCAGGTGGACCGCCGGTGCAGGCCCTGCCGGAAGGCGGTGCGGGCCTCCCGGCGGATCCACGCGTTCGGCCCGCGGGCGGCGGCGGTGCCGAGCCCCCACATGGCCCGGCCCCACCAGTCGCCGAGGCCTGGTTCGTCGAGCCAGCGCCGGTCCCAGGTCATCCGGTTGCGGAAGCCGCCGTCGGCGCCCTGCGCGTGGGTGAGGAAGGCCAGGTACCGTTCGGCCAGCCGGGTCAGCTGCGGTCCGGGCCGGGGTTCGCGGGCGATGGTGAGCAGCCCGCGGGACACGTCGTCGACGCAGTACCCGTGCTCGCGCCGGGCGATCGCGTCCCGGGCGTGTTCGAGCAGCCCGGTGTCGTCGGAGAGCCGGAACACGTGGTCCCAGCGGGGTTCGGGCACGTCGCGCAACTGGAGTGGCGGCGGAAGCAGCCGCAGGGTCTGCGCCATGCCTACGCGGGGATGGTCTCGGCCGCGAACGGCCGGTGGTCGGTGGTCAGCCGGGCGGCGAGCGCCTGGTAGCGCGCGGCGACGGCGGGCCAGCGCAGGGTGGGCCCACCGGCCAGACCGGCGAGCCGGCCGGGCATCCCGGGTTCGGCGAGCACGTGCCGGACGGCGATCGCCATCGCTTCCGGATCCTGGTGCGGCACGAGCAGGCCGGGACCGTCGGCGAGCAGTTCCACGGCGTGCGGGAACTCGGTGGCGACCACCGGCACCCCGGCGCCGACCGCCTCGATCAGCACGCCGGACGTGACCTGTTCGGTCGAGTCGTAGGGCAGCACCACCGCGTCGGCGGACCGGATCAGCCGGGACAGGTCGGCGGGGTCCAGGTAGACGTCGGCCCACCGGACACAGTCGTCGACACCGAGTTCGGCGGCGAGGTCCTTGAGCGACTCCCGGTAGGTGTCGCCCTGATGTTCCAGGACCTTGGGGTGGGTACGCCCGGCGACGGTGTAGAGGGGCCGCGGCCGGAGGTCGTCGAGGAACGCCAGGGCCCGCAGCGCCCATTCGATGCCCTTGCCCGGCCCGAGCAGTCCCCAGGTCAGCAGGTGCGGCCGGTCGTGGTCCTCGCGCGGGGTGCCGCTGTGGCTGCCGGCCCCGTGCGGGATCACGGTGATCTTGCGCGGGTCCACCTGGTAGTGGGTGGTGAGGCGCTGCCGGGCGGTGTCGGTCATGGTCACCACGGCGTCGGCGGTCGCCGCGATCTCCTCCAGGACGGTGCGCTGCCGCGGGTCCGGGTGGGTGAGCACGGTGTGCAGCACCACGATCGACGGCACCCGCAGCGCCCGGAGCACCGGCAGCACCTCGGCGCCGGCGTCGCCCGGGTAGATGCCGTACTCGTGCTGGACGATCGCCACGTCGTAGCGGTTGAGCGCGGTGGCGGCGGACACCCAGCCGCCGGGCCGGTCGGTGTTCCAGGTGTGCACGACGCGCGGCGCGGCCCGGTCGAGTGCTATCCCACCGCTGGTGTTGTCGCCGTCGAGAAGGCGTACCACCCCCGATGTCCCGGCGCTCCCGGCCAGATGGGTCGCGAGGGCCGCATTGAATGTCGCCAAACCGCATTGGCTGGGGGGATAAGTGCTCAAAAACCCGTATGTCGCGGGCATGACCAGGCCTTTCTCTTCGGCCGGGCTGCTAACCCGCAGCACGGACTCAGCGCGCGTCTGGACGGCACAAAGTCACCGGAAAATCGGCCCGTTTAACGCGCAATTCACATTGCGACGTTAACAAGATCCAGGTATTCAACTGATGATTTTTCGGTAAATCGCCAGGTAGTCATCGACCATGCGTTCGGCCGAGAAGCGTTCCCGGGCCCGGGCCGAGCAGGCCGCCCGGTCGATCTCGGCGATCCCGTGAACTGCGGCAACAGCCTCGTCCACCGAGTCGGCCAGGCGTCCCGTCACCCCCTCGTCCACCACTTCGGGCATCGACCCTTTCCGGTACGCGACGACCGGAGTCCCGCAGGCCATCGACTCGACCACGGAAAGGCCGAACGGTTCCGCGAACCGGATCGGATGCAGGAGTGCGGCTCCTGATCCGAGGATCGTTCCCCGTTCCTCCGGGCCGACCGAACCGAGATAGACGACCCTGTCCCCGTCGATGGCGGGTTCCACGTGTTCGGCGAAATAAACGCGGTCCTGCACGATTCCGCAGATCACCAGTCGGCGGCCGGCCCGGCGCGCGATCTCGATGGCGATGTCGGTTCCCTTGTCCGGGTGGATCCGGCCGAACAGGATCAGATCGTCGCCACCGTCGGCGTGGAACGGGAGCCCGGACAGATCCACGCCGTGGTGAACGGTGGCCAGGTAGTCCAGATCCTGGCAGCGGTCGGCGTCGGAGATCGACACGAAACTCGACCTCGATCGCTCGTACGCGGGAAGGATGTTGATCCCGGAGAAGCCGTGCACGGTGGTCAGCATCGGAGCGGCGCAGTGCTGGGAGAAGGCCAGCGGCAGCCAGTCGAGATGATTGTGGACCAGGTCGAACTCGCCGGAGCGGGCGAGCGCGTGGCTGACGTGGATCGCCTCCCACACCCGGCCGTCGATCCGGTCGTCCTCCTCGTAGCCGGTCTGGACCACCCCGTCCAGCGCCGCTTTTGTCACCGAGTCGAGGGTGGCGAAGAGGGTGACGTCGACGCCGCGCGCGGTCAGGCCCTCGGCGAGCAGGCCGGTGATCAGCTCCCACGGGCCGTAGTGCCGGGGCGGGGTGCGCCACGCGATCGGCCCCAACAGTGCGATCTTCATGACAAAGCCGAATTTTCGCCCATAACCACGTGCTCAGTATGCATCCCGGGTGGGCGCGCGGTTCTCGTGTTAGAGAAGACGAATGACGGATTCGTGGTGGAAGAAGTCGGTCGTGTACCAGATCTACCCGCGCAGCTTCGCGGACGCCGACGGTGACGGCATGGGCGACCTGCGGGGCGTCATCGACCACCTGGACCACCTGGCCGAGCTGGGTGTCGACGTGCTCTGGCTGTCCCCGGTCTACCCCTCGCCGCAGGACGACAACGGTTACGACATCAGCGACTACCAGGACATCGAGCCGCTCTTCGGTGATCTGAAGACGTTCGACGAGCTGCTGGCCGGCGCCCACGAGCGCGGCCTGAAGATCGTGATGGACCTGGTGGTGAACCACAGCTCCGACGAGCACCCGTGGTTCCTGGCCAGCCGGTCGTCCAAGGACGACCCGAAACGCGACTGGTACTGGTGGCGGCCCGCCCGCGACGGCATGGAACCCGGTGCGCCGGGCGCCGAGCCGACCAACTGGGGCTCCGTCTTCGGTGGCTCCACCTGGGAGTTCGACCAGGCCACCGGCGAGTACTACCTGCACCTGTTCTCCCGCAAGCAGCCCGACCTGAACTGGGAGAACCCGGAGGTCCGGCAGGCCGTCTACGCGATGATGCGCTGGTGGCTGGACCGGGGTGTGGACGGCTTCCGGATGGACGTCATCAACATGATCTCCAAGACGTTCGGGCCGGACGGTGCCCTGCTCGACGGCCAGCTGCCCGTCGGTTCCGCGTACGCCGACGGGTCCTCGGGTTTTCTCGCCGGACCCCGCCTGCACGAGTTCCTCCAGGAGATGCACCGGGAGGTCTTCGCCGGCCGGGAGGGCCTGCTCACCGTCGGTGAGATGCCCGGCGTCACGGTCGACGAGGCGATCCGGCACACCGACCCGGACCAGCACGAGATCGACATGGTCTTCCAGTTCGACCACGTCTGGGTGGACCGCGGGAGCGAACCGTGGCGGCTCGTCCCGCTGCAGCTCACCAAGCTCAAGGCGATCCTCGGCCGGTGGCAGGCCGGGCTCGCGGAGAAGGGCTGGAACAGCCTCTACTGGAACAACCACGACCAGCCGCGGGTGGTCTCCCGGTACGGCGACGACAGCCCGGAGCACCGGGTGGCGTCGGCCAAGATGCTCGGCACCGTCCTGCACCTGCACCGCGGCACGCCCTACGTCTACCAGGGCGAGGAACTCGGCATGACGAACCACCCGTTCCGGGGCATCGACGAGTTCCAGGACATCGAGGCGCTCGGCATGTACCGGCAGGCGGTCGAGCAGGAGGGCCGTGACCCGGAGGACGTCCTGACGTTCCTGCGGGCCCAGGGGCGGGACAACGCGCGCACCCCGATGCAGTGGGACGACTCGCCGCACGCCGGGTTCACCACCGGCACACCGTGGCTGCCGGTCAACCCGAACCACACCGAGATCAACGCGGCGGCGCAGCGGGCCGACCCGGACTCGGTCTTCCACTATTACCGGCGGCTGATCGAGCTGCGCCGGACCGAACCGGCGGTCGCCGACGGCGACTTCACCATGCTGCTGCCGCACGACGAGCGCCTGTACGCCTTCACCCGCCGCCTGGACCGCACCGAACTGCTGGTGATCGGCAACTTCACCGGCGAGACGGTCCGCGCCGAGATCGACGGCTGGGACGGCGCCGAGCTTGTGCTGACCAACCTGACCAAGGTGGCGAGCCCGACGGGGGTCCTGACACTGGCCCCCTGGCAGGCCGTGATCTACCGCCGGATGCTCTGACGCATCAGCGTCCCCATGGCGCGGATCGTGAACCGCCGCCCGGCCAGCCGGCCCGTCCCGACCGCGATCCGGTTGGGCAGGCCGGTGACCAGGCTGGGCGGCGGGTTACGCCGGTCCAGGGCCCGCATCGCCAGGTCGACGACCCGGTCGGCGCTCATCCGGGGCATGCCACCGTCCGCGTTCTCCCCGGCCACCTCGAAGAACTCGGTCTTCGTCGGGCCGGGGGACAGCGCCATCACCCGCAGCCCGGTGCCGTGCGCCTCGGCCCAGAGCGCCTCGGTGAAACTCAGCACGTACGCCTTGGTCGCCGCGTAGACCGCCAGCGTCGGCCCCGGGTGGTAGGCGGCGATGCTCGCCACGTTGACCAGGACCCCGCCGCCGTGGGCGCGCAGCGGCCCGATGAACTCCCGGGTGATCTCGGTCAGGCTGGTCACGTTGAGGGTGATCTCGTCGGTGATCCGCTGCGGATCGGCCTCGTGGAACAGCGTGTGCGTGCCGAAACCGGCGTTGTTGATCAGGCTGGTCACGGTGAGGCCCCGCTCGGCGGTCTCGGCGGCCAGTTTCGCGCCCGCGCCGGGCTGGGCCAGATCCATGCCGATCGTGGTGACCCGCACCTGGGGCAGCGAGGCGGCCAGGCTCTCCAGCCGGTCGGTACGCCGGGCGACGAGGATCAGGTTCGAGCCGCGGGCGGCCAGTCGCCGGGCGAACAGGGCGCCCAGCCCGGAGCTGGCGCCGGTGATCAGCGTGGTCTGGTTGCGGTAGTCGACGGCCATGATTGGCACAGTAGGCCTTCCGGGTACTGGGGTGGTCATGACCAGTCATGTGGTGCACAGGCGCGGTTCGGTTCCCGGCTGGCTCGCGCTGGGCGGGTTCCTGCTGGCGGTGGCGGTGGCCGCGCTGCTCGGCGGGCTCGGGGTGGCCGGGACCGTCGAGGAGTACCGGAGTCTGCAGCAGCCGAGCTGGGCGCCACCGTCGTCGGTGTTCGGCCCGGTCTGGACCGTGCTGTACGTGATGATCGCGGTCAGCGGCTGGCTGGTGTGGCGCCGGACCGGCTGGTCGCCCGCGCTGAACTGGTACGCCGCCCAGCTCGTCCTCAACGCGATCTGGACCCCGATCTTCTTCGGGTTCGGGCGATACGGGCTCGCGCTGATCGACATCGTGGTTCTCTGGATCCTGATCGGAGTGACGGTCTGGAAGTTCCGGCCCGTCTCCAAGCTCGCGGCCGGCCTGCTGCTGCCCTACTGGGCATGGGTCACCTTCGCGACGGCCTTGAACGCCGCGATCTGGCTGCTCAACCGATAGATCTGAGCTTTTTTCACCGAACTCCCCACCCGCCCTGCTGACATTCGGCAAGGTGTTCTGGTGGTCGCCGGTCGTCCGAAGCGGCGGCCGGGGGAGTTCACATGTACCGCCTGTTCGCCGCCCTGGTGGCCACCACCGGGACGCTCGCCGTCGTGCACACGCCCGTGACCGGTCCGGGCGTGGCCGCCGGTGAGGCCGCCGCCGTGGTGCGCCGCCCGGCGCCGGCCCTGCAGACGTTCCCCATGACACAGAGCACGGTCTGGGCCCGATCGGCGTTGCGGGTGGCCGAGACTTCGGCCCGGGTCACCGAACCGTTCAGCCTGGTCGGCGTGACCTGGGCCGATCCGCGGACGGTGCCGGCCGGGGTGATCGAGGTGCGGACCCGGGTCGCCGGGACCGGAACCTGGACGTCCTGGCGGTCGATGGAGATCGACAACCCGGACGCCTCCGGTGGCGCGGCGCTCCGTGGCGCCAGTGATCCGCTCTGGGTGGGCCCGTCCGACGGCGTCCAGACCCGAGCCGCCGGCCCGTTCCCGGAGGATCTCCGGGTCGACCTGATCAACCCGGAGGCCGACCGGGCCGAGGCCGACCGGCCGGATGTCGCACGGCAGGCGGTCGGGGCGGTCACGGTGACGGCACCGGGTCTGGCGCGCCCGGCCCGGCCGGTGCCCCGGATGGTCAGCCGGGGCGGATGGCGCGCCGACGAGGCGATCGTCAAGGAGGCGCCCGAGTACACCGGCGCGGTCCACGTCGTGTTCGTGCACCACACCGCCAGCGGCAACGACTACGACTGTGCCGAATCGCCAGCCGTCGTCCGCGGCATCGAGGGCTTCCACGTCCGCAGCAAGGGCTGGAACGACATCGGCTACAACTTCCTCGTCGACAAGTGCGGGCAGATCTTCGAAGGCCGGGCCGGTGGGATCAACCGCTCGGTGCTCGGCGCGCACACCATGGGCTTCAACGAGAACGCCAGTGCCATCGCGGTGATCGGCGACTACCGGTCCGCCGGGATTCCGCAGGCGGCCCGGGCGGCGGTGGCGCAACTGGCCGCCTGGAAACTGGGCGCGTGGGGGAATCCGCCGCTGGGCCGGGCCGGACTGACCTCCGGCGGCAGCAACAGGTACCCGAAGGGGAGCGTCGCGGTGCTGAACCGGATCTCCGGCCACCGCGACGCCGGCCGGACCGAGTGCCCGGGGAACTCGCTGTACGCGCAGCTGCCGGGGATCCGGGCGGTGGCCGGCGCCGCCCCGGCCGGGCTGCGGTACCGCGGGGTCAACGGCGCTCGTGAATACGCCGGGACGTACTACACCCGGGGCGCGGCCGGACCGGCCTGGGATCTGGACACCCCGACCCGGATGCTGGACCGGTTCGACGTCTACGTGGACGGCCGCCCGGCCGCCGCCGCGCCGTCCGGGCACCGGCAGGCCGGGATCCGGCTGGCCCCCGGACGGCACCGGGTCACCGTGCGGGCGGTCCACCTGTCCGGCCGGATCGCCACCACCACCGCCGACGTGATCGCCGATCCGGTGGCGCCGAAGTTCGCCGGGACGCCGCTGGTGTCGTTGCGCGAGGGCGGGGTCGGCGCCACCGCTCCGGTCCGGGTGAGCTGGTCGGTCACCGACAAGACCGGGCTCGCCGCGGTACGGGTGACCGGCGCCGCCTCCGGGAACCTGCCCAGGACGGCCCGCTCGGTGGCCGGTACCGCCCGGCTCGGCGACCCGGTGACCTGGGACGTGCGGGCCACCGACCGGGCCGGGAACGCGTCGGCCGCTTCGGTCACCCGTACACCCGTGTTGCTGACCGAGGCCGAGGCGCCGCGGACCGGAACCTGGCGGCCGGTCCGGGACCAGGGGCATCTCGGCGGCGAAGCCGTCGTCACCGCGGCCGCCGGAGCGTCGCTGAGCTGGACCTTCACCGGCAGTTCGGCAGCCGTGGTGGCGGGCCGGACGGCGGCCTCGGGACGGGTGCGCATCTATGTGGACGAGCAGTTCCAGGGGGTGGTCGATCTGCGGTCGGCGTCACCGCAGTACGCCCGCGCGGTGTGGACGCGCACCTGGCGCAGCAGCGGCACGCACACCATCCGGGTGCAGGCCGAGGGCACCACGGGCCGCCCGTCGGTGGTGCTGGACGGTCTGGTCTACCTGCGCTGAACGGCAAGCGCCGGATAGTCGCGCAGGGTGATCCGCTCACCCTTGGTGAACTGCTTCGCCATGATCTGCCGGGCCGGCCAGCGGGTCATCATCCGCGCCGACAGCACCCGCAGCCCGATCCCGGCCCGGGACCGGGGCGCGAGCATCCGCATCCCGCCGGGCGGCAGTTCGAGACCGCTCCGCACATAATCGGCCATCTCCCGCTGGTAGGCCGCGAACGCCTGCTCCGGATCACCGGCCGCGGCCAGCTCACCGGCGAGGACGTACGCCCCGACCAGGCTCATGCTGGTGCCCTGCCCAGCCAGCGGTGACCCGCACCAGCCGGCGTCGCCGAGCAGGACCACCCGGCCGGACCACCAGCGGTCCACCCGAACCTGGTTGACCGAGTCGAAGTAGAAGTCACCCGCCGACGGCATCGCGGCCAGCAGCTCCGGCACCCGCCACCCGGCCCCGGCCAGCCGATCGGTGATCACCCGCTCGGCGTCCGGGCGGGACAGCCGGTCGAAACCCGGGTCCGGGTGCATGAAGGAGAGCGAGGCCTTGGCGGTGCCGCCGGTCTCCGGGCGGATCATCGCGACCCGGCCGCCGGTGGCGTTGTGCATCAGCATCCAGTGGTCCAGATCGCCGGGATCGGGCACGGTGAAATAGGACGTGTAGCCGCCCAGGTAGCGGACGAACCGCTGGTCCGGGCCGAACACCAGCCGCCGGGTCGCCGAGTGCACCCCGTCGGCGCCGACGATCACGTCGTACTCACCGGCGTCGCCGCTCGCGAACGTCACCCGGCCGCCGTCGATCGCGGTGATCCGGTCACCGAACCGGTAGCCGACCCCCTCGGTGGCGTCCAGCAGGACCCGGGCCAGGTCACCACGGGCGATCTCGATCTCGGCGACGATGCCCTCCCCGCCGAACGCGGTCGCCGGGACCTCGGCGAGCCGCCGCCCGGCGCGGTCCACCATGGCGAACCCCCGCTCGTCGACCTGGTGGGCGCGGATCGGCTCGCGCAGCCCCATCCGCCCGACCACGGTCCGCGCGGCCGTCCCGCGGATGTCGACCGCGTGCCCGCCCGGCCGCGGTGCGCGGGCCCGCTCGACCACCGTCACCTCGGCGCCGGCCCGGTGCAGCCAGAACGCCAGCGCGGGTCCGGCGATCCCGGCCCCGGAAATCAGTACACGCATCTCCCCACCCTCCTGCGTACCCTGTACATCGATGTACTAGACGCTAGAAAGCGTTGCTGAAAAGGGCAAACCGCACTAGTACGGGAAGGCAGGTGTACTACCGTGGAGGCGCCGTACCGGCAGATCGTCACCGCCATCCGCCACCGCATCGAGTCCGGCGAGCTACGGCCCGGCGACCGGGTGCCGTCGGCCCGCGCCATCACCCGCGAGTGGGGTGTCGCGATCGCCACCGCCACCAAGGCGCACGCCGCCCTGCGCGAGGAGGGGCTGACCACCGCCCGCCCCGGCGTCGGAACCGTGGTGGCCGGACCGGTCCCGCCCCGGGAGACCGACCTCGGGCTGGACCGCATCGTCGCCGAGGCCATCACCATCGCCGCCCGGGACGGGATCGCCGACGTCTCGATGCGCCGGATCGCCGCCGGGCTGAACGTCGCCACCATGTCCCTCTACCGGCACGTGCCCAGCCGGGACGACCTTGTCCTCGCCATGATCGACGCGGCGCTCGGCGACCTGCGGGTGCCGGCCCGGTACTCCGGCGACTGGCGCACCGACCTGGACCGGTGCGCCCGCGCCCTGTGGGAGGTCTTCCAGCGGCACCCGTGGCTCGGGCCGTCGATGTCGGTGACCCGGCCGCAGCCGGCGCCCAACGCGCTGCGTCTCGGCGAGTGGCTGATGGGCGCGCTGGGGCCGACCGGGCTCGGCGTCACCGACCGGATGCTGGTGCAGGTGCTGCTCTTCAGTTTCGTCCGCGGGGTGGCCAGCGGCCTGGAGCCGGAGGCGCTCGCGGTCCGGGACACCGGGATCACCGACGACGAGTGGATGGAGCGGCAGGCCGGTGCGTTCGCCAGGTTCGCCGCGCAGAACCCGGCGCCGCACTACCAGCAGCTGTTCGGCGGCGATCTGGACTTCGACTTCGACCTGAACGTCCTGTTCGAGTTCGGCCTGGCCCGCTTCCTGGACGGCCTGACGGTCTGGATCACTCGCTGATCATCAGGACCACTTTTCCCCGGCTATGGCGGGACTCCACCTCGGCGTGCGCCTCGGCGATCCGGTCCAGCGGGAACGGGCGGACCCGCATCCGGATCCCACCGGCGGCGGCCCGGGCGACCACCGCGGCGAGCCGCTGCGGGGACCGGCCGGCCCGGACCACGGCGGCGCCGTGCTCGGCGGCGGCCTTGTCGTCGACGATCGTGCCGATCCGCTCCGGGGCGATGCCGAGGGCGACCGACTGGGCGATGGCCTCCCCGCCGGCGGCGTCCAGGGCCACCGTCGGCCGCAGTCCGGTGGCACGCACGTTCGCCACCAGGTCCGGCCCGTACTCCACCGGGACCATCCCCAGGCTCCGCAGATGGTCGTGGTTGCGCGGGCTGGCGGTGCCGATCACCGGGACACCCGCGAGCTGCGCGGCGACGGTGCCGACACTGCCCGCCCCGGCGTGGATCAGCAGCACGTCCCCGGCGCTCACCGCCAGCTCGGCCAGCGCGCCGGACGCCGTCTGCGCCGCGGCGACCAGGGCCGCCGCGGTCGGGAAGTCCAGCTCGGCGGGCTTGGCGACGACGTTTCCTGCGGGCGCCGTCAGCAGCTCGGCGGCGCCGTTCAGCATCGTCGAGCCCAGCACCGGAGCACCGATCGTGAGGCCGGTGACACCCTCGCCCAGGGCTTCGACCACCCCGGCGTACTCCTGCCCGATCTGTTGCGGGAAGGACGCCTCGACCCACGGCATGCGGCCCTGCCGGACCGCGACGTCGAACGGCTGAACCCCGGCGGCATGCACCCGGACCAGCACCTCGCCGGGCCCGGGCACCGGATCGGGCAGGTCGGTGAGGTGCAGGACGTCCGGCGGACCGTAGCTCTCGAACACGGCGGCTCTCATGACCGAAGTCTCGAATGTCAAGAAAGGTTGAGGTCAAGCACTCGAAGGGGGAGCTGTTGACAGCCCGCCCGCGGACGGCTCGATACGGTATGCGGGTGTCTCAGATCCCGTGGTGGGGACTGCCCCTGGTGGCGGTGGTGTTCGCACTCGCCGGCGCCTTGGCGGCGCACCTGGTCTTCGCCCGTAACAGTGAACTACTCAACCGGACAATCCGCGACCGGCGGTGGTATGACGAACGCAAGGAGGCGTACACCCGGCTGCTGGCCGCTTTCGAACATGCCACGCACCGTCTGCGGGTGACCTTCGACGCCGGTGAGAAGCCGCCGACCGCCCTGAACTACGTCGACCAGATCGGCCCGGCGCTGATGCCGGTGCGCCTGCTCGCCTCCGGCCCGGTGCGCAGTGCCGCCCTGGCGGTGCACCTGCAGCTGGAGCGCCTGCACGGCGAGATGAACCCGGCCGGCGTGGTCGGTGTGCAGCCGCAGACCCACTTCCGGGAGCTGCTCGCCCAGGTGCCGCTGGTGATGCAGCAGTTCGAGGCGGCAGTCCGGGACGAACTGGGGATCATGGACACCCCACCGAAGTCACAGCCCTCGCTGAACGGCAGCCGTAGGCAACTCGAGAACTAGAGGGCAGGATCGACGGGGTGACCGATCAACTCACTTCCCTCGATCCTGTCTCCGCCGCCATCTCCGACAGTGGCATCGTCGCTGTCCTCCGCGCACCCACCTCCGACGGGTTCGCCGCGGTCGCCGACGTCCTGGTCGCCGCCGGGATCACCGCGATGGAGGTCACTCTCACCTCGCAGGGCGCCCTGGAGGCGATCTCCGGCCTGCGGCGGCAACTGTCCGGCTCGGTGCTGGTCGGCGCGGGCACCGTGCTCACCGAGGACGACGCGAAAGCCGCCGTCGACGCCGGCGCCGCCTTCCTGGTGTCGCCGGTCAGCGGCCTCGGCCCGCAGCCGGTGCCGTACTACCCGGGCGCGTTCAGCCCGACCGAGGTGCACGCGGCGCACCGGGCCGGCGCCCCGCTGATCAAGCTGTTCCCGGCGGGCGGGCTGGGTCCGGCGTACCTCAAGGACCTCAGGGCTCCGCTGCCGGACGTGCGGATCATGCCGACCGGTGGCATCGGCCTGGAGGACATCTCGAAATGGCTGGTCGCGGGTGCCGTCGCGGTCGGTGTCGGCAGCCCGCTGGTCGGTGACGCGGCCACCGGCGGCAGCCTCACCGCGCTGGCCGCCCGGGCCCGGCACGCGGTGGACGCCGTCCGGTTCGCCCGGTCATGAGCCGGTCCGGCCTCTTCACCTTCGGCGAGTCGATGGGGATCTTCGTCGCGGACGGGATCGGCCCGGTCGAGCACGCCCGCGGTTTCACCCTCGGCGTCGCGGGCGCGGAGAGCAACGTCGCGATCGGCGTGGCCCGGCTGGGCGGTTCCGCGACGTGGGCCGGGCGTCTCGGTCCCGACGCGGCCGGCGGTCTGATCACCACCAGACTCACTGCCGCCGGGGTACGGGTGATCAAGGTGACCGATACCGCCCACACCGGTCTGATGATCCGTTACCAGCGGTCGGCCCAGTTCATCCAGGCCGACTACCACCGGGCCGGCAGCGCCGGTTCCCGTCTCGGCCCGGACGACCTCCCGGCCGACGAGATCCGCGCGGCCGGGATCGTGCACGTCACCGGCATCACCCCGGCCCTCAGCGCCTCCTGCCGGGCGGCCGTCTTCTCGGCGGTGGAGGAGGCCCGCGCCGCCGGGGTGCCGGTGTCGGTGGACGTCAACTACCGGAGCAAGCTGTGGTCCCGCACCGACGCGGCCCCGGTTCTGCGCGATCTGGTGAGCCGGGCCGACGTGGTCTTCGCCGGCCCGGACGAGGCGGCGATCTTCGTGGATTCGAAGGACCCGGTGGACGGTCTGGCCGGGCTGGGCCCGTCCGAGGTGATCGTCAAGGACGGCGCGCGCGGTTGTGTCGCCCTGATCGACGGCGCCCGGCACGAGGTGCCCGCGCTGCCGGTGACGGCGGTCGACCCGGTCGGCGCCGGGGACGCCTTCGTGGCCGGTTATCTCGCCGACCGTCTGGCCGGTGTGGACGCCGGGCAGCGGCTGCGCACGGCGATCGCCGCGGGAGCGTTCGCGGTCACCGTCCCGGGTGACTGCGAAGGTCTGCCGGACCGCGCTGAGCTGGGCGCACTGTCCGGTGGGGACATCAATCGGTAGAAGTTTGGTTAGCCCACGGGGAGACCGGGTAACCGATTGTTCGACGGACAAGTCAACTATTTGAGGAGACCGTTATGCAACCGACGCCGTTCACCCCGTGGGCATGGCGCGAACCGTCGAACCAGGGCAGTGACCCGGTGACGGCGGAGAGCACCGACGAGTACGGCACGACCGGCGTGGACCGGACCGGCACTGATCTGGCCGGTGTGGACCTGGTCGGCTACAAGGTCGAGGCCACCGATGGTCACATCGGCTCGATCGACAAGGCCAGCCACGACGTCGGCGACTCGTTCCTCGTCGTCGACACCGGGCCGTGGATCTTCGGACGGAAGGTCCTCCTCCCGGCCGGCACGGTCCAGACGTTCGACCACTCCGAGAAGAAGGTCTACGTCGACCGTACGAAGGACCAGATCAAGGAGTCTCCGGAGTACGACAAGGAGACCTTCGAGACCTCGGAATACCGTCAGCAGGTGGGTGACTACTACACCGGTAGTTACCGCGACTTCCCTCGCTGATCATCACAGGCCCGCCGCCCCGCCCGTATCCCCCACGGGCGGGGCGGCGCGTGTTTCCAGGAAGTCCGACAGCCGGGCGGCGCCGGTGAGCATGGCCCGGCCGCGTGCGGTGATCCGGTCCCGCCACTGGTCGATCGACGCGGCCAGCGGACCGGGGCCACCGGCGGCCCGGACCTGTTCGATGACGGTCGCGATGTGGTCCAGCCGGTAACCGCCACGGCGCAGCAGATGGGCCAGCTCGGCGTCGCGGACGTCGTCGGGGGAGTAGACGCGGGCCTTGTTCGCGCGGGCCGGGGTGAGGATGCCGGCGCGTTCCCACTTGCGCAGAGTGGCCGGGGTGACGTCGAGCCGGTGGGCCAGCGTACCGACGGCAATTGGCTTTTCGGATTTTTCGGATCTTTCGGATGCGGCCAGCGCGTGAGCCGCGGCCGCCACCCGGGTCACCGTCTCCCGGTCGCGCTGCAGTCGGACGTGGGCCGCGGTGATCACCGCCAGCCCGCCGTCGAGATCATCCCGGAGCACGGCTCGCATGATCGTTCCAGCGGCCGCATAGCCGAAGCCCGGCAGCAGCCCGAGGTAGGCGGACAACGCATGCGCATGATCGTCGGTGTAGACCCGGTAACCGCTTTCGGTGCGCCCCGCCGGCGGGATCACTCCGGCCTGCTCGTAGTTGCGGATCGCCTGCGCGGACAGCCCGTGCGCCCGCGCCAGATCCACCGGCCGGTGAACCCCGATTTGAGACTTCAGAGCACTCTCCCTGGGATTTCGCGAGGAAAGTTTCACACGCTGGTTCAACGATACGGTTGAGGTCATGGCATTCGACACCGAGCTGTCCGCACTGATCTCCGAGCATCGGCCGCACCTGCTCGCGCTGGGCGAGCCCTACCACGGCGAACCGGCGTTCGCCCGGCTCCGCAACCGGATCCTGGAGACCCTGGCCGGGCACGGGTTCCGGTCGATCGTCATCGAGTCGGACCGGGTCGCCGCCCTCGCCGTCGACGACTACGTCCGGGGCCGCACCGACGATCTCGACCTGTCCACCGGCGTCAGCCACGACTGGGGCTCCCGCCCGGCCACCCGCGAACTCGTCGACTGGCTGCGCGCCCACAACACCGGCCGTCCCGAGGGCGAGCAGATCGCCTTCCACGGCTTCGACGCCCCCACCGAGATCCAGGCCGCCCCCAGCCCGGTCCGCTACCTGCGGGAACTCTGCGTCTACCTGGGCGTCGACCCGGACCTCGACACCTTGCGCGCCGCCGGTGACGAGGCCCGGTGGACCGCGCCGGAGATCATGTACGACGCGTCGCGATCTCCCGGCCGGTCACCGGAGGCCCTCGCGCTGCGCGGCCTGGCGGAGGATCTCCAGACGCGGTTGTACGCCGACGCGCCGCGCCTCGTCGAAGGCTCTTCGCGGGCCGCCTGGCATCGGGCCGCGGTGCACGCCTCCACCGCCGTCGGCCTGCTGGCCTATCACGCGGCGATGGCCGACCCGGGCACTCAGTCCGAGCGGATCGGCCGTCTGCTCAGCACCCGGGACGCGATCATGGCCCGCAACCTGCTCGACATCCTCGGCCACGAGCGGGATCGCGGCCCGGTCCTGGTCTGGGCGCACAACACCCACCTGCAGCGGGGTTCGAGCAGCTGGGAGACCCGCTGGGAGGGGGTGGACATGGCCGCCGAGTGGTCCGGCGCCGGTTCGATCGTGTCCGCGCTGCTCGGCGAACGGTACGTGTTCGTCGCCGGCAGTCTGGGCGCCAGCGGCCCGGCCGGTCTCGGCGAGCCGGAGCCCGGCACGTACGAGGCAAGCCTGGGCCCGGTGACCGGCATCTTCCCGCCACCCTCCGGCGACCTGCACGACAGGCGGACCGAGGTGCTCGGGCACTTTCCGCTGACCGGCGCGCTGGCCGCGGGCGCCGACGCGATCCTGCACGTCGGCCATGGTCCGGGCGCCGCCGACGCGGCCCGGATCGCCGGGCTGCCCGGGGTGACCGAGACGTCGATCGCCGCCGACTCCGAGATGCCGCCCTACACCTGGGGTGACCGTTTCTTCTTTGCCGGTGCGGACCGGATGCGGCCGTTCGCCACCATCGTCCTGCACGACGTGCCCGATTTCGATCAGCGGTCCCGTCTGTCCGAGCCGGGCCGCTACCGGGTCAACGTCGAGGTGGGCAGAGACAGGTTCAAGACCCTTTTCGGGTACGGGCCGGAAGAGTTCAGCACCCGTCAGGAGGAGATCGACTTCACCGCCACCGACACACTCATGCCCCACCCGGCCTACGCGGTCCAGGGCTGGGCCAGTGTGGTGAATCCCGGGCCGTCGACGGCGGAGGCCCTCGACGGTCTGCTGGAGTACGCCCGAGCCCGGTCCCGGGCCCGCCAGCGCTGACCGGATCGTTCCGGGGCCGGTCCCGATGATGCCTTCTGCCCGGGCCCGCACGAGCGTTGGATTCAAGGTATGACCAACGCGCTGATCGTCATCGACGTCCAGGAATCGTTCCGGGCCCGGCCGCTCTGGGCCACCACCAGCAACCCCGACGTGATCAAGAACGTCGGCCGTCTCGTCGACGCCGCCCGCGCCGCCGGTGACCAGGTGATCTGGGTGGTGCACTCGGAGCCCGGCTCGGGCAACACCTTCGACCCGGTCAACGGGCACGTCCGGGTCGTCGACGAGCTGACCCCCGCCGACGGCGAGCCGCTGCTGGTCAAGACGGTGCACAACGCGTTCACCACCACCAACCTGCAGCATCTGCTCACCGTCGCCGGGGTCCGGTCGATCACGGTCGCCGGACTGCGCACCGAACAGTGTGTGGAGACCACCGCCCGGTTCGCCTCCGACCTCGGTTATCAGGTCACCTTCGCGATCGACGCCACCGCCACCAACCCGATCCCGCACCCGGACGCCCCCGCCGGCCAGACCGTGGCGGAGCTGCTGGCCGATCCCCGTACGCTGGCGGCCGAAGACGTGGTGGCCCGCACCGTCTACGCGCTGGCCGGCCGGTTCGCCACGGTCAGAACCGTCGCGGAGATCATCGGGGAGTGACCGGATCGTGAGCAGGGTGCTGTTCGTGCTGACCCCGCAGGTGCACCTGCTCGACCTGGCCGGCCCGGCGCAGGTGTTCTCCACCGCGCCGGGCTACCAGCTGCTCTACTACGCCGAGGCGTCCCCGGTGCCGACCTGGCAGGGGGTGCCGCTGGTCGCCTCGACGACCTGGCCGGAGCTGGATCCCGGTGACCTGGTGGTGGTGCCCGGCTGGCGCAGCGGCTACGGCTACTTCACCGCCGGCACCCTGGACCGGATCGCCGCCCACCACCGGCGTGGCGGCACAGTAGCCAGTGTCTGTGCCGGGGCCGACGCCCTGGGCCGGGCCGGTCTGCTCGACGGCCGTCGCTGCACCACCCACCACGGTCTGCAGGACCTGCTGGCCCGCACCCATCCGGCGGCCACCGTGGTCCGCGACGTCCTCTACGTCAGCGACGACCGGGTGGTCACGTCGGCCGGCATCGCCAGCGGCATCGACCTGGCCCTGCACCTGGTGGCCCAGCGCCACGGCCCGGCCGAGGCGGCGCTGGTGGCCCGCGAGATGGTGGTCTACGCCCGCCGCAACGGCGACGACCACCAGGACAGTGCGATGCTGCGCCACCGGGCCCACCTGAACGACGTGGTCCACCGGGTCCAGGACCGGATAGACGCCGACTTCACGGCCACCCTCCCGCTGTCCGCTCTGGCGGCCGGTGCCGGGGTGAGCGAACGAACCCTGACCCGCCTCTTCACCACAGCGACCGGCCGAACCCCACTGCGCTACCAGCAGCTGTTACGGGTGGAACGAGCCGAACACCTGCTGAGCCACGGAGCCACCACCGAAACCGCGGCCCGAGCCGTCGGTTTCACCGACGCCCGCATGCTCCGCCGCCTCCGATCCCGCCCCACCCCCGCCGGGCAGTAGGCAGTCGCCCTCCGCCGCCCGGATTCGCCCTTGTCCCTGTTCGGCCGGTTCCGCGCTCTGATCATGCCGAACATGGCGTTCGGTCCGGTAAGAGACATCTGATGCGGTTACCGGTTGAATTTCTGACCTGAGGTGGCGCCGGCGCGAGGTGGCTCGTTCGGCATCAGCTGGCCTGACGGGTCGATCGGAGGGCAGTATTGGGTTACTGGGCGAGGCACCCGAAAAAGGATCTGGAGGACGTTCTGCAGACGCTCCACGAACACGGATACCAGATCCTGAACCCGCCGAAGTACTACACCGTTCGTTGTTCCTGCGGTGCTCACCAGCGGCAGGTGCATCTGACGCCGAGCAGTGCGCACTACGCGAACCACGTGGTGCAGTGGGCACGGAACAAGCCCTGTTGGTAGGGAGAAGGGGACGACTGATGGTGGAGCTGCAGTTGGAGCTTTCGTTTGCCGTCGGTGACCGTGGCGGGCGACCGTTGCCGCCCGAGCGACTCCACAAGGTGGGTGAGCAGCTCATGGCGGCGCTGCTCGACCTGGAGGCCTGTAACGACGGCCTGCGGGATCCCGCGACGTCGAGCGATGCGGACCTCAGCGAGGTGACGATCGACCTGCTCGTCGCCGCCGAGAGTGACACCGAGGCGGTCGGCGCCGCCCTGAACCTGTGCCGGACGGCGATCCATGCCATCGGCGCGTCGACGCCGCATTGGCCGTCTGATCCCGCTGGTTCCGCCGACACGGACTTCCGGCCGAAGAACGTCCAGTTCGACTACGTCTCCTGAGGCCGCGGGGCCTTTCGTTCAGCGTACGAAAAAGAAACGGCCGGCCCGTCTGGCACCGGGTCCGGCCGTTTCCTTTCGGGCCTACGACTCGCTGGGGGAAAGCGCCGGGGTCGCGCTTCAGTGAGGCGAAGGCGGGTCAGCGAGGTCAGCGGGTCACTTGTAGGTGATGTTCGAGGTGCTGAACTTGCAGTTGGTGCCGTCGCCGCCGGTGGCTGCGGTCTGGGTGGTGAGCTTGGCGGGCTCGGCGCCGGTCTTGTTGCCCTTGAAGGTCACGCAGACGGCGATCTTCTTCTTGCTGTCGCCGGTGATGGTGATGCCGGAGAGGGTGGCGGTGTCGCCGAGGTTGGAGTTGATGCCGGCCAGGACCGAGCCGGGCGCGGTGGCGGTGATGTTCTTCAGGACCACGTTGCGCTTGAACTGGGTCTTGCAGTTGCCGCAGGAGCGGTACAGCTTGCCGAAGTCGCTGACCGCGAAGTTGCTGACGGTGAGCGCGCCGCCGCCGTTGTGCTGGAAGACCTTGTCGTCGGCGCCGTTGGCGGCACCGCCGGTGACCGTGTACTTGGCGTTCGCGCCGCCCTTGAACGTGGCGGCGTCCTCACCGACGTTCTCCCACCACACGTTGGAGATCGTGCAGGAGCCGAGGCAGTGCACGCCGTCGGCGGCCGGCGAACCGATGATCACGTTCTTCAGGGTGGCGCCGTCGGCGAGGGTGAACAGTGGATCCTGGCCCTCGTCCTGACCGCTGGTGCCGAGCGCGCCGCTGCCGACGAAACGCTTCAGGCCGCCGTCGAAGCTGCCGGAGACCGCCTTGGTCGCGGTCAGTTTGGTGGTGCCGGTGGCGGTCGGGAAGGTCGCCGCGGAAGCGCCCTGTGTGTAGACCAGTGCGCCCATGCCGAGGCTGAGGGCGGCGACCGCCACGACACCGGCACGCCAACGCTTCTTCACAGTCTTGAACACGAGCGACCTTTCGTAGGAACGGGTGTTGCGTTTCCACTGCGGAAGTGGGCCGCCCCGACCGAAAGGTTGCTCGTAATTTTCCGCTACGAGCCGACTACGGAAAGTCCATGTCGGTGTCGTCGGCGACGTCATCGACCGGAATCACCGTCACCGGATTGGCGCGCAGATAGTCGCGGGCCCCGCGATCCCCGGTGGTGACGGCGACGACCCCGTCCCAGTGGTCGCGGCCGATCAGCACCGGATGGCCCCGCCGATTGCCGTAACCGCCCATCACCAGAGACGAGGCGCCCGCGCCGGCGACGATCCGGCGCACCGCCGCGGCGGTCACCCCGGGCATGTCCACCAGCAGGATCACGGCCGCGGTGGCTTCGGTCCCGGCCAGGTGGCGCAGCCCGGCCCGCAACGACGAGCCCATCCCGGACTCCCAGTCGGGGTTGACCACGGTGGATGCCAGACCGGGCACCTCCGCCGCGCCGAGCACCACGGTGGCCGGGCAGCCGGCCGACTCCAGCACGGCGACGGCCCGTTCCACCAGCAGTTGTCCCTCGTACCGGACGAGGGCTTTCGGCATGCCGTACCGGCGGCCCGCCCCGGCCGCCAGCACCAGCCCCGCGGTGGTCATCGCGACAGCACCAGCCCGGGGACGGCGGCCAGCGGCAGCGCGGTACGCAGCTGGTAGCCGATCCGCCACAGACCACCGTGGGTGGCGGCGAACGCCTCGTCCCGCCACGCGGCCGGCGCCGCCGACCGGGGCTTGCGGATCTGGTGCACCAGCAGCAGAGCCATCAGCTTGCTCGCCGTCTCCGGTTCGAAGATCTCCACGTCGAACAGGTGCGCACCGGCGTACGCGGCGGCCAGCCACCTGTTGCTGACCACCGAACGGGTGTTGGTCGGCGGCGCCACGGTGAAGGCGACGGTGGCGTCCCGGCGGGCGACCGTGGCCCGCCACCGGTGGATCCGTTTGGCCAGGGCGTAGTTCGGGCCCTGCTGCGGCACCAGGCTGTCGTTGATCCCGGGCTCACCCGGGTACGGGTAGTTCGGGCGCAGCATCCGGCCACCGGTGAGCAGTGCCCCCGCCTTCGCCCGCGCCGGCCGGCCGGCATAGCGGGACCGGGAGTCGGTGACGGCGGCCTCCGGGACGGCGTACACGTCGGTGGGGGTGCCCAGGAACGCGAGCGCCGTGTCGTGCCGGTGGTGCCGCAGGTGGCTGCCGAGCGCGTCGACCGCGGCGGCCAGCAGCGTGTAGGCGCCACCGGGGGCGTAGACGTAGTTGCCGAGGATCAGCCGCCCGTCGAATCCGAGCACCCATTGGGCGGTCGCGCTCAGGTCGTTGAGCAGGTCGGCGCCCGGGGTCTCGCCGCGCACCGGGGCGAGCAGCCGCCCGGCGCCCGCGGTCGCGAGGCCCTCCACCCGCTCCCAGACCGGTCGGCGGGGCAGGTCCAGGGCGAGGACGGTGCCGCCCCAGCCGAGGATCGAGGCGACCGGGCCCATCTCGGTGCCGGCGCCCGCGGCGACCAGGGTCTGGTCGCTGAGGTCCAGCCAGTCCGGGGAGGCGGCCACCGCACCGACGGCCTCGGCGCCGGACTCCTCGATCACCCCGGCGGTCACCCAGGCGTCCAGCTGCCGCCGCAGGGCGTCGCCGCGGAGCAGTTCCTTCTTGTACGGCAGGACCACCTCGGTCTCCGGCCGGGCCGTCCCCTTCACCTCGACGGTCTCCAGCGGCTGCCCGGGCGCCGCCGTCAGCGCCTGGGCCAGGGTGACGTCGCCGTCGTCGCGCCGGTGCCGGATGCGCGCCTGCACCGAGGCGAGCCCGGCCTCGGCGATCCGGTACCCGGCCGCCCCGTCGGCGGCCAGCCCGGCCTCGAGCAGGGCCCGGAAGTGGCGCGGGTAGCCGGCGCGCCAGTCGGTCTCGCGTTCGGCGGCGGCCGCGGCGGCCGGGTCGACGGACCGGAGCGCGTCGGCGACGACGGCCCGCCCGAAAGCGGTGCTGGAGCGCCGTCCGGACTCGTCGGCGGGGAAATCGATCAGGGGGGCGGTGTGATCCACCGGGTCAGTATCGCCGCCTCCTACCAGAGGAGGAGAAGCCCTCCTTCGCGCGGCCGGCGATGCGGCCCCCGGTCGGGCGATCCGGGCCGTTCGAAAAGGGACGGTGAGGACATGACCGCCACCGTCGCGCCGCCGCTACCCGAATCCCGCTCCGGGGCCCGCTGGAACCGACCGCTGCTCTGGCTCACCGGGGCCGCCGTGATCCTGACCGTGATCTCCGGCGCCGGGATCCTCTTCGACGACCGGGTCCTGACCGGTGTCCCGATCTGGCTCAAACCGTTCAAGTTCGCCGTCTCGTTCATCTTCTACGCCTGGACCCTCGCCTGGATCCTGGCGCTCCTGCCCCGCCGCAGCCGGGCCGCCGAGTGGTCCGGGGTGATCATGGTCGGGATGTCGGTGATCGAGTTGGCGGTCATCGTCGGCCAGGTGCTCCGCGGCCAGACCAGCCACTACAACATGAGCACCCCGCTGAACGCGCTGCTCTGGTCGGCGATGGGCACCTCGATCATGGTGCTGTTCATCGCCCAGGTGGTGATCGCCGTGGTCGCGCTGCGGCAGCGGATCCCGGACCGCCCGGCCGCCTTCGCGATCCGGCTCGGGCTGGGGGTCTCGCTGCTCGGCATGGCCGTCGCGTTCCTGATGACCTCGCAGCAGACCGCGGACGGGCTGATCGGGGCGCACTCGGTCGGGGTGCCGGACGGTGGCCCGGGGATGCCGATCACCGGCTGGAGCACCACCGGCGGGGATCTGCGGATCAGCCACTTCGTCGGGCTGCACGCCCTGCAGGCGCTACCCCTGCTGGCGTACGCGCTGGGCCGCTGGACCGGGTTCGCCGAGCGGGTGCGTGCCGGGCTGGTGCTGGTCGGCGGGATCGCGTATGCCGGACTCGTGCTGTTGCTGACCTGGCAGGCGCTGCGTGCGCAGCCGTTCACCGCCCCCGACCCGATCACGCTGGCCGCGTTCGCCGGCCTGGCCGTGCTGACCGCCGGCGCGGCCACCGCGGTGATCCGGGGCCGCTCGTCATGACCGGGATCCTGTTCGAGCTGACGTTCGCGCTGGCCGCCCCGTTCTGGGCGCTGATGATCCTGCTGCCGAAGTGGTCGTGGACGCACCGGATCGTGTCCAGCCCGCTGATCGCGCTGCCGATCGTGGCGATCTACGCGGTGCTGATCGCCGGTTCCTTCGGCGACGTGTGGCCGGCCGTGACCAGCCCGACCCTGGACGGGATGCGGGCGCTGCTCGGCACCCCGGAGGGCGCGGCGGCCGGCTGGGCCCACATGATCGCCTTCGACCTGTTCGTCGGCCGGTGGTCCTACCTGGACAGCCGGGAGCGCGGGGTTCCGGCGCTGCTGATGGCCCCGGTGCTGCTGCTGACCATTCTGCTCGGCCCGATCGGGTTCGCCGCCTACCTGGCGGTGCGCCAGTGGTGGCGGAAGAACCTAAGCTGACGCGCATGGCCCGGCTCTTCAACGCTCGGGAGACGCTGCCGCGGATGCTGCTGCTCATCTCCAGCGGTCTGGTGTACCTGCTGGTGGTCTGTGGAACCCAGAGCCCGCCGACCGTGCCGCAGTGGGTGCTCGCGGTGATCACGTTCGGCTGCGGACTGCTGCTGCACAACCGGCAGCCGGTCAACCTGGCCGTCCAGACGGTGCTGTTCGGCATCTCCCTGGCCGTCCTGGAGGACCCGACGATCAGCCAGGTGGGCACCGCGTGGGCGCTCGGTGAGCTGGCGTTCTGGGCGCCGCGCCCGGTCTGGACCGCAGGCGCCACCGGGCTGGTCGCGGCGACCTACCTGATCTTCGGCCTGCCGCACGCGGACAGCCTGGGCGAGGGTCTGGCCGGCCTGATCGCGAACCTGGCCGTGCCGGTGCTGCTCGGCACGGTCGGGCGCAAGACCGCGGAGTTGGGTGTGCAGGAGGCCCGACGGGTGGAGTCGGAGCAGCGTGCGGCCCGCGCCGACGAGCGCAGCGCGATCGCCCGGGAGTTGCACGACGTGGTCGCCCACCACATCGCGTCGATGGTGCTGCGGGCCGGCGTGGGCCGGCACGTGCTGCCCGATCTCGACCCGAAGGCCCGGGAGATCCTCGACGACGTTCACCGGACCGGGTCGGACGCGCTGGCCGACCTGCGGCGGCTGGTCGCGGTCCTGCGGGACCCCGATGAGGTACGCCGGGACGCCTCGCTGACCGCCATCGAGCCGTCCGCGCTGCCCGCCGCGCTGGCCGGCGCCGTGGAGAAGGCCCGCCTGGCCGGGGTGAACGTGGAGGCCGAGATCGATCCGGCGGTCGGCGGGCTGGACGCGGTCCGGGGCCTGGCCGTGCTCCGGCTCACCCAGGAGGGGCTGACGAACGTGGCCAAACACGCCGGCCCGTCGGCCACCGCCCGGCTGCGGGTGGCGCTGTCCGGCTCCGATGTGGAGTGGGAGGTCGCCGACGACGGCGGTCTGCCGGGCAGCCGGGAGGTACCGTCCGGGGGCGGGCACGGCCTGACCGGCATGCGGGAACGGGTCGAGGTGCTGGGCGGGACGCTGTCCGCCGGGCCGTCCGGGGGAGAAGGGAAGGGCTGGCGGGTGGCCACCATGCTGCCGGGGGAGACCGCGTGATCCGGGTGCTGCTGGTCGACGACCAGCAACTGATCCGGGCCGGGCTGCGGATGCTGTGCGAGGCCGCGCCGGACATCGAGGTGGTCGGCGAGGCCGGGGACGGGCGTACGGCGGTGGAGTCCGCGTCCCGGCTCGTACCGGATGTGATCGTGATGGATCTGCGCATGCCCGGTGTCGACGGGATCACCGCGACCAGCCGCATCGTCGCGGCCCGTCCGGCGGCCCGGGTGCTGGTGCTGACCACGTTCGGCGACGACGACCACCTCTATCCGGCGCTGCAGGCCGGCGCGTGCGGCTTCCTGCTCAAGGACGCGCCGCCGGAGGAGCTGCTGCACGGGATCCGGCAGGCGGCCGCGGGGGAGAGCCCGTTCAGTCAGGACGTGCTGCGCCGGCTGGTCCGCCGCGCGGTGGACGCCCGGCCGGAGACGCGCCCGGCGGTGGGCGGGCTGACCGGCCGCGAGCAGGAGGTGCTCGCCCTGGTCGCGGAGGGGCTGAGCAACGCCGAGATCGCCGAGCGGATGCACATCGGGGTGACCACGGTGAAGACGCACATCACCGCGCTGATGACCAAGACGGGCAGCCCGAACCGGGTGCGCCTGGCGCTGCTCGCGCACCGGGCCTGAACTCTCAGGCCGGGCCGGTCCCGGCCGATCACGGCGGTCATGTTCAAGACGATCCTGGCCACCGTGGTGGCCGCCTCCGCTCTCGTGGCACCGTCACCGGCGCGGGCCGCGGCACCGCAGGACCGTTACATCGTGACGATGACGGAGCCGGGCGCGCGTGTGGTCGCCGCGGGGGCACTGCTGCGCAGTTTCGGCAGCTTCCCCGGGTTCGTCTCGTCGATGACCGCGGCGCAGGCCCGCCGGGTGGCCGCCGACCCGAACGTGCGGTCCGTCGAGGTGGACCGGGTGGTCTCGCTGGCCGCCGTCCAGAAGAACCCGGTCTGGGGCCTGGACCGGATCGACCAGCGTTCGGTGAAGCTCTCGAAGAGCTACCGGCCGTCCGCCGACGGTGACGCGGTGCACGCCTACGTGATCGACACCGGGATCCGGATCGGTCACACCCAGTTCGGCGGACGCGCGTCGTACGGCTACGACTTCGTCGACGGCAACGGGTCCGCCGGCGACTGCAACGGGCACGGCACCCACGTGGCCGGCACCATCGGCGGCTCCACCTACGGGGTGGCGAAGAAGGTCAAGCTGGTGTCCGTGCGGGTGCTGGACTGCCGGGGCGAGGGTTACGTCTCCGACGTGATCGAGGGCGTCGACTGGGTGACCGGGCACGCCGTCCGCCCGGCGGTCGCCAACATGAGCATCGGCGGCGGCCGCAGCGCGGCGCTGGACTACGCGGTCGCCGACTCGATCGCCTCCGGTGTCACCTACGTGGTGGCGGCCGGCAACGAGAACGTCAACGCGTCCCTGAGCAGCCCGGCCGACCTGCCGCAGACGGTCACCGTGGCGGCGAGCGACCGTACCGGCAGGCGGGCGAAGTTCTCCAACTACGGCAAGGGTGTGGACCTGTTCGCGCCGGGGGTGGGGATCAAGTCGTCGGTCCAGAAGAGCAACACCGCGACCGCGACGTACAGCGGCACCTCGATGGCCACCCCGCACGTGACCGGCGCGGCGGCGTTGATCCTGGACGCGTACCCGGCGTGGTCCCCGGCCCGGGTGCAGGCGAAACTGATCGCCGACTCGACCAAGGGCAAGGTCACCGACCGTAGGGGCAGCCCGAACCGCCTGCTGTACGTCCCGGCGCCGCCGAAGCCCGTGGTGATCGCTACCGGTCAGACCCCCAACGCCGCGGCGGGTGTCGCGTACTCCACGCGGCTGGCGCTCAAGACGTCGCGCCGGGGCGCCTGGAAGCTGAACTCGGGTTCGCTGCCGCCCGGTCTGTCGCTGTCGGCAGCCGGTGTCCTGTCCGGCACGCCGAGGAAGGCGGGCCGGTACACGGTGACCGTCCGGTTCACCGACTACGTGCCGCAGGTCGTGACGAAGAGGATCGTGATCCCGGTGCTCGCCTCCACCCCGGTGATCACCACCGCGACGCTGCCCGGACCGACCGCCGGTGACGACTACGAGCAGTGGCTCGCGGTGGCCGGCGCCCGGGCCGGGACCTGGACGATCGATTCCGGCGCGCTGCCGGACGGGCTGGTCCTGGCCGGCTCCGGGATGATCGGCGGCACCGCCACCACGGCCGGCGATTTCACCTTCACCGTGCGGTTCACCGACGCCGCCGGGCAGAGCGCGACCCGGGCGTACACGATGACCGTCAGTTGATCTTGATGTTGAATCGCGCGGCCATGGACCGGATCACCAGTCCATGGCCGCCGCGTATTTCTGGGCTATCGCGGTCGACTCGGGCAGGTCGGCCTCCAGCACCGGCAGGCCGGGCCGGACCACGATGGCGCCCAGCTCGACCAGCAGTTGCCGGAGCAGCGCCTCGGCGGCGGTCGCCTGGGTGGCGGAGCCGGCGGTCACCACCGGCACGGCCAGCTTGCCGGCCAGCGCCTGCGCGGGGAGCGGATCGAGCAGCACCTTGAGCACGCCGGAGTAGCTGCCCTTGAAAGTGGGGGTCGCCACCACCAGCAGGTTCGCCTCGCGGATGATGGCGCGCGCGGTCTCGGTGGACTCGTCGCCGGGGGCCAGCAGGCCGGTGCCGAGGGAACCGACCTCGATCACGTGCGGCTGTGGCGAGCCGAGCCGCTCGGCGATCGCCTCGCCGACGGCCACGGCCAGCGCGGACGTCCGCGACCCGGCACGCGGGTTGCCGGACACCACCACGATTCCCGTCATATCGGTGTGCGCCTCTCTCTGTCGACGGTCCACTCCCTGGGAAAGCCCAGCTATGGCGCTGCATATATCCTAGTTAACCGATAGGGGATTGTCACTGGCGGGGATATGATGCCCGCCACTACGATCGGATATGCCTATCTAACTGATAGGAAATGTATCCTTGCGGGGCGCCACCCCCCGATCCAGGAGTCAGAAGGAGCAGCCGTGTCCGTTCTCGCCGTCGCGCATCCGCACGCCACATACCCCCGCCCGGTCCTGCTGAGGCCGGTGCCCGAGCCGCCGCCGGAGCAGCAGTTGGACGACGATCAGGCCCCCGTGACCGTGACGATCAGCATCGCCGGGGGTGCCGGCGGCCGGGAGCGCGTGCTGGCCGCTCTCCGTGAGCTGGTCGACGCCGCCGGCGCCACCGCCGCGGTGGAGGTGGGCGCCACCGAGTCCGCCTCCCGGCCCGAGGGGGTCGCGGAGATCCGCCTCGACCCGCGGGCGCGCACCGCGTTCCGGGGCGGCCGCCTGCTCGAGCTGAGCCGCCTGGAGTACGACCTGCTCCTCTTCCTGGCCCGCCATCCGCGCCAGGTGTTCAGCCGCGCCCAGCTGCTCACCCACGTCTGGGGCCACCGGCACACCACCAACCGGACGGTCGACGTGCACGTCAGCCGCCTGCGCACCAAGCTCGACGACCCGGAGCTGATCACCACGGTGTACGGCCTCGGCTACCGGCTCGCGGACGACGCTCCGATCGTCGTCGTCGAGCGGTAGGCGGGTCGTCGAGGTGTGTCGATGTAGGAGCTGTGCCGGCCGGCGACGAAATGTTGCCGGCCGGTTACGCTTCTCGGTATTTTCATCCCGAAAGGGTCATAGGCTCACGATATGACGCAGATGTTTTCGCTGGTCACCATCATGTTGATCGATTTTTGGTGATCGTTCACGAGCCTTGCCCTTAGATCGAACAATTTGAATACTTCGAGCACGCGGTACGCCGGATCGGTGTACCCCACCCGTTCCCCCTGGGAGGAAACGTGCTCAACCCGATGCTTCGCCGACCGATCGTCGGCCTCGCGGTGGGCGTTCTCGTCGCCAGTGGCCTGGCCGCGTCCCCCGCCTCGGCCGCCCCCCTGATCAGCGCCGACCACTCGGCTCTCGCCAGCTCGCTGGACGCCAAACTCGGCGACCGCGACGCCGGCTCGTTCGTGCAGGACGGCAAGCTCGTCGTCAACGTGACCGACGCGGCGACCGCCGCCGAGGCGCGGGCCGCCGGCGCCACCGTCCGTTACGTCGCCAACAGCGGTGCCACACTGGCCGCCGCCGACGCGAACCTCAAGACCACCATGCGGGTTCCGGGCACCGCGTTCAGTGTCGACCCGGTCTCCAACAAGGTCGTGGTCAGCGTCGACGAGAGCGTCACCGGCGCTGAGCTCGCCGCCGTCCAGGCCACCGTCGCCAAGCTCGGCGACGCCGCCCGCCTGGAGAGCATCCCCGGCACGCTGAGCCCCCTGATCGCCGCCGGTGACGCCATCTACACCGGTGGCAGCCGCTGCTCGCTCGGCTTCAACGTGCGCAGCGGCAGCACGAACTACTTCCTGACCGCGGGTCACTGCACCAACGCCGGCACCACCTGGACCAACGGCTCGGCGACCCTCGGCACCCGGTCGGGCACCAGCTTCCCGGGCAACGACTACGGCATCGTCCGCTACACCAACACCACCATCGCCAAGACCGGCGGCTTCACCTCGGCCTCCACCCCGGCGGTCGGCACCGCCGTCACCCGGCGCGGCTCCACCACCGGTACCCGCACCGGCTCGGTCACCCAGCTCAACGCCACGGTGAACTACTCGCAGGGTTCGGTCTCCGGCCTGATCCGCACCACCGTCTGCGCCGAGCCGGGCGACAGCGGCGGCCCGCTCTACCGTGGCTCCGCGGCCTACGGTCTCACCTCCGGCGGCAGTGGCAACTGCTCCTCCGGTGGCGTGACCTACTTCCAGCCGGTCACCGAGGCGCTCAACGCCTACGGCGTGTCGATCTTCTGATCCCACCCCGTCACGGGCACGCCGGCCCCCGATCCACGCGGATCGGGGGCCGGCGCGCGTCCGTCATCCGTTCTCGTGCACCCGCTCCTCGCCGCGGCGGCGCAGCATCTTCAGACCGGGCAGGCCCGCGATGGCCAGGTGCAGGTCCTCGGTGACCTCGAGGAGCTTGTGCAGGTCCGGGCCGACCTGGTCGAGCTTGCCCAGCAGCGGCATCACGTCGGTGACCAGGTGGTGCTGCAGGGCCGGCAGCTCGTCGATCATCCGGATCGCGGCGGTCACCTCGTCCGGCGTCAGCTCGGCGACGAACCGGGCGGCCAGCGGAGCGGCATCACGCAGCGTCGGCGCGTAGTCGCCGACAAGAGTCTCGACCTCGCCGGCTACGGCGCCGGCCCGGTTCGCGATGGCCGTGACCTCGCTCACAGCCGTGGAGGCGTCGCCGACGAGCACGCCGGCCGCCTCGGCGGTGATCGACGCCCGTCGAACCAGATCGGCCGCGGTGGCCGAGGTGACGGCCACCTCCCGCACGGTCAGCGCCGCGACGTCCGCCACCGCCCGGGTCTCGGCCACCGTCGCCTCGACCGCGGTCACCACCGCGGAGACCCGGTTGATCAGGCTCTCCACCTGCGAGACCGCCACCGTCGCCCGGTTCAGCAAAAGCTCGCTCTGCCCGATCAGCCCGACCGCGCGCACCGGGATCGTCGCCGCGGTGGCCGCCGTCTCGATCACCTTGCCGACCGCTGCGGAGGTGAGCTGAACGGCGCCGGACAGAAGATTGAACATGCCTCCATTGTGCGCCGCGCGCGCACCCCGCACCCGGCTCCTCCGGGGTGACGCAACGTACGGGCGGCGCAGCCGAGCGTCGAAAGTCCGGAATACACAGGCCTCTGGCGTGTCACAGAGGCCGCCGACACGGCAGTATGCATGGGTGCCTAATCCCCGAAACCTGATCCTCGTAGCCGCCGCGGTGGGCATCCTGGGTGGTTCGGTGCTGGTCGCCCAGGGCATGCTGGGCGGCGGCTCCGGTGGGACCGGCTCGCTGGCCGGATCCTTCAGCGACGTGCCCGCGGCCAAGGCGTCCCCCACGCCGACCGGCCCCACCCCCGAGGAGCTGGCCGCCATCGAGCGTGCCAAGCGTGTCAAGACCCTCGACGCGGCTCTGAAGAAGTACGCCGCCGACAAGCCGGAGTTCTCCGTCGCCGTCTTCGACAAGAAGACCGGCGAGACCTACGCGTTCCGTGGCGACGAGAAGTACGAGACCGCCAGCATCGTCAAGGTGCAGGTGCTCGCCTGCCTGCTGATGACCGCGCAGGACGACGACCGCAAGGTCACCAGCAGCGAGAAGGCGCTGGCCGACAAGATGATCCGGTACAGCGACAACGCCGCCACCACGTCGCTGTTCGGCAAGATCGGCCGCTACACCGGGCTCAGCGCCTGCAACAAGCGCCTCGGCCTCACCCAGACCAAGGTCAGCAGCTCCTGGGGGCTCACCAGGACCACGGTGAAGGACCAGGTGAAGTTGCTCGCCGCGATCGAGGACGAGAAGGGCGAGCTGAACGAAACCTCCCGGGCGTACGCCCACAAGCTGATGACCACCGTCGCCACCGACCAGGACTGGGGTGTCCCGGCCGTGGCCGGCGAGGACGAGGACGCCGCCGTGAAGAACGGCTGGCTGCAGCGCTCCACCGAGAAGAACCTGTGGATCATCAACACGGTCGGTCAGGTCACCGGCGACGAGACCGACGTGTCGATCGCCGTGCTCTCGCACACCAACAAGACCATGACCAGCGGCATCAGCATGGTGGAGCGGGTCGCCAAGCTCACCCGGACGCACCTGAAGTACTGATCGCCCGTCGTCGTTCCCACCACGTCAGGGCCTGGTTGACCAGCAGGATCGCCACCACCGCGGCGACCACGCCCTGCCACGGCTCCGGGAAGATCGACCCGCCGGCCAGCCCGATCGCGGCGTAGACCAGCGACCACAGCGCGCAGGCCGGCAGGTTGGCGACGACGAACGTACGCCAGGGGATCCCGGCGAAGGCGGCCGCGAGAAGCACCGGGACGCGGCCGCCCGGGATCAGCCGGGACACCAGCAGCACCGGCACCTGCCGCCGGGTCAGCCGCTGTTTCACCCCGGCCAGGTGCTCCTCGTCGCGCAGCCAGCGCAACCGGCGGGCCAGTTTCTCCCCGCCGAACCGGCACATCGCGTACATCACCAGATCGCCCAGGTAAGCCCCGGCCGCGCCCGCCGCCACCACCAGCGCGATCGAGAACGGGTGCTCGTGGAACATCAGCGCCGCCGTCCCGCTCACCGCGGCCCCGGTCGGCACGATCGGCACCACCGCACCGAACGACACCACCAGCACCAACCAGCCGAGCGCGCCCAGCAGGTCGATCACGCGGCGGCGCCCAGGTCCAGGGTCTCGCCGTGGGCCAGCACCCGCACCCGGCTGTCCGGTGCGGCCTGCGCCGCGAACTCGGCGAACCGGGCGCCCGGCTCGTCGAACATGTGCCGCCGCACCCGGCCCATCCCGATCGGCCACAGCGTCCCGTAGTGCACCGGCACCGCCCACGACGCCTTCACCCGGCGCAGCGCCTCGGCGCCGTCCCGGGCGTCCAGATGCCCGTGCGCGCCCAGGGTCGGGCCCCAGCCGCCGACCGGGATCAGCGCCAGGTCCAGCGGCCCCAGATCGGACATCTCGTCGAACAGGCCGGTGTCCCCGGCGTACCACGCCCGGGCCTGTCCCTCCACCACGAACCCGACGGCCATCGCCCGATCCCGCGACCACGGACCCCGGGTGCCGTCGTGCCGGGCCGGCACCGCCCGCACCCGGACCGCGCCCACCTCGGTCTGTTCACCCGGCGCCAGCTCCACACAACGGCCGGCCGCCTCCCGGCCCAGGGCGCGGGCGGTGAACTCCCGGGCCCCCTTCGGCACGATCAACAGCGGATTTCCCGGTACGGCACGAAGTGACGCGCAGTGGAAGTGATCAGCGTGCAGGTGCGACAGCAGGATCGCGTCCGGGGCGCCGGGAAGCCGGGGCGCCGGGCCGGCCATCCGCCGGAGATGGGCGAGCCGGCCGGTCAGCACCGGGTCGGTCAGCAGCCCGGTGCCGGAGTCCTCGATCCACGCCGTGCTGTGTCCCCACCAGGTCACTCTCACCGTTTCACGGTACCCAGACGGCGCAGGGCCAACCCGCAGAGGCGCGCGAACACGTGCTGGAAGGCGACCCCGAACGGGCCCACCACCCGCATCAGGGTGCTCGCCGGGCGACTGAACGCGGTCACCGTCAGCCACACCCGGTCGTGCTCGTCGCGCTCCACCACGAACGCCTCCTCACCGCTGGCCGGATGCCCCGGACGGGTGCCGTACGCGAACCCGATCCGGTCACCCTCCTCCAGCGTCCAGACCACCTCGCACGGCGCCCGCAGCGGCCCGATCCGCACGGTGAGCAGCACCCCCGGCGCGGCCCGCCCGGCGTCGGCGGTGACACCGGCGCCGATCGCCCGGTGCATCCGGAAGGCCAGGACCGCGGCACCGGCCCGGTCCAGCACCTCCTGGCCGGTGCCGATCCGGGCGCGGTGGCGCAGATGCCGGTAACCACCGGGCAGCCGCCCGGTCCGGGTCGCACCCACATGGGGGTAGGTCAAGTCGGTCACCCGACCAGTGTGCCCCCGGAGAGTGCACGACTGCGCCCGTCGAGTCGCTGCCGTGACATGTCTCCGGCACACTGAGCGACGTGACTGGACCCCGCTCCGCCATCGTGTTCAACCCCAGCAAAGTGGCCGATCCCGATCACCTGCGGCGCACCGTCCACGAGGCGTTGCGCCGGGCCGGGTGGCCGGAGCCGTCCTGGTACGAGACGACGCCCGACGATCCCGGCCGAGGTCAGGCCAAGCAGGCCATCGGTGAGGGCGCCGAGCTGGTCTTCGCGTGCGGTGGCGACGGCACCGTGACCGCGGTCGTCACCGCCCTGACCGGCAGCGACGTGGCCCTGGCCGTCCTGCCCGCCGGCACCGGCAACCTGCTCGCCGCCAACCTGGGTCTCGGCAACGACCCGGCCGCCGGGCTGCAGGTCGCCCTGGAGGGTGGCCGCCGGCGCATCGACGTCGGCACGCTCGGTGACAAGTGCTTCGTGGTGATGGCCGGCATGGGCTTCGACGCCCAGATGCTGGAGGACACCTCGGAGCGGGCGAAGAAGCACATCGGCTGGCCCGCCTACCTCGGCGGCGCCGCCAAACACCTGCTCGACCGGCCGATGCGGGCCCGGATCCGGCTGGACGGCGGCCCGCCCATGCCGCGCCGCCCGGCCGCCGTGATCGTCGGTAACGTGGGCCGGCTGCAGGGCGGGGTGAAACTGCTCAGCAAGGCCGATCCCGCCGACGGCCGGCTCGACGTGGCCATCCTCAGCCCGACCAACCTGGCGCACTGGGCGGCCCTGGTCTGGGCCGTGATGAGCCGCCGCAAACGGGTGCCGCTGATGGAGACGTTCACCGCACAGCGGGTTGAGATCTACAGCAACCGGGCACAGGCCCGCCAGCTCGACGGCGACACGATCACCCCGGGCAAGGTCATGAAGATCGGGGTCCGGCACCGGGCGCTGCTGCTCTGCGTGCCCCAGCCGGACGCCGACCCGGACCTGGCGTACGACGCGTCGGCGGTCGCCGAGCGTGCGGAGCCGATCAAGAAAGCGGCCGAGGAGAAGGCTTGAGCAGTACCGAACCGGTCCCCGAGACCCGGATGATGGCCGGGGACAAGCTCTCCGCCGACGACGCCTTCCTCGCGTTGCTGCACTACGGGCGCTGGCCCCTGCTGCACGACGCGTTCGTCCGGTTCCGCTACGGCGACGGCTTCAGCCACGCCCGGGCCTTCGGCTTCCAGCTCTGCCTGGCCATCGTCCCGTTCCTGATCGCCCTCTCCGGCCTCGCCACCGACCTCGGCGTGGAGGACGGCGGCCAGGTCGTCGCGGACACCGTCATCGCACTCACCCCCGGCGCCAGCGCACCACTGGTCACCGAGCTGCTGATGGACGACGACCGCACCGAGGACGCCGGGGAACTCGCTCTCGCCCTCGGTATGGTCACCGGACTGTTCGCACTGACCAGCGCGATGGCCCAGATCGAACGCGGCGCCAACCGCATCTACGGCGTCGAACGCGACCGGCCGGCCCTGCGCAAATACTTCCGCGCCGCGGTCCTCGCCCTGGTCGCCGGGCTGCCCGCGCTCTTCGGCTTCCTGATCCTGGTGGCCGGCAAGGCCGCCGGCGACTCGGCCGAGCAACATTTCGGCATCTCCGGCGGGTTGCGGGTGGCCTGGGACGTGGTGCGGTGGCCACTGAGCCTGGTCCTGATCATCTTCGCGGTGGCCCTTCTCTTCCGCCATTCGGTACGCCGGAACCAGCCCGCCCTCTCCTGGCTGCTGTTCGGGGCGGTGGTGTCGACCGTGCTGTGGTGGCTGGCCAGTCTGCTGCTGGCCGGGTACATCCGGTTCAGCGACGCCTTCGGTGCCACCTACGGGCCGCTCACCGCGATGATGGCGCTGCTGCTCTGGGCCAACCTGACCGGAATCGCCCTCTTCCTCGGGCTCGCCTTCGCCGCCCAGCTGGAGGCCCGCCGGGTCGGTGTGCCCAAGCCCGCCCAGGAGGACCGCTGGGAGCCGGAGGAACAGCCGGAGATCCCGTCACCGCGCGACCCCGGTGTGACGACCGAGCCCGCCGGGTAAGTCACCGCGCACCCCCTCCCCGAGAGTTGGAGCGCGCAGTGACGACCGACGAGAACCGAGTGGTGGAACGCACCGGCTGGGCGCCCGTGCGGCATTTCGCCGAACGCAGTGTGCTGGGACTGATCGTGGTCGCCGCGATCGGGCTCACCTTCGGCGTCTTGTTGCTGCTGGTCCGGTTCCACTGGCGGCCACTGCTCGACCTCGACCAGTCGGTGGCGCACGGGCTGAACTCCTGGGCCGCCGGATCCGAGACGACGGTGGCGGTGCTCCAGCAGATCTCCTCGTTCGGTGGCCGCGGCGTACTCCTCCCGCTGGTGGTCCTCGCCGCCGCCCTGCTGTTCCTGCGCAGACTGCCCCGGCCGGCGATCTACCTGCTGGTCACCGGCGCCGGCGCGCTGATCCTCGACCCGTCGCTGAAAGCGCTGATCGGGCGGCTCCGGCCGGTCGTCGAGATCCCGGTCGCCTCCGCGCCCGGCAACAGCTTCCCCAGCGGGCACGCGCTCGGCTCGATGGTCGTCTACGGGATGCTCGTGCTGGTCTTCCTGCCCGCGATGCGGCGCGCGTGGCGGCCCTGGTTCATCGGGCTGGCCGCGCTGATCGTCGCCGCCGTCGGGTTCACCCGGATCGCCCTCGGCGTGCACTTCCTCTCCGACGTGCTCGGCGGCTGGCTGCTCGGGATCGCCTGGATCAGCGTCACCGCGTACGCCTTCCGGATCTGGCGCCGCGAAGCCGGCCACGAGACGCCGCCGATCACCGACGGCCTCGACCCGGAAGCCGGCCCCGACCTGCGCCCCGCCCCCGCCGAGGAGGCCGTGCTGCCGCACCCGTGGGCCAAGGGCGCCGAGATCCTGGTCGGCTGGGTCTTCGTGTTCGGCCTGCTCTACCTGGTCGGCTACTCGGTGAACAGGTGGGAGCCGCCGTTCGACGACGCCGTCCCGCGCTGGCTCCAGACCTTCCGGACCCCCGACCTCGACCACCTGAGCTGGCTCGCCAGCAAAGCCGGCGACACACACGCCATCCTGATCATCTCGCTGATCTTCTGCCCGCTGGCCCTGGCCGCGTGGCGGCAGTGGCGGCCGGTCCTCTTCCTGGCCCTCACCATGATCGGCGAGCTGACCCTCTTCCTCTGCGCGGCCGCCTCGGTCGGCCGGGAACGCCCGTCCGTCGAACAGATCGACGGTCAGATGCCGACCTCGTCGTTCCCGTCCGGGCACATCGCCGCCACCATGTGCCTATGGGTGGCGATCGCGATCATCGTGATGGCCCGGGTCCGGCAGCCGTGGCGCTGGATCTTCCCGGCCCTGGCCGTGATCATGCCGGCGATCGTCGCCCTGTCCCGCATGTACCGCGGCATGCACCACCCCACCGACGTGATGGGCGCGCTGCTGCTGACCACGGCCTGGATCGGCGTCCTGTGGTGGGTGATCCGCCCCAACGCACACGCCGAGACGCTGTCCGAGGCCGCGGCCGAGGCGGAGAAGGCCACCCGCTCCCGCGACCTGGAGAAGGTCGGATGACGTTGCGCCTGATGACCTGGAACATCAAACACGGCGGCGGTGACCGTCTCCCGTCGATCATCCAGGTGATCCGCACCGAGCAACCCGACGTCCTGTGCCTGCAGGAGCTGCTGAACTACCGCGCCTACGGCCGCCGCCGCCTCCACCAGCTGGCGGCGGCAGTGGGCATGGAAGCCCACATGGCCCCGTCGGCGTTCGCCCAGCCGGTGGCGGTCCTGATCCGCCCACCACTACACATCACCCACCGCACGTCGGTGACATGGCGTCTGCACCACGCGGCAGCCGTGGTCCGCACCGAGACCACCGCCGGCCCCCTGACGGTGGTGAGCACCCACCTGAACCCGTTCTCCCCGACCCGCCGCTACCGAGAGGCCCGCTGGCTCGCCGCTCGCTACGCTTCTCGCGGTGGGCTGGCGTTGATCGCCGGAGACATGAACGGGCTCGACCCCCGCGGCGATCACGAACGGGAACTCGCCGCCCTGCCATCGCTCTACCGGCAGCGCCACCTGGCCCCGGACGGTACCGCCGACACCAGGGCCATCGCGGCCTTCCACGAACAGGGGTACACCGACCTGTGGCACACCGCCGGCGACGGTGACGGCCGGACCGTCCCCACCGATTACGCGGGCCGCGAGTTCGGCGCCGTCCGACTGGACTACATGATGGCGAGCCCCGCTCTGGCAGCTCGGACCGAGCGCGTCTGGTCCGTCCGGGACGAGACCACCGCGACAGCTTCCGACCACTACCCGGTCCGCGCCGACGCCGACCTCTGACCGGTCACTCGCCGACGGGGCCTCCGGCCAGTTCGACGACGACGTCGAGGTGGCCGGCGTGCCTGGCGTATTCCTGGAGCAGGTGGAAGCAGATCCGCTCCAGACCGGCTGGATCGTCGCCGGCCCAGCGTGGGCCGGGCCGGCCCACCGCCTCCAGGTCGTTCCCGGTGATCACCGCTGTGGTGCGGACACCCTGCGCCCGGAGCGCGGCAGTCAGATCGGCCAGGCTCTCCGACGGATCGACGTGCCAGCGGTCGTCCTTGCGGTCGCCCCACGGCTCGGCGACGTCACGGCCCTGAAAACCCCATTCCAGCCAGCGCAACTCCACGAACCGTAGATGCTTGAGCAGCTCAAGTGGTGTCCACCCGGATGGCAGGCGGCTGGACCGCAGCTCGGCCTCGGGTAGGCCGGCGGCCTTGGCCAGGACGGTCTCCCGGTAGAAGTCCAGGTACCGGACGAAGACCTCGGCCCGCCCGGCGGCAGGGGTCATGGGCGAGGGGAACGGGATCGTCGAGTCATCGGCCATACCTGGATTCTGCACCGAGGGATCAGCCGGCGACGACGCGGTCGCGGCCGGAGCGTTTGGCGGCGTACAGGTTGCGGTCGGCGGTGGACAGCAGGGCCGACAGGCTGGTCTCGCCGGGTTCCACGGTGGTCACCCCGATGCTGGTGGTCACCTGGAGGGTTCCGGTGACCGGTTCCCAGCCGTGTGCCCGGATCCGCAGCCGTAGCCGTTCGCAGCGCATCGCCGCCTCCTCCGCGTCCACTCCGGGAAAGGCGAGCAGGAACTCCTCCCCGCCCATCCGGGCCGCGATGGCCGCTCCCGGCGCGGCTTCTTCGAGCAGTTCGGCGACGTGCTGCAGGACGGTGTCGCCGGTGGCGTGCGACAGCGTGTCGTTGATGCGTTTGAAGTGGTCGAGGTCGACGATCGCCACGGACAGCGGCCGGCCCCGTTCCGCGGACTCGACCATCAGTGCGGGCAGCCGTTCGTTGACATACCGCCGGTTGTGCAGTCCGGTGAGGGCGTCCCGGTGGGCCATCTCCCGGAAGTGTTCGCTGGCCCGGCGGGCTTCGTTGGCTTCGAAGACGGCCTGCAGGGCGCGGGCCCGGGCGTCGCGCTGCACCGATTGCAGGGCGGTCATGTCGGCGTGGAAACTGCGGTGTTCCTCGTACGCCTCCGCGTAGCGCCCGGTGTCGGCGTAGAGGGCGGCCTGTTCCTGGCGGACCCGGGCCCCGATGGCGCCGAGTTGCCGTTCGGCGCAGGTGGCCCGGGCCGCGTCGAGGGCGTCCTGGGCGGCCGCGTACCGGCGGTCGAGCCGCCGGGCCCGGGCGAGGGTGAGCCGGCACTCGGCGACGGCGTCGCCTTCGGTGGCGACGACGAGGTCGGCGAGTACCGGGGTGAGCAGTTCCTCGACGGCGGCGTACCGATGGCTCATCAGTTCGACCTGGGCCATGGTGTCGAGTTCGTTGGCGGTGAACCGGTGTCCGTTGCGCTGCTGGACGTCGCGCATCTGGGCGACGAGGGCGCGGGCCTCGGTCTCGTCGCCGAGCTCGGCGGCGCTGTACGCCATGTTGTTGAGCATGGCGAGGACCATCTCGTGGTCGCCGGCCTGGGCGGACAGCGCGAGTGCCTCCCGGCCGCGGCGTTTGCCGTCGGCGTGCGAGCCGGTGTCGGACAGGGAGACGGCGAGGGTCATCAGGTGCCGGGCCCGCAGGTGGGCGGGCACGTCGTCGCTGAGGAAGGCGACACTCTGCACGGCATGGGTGAGGGCGTCGGAGAAGTCGCCGACGTGCCGGTAGAAGACGGCGAGTTCCCGGTGGGCGCGGGCCAGCACGTACCGGGCCTCGTTCTCCTCGGCCCAGACCTTCACCTGGAGCGCGAGCTGGCCGCCTTCGCCGGTCTGTCCTTCCCGGAGCAGGACGCCGGCCTGGAGCAGGACGGCCCGCTGGACCACTTCGGTGTCGCCGACCTCCTCGGCCCGCTGGCGGAGCGCGGCGGCGGGCGCCCACACGGTCCGGAACTGGGACGGGGTACGCGCCTCGAGTTCCGTCACGGCGGTCTCGAGTTCGGTGAGCTGCCGGGTCTGCTCGCTGGGGACGAGGGTCGTCACTGTGCCTCTTCCCTGTCGTGGCCGTGACGCCCTACGGTCCGGGGTGGGGGGAGCGGCCCGGGTCGCAGCCGGTTGCGGAACGGTTGCATCACCGCCTGGTGCACGCCGTGCCGGCCTCCGTGGTGGTGTCCGCGCCCCGGATCGCGACGGTGAAGCAGTAGTCCAGGTCGGGGTTGAGGCTGTAGACGACGTAGTCGGCGGCTCCGCGGGGCAGGTCGGCGATCTTCACCGGGGGCTGTCCGTCCCGTCCGCCGGTGATCAGCACGTCGCCGGTGGCACCGCGCGGGTAGGCCCACTGGAGGGCGATGCTGTCGCCGCCGTCGCGCAGCAGGACGTTCGGCGAGGCGGCCGGTGGGGCGGGGGAGTCGGCCGGCCGCTTCGCCCCGTCGGCGCCGGGCAGGGTGAGGATGACCAGGGCCGCGGCGCCGGCGACCCCACCGGCCAGCAGCGCGGCGAGGAGCAGTTGGTGGCCGGTGCGAGATCTTCCGGGCTTGCCGGTACGCACCGGCAGGCGCCGTGAGTTGGGCGGATCGGTGCGGGTGCCGGTCCGGGCCGTACCGACGGGAAGTGGTTTGCCGTCCTCGCCGTAGTCGGGGGCGCGGTTGCCGGGCAGGGGTGGCGGGGTGTCGGCGCGGGCGTGCCGGCCGGTCGGGTCGCCGGGCAGCCCGAGGTCGGCCAGGTAGAGCGGCTGCTGGTAGACGTTGCCGTTGGGGTCGGTGGCCCGGTTGTCGGCCGGGGGCAGATCGTCGTAGAAGTCCTCGGGCGGCACCGGGTAGACCGTGCCGGCCGGGTCGGTGGGCCGGTCGTCGGGTGGCGGCTGGCCGGGTGCGTCGGCGGGGAACGGTGACGGCCGGGAGCCGGCCGGGTCGGGCACCGTGGGGCGGCGGGGGAAGGGCCGGAACGGGGTGCCGCCGGAGGTGTCGCGGCTGCCGCAGGTGTGCCGCCCGGCGGTGGCGCCGGCGACCAGGGCGGCGGTCTGCCGGGCCAGCGGATGGTCGGCCGGCAGGTAGCGCGCGCTCAGCTCACCGGCCAGGGTCAGGTGCTCGCGGGACTCGTCGTCGTGGCCGCAGTCGCGTTCCATCGCGCCGAGCCGGGCCAGCATCTTGATGCCGGCCGGGCTGGCGTCGCCGTGCACCCGGCGGTGCCGCCGCCAGGCCCGGGCCAGCCGGGAGCGGGCGGTGGCGCAGTGGCCGGCGGCGTGTTCGGCGGTGGCCAGGTCGGCTTCGGCGGCCAGGACCCGGGGGGAGTCGGGGCCGTCCAGCAGGGCGAGTTCGCCGATCAGGTCGTGGTAGACGGAGACGGCCCGGCCGTGCTGGCCGATCCGCTGGAGCACCGCGGCGTGCAGGGCGGCGGCGGCGATGGTGCGCTCGTCCCGGCGGCCGTGCAGGCGCTCGTCGGCGGAGTGCGCGAAGGCGGCCGAGAGCCGGGCGGTTTCCGGGTCGCCGAGGGCGATGAGGACGCGGGCGTGCAGGGTGGCGGCGACCGCGAGGTCGGCGGTGGCGCGGCGGGGGTCGGCGTCGGCGGTGCGGAGCAGATCGTCCAGAACGGCCCGGGCGCCCGCGAGATCGCCCGACGACGACAGGGTCTGCGCCTGGGCGGTGACTTCGGCGAGCGGAGGGGCCATGTATCCCATAGTGCTCAACTGAACACCCTCGGTACAAGTTTCCGGTAGCGAAGTGGACACGGTAGAACTGCGATATGTCCAAGCTTGATCTACTCGCTCATCACCTGCACACCTGGGCGGAGTCGGCGTTGCGCCGGTCCCGCCGGGTGACCTATGTGCATGGATACGCCGACGACGACGGAGGTGCCGGAGCGGAGACGGCGGCACGTGTTCTGAGCGAATTGCCCGATCTTGCACGGGGCCGGGAACTGTCCATGGTGGCCGTCGGCCGGGACATGGACGAGGTGGGGAAGCGGCTGACCGCGGTGCGGGCCGGATTCCCGGTGCTGCCGATCGGTGGCGGGACCGACGAGCGGCTGGCCGTCGCGCTGAAAGCGGCCGGTGCGTCGAACGTACCGCTGCTGGCCTATCTGGACGCGTCGGCCGCGAGCGAACCGCCCGCGGCGACCACCATCCGCGCGATCACCGGGGGCAAACCGGCCGAGGTGCTGCTGGTGCTGCCGCCGGGCGGTGTGTACCAGGGGCCGGGTTTCCCGCTCGTCTCGTCGGCCGCGTTGGCGAACGGCGAGGTGGTGGTCTTCGCGACCACGTCGGCCAAGAGTCTGGAGAGTTTCAAGGACGCGCTGTGGGCGGCCGAGCCGGACCGGCCGGTGGAGGAGGGCGAGCTGCGGCGGGCGCTGCTCGGTCACCTGGCCGCCGAGGGGCCCTCGACGGTGACCGAACTGCGCACCTTCGCCCTGACCTGGACCGATTACCGGTCCGCCGACGTCACCCCGGTGCTCTACGACCTGATCGACACCGGGGAGGTCGCCCGCAAGCCGGCGGAGGGCCGGCTCGGCGGCGACGTCGTGATCAGTCTCTGACCTAGGACGAGCGGCTCTTGTCCTGCTTCCAGGAGATCGGGCCGGGCAGGTCGTAACGGTGCGCGCGGGTCTTGGAGTTCCACGACCACTTGCCGATTTTGAAGCTGAACGAGGAGTAGCCGTTCTCGGTGAAGTTCAGGACCAGCGGCCCGATCTTCTTACGCTTGCGGAAAACGATGCCCATCGGAACCACTCCCATCGACGTTGCTGATGGGAGCACGGTTCCCGATGGCGCCGATTCACAAACGTCAGCGTGGCTGCCAGGCGTCCGGGCGGGTGGTCAGCTTGCGGACGTGGGCCGGCATCCGCCCGCTGATCAGCTCGGCGAGACTCACCTCGTCGACCACTTCGCGCACGGCGGCACGCACCGCGACCCACAGGTTCGGCAGGTTCTCGGCGGCGCCGGTGTACTGCGTCTCCTCCGGACGGAGGCCGCGCACCCCGGCGAGCGGGCCGTCGACGGCCCGCAGGATCTGGCCGATCGTCACGTCCCGGGGTGGGTGCGACAGCGTGTAGCCGCCCTCGGCACCACGTTGTGCGCGCACCACACCGGCACGACGCAGGTCGGCGAGCACTGCCTCGAGGAACTTCCGGGGCATCTCTTGGTCTTGAGCGATGGCCTGGGCGGACATCAGCGCCGGGTATGCCTGCGCCAAGCTGAGGGCGGCCCGGACCGCGTAGTCGCCGCGCGCGGAGATCTGCACCCGACTATTCTGCCCCGGCCACGCAATCCGGATGCACATACCCCAGGGTTTTATGGGAATTAACGGTGGGTGAGTGTTCAGTCGCTGGGATCCCGGGGAGCCGGAATCCCGCCTGGACGGTCGTCCCCGTACCGGCCGCGGAACTGACCGGGACTCAGTCCGGTCTCCCGGTGGAAGAACCGGCCGAAGTTGGTCGGCTCCCCGAATCCCAGGATGCGGCCCACCTCGGCGACCGACAGCGCGGTCGCCGCGAGCAGGCGCCTGGCCTGCAGCGCCACCCGGTCGTCGACCACCTGCTTGGCGGTACGCCCGGTCAGCGCCAGACTGGCCCGGGTCAGGGTACGCACCGAACAGCCCAGCTCCGAGGCGTAGTCCTCGACCCGCCGGGTGTGCGGGTAACCCTCCTCCAGCCGGATCCGGAACCGCTCGAACGTCCGGCCCTCGACGTGGTCCAGCGTCTCGTCGGCCGGATCGATCGCCCGGATCCGCAGCAGCAGCGCGGCCAGCTGGTGGCGTAACAGCGCGGCGGTGACCGAGCCGGACGGCCCGGCGGTGTCGGCGGCCAGGTGGGCGAACGCGGTCCGGAAGACCTCGGGATCGGGCAGGGCCAGCGGCGTACGGGCGGGCCCGGCCGGAGCGTCGGGATTCACCCCCGGCAGCTCGCCCGGACCGAAAAGTCCCGGCCGGAAGACGATCGTCACCGGATCGTCCGGTGCTTCGGCGAACCGCACCGCCTGCCCGGGCCGGACCCAGAGCAGTGTGCCCGCGGCGGCCGGATGCTCGTCGAAATCGATCTCGGTGAGCAGCGGTCCGCCGGTGCTGAGCACGAGCGCGTGACAGTTCAGTAGGTCGGTGGTGGCGCCGGCGGCCACCGGCAGGATGCTGCTCCCGATGCCCGACCAGTCCGGTGGACGGGCGGCGGGTGCCGGCTCGGTGTATTGAATGAGTGCTGACATCGCGCCTGACGGTAGTCGTCGATGCGTTCCTTCGCATCCACTAGCGCACCGACTGAACTAAATGTCCGTTTTATGGCTCGGGATTCGCTATACGTCCGATTCCGATTTCTTTTCGGAGATCGATTGCTTTTCCGGATAAAGGGCGACCCGCGCGGACCGGCAGTGTCCGAGCGGGTCGCCCTTATCTCGCTTAACGCCCGGCCAGCAGCCGGTTGACCGCCGCGTCGACGTCCAGGTGATCGGACTCCCGTCCGCGGGGCACCACCACGTAGGTGCGCCGCAGGAACCGGACCAGGACGCTGCGCGGAACCTCGAACAGCGCGTTCCCGTCGGGTGACGAGAGCGCCAGAGCGACGAAGTCGCCCCGCGGGGTGGCCCACGGCCACACCCGGACGTCGCCGATCCCGGCCGGCTCATCGAGCCCGGTCACGAGCAGTTCCCGCGCAAAAGACCAGCTCACGGCTTCCCCACCGGCTGATTCTGCATGGAACAACACGTGAACCGCATAGGGGTCGGCTGGGTCGTAACGCAGACTGGCGCGCACGGGCAGTGCCGTCGCGTCAGGCGCTACGAGCCGCAGCGAGGTTTCGACCTCGACGGTCGTTGGACGAATGGTACTCATGGACGAACTCCCCCCGGCACCGCTGCGAGGCTGGTGAACCCCGCGTTTCCCATACTCAGGTGATCCCTGTCGTTACGCTCCGCCATACGCTGATCTCACCCAGTAGTGGGAAGGCGGTTCCGAAAACGGTTCCAAGCGAGACACAATGAGATATCTTGTCCCGTTCCGCCCAAGTACCCGGTTCCACCCGGCATCGGATGGTCCAGCAGTTGACTTACTCCGGTAACGTCCATTCCTCCCGGGTAGTGACGGGGCCCCCGGACACTGGGGGATGAAATGGCCCTAAAACCGGACGACGGGGTTCTGCGACGTGCGTGTGCTTGACCGTATCCGGTCCAACTCCACTGGCCGGCTCGCTCTGAAGATCGGTGTCGGCATCCTCGGCACCCTGGTCACCGCGGTCGGGATCGTCCTGATCCCGCTCCCCGGTCCCGGCTGGGCCATCGTGATCCTCGGCCTGGCCATCCTGGCCGTCGAGTTCCACTGGGCCCGAGCGCTTCTCGCCTTCACCAAGCGGCACGTCCAGAGCTGGACGCACTGGATCGCCGCTCAGTCTCTCCCGATCCGGGCCCTCGTCGGGCTGGTCGGCATGATCTTCATCAGCGCGGTGGTCTGGCTGAGCGTCCTGCTCACCTTCCACCTCAACCTCTTCACCTGGACCCTCGACTTCCTCGGGTGGCGTTGACCCCCTGATTCGCACAGCGGGATGGCCGTCTAGTAGAGTTCCATCTCGTTGAGGGCGATTAGCTCAGCGGGAGAGCGCTCCGTTCACACCGGAGAGGTCACTGGTTCGATCCCAGTATCGCCCACGAGATGGCAGGGGCCGTGTGTCTGCGGAAAGCGCAGACCGCGGCCCCTCGTCTTGTCTGCTCCGGGGGCCGAGCCCCCGGAAACCCCGCATCACGGTGGGCGCTGTCTGCTGCCCCGTTGCGGTTGTCGCCGGTTCCGGTTTCGGCAAACCCCGCCCGCCTCGCGGTGGGCGCTGTCGGGCGGCCCGTTGCGGTGGTCCTCGGGTTGAGGTTCGGTCTCGCAAACCAGGCTGTTCGGGTACGTGTGGAAAGTACCGACGCCGGCCGGGCCTGGCATACCCGCGTCTTGGCCGACGCGCCTGCGGCCGAGACCAGCTTGGTGGGGATCATCGCGTCGATGTATCTGCCGAAGGTGGTCTCCGGCGCCGGCCCCGGGGTCTACGTCCTGATCTACCGCGCGGACGACGTGTTCGACGTGCGGTACTCCGCCGACGGCCGAACCTGGCGCGAACTCCGCCTCCCCTGACCATCGCGCCGCCTCTTCGAGTTCCCGTTCCAGCGGGGTGGGGCCATCGCACCGTCTTTACCCGCCGGCCGCCGTGCTCATTGGCGGTGCGGCGATTGATTAGTGAAGATTCCGTTCCTATGTGTGTGGAGCCGGACCGGAGCGGGAGCCCGAGTCAATTCATCGGATGGCTCCCGGTCATCCCTAACTTTCGGCGGGCGTTAATCCCCTAATCCCCCAAAACTCGCCCATGTCGTCGGTGGCTATTAGGACGGACAGGGTGGACGACTCGGCCGGAGCTGCGGTGAAGTCGCTGGTGACGGGCCTGTCGAAACGGACTGCGAACGGCCGGGGACAAGCAGTGACGGGCGTCAGTCGGCGTCCCGGGTCTCGGCTTCCTGGCGTTAATACCAGGAACCGATTTCTCACCTTGGCCACGAGCCGCCGGGGCCACTAGAGTGACTGAGCCTCCATACCGGACATTGCCGCATCACCAAGAACAAGGATGCTTATGCCCGACACCCCATATCTGGTCGCCGCTATCGCGGTGCTGGCCGCGGTCGTCTTCGCGGTCTGGGCGAACCGGCGCGGCGACGCCCGGTCGAACGAGCAGCGGGCCCTGGCCGAGCAGGCTCGCACCGAGCTCGCCGAGACGCGGTCCCAGTTGACCGCGGCACGTTCCGATGTCGGCCGGCTCACCGAGCGGCTCGGGCTGTTGCACACCGAGATGGAGACCGTCCGGAAATCGGCCACGCACGCCGACGACCGCCACGTCGAGGTCTTCGTCAACCTCTCCCGGCGGCTGCAGTCGCTGGTGCACCGGGAGATCAAGTTGCTCGACGCGCTGGAGAACGAGGTCGAGGACCCCGACCTGTTGAAGGGTCTCTTCCAGGTCGACCACCTGGCCACCCGGATCCGGCGGCACGCGGAGAACCTGGCGGTGCTCGGTGGTTCGGTGTCGCGCCGGCAGTGGAGCCGCCCGGTCGCCCTGACCGAGGTGCTGCGTTCGGCGATCGCCGAGGTGGAGTACTACTCGCGGGTCAAGCTGGTGCCGCCGATCGAGGGCACCGTGCCCGGGCACGCCGTCGCCAGCGTCATCCACCTGATCGCCGAGCTGATCGAGAACGCGACGATGTTCGCGCCACCGCACACCCAGGTGCTGCTGCGCACCCAGCAGGTCACCGCCGGGGCGGCGGTCGAGATCGAGGACCGCGGTCTGGGCATCCAGCGCGCCGACCAGGACCGGGTCAACCGGCTGCTGGCCGATCCGCAGTCGGTCGACCTGGACGACCTGCTGCGGGACGGGCGGATCGGGCTCTACGTGGTCTCGATGATCGCCCGGCAGCACGGCATCATCGTGCAGCTGCAGACGAACATCTACGGCGGCACCCAGGCGGTGGTCATCCTGCCGCGCCTGCTGATCGGCACACCGCCGGAGATCGCGCCGGCCATGACCGGGCCGGGAACCCCGGCCCCGGTGCACGAGCAGCCTCCGTCGCCACCGCAGGCGCCGTTCCGTCTCCCGACGGCCGAGACCGTGCCGGACCACGTCGTGTCCGCCCCGGTCCTGACGGCGCCCGCTGCCCCGGCGCGTTCCGATCTCGCCTACACCGGGCACGGTGACGCCGGGCCGACCGCCGCGTACCCGCAGGTCGTCCCGATCGTCCCCGACTACGTGCAGGCACCGCCACCGCCACCGCCACCGACGCCGGCGCGGCCCCCACTCCCGCGCCGCCACAGTCAGACCCACATGGCCCCGCAGTTGAAGCTCGGCCCGGCGGCGCCCGCCAAGGACCTGGCCGGCGAGCACAACCCGGGCCTGATGGCATCGTTCATGAACGGTGTCTCGCAAGCCGAGGCCCACGCGTCCGGCCCCGAAAGTCACGGCTGATTCCCCACCGTCTGTTCCTCAGGAAGGCCCGGCTCCATGTCACGCATCGATTCCGTCCACCGGTCCCAGGATCTCGTTTGGCTGTTGTCCGGCCTGGTCGACCGGGTTCCGCACACCAGAAGCGCGTTGCTGCTGTCGTCGGACGGCTTGCGCAAGGCCGCCCACGGGCTCGACGACGACGGCGCGGACCATCTGGCCGCGATCGCTTCGGGGCTGTTCTCGCTGGCCCGCAGCGCCGCCACCCGTTTCGACGGCAGCGACGGGGTCCGGCAGGTGGTGGCCGAGCTCGACACCTCGCTGCTGTTCGTGTCGGCGGCCGGGTCCGGGGCGGTGCTCGCGGTGCTCGCGGGCAAGTCGGCCGACCCGGGGGTGCTCGGTTACGAGATGGCGCAGATGGTCAAGAGCGTCCGGCCGTACCTGGCGACGCCGACCCGGCACGAGGCTGAGTTCCCCGGTACGCACGGACGGTGAGAATCTCCGAGACCGACGACGACAACTGGTTCGACGACGCCGCGGGACGTCTCATCCGGCCGTACACGGTGAGCAACGGGCGGACCGAGCCGTCCATCCGGATGGAGCTGCTGTCGATGGTGATCGCCACCGGCCGCCGCCCGCACGGTCACCTCGGGCCGGATCACTCCCAGGCACTCGATCTCTGCAGCGGCGTCACCACGGTCGCCGAGATCGCGGCGCGGTTGAGGTTGCCCGCGGTGGTCGCCAAGATCCTGCTCTCCGATCTCGCGGGCTGGGGCGCGGTGGACACCCGGGCTCCCGACCCGATGGCTGACAATTCGAACCCGGCGGTACTGGAGACCATCATCTATGCCCTCAAACAACGGCTCTGACGGGTTCCCGTCCGCGCTCAAGCTCTTGATCGCGGGCGGATTCGGCGTGGGCAAGACGACGTTCGTCGGCTCGGTCAGCGAGATCGAGCCACTGCGTACCGAGGAGTTGCTCACCACCGCGAGTGTGGGCACCGACCGGCTGACCGGTGTCGAGCAGAAGTCGACGACCACGGTCGCGATGGACTTCGGCCGCATCACCATCAGCCGGGACCACGTGCTCTATCTGTTCGGTACGCCGGGCCAGGAGCGTTTCTGGTTCATGTGGGACGAGTTGTCCGGCGGTGCGATGGGTGCTGTCGTGCTGGCCGACACCCGCCGGCTGGCCGACTGTTTCCCGGCCGTGGACTTCTTCGAGTCCCGCGGCATCCGGTTCCTGGTCGCGGTCAACGAGTTCGACAGCGGCATCCGGTACGAGCTGGACGACCTGCGCAGCGCCCTGGACCTGAAGCCCGACATCCCGATAGTCCACTGCGACGCTCGGGACCAGCGGTCCGCGACCGGTGTGCTGATCAGTTTGATGCACCATCTCCTCGCCTCACAGGCCCCCCGATAACGAACGGAGATCCGGAATGATCTACGACCTCTCCGGAAACCACCCGCTGACCCCGATGGATCCGGAGGTGCCCAACCGCCTCGTCCGGTTGAAGGAACTCGGGCTGGGCGACGGCCCGGATCCGCTGCTCGACGAGTTCGCGCGCCGGATGGGCGAAGTCACCAAGGCGCCGTTGACAATGGTCAACTTCATCCAGGAGGACCACCAGTACCTGGGCGGCCTGTACGCCGGACCCGAGCTGCCGGTCGCCCTCCGGATGGGACTGTCCGGCCGTACGTTCTCGCGCGAGCACGGGTACTGCCCGCACGTCGTCGTCCGGCGGAAGGCTCTCGTCCTCGACGACGTCTGCGACTATCCCCGGTTCGCCGGCAATCCGGTGGTCGACGAGATCGGCATCCGCTCCTATCTGGGCGCTCCACTGATCGACCGGACCGGGGTCGCGCTCGGCACGGTCTGCGTGGTGGACACCGAACCGCGCCCGTGGGGCCGGCCGGGGCTGGAGACCATCAAGACTCTGGCCGCGGAACTGGTGGCGCAGATCCATGCCCGCGAGGGCAAATAGGAGCCTGTTACTTCCACGTAGGAATCGGGGATCGTCCCCCGGAGAATCGGGGATCGCGAACGGCGGCGTCGCTGAGCCGCCATTCGACCGTTCCGGCCGTAACGGCGGTACTGTCCCGTCTTGCCCTCGGCATCGTTCGTGTCGTCGCCGACCGATGCCGGGCCGGGCTTTCCATTCGGCCCGCCGTAGCAGTGGTGTTCACCACGGATGCCGGGTGTGGACCCCGCATTCAAAGGGTCCATTACATTCAGTCACGAAGTGACCCCGTTGAGGAACCATCGTGTCTGCTGTAGAGTCCCGTCGAGATCGACAAACTGGCAGCGCGATTGCGAAACGGCCGACTTCGCATGTCGGGTCGGGCGATTAACAACGCCCGATCGCAGCTGTCGATAAATGGTCGGCGGCATCAATGATGAGCCGCGAATTCCGTGCGCTCCGATGGTTTTCCCAATGGGTGTCACGCGTCCCGATGTTCCGCGAGATTCATGAGCGCCGACAATATCGCGAGCCGGGCGAGGCCCCAGCACACCCCCAACGTTTGCAGTTCGGAAATGCTCGCGAGGAGCGAACGATGGATACGGAAACCCTCAATCACGATGCCGTTGTCCCGCCGCCGGCCGATGACCCGCCGCCGTCGTCACGGACCAGCCGGATGCAGGACTTCCTGCGGGAATATGCCCGGAACTTCCTCAATTCCCGGTTGATGGACGAGCGCCGTTCGCTGCCGCCCGCACTGATTTCGGAATTCGCCGAGGCCGGTCTGCTCGGCCTGCAGATCCCCCGGCGGTACGGCGGGCAGGAACTGTCCCACGCCGACATGAAGCGCGTGTTCACCCAACTCGGGGCCATCGACGCCAATCTCGCGGTGTTCTGCGCGGTCCACAACACGCTGGGCATCCCGCCGATCAGGTTCTCCGCCACCGACGCGGTCAAGGACGAGGTGCTGCCCCGGCTGGCCGGCGGGCAGGCACTGGTCACCAGCGCGATCAGTGAACCGGGCATCGGCTCGCACGTCCGCGGAATGGCCACCACCGCGAGCCGGAACGCGGACGGATCGTTCACCATCAACGGGGCCAAGAAGTGGATTTCACTGGGCGGCGACGCACGATACGTGAACGTGTTCGCCAAGCTCCGGGACGAACGTGGCAGACCCCAGGGAATAACCGGATTCCTGGTCGACAGCCGTACGCCCGGATTTGAGATCGGCCCGGAAATGCTGACCCTGGGGCTGCGCGCGGTGCCGCAGTACGACCTCGGTTTCCGGAATCTGCGGGTTCCCCGGTCCGCGTTGCTGGGCCAGGAGGGCGCCGGACTCGACATCGCCAAGACCGCGTTCACGAGCGGCCGGGTGGTGCTGGCCGCGATGACGCTGGGTGCGGCCATGCGGTCGCTGGAGCTGGCCCAGCGGTTCACCAACGGCCGCGAGATAGCCACCGGCTCGATGGCGGAGAACGGCCGAATACGCGAGCTGCTCGCCGAGTCCGGAGCCGGTGTCCAGGCCGCCGAAACCCTGCTCGCCCGGATCGCGGCCTGGCAGGACGCGGGTGAGGACGTCCCGGACGCCTGGTTCTTCTGCGCAAAGATCCTGGGATGCGAGCTGGGCTGGAGCGCCATCGACAACGCTCTGCAGGTGCTGGGCGCCCGGGGCTTCCTGGACACCAACACGGTCGGCCAGCACTTCCGGGACTACCGGTTGTTCCGCATCTTCGAGGGTTCCACCGAAGCCATCACGGTGTACCTCGGCAGCGTGTTCGCCCGGAAGCCGGACGAGTTCGCCGACCTGCTCGGCCCGGTCCGGCCCACCGCGCCGATTCTCGACCTGGTCGACCAGGTCGCCCGGATCAGCGCCGACCGGCCCGAGGATCCCGGCGCCCGGCACATCCACGCGGCCCTGGTCGGCGAGCTGGTGTGCTGGACCCTGCTGACCGTCGTGACGGGGGAGACCGCGCACCGTTCCGCGATGGACGCCTACACCGCCTCCTGGACCGAGCACCAGCTCCGGCAGCGGCTGCGCAACGCACAACTGACCTCGCACCGGAGCCTGCCCACCCTGGCGGAGTTCACCGACCACGTCGCCGGTTACGCCGACGTCATCGGCGACGTGGACCAGCGGCGCTGGCCGGCCGAGGAGTGGCGGACGGACCCGCTGCTCCGGTAGAGGCCCCCCGCACAGCCGGACGGCACCGGCATCCAGCTGCGAAGACACCCGCTGCCAGGAATCATGGCAGCGGGTGTTCTGTCGTCATCGCCCCACCCGGCCGTCGCCGGCGAAAAGTTTCTCTCCGCGGAGGTAAGGATCCGGGTACCGGCCGACATGTACAGGCCGAGGAGGGACCGATGGGCAACGATCCACCAGAGCAGGGATTCACCGACCTGTACCGGGCGAACCACGGGCGGGTCCTGCGGTTCGTCGCGCGACGGGTCGGCGAGGAGGCCGAGGCGGAGGATCTGACCGCGGAGGTCTTCCGGATCGCGTGGGACAAGAGCGTGCGGGGGGAGGTGCTCACACCGGCCTGGCTGTTCGTGACGGCACGCCATGTGCTGAGCAACCATCGCCGGTCGGTGCAGCGCGGTGATTTCGCGTACCGCAGACTCGCCGTCACGTCGCCGGGCGGTCAACCCGCCGGCGAGACCGCCGACCTGGTGTCCGAGGTGCTGGAGCAGCTGCCCGAGGCGCAGCGCGACGTCCTGGTCCACCGCTACTGGGACGACCTCGGCGCGAGCGAGATCGCCGCGCTCACCGGCCTGTCCGTGTCGGCCGTCTGGGTGCGGCTGCACCGGGCCCGGCAGGCGTTCAAGCGGTCCTTCAAAGCCATCACGGAGGTCGGTCATGCCAAGCGTTAAGCGACTGATGCAGGAGGCGAATCCGGTGCGCAACGACCGTGTCGAGAGCGAGGAGCGGGCCGAGACCAGGCTCGCCGAGTTGCTGGGCAGCCGCCCGGCCGAGTTCGAACGCCCGCCCGCCCGCCGCCGCACCCTGGTGTGGGGCCTGGCCGCCGCCGCGGTGGTCGTGGTCGGCGTCGGGGTGGCCGGTGCGATCGTGCTGCGCGACCCGGCGCCGCCGGCGATGTCGGACCAGCCGTTCTACCGCGACACGGCCGAGTTGGAGGAGAACGCCGAGGCGATCGTCCGGGCCACCGTCAGCGCCACCCGGACGGTGACGGCGGACGGCATCACCGAGACCGTGGCCACCGTCTCGGTGGGCAAGGTGGCCAAGGGCGACCCGAAGCCGGGCTCGTCGATCGAGATCGCCTACTCGTCCACCGGCCCGGAGCAGGCCGAGGGCATCCGCAAGGGCGGTGAGTACGTGCTGCTCCTGCAGTCCCGCGACGCCACGACGTGGAACCTGGTCAACACCACCCAGGGCTACTACACCGTCGCGGGGGGCGAACTCACCCCCACCGTCGACAACACGGTCGCGCTCAGTGCCGCCGTGACGTCGTCGCTGGGGGTGTCCTGAACACGTCGCCGGCCGGGTCGCCCCCCGGCCGGCGACGTCCCTCACTTCTGCGCCGCGACCTCGGCCCTGATGTCCCCGGTCGTCTCGTTGTCCAGCGGCGCGTCCTCGGCGACCGCCTCCAGCGGTGCGGAGCCGTTCGCCCCGTACAGCGCCTGCTCCGGGTTGAGCAGGTCGAACGGCTTGCCGGCGCCGTGGTCGGCCAGCAGCAGGACGAACTCGGAGCCGTCCGACGGCAGCACGGTGGTGTGCTGCTCGGTGTAGGTGACCCCGTCGAGCGTGCCGCCGACCTGGCTCACCTCGACCCGCTCACCGACCGCGACCTCGCCCTTGAGCACCTCGGTGACCTCGAGCGTGGAGACGGTCACCGCGACCGCGGCGTCCTCCCGCCACTGCGCGATCTCCCCGGCCGACAGCCCGGCCTGCGGGTTGAGCAGCGGGTCGGTCTCGGTCGACGTCTCCGGGTAGAGCCACTCGGCCCGCGACGCCACCGCCGTGCCGCGCACGATCACGTCCGCGGTGCCGATGATCTGCTCGGCGTTGTCGTAGACCGGGTAGTCGAAGTGGTATTCGACGACCTTCGCGTCTTCCGTCGCCGGCTGCGCGGAGCACCCTGACAGCAGCGCGAAAACAATCGCCCCGGCGGCGATTCCACCTTTCCGGCCCATCAGTAGATCCTCTCCACTTCGCTGATGTCGTACGCGGTCGGCAATTGCGACGTGGTGCGATTCCTGCTGTGTTTCATCAATGACGCCTGGGTGGTGTTCGGATTGTCGTCCAGGCTCAGGGCGTGGCCGATCTCGTGGGTCACCGTGCTCGTGATCCAGGCCGTGTAATTGGACCCGGCGCTGGCCTGGAGGGTTCGCGAGTTGACCTTGATGCTGAACGTGCGGTTGACCCCGCGGACCCCGTGCGGGGTGTACTGGCCGTACCAGCTCTGCGAGTAGGAGCCCGCCGTGGCATCGGCCGCGGCCGATGTGCTGCGGCCGATGTGGCTGTTCACGCGCTGGTTCCAGCGGATGTTGCCGGTGTCGTAGAACGCCACCCAGGTCGAGTTGATGCCGACCGTCTTGTAGTTGAAGGTGCGGCTGGGCATGCCGCCGCTGTAGTAGGTGGCCTGTGCCGGCACCCCCGTGGCGGCGATCAGTCCGGTCACCGCGAGCGGGACGACAAGAAGCCTTCTCAGTCTCACTGAATTCCTCCCCGTGCAATGTGCCCACCGTTATCCGGGCACGCCCGAGCCGAGAGTGTTCGAATTCTTTCGCGCCTGGATCCGGGCGCGTCCGACCGATCGGCGCCAATCGGTGACTCTCGGCGATGGTCTACAACGGATAGTAGGGGAATTCGACGGGCACTGACATTCCCGAATACTATGTCGTGGATCACAGTAGGTTTAAATAATTGAATGCAGATGATTCGCGGAACGGTGTGGCCATTGTCCGTATTTGTTGGCGCGGCGAGTACGGCGCGGCGGAACAGCGGCGCGGCGGAACAGCGGCGCGGCGGTGCCAGCGGCGGAGGGGAAGCACAGCGGCGCGGCCGGCCTGGATCGGCCGGCCGCTCGCCGGTTCTGGCACGTGACGGCCCCCGTCGGCCCGTGCCGGTCGCGAGACGTGAGGCCGGCGCCGCACGTCCTCCGCCCGCCCCGGATGCCTACCCGGTTCGCCGGAGCTCGCCGGTGAACCGGACCCCCGATGAAACCGGCCCCGGTGCGCGCGCGGGTCGTGCCGGGCGCCTGGCCCGGACTCCGCTCGCCTGGTCATCGTGACCGGTGCCGTCCTCGTTTTGTCCTCGGTTGCTCCGGCGCGGGCGGGTTGCCCCTCGTACACTGCTCCGGACGTTGATGAGGGTGAGGGCGCGGCGTGGAGTTCGGGATCCTGGGGCCGCTCGAAGTCCGGCAGGACGGCAGGCCGACAGCGATCGGCGGGACGAAGCAGCGCCGTGTCGTCGCGACGCTGGCGCTGCACGCCGGCCGGGTGGTCTCGCTGAGCCAGCTGGTGGACGCGGTCTGGGATGGCGAGCCGCCGGCCACCGCCCGCAAGCAGGTGCAGAACGCGGTGTCCGCGCTGCGGCGCACCCCGGTCGGCGCGGTGCTGGCGGCGGAGGGCCCCGGCTACGTGCTGCGGGTTCCGGCCGAGCAGGTGGACGCCGGGCGGTTCGACAGGCTCCTGGCCGAGGCGCACGCGGCCCGGACCGCCCGGGATCCGGCGCACGCGGCCGCGCTGCTGCGGGCCGGGCTGGCGATCTGGCGGGGGCCGGCTCTCGCCGGTGTCGGGGGCCGGACCGTGTCGGCCGCCGCGGCACAGCTCGAGGACCGGCGGCTGTCGGCGGTCCTGGCCTGGGCCGAGATCGCGCTCGAGCTGGGATCGCACGGCGCCGTCGCCGACGAGCTGCCCGCCGAGATCGACAGGTACCCGCTGTGCGAGCCGCTGGCCGGCCTGCAGATGCTGGCGCTGTACCGCGCGGGCCGGGCCGCCGAGTCGCTGGTGTGTTACGAGCGGATCCGCCGGACGATCGCCGGGGAACTCGGGGTGGATCCCGGTCCCGAGCTGCAGAGCCGTTATCAGCGGATCCTGGCCGCCGACCCGGAGCTGAACCACCGGCCCGGGGCCCGGCCGGCCCGCAACCATCTGCCCCGCGACGTCGGGCACTTCACCGGCAGATCGGCCGAACTGGACCGGATCTCGTCGGTCGCGGACAGCGGCGGCGTGACGGTGATCCAGGCCATCGACGGCATGGGCGGGGTCGGCAAGACGGCCATGGCGGTGCACGCGGCCCACCGGCTGGCCGGACGGTTCGCCGACGGCCAGCTCTTCGTCGACCTGCACGGGCACACCGCCGGCCGGGATCCGCTGACCGCCGACGAGGCCCTGGACGTGCTGCTGCGCGCGGTCGGGGTCTCCGACGCCCGGATCCCGAAGAGCCCGGACGAGAAGTCGGCGATGTGGCGGGGCGAGCTGGCCGGCCGCCGGGTGCTGGTGGTGCTCGACAACGCGCTGAACTCCGCCCAGGTCGAGCCGCTGCTGCCCGGGTCGGCCGGGTGCGCCGTGCTGATCACCAGTCGGCGCCGGCTGACCGGGCTGATCGGGGCGGAGGTGCTGTCCCTGGACACCCTGCCGACCGACGACGCGGTCGCCCTGTTCCGGGCGGTCGCCGGGCCGGACCGGGGGGAGGCCGAGCCCACGGCGGTCGCCGAGGTGGTCCGGCTCTGCGGACATCTGCCGCTGGCCATCGGTATCGCGGCCGCCCGGTTCCGCGTACGGCCGCAATGGGGGTTGTCCGATCTGGTGGACCGGCTGAGCGATGATCGGGGCCGGACCCGGCTGCTGCAGTCGGACGACTGGGGCATCACCGCCGCGTTCGCGCTGTCCTACCGGCATCTCGCCGACGCCGAACGGCGCATGTTCCGGCTGCTCGGCCTGCATCCGGGTGCGGACGTCGACGTCTTCGCCGCGGCGGCGCTGGCCGGGCTGCCGCTGGACGAGGCGGAGCACCTGCTGGACGCCCTGTGCGACATGCACCTGCTGATCGCGTACCGGCCCGGCCGGTACCGGCTGCACGACCTGGTGCGCGATTTCGCCCGGGCCACCGTCGAGGCCGACGAGTCCGCCCCGGGCCGGTCGGACGCCCGCGACCGCCTGCTGGACTACTACACACACGTCACGCGGATCGCCGCCGAGATGGACAATCCCCGACGGCCCCGGCTCGGCGCGAGCCCGCGGTACCGGCCGGCCGCCGTCCCCCGGATGTCCCGGCCCGCGGAGGTGCGGGCCTGGGCCGCCGCCGAACACGCCAATCTCGTGGCGGTGGCCCGGCTCGCGGCGCGGCACCGGGCCGGCGGCGAGGGCTGGCAGCTGCCGCGCGAGGTGGGCTCACTGCTGTACGAGAGCGGTCAGTTCTCGGCCGGCCTGGAGGTCTTCAAGATCGCGCTGGCCGCGTGCCGCCCGGACACCCCGCCCGCGGTGCGGTCCGCCTGCCAGGTGGACGTCTCCCTGATCCACAAGGTGATGGGCCGGTACCGGCTCGCCCTCGAGTACCTGGAGCAGGGGACGGCCGACGCCGCGGTCGCGGGGGATCTCGACAGCATCGCCCGCACGCTGATCCACAAGGCCGACCTGAGCCACCTGGTCGGCGCGTTCACCGACTCCATCGACTACGCCACCCGCAGTTTCGAGGTTTACCAGGAGCTGGGCGACGTGTGGCGGGCTGCGGTGGCCCTGACCATCATGATGGACGCGATGAGCCAGCTCGGACGCGATCGGGAGGCGATCGGGGTCGCCGACCGGGCGGCGCTCCCGCTGGCCGGTTTCGCCAACCTGCGGCAGGTGAGCGCCATCCTGAGCCGCCGCGGCACCGCCCACAGCCAGCTGGGCGAGCACGACGTCGCGATCCGGCTGCTCACCGAGAGCCTCGAGCTGGCCCGCCAGGGTGAGGACCGCCGTTTCGAGGCCGACTACCTGCACCGGCTGGCCGAGGCGATCCGGAGGTCCGGCCGCCCGCGCGAGGCCCTGGCGCCCGCGACCGAGGCCATGACCATCCTCGACGACATCCCCGACCCGGTGGACCTGGCCGAGACCCACAACGTGCTGGGCGCGATCCACAACGACATCCGGGAGTACGAGGTGGCGGCCGGGCACTACCGCCGGACGCTCGACCTGACGGAGAACGTCGAGTACCGGTCGGCCCGGGCCCACGCCCTCCGGGGGATCACCCGGAGCCTGACGGCGCTCGGTCACCCCGAAGCGGAAACCCACCACCAGCAGGCCCTGGCTCTGTACGCCGAACTGGGTCTCCCGGACGCCGGCCCTCTCGACGACGCCGCCGTCCGGGTCGCCGGTCAGTAGCGGAAGGCGCCGACCAGGCCGGTGAGCTGGTCGGCCAGGTGCGTGAGGTTCGCGGCGGCCTGCTGGGTGGTCCGGGCGCCGTCGGCGGTGGACGAGGCCACCCCGGCGACCCCGACGATGGTACGGGCGACATCACCACTGTTACCGGCGGCCTCCGTCACGGTACGGCTCATCTCGGCGGTCGTCGCGGTCTGTTCCTCCACGGCCGACGCGATCGTGGTGGTGTAGTCGCCGATCTGCTCGATCACCTGCGCGATCTCCCCGATCGCGAGGGCCGCCGCCTCGCTGGACGACTGGATCGCGGTGATCCGGGCGGTGATCTGCTCGGTCGCGTTCGCGGTCTGCTGCGCCAGATCCTTCACCTCACCGGCCACCACGGCGAAGCCCTTGCCGAGTTCCCCGGCCCGCGCCGCCTCGATGGTCGCGTTCAGCGCGAGCAGGTTCGTCTGTTCGGCGATCGAGGTGATCAGCTGGACCACCTCGCCGATCTCGGTGCTGGCCGTGCCCAGCTCGGCGACCTGCTCGTTGGTGCGCTCGGCGATCTGCTTCGCCTGGGACGCCACCTGCGCCGCCTGGGTCGCGTTGGACGAGATCTCGGCGATCGACGCGCTCATCTGCTCGGCGCCCGCGGCGATCGCCTGCACCCCGGCGTTGACCTCCTCGCTCGCCGAACTGGCGCTGCCGGCCTGGCTGGACGCGGTGGACGCGCCGCTCTCCAGTTGCCGGCTGACCACCTGGAGCTCCTGCGCGGCGGTGCTCAGCGTCCCGCTGGCCCCGGCGATGCCGCGGATCGTGACGGCCACCTTCTCCACGAACCGGTTGAACGCGGCGGCCATCTGCCCGGCCTCGTCGTCGCGGTCGGCGGTCACCCGCTGGGTCAGGTCGCCGTCGCCGTCGGCGATCTCGGCCATCCGGTCGCGGAGCCGTTCGATCGGGCCGACGACCGACCGGGCCAGGAAGAACGCGGCCACCCCGGCGATCACCGCGGCGACCAGCCCGATCAGCACACTGGCCCAGAACGTGCTGTTCGCGGCGGCCAGGACGGTGGCGGTGGGCACCTCGATGATCAGCGTCCAGGTGTCGCTGCCGCCCAGGGTCAGCGGCGCGGCGATCCGCAGTGTCTCCTCGCCGCCCACCTCGGTGACCTCGCGGGAGGAGGTTCCGGCGGTGACCGTCCGCCCGGCGAGCGCGACCAGGTCCGCCGGTGCGGCCTGCCCGGCCTCCCCGGCGCCGCTGACCACCGTCCCGGCCGTGCTGAGCAGCACCGCGGTCCCGGAGCCGAACGGCTTCACCGCGCCGACCAGGCCCTGCAGCGTGGCCAGCGACATGTCGATGCCGGAGATCCCGACGACCGTCCCGCCACGTTCGATCGGCACCGCCACCGACGTGATCAGGGTCTGCTCGCCACCGACCTCGTAGAAGTAGGGCTCGACCACCTTCTCCCGGCCGGTGGTCAGCGGCACCTGGTAGTAGTCGCCGGGCCCGGCCTTGTCGTAGTCGACCAGCGGGGTCAGGCCGATCTTGTCGCCGTCGCGGAACCAGTAGGGCACGAACCGGCCGGTCGCGTCGTCGCCGGGACCGGCGTCGCGGTGTTTCCGGTCGGCGCCGTCGAACGCGCCCGCCGCCCATCCGGTCCACGTGCCGAGATACTCCGGGTGGGCTTCCAGGACCGCCTTGAGCTGGGCGTTCGCCAGCACCCGGTCACCGCCGCCGGCGGAGGCCGCGCCGAGTACCCGGGCCATGTCCCGGGCGGTGCTCAGCCCGCCCAGAATCACCTCCTGGATGTCGGAGGCGCTGCCCTTGGCCATCTCGTCGGTGTAGGCGAAGCCGGTCTCCCGGGCCTCGGTCGCGTTGCGTACCGCGATCCAGCCGACCACGACCGCCATCGACACCAGCAGCATCAGTGTCATCGACGCGATGACGCGCACCTTGATAGTCACCCGAGCCAGACCCGCCACGTCTTCCCGATCGGCCTACCCCCGTCTCTTCTGAGCTGGGCCGATGCGGTTTTGTCGTACCCGTGGGATAGAACTTCCGCACCTGGTTCTGAGGAGGTCTGTTGTGACCATCGAGGGTGCCGCCGCCGAGCGGCGCAGCACTGCACCCGTCATCGCGCCCGTCCGGCCGCGCAAGCTGGCGAAGGTGCCGTTCGTGGAGCTGTCCGAGGGCCGTCTCCAGGGTGTCGTGTCGAGCGGGTCGGACGTCGAGCGGGTCTACGTCTCGTCCGTCACCGCCGGTGACCACGGGCTGAGCTGCAACACCAACAACAATCGTCCCTGCGGCGGTCTCTCCGGCGGCTCCCGCCCCTGCGGCCACCTGCGGGCCCTGGCCGACGCCGCGGTCGCTCAGTACGGTCTGGACCGTGTCGCCCGATACCTGAAGGCGGCACTGCCCGACGGTGCCGGCGACCTGTGGTCCGGTCTGCACACGACGACCGCGCCCAACCGTGCCGCCGAGGTCTTCTCCGGCTTCCTGCGCCACCTGGCCTACCTGGAGGTTCCGCCGACCACCGATCCGCTGCCCGACCTGCAGTGGTTCCCGGCCGCCGGGGTGGTGCGCGGATGATCGCCGACGCCCTGCGCGCCCACCCGTCCGGTCTCGACGAGGCGTTCGCCCTGATCGACGGGCTGGACGACACCCTGGTCCACGGCCTGGCCCGGATCGACGAGGAGCGCGCCGCCGCCCTCGAGTCGCTGGCCGCCGCGTTCACCGGCTCGCCGCTCGCCGCCCGGGTCACCGACGCGATCGGCAAGATCGTCGCGGGCACCGTCACCGACGAGCACCTGGCCGTGCTGGCCGGTGCTCGGTCCGCGCTGCTCGGCGCCGTCCACGACGCGCTGCTCGGCGGGCTCGACGAGGCCCACGGCCGCACCCGTGCGCCGTGGAGCGTCCCGGCCGCCCCGGCGGCGAGCGGGCCGCTGCTGGCCGGTGGCCGCTCGTGGCTGCGCGAGCTGGCCATCGCCGGCTGGCGCGGGGTCGACCACGAGGTGGCCGGCGGCGGCGCCCAGACCGTGCAGGCCCTGCTCGCCGATCCGGCCGGTCGCCGTCTCGCGGTGCTGCTCGACGGGTTCGCCGCCGAGTTGCGGGCCTCCGCCCCGGTCGCCGGTCTCGACCGGATCCCGGTCCGCCGGTGGGCCGACCTGTGGTCGCGGGCCCTGCTGCTCGCCCAGGAGGGCTTCCCGGTCCCGGCGGCCGCGCCGGCCGACGGCCGGTTCCTGCTGCTCGGTGTCGACCTGCACGAGCACCCGACGGTCTTCCGGGCCCAGGCGCACGGCCTGCTGGAGACGCCCGGCGGCGAGGTCCGGCTGGTCCGGGCGAGTGTCGCCGCGGCCAAGGTGGACACCATCAGCGGGCCGTCCGCCTGGCGGATGCTCGCCGCGTTCCCGGTGTTCCGGGCCGCCCTGGCCGGGCGGCGCGCGATCGAGATCACCGGCATGCCGCTCATCACCACCGGCGACCTGCTGTGGGACGAGACGTGCGCGGTCACCGGCGAGGCCGTCGACCCGTTCGCGGTGGCCCGGGTCCGGCTCGGCACGGCGATCGCCGCGCCGGCCGCCCCGCTGGACCGGCATCCGGCCGTGATCGCCGAGCCGGTGCTGCTGGAGGGCTACACCGCCGGGCCGGAGTCGTTCGACCTGGGCGGTGTGACGGTCGCCGTCGACCTGGACCGGCTGCCCGAGGCCGGGCCGATCACCCCGGCCCTGGTGGCCGCCTCCACCGCCTGCCTCGGCCTGCTCCGCTGGGAGTCCGGCCGCTGGGCGGTGCAGCCGCTGGCCGTGCAGGCGGTGGTCCGGAAGAAACCGGTCGTCGCGCACACCGGTGACTGGGCGCTCGGCCCGACCGAGGCCAAGGCGGCGAAAGCCGAGGCCGCGGCCGGCACCGCGGTCGAGGTGCTCAGCGAGCGAGCGGGAAGGCTGTTGCGCAAATGAGTGCTGCGGAGACCCGCCGTCAGGTTCTGTACTGGCGGTTGCTGGCCCGGCTCTTCGATCCGGACGAGCAGGAGAGCCTGGAAGCGGGCAGCATGGCGATCGTCGGTGACCTCGGTCTGCCCGCCGCGCTGCTCGACCCGTCGGTGTCGGTGGACACCGTGGTCCAGCGGTTCCCGCAGCTGGAGGCGGAGTTCGACGGCCTGATGGCGGAGGACCGGCCGGAGACCGATGCGGAGCGTGAAGGCGAGGTCCGGCGGGCCGCGCTGGTGTCGAAACTGCTGCTCAACGTCTTCGCCACCGGCACCGGCAACGTGACCGCCGAGCAGTTGCAGCGGTGGCAGTCCGATGCCGGCTGGTTCGAGCGGGCGATGGGCTGCGAGCCGGGCGAGCTGCGCGGGCGGTCCGCCGGCAACGGCCCCGGCCTGGGCAAGACCCTGGCCGGGATCGAGGGTGATCTGGTCGGGCGGATGCGGCTGCGCGAGGTGCTCGCCGACAACCGGCTCGCCAAGCAGCTCACCCCCAGCATGTCGCTGATCGAGCAGCTGCTGCGCGACAAGGACAACCTGGACGGTTTGGCGCTGGCCAACGCCAAGGCGCTGATCCGCCGGTTCGTCGACGAGGTGGCCGAGGTGCTGCGCACCCAGGTCGCCCAGGCCAGTGCCGGGACGATCGACCGCTCGGTGCCGCCGAAACGGGTCTTCCGCAACCTGGACCTGGACCGCACGATCTGGAAGAACCTGCCGAACTGGAGCCCCGAGGACGAGCGGCTCTACGTCGACCGGCTCTACTACCGGCAGACCGCGAAACGGATCGAGCCGGCCCGCCTGATCGTGGTGGTCGACCAGTCCGGGTCGATGGTGGACGCGATGGTCAACTGCACCATCCTCGCCTCGATCTTCGCCGGCCTGCCCAAGGTCGACGTGCATCTGGTGGCGTACGACACCCGCGCCCTGGACCTCACCCCGTGGGTGCACGACCCGTTCGAGGTGCTGCTGCACACCCAGCTCGGCGGCGGCACCGACGGCACCGTGGCGCTCGACCTGGCCCGCCCCAAGATCACTGATCCGCGGAACAGCGTCGTCGTCTGGATCTCCGACTTCTACGAGTGGCAGGAGCAGGCCTGCTGGGAGGGCTTCCAGGCGATCCATCGGTCCGGGGTCAAGTTCATCCCGGTCGGCTCGGTCAGCAGCGGCGGCCACCAGAGCGTCAACCCGTGGTTCCGGCAGCGCTTCAAGGACCAGGGCACCCCGGTCCTGTCCGGCCACATCAAGAAGCTCGTCACCGAGCTCAAGAACTTCCTCGTCTAGATCGACACGCAAGGAGACATTCCGCGATGAGTGACATGCTGCGCGCCCCCGCCGAGGTCAAGTACGCCGAGGAGCTGGACTGGCTGGAGTCGGTGGACACCGGGCCCAAGCCGTTCTCCTGGCGCCTCAGCCCCAAGATGGTGCGACTGTTCGTCCTCGGTTCGGAGCGCGCCGACGGCCTGGACCGCGAGATCGCCCCGAAATGGTTCGGCGACCGCAGTTTTGTCGAGCGGTCCATCGTCACCCTGGCCTCCGACCGCGGCCTGCTGCTGATCGGCGACCCGGGCACCGGCAAGAGCTGGCTGGCCGAGCTGCTCTCCGCCGCGATCAGCCGTAACTCGACGCTGGTGGTGCAGGGCACCGCCGGCACCACCGAGGACCACATCAAGTACTCCTGGAACGTCTCGATGGTCATCGCCAAGGGCCAGTCCCGGGCCTCGATGATCCCCTCGCCGATCATGACCGCGATGGAGAACGGGGTGATCGGCCGGTTCGAGGAGCTGACCCGCTCCACCAGCGACGTGCAGGACGCGCTGATCTCGATCCTCTCCGAGAAGTACGTGTCGATCCCCGAGCTGGACGACGACAACATCGTCTTCGCCAAGCCCGGCTTCAGCATCATCGCCACCGCCAACAGCCGGGACCGGGGTGTCAACGACCTGTCCTCGGCGCTGAAACGGCGGTTCAACTTCGTCCGCATCCCGGTGGTCACCAACAAGAAGAGCGAGGCGGAGATCGTCCGCTTCCGCACCGAGGAGTTGCTGCGCCGGCACAACATCGAGCTGGAGGTGCCGCCCACCCTGCTCGACGTGCTGCTGCAGAGCTTCGCCGACCTGCGGGCCGCGTCCGCCTCGGCGGGCAGCGACGACGAGCGGCTGGAGTCGGCGCTCTCCACCGCCGAGCAGATCGGTGTGCTGGAGGACGCGATCCTGCACAGCAACTTCTTCGGGGCCGCCACCCTGACCTCGCAGACCCTGGCGTCGTCACTGGTCGGCTCGCTGGCCCGGCGCAGCCCGGAGGACCTGGCGATTCTGAACAAGTACTGGCACGGCGTGATCGAGCCGCGCAGCAAGGAGCACAGCGGCGAGTGGACCGGTTTCCTGGAGGGCGGCCGCCAGGCGATTGCGACCCTGTCGTGACCAGTCCCTTCGACCCGCTCCGGGACCAGTTGCTGGGCGCCGCGGAAGCTCTCGCGGACGGCCCGGCGGCCCTGCCCGAGATCCTCGCCGGGATCGTCGACGACGTGGACCACGCCCTGCGTGAGCCGCTGGAGATCTTCCCGGTCTGTCACCACTCGCCGGCCTCGGCCCTGGCCATGCTGCGGCGGCTGCGGGAGAAACAGCCCAAGGTCGTCTACCTGGAACTCTGCGAGGACATGCGGCCGCTGCTGACCGAGCTGCGCAACTGCCGGCTCCCGGTGGCGCTGCAGGCCTTCGCCTCCGAGCTGGACGGATTCCCCAAGGAGTCGGCGCCGCTGTCGGTCATCGCGCCGATCACCGAGGCCTCCGCGGAGTACCAGGCGATTTCGTACGCGCTGGACACTCCCGGCGTCGAGCTGGTCCTGGTGGACCGGTCCACCGACCACGTCTTCCAGTGGCAGCCCGACGTCGCGTCGCCGGCCGACACCCCGGAGCCGGAGGAGGACCTGCACGGCGACGCGGTCGGGGTGGAGATCGGCGACCTGCGCCCACGGTTCGCCGAGCTGGAGGAGCACCTGCTGCACCACGGCCGGGTGCGGCACTGGTCGGAGTGGTGGGACCAGTACGTGGAGCAGCCGCTGGCCGGGGCCGACCACGACACCTACCGGCAGGTGATGGTGCTGATCGGCAGCCTGTTCCGGCGGCTGGCCCCGCACGACACCCGGCGGTTCGCCAGTGACGAGGACCGCGAGCGCTACATGTGGACCCGGATCCGCGAGCACCTCGCCGCGTCCGGCGCCGACCCGGCCGACTGCCTCTACATCTGCGGCGCCTTCCACGCCGCGAGCCGGGTGCCCGAGGCCGGCTCCGCGCCCGGCACCCCGGACTTCGTGATCACCCCACGGACCGGCACCACCTGGTTGTACGGGCTGATCCCGTCCAGCCACTCGGCGATCGAGTCCCAGTTCGGGCTGGCGCCCGGCTCGGTGTCGATCGCCGCCGGCACCTGGCAGAAACAGCTAGGCCGGTCCCGGCTCACCCCGTTCCGGCTGGACGGGCAGAAGGGCGCGGCCCGCAAGTCGAAGAAGGCGCTGCCCGCCCCGGTCGTCACCGGCGAGGTGGTCACCGACCACCTGACCGGCTATCTGGCCGGCCCGCCGGCGCTGGACGGGCTGGACGAGGAGGAACTGCGCGGCTGGTGTGTGGACATCGTCCGGCTCGCCCGCCGTAACGGTTACCTGTCCAGCACCGCCGACGCGATCGCCGTCTTCGAGACGTCGATCCTGCTGGCCGGCATGCGGGGCCGGGCCCGGCCGACGCCCTACGACTTCCAGGACGCCGCGGTCACCTGCATCGAGAAGGACACCGTGCCCGGCCGCCGCGACGTGCGCCGGCTGTGCGAGATCCTGCTCGGCGGCGACCGGGTCGGCCAGGTCGGCTACGAGGCGCTGCCGCCGCTGGCGCGGGACGTGCACGACCGGCTCGAACCGCTCGGGCTCAACCTCGAACAGCGCAGCATCCAGCGCGCGCTGCTCGACCTGAACGCCCGGCCCGAGCTGGCCGCCTGCTCCCAGCTGCTCTGGATGCTGCGCTACCTGCTGCCGGACAACGCGGTCCGCCCGATCATGGGCAGCCGCAAGCTCGGCGAGAAGCACATCCAGGAGAGCTGGGACCTCGACATCGGCCGGCACCAGCGCAGCATCATCGAGCTGGGCTACGAGGGTGTCACCGTCGAGCAGGTCCTCGAGCAGCGGCTGCGCCGGGACGCCTGGGATCCGAAGGCGACCGCCGCCACCGCGCTCAAGGCGGTGGAGAACTCGCTGCTCTTCCTGGAGAGCCCACGGCTCACCGCCGAGCTGGGCGCCCGGGCGATCGAGCTGCTGGCGGCCGAGCGCACCGTCGACGACGCGCCGGACGTGCTGCGGCGGATCCGGCGGCTGCTCGGGCACTACCGGGCCACCACCCCGGTGCTGCCGGCCTGGTGCGAGCGGTTCGTCACCGAGGGGTACGCGCACTACTGCACCCTGCTGCCCACCGCCTTCGTCGAGGAGGAGACCGGGGTCCGGCAGGTCGGGGCGATGCTCGGCTTCCTGTTCAGCATGGAGAGTCTGGCCCTGTCGCTGGGTTGCGACCGCACCCAGCTGGAGATCGCGGTCCGGCAGTCGCACCCGGAGGCCCCGGCCAAGGTGGCCCTGCTCTGGGCGGCGCTGCACCAGCTCGGCGCGCTCCCGCTGGCCGAGCTGCGGACCAGGGTCGGTGACCTGCTGGCCAACCCGCTGGTGGTGCCGTCGGTCCCGCAGTACGTGAGCGGGTTCGTGCAGGCCCTGGAACCGGTGCCGCGGCTGGCGCCGTTCGTGGTGGAGACGCTGTCCCGGGTGTTCGCGCAGCTGCCCGACCCGGTGCTGCTGCCCTGGCTACCGAATCTGATCACCACGCTGAAATCGCAGGCGGCGGAGCTGGTGCCGGTGCTGACCCGGGAGGCGGGGCGCACGTTCCCGGGCAGCCTGGCGGCTCTGGACTCGTGGACGGCACCGTGGAACGCTCCGGCCCGCTCCCGCCCGGCCTCGTCGGCCGCGGCGCCGGTGGGCCCGGCCGGAGCGGTGACGGTGCTGCTGGCGGGGTATCCGGCGGCGGCGGATGCGGTGGCCGAGTTGCTCGGGTGCCCGGGGGAGTGGGCGCCGGTCGCGCCCGCGTCCGGTGCGGACGCGGGGGTGGTGGCGGGGCTGCTCCAGGCGTACCCGCAAGCGGTGGAGGGGGTCGCGGACCTGGTCGGCGCCTGACCGGCCGGAAGTGACGCCCGGCCCGGCGGTGTGGGGGCCGCCGGGCCGGGGGTGTCACCTCAGAGCCGGGGTGTCACTTCAGATAGGTGGTGGCTGAGCCGATCCGGCCGGGGGCCGGGGTGGCGCTCGTCGAGAGGACGTAGACGCGCAGGTTGCCCTTGGCGTTGAGGTCGACGGTGAGGGAGCCGCCGGTGACGGTCCGGGTGTCGCCGGTGACCGCGTCGACGTAGGTGCCGTTCGGGATGCCGCTGAAGGTCGCCCCGTTCGAGACGGTGATCAGGGCGAAACTGTCGACGCCGTTCGCGGTGTAGCGGCGCTTGTAGGCCATGTTGCCGCTGACACCCTCGGTCGAGTACTGGCCCATCTGCAGCGCGGGCACCGCCCGGCGGATCTGATTGAGCCGCTGCAGGTGCTTGACCAGCGGTTTCGACAGGGTGGTGGCGACCTGGCCGGTGGCCGACGAGACGACGCCGTAATCACTGGCGGTGACGTTCCCGGCGATCTGGCCGCCGTAGTAGGCGCGGCCGGTGGTCTCCAGCGGGCAGGTCGGCCCGCAGTCGATCCGCTGCCCGGCCTTGAACTCGATCTCCGAGCCGTAGTAGAGCGTCGGGATGCCGCGGAACGTCCACATCAGCGCCATGTTCTCGGCCCACGCGTCGGTGCCCTCGGCGTACCGTACCGACGATTTGTTGGGCCCGTAGTCGTGCGAATCCACATAGACCACGTTGTAGGTGGCGTCGTTGACCGAGTCGTCCGAGTCCTTGCCGTTGTGATACGCGTTCGACGCGTCCCCGAAGTTCATGTGCATCCGCATGTCGATGATGTTCATGCCGGAGAACTTCGAGTGGTCCGGGGCGTGATAGGTGTTGCCGTTCAGGAATGCGTTGGTGCTGGTCGGCTGATTACCCGTACCCATGTTGTTCTCGTAGTCGAACTGCTCGATCGCGGCCGTCACGTCGTCGCTGGAATAGGTGGCCCGCTCCTTCCAGGTGAAGAACTGGGCGGAGTGGTTGACCGAGCCCCGGTTCCACTTGTCGTTCACGAACGCGGCGACCTCACCGAAGATGTAGAAGTCCTTGGCCTTGGTGGCGCCGTATTTCGCGGTCAGGTGGTTCTGCAGGGCGGGGAGGAACCGGCGGTTCCAGGTGACCCGCGGAATGTGTACGGCGGTGTCGATCCGGAATCCGTCGACGCCCATGTCGATGTACTTCTGGTACGCCCCGATCAGGTAGTCCTGCACCGCGGCGTTCTCGGTGTTCAGGTCGGCCAGGTCCTCGTGCAGCCAGCAGGACCGGGCGTCCTCACCCTCCCAGTTGCCGATCCAGCACTGGTGGAAGAGGTTCGACGGGAACATCTTCGCGGTCGGCGACGGCCATTGGCAGTGGTAGAGCGTGTATCCCTCGGGACTCTTCCCGCCGGTCGGTGTGCCGTAGTTCGGGCAGGTGTTCCCGGCCGGTGCGGTGCTGCTCCACAGATCGCCGTTGTAGGTGCGCCCGTTGGCGTCCTCGGCCAGCGGGTCGTATTTCTTCCCGGCGGCCTTCTCGCTGTAGTACCAGCTCCACTGATTGTCCCGGACACCGTAGACGGTCGGGGTGAAAAGACCGTTCGCGCCCCATCGGGAGGTGTGGTTGAAGACCACGTCCTGGTAGATCTTCAGGCCCTTGGCGTGGGCCGAGTCGATGAGTTCCTGATAGGACGCGCCGTCCGACTCCAGCCGCGGATCGACCTCGTAGAAGTCGTATCCGTGGTAGCCGTGGAAGTCGTAGTCGGAGCGGTTCAGCACGACCGGCGTGATCCAGACGGCGGAGAATCCGAGCCCTTTGATGTAGTCGAGCTTGTCGACCAGGCCCTTGAAATCGCCCCGGAACATCGGGTCGTCGTTGGCGGCGTTCCCGGATTTGACGTGCTGACTGCCGCCCCGGTTGTTGGTGCTGTCACCGTCGTTGAAACGGGCGGTGAGGATGAAGTAGATGCTGTCCTTGCGCGGGTCGCCACCGAGCATCTCGCCTCCGGCGGGGGCGGGCGCGGCGGATCCGGTGGTCACGGTCGCCGAGGCGGCCGCGGAGAGGTTTCCGGCCGCGTCGAGAGCCTGGACCCGGTACGTGTACGAGGTGTTCGCCGCCAGCCCGCGATCGGTGTACGCCGTGGTCGAGCTGCTCAGCACCGTGCTCCCGCGGGTGATCCGGTATCCGGCCACGCCCACGTCGTCGGTCGAGGCGTCCCACCCGAGCGTCACGGTGGTGTTCGCCGCGGTCGCGGTCAGTCCGCCCGGCGTGGACGGCGCGGTGGTGTCCGGCGGCGCGGCGGCACACGGATCCGCGGCGTTCGCGGTGACCACACCGCCGCTGACGGTGCTCGTGCCGGTGCCCAGCGGGTAATTCCGGCCGCCGTTGCTGTCCCAGGTCCCGGCGCCGTCGTTGAAGGTGGCGGCCCAGGTGGTGGCGGTGCCGAGGCTGACGGTCCGGCGCACCCATCCGGCGCACGCCGGTTCGTTCATGACCACACCGGGGACCGGGGTCCACGAACCGCCGGACGGTGCGAAGTGCAGGTACGCCGTGGTCCAGGTGGTGCGGTAGTACACGGTCGCGGTGTTGGCGCCGTTGCTTCCACAGGGGACCGCCGAGCTCACGGCGCCGGCGGAGACGGTGATGGTGCCCGTACCGGCGCTGTAGTTGTTTCCGGAGTTGTTGTCCCAGGTGCCCGAACCGTTGTTGAAGACGAGTTGCAGGCCGGTCGCGGTGCCGAGGTCGACCTGCTTGACGAACCAGCCGGCACACGCGGAGTAGGGGCTCATGGCGACGCCGGGCGCTGTCGTCCAGGCGCCGCCGGTCGGGGCGTAGTGGAGGTTCGCCGCGGACCAGGAGGTGGGGGCCTGGTAGTAGACGGTGACGGTGGTCGCCGCGTGGGCGGCGGGTAGGTCGGACAGGAGCAGCAGGGGGACGGCGCAGAGCGCGGCCAGCACTCTGCGGAGCATTCGGGACACGGGGCCTCCGATGACATGGGGGAGAAACGCGAGTGTGATCCCGCGTTCACATGCCGTGGAAGCTAGCAAGTTCTTGCAGAGCTTGGAAGAGGATGACTTCTTCTTGCAAGAAACAGCAAGGCGCCGGTACGGCATCAGTGCTCGCAGGAGACCGCCGTGTCCGCGTCGTAGGGGTGGCACTGGTCGCCGGCCGCACCGGGCCGGAGCGATCAGCGGGCCGCGGCCGTCGCCTCCACGCCGGAGACCAGCAGGTCGGCGCAGAACGCGTAGTAGCGGTCCATGTCGGGTTCGCCGCGATAGGACGCCGCCAGTTCGATCAGCATCGGGAAGCGGTCCAGCGGCATGCTCTCCAGGTGCAGCCGTTTCTGCCGCCGCCACTCCGCCTCCTGGCCGGCCGGCAGGTTCGGCGGGCAGTCCGGCTGGCCGTTGACCGCGCCGATGCACCCGTTCAGCAGGTGGGTCGCCACCCAGTACGACTCCTCGACGGTGAACCCGGCGTCGGCGAGCAGGGCGAGGGTGTCGTTCGTCGCGCGGGTGAAGCTCTCCACCCGGAACTTGTCCACCGAGAACAGCAGAGTCGGCAGCCACGGGTGCGCGCGGAGCACGTCCATCACGATCTCGATCACGGCGCGTAGCCGTTTCGGCCAGGGGTCGGTGGCCGCCGGATCGGTGCGCACGTCGGCCAGGGCCTGGTCGACCAGGCCGATCAGCAGCTCGTCCTTGTTCTTGAAGTGCCAGTAGAGCGCCATCGGAGTGACGCCCAGCTCCTTGGCGAGGCGACGGATCGTGACCGCTTCCAGGCCCTCCTCGTCGGCGAGGCGCACGGCGCGGCCGGCCACGGCGGTCCGGGTGAGTCGATCGGCTGTCACTTGACAACCATACAACGTACAGGTCTCATGTACGGAGTACATGTACGGCGTACAGGGGGAGATTCGATGGAGAAGAACCGACGGTGGTGGGCGCTGGTCGCGGTGGCGCTCGGCACCTTCATGACCTATCTCGACAACAACGTCGTGAACGTCGCGCTGCCGAGCATTCAACGGGACCTGGGTCTGAGCATCGCCGGGCTGGAATGGATCACCAGCGCGTACATCCTGGTCTTCGCCGGTCTGCTGCTCGCCGGCGGCCGGATCGCCGACGTGCTCGGCACCCGCCTGGCGTTCGTGTCCGGGCTGGCCGTCTTCACCGCCGCCTCGGTCGTCGCCGGTCTCGCCGGCGGTCAGGCGACGCTGATCGGGGCCCGCGCGCTCCAGGGTGTCGGCGCGGCGCTGCTCGCCCCGGCGTCACTCGCCCTGATCCAGCGGCTGTTCCCGGACCCGAAGGAACGCGGCGCCGCGATCGGGATCTGGGGCGGGGTCGGCGCGCTCGCCCTCGCCGTCGGCCCGTTCACCGGCGGGGTGCTCAGCGAACACGTCTCGTGGGGCTGGATCTTCCTGATCAACCTGCCGATCGGCCTGGCGACCCTGGCGCTGACCCTGGTCAGCGTGCCCGGCGACCCGGCGGCCGACCGCGCCGGAGTGCTCCGCCGGCTCGACCCGGCCGGACTCGCCACCTCGTCACTGGCGCTGTTCGCGCTGACGTACGCGCTGATCGAAGGAAACGCGGAAGGCTGGACCTCGCCGCTCATCCTGGGCCTCTTCGGTCTCGCCGCGGCAGCGGCCCTGGCCTTCGTGATCCTCCAGAACCGCAACTCCGACGCCATGGTCGACCTGCGCTTCTTCCGGTCCCGGATGTTCACCGGCGGCCTGCTCGCGATGGGCCTGTGGGCTTTCGGCGTCTTCGGCATCTACTTCTACATGGCCATCTACCTACAGGACGTGCTCGGCTTCTCGCCCACCTCGGCCGGTGCCGCGTTCATCCCGATGGCGATCATCACCGCGGTCGGCGCCGTCCTGGCGCCCCGTCTCGAGATCCGGTTCGGCGTCGCCCGGGTGACCGCTTTCGGTCTCGCGGTGATGGCCGCGGCGATCGGTGGCATCGCCCAGTACGGCGCCGGCACCACCTATCTCGACCTGCTGCCCTGGTTCCTGCTCTACGGCGTCGGCGGTGGCCTGCTGATCCCGCTGAACACCGTGGTCGTCGACGCGCTGCCGCCCCAGCGGGCCGGTATCGCCTCCGGCATGCTCAACGTGTCCCGTGAGGTGTTCGGGCTGCTCGGCGTGACGGTGCTCGGCGCCATCCTGACCGACCGCGCCGAGACGGCCGGATTCCTCAGCGGGTACCAGGACTCGCTGGTGGTCGCGGCGGTCCTGGTCGCGGCCGGAGTCCCGGTCAGCCTGTGGATGCTGCGACGCCCTCAGGGTGACGAGGCGGTCACCAGCGAGTCCGACCGGGAGATCCGGGTCCAGACCACGAACCCCCAGATGACGAAGAGCAGGTAGACGGCGTAGAGGATCGCCGACGGGTAGTAGCCGAAGTGCAGCAGCTCGGGCACTCCGACCAGGTCCACGGCGATCCAGCAGAGCCAGAACTCGACCCAGCCACGGGCCATCGCGTAGGTCGCCAGCATCGACCCGACGAAGATCCACGAGTCGGCCAGGTAGTACCACCACGGCACCGGGAACCCCGCGCCGATCTCCCGGAACACCACGAAGCAGACGGCCACCGCGACCAGCGCCAGCGGAATGAAGATCATCCGCTGGCGCGGGGTGGCCCAGCGCGGGATCACCGCGGTGCCGTGGTCCCGCCGCCTGTTGCGCCGCCACGCCCACCAGCCATAGACGCTGGTGACCAGGAAGAACACCTGCCGGGCGGCCTGGCCGTAGAGCGGGGTGCCCTGATCGTTGCCGACCGCCTGACCGAGGAAGACGGTGAACAGCAGCACGTTGCCGACGATCCCGACCGGCCAGGCCCAGTAGTTGCGGCGCAGCCCCAGCAGCGCCGAACCCAGCCCGAACACGTTGCCGACGATCTCCCGCCAATAGATCGACTGAGTGTCGGTCACCTGCCACCGGGCCTCGTAGAAGGCGGTCAGCAGTTGATCTATCCAGGTCACGGCTTATCGTAGGCCGTGACCTCCCGCCTCTACGTCAACGGTCGGCTGACGGCCGAGGGATTCGGCATCGACGAGGCCGGCGAACGGCTGCGCACCGCCCCGGACGCCGTCGTCTGGGTCGATCTCGACGCACCCGGCGCCGCCGACCTGGCCACCCTCGCCGACGAGTTCGGCCTGCACCCGCTCGCCGTCGAGGACGCCGTCCAGGAACACGAGCGGCCCAAACTCGACCACTACCGCAACCACCTGTTCCTCAACGTCTACGCCGTCACCTTCGACGACGCCGACGGCACGCCACGCAAGACCGAGATCAGTGCGTTCATCACCCCGCGGGCGCTGATCACGGTCCGCAAGACACCCTTCGACCTGAAGACCCTCACCCAGCGGTGGGACGAGGAGGGGCGGCCGGCCGGGGCCGGCGTCGATTTCCTGGTGTACGGGTTGCTCGACCTCGTCGTCGACGGGCAGTACCGCACCGCCCAGCGGATCGACGAGGCGATGGACACCGTCGAGGACCGGATGCTCGGTGACGGCCCGGCGCCCCGCGACGTCCGGCGGCGCGGATTCGTCCTGCGCCGGGCCCTGGCCACGCTGCGCCGGGCGGTGGCGCCGATGCCCGACGTGGTCCGCGACGTTGCTAAGGAGCTGGCCGGGGACGACCATCTGCGGCCGTACTACCGCGACGTCGAGGACCACGCCCGGCACGCCGTCGACCTGATCGAGCACTCCCGCGGCCGGATCACCGAGCTGCTCGACGACGACCTGGCCGAACAGAGCAACGAACTCAACGTGGTCACCCGCAAACTGGCGGCCTGGGCCGCGATCATCGCCGTACCCACCGCCCTGACCGGCTACTTCGGACAGAACGTGCCCTATCCCGGCTTCGGGAAGTGGTGGGGATTCCTGCTCAGCTGCGCTCTGATGCTGGCCGCGGCCAGCGGTTTGTACACCTTCCTGAAGCGCCGCGGCTGGCTGTGAAACCTCTGTCCACAGGGGCCCCCGCGTGACCCGGTGATCGCGTAACGTCGCCCTGGACCGGGGGAGGGTGAATGCTCGCACTCGTCTTCGGCGCGGTGCGCACCCGTGCCGCGCAGGTGCTGACGATTCTCGTTCTGACCATGCTCGCCGCAGCCGTCGCCGCGGCCGGCCCGTGGTATGGGTTCGCGGCCGTCAGCGCCTCCGCCGACGCCTACCTCGGCAGCGCCCCGGCGAGCCAGCGGACCCTCTCGGTGGTCACCCGGGTGGACGCCCGCACCGGCCCGCAGGCCCGGCTGGACCGGTTCACCGCCGACGCGCGGGCCGCCCTGCCGGCCGGTCTCGGCGACGGTGTCGGCGGCATGGTGTGGCCGCTCAACGTGCGCGACGGGACGAGCGCGGCCAGCATGCCGGTGGCCTACCGGGACGACTTCTGCGCCCACGTGCGCATCGAGGGCGCCTGCCCGGCCGCCGACCGCGACGTCGCGATCACCCACGAGACCGCCCAGCGCCTGGCCGTCGGTGTCGGCGGTGCCATCGGCGTCCTCAGCACCACCGCCGACGGGCCGCTCGAGCTGCGGGTGACCGGGCTCTACGCCCGCACCGACCCGGCCGGGCCGTACTGGAACAACGCCATGTTCCGCACCGGCGGCATCCTCGACCCGGCGTTCACCACGCCCGGCACGTTCACCCGCCAGGAGCTGCACACCCCCAACATGGCGTACGACGTGACCATCGCCGACTCCCTCCTGCGCGGTGACGGCGGCCGTGACCTGCGCTCCGAGATCACCACGGCCGACCGGCGGCTCGGTGGCTCCCAGATGCGGCTCACCAGCCGGTCCGTCCCGCTGGCCGAGTCCATCGCCTGGGATCGGCACGTCATCCTCAACGGCGTCCTCACCGCCGGCGCCCAGCTGCTGATCGTCACGTGGTTCGCCGTCGGCCTCGCCGGGTGGTACACGTTGCGCGACCGCCGTGCCGACGCCGCCCTGCTCAAACTGCGCGGGATCGGCCGGTTCGGGCGGCTGCGCCTGGCCTGGGGCCAGCACCTGGTGCCGCTGATCGCCGGTGTGCTGCTCGGCGCACCGGCCGGTTTCCTGCTGGCCCGGCTGCTGGCCGGGCCGGTGCCGGTCGCCGCCGACCAGACGTCCGCCCTGCTCTACAGCGCGGCGGCGGTGGCCGCGGTGCTGCTCGGCGGCCTGGCCGTGCTGGCCGCCGTGGAAGCGGCGGTTCTCGGGCGGCCGGTGGCGGCGCTGCTGCGGCCGGCCGGCTCCGAGCGCGGCGCCTGGCGGCCGGCCCTCGTCGACCTGCTCCTGCTGGTGGTCGCCGCCGCCGCGATCTACCAGGCCCGCTCCGACGGCCCCGACGACGGCCTCGGCCCGGCGGCGCCCGCCCTGGTCGCCCTGGCGGTCGGCCTGCTCGTCGCCCGCCTGCTGAGCCGGGCCGCCGACCGGGGCGGCGCCGCCGCGCTGCGGGCCGGCCGGCTGCGGACCGGCCTGGTCGCCCTCCGGTTCTCCCGGTCACCCGGCACCGACCGGGTCCTGGCGCTGGTGGTGGTCGCGGTCGCGATGTTCCTGACCGCCGCCGGCGGGTGGGGCGCCGAGGGCGCGGCCCGTCTGGCCCGCAGCGAGACCGAGCTGGGCGCGGTCCGGGTGCTGACCGTCGAGGCGGACAACCGGACCGTGCTGCTGCACGCCGTCCGCGCCGCCGATCCGGGCGGCCGGCAGGCGATGGCCGCCGTCCGCAACCGCAACGACGACATCGAGATCCTCGAGGTGGACACCGCACGGCTCACCGCGGTCACCGGCTGGCGCCCGGAGTACGGGCCGGCCGGCACCCTCCCGGCCGCGGTCGCCGCCGCCGGGCTCACCCCGTTGCCCCTGGTCACCGGCGACCGGCTCACCCTGACCGCCCGGCGCGACGGCCCGGCCGCCCTCGCCCTGCGACTGCGCCTGCAGCACGAGGCCACCGGGCTGCCGGTCACCGTCCGGTTCGGCACCCTGCGCCCCGGCGAGCAGACCACGACCGCCGAGGTGACCGGCTGCTCGGTCGCACCCGGCTGCCGGATCGTGCGATGGGAACTGACCACGCCACCCGGCAAGGGTGGCCGGATCCAGCCGCCACCGGCCGGGACCACGGTCGGGGTGCTCGGGCTCCGGCTCGGTGACTCCGGCGCCCCGGTGCTGGACGCGGCGGTGCTCGGCGACATCACCCGCTGGCGGGCCGGGACCACCGAGGTGGCCCTGGAGGTCACCGCGAGCGACGGCGTGCTGCGACTGGCCGGCGACGCCGACCTGGGCGGTGCGGGCCGGCCGCTGGGCACCGCGGCGTGGGCCTCCGACAGCCTCCTGCCGCTGCCCGCCCTGATGGCCGGGCCGCCGCCGGACGACTGGCGGGGCGCCGAGGCGGCCCTGACGGCGTACGGTGATCCCGCTCCGGTGCAGGTCACCGCGACGGTCCCGGCGCTGCCGCTGGTCGGCCGGGACGGCCTGGTCGTCGACCTGGACGCCGTTCGCCGTCTCGCCGCCGAGACCGATCCCGGCGGGGAGTACCAGGTGTGGCTGGCGCCCGGCACGCCGTCCGGCCTCGTCGCCGCCCTCACCGCGGGCGGGCTCACCGTGACCGCCGACGACACCGTCACCGCCCACGCCGCCCGGCTCGGCGCCCAGGCCCCGGCCGTCGTCGTCCGGTTCGGGCTGATCGCCGGGATCGCCGCCCTGCTCCTCGCCGCCGCCACCGTCGCGGTCGCCGCCACGGTGGACCGCCGGTCCCTCACCGAACAGTTCACCGCCCTGCGCGACCAGGGGCTGTCCCACTGGGCGGCCACCACCACCGGATGGGCCGGTGCCGCCGTCCTGGTGCTGACCGGGCTGTTCGGCGGGCTCCTCGCCACCTCGCTCGCGGTCGCCGTCATCGGGCGCACCGTCCCGGGATTCGCCGACGGCTGGGCGGTGATCACCCCACCCGATCCGCTCGACCCGCTGACCACCGGGGCCGCGTTCGCCGTCGCGCTCGCGGTGCTCGGGTCGGCCTCCTGGGCCACCCTGTCGCCGCTGCTCCGGATCCTCCGCTCGCGCGAGGGGGCCGACCGATGATCTCGCTGGTCCTCGCCATGGTCTGGACCCGCCGGGGGCAGGCGGTCACCCTCGCCCTGCTTGCTCTGCTGGCGGTCGCCTCCGCGGTCGCCGCCCCGGCCTACCTGGTCGCCGCCGAGCGGGCCATCGCCGCCGGGCAGATCGCCACCGCCCCCGACAACGAACTCAGCCTGGTCCTACGCCGGACCACCGACACGTTGGACGAGACCACCAGCTCGGCCGGCATCGCCTTCCCCGACGTCGGCACCGTGCTGCTCACCCTGCCCGGGTTCACCTACCACCACGCCGCTGAGGTGCCCGCCGTCGGCCTGGAGGAGACCACCGACTTCGCCACCCGGGTCGTCTTCCGTCAGGAGATCTGCGCCCACGTCCGGATCGTCAGCGGGCGCTGCCTGGCCGGCGAGGGCGAGGTGCTCATCGGCGAGCGCACCGCACAGCGCCGAGGGCTGACCCCCGGCGACTCCGTCGAGCTCACCGCCGCCCGCCAGGACGACCAGTCCCGCCCACCCACCTGGATGGCCGCGGCCGCGCCGAAACCGATGACCGTGGCCGGCACCTACCGGGCGATCGACCCCGCCGACGGCTACTGGGGGCTGCACGGCTACTTCGTCAGCGGCACCGGCGTCAGCTCCGGCGAGCCCGCGTTCACCAACGCCGTCACCCTCGACACGATGGAACGCACCACCACCCTGCTGACCATCGACGGCCTCGCCCGGCCCGGCACCGTCGACATCGACCGGCTCGACGACCTGCGGGCCGACGTGGCCCGGCTGGAAGCGACCGCGCTGGAACTCGACCGGATCCAGTTCGACAGCGGGATCCCGCGGCTGCTCGACCGGATCGACCAGGGCCGGGCGGCGGCCCGGCTGCTCGTGCCGGTCATCGCGGTGCCCCTGGTGCTGCTCGCCTGCTTCACCATCTACCTCACCGTCGGTTACGGCGCCGAGGGCCGGCAGAGCGAACTGGCCGTGGTCGCGTTGCGCGGCGCCCGCTGGTGGACCCGCTGGTGGCTGGCGACCGGGGAGAGCCTGACCGCGGTCCTGGCCGGCGCGGTGGCCGGCTGCCTCGCCGGGCAACTGCTGGTCAACGCGGTGTCGGCGGCGCTGTTCCCGGGAGTCGGCGCCGACCCGGCGATCACCTCCCTGCGGTACGCGCCACTCGCCGCCGTGGCGGCACTGATCGCCGCGGTCGTCGCCCAGCGCCGGCAACTCGTCAGCCCGGTCACCCGGCTGCTCCGCCGCGCCCCGGCCCGCGACCACCGGCGCATCGCCGCCGCCGAAGCCGTGGTGGCGGCGCTCGCCGTGGCCACCGGCGTCCAGTTCGCGCTCTCCGGCGAACCCCTCACCGGCGTCGGCATGTTCGCGCCCGCCTTCATCGTGCTGGCGCTCGCCCTGGTGGCCGCCCGGCTGCTGCTCCCGGTGGTGAACCTGCTGGCCGTCCGGGCGCTGAACCGGGGCCGCCTCGGTCTGGCCCTGGCCGGGCTGCAACTGTCCCGCCGGCCCGGCGCCGGCCGCCTGTTCGCGCTGCTCGTCGCCACCGCGGCGGTCGCCGCCTACGCGGTCGGGGCGGTCGACACCGCCGACCGTGGCCGGGCCGTCGCGGCGGACGTCGGCCTCGGCGCCGACCGGGTCGTCACCGTCCAGCCGCTCACCCGCCGCCAGCTGCTCACCGCCGTCCGGGCCCTCGACCCCGACGGCGCCTGGGCGATGGCCGCGGTACGCCTACCGGGCGGCAGCGTGTCCGTGCCCGGTCTCGCCGTCGACACCGAACGGCTCGCCGCCGTCGCCGCCTGGCCCGCCGGAGCCCGCGACCCGCGCGACGTGCACCGGATCCTGCACCCGGCCGCCGCCGATCCACCGGCGCTCGCATCCCGGGACATCCTGATCGACGCGACCGTCTCCACCCCGGGGGAGATGCGGATGGTCGTCTCGGTGTCGTCCCTGGCCGGGCACGGCGACGCCCTCGTCGAGATGGGCTTCCTCAAGAACGGCAGGCACAGCTACTACCAGCGCACCGAGGTCTGCCGGGACGGCTGCCGGATCAACGGCATCCGGCTCTCCGGCGCGGGCGGCGGCTCCACCATCACCGGGCAGGTGACCTTCCACCAGCTGAATACGACGGTTCCGGTGACGCTTACCGACGCCGCCGGCTGGCGTACCGCCGGGCTGGGCCGTCTCTCCGCCGCCCCCGACGGGCTGCGCGCCGACGTCCAGGTCACCGCGAGTGTCGCCGAGGTCGTCTGGATCCAGCCGGTGGTCACGCCGTACCCGCTGCCGATGGCGTTCGCCGGCACCCGCCCCGCCGACCCGTCGATCACCGGCGTGGCACCGGTCGGCGTCCTGCTCGACGACGCCGCCGACCTGCCCGCGGTGCCCGCCGCCGGGCGGGAGTCGGCCCTGGTCGACCTGGAGTACCTCGACCGCCTCGCCGTCGACCCGAAACCGGTGATCGACCCGCAGGTGTGGCTGGGGCCCGCCGCCCCCGCCGACGTCGCCGACCGGATGGCCACCCACGGCCTGGTGATCGTCTCCGACACCACGGCCGCGGACGTCCGCGCCGGCCTGGACCAGCAGGGCCCGGCGATCGCCCTCTGGTTCCACCTGCTGGCCGCGGTCCTGGCAGCGCTGCTGGGGGCCGGCGCGCTGGCCCTGACCGTGGCCGTCGACCGGATCCGCCGCACCGAGGACCTGACGGCACTGCGCACCCAGGGGTTGCGATCCGGCCCGGCCGGCCAGGCCACCCTGTGGACGTACCCGGTGCTGGTGGTCATCGCCACCGCCGTCGGAGTCCTGGTGGCCGCCGCGACCTGGCGGCTGACCGGTTGGGCCCTGCCGCTGGCCGGCCTCACCCCACCCGACGTGCCGCTGCCGTCCCGCCCCGGCCTGCTCGCCCTCCTGGCCGCAACCGGCGCGGTCCTGGCCGTCGAGTTGCTGGTCGCGTTCCTGGGAGGCCGAGACCTACGCCGCCGAATCGAACGCCGATGACCGATTCCCGCCCGCCGGCCCCCCTCCGGTGTCGCCCACCGGCGGATCCCGCCCCTCGGCCCGGCCCACCGGCTGGTTTCGCTTTTCGGCCCGGTCTTCCGCGCCCACCGGCTGGTGCCCTTCTTCGGTCCGGCCTGCCACGGTCACCGGCCGATCCCACCCTCTGGCGCCTGTCCTTCTGGCGGTTGGCTTTCCGGCCGCCGGGCACCGGCCGCCGGGCACCGGCCACCGGCCGCCGGGCACCGGCCACCGGCCGCCGGGCACCGGCCACCGGCCGCCGGCCGCCGGGCACCGGCCGCCGGGCACCGGCCGCCGGCCGCCGGCCGCCGGGCACCGGGCACCGGGCGCCGGGCGCCGGCTGGCTTTCGGCCTTTGGCTTGCCGTGTCCGGATTGTGGTCGTTGGTGGAGAGGGCGCCTGCGGGGTTGCCACAATTTTCGGGCGGTTGCGCCGGGTGGAAACGATGAGGAGGGGGAGTCGTGCGGACTTTGAGCGTTGAAGGTGCGGCCTTCGGCTACGGCGACGGGGACGCCGTGCTCAGCGATGTCACGGTCACGGCGCGGGCCGGGGAGGTACTGGCCGTCACCGGGACCTCCGGGGCCGGCAAGACCACCCTGCTCAACGCCATGGCGGGAATCCTTCCGGCCCGCGCCGGGACGATCGCGGTGGACGGGGTGCCGCTGACCGGGCGGGATCAGGCGGTCTCCCTCGGGGTGGTGCTGATTCCGCAGGACAACGGCCTCGCGGCGATCCTGACCGCGGCGGAGAACGTGTCGGTGGCGGTGATCGCCACCGGAGGTACCCCGGCCGACGCCCGCCGCCGGACCGCCGAGACCCTGGAGGCGCTCGGACTCTCCGGCCAGGCCAACCAGCTGATCGACGAACTCTCCGGCGGCCAGCAGCAGCGCACCGCCCTGGCCCGGGGCTTGGCACTGCACGGCGACGTGGTCCTGGCCGACGAGGTGACCAGCGAACTCGACGCCGCCAACCGCCAGCGAGTCCTCGACCTGCTGAGAGCCGAGGCGACCCGAGGCGCAGCCGTGGTCTTCGCCACCCACGACCCAGAAGCAGCCGCAGCCTGCGACCGCGAACTACACCTGGCCGACGGAGTCGCCACCTGGCCCCGCCCATGACCTGACGAGACCGAAGCCCCCACCCCCTGACCCACCGCCCCGCGTCGCGTCGGCTCGCGGTCACCGGGCCCGAGGACTTCGGCGTGGATGTGGGGTGGCGTGGCGGGTGGTGGTGCGGGAACACAGGCCGGGCGAGGGCTCGTGACCCCTGGTGGCGCTGACGGTGGTGGGGAATCCGGAAGCGGTGCTGGGTGGATGCCGGGCGGCGTCAGGTGCGGAGGGTGGGCGTACCGGAAGAAAAGGGGTGGTCCTGGTGGGGGAATCTCAGACCGGAGTGTCGTGGCTGGACGGGAGCAGGGTCACCTCGCCGTCGATGTGCTGGACGGTGAACAGCGTGCCCGGTGGGTAGTTGCCCAGGACCTCGGGGGGCAACTGGACCGTGCCGTCGCCGGCCACCACTGCGAAGTCCTGGCCGTCGCGGCCCTCGGCTCCGACCCGGCCGTCGCGGATCGTCACCGCCCGGCCCAGGCGGGCGCCCACCTCGTTGTCGTGGGTGACCACCACGATCGTGGTCTGGCGTTCGGTGTTGACCGTCTCCAGGGCGTCCAGCACCTCGTCGCGGCCGGCGGTGTCCAGGCGGCTGGTGGGCTCGTCGACCAGGAGCAGGCCGGGGCCGGTGGCTATCCCGACGGCCACGGCGGCGCGCTGGCGGCCACCGGGGGTGAGGTCGGCGAGTTTGCGGCGGCCCTGGCCGGGGAGGCCGACCAGGTCGAGGATGCGGTCCGGGTCGTCGAGCTGGATGCCGCGGGTGTGTGCGGCCCGGCGCTGGGCGAGCCAGATGTTGCGGTGCAGGCTGGCGTACGGCAGAAGGTTGCGGGCCGCCCCTTGCAGGACCACGCCGACCTCGGTGCCGCGCAGCCGGGAGATCTCGCCGTCGGAGAGTTTGCCCATGTCGTAGGTGCCGATGTTGATGCGGCCGGCGGACGGGCGCATCAGACCGGCGAGCAGGGCGATCAGCGTGGACTTGCCGGAGCCGGACGGGCCGACCAGGGCGATGGTCTCGCCGGGCGCGATGGACAGGTCGACGCCGGCGAGGGCGACGACGTCACCGGCCTCGGCGCGGTAGATGTGGACCACTCGGCGACAGGCGACGGCGAGTCCGTTCATGTGGCCACGTTAACGGCAGCGGGACCGGCGTCGCGACCCCGCGGGGCGCCACTTATCGTGTGGGCGTGCGTGACATCGCCGTTTTCACCGGATCTGCCCATCCTGAACTCGCCAAGGAGATCTGCGAGCACCTCGGTGTACCGCTGATGCCGACCCGGATCGACAGGTTCGCCAACGACTGCATCGAGGTGCAGTTGCAGGGGAACTGCCGGGAACGTGACGTCTTCCTGATCCAGCCGATGGTTCCTCCGACCCAGGAGCATCTGGCCGAGCTGTTGTTCATGCTCAACGCGGCGCGGGGTGCGTCGGCGGGCCGGATCACCGTGGTGCTGCCGCACTACGCCTACGCCCGCAGCGACAAGAAGGACGCCCCGCGCATCTCGATAGGTGGCCGTCTGGTCGCCGACCTGCTGACCACCGCCGGCGCGGACCGGGTGCTGGCGATGACGCTGCACTCGCCGCAGGTGCACGGCTTCTTCAACATCCCGGTCGATCACCTGCACGCGCTGCGGGAGCTGGCCAACCATTTCCGCGGGTACGACCTGAGCAACACCGTCGTGGTCTCCCCGGACCTGGGTAACGCCAAGGAGGCGGCGGCGTTCGCCCGGATGCTCGGTGTCGAGGTGGCGGCCGGTGCGAAGCAGCGGTACGCCGACGACAAGGTGGTGATCAGCTCGGTGATCGGTGAGGTCGCCGACCGGGACGTGATCGTGCTGGACGACGAGATCGCCAAGGGCAGCACGGTGTTCGAGCTGCTGGCCCGGCTGCGGGAGCGAAACGTGCGCAGTGTCCGGGTGGCGTGTACCCACGGCCTGTTCACCGACGACGCGATCAAGCGGCTGTCCGCGGAGAAGGAGATCGAGGAGATCGTCTGCACGAACACGGTGCCGATCCCGGCGGAGAAGGCGACCGACAAGCTGACGGTGATCTCGGTGGGCCCGGCGCTGGCCGAGGCGATCCGCCGGATCCACAACGGCGAGTCGGTGAGCGCCCTGTTCGCCTGACCAATTCCGGCAAATCGGCCGCGCGGGCCGCGCCAAACCCGAATCATGTTGCTCATGGGTGTCATGGCTTACCCCCTCCGGTACGCGCTCGCCGACCTAGCCCTCGCGCTCAGCCGCGCTGCGGCGGATCCGGCCGAGGTACGCTCCACGGCTGCTCGCGCCGCCGCCGACATGATCGGTGACGGCGCGGGTGTCCAACTGCTCCGCGACGACGGCCGGTACGAGGAGATCTCGTACCACCATCTCGACGACGAACGTTCCGAACCGCTGGCCCGGGCCCTGTCCCGGGCCGGCCAGGCTCCGGACAACGAGTACTCGACCACTCTCGCCGCGAGCCGCCGCCCGATCGTGCTGGCCGGTGAGACGGCGGCCGAGCTGGCGGCGCCGGAGGCGAAGATCACCGCCGCGGTGCTGTGCCCGGTGATCGTGGACAACACGTACATCGGCTATCTGATCCTGACCCGGCACACCGAGGACGCCTTCTACTCGACGCCGGAGGTGGAGCTGGCCCGGGACATCGCCGGCGAGTTGTCGCTGGCGGTGAGCAGTGCCCGCGCCCAGGAGCGGCTGCGGGTGGCCGAGGAGCGGTACCGCCGGGTGCTGGAGACGATCCCGGAAGGGGTGCTGCAGCTCGACCCGCACGGGGTGGCGACGTACGCCAACGAGCCGATCGGGGTGGTCCTCGGCATGCCGCGGGCCGAGCTGATCGGGGTGTCGTTGCGCGGCTTCCTGGACAACGTGGGCCAGAAGGAGCTGGACCGGCGGATCGCCGAGTGCAAGACCGGGCGGTCCACGGTCGGCGCGACCCGGCTGATGCGGGCCGACGGTTCCCGGCGCAGCGTGCGGATCAGCATGATGCCGGTGCAGGACGAGACGCACGAGTTCATCGGCGTCCTCTGCATGATCACCGACACCACCGATCACATCGACGCCCGTGGCCTGAAGCGCCAGCTCGACCACCTGCGCCGGCTGGACAGCCTGGGCCAGCTGATCGGCGGCCTGTCGCACGACTTCAACAACCTGATGACCGTGGTGGCCGGCTCAGCGGACATGATCCTGTCGACGGCCGACGAGAGTTCGCCGCACCACCAGCTGGCCAAGGACATCCTGGACGCGGTCGGCACCGGGCGCACGCTCACCCACCAGCTGCTGGCGTTCGGCCGCAGCGAGGGCAACCGGCCCGAGGTGATCCCGATCCCGGACCTGCTCACCGACGTGCAGGCGCTGTTCAGCCGGACCCTGGGCGAGCACATCGGCCTGGACCTGGCGTTCGGCCCGGACGTGTGGCCGGTGAAGGCCGAGCGGGGCCCGCTGGAGCAGGCGCTGGTCAACCTGGCCGCGAACGCCCGGGACGCGATGCTGCACGGCGGCATGGTCCGGGTCGCGGCCACCAACGAGGTGATCGAACCCGGTCAGCTGGCCGCCGAGAACGCCCCGGCCGGCAAGCTGGTGCACCTGGTCGTCACGGACACCGGCGTGGGCATGGAGGACGAGGTCCGGCGGCGCGCGCTGGAGCCGTTCTTCACCACCCGCCCGACCGCGTCCGGCCTGGGCCTGGCCACGACGGCCGGGATCGTGCAGAACCTGGGCGGCCACATCGAGCTGGAGTCACAGCCCCGGATGGGTACGACGGTGCACATCTACCTGCCGGCGGCCGAGCAGAAGTCCGGTACGGCCGGCGAGGGCCAGAAGAAGAACGCGGTGATCGGCCGGGTCCTGATCGTCGAGGACCAGCCGGACGTGGCGCAGCTGGTGCGGCGGCTGATCGAACCGGCCGGCTACGAGATCGCGGTGGCCACCGACGCGCTGATGGCGGTCACCCAGGTGGCCTCCGGCGCCCGCCCGGACCTGCTGATCACCGACGTGGTGATGCCGACGATGACCGGGCCGGAGCTGGCGGGCGCGTTGCGCACCCACCAGCCGGACCTGCCGGTGCTCTACATGTCGGGGTACACCGCGGCGTCACTCGGCCCGCAGTTGCACCTGGACGAGAACAGCATGCTGCTGGAGAAGCCGTTCACCCGCTCGACGCTGCTGGGAGCGATCCGCTCGCTGTGCGGTCCGCAACCGCCGGCGCCGGGTCAGCCGGCCGCGGGATAAAACCTGGTCAGCCGACCGCGGGGAAGAACTGCGGGGTGCTGGTCAGCGCCCCGTACCCGTTGACGGCGGCCGGGATCGCCAGGCCGTCGCTGTTCTCCCGGTCGGCGCCGGTGCGGGCGTCCAGGGCCACCGCCCGGGTCTTCACCTCGCCGTAGACGGCGCCGTGCCAGGCGGCGCCGACCCGTGGGGCGAGCCGGTCCTGGGTCGGGAGCCGCCACAGCACCGCCGCGGTGGTCGCGTCGAACCCGATCGCGAACTGGGCGCCGTTGCCGTAGCCGGCGCAGACGGTGGTCGACTGCTCGTCGTAGAAGCAGTCGGTGAAGTCGTTCGCCGGATCGAACTCACCGGCCGCCGCGCCCGCCGCGTCCACCAGGGTGAGGATCCGGGTGAAACTGCCGTCGTTCTTGCGGCCGTGGACCGTGGCGTACTTGGGGCCGGCCGGGGTGATCCGCAGAACCTGGGTCTGCGTCTGCTTCCAGCGCTGCACACCGTCCGCGACGGCGGCGCCGGCCAGGTGCCGCGTCTCGAGGCCGTCCGCGCCGATCACGGTGTCCCCGAGCACCGCCGCGGCGGCCAGGCCGGGCCGCCGCCACACGGTCTTCCCGGTGACCACGTCGACGGCGACCGTCTCCGGGGCGAGCTGTTCACTGCCCTCGAACACCAGCACCACGAGGTCGCCGCTGGTCCCGGCGACGGCGAGCCGGCCGTCGGTGCTGTAGTCGTAGGCGTTCGCCGGGACGTCCACCTGGAGCACCCCGGCGCTCTGCCCGGTGGCGGCGTCGGCGACGACCAGTTCCGCCTTCTCCCGGTCCCGGGCGGTGCCGGAGCCGGTCTCGACGGTCACGTACGGCACCACCACCCGCTCGCCCGCCGAGGACGTGACCAGCACCGCGTCGTGGTAGTCGGCGCCGGCCGGGTCGCCGCTGACGGTGCCCGGCTTGTTCTCCGGCGCCAGTTCGGCCACCTCCTGCCCGGTGCGCACATCGGTGACCGTGACGGCCTCGGACGTCCCGAAGAACACGAGCGGCCCGTGCAGCAGCGCGTCACCACCGGGCGGCAGACCGACGTTCAGCGGCTGGTCGCTGAACCGGACCGGGGGGTCGAACTGCTTCGCACCGGCGGTGATCGCCGGGATCGGCTCCAGCGGCTTGATCGGCTCCACCATCGGCGTGCTGCAGCCCGTCAGGGCCACCGTCATCAGGCCCGCACCGGCCGTGAGCATGCGGTTGCGCGTCTTCATCCCGGGAGGGTACGGGGAAAACAGAACGGGCGAGGTGCCCGAGAGCACCTCGCCCGTTCCACCGGGGGTGGGAAAAGTCATGGGTTACGCAGGGACTCCGCCAGCCGGCGTACAAAATCCGGGTCGTCCTCAGGTCCGAACGGCCGGGCGACGGGCGCCTGAGACACGGCCCGGGGCGCCCGCCCGGCCCGGAACCATGCGGCCGGGCCGAAGATCGGGCAGAGCAGGATGAGCACCACCCACGCGCGGCGCGGGAACGACGAGACGCGGTCCCGGCCGGTGCTCAGGCAGTCGATCAGTGCCACCACGGCGAACGCGACGACGACCAGGAAAATCAGCGTGTTCACTCGGGCCATGACGAGAACTATGGCGATCGTGGGCGGCGGATCCGGGTCCGGTCCCGTTGCCGTCCGGTTGCCCCGTCAGACGGCGTCGCTGAGCGCGGGCAGGTACCCGTCGGCGTACCCGCTGCTGTTGGGGTGGTAGGAATTCTGTGGCGGGACGATGGTCAGGCCGTTGAGGTACCGTGACTTCGAGCACACCCCGTGACCGCTGAACTCGTCCCGCACCTCGGCGTAGACGAACCCGGCCGCCTCGGCCCGCTGCTCGATCATCTCGTCGAGGACCCGGGCCCCGTCGTTGATCGCCTTGCGCTTGGCGACGCTCATCTCGCAGATCACCGCCGCGGTGTCGAAGATCAGCGGATACGACAGGACGATCACCTTCGCCCCCGGCGCCTTCGCCCGGATCGCCGCGTAGGTGGCGTCGAGCTTGCCGGGGAGCGTGTTCGCCACGTACGCCTTGCCCTGATTCACCTTGGCCGCGCACGCGGAGTCACTGGCGGTGAGGCAGGTGACGACGGTCGGCGCGAACCCGGCGTCGTTGCCGCCGACGGTGATGCTGATCAGGTCGGCGCCGGACTTCAGCGCCGGGATCTGGCCGGCCCGCACGTCGTCGGTGGTGGCGCCGCTGCAGGCCAGGAACTGGAAGGTGGCCGGGTTGTTGCGGGCCGCCCAGCGGGACGCGTAACTGTGGTTGCTGCGCAGGCAGATCCCGGTCTGGCTCGGTGCACCGACACCGGAGGAGTAGGAGTCGCCGAGCGCGGCGTAAACAGTGCCCGCAGCCTGCGCCGGGGCGGTAAAAGCCAAGCTCAGCAGGGATGTGACGGCGAGGACGGTTACCGATCTCATCGATGGCCCCCTTCGGTTACCGAACGGTAAGCCCGCCTCCCGTGAAAAGGAATCCGGTGAAATCGGTGTGTCAAAGTAGTAGCGTTCGTCAATATGCTCAGGTTCAGGGGATCCTCAGCGATCGTCCAGACGAGCGAGCTAGCGTTTCGATCATGCAAGAGAGCCGCGCCCGCCGAGTCGTCGCCAGCCTTCGTGAGCGCAACGTGTTCGCCCACCTCAAACTCCCCAGCGCCGGCCGCTCCACCTGGGCGGTCCGGGTGGTCCTCCCCGACGGCCGCGAGGCGACCTGGGGCGACGACGGATCGGCGGCCCTGAAAGCGCAGGTCATGCGCGACGGCGTGCTGGTCGGCTTCGTCGACTCGATCCCCGGCTCCGAGGACTTCACCGAGGAGCAGGTTATCGACGCCATCGCCGCCGCCGACTACGACCGCCCGATCGGCCGCTCCCGCCCCGCCACCGGCCCGCGGCGCCCGGTTCCCCCACCGCCCCCGCCGAGCCTGGCCCAACGTCTCAAAGGCTTGAGAGGCTGATTTTGTACGAGTCCGGGGCGCCGCCACATCGGTCCGTCCCGTGACCAGACGCGAGGCCGGCGGCACTCACCGCCGCCCCGCGACCGCCGGGCCGGATGCGACGGTCACCGGCCGGGCCGCACGTCCTCGGCCGGGGCCGCGCTGACCCCACGTGTCCGATTGCGCCCGGCGACATCTCAGCCGCCGATCCAGCGACCGATGCCGCCCGGCCACCGCACATCGATCACCCCGGTCGAACGGCCCGGCGAAGCGTCACACCTGGCGGGCGTAGCGGGCGACCATCGTCGTGACGGCCTCGTCGACCGCGTGGCGGTGTGCCTCGGCGCCCGGCTCCCAGTGGGTCAGGAGCAGGGTCGGCCAGAAGACGAAGTTCGAGATCATGCCCAGGAACTGGGTGGCGGCCAGCTCCGGATCGGGCACCGTGGCCGTTCCGGCGGCGTCCGTGGCGGCCAGATAGCGGCGTACCGACTCGAAATACGGCATCTTCCCCCGGCTGAACTGGGCCTCGCCGAGCTCCGGGAAACGCGGCAACTCGGCGATCACGATCCGGAACAGGGCCGTCATGCCGGGCCGGGTCAGCAGCTCCACATACCGCCCGCCGATCGTGGTCAGCCCCGCGCGCAGATCGGTGGCCGGAGGCTGCGGCCCGTCCGCGTCATCCACCTGCCACGACTCGGTGACGATCGCGTCGAACAGTGCCGCCTTGGTCGGGAACTGCTTGAACAGGGTGGCCTTCGAGACCCCCGCGGACTCGGCGATCCGGGCGAGCGAGGTGCCGTCGTATCCCGAGGCCAGGAACAGCCCGGTGGCCGCTTCCAGGATCGCGGCGCGCTTCTGCTCGGCGACGCGGCGGTGATAGGTGGACGGCGCGGCGGTCATGCCCACAGTATGCCGGTGGCGAGGTGAGTCACTTGACTCGCCATCGGCGGACGGCTTAACCTTCGGTGGTGAGCTGACCGGCTCACCTCACCTCAATGAGGGGACAGCATGCGATTCAGTGGACAGACCGTCCTGATCACCGGCGGCACCGGCGGGATGGGCTCGAGCCACGCGCGGGCCTACCACGCCGAGGGCGCAAACGTGATCATCGGCGTCCGGACCAGCGCCGATGATCCGAACCGGTCCAGCGTCCGGACCAGCACCGATGATCCGATTCGGTCCGGTGTCCCGAGCCGTGCCGGTGATCCGATCCGGTCTGGTGTCCGGAGCGGTGCCGATGATCCGATTCGGACCGGCGTTCGGAGCGGTGCCGATGATTCGGTTCGGTCCGAACAGCAGCGTCGGCTCGGTCGGAATGGTGCCCTGCCGGGGGTGCCGCTCGATCTGGCCGCCGAGTTGGGCGAGCGCGCGATGGCGGTCCGTCTGGACGTGACCAGCGAGGCGGACTGGGCGGGTGCCGTGTCCGCGGCCGAGCAACGGTTCGGCTCGGTGACGATTCTGGTGAACAACGCCGGGGTGCAGAATCCGCCGGCCACCGTGGAGTCCACCGACCGGCAGACCTGGGACCGCACGCTGGCGACCAATGTGACCGGCCAGTTCCTGGGCATCCGGGCGGTCACCCCGTCGATGCGCCGGGCCGGCGGCGGCGTGATCGTCAACATCGGTTCCACGATGGCGTACGGAGGGACGGCGATGTACGCCCCGTACGTAGCGGCCAAATGGGCGATCCGCGGCCTGACCAGCAGCGCGGCCCTGGAGCTGGCCCGGGACGGCATCCGGGTCAACGCCCTGCACCCCGGAGTGGTGGACACCAGACTGATCTCCGAACCGGCCGGCCCCGGCGCCCGCCCGATCGCGGACTTCTACGACCCGTCCCCGTTCGCGGTGCCCCGCCTGGGAACCCCCACCGACATCACCGAGGCCCTGCTCTACTTGACGTCCCCCGCCGCCGCTTTCATGACCGGAACCGACTTGATCATCGACGGCGGCCTCCTGCTGGGCCCCGCTCTCCCCGCAGCAGCCTGACATGCGCGATGCGGTGCGACGGGCGCTGGCGTCGACCCCCGCGTCACCGACCCGGCAACAGATCATCGACATCACCCTAACTGGGCGGCGGATCGGCCAGGCCCGGAGAATCACCCTGACCCGCGGGACCGGATCCCCCTGACCCGCGGGACCGGATCCCCCTGACCCGCGGGACCGGATCCCCCTGGCCGGTGGGACCGGATCAGCGGCGGCGGCTGACAGCCGGTGACCACCGCTACCGGCCCGGCGGTCGCGGGGATACCTTGCGCCGCGCTCACCTCGCGGTGTGGCCACGGTGCGACTCGGATTCGGCGGGGACCTGCTGATTCGTATCAGAAAAGGGTTGGGGGACGACGGATCGCCGCACGCGCGAGACGACCTGAGCCACCGCCCATCCGGCGGTCGTGAGCAGGAACAATCCGGCGGCCAGGAGCGTGATCCGCCAGGGGAAGGGCGCTCCGGAGGGAAGTACCGGCGCCGGGTACTCGATGTATTTCGCGGCCGTCGCAGCTACCCCACGACCGTCGGTGCGGGCGATGTCACGGAGTATCGGGTCAAATCCGGAATCCCCCGGCTCCTCGACGGCTTGCGGCAGAAAAACCGGCACACCGGCCGGAAGCTCGGCCAAAGAGGGAAGACCGGCAGGAAAAGGGAGCCCGGCCGAGGAAGGAAGCCCGGACAAAGACGGAAGCCCGGACCCGGATGGGAGTTCAGCTGGGGATGAACGCTCGGACAAAGACGGGAGCCCGGGCCCGTGTGGGAGTTCAGGTGGGGATGAGCGCCCGGACAAAGACGGGAGCCCGGACCCGGACCGGAGTCCGGGAATGATCAGGCGGTCCAACTGTGGGGCCTCGCTGATCGGGGTGGTCAGCAGGCGGAATCCGTGGGCGGTGGTGATCTCTCCGGCCTCGGCGAGTGGGATGACGTGGGCGGTGAACGCGACGCCTCCGTAGAGTTCGGCCGCCGCGGCGATGTCGATCTCCTCGGTTCTCGGGGGCAGCACCAGGCCGTAGCGGGGCTGGAACCAGGGGAGCAGGGCGTGGAGCGGGTACGGGTAGTCGGAGGCCGTGATCCGCTGGGCCGGGATCGTGGTGGAGTCGCTGTTCCAACCGGGGTAGTTGATGCGGGCGCCGATGCGTTGTTCCTCGGACGGGCCGGCCAGCTCCTTCACCAGTTGTAACGCTCCCAGGATTCCGGAGCTGACACCGGCCGTGGTCAGGATCCGGCCGTCGCGTACCCAGCGTTGTCCGCTGATCCATGTGGTTCCGGGATGGCTCCGGCGCAGGCCGTCCAGGTCGGACCAGAACGAGGTGGCCCGGCGGCCGTTCAGGATTCCGGTGTGGGTGAGGACCCTTGTTCCGGCGCACACCCCGAAGATCAGGCCGCTGCGGTCGTGGACCCGTTCGATCAGGGTGAGCAGTTCGGGGTCGCCGGCCGGGTCGGTGAACGCCGGGACCACCACGATCTCCGGCCACGGTGCCCGGCCGGAGTCCAGATCGTCGACCGAGTGATCAGGAACGGTCCGCAGGCCGCCGGACAGGGCCACCGGGGCGGTGCCCACGCCGACCGTGAACACGTCGAAGGCGGGCGAACCAGCCAGCACGTCGTAGGGGCCGAGGACATCGGTCGCCACCGAACCACCGCTGCCGAGCAGGATCGCGACCGGGATCCGGCCCGCCGGAGAAACACCGGAGCCGGCAAAAGGACCGACAAGAGGTCCGGTAGATCCGGTAGAAGAGCCGGGGAACGATCTGTTCATGGTCAGCGTGAAGCCGGCGCCCAGCATCGCCGCCGGCACGACGAGCGTCAGCAGCAGGACGACGAGGCGCCTCATCGGTGTGCGGCCCGGAACGCGCGTGGTGACACCCCGTGCCGTTCGGTGAAGAGGCGGCGGAAGTGGCGGGCGTCGGCGTACCCGCAGTCCCGGGCGATGTCGTCGATCGGCCGGCCGGTGGCGGTGAGCAGGTTCCCGGCGTGCCCGATCCGGAGTTCCTGCTGGTACTGCAGTGGTGTCACCCCGGTCGCGGCGGTGAACGCGGCCGTCAGCGCCCGCACCGACACGTGTGCGGCCCGGGCCAGCGACGGCAGCGTGTGCGCTTCGGCGAACCGGTCGGCGAGCAGCTGTTGCACCCGGTGGACCACCGGATCCAGGTGATCACGGCGGCTGAGGAACGGGCTCTGCGGCGCCGACGACCCGTTGCGGCGCACGTGGACCACCAGCTCCCTGGCGACGGCCGCGGCGACCGCCGGTCCAAGGTCGTCCTCGACGAGGGCGAGTGCCAGATCGATTCCGGACGCGATCCCGGCGCTGGTGGCGACGGCGCCGTCCCGGACGTAGAGCACCGAGTCGTCGACCAGGGCGGCCGGGTACCGCAGTCGCATCGCCTCGATCACGCTCCAGTGGCTGGTGCACCGCCGCCCGTCGAGCAGCCCGGCGTCACCGAGGACGATCGCGCCGGTGCAGATCGACACGAACGAGGCGCCCGCGCCGGCGGCGGAACGGACCCAGTCGAGAGTCGGGGCGTCGATCTCCAGCCGCTGGGTGAGGTCGGGCCCGGGGATGAGGACGACGTCCCCCGGTGCGACGGGCGGGAGCGGGGCGAGCGAACCGAAGGCCAGCCCCTGGGCGGAGGGCTCGGCGGGGCGGGCGGCGACGAAGCCGATCTCGTACCGGCCGCCGTGGTGAGCAGCGGTGTGCAGGACCTGGACCGGCCCGGCCAGATCGAGCAGGTTGACCGCGGGCAGGACTAGGCAGTGGATCCGTACCGGACGCATAACGCCACGGTAGGCCCGCAGAACCCCAAGTAACGAGACGTGATCAAGCGGCCGAAAGGACGGATCAGGCAGCCTGGCGCGAAGGCGCGGTTTCTCGTGAAGGCGCGGTTTGTTGCGAAGGCGCGGTTTGTTGCGAAGGCGCGGTTTGTTGCGAACATGCGGCTTGTTGAGAAAGCGCGGCTTGTTGAGAAAGTGCGGAAGCGCGGTGAGGCAGCTCAGGCCGAGTCGCGCAGCACCAGCGGGGTGGGCAGGAGCTGCCTGGTCGTCTCCACCGTCTCGCCGCTCAACTGCCGCAGCACCACCTGCGCCGCGCACGACCCCAGCTCCTTGGCCGGCTGGTGGACGGTGGTCAGCTGCGGCTGGCAGCGGACCGCCCACGTGCTGTCGTCGAAACCGACCAGCCCGACGTCGCCGGGGACGCTGCGGCCGGCCTCGCGAAGCGCTTCGAGAGCGCCGGCGGCGATGGCGTCGGAGGCGGCGAACACGCCGTCGATGCCGGGCTCGCGCTCGAGCAGGTCGCGCATGCCCTTGACGCCGGAGCCGTAGTCGTAGTGCGGGACGTCGGCGATCAGCTCCTCGTCGAAGAGCGGGCCGAGGGCGTCGCGGAAGCCGTTGAGCCGGTCGATGCCGGAGTCACGGTCCAGGGCGGCGGCGATCATGCCGATCCGGCGGCGGCCGGTGCTCACCAGGTGCTCGGTGATGGCGACTGCCGAGCCGACGTTGTCTATCCCCACGAACGGGATGTGCTGGGCCAGGTCGGGCGGGTGGCCGATGAACGCGGCAGGCAGCGCGAGATCGCTGATGACCTTGATGATCGGGTCGTTTGTTCTGGCCGACACGACGATGGCGCCGTCGACGAAGCCGCCGCTGAGGTAGCGCGCGACCCGCTCGTTGTCGCGGGCCGACTCGACGACCAGGCTGACCATCTGGTGGTCGGCGAGCGACAGGGCGGCGTTGGCGCCAAGCATGATCGAGCCGATGTTGGGGTCGTCGAGGAAGAGCGAGTGCGGCTCGTGGGCGACGAACGCGACCGCCTGTGACCTGCGCATCTTCAGCGCGCGGGCGGCATTGTTCGGCACGTAGCCGAGATCGGTCATCGCCGCTTCGATGGCGGCGCGTGCCTCGGCGGAGACATAGCCCCCGTTCAGCACGCGGCTCACGGTGCCCCGGGACATGCCGACGGCGGCCGCGATGTCGTGCACCGTGGCTCGTTTCTGGGGCAGTGGCCGTGACATGAACCAACAGTAACCGCCCCGGTATTGACCTCGTCGCAGGCCAGTCCTACTGTGTGCACGTTCACACATCCGTAACCGCAGTTTAGGCTCGCGGAAATGTGTGCACGTGCACACATTTCGTGATCTGGAGTTCTATGAAAAGCGTGAGCATGCCGCTACCGGGCGTGAGTCTGGGGTGCGACTACAACCCGGAGCAGTGGTCGCCGGACGTCTGGCGGGAGGACGCCGCGCTCATGCGGCAGGCCGGTGTGGGCCTGGTGGCCGTCAACATCTTCGGCTGGTCCAACCTCGAGCCGAGCCCGGGTCGGTACCGGTTCGACGATCTGGACCAGGTCGTCGAGCTGATGCACGCGAACGGCATCAAGATCAATCTGGGTACCGGCACCTCGTCGCCGCCGCCCTGGCTGACCACCCTGCACCCGGAGATGCTGCCGGTCGCCGCCGACGGCACGACCCGCTACCCGGGGGGCCGCCAGGGCTTCTGCCCCAGCTCGCCGGTCTACCGGGAGCGGGCGCTCGCCCTGGTCGAGAAGGTCGCCGACCGGTACGGCAAGCACCCGGCCATCGCGCTCTGGCACGTCTCCAACGAGATCGGCTGCCACAACGCGCTCTGCTACTGCGAGACCAGCACCGAGGCGTTCCGGGAGTGGCTGCGGGCCCGCTACCACAAGATCGAGACGCTGAACGAGGCCTGGGGCACGTCGTTCTGGAGCCAGCGGTACGGCGCCTGGGACGAGATCCGCACGCCCCGCCTGACGCTGTCGTTCCGCAACCCGGGCCAGCTCATCGACTTCCAGCGGTTCAGCTCGGACAACCTGCTGGACCACTACCGGGCCGAGGCGGCGATCCTGCGCCGCCACTCGGACGTCCCGGTCACCACGAACTTCATGGTCACCGCGCACATCCGTAACCAGGACTACTGGACCTGGGCGCCGGAGATGGACGTCGTCGCCAACGACCACTACCTGGACAACCGTCTCGGGGAGCCGGCCGCGGAGCTGTCCTTCGCCGCCGACCTGACCCGGGGCCTGGCCGGCGGGCGCCCGTGGATGCTGATGGAGCAGTCCACCGGCGCGGTCAACTGGCAGCCGCACAACCTGACCAAGGCGCCGGGCGAGATGATCCGCAACTCGCTGACGCACGTGGCCCGCGGCGCCGACTCGATCTGCTTCTTCCAGTGGCGGGCGTCGGCCCAGGGCGCGGAGAAGTTCCACTCCGCGCTGCTGCCGCACGCCGGCACCGACAGCACCGGGTTCCGTGAGGTGCTCAAGCTGTCCGAGACCCTGCAGCGGATCGGCGAGGTGGCCGGCACCGAGGTCGAGTCCGACGTCGCCCTGCTGTTCAGCTGGGAGTCGTGGTGGGCCGCCGAGGGTGAGGCCCGGCCGTCACAGGCGGTCACCTACCTGGACCAGGTGCACGGCGCCCACCGGGCGCTGCGCGAGCAGGGCGTGACCGTGGACGTGATCGCGCCCGGTACCGACCTGAGCCGGTACAAGCTGGTCGTGGTGCCCTGCCTCTACCTGATCTCGGACGCCGACGCGCAGCTGATCACCGACTACGTGGCGGCCGGCGGTCGACTGGTGGTCACATTCTTCAGCGGGATCGTCGACGAGCGGGACCGGGTCCGGCTCGGTGGGTACCCGGGCGCGTTCCGGGACGTGCTGGGTGTGCGGTCCGAGGAGTTCGCGCCGCTGAAGCCGGGCACAACGGTGACACTGAGCAACGGCCAGAGCGCGACGCTCTGGACCGAGCGGCTGCAGGCGACCACCGCGACCACGATCGCCACCTATGACGACGGCCCGATGGCCGGCCTTCCGGCGATCACTCGCAACCAGCACGGTGCGGGTACAGCTTGGTATATCGCGACAAACGCTGACATGTCTGATTTGCTCAAAGAGGCGGCCGAGGTTTCCGGCCGTCAAACGGACAAGAACGTAGAAATCGTCCGCCGCTCCGGTGGCGGCCGCAGCTATCTCTTCGTCATCAACCACAGCACCGACCCCGTCGAGTTCCCCGCGACCGGCCACGACCTGGTAACCGGCCAACCGGTCACCGGAGCGTTGCGGGTCGAGGGCGGCGGTGTCGCAGTCGTCCGGGAGGAGGCATCGTGAAGGGCAAGAAGGGCCCGCTCCTTTTCTTCATCGCGCCGTTCGGTCTGCTGTTCGCGGCCTTCTATCTGGCCCCGATCGGCTACGCGATCAAGCAGTCGCTGTACAAGATCGAGCGCCAGGGCACGTTCGGCAAGGCCCAGGAGGTCTTCGGCGGACTCGAGCAGTACACCCGGGTCTTCTCCGACGGCCCGTTCTGGGAGTCGATCGGCCGGGTGCTGCTGTTCGGCATCGTGCAGGTGCCGGTCATGCTCGGCGTCGCGCTGGCGCTGGCGCTGCTGCTGGACTCCGGCCTGGTCAAGGGCAAGGCGTTCTTCCGGCTGGCGTTCTTCGTGCCGTACGCCGTCCCCGGTGTGGTCGCCGCCATCATGTGGGGCTTCCTCTACTCGCCGAACCTGTCCCCGTTCACCGCTCTGACCGGCAACGTCGACCTGCTCTCCGCGGACTTCGTGCTCTGGTCGATGGCGAACGTGGTGACCTGGATCTACGTCGGCTACAACATGCTGATCATCTACTCCTCGCTGCTGGCGATCCCGCAGGAGGTGTACGAGGCGGCCCGCATGGACGGCGCCGGCGCGCTCCGGACCGCGTGGGCCATCAAGATCCCGCTGGTCATGCCGGCGATCGTGCTGACCACCGTCTTCTCGATCATCGGCACCCTGCAGCTGCTCGCCGAACCGGCCGTGTTCCGCACCTTCAGCTCCGCGGTGACCAGCACGTACACGCCGAACCTGACGGTCTACTCGACCTCGTCCATCCCGAACTTCAACCTGGCGGCGGCGTTCTCGGTGGTCCTGGCCCTGGCGACCTGCCTGCTCTCGTTCGGTTTCCTCAAGCTCACCCAGCGGGGGGCCGACAAGTGAAGAACGTCAACCGCATCGGCCCCATGGTCGTCATGGCCGCCGCGACCCTCTACTTCCTGGTGCCGATCTGGTGGCTGCTGGTGGCGGCGTCCAAGAGCCGCGCCCAGTTCAACAACACCACCCCGCTCTGGTTCGCCGACTTCTCGCTCGGTGACAACCTGAGTGAGCTGTTCGCCTACCGCGACGGGGTCTTCCTGCGCTGGATGCTGAACAGCGTGCTGTACACCGGCGGCGCCGCCCTGATCGGCACCGTGCTCGCCGCGATGTGTGGATACGCCCTGGCCAAGTACCGGTTCCCGGGCCGCGAGGCGATCTTCAACATCGTCCTGTCCGGGGTACTTGTGCCGGCCACGGCGCTCGCCCTACCGTTGTTCCTGATCTTCAGCCAGTTCGAGGCGACGAACACCTTCTGGTCGGTCTTCCTGCCCAGCCTGGTGAACCCGTTCGGCGTCTACCTGGCCCGGATCTACGCCACCGCGAGCGTCCCGGACGAGCTGCTCGAAGCGTCCCGCCTGGACGGCTCCGGCGAGGTCCGCACGTTCTTCACGATCTCCGCCAAGCTGATGTTCCCGGCCCTGGTGACGATCTTCCTGTTCCACTTCGTGGCCGTCTGGAACAACTTCCTGCTCCCGCTGATCATGCTGGGCAACGAGCGGCTGTTCCCGGTCACCCTCGGCCTCTACTCCTGGAACACCCAGGTGAACCAGATCCCTGAGCTGCGGATGTTCGTGCTCACCGGCGCTCTCGTCTCCATCGTCCCGCTGGTGATCGCCTTCCTGTTCCTGCAGCGCTTCTGGCGCAACGGCCTCGGCTCCGGCGCCATCAAGTAACCGCACATCACAGAAGATTGAGGATCAAAGTGCGTCCACCCATGCGATCGCTCAGCATCCTGCTGACCTCGGCCCTGGCCGTGACCCTCGCGGCCTGTTCCTCCGGCAGCGACGACTCGACCGACGAGGCGACCGGCGGCGCGGCCAGCTGCGCCCCGGCCTCCGGCAACGTCGAGCTGACCTACACCACCTGGATCCCGGGGATCGAGGACGTGGTCAAGCTCTGGAACGACAAGAACCCGAACATCCAGGTCAAGGTGCAGACCGGCCCGAACGGCAACGGCGGCACCTACGCCAACTTCTTCAACCAGCTCAAGGCCGGCAACGCCCCCGACCTGGGCCACATCGAGTACGACGCGCTGCCCAGCTTCCGGGTCCAGGACGGCCTGACCAACCTGGCCTCCTGCTCCGAGGTGACCGCGGCCAAGGACCAGTTCGTCGACTGGACCTGGGGTCAGGTCACCTTCGGTGAGGAGAACTCGGTCTACGGCATCCCGCAGGACACCGGCCCCATGGCCCTGTTCTACCGCAAGGACCTGTTCGAGAAGAACAACATCCCGGTCCCCACGACCTGGGAGGAGTACGCCGCCGCGGCCGAGAAGGTGAAGACCGCCGGTGGTTACATCACCAACTTCTCGCAGAGCGACATCAGCCAGTTCGCCGGGCTCTCCTGGCAGGCCGGCGGCCGTTGGTTCTCGAACGACGGCAGCAAGTGGACCGTGAACTTCCAGGACGACAACACCAAGAAGGTCGCCGACTACTGGCAGGACCTGATCAGCAAGAAGCTGGTCTCCAGCGTCCCGCCGTGGACCACCGAGTGGGACAACGCCTACAACAAGGGCAACGCGTGGACCTGGGTCTCCGCGGTGTGGGGCGCCAACTCGATCATGTCCGGCGCGCCGGACACCTCCGGCAAGTGGGCGGTCGCCCCGATGCCGCAGTGGACCGCCGGCGGCACCTCGGCCGGTAACTGGGGTGGCTCGTCCACCGCGGTCTTCAAGTCCTCGAAGCACCCGTACGAGGCCGCCAAGTTCGCCCTGTGGCTGAACACCTCCGAGGAGGCGCTGACCGCGCTGAACAAGGCCGCCCAGCTCTACCCGGCGACCAAGGCCGGTGCCACCCTGCCGGCGCTGACCGAGGGCGTCGAGTTCTACGGCGGCCAGAAGATCTACGAGGTCTTCGCGACCGCTTCCACCCAGGTCGCCGCCGACTTCGCGTGGGGCCCGACGATGACCGACACCTACGCGTCGGCCTCGGACGGTTTCAAGGCCGTCGTCTCCGGCACCGGCACGCTCAACGACGCGCTCAAGACCGCCCAGGAGAAGACCGTCGCGACCCTGAAGTCGCAGTCCATCCCGGTCGCCGAGTGACCGTGTTCCACCTGCGCGCCGCGGGCACCAGCCTTGTGCTGGACGCCCGCGGCGTCGCGCCGTCGATCCTGCACTGGGGTTCCGATCTGGGCGACGTCGACGTCGCTGCCTGGGCCGACGCCACGGTTCCGGCCGTGCCGCCGAGCTCGATCGACGTACCCCCGCAGTTGTCCCTTCTTCCGTCCCTCTTCGAGGGATGGAGCGGGCGCCCGGCTCTCACCGCGGGCGGTCCGCTGCGACTGGTCTCTGCCTCCGAGCAGAACCGGGCGATTTGTGTACGTTCGGAGAACAGCGACGCCGAGGTCCTCAGCGAGCTGAAACTGTCCTCCGAAGGCGTCCTGCGGGTCCGGCACTCGCTGACCAACCGCACCGGCGCCGACCTCGCCGTTCCCGGCCTGGACGTGCTGCTCCCGATCCCGGCCGAGGCCGCCGAACTGCTCGACTTCACCGGCCTGTGGTGTCACGAGCGGCAGCCCCAGCGGCTCCCGCTGCGGCACGGCGTCTGGTCCCGGGAGAGTCGGCACGGCCGTCCCGGTCACGACGACGCGTTCCTGATGGTCGCCGGCGAGCCCGGGTTCGGGTTCCGTACCGGCCGGGTCTGGGCCGCCCACCTGGCGTGGAGCGGCGACAAGCGGATCTGGGCCGAGCGCTCGGCCCTCGGCTACGGCGTCCTCGGCGCCGGTGAGCTGCTCGCCCCGGGCGAGGTGGTCCTGCGGCCGGGGGAGACCTACGAGACCCCGTGGCTGATCACGGTCCATTCGGAGCACGGCCTGGACGGGCTCTCCGACCGGCTGCACCCGTGGATCCGCCGGATGACGCCGCTGAAGCTGCCGCGGCCGGTCGTGCTGAACACCTGGGAAGCCGTCTACTTCGACCACGACCTGGCGGTGCTGACCGAGCTGGCCGACGCCGCCGCCGAGGCCGGGGTGGAACGGTTCGTCCTGGACGACGGCTGGTTCACCGGGCGCCGCGACGACAAGCGCGCGCTCGGCGACTGGTTCGTCGACGACACCGTGTGGCCCGAGGGCCTGCACCCGCTGATCTCACACGTACGGCAACGGGGGATGGAATTCGGTCTCTGGGTCGAACCGGAGATGATCAGCCCGGAGTCCCGGCTGGCCGCCGAGCACCCGGACTGGATTCTGGGCGGCGGCGCCGGGCCGACCTGGCGTCACCAGCGGGTCCTCGACGTCGAGAAGGCCTACGACCACCTGCTGGAACGGTTGTCCGCGCTGCTCGCCGAGTACCCGATCGCCTTCCTCAAGTGGGATCACAACCGGGACCTGCTCACCCCGGGTGACGCGCACCGGCAGACCCGGGCGCTGTACCGGCTGCTGGCCGACCTGCGGATGGCGTTCCCGCACGTGGAGATCGAGAGCTGCGCCTCCGGCGGGGCCCGGATCGACCTAGGAATCCTGCCGCTCGTCGACCGGTTCTGGACGTCGGACACCAACGATCCGCTGGACCGGCAGTCGATCCAGCGCTGGACCTCGGTGGTGGTGCCGCCGGAGTACCTCGGTGGTCACCTCGGCGACGGCGTCGCGCACGTCACCGGCCGCACTTCCGCGCTCGGGTTCCGCCTGGCCACGGCGCTGTTCGGCAGCGCCGGGATCGAGTGGAACCTGACCAGGGCGTCGCCTGCCGAGAAGGCCGACGTCGCCGCGTGGATCGCCGAGCACAAGCGGCTGCGGCCGCTGCTGCACACCGGCCGGGTGGTCCGGGCCGACACCCCGGACCCGGCCCAGCAGCTGCACGGGGTGGTCGCCCAGGACCGTACCCACGCGGTGTACGCCTTGGTCACGGTCGGCACTCCGGCAGCGGCCCTGCCGCCGCCGATCAGGTTCCCGGGCCTGGACCCGGACCGGCTCTACACGGTCCGCCCGATCGGCGTCGCGCCGCGGGTCGTCCAGGACGCGCCGCCGCCGTGGCTGGCGAACGGCGTGACCCTGCCCGGCCGGATCCTGAGCGAGGCCGGTCTCCCGGCCCCGCTGCTGGTCCCCGACCAGGCACTGCTGCTGGAATTGAACTAGGCGCTCTACTCAGGCGCCTTACTCAGACGCCTTACTCAGGCGCCGCCGAAGCGTTCCGTGCGGACCTTCGCCGGGTCGTGGCCGAGTGCGACGAGCATGTCGGCCACGACCTCGACGAAGGTGTTCGGTCCGCAGACGAAACAGTCCGGCGCGAAGTCCGGCGGCCAGCCGTGCGTGTTGACCACCGCGATGTCGATCCGTTGCGGCGGGACCGGCCAGCCCGCCGGCACCTCCCGGCTGTAGACGAAGTGCACGTCCAGCCCGAAATCCTCGCGGGCGCGGCGGCGCAGCTCGTCCGCGTACAGCACGTCGGCCGGGGTCCGCACCGCGTAGATCAGCCGGAACAGCTGCCGCCCACGGGCCCGGACCATCGCCATCAGCGGCACGATCCCGGAACCACCGGCGATCAGGGTCACCGGCGCCGTGGACTCGGCCCGCCAGACGAACCAGCCGCCGATCGGCCCGCGGACCTCGATCTGATCACCGGGCTCGACGACCTCGGTGAGATAGGGCGACACCTCGCCGTCCTCGAGGCGCTGCACCGAGATCTCGACGGTCTTGCTGTCCGCCGACCAGGCCGACGCGATCGAATAGCTGCGCTGGGCCTGGTAGCCGTCCTCGGCGGTGAGCCGGATGTCGATGTGCTGACCGGGCAGGTGGCCGGCCCACTCCGGGATGTCGAGCACCAGGGTCCGGGCGGTGCCGGTCTCCTCGCGCGTCTCCCGGACGGTCGCCACCTGCCAGGTCAGTCGCCGTGGTACCGCTGCTCTTGCCACGGGTCTCCGTACATGTGGTAGCCGGCGTTCTCCCAGAACCCGGGCTCGTCCTCGTGCATCATCCGCAGCCGGTCCACCCACTTGGCGGACTTCCAGAAGTACAGATGCGGGATCAGCAGCCGGGCCGGGCCGCCGTGCTCGGGATGCAGGGGCTCACCGTCGTACTCGTAGGCGATCCAGGCCTTGCCGTCCAGCAGGTCCTCGAACGGGACGTTGGTGGTGTAGCCGCCGACGCTGTGCGCCATCACGTAGTCGCCGGCGGTCTCCACGTCCTCGAAGAGCGTGTCGAGGGAGACGCCCTTCCAGCCGGTGCCGAATTTCGACCACTTGGTGACGCAGTGGATGTCGACCGTGACGTCCTCGGCCGGCAGCGCGGTGAACTGCTTCCAGTCCCAGGTGTGCTCCTCGCCGGTCTCGGTGAGGATCGAGAACTGCCAGCGGTCCAGCGGGATCCGCGGCGTCGGCCCGGCGGAGAGCACCGGGAAGTCGTGCGCCTGATACTGACCGGGAGGCAGGTCGGGCGACGGATCACGCCGCCGCCCGCCGAAGCCCCGCGAGATGATGCTCATGGGGTCGAGTAAACCCCACCGTTGTTACGTCAGGCCTTGACCGTGCCGGTGGTCACGCCCACCACGGTCTTGGTGGAGGCCAGCACCACCCGGTAACTGCCGCCGGACACCAGCCCGGTGATCTTGCGGCTGGCCGTGGCGCTGTAGGTCTTCGCGGTGCTCCACTTGCCCTTGACCAGGCGCTGCAGCGTCATCTTCTGGCCGGTCGCGCCGGTCACCCGCACCGTGATCGCGCCCTTGCCGGTCCGGCTCGCCTTGACCGCGGCCCTGGCCGTGTACGCCACCGAGGCGGCCGGCGACTCGACCGAGTCGTCCCCGGACGCCACTTCCAGCGTGATCTGGAACGTGCCGGTCGCGGCCCGGTGGTAGACGTACTCGCCGTCGGCGTCGGTGGTCACGGCCTGGCAGCCCTTGTCGACGCCGCCGACGGTGAGACACAGCTGGGCGTCCTGGCCGGCGTAGGCCTCGTCACCGGCGGTCACGGTGAACGTGGTCCGGGTCTTCGCGCCGTACGTGACGGTCTGATCCTCCTGGTCGACGGTCACCTCGGGAGCCGGTGAGTCGCCGCCGCCGTCCGCGCCGAGTGCCACCAGTGCCGCCGCCGCGTCGATGCGCCCGTTGCCGTAGTCGGTGTCGAAGCCCTTGGTGCCCAGGTCGACCGCGGTCTTCTCCAGCGTCTGCTCGATCTGGTCCGGGGTGAGATCCGGCTGGTACGCCTTGAGCAGCGCGGCCACCGCGGCCACGTGCGGCGTCGCCATCGAGGTGCCGTTCGCGGTCGCGTACTTGCCGTCGATCCAGGTGCTGAGGATGCCGCTGCCGGGCGCGGCCACGTCCACGTAGTCGCCCCGGTTCGAGTAGTCGGCCACGTGATCGTTCGCGTCGGTGGCGGCCACCCCGATCACGCCGGGGAACGCGGCCGGGTAGCTGACCGGGCTGCCCTGCTTGCGCTCGTTGCCGGCCGCGGCGATCACCGTGACGCCCTTCTTCCGGGCGTACTCGATGGCGGTCTTCTCCGCGGTGTCGGCCTCGGTCCCGCCGAGGGACAGGTTGATGATGTCGGCGCCGTTGTCGACGGCCCAGACGATGCCCTCGACCTCGTCGGAGGTGTAGCCCTCACCGCTGGCGTCGAGCACCCGCACCGGCAGGATCTTCGCGTCCGGGGCGATTCCGGCGATGCCCTTGCCGTTGCCGGTGAGCGCGGCGATGGTGCCCGCCACGTGGGTGCCGTGCCCGTCCACGTCGCTGTCGCCGCCCCCGGCGTCCGCGACCGCGTCGTACCCGGGCAGCACCTGGCCGGCCAGGTCCGGGTGGCTCGCGTCGACACCGCTGTCGATGACGGCGACGACCACACCCTCACCGGTGCTCGACTCCCAGGCGGTGGGAATGCCGATGGTCTTGAGATCCCACTGCTTGCCGCGGTACGGGTCGTTGTCGGCCGGCACCTCGAGGGCGTGGATCCGGGAGTCGACCTCGACGGCGACCGTGCCGTCCCGGTCCGCGACCGACGCGGCGATCCGTTTCGCCTGCGCCTGCCCGGTGGCGACCTGGACCGAGTAGACCGGCCGGCCGTCCGCGTCCAGGGTGGTGGTCAGGATCCGGACCGGCTCGCCGGCCGTCCCGTAGGAGACCGGGCTGAACGCCTGGCTGCCGGTGGGCAGGGCGAACGCGCCGATCGCCGCCGCGGTGACCGCCACGATCCCGCCCGCCAGGAAGTTCCGCCGTGCCCGCATCCGTGTCCACCCTCCGTCGGGGGGCCGGTGCGATGGCAGCCGGCCCGTGGGAACAAAGGTGAGGCCGGCGCAGTGCGGGAGAGGGCGCGCCCGGGGTGCGATCCGGGTGCGCGAGGTAGGGTCGGGATCATGCCATTGACGGGTGAATACGCTCCCAGCCCTTCGGACTGGGCCCGCGAGCAGGCCGAGAAGTATGAAGCCACCGGCGGTGCCGAGGGCAACGACATCATGGGCCGGCCGATCATCGTGCTGACCAGCGTCGGCGCGAAGAGCGGCCAACTACGCAAGACCCCGCTGATGCGGGTCGAGCACGACGGGGAGTACGCGGTCGTCGGTTCCCTCGGCGGCGCCCCGAAGAACCCGGTCTGGGTCTACAACCTGCGGGCGAACCCGCGGGTCGAGCTCCAGGACCTTCAGGAGAAGCACGAATACATCGCCCGCGAGGTCTCCGGGGCCGAGCGCGACGTGTGGTGGGAGCGGTCGGTGGCCGCCTTCCCGCAGTACGAGGAGTACACCAAGAAGACCGACCGCGTGCTCCCGGTCTTCGTCCTCACCCGCACCTGATCTTCTTGTCCGCCGCGGACGGGCCGTAGGACTCCAGGTACACCGGCGCGCCCAGCTCGGTGGAGATCGCGTCGCACCAGTCGTCCGGGCGACAGGTCTCTGCCGGGCGGGCCGCCGCCAGCGCGGCGCCGAGACGTTCCTGGTGGTCCAGGTCCTTCCACGGGCCCGGTTCGATCCTTCTCCCGATGTCGTACGACGTGCAGATCCGCAGGCCGGGGCAGCGCTCGAGGACGTCCAGGTGGGTGATCGCGAGCGCGTCGACACCACCTGCCACCTCGATCGCGTATCGATGCGCTACCGCATCGAAGTGGCCGACCCGGAAGGCGCCCTGCCACGGATCCCGGCCGTTGTGCCGTTCGGGCAGGTCCAGGCTCGGATCCTCGGTGACGAAGGGACCGGCGCCGTGGCGAGTGGTGTATGTCCGTACCACACCAAGTCTTGAAAAATCCGGACAAATTTTCTGAATGTTGTCGAACGTCGTCGTCGACCAGGTCGTGTACGGGTGCCAGCCCCGCCACTCGTCCAGCAGCACACCCTGCGCGCCCTCGAACACACACGGCCCCTCGCGGAGCAGCCGGTCGGTGAAGGATGACGGGACGATCCGGACCGTCTCGCCGAACGCGGTGAACGCCTCCACCACGTCCTCCAACGGCACGTCGTGGTCGTCGTAGAAGTCCCGCAGGACCCCGAACTTCCGGCGCAGACGCGTGGGGGAGAGGACGTCACCCACCCGGGGCGCGTCGTCCGGCCGGCTCAACGCGTACGACATCGTCTCGCCCACCCCCATCCCGCACGAACCGTGCCGGGAATCGCCCCGCGCGAGTTCCCGGCGCCGGTTCGCTCCGCGATGCCACGGAGTGGCGAGCAGCGCGTCCCCGTCCACCGTGAGCAGGTGGAACGGGTTGCCGAGCGCCGCCGCCTCACCGGCCAGCGCCAGTGGGTCCACCACCGTGAACCGCGTCAGGTGGGTCGGCACCCCGCGCAGTGTGCCCGACCCGAACTGGGCGAACGTGTGGTGCCGTCCGTCCTCGGTGATCACGTTGTGTGCCGCCTGCGCTCCCCCGTTGAAACGCAGCACGGCCCGTCGTGGCCGCTCGGCGCAGAGGGCGTCCACCACCGTGCCCTTGCCCGCGTCGCCGTAGCCCAGATCGACCACAGCCATGTGCTCATTCACAGCCGCTGATTGCCGCCCGCGCCTCCGGCGATCTCAAAACCGGCCCGGACCACCTGGGTACGCTGCAGCGGAGCCAGCGCCCGTTCCACCGAGCCACCCGCGCGCGACCCGACGTCGGTCAGGTCGGAGATGCCCTCGTCCAGGTCGATGGCGTCCTCACCGAGCCCGACGGTCAGCGCGATCGTCTCGCAGACCGCGTCCAGGTCGTCGAGCTCCAGCACGTTCTGCCCGAGCAGCTTGCGCCACCGGCCGAGCACCTCACGGTCCCCACTGTGGTGGGCGGCGGTCGGCAGGATGTAGTAGACGTCGTACTTGCGCTGCAGCTCGGCCAGGATGTCCTCGGTGGAGATCGGCTCGCTCAGCTCGTCGCCGATGACCGCCCGCACCTCACGGGGCTTGACCCGCGGGTACGGCATCTCGTCACCGATGATGAACAGGTACCCGCGCCGGCCCCGGTTGATCATCGAGTCCAGCAGGGTGTGCCGGGCCATGAAGTAGAGCGCCAGCTCGTACGACTCGTGTTTCTGGCCCCCGCCGCCGCCCTCCAGGACGATCTTCTCCAGGTGCCCGTCCATCCGGTTGTCCGACTCGAACTGCCCGATCTGCAGCGGCGCCCGGTCGCAGGTGGCGTCCCCGATCGCCCCGAACATGATCTGCGGGTCGACCGCGTAGCTCTTGCGGGTCAGCAGGCCCAGCAGCTGCGGCAGTTTCGTCTGGAGGGTTCGTGGGACGTTGCCCATCGAACCGGTCACGTCGAACAGCACGGCTATCGGCGTGCTGAACGGGTGCTCGTCACTGTCCCGGCTCTCCCGCATGAACACGCCGTGCGGGTTCAGGTCCGCGTGGACGGTGCGGGCGCCGCTGTCGCTGTACGCGAACGCGCTCGACCCGGTCGCCGTGCGGTAGTTCGCGGCGGCCGTGTAGACGTCGGTGGACCAGTGTCCGCTTCCCATTTTGTCCTCCTAAGGAACGAACGGCCGGAACTTGCGCGGGCCGTAAAGCCGGTGAATCAACTCGTCGAACTCGCCCAGCAACGCCCAGGCGTCCTGCGGCCGCATGCGCGGCGCGTCGTACATGCAACCCGCGGCGAACCGCCGCATCGGGGCGGGCATCCCCGGCCCGATCAGCCGCGCCATCAGGCCCGTTGCCATGTAGATGTCGGTCGCGGGACCGGCGAGTCGGTCGTTGCGCACCTCCGGCGGATAGTCGGACAGTCGTGCCTTCACTATCGCCGCAGGTCGATGTCCCGCATAGCACCAGTCGACGAGGGCCAGCCCGTGCTCCTCCGGATGGATCAGCACGTGCTCCGGGAGGACCGCCCCGTGGGTGACCCCGGCCCGGTGCGCCCAGCCGAGCGCGGTCAGCAGCCGCCGCCACATCCAGGCCGCGTCCCGCGGGTCCAGCGGGCGGCGGATCTCGGCCAGGCTGATCATCCCGGCCTGCCGCTCCAGCACGTTGACCCGCCGGCGGCGGCGCGTCTCGTCCTCGTAGACGAAGCTCTCCACCAGCCGGGGCGCGTAGGGCCGGAACTTCGGGTCGCCGTCGCTCCACAGCCGGCGCAGCGACGCCGTCTCGGTCTCCATCAGGTCGTTGTCGCGGGGGCTGCGCGGCACCTTGATCAGCACCGCGCCGTCCGCGTACAGCTCGGCCAGATCGCCGCTCGCGTGCACCCGGTCCATCCGGTAGGAGCGGCGCCGCCCGTGCAGCACCGGTGCCTGGCCGGCACCCTTGTAGAGGTTCGCCAGCTTCGCGAAGGCGTTGGTGGCGGTCGCCCGGCGGGCCGCGCCCACGGTGTCCGGGTGGACCAACTTCGCCCATTTCCGGTACGCCCGGCGCTCGCCCAGCTCCTGGAAGTCCTCCGCGGCCGCGATCCGGGCCACGGCCTCCTCGAATGACAGCGTCTCGATCCCGGCCGTCGTGATCATCGCACCCGGTCCTCTCTGGTCGGCCGGAGCAGGGCCGGGTGAAGCAGCCGGGCGTCTCCGGCCCGGTACAACTTCGCCTTCGGCCCGCCCCGTTCCCCGCCCTTGGCCGTCGTGCCCCCGGTGCTCTCCACGAAGCCCGGGACCGACAGCACCTTCCGGTGGAAGTTGCCGGCGTGCAGCTCCTCGCCCCACACCGCCGCATAGACCTGCCGCAACTCGCCGATGGTGAACTCGGTGCCGGTGAAGGCGGTGGCGAGAGGCGTGTACTCCAGCTTCGAACGGGCCCGCTCCAGCCCGTCGGCGAAGACCTCGTCGTGGTCGAAGGCCAGATCCTTGGCCTCCTCCACGGGCACCCAGTAGGCGCGGGCCGCGTCACTGCCGGCCGTCGGCTCGGGCAGGCTCGGGGCGAACGCCAGGTAGGCGACCGAGACGACCCGCATCCGGGGGTCACGATCCGGGTTCCCATAAGTCCGGAGCTGCTCCAGATGGACCCGCTCCAGGTCGTCGACCCCCGGGGTCAGGCCGGTCTCCTCGGCCAGCTCCCGCAGCGCGGCCTCGGCCAGCGACTCGATGCGGACAAAACCGCCGGGGAGGGCGCGCTGACCGGCGAACGGCTGGTGGCCGCGCTCGACCAGCAGGACACAGAGCTTGCCGTCCCGGATGGTCAGCGCCACGACGTCCACGGTCACGGCGACCGGGGGATAGTCGCGGGGGTCGTACGCCGCCAGGAAGCTCGCCTCGTCCATCATGGTCCTTCTCGTTCTGAGTTCTTCTCAAGCTAAGTGTTTCTCAGATTGAGTCTTACTCGATCTGAGGTCAACTTAGCGCGAGATCGCGCCGCCGTCAACGCCGGCCTCGACCGTCCGTACCCGGCCCTCCTGGTCCGACTTATGCCGTTATCGCTGGAAAGAGAATGTTTCATCATTACGCTTCCGGCGGGACGGCCTGCCGAGGTCATCCACTCCTCATCGTTGGCAAGAAAGGCTCTGGCATGCCCAAGATCCGCAAGAAATCCCTGGTCCGTGCCCTCGGGACGGTCACCTCCTCGGTAGCGGCCGCCGCTGGCGTGGTCGTCGCCGTGGGGCAGCCCGCCCAGGCCGCTGTCGTGTCCGCGACCACCGCGCCGATCGGCGGAACCGTCCGGATCACCGAGCCCAACGGCTTCACCACCGCGACCTCGGCGCCCGCCGTCCTGCTCAGGCCATCCAACGAGACATGCGCGATTTACACGACACCGTCGTCGACACTGGTCTCCGCCGAGTCGGCCACCAAGGTCGACAACAGCACGATCAGCTTCAAGGTCCCGGTCCTCCCGCTCGGCACCAACGGCGTGGCCAAGGCCCAGAACGTCTGCGTCTACCCGAACGCCGGCAACGGCGCGACCCCGATCGGCGGCACGACACCGGTCCTCACCGCGTACCAGAGCCTGACCAGCAACCCCAGCAACGGCCTGAGCGGCGTCACCAACAACCTGACGCTGAACTCGGCCACCCCGATCTTCACCGGCGTCACCACACCGGCCGCCCTCTTCACCCAGAACCCCTGCCCGGCCGGTTACGGGGTGTCCGCCGGCAACATCCCGGCGCCCGTGATCAAGGCCGGACTGGCCAACTCCGCGGCCACCGTCGCCGTCCCGTCCGCGGTGATCGGCTCCGGGAGCTTCAACACCTGCGTCTACCAGGGCAGCACCACCAACGACCCGCTGCTCGGCGCGAGCACCTACCAGGTCACGCTGCCGCAGCTCAGCCTCAGCGCCAACAGCGGCCCGTACGACGCGGTCAACAACATCACCGCCAACAGCGGCGCCACCAGCCTGTTCAGCGGCATCGCCGCGCCCGGTGTGCTGTTCACCCCGAACGCCGGCTGCCCGGCCAACTACGACACGACGGTGGCCGGCAGCGTCGCGGTCCCGGCCTCCGGCATCCGCAAGCTCGCCAACAACCGGCTCGGCATCACCGTGCCCAAGCTGGCGATCACCGACAAGCAGCCGAAGGTCTACCAGCTCTGCACCTACACCGGGTCGTCCGGCGAGTCGACGGTGCTGGGATCGGCGCCGTACACCTCGACGGTCCTGCCCAACCCGACCTCGATCACCCCGAACGCCGGGCCGACCACCGGTGGCATCACCATCACCGTCAACGGCACCGACTTCCCGACCACGCCCGGCTCGATCAGCGCCACCCTCGGCGGTGTCGACCTGCTGAACGTCACCCCGGTGAACCCCACCTCGTTCACCGCCACGCTCCCGCTGCGCACCGCCGGAGACAACGCCGCCCTGGTGGTCAACACCCTGGCCGGCTCCCGCACGCTGCCCGGCGCGTTCTCGTTCCGCAACGCCCTGAAGATCCTCGGCACCAACACCGCCCCGGCCACCTCGGCGGCGACCGACGTCCTGGTCCAGGGCACCGACTTCCTCAGCCAGGTGTTCGGCACCTCCGCCGACGGCGCCAAGATCTACCTGGTCCGCGGTGAGTACGACCCGACCGTGGACGAGAACAACAACAAGGCCAACGGCCCGCTCGCCGAGTGCACCAACCCGTTCGTCCTCAGCGACACCGAGCTGGTCTGCACGCTGAAGCTCAACCGCCGCCTGGACAAGACCGGGGTGCTCGCCGACGTGCTCGGCGCCACCAAGAGCCTGACCAGCGACATCGGCACCCGCCTGGGCAGCCGGCTGATCACCTCGCTGGGCAACAAGTTCAGCCTCGACGACATCGGGCGGGTCCTGACCGGCAGCGGCAACGGCAACACCATTCCGGCCGGGTCGACCATCCAGGCCGTGCTGACCCCGGGCCTGGCCCTCATCTCCCAGCCGGCCACCGGCACCACCACGCTGCAGAGCCTGCTCTCCGGGATCGTCGGTGACGTCCTGAAGGCCACCACCGGGGGCGTCGGCGTGCTCACCACGGCCGGCAGCAACGTCGTCACGGCGTCCGGCACGACGTTCAGCAAGTCCGACGTCGGGCGCGTGCTGAAGGACGTCACCGGCATCGTCAGTGGGACCACCATCAGCGCGGTCCTCCCGGGCGGCACCAGCGCCGTCCTGTCGGCGCCGGCCACCGCCAGCACCACCGGCGGCACCCCGATCAAGATCACCAGCACCCTGCTCGGCAGCAACCTCGTCAGCGGCGACTTCTCCGTCGGTGACGCCGGCGCGGTCTTCGGCCAGAACTCCGCCGGCATCCCGGTCGGCTCACGAATCACCCAGCTGACGAACAACAACACCACCGCGGAGATCTCGCAGGCGGCCACCTCGACCTTCAACAACCTCGTCACCGGAACCCCGGCCGCCGTCGACCGGCCGGTGGGCCTCACCCTGCTGCCCAACCTGGCCGTTCCGGACGGCGCCTACAACCTGACCCTGGTCAGCAACGGCGCTCCGGGCGCGTCCACCACCAGCGCCGATTACAAGCAGACCGCTCTCACCAGCGGATCCATCTTCACCGTCAGCCCGTTCTGACCGGATAACGCAAAGGCGCCGTCCCACATGATGTGGGGCGGCGCCTTTAGCGTGTCCGCATTCGCCCGGCGCACCGGACGGCCCGGGTCAGGCGTGCTCGTAGGTGAGGCAGTCGGCCTGGTCCGCCGACGCGCCCACGGTGATCGCCGGCGCGCGACACTCGAGGTTCTCGTTGTACTTGCAGTCGGCCCGCTTACAGGCGCCGACCTGGGCGGTCGCGATCCCCATCCCGCCGGAGAGGCCCTCACCCGCGAAGGTGCCGCAGGCGGAGTTGCTCTCACTGATGGTGATGGCGAAGGCGGTGCAGCCATCGTGGTTGTAACCACAGCCGGTGACGGTGCAGGTCTGCACGCGCGGCATGTTCAGCATCTGGGTCATGACGTTCTCCTCAGGTCGGCAGGCATTGTCACCGCTGCCGAATATAGCCATTCCCAATGCTGTTAAACACGATACCGCCGTAATATTTTTATGATCCATAAATCATTAGGCAAGCCTTACTTCCAGCAATTTAGGCAAGCCAAACCTGATAATTCAATTGCCTTGCCTGACGTACGCACGTCAAGAGTTCCGCCAGCTCAGACCCCGTCTGGTCCACCTTCGGGGCCGGTTTCCCGGATCCCCGCCCATTATGTCCGACTGATGGGGACGATGAGGATTTGGCCGCCGACCAGGGCGGCCACCGGCCGGAACCCCTGGAGGAAGCTGACGTGACCTACGACGACGATGATCGGCGCCCCTCGGCACGAGATATCCGCCGCAGGCGAATCGTGGTGGGAGCGGCCGGAGCGGCGGTGGTGCTAGGCGGCGGCGCATATGCCATCACAGCCCAGATCGTGGACCGAGACGCCACTACATCATCAGACGCGGTGGTGGTAGCCCCCACACTTCCCGTCGACCCCGGTCCACAGTCGGTCGCGCCGTCGGCCTCTGCGACACCGATCGACGAGACCGGGCCGAGTTCGTCACCTTCCCGGACTCAGGGCAGTGAGGCGATGCTCCCGAAGGTGCGCAAGGAGATCGAGGACGCCCGCAAAGCCCAGGAGGCAGCCGGCATCAAGCTGACCCAGCCTTTGCCCGCGCCGAGTCGGACCCTGCCGGATAGCGAAATCAAGATCAAGACCGAGAAGGGGCAAGCCAGTTTATTAAGGGTTACAACCGCGCGGGGAGACTTGGGTGGGCAAAAGGATCTCCGGATCGTAGCGGACAAGGGTTTCCCGGCTGGCGAAGCGACCTGCTCACAGAAGTTTCGGTTCGCCCTCAATGCCGAACCGCGGCACATCCCCAACATGATGATTTGTTGGCGACTCTCGGGGAATCGTAGCGTGATAACTCTAGGAACGACATATGACGGCAGTGAGCCGCCGGTTTCTGCCTACCTTAAGGTTATTGAGAAGGAATGGGGAAAGCTGGGCTAATTGGATTGCCTCTTAGGGAATGGTAAAGCGCTCGGCTGACTCTTCAGCCGAGCGCTTTACGGTGTCAGTCGATCACCTGGCCAATCCTAGGATCAGGAGGTGACTGTCGCGACCGTGAAGGTGGCGGACGGGCTGACGATGCTCGGATTGACCGTGGCGGCAGCCTTGGCGCCGTTGTCGACTACCGTGACGGTGTAAGCGCCATTCGATACCGGCGTGGCGACCGCGGCGGGGGTGGTGCTCAGTGTTGCGCTCAGCTTGAGAAGGCAGATAATTTCGTTGTCGCTCACCGGGACGATGGAGGCGTTGTCGCATTCGGTGACAACCTTGTAGGCGTCGGTGAATGATTTGTCATAAGCGCCATGAGTGAGGTAAACGTGTGCACCGGTACTGGCGAGGGCACCCCAAGACAAGGCGTTGAAGCCAGCGCCCGTGATGTTGATGTAAGTGTCGGTGTTTTGGCGGCCAACGTTCGGTGCAACCGTGATCGCGTTGTAGTAGGTGAAGGCCGTATCCAGGGTGACAGAGCCCGCGGTGGCAAAGTTCACGACGAGCGGCTGTGCGGTGCCCGAGGGCGCGCGTGCGGGCGTCGTGAACGAGAACTTCGTCGCGCTGCCCGCCGTAATGGTGCCGACGTTGACGCCGCCCAGGGTTGCACTGGCATATCCGGCTGCTGTGGTGGGCAGCCCAGAGCCGGTCACGGTAACTGTGGTACCGCCGGCGGCAGGCCCGGTGACTACGTCGAGCGATGTCAACACAGGCGCTGGCGCGGCTGCGAAGGTCCCGGTACCGATGTAGGCATCGCCGGTGGTAGTGCCCGCATAGACGCACACTTTGTAGCTTGTTGCGGTCGAGGCCGGAAGGCCAGTTGCGACCTTGAAGAAGCCCTTGGTGGCGCTGAACTTTGTCAAATCCCCCGAGGGCGTCCAGCTGGGAGTGCTTGCCGGGTAGGAAGTGGGGCAGGTGGCGGTGGTGAAGAAGACCTTTCCGCCGCTGACGTTGGCCAGCCAGTTCGTGCTTGCCGTGGCGATCACGTTGACACCCGCCGTGATCTGGGTGGCGTTCGCCGAGGTCACGTTCAGGGTCAGCGGCGCGTTCGCGAAGACCGGGGTGGCCACTGCGGTGGTGGCGACGATCGTCGTGGCAGTGGCGATTCCGGCGTGCAGCACGGTCCGCCGGAATGACGTACGAGACTTGCTCATGCGAGGTCCTCCTGCGGTTTTTAACCGCTTCGGTCGTTTGGGTGGGCGCCGGCGGATTAGACATCGCCGGGCCGGTCTCGCAGGGAGCGTAACTGCGCCGCATTACCCAAAATGGGAAGACTTAAAAAATTCGTCAAAGGATTTCGTCTCTAGCACGTTCTCTCGAATCCTGGTTGTATATCGAGAAATTCCTGAGTGCGGGTTCGTGCACGACGAAGCCCGGCCCCTAAAGGGGCCGGGCTCGTGGTGTTCAGTGCTGTTTTCCAGTGTTCGCTACTCCCGGACGAACGTGTACACGGCCGCCGGGGTGACCGGGCTGGTGCCGCCCGGGGTGCCGTCGGAGACCTGCACCGGGCAGCTGCCAGCGGTAACGCCGGTGCCCAGTCCCGGGGTGCTGTCGGCGACTGCCGCGGGCACCGTGACGGTGATCTGGGTGCCGGCCGCGTTGACGGCGGGCGTCCCGAAAGCCAAAGCGGCGACACCGCAGAACCGCACGTTGGTGCCGTTGCCGTAGTTGGCCGCGACCTTGTCGAAGTTCGTGCCGGTGATGACCACCTGCTGAGCCGTCTTGGTGCGCCCCGAGGGCGGGGTGACGGAGGTGATCGTCGGGTTGGCGGAGATGCCCGTGACCCCGGTGGCGGCGGCGTTGAAAGTCTTGGCGACGCCGTTCTGGAAGATGGTCATGCTGGCGTCGGTGGTCGACATCCCGGCGCCCGTCTTGAAGGTGAGGGAGTTCCCGATAGTACCCGCCGTGGTTGCGGAGAGCGGTGTCGTCGAGGTCGCGTCGGCGTAGACCTTAACCTCGCTGCCGGCTTTGCCGCCGAACGTCACGGTGAGCCCGTAGGAGCTGCGCGGGTCGAAGGCGAAAGCGGAGTCGGCTAGGACCCGAACGGTCTGCCCGCCTGCCGCGTTGAATCGCTGCACCTTGTCGGCCACGTCGAGGTTGAGGCTGTTGTCGGTGAATACCGGCTTGCTGGCGGCGGCGACGAGAGCCGGCGCGTTGACGAAGGTGATCGCCGAGGCCTTGTCGATGGTGTCGGTGGCGCCGAAGAGAATCGAGATGCTCTCGGCGGTGTTGTTCGCCGAGGCCGCGCACCCGCCGTCCGGAGTCTTGACCGTCAGGGTGGTGGCGCTGGAGACGACGTAGCTCTGGATGTTCGCGCAGTCCGGGTCCGCGCCCAACTTCACGCCTGTCACGTTCGTCTCCATGAGCGGTGTCGCGTTGGTCCCGCTGACCACTAGGACCACGACTTGTTTGCTGGTGTCGGCGGCTATCTTGCCGTTCGTGGGGGTGGATACCGTGATGGTTCCCGGCAAAGTCGCGCCGAGCGCCTGTGTGGCTGTCACGATGTTCATCGTGCCCGCCGCGAGAACGCAGGCGGCAGCGACGGAAACGGCGCGGGCACGCCGCTTGTGTGGGACGTGAGACATTTAGCAGAGGTCCTCTCAAGAGCGGTGCGGCCGACCGTTCTGGTGCCGCCTTTCCTCGCTTTCCGAGTCAAAGTAGCACCGCGCGGGGCAATGGTTCGCGATATCGAGAGCCATCAGGTCCGATTATTTGGCCCGGTATTCTAATGCCGTTTCCGGCCGCAATTCCGGTAGATAGACCGAGAGAACTGGGCGTGCCCGCTACCGAGCCGCAACCGGTGGAAGGGTCAAGCGGCCGACGGCGCCGACGATGGTGGTCCCCGAACCGAGAGCGGGAGGGGACCGGGCATGAAGCTGCTCAGCTGTGCCACCGGTGGGGTGCTGGCCGCCGCCGTCGTGGTGTTCGTGCTTCCCTCCGGAGGCCAGGCGGACCCCGCCGCGGGCCAGGGCGCAAGAGTTTCCTACGGGCTGTCCACCAGTCCCGAGGAGATGCTCCCGGCCGTCGTCAGCGAGGAGCAGCCGGCCCGCGTGGTCAGCACGGTGCTCGACGCGGACGGGCGGCCGGTGATCACCGTCGCCGAGGCCACCGACCGGGACTCCGCCATCGCGCTGGTCACCAGCGCCCAGCAGGTCGAGGGCACGGTCAGTGTCGAGATGGACGCGCCGGTGTACGCGCTCGGCTCCGACCCGTACCGCCCCCAGCAGTGGGATTTCGCCAAGATGCGGGTGAGTGACGCCTGGACGAGGTCGACCGGCACGGGAGTCACCGTCGCGGTGATCGACACGGGCGTGGACGCGAACCACCCGGATCTCCGGGGCACCGTGCTCCCGGGCTACGACGCGACGGTCCGTAAGGCCGGGGTCAGCCGGGACGGCAACGGGCACGGCACCCACGTGGCCGGCACCATCGCCGCGCTGACCGGCAACGACGTGGGGATCAGTGCGGTGGCCCCGGACGCGCGGATCCTCCCGGTGAAGGTGCTGTCCGACTCCGGCAGCGGCAATATGTCCGACACCGCCACCGGCATCGTCTGGGCGGCGGACAACGGCGCGCAGGTCATCAACATGTCACTGGGCGGGACGACCCGGGTCACGGCGGTCAGCACTGCCATCGCGTACGCCCGCAGCAGGGGTGTGACGGTGGTGGCGGCGGCCGGCAACGAACGGGCCGCCGGGAGCCCGGCCTCCTATCCGGGCGCCGATGCCGGAGTGATCGCGGTGGCCGCCACCGACGCGGCCGACAAGGTTGCCCCCTACTCGAACGCCGGCTCCTACGTCGATGTGGCGGCGCCCGGCAGTTCGATCCTCAGCACCTACCCGACGGCCCTGGGCGCGCAGTACAGGAGTCTCAGCGGCACCTCGATGGCCGCGCCGCACGTGGCCGCGGCGGCCGCGCTGCTCAAGAGCACCCAGCCGAAGCTGACGCCGGACCAGATCGAGGCGGCGCTGGAGTCGTCGGCCGTCGACCTGGGGCCGAAGGGGTTCGACAACGACTACGGGTACGGCCGGGTCGACGCGGCGGCGGCGCTCGGGGTGGTCACCCCACCGGCCGGGCCGAGCCCGAGCCCGAGCAGCGCCAAGCCGAAGCTCAACCCGCTGATCACCACCAACGTGACGAGCCGGGAGGTGGCCTGGGGGAGCAGCACGTCGACCACGTTCACGGTCCGGGTCGGCGGTGTCCCGTGGGCGAACAAGCCGGTGCGGCTCTGTACCGACGATGTCTGCACCGACGTCAAGACCACCGGTTCCGGGACCGTTCCGGTCACCCGTACCGCAACCGTGGGGGTCAAGCTCTCGGTGAAGATGGCGGAAACCGACACGACCCAGGCGGCGACGTCACCGGTGGCGGTCTGGACGGTCCGGGTGAAGGCCGGCGCGAGCGTCTCCCGGGGAGTCATGACGGTGACCATCGCCGGAGCGGCCGGGCAGCCGGTGCAGGTCCAGCAGTTGACGGCCGACCGCCAGTGGGAGACCGCCGGCACCTACGACGCGGTGCCGAAGACGACGATCACCGGGCTGAAGTCCGGGCAGCGGTACCGGGTCGTGGTGCAAGACGGCGCCGGGCTGCTGGGGGCCACGAGCAACACCGTGAACGGCTGAGAGGAGCCGCTACCGACGGGCAACGGCCCGAAAACCGAATACACAACCCTCCTCCTCGAATCTTTGTCATGTCGCTCGAGGGGGAGGAACACAGTTTGCTGATCCGTAGGTTTGCCGCCGCTGCCGTCACCGCCGGTGCTCTTGCCGCCGTTGGTGTGTTCGCTGTTCCGGCGGGCACCGCCGACTGGACACCGGTGTCGTACGGGCTGACCACGGCTCCCGAGGAGATCGTCCCGGCCACCGTCACCGAGGCGCAGCCGGCGCGGGTCGTCACCACCACGATCGACGCCGACGGACGCCCGGTCGTCTCGGTGCGGAAGGCCACCGACAAGGCCGCCGCGGTGAAGCTGGTCGCGGACGCGCAGCGTTCGGACGACGCGGTCGGTGTCGAGATCGACGCCCCGATCTACGCGCTCGGTGTGCCGGCCGGCTCCGACCCGTACCGGGACCAGCAGTGGGACCTTGCCAAGATCCGGACGACGGACGCCTGGGCGCGCTCGACCGGCGCCGGCGTGACCGTCGCCGTCATCGACAGCGGTGTCGACGCCGACCACCCGGACCTGAAGGACAACGTCCTCAGCGGCTACGACGCCGTCACCGACAAGGCCGGCCCGACCACCGACGGGCACGGTCACGGCACCCACGTGGCCGGCACCATCGCGGCCGTCACCGGCAACGAGGTCGGTGTCACCGGTATCGCGCCGGACGTCAAGATCCTGCCGGTCAAGGTGCTGTCCGACTCGGGCAGCGGCAACATGTCCGACACCGCCGAGGGCATCGTCTGGGCCGCCGACCACGGCGCCCAGGTCATCAACATGTCGCTGGGCGGCACCACCAAGGTCACCGCGGTCAGCAACGCCATCAAGTACGCCCGCAGCAAGGGCGTCACGGTCATCGCCGCGGCCGGCAACAGCCGCCGCGAGGGCAGCCCCACCTCCTACCCGGCCGCCGACGCCGGTGTGATCGCGGTCGCCGCCACCGACTCGGCGGACCGGATCGGCCCGTACTCGAACGCCGGCTCCTACGTCGACGTGGCCGCTCCCGGCAGCTCCATCGTCAGCACCTACCCGACCGCCAAGGGCTCCTACACCACCATGAACGGCACCTCGATGGCGGCGCCGCACGTGGCCGCCGTCGCCGCGCTGCTCAAGAGCTTCGACAGCACGCTGACCCCGGACCAGATCGAGTCGGCGCTGAAGAAGTCGGCCGTGGACCTGGGGGCCAAGGGTGCCGACACCGACTTCGGCAGCGGCCGGATCGACGCGGTCGCCGCGCTGGAAGCCGTGACGACGAAGGCTCCGGCTCCGGCCGTCCCGACCAAGCCCTCCACGGTCAAGCCGGTGATCACCGCGAACGCCACCTCCACCGAGGTCGTCTACGGCACCTCCACCACCACCCGGTTCACCGTCAAGGTCGACGGCAAGGCATGGGCCGGCAAGTCGGTCGAGCTGTGCGTGACCGAGACCGGCGCCGACGCCGAGTGCACCCGCACCTGGACCGGCCCGAACGGGATGGCCCAGGTGACCCGAGCCGCGAACGCCTCGTACCAGGTCGTGCTCAAGGCCGAGGGGACCGCCTCGGAGCCGGTCAGCTACCGGGTCAAGGCCGGCGTGATGCTGTTCAACTCCGGCGCGGGCGAGCTCACCCTCACCGTGACCGGCGCCGAAGGGCAGGACATCGAGATCCAGCAGGCCACCGGTGACGACTGGGCGACCGTCGCCACCTGGACCGTGCCGTCGTCGTCGGCCCGGGTGACCGTCGGCGGTGTCACGCCCGGCCAGACCTACCGCGTAGTGGTCCCGGACACCGAGGCCGTCGCCGGAGTGATCAGCCTGCCGATCACCGCATCGTGAGCCACTCCTGGGCGATCACGTCGGCGCTCTCCACCGGATCGGTGTTCTGACCGATCGTGATCACACTGCGGGACGACGAGACGCGCCAGCACACCAGGACACCGGGCTCCCCGGCCGGCAGGCCGGTACCGAACCGGATCTCGGTGGTGCAACGCACCCCGCGCCCGACCGAACGGCCGTTGTCCCGGGAGAGCAGCGTCTGACGTTCGCTGGTCAGATCCCGATGGGCGGTGAGGATCCGGATCGTCCCGGATCCCACCGCCTCGGTCCGTTCCCGGATCGGTTCCTCGTCCAGGTCCGGCTCCGGATACATCGGCTCGGCGGCGGCGAAACCGCCCGTCGGCTGGGCATCGCCCGGGTCGGGGTAGCCGGGGATCCCGGCGAGACTCGCCGGGGGCGGTGGCGGGACCGGGCTGATCCGTACCGGCGCGGCCTGCCTGGTGGTTTTCGGCGTACGGGTGGGCGAGGCGAGCGGGGCAGCCGTGGTCGGCCCGGTGGTCTCCGGCGGTGCCGTCATCGGCGCCAGCGCGGCCGGTTCGGGCAGACCGTCCTGCCGCTCGTTCATCAGCTGGGTCACCAGGAAACCGGTGCCGGCCAGCAGTGCCGCCGCTCCGGCCACCGCCACGATCGCCTGCTTGCGGCGGCGGGCCGAGCGTTGCGGGGTGGAGGCCGCCGAGGAGACGTACAGGCCACTGCCGGAGACCGGCTGATCGTCGTAGGTCATCTCACCGTCCTCGGCCGTGCTCCCTTTTCCTCGCCTGCCTCATGCTCCCAAAGAAAGGTACATATCGGGCGAGAATCGGGGCATCTCCCGGGGCCGCGATTTTCCGCCCGGCGCGACCCACCGTGACCGTGCCGGAACGACGGGTGCCGATGCTCCTCCCGGGCGTCACCCGGACAAGCGAGCAGGCCACCTCGGCTGTTGACCGCCGGGCGATGCACGCGCAAGGTGTCCTTGCACTCACCGTGAAGGAAAGGGGCGGTCACCAGGTGGAGCACAACCCGGACCGGCCGTCCTGGCGATGCGGCGTCTGCGGCCTGTCGTGGCCCTGCGAGCCGGCCCGCGAACAGCTGGTCCGCGGGCGCAGTCGCCTCGACCTCGCCGTGCTGATGTGGGAGCACCTCGAGGAGGCCGCCCGGGACATGCCCCAGGCGCCCGCCTCGTACCTCTTCGACCGGTTCCTGCGCTGGACGTCCTGAAGTTTTCTGGTTAACGAATCCCGGCCACCGCCGCGTCCGGGCCGCCGCGCCACAGCACGCCGGCCTCGCGGTAACCGGCCTTGCGCAGCGCCTCGACGTGCCACGTCGCCGGCGGGTTCCACTCCTGGTGGTGGCGGTTCTCCGGGTAGATCAGCGCCCGCTCGGCCGCCTTCGCAGCCAGCTGCTCGTCGGCGGCGGCCCGCGCCCACCAGTCCGGCCACGAGGTGGCCGCGCCGGTCGCGTACCGCACGTCCCGCAGCGCCGCCCGCCGCGCAATCAGCTTCGGCGACAGCTCCGGCAGCCCCTCGTCCTCCATGTGGTCGGCGTTCGCGAAGACACCGCCCGGGCGCAGCACCTCCCGGACCTCCGCGTACAGCTCGCTCACCCGCTCGGCCGGCAGCCAGTGCAGCGCGGTCGCGGTCAGCACCGCGTCGAACGGCTCGCCCGGCAGCTTCGACCGCCAGCCGCCGTCCTTGAGATCGGCGTCGATCACGCTGCCCCGGTCACGCAGCGAGGACTCCGCGACGGCCATCAGCACCGGGTCCTGGTCGAGCACGGTGACCTGCGCCTTCGGGAACCGGGCCAGCAGGCGCAGCGAGATGCTGCCGGTGCCGCCGGCCAGGTCGAGCAGCCGGGGCGCGTCACCGTCGGTGACCGCGGCCACCGCGTCGAGCATCGCGCCGAACCGCTCCTCGCGGTCCGGCATGAACGCCTGCTGCTGCCGGTCCCAGCTCTCCTGCCACACCGCGGGATTCTTCAGGTAAGCACTCATACCCCATACGGTAGTTACCTCAGCCGCCCACGCAAGCCCTTCCCGCGATCGCCGCGGCCATCAGATCCGGGAACGCGTCCGGGGTGCACGCGAACGCCGGCACCCCGAGCGCCGCCAGCGCCGCCGCGTTCTCGTGGTCGTAGTCCGGAGCGCCGTCGTCGGAGAGCGACAACAGCACGATCACCCGCACCCCGGCCGCCGTCATCGCCGCGATCCGGCGCAGCATCTCCTCCCGGTGGCCACCCTCGTACAGGTCGCTGATCAGCACGAACACGCTGTCCCGCGGTCGGGAGAGCAATTGCTGGGAGTACGCCACCGCACGGTTGACGTCGGTGCCGCCGCCGAGCCGGGTGCCGAACAACGTCTCCACCGGATCGCCCACCCGGTCGGTCAGATCCACCACCGCCGTGTCGAACACCACCAGCGACGTCCGCAGCGACCGGATCGACGCCAGCACCGCCGCGAACACCCCGGCGAACACCACCGACGCGGCCATCGAGCCGGACTGGTCCACGCAGAGCACCACGTCCCGCTGGATCGCCGTCCCGCTGCGTCCGAAACCGATCAGCCGCTCCGGCACCACCGTCCGGTGCTCGGGCAGATGGTGCCGCAGATTCGCGCGGATCGTCCGGTGCCAGTCGATGTCCGCGTGCCGGGGGCGGCTCGCGCGGGCCGCCCGGTTCAGCGCGCCGGTCACCGCCGAGCGGGTCCGTTCCGCGATGCGACGTTCCAATTCCCCGACCACGGTACGTACGACCTGCCGGGCCGTCTCCCGGGCCGCGTCCGGCATGACCCGGTTCAGCGACAGCAGAGTCCCGGCCAGATGGACGTCGGGTTCCACCGCGGCCAGCATCTCCGGCTCCAGCAGCAGCCGGGCCAGATCGAGCCGCTCGATGGCGTCGGCCTGCATCACCTGCACCACGGTGCGCGGGAAGTACTCCCGGATGTCGCCGAGCCACCGGGCCACCCGGGGCGCCGAGCCGCCCAGCCCCGCACCCCTGGCACCGGGCCGATCCGGGGTGTCGTCCGAGTCGTAGAGCGCCCCGAGCGCCGCGTCCATCCCGCCGTCCCGTTCGCTCACCTCCCCGAGCGCCTCCTCGGCGACCCCACCGAGCACCAGCCGCCACCGCCGCTCCCGTTCCATGCTCATTCCCCCTTCTGCCGGGTCGGAGTCACCGTCAGCCGGCGGCCCAGCAACGTGCTCAGCAGCGGCAACGGGGCGCTCGCCCGGGCCGGATCGAGGGCGACCTCCGGCTCGGCGATGCGTCCGCCTTCGGTCCTGCCTCCTGCGATTCGTCCGCCTTCAGGTCTGTCGCCTGCGGTTCGTCCGCCTTCGGGCCTGCCGCCTGCGATTCGTTCGCTGAGGGCTCTTCTCTCGGCCGGTTCGAAGGCGCCGAACGTCCGGCGCAGCAGCGGCAGCACGTCGTCGAACGTCTCCGCGGGGATGTCCGTCAGCCAGTCGTCCACCAGGGACAGCAGGGTCTCGTCGTGGACCAGCAGCAGACCGCCGCCGGACAGGAAACCCTCCACCCACGCGGCCGCATGGGCCGGCGGAGTCCCGACCGTCAACGGCAACCGGAGCCGGCGGCGTGCCTCGGCGGCGTCCAGCCGGCCGGCGTCGAACAGCAACCGGGTCAGCCGCCCGGCCGGCAGCCCGTGCAGATCGGGCCGGACCGCCAGCGCCCCGATGGTGTCCAGCCACCGTCCGCGCAGCGTGCCGTCGGTGAGCAGCCCGACCGCCCGGTGAACGCCGTCCATCCCGTCCCGCAGCCGCCGTGCCGCCGCCTCGGAGAGCGAACCGGCCGCCGCCGGCAGCGCCACGCACACCCGGGCCAGCAGGCTCGTGGTCACCGTGGACAGTCCGGCCAGGTCGGTGCGGCGGACGTCCCCGTACCGCAGGGTCCGTGCCAGCGCCGGAAGGGCGGCCATCAGATGGTGGACGTCGGTGTCCAGGGCGGCCCGGGCGTCCAGGGCGGCGAGCACCGCCGGGTACGCCCCGGTCAGGTCCGCGAGCAGGCACGTCTCCACCAGCTCGGTGACCTCGGCCAGCGCCGTCGCGTCCCGGGCACGCTGGACCGTCCGGGCGGTGGCCGCGGCCGGCACCGTCGTCCCCCACATGCCCGCCTCGACCAGCCGGACCGCGAACTCCGGCTGCCACGCCAGCCGCCACTGCTCCCGGAACGTCCCGGTGCCCCGGCCCGCCGCCGGCTCACCCCACGGCACGCCGAGCACCCGCAGCCGGTGCAGCAGACGGCTGCGCCGCAGATCGTTGTCCTGGCGCAGGTCCAGATCGCGGGTCCGTTCCACGGCGTCCGGCCGGAGGCGTACCGCACGCTGGGTCGCGGTCAGGTCCCGGACCAGCGGAATCGCCGGCATCCCGGCGGGCACCGCGCCGAGCCGTTCGCCGACCACCAGCCGCCGGGCGATCAGCTCGGACCGCAACGGCTCCCCGTCGCACAGCACCGCCTCGGCGGCCTCGGTCACCTCGGCCAGCCCCGCCAGCGGCCGCCCGCGCAGTGTGGCCAGCGCCTCGGCGAGCCGCACCGCCTCGATCACCTCGGCCGGTGACGCGGCGAACCCCTCCGCCCGCAGCACGCCCGCCGCCCCGACCAGCCATCGGGTGATCACGTCGTCCCCGGTGCTGAACAGGTGGTGGTACCACCCCGGTGACCGCACCCCCGCCCCGTAACCCGACCAGGACGCCAGCCGCCCGTACGTCCAGGGCACCCAGGTGAACGCCACCTTCCCCCGGCGATGCCCCCTGAGCCGGGCGGCGTCCTCCTTGGCCGGTACCGCGCGGGTCAGCGCCGGAACGTGCCAGGCCCCGCAGACCACGGCGATCCTCTGCTGCCGCCGCCGTTCCTCCCGCAGCACGGTCCGCATCCAGGCCTCCCGCAGCAGATCCCCGGGATCGTCCGGCGCCGTCTCCCGGATCGCGCCCATCGCCTCCGCGATCGCGTCGAAGACCGGAACCCCCCGATGCTCGACGACGTCCTCCCACCACCGTTCCGGATCGTCATGACCGGCCGCCGCGGCCAGCTCCCCGATCGGATCCACCGGCCGCCGCACCTCACCGTCGGCGCTCTCCTCCGCCTCGCCCGCTTCTTCCGGTCCGGCTGCGGTGGACGGAGACGATGGGGGCGGGGCCACTCGGTAGGCGTACGGCAGATCGAAAAAACGGACGCGGACGCCGCGCCGGACCGCCCACCTGATGGCCTGCCATTCCGGGGAGAAGACCGCGAACGGCCAGAACGCCGCCTGCCCGGGATCGTCCACCGCCCAGCCGAGCAGGGCGACCGGCGGTTCCAGACCGTCGTCGGCCACCCAGCGGACCAGGTCGTCGGCCTCCGGCGGGCCCTCGACCAGCAACACCTCCGGCGGATCGGCCTCCAGCTCGCGCAACAGCGCCCGAGCCGACCCGGGCCCGTGATGCCGGATGCCGTAGATCCGCTCAGACATCGCGCGCGGCCCGATAAAAACCCAGCCAGCCGGGGCGGTCCCGGACCACGGTCTCCAGGTACTCCCGCCAGACGACGGCGTCCGAGACCGGGTCCTTGACGACCGCGCCCAGAATCCCCGCCGCCACGTCACCGGGCCGCAGGATCCCGTCGCCGAAGTGCGCGGCCAGCGCCATCCCGTTGGTGATCACCGAGATGGCCTCGGCGGTCGAGAGACTCCCGGTCGGCGACTTCACCCTGGTCCGCCCATCCTCGGTCATCCCGGACCGCAGCTCCCGGAACACCGTCACCACCCGGCGGATCTCCTCCATCGCCGCCGGAACCTCCGGCAGCTCCAGCGCCCGCCCGAGCTGCGCCACCCGCCGGACGACGATCGCCACCTCGTCCTCGGCCGTCCGCGTAACCGGCAGCACCACCGTGTTGAACCGCCGCCGCAGGGCGCTGGACAGCTCGTTCACCCCACGGTCCCGGTCGTTGGCGGTGGCGATCAGGTTGAACCCGCGCCGCGCCCGGACCTCGGTGTTCAGCTCCGGAACCGGCAGCGTCTTCTCGGACAGCACCGTGATCAGCGCGTCCTGCACGTCCGACGGCACCCGGGTCAGCTCCTCCACCCGCACGATCGCCCCGCCCCGCATCGCCCGCAGCACCGGACTCGGCACCAGGGCGGCATCACTCGGCCCGTCGGCGAGGAGCCGTGCGTAGTTCCAGCCGTACCGGATCGCCTCCTCGGCGGTGCCCGCCGTCCCCTGCACGAGCAGGGTGGAGTCACCGGAGATCGCCGCCGTGAGATGTTCGGAGACCCAGGTCTTGGCGGTTCCCGGTACGCCCAGCAACAGCAGCGCCCGGTCGGTGGCCAGGGTGGCGACGGCCACCTCGATCAGCCGGCGTGGGCCCACGTACTTCGGGGTGATCTTGTCGCCGTCGCCGAGCAGATAGGTGACCACGGCCTGCGGCGACATCCGCCACCCCGGCGGCCGGACCCGCTCGTCACCGGCGGTGAGCAGGGCCAGCTCCTCGGCGTACTGCTCCTCGGCGTGCTGCCGCAGGACGGGTTCGTTCATCGGCGCAGCTCCTGAAACATCTCGTGTCGAAAGGTCAAGGTGCGGGCCAGCTCGGCCACCGGCCGGACCCGGGCCGGTTCCAGCTCCCGGTCGAGCCGGCCGGCGAGGCGCCCCGCCAGGTCGGCGTAATCGGGTGGCATCGCGGTCCCGGCGGCCCGGCACAGTTCCCCCAGCTGCCACGTGTGCCGATCGGTGCGGGCCCGCTGTTCCACCGTCTCCAGAACCGCCACCGAGAGCCCGTCCGGCCACGGCCCCGAAAGTAGGGCGAGAAGCCGCTGAGCCGAACCGTCCTCGGCACGCAGAGCCGCGGCGGCGAGCCCGGCCAGCAGTCCCGGAGGCAGCACCAGATGAAGATCCCACCGAACCGACTCCCGCAGCGTCCCCACCCCGGCGGCGAGCAGAGCCGAGGCCCACCGGCCGTCCCCCTGAGCAACCGCGGCCCGGCCCCACCCGTGCCGCAGCGCATCCCCCCACTCGTGCCCCCGGGCCAGCCCGACCCAGTCCTCCGGCCCAACCCCGTCCTCCGGCCCGACCCAGTCCTCCGGCCCAACCCCGTCCTCCGGCCCGACCCAGTCCTCCGGCCCGACCCAGTCCTCCGGCCCGACCCCGTCCTCCGGCCCGACCCAGTCCTCCGGCCCGGATCCATCGGTCCAGGTCACCAGAGGGGTTCCGGCCACGATCTCCTCCAGCAGCCAGCCGCCGGGACTGACCCCGCGCCCCGACGGCCCACCGATCCCGTCCCGCCGCAGGCCGTCATCGAGCCCGGTTGGCACGTCCACCAGCAACCGAGGGCTGCCCGCCATCCGCCCGTCGACCGCTCTCCGCCCCTCCACCAGCCGAACCGCCGCACGGGCCCGGGCCGCCATCCGTTCTCCGAGCCCCGCCCCGGGCAGGCGTCGCAACAGATCGGCGGCGGTCTCCCGGACCATCCGGTGACGATCGTCGAGGGCCAGTTCGAGGAGAGGTTCGTCGTCAAGTGAAAGCCCGGTGACGAAGGTGGCCAGTCCCTTGGCCCGCTCCTCCGCCGAATCCTCGGACCAGGTGCCGGCCAGCAACTCCCGAGCCCGCCCCGGACAGCTGCCACGCAACGTGGCCAGGTGACCGATCCGCTCAGCGGAGGTAGCGGTCGCCCACTCCACCGCGGTCGGCCCTGGCCCGGACGATTGAGGTTCGGGGGCCTCGTATCCAGAAGACGTTCCGTATCCGGTGGCCGTTCCGCCTCCGGAGGACGTTCCGTATCCGGTGGCCGTCCCGCCTCCGGAGGACGTTCCGCATTCGGAGGACGGCCCGCTTTCGGTGGGTGCCGGGGCCGCCTCGGCGAGCAGCCAGCTCCAGTCGGCGCGCTGCCTGGCCAGCCAGGTGCCGCGCCGACCGGTGACCCTGGCCAGCGCGGACCGGATCATGGTGTTGCGGCGCCCGGCCTCCATCAGCTCCGGAAGGATCGCCGGAGGCACGATCCCACCGCGAGCAGCAGCCGCGGTCAGCCATTGAGCGATCAATTCCTGCTCGTGATGACCGCCGCCGGGAGCCCCACCACGCAGCAGCAACGCCAGCCGCCGCCCCGCAGCAGCAGGTAGCAACTCCTCCACCTCGGCGGGAGCCCTCGCCATCACCGCGTGCCCGGTCTCCGGCTCCACCCCGGCCCGCCGGCAGACCAGAGCGACAGCCGCCGCCTCAAGAAGCGCCCCGGCCCGCGCCAAGTCAGACGCCGGAAGGGCGATCCGCTCCGCCGAGTCCGGCTCAGCGACAGGGAAGATTCGTTCCGGCGAGTTCGGTCTGGCGGCGGGGGCGATTCGTTCCGGCGAGTTCGGTCTGGCGGCGGGGGCGATTCGTTCCGGCGAGTT
>NZ_BOMG01000031.1 GCF_016862075.1 Actinoplanes couchii | reverse complement strand
ATTCGTTCCGGCGAGTTCGGTCTGGCGGCGGGGGCGATTCGTTCCGGCGAGTTCGGTCTGGCGGCGGGGGCGATTCGTTCCGGCGAGTTCGTTCCGGCGGCAGGGGCGATCCGTTCCGGCGAGTCCGGCTCAGCGGTGGGGACGATTCGCTCCGGCGCGTCCGACCTGGTGGCGGGGGCGGTCCGTTCCGGCGAGTCCGGCTCGGTGAGAGGGACGGTTCGCTCTGGTGAGTCCGGCTCGTCGGCGGAGGCGATCGGTGGGGGGACGTCGGGGAGGGTGATCGTCAGCGGGCCGACCTGGACGGAGGCGGCCCGCCACGGGCGGCGGGCGGTGCCGATCAGGGCGGCTGTCAGCAGGTCAGGTGGCAATTCGGGGGAATGCGAGCGGGCCGGGATCGGGGGACCGGCCGGGACGAATCGGCCGTCGGGCCAGGCGGCCAGTGGGCGTAGCCCCGCCGGGGACCACTCCGCCGCCACCGTGACCGGGGCGGCTCCGGCAGCGGCCAGCAACCACCAGGGCTCGTGGTGACCGGGCGCCAGCGGCAGAGCCGAACCCTCGGCGTCCACCAGGAAACCGCTCGCCGTGGACGGCATCACAGTGGAGGGACGGGGCGCGGACAGGGGTACTGAGGACAGGGTCACAGCGGGT
>NZ_BOMG01000030.1 GCF_016862075.1 Actinoplanes couchii | reverse complement strand
GGGGGTACTGAGGACAGGGTCACAGCGGGTGGGGGCGCTGAGGACAGGTTCACAGCGGATGGGGGTGCTGCGGACAGGGTCACGGCGGACAGGAGCATCGGTCCCTCGTACCGCCAAGGGTCGGTGGCCAGGAAAGACGACCACCGGGACAGGGCCGCCCGGATGGACCCTCCGCCCTGCGGGGTTTCTAGAGGCGTGGTGGCCGAGAGGCGCGTGGCGACCAGGGCCCGCAGCGGCGCCGCGCCCGGATAGAAGCAGACCTCGCCGCGGAACTCGGTGCCGGGTATCAGATCGGTGGGCATCGGCCGGCCGGGCGCCGCATAGGTCAGGATCAGCGCGAACCGGCCGGTGTCCACTCCCCGCAGCCAGGTCCGGCGGCTGGTCAGCGGGCCCTCGTCGGTCTCCACCTGGCCGAGGGTCTGCCAGCGATCCAGGACCCGCGGCCCGGCCAGGACCTCCTCGGCGGTGGTGGGGAAGCCGATGCGGGCGCGGACGATCGCGGCCACCGCCGGGTCGAGCCAGTCGTGGCTGGCGGCCGTCTGGTCGAGCCGGTCGTGGCTGGTGTCCGTCGGGTCTGACCGGTTGTGGTCGGTGACCGTTGGGTCGAGCCGGTCGTGGCTGGTGTCGGTCTGGTCGAGCCGGTTGTGGTTGATGTCCGTCGGGTCGAGCCGGTTGTGGTTGGTGGCCGCCGGGGCCAGTCGGTCGTGGCCGGTGACCAGCAGTCGTAGCAGGGACAACTCGCCGAGCAGGCGGTCCGCCCAGTGCGGGCCGGACCCGGCCAGTTCGGCGAGCCGGCGGACGACGGCGGCGGCACCGGGCGCCTGCGCGTCGACCAGCCGGGCCGCCATCGTCTCGAACGAACCCGGACCGGCCCGCCCGGTCACCGCCAACCCCTGCTCGATCTGGTCGTCGAGCCATCGCCGCAGCTCGGCCATGCCCCCGGCAACCCGATCGACCCGCGCCAGAGCCCGCTCACCCCGAGCACGGCCGCCTTGGGCAGGAGAAGCCGGGGCGGGAGCGGCCGGGGCGGGAGAAGGCGGGGTAGGAGCCGGGGCGGGAGAATGCGGGGTAGGAGAAGGCGGGGCGGGAGCGGCCTGGGCGGACGAGGCCGTGGTGGACCGCTTTTCGCTGGACACGCCATGACCCTAGGCGTGGGGTACGACGTTTTCCCCTGCCGCACGCGGCACACTGGAGGCATGCGGGTGATCGTTTTCGGGGCGACGGGCATGGTGGGTCAGGGTGTGTTGCGGGAGTGCCTGCTCGCGCCGGACGTGACCGAGGTTCTGGTGGTGACCCGGTCGCCGACGGGGCTGCGGCACCCGCGGCTGCGTGAGGTCATCCTGGCCGATTTCGCCGATCTCTCCCCGATCGAGGGCGAGCTGACCGGCTGGGACGCCTGTTTCTACTGCCTGGGCGTCTCATCGGTGGGGATGGACGAGGCCGCTTACACCCGGATCTCCTACGACTTCCCGATGGCCGCCGCCCGCACCCTGGCCCCGCTGAGCCCGGACATGACGTTCGTCTACGTCTCGGGGGAGAGCACGGGGGCGAACAGCCGGCAGATGTGGGCCCGGGTCAAGGCCCGCACCGAGCGGGAGGTGATGGACCTGTTCCGGAACGGTTTCGCGTTCCGGCCCGGTTTCATCCAGCCGACGCACGGTGTCCGGTCGAAGACGAGGTGGTACGACGCCGCCTACACGGTGCTCGCCCCGATGGTCCCGCTGTTCCGCCGGGTCGCGCCCCGCTATGTCACCACCACCGACGAGATCGGCCGGGCGATGCTGCGGGCGGCGCGTGGCGGTTACGTGAAGCGGATCGTGGCGACGGCCGACATGCACTGACTGTCCCCACACGACCGCGCCGAAGGCGACGATCATGCCGGCCAGCTGGACCGGGGTCAGGGCCTGGCCGAGCGCCGCCCAGCCGATCAGGGTGGCGGTCAGCGGGGCGAACAGGTTGAGCAGCGACACCCGGGCGGCGGGCAGCAGCTCCAGCCCGCGGAACCAGATGGTGTACGCGAGTGCCGTCCCGATCAGTGACAGGTAGGCGTACCCGCCGAGGTTGGTGACCGTCAGTGAGCCGGGCAGACCCTCCGCCAGCAGGGTGACCGGGACCAGCAGCAGACCGCCCGCGGTGAGCTGCCAGCCGGTGACGGTGAGCATCGAGACGTCCGGCCGCCCCCAGCGTTTGGTGAGCACCAGCCCGAGGGCCATGGAGGCGGCTCCGGCGAGTCCGGCCAGGATGCCGACGGTGTCGAGGCGGGCTGCCGAGGTCAGCACGGCAAGGGCCACCCCCAGGGCGCCGATCAACCCCGCGATCACGGTACGTCCACCGACCCGGTCCCGGAGCAGCAGCACGCTCAGCCCGGCGACGAGGACCGGCTGGACCGCTCCGAGCACCGCAGCCATGCCTCCTGGTAACCGGTATGCGGTCACGAAGAGCAACGCGAAGAAGATGCCGATGTTGAGGGCGCCGAGCACCGCGGACTTCCACCACCAGGCGCCGCGCGGCAGCTCCCGGGTGATGGCGAGCAGCACCAGCCCGGCCGGGAGGGCCCGCAGGGTGCCGCTGAGCAGTGGCCGGTCCGGTGGCAGGAACTCGGTCGTCACCGCGTAGGTCGTCCCCCACAGCGCGGGGGTCAGTGCCGTCACCAGCAGTAGCCGCATGATCCACCACTTCCCTTGCCATCAAGTATCTCGACGTAAAGATAAACTTTGTCGAGAAGCTCGTCATCAAGAAAATGGGGAACGTGACCGACGACATCGACCGCATCCTCGCCCAGTGGGCCGCCGAGCGCCCCGACCTGGACACCGAGGCCATGGGCATTTTCGGACGCGTCTTCCGGCTGGCCCGGGTGGCCGGCGACGCCGTGGAGCGCGCCTACGCCCCGTTCGGCATCGGCCGCCCGGAGTTCGACGTGCTGGCCACGCTGCGCCGCTCCGGCGCCCCGTTCCAGCTGTCCCCCGGCGCGCTGGCCGCCTCGATGATGCTCAGCACCGGCGGCACCACGGCCCGCCTGGACCGGCTGGAGAAGGCCGGCCTGGTGACCCGCTCACCCGACCCGGACGACCGCCGGGCCGTCCTGGTCCGGCTGACGCCGCGCGGGCACACCCTGGCCGACGACGCGGTCACCGCCGGCCTGGCCGAGCAGCAGCGCCTGCTCGCCCACCTCCCGGCGGACCAGCGGGCGCAGCTGAGCACCCTGTTACGCGCTCTCCTGAACGGCCTCTGACGCGGGTGGCGGCGGCGGGGGAGTGCCGTCGCCGAAGGGCCGGCCACCCAGTTCCTCGCGGCCGTGCGCCGTCGTCCAGGTGCTCGGATCCGGGCCGGACGGGACGATCCCGCTCGGATTGACGTCGCGGTGGACCTGGTAGTAGTGCCGTTTGATGTGGGTGAAATCGATGGTGTCGCCGAAACCGGGGGTCTGGAACAGGTCCCGCGCGTACGCCCACAGCACCGGCATCTCGGACAGCTTCTGCCGGTTGCACTTGAAATGGCCGTGGTAGACGGCGTCGAACCGGACCAGCGTGGTGAACAGGCGTACGTCCGCTTCGGTGATCTGATCGCCGACCAGGTAGCGCTGTCTGCCCAGACGCTCGGAGAGCCAGTCGAGCCGGGCGAACAGCCGGTCGTACGCCTTCTCGTAGGCCTCCTGGGTGCCCGCGAACCCGGCCCGGTAGACGCCGTTGTTGACGTTCTTGAAGACGACGGCGTTCACCTGGTCCATCTCCTCCCGCAGCTCGTCGGGCCAGAGTCGCGGCGCGCCGTCGCGGTGGAACGCCGTCCACTCCAGGGACAGGTCGAGGGTGATCTGCGGGAAGTCGTTGGTGACCACCTCGCCGGTCGGCACGTCCACGATCGCCGGAACGGTGATGCCCTTGTCGTAGTCCGGGTACCGCTTCAGGAACGCCTCCTGCAGCCGTTCGATGCCGAGCACCGGATCCCGCCCGTCCGGATCCAGGTCGAACGTCCAGCTCCGCTCGTCGTGGGTCGGTCCCGTGACACCCATCGAGAGGGCATTTTCCAGACCCAGCAGCCGCCGTACGATGATCGCCCGGTTCGCCCAGGGGCAGGCCCGGCTGACCACGAGCCGGTACCGCCCGGCCTCGACCGGGAATCCGTCACGCCCGTCGGCGGTGATCCGGGTGGCGATGTACCGCTGGTCGCGGGTGAACTCTCCCGCCGGATTCAGGTAAGCCATGCCGGTAACGATTCCCGCTCGGCGGCCGGCCCATCCCTCTTTCGGCGAATAGCCGCCCCGGCGACTGCCGCTGGGCGCAACAACCGGGCGAGGCATCCCCCCGTGTGTGACGCCTCGCCCGGCTCACGCTCGCGCTGAGGCTCGCGGGGCGCCCGAAACCTGGGCGCCAGTCGCCTTTATAGCATGTTGCGAAAGCGGTTCCGGTCTCTCTCTGGGAGCGTGCCCACTTATGCCCGGTTGCAGCTCAGACGGACATGTCCGGGCGGTTCCGGGCGGCCCGGCGGTCACTGCCGGTCACCCGGTCGAGACCGGCCGGCCCGCCGGGCTCACCGGTGCAAAAGTGTCGTCACTGCAGAAAACCGCCGAACGGCGACAGCAGCAGTTTGCCGAGGCCGGTGGCGGTGTTGTCGAGACGGCGGCGTTCCTTGTCCAGGGCGATCATGTCGTGCCGGATCGCCCAGATCTTCTGTGCGTTGCGCCAGGCGACGTTGCGGGTGTACTCCACCATCTCGCCCTGCCACCAGTCGTCCAGATCGCCGTTCATCGTGTCGATGAGCAACTGCCAGCGGTCCAGATAACCGCGCCGCAGCCCCGGGATCTCCTCGGCGAAGATGTCGTTGACCTGTAGGTAGTCGTGGTGCTGGTCGCTGCCGTCGATCGGGTCGCTGCCCAGGTGGTCGAAGGTGGTGACCAGGGCGAACGGCAGGTCGAAGTTGATGTGCGCGTTGACCCCGGCGACCGCCGACGGCAGCGGGCGTGGGTCGGGCCCGGGAACCCGGCTGAACAGCCCGGCCCACACGCCGGGACACGAGGCGCTGCATTCGGTCCAGTAGCGCAGGGCGTCGAAATAGCGGGCCGCGAATTCGACATCGAGCCGGGACAGGAACCCGGGATCCTTGAACTTGCCGGCGTAGAGACGCTCCAGCACGTTCTCGGTGATCGTCAGGTAGAGCTTGTTGAAATCGGCCACCGGATTGCTGTCCAGCAAGGGCGGTACCCGGCACAGGACCTTCTGCAGTTCGGCTAGCTGGTCGACCACTCCGGGAACGTCGTCGGGATGCCGTTGCAGGATATCGGACATATCCTGCTGAACGGGGCCCCAGATGGGCTGGGTCATCGGATCCTCCGTGGATGAAACAAAGACAGCGGAGGGCCCCCAGCACCGCCCGGCTCCGCGCTTCTCCCCCTGGAACCGGGCGGTGCTCCCCCGTGGCGGTCACATTTCCACGGGGGGTCCGCCGTGGGATCGGTAGAACTACGTATTCCACATACGTATGTCACGGCAAGATAACGAACACCTGGTCAGGCTGCTGTCAGGAATACGCGACTGGCCTGAACCCGACTACGTACCTGCAGCTTGTCGAAGATGTGTCCCAGATGGACACCCACGGTGCGCTCGCTGATGAACAGCAACTCACCGATCTCCCGGTTCGTCAAGCCCTCGGCCACCGCGGCGAGCACCTCACGCTCCCGCCCGGTCAGTGCCGCCAGCTCCCCGGCGGCCTGCTCCACGACGGCGGCGGCCGCCGGATCCCCGTCCCCGAGCGCGATCCGGAACCGCTGGGCCACCCCGGCGATCTCGTTCGCGAACGGCTTGGCCCCCATCGCCTGTGCGGTGGCGTACGCCTGCCGCAGGCCGTTGATCGCCGCCGTGCGCCGCACCCGGCGCTGCAGGGACGCCTCGGCGTGCCGCAACCGGGCGTACGCGGCGGGGTAGGGCTGCTGGCGCCGGTCCCAGATCGCGGCCGCCCGCGCCCACGGCTCGGGATCGTGCCGGTCCTCGACCCGGCTCAGCTCGGCGGTGCACAGGTCGAGATAGCCGTCGACCACCGCGCGCACCGCCGGCGGCGCGTCCACCACGCCCTTGACCAGGCGATCCATCACCGTCCGCAGGCGCCGGACGGCACCCGGGTCGACCGGCTGCCCGGCCACGTGCGCCTGGGCCTCGGCCCGCAGACCGTGCCAGGCGAGCACCCCGAGCAGCACCAGGTCGTCGGAGCGGGTCTCGGTCACGCCACGCTGGACGGCGGCCCGGGCGTCGGCGTACTCGCCCTGCCACATGGCCAGCCCGGCCCGCAGCGTCAGCATCGGCAGCACGTGCCGGGCGCCGCCGCCGGCCAGCAGGGTGGCGATCGCGTCCAGGTCCCGGCGGGCGTGGTCGACCTCGCCGAAACCCACCCACAGCTGGGAGCGGGACAGCAGCAGCTCGACCGCGTCGGCGCCGGACGGCCGGTGCCGCATCGCCGTCTCCAGCACCGCCGACGCCTCGGCCCACTGACCGGTCCGGAACAGTCCCTTCGCGGCGATCGCCAGCAGCCGGGTCTGATAGGTCCGGCCGACCCCGCGGGCGGCCAGCTGTTCGGCGCCCCGGCGGGCCACCAGGACCCCCTCCTCGATGCTGTTCAGCGGGCCGGTGAGCAGCTCGGCGAGGTGCAGGTAGGCCACACCCAGGTCGTCCGGGTGACCGGACCGCTCGGCGATCTCCACGGCGTGCCGGATGACGGCCAGGCCGGCGTCCGGGTCCTCCCGGAACGCGGCGCTGAACCCGAGGGCGGCGCTGGCCCGCACCAGATCGGTGGTGGCGCCGTTGACCGCGGCCAGCTCCAGGGCCTCCCGGGCGTGCTGGTTGGCGTCCGCGTACCGGCCCAGGTGCAACAACAGCTCGGCCAGGTACGCCGCCGCCGACGCCCGCCGCCGCGGGGTGCAGTCCGGCGCCTCCAGAGCCCGCTGGTACTCGACCTCGGCGGTCGCCGACCGCCCGGCCGCGGCCAGGTAACGGGCCCGGCGCAGGTGCACGTCGGACTGCCCCGGTGCGTCCGGCCGCCCGGCCAGCTCCTCCAGGCGGGCCAGCGCGAGCAGGTGCTCACCGCAGTGGTGGGCCGACTCGGCGGCGCTGCCCAGCAGCTCGGTCCGGCGTGGATCGGTCTCGGTGGACAGTTGCAGCGCGATGGTCCAGTAGCGGTGCGCCTCGGTGAACCCGTACATCCGCTCGGCGGCGTGGGCGGCCGCGACCACCGGGTCCAGCGCCCGGCCCGGCTCGCCGGCCCGTTGCCAGTGGAAGGCCAGCCGGGCGTTGTCCGGCTCGCCCTCGAACGACTCCAGGGCCTCCGCGTACCGCCGGTGCAGGGACGCCGCCTCGGCCGGCAGCACCTCCTGCTCCAGGACCTCGGCGACCAGCCGGTGCCGCAGCTTGTAGCCGTCGCCGTCGCTGGCCACGAACCGGTGCGTGACCGCGGCCCGAACCGCTTCGATGAGCTGGTCCTCGTCGAACGGGACCACCCGGGCCAGCACCGAGTGGTGGATCGGCTCCACCCCGGCGGCGATCGCGTGCACCACGGTGTGCGCCTTCGGCGGCAGCTCGTCCACCCGGGACAGGAAGATCTCGCGCAGCGTGTCGGACAGCTCGACCCGGCCGTCGCGCAGGTCCCGGGAGAGCTCCTCGACGACGAACGGGTTGCCGCCGCTGCGCTTGAAGACCCGGTCGGCGTCCTCGACGGCCGGGGTCCGCCCGACGATCGCGGCCACCAGCTCGTGGGTCTGCTCCTGGTCCAGCGGTGCCAGGTCGACCACCCGCACCGACCGCAGCCGGCGCAGCTCGGCCAGCACCCGGCGCAGCGGGTGGGTGCCGTGCAGGGCCTCGGCCCGGATCGCGGCGAGCACCGACACGCGGACGTCGCCGAGGCCGGCCAGCAGGTAGAGCAGGAGCTGGCGGGTGCTGCGGTCGGCCCACTGCAGATCGTCCAGCACCAGCAGCAGCTGCTGGTCGCCGGCGATCGCCCGCAGGTCGTGCGAGACCCGCTCCAGCAGGGCGCCGGCGTCGTCGGCCGCGGTGGACCGGGTGCTGTCGTCGTGCCGGCGCAGCGCCTGCAGCACCGGGTGCAGCGGCGAGGCGTCCCCGATGTCCAGGCATGTCCCGAAGAGCACGGCGAAGCCACCGCCGCGCAGCGCGTCGGCGGTCTCCCGCAGCAGCCGGCTCTTGCCGACACCGCTCTCCCCGGTCACGAAGACCGCGGAAGTCCCGCCCGGACCGACGTTGCGCAGGTAGGACTGCATGTCGGCCAGAGTGCCGGTTCGCCCGACAAGCGGTCCTTCGTCCCCCAGGCCAGCCATGTCCGGCAGCCTAATCCGTATCCGCCTATCACTATGTCGTCGGTTCGGACTGTTCTGCGTCACAAAAACGACGGAATTCGATGCTGTCAGAGATACGTCGTTCTGCGGATCCCTGCGTGGACGCCTCCTGGCACCGTACTCCCGGTCAACGCGATTGATCTGGGGGAGCGAAGACATGAGCACCGTCACCAGCGTCGTTCAGGAGCGGCGACAGACCGTAACCGTGCTGTTCATCGACATCGTCGGCTTCACCGCTCTGGTGGACCGGCTGGATTGTGCGGAGGTCCGCGCGCTGCAGAGGGACTACTTCTCGGTCGTGTCCGAGGTGGTCCGAGCGTGCGGGGGGATCGTCGAGAAATACGTGGGCGACGCGGTGATGGCGGTGTTCGGCGCCGCGGAGGGCGGTTTCGGTCCGGAATCGGCCGCCGCCGCGGTGGGGGCGGGCCTGTCGGTGCAGGAGGCGTTGAGGGGGCGCCTCCTGGCCGGCAGGTTCCCGGTCCGGACCCGGGTCGGGCTGGCCACCGGGGAGGTGATCGTCGACCCGATGGCGACCTTCGATGGCGGGTACGGGATGATCAGCGGCAGCGTGGTGAGTACAGCGTCTCGTCTGCAGGCGTACGCACCGCACGGCACCGTGGTGGTCTGCTCGGCCACCCGCGAGGTGACCGACGAGCTCATCGCCTACCAGGAACTGCCGCCGGTGTCGGTTCCGGGCAAGCCCTATCCGCTGGACCTGTGGCGAGCGCTTCAGCCGCAGACCGCTCCGTTGGCAAGTGTGGTGTAGCGCACTTTTTGGTGTTGATCATCCCCTTTTCGGCCACGGACTGGTCTGAACCTGCCTCGCCTGGGGCAGAAGTGTCGGGGGCGCCGGGTAGGCTCGCGCCGTCCTTGACCACCATGGCCGATCGGGAGTGCCGCCTCGTGACCGCGCAACCAGAGACCTTGTACGGGGCTGACGACCTCACGCACCTCGAAGGGCTGGACGCTGTCCGCAAACGCCCGGGCATGTACATCGGCTCCACCGACAGCCGGGGTATCAACCACCTGGCTAACGAGATCATCGACAACTGCACCGACGAAGGGGTCGGCGGTCACGCCACCCGTGTCGCGGTGACCCTGCACGCCGACGGTTCGGTGCAGGCCGACGACGACGGCCGGGGCATCCCCACCGACGTGCACGCCAAGTCCGGTCTGAGCGGTGTCGAGCTGGTGCTCACCCGCCTGCACGCCGGCGGCAAGTTCGGTGGCTCCGGCTACAAGGCGTCCGGCGGCCTGCACGGCGTCGGCGCCTCCGCCGTCAACGCCCTGGCACTGCGCTTCGACGTGATCGTCAAGCGGGACGGCAAGGTCCACGAGATCTCGTTCCAGCGTGGTGTCCCCGGTGTCTTCGACGGCCCCGGGCCGGACGCGCCGTTCACCCGCGAGCCGGGCCTGCGGGTCGCCCGCCGGATGAAACGCGGCGAGCCCAGTGGTACCTCGATCAGGTACTGGTACGACGCCCGTTATTTCGAGACCGGCGCCAAGCTCGACGTCGACGCCGTCCGCACCAAGCTGCGCAACACCGCGTTCCTGGTCCCCGGCGTGCAGTACACGCTGTTCGACGCCACCGCCGAGGAACCGGCCACCGAGACCTTCCACTACCCCAACGGCCTCTCCGACATGGTGGAGTTCCTGACCCCCGCGTCGGACAAGCCGGTCTCCGGGATGCTGCTGCCGCTCGGTGAGGGCACCTACAAGGAGAACGCCGCCGACGCCAACGGCGTGATGCAGTCGAACGTGGTTCGGCACGCCCAGATCGAGGTCGCGTTCCGCTGGGGCACCGGCTACGAGCGCAACGTCGAGTGCTTCACCAACACGATCCGCAACATGCACGGCGGCACCCACCGCAAGGGCTTCGAGCGGGCCCTGGTGCGGGCGCTGACCGACGCCATCCGCAACACCCGCGGGCTGCTCAAGCCCAAGGAGGAGCCGCCCGTCCTGGACGACTTCCTGGAGGGCATGACCGCGGTCATCCACGTGCGGGTGCCGGAGCCGCAGTTCACCTCGCAGACCAAGGACGAGCTGTCCACCGCCGGGATCACCCGGGTGATGCAGAGCCTGGTCGAGTCGTACCTGAAGCAGTGGGTCGACGACCGGAAGACCAAGACCGAGGCGCGGACCGTCCTGCAGAAGGTGGTGGACGCGGCCCGGGTCCGTCTCACCCAGAAGCAGCAGAAGGACGCCGCCCGCCGCAAGACCGCCCTGGAGGGCGCGTCGATGCCGGCGAAACTGGTGGACTGCCGGGCGATCGGCATCGACCGCTCCGAGCTGTTCATCGTCGAGGGTGACTCGGCGCTCGGCACCGCCCGGATGGCCCGCTCCTCGGAATATCAAGCGCTCCTGCCGATCCGCGGCAAGATTCTCAACGTGCAGAAGGCGAGCCTGCAGCAGGTCCTCGACAACGCCGAGTGCTCGGCGATCGTCCAGGTCCTCGGCGCCGGTTCGGGCCGCACGTTCGACATCGGATCGATGCGTTACGGCCGCGTCATGATCATGGCGGACGCCGACGTCGACGGCTCGCACATCCGGACCCTGCTGATCACGCTGTTCGCGAAGTACATGCGGCCGGTGATCGAGGCCGGCCGGCTCTACGCCGCGATGCCTCCCCTGCACAAGGTGGTGACCAAGGGCCGCAACGCGGAGACCCTCTACACCTACACCCAGCAGGAGATGGAGAGCACCGTCGGCCGGCTGGAGCGCTCCGGCAAGCAGGTGCAGAAACCCGTACCCCGGTTCAAGGGTCTCGGTGAGATGGACGCCGACGAGCTGTGGGACACCACGATGAACCCCGCCGAGCGGACCGTCCGGCGGATCACCATCGAGGACGCCGAGAAGGCCGAAGCCACCCTCGAACTGCTGATGGGTGAACGGGTCGAGCCCCGGAAGAACTGGTTGATCGAGGCCGCCGGCCGGATCGACCAAGAGACCATCGACGCCTGAGAGGTCCGCTACCCATGGCACGCCGCAAAACCGACAAGCGCGTCGATCTGTCAGCGTTCGACCAGGCCGGCGCCAACGTCATCGACAACCCGCTGGTCACCGAGGTCGAGGACTCCTATCTGGAGTACGCGTACTCGGTGATCCACTCCCGGGCGTTACCCGACGCCCGCGACGGGCTGAAACCGGTGCACCGCCGGATCCTCTGGTCGATGTCCGAACAGAACCAGCGCCCCGACCGGCCCTACGTCAAGTCGGCGCGCGTCGTCGGTGACGTGATGGGTAAGTACCACCCGCACGGTGACGTGGCGATCTACGACGCCCTGGTCCGGCTGGCCCAGGACTTCTCGCTCAACACGCCGCTCATCGACGGCCACGGCAACTTCGGCTCGCCGGACGACGGCCCCGCCGCCGCGCGGTACACCGAGGCGCGCATGTCCCGCGAGGCGATGCTGCTGGTCGGCGAGCTGGGCGAGGGTACCGTCGACTTCAAGCCCACCTACGACGGCTCCGAGCAGGAGCCCAAGGTGCTGCCCGCCGCCTTCCCGAACCTGCTGGTCAACGGCACGTCCGGGATCGCCGTCGGGATGGCGACCAACATGATCCCGCACAACCTCGGCGAGGTGGTGGCCGCCGCCAAGCTGCTGATCCGCAAGCCCGGCGCCAGCCTGGACGAGCTGATGCGTTACGTGCCCGGCCCCGACCTGCCCACCGGCGGTCAGCTGCTCGGCCTCGACGAGGTCCGCCGGGCGTACGAGACCGGTCGTGGTGTGGTCCGGATCCGGGCCCGCGCCGAGACCGGCCTGCTCGAGGGCGGCCGTGGGCGGCAGGCGATCACGATCACCGAACTGCCCTACGGCATCGGCTCCGAGAAGATCATCGAGGCGATCACCGACGAGGTGAAGGGCAAGGTGATCACTTCCGGTCCCCGGCGTGGCCAGCGCCAGCCCGCCCGGCTCACCGGCATCGCCGACGTCAAGGACCTCACCGACCGCGAGCACGGCACCCGCCTGGTCATCGAGTGCAAGGTCGGCGTCAACCCGCAGGCCCTGCTCGCCGACCTCTACCGGCTCACCCCCCTGGAGAGCTCGTTCGGCATCAACAACCTGGTCCTGGTCGACGGGCAGCCGCGCACCCTCGGGCTCAAGGCGATGCTCGAGGTCTTCGTCCAGCACCGCTACGACGTCGTCACCCGCCGGACGCTGTACCGCCGGACCAAGCGCGAGGACCGCCTGCACCTCGTCGACGGCCTGCTCATCGCGCTGATCGACATCGACCGGGTGGTCGCGCTGATCCGGGCCAGCGACGACGCGGCCGCCGCCAAGACCGGGCTGATGACCGAATTTGGTCTCTCCGACATCCAGGCCAGCTACATCCTGGACACCCCGCTGCGGCGCCTCACCCGCTTCGACCGGATCGAGCTCGAAACCGAACAGGAGCGGCTGCGCGGCGAGATCGCCGAACTCAGCCGGATCCTCGACGACGAGGCGGTCCTCAAGAAGGTCGTCTCCGACGAGCTCGCCGCCGTCACCAAGGAGTTCGGGGCGCGCCGCCGCACCACACTCATCGACGGTGACCTCAAGGAGGTGCTCGCCGCCTCGGTGCCGGCCGGGCCGCTCGAAGTCGCCGACGACCCCTGCCAGGTCATCCTCTCCGCGTCGGGGCTGATCGCCCGCACCGCCGCCGAGAGCGAGGAGTCCACCGAGGCCACCAGCCGCAGCGGCCGCACCAAACACGACGCGGTCCGCGCGATCATCCACTCCACGGCGCGTGGCCGCATTCTTCTCGTCACCAACCTGGGGCGGGCCTTCAAGACCGACGTGCTCACCCTGCCGGTCCTGCCCGACCAGTCCGGGACCGTGTCGCTGCGCGGCGGCATGTCCGCCTCCGAGGTGGTGCCGCTCAACAAGGGCGAGAAGGTCGTCGGCATGGCGCCGCTCACCAACGGCGAATCACCGGGAATCGCGCTGGGCACCAAGCAGGGAATCGTCAAGGTCTGTGCCCCGGAATGGCCGGTCCGCTCCGACGAGTTCGAAGTGATCACGCTGAAGGACGGGGATGAGGTTCTGCAGGCCACGTGGCTGACCGATGGGGCTGAGTCCCTGGTGTTCGTCACCTCTGACGCCAGTCTGCTGCGGTTCCCGGCCAAGCTTGTCCGACCACAGGGGCTCAAGGGTGGGGGAATGGCTGGGGTGAACCTTTCCGGGGATTCCGAGGTCATTTCGTTCAACGTCGTCTCGACCTCTGATGATCAGCATGGGGTTCCGATGGTGGTCACGTCTACCGGGACTCAGGTCAAGGTTTCTCCGTTTGCCTCCTATCCGGCCAAGGGGCGGGCTACCGGCGGGGTTCGGGTTCAGCGGTTCCTCAAGGGGGAGACTCGACTTACCGTTGCCTGGGTTGGGCCTCGGCCTGTTGGTGCCTCTGAGACCGGGGATCCGGTTGAGCTTCCTGAGCCTGATGCTCGGCGGGATGGGTCTGGGAATGCCGTTATCATGGGGCCGCAGATCATTGGGCATCTGATCGAGCGGGATTAGGTTTTGGTCCTTTCTCCGGGTTTCTTGTATTTGCCCGGGGTGGGACGGTTTTGGGGCGGCGGTGGCCACTCCGGGCGGTCAGGCTTGATCCCTCCGTGGCCACCGCCGCCCCAAAACCTTGCGTGGTTGGGGTTGGTGTGGCGCCTCCTGTTTTTCTATTTTTGCTTCTACGAATTTAATCCTTACAAGCGCAATTGGTAGTCAGCTGGCGGCCGCGCCTGGTGGGTTTTTGGGTGCGGTTTCCCCGCGGGTTCCGGGGATGGGGCTATGGTTGCCGGGGTGTGGTTTCTGTATTCGGCTCGGCATCGTTGAACACGATCGGCGACTGGTGTAGGCGGGGTGCCGCTTACTGAGCAGTTTTCTCTTTACGGCGCAGGTTGTGGTCGGTGTTGGCGGTCGGAGTCGACGGAGGACGGCCCGAACTCGGCCGGCAGGTCATCGAGCGGGTCGGCGGCGGCATCATCCCGGCGGTGGCGTCACCAGGGCCTCTACCCTCGCCGCCGTCATCGTCGACCCGGCCGATCCGAGCACCCCTTCTGCCGGCGGCTGAGTCGCGCCGCGGCGCCGGCCGGACTTCACGGCAGGGGGGTGTTTCCTCGGAGGAAGGTTGACACCGCTTCGGCTACCAGGGTGTTCGCGGTTTCGGGGGGCAGGTTGCCGGTGGCGGTCAGGGTTGCCAGGCCCTGCGCCCAGGCGTACAGCAGCAAGCCGTAACGCTCGGGGTCGCCCGCGGCCAGGGCTCCGGTCTGCACGCCCTCGTTGATCAGGTCGTACACCACGGCTGTCGTATCGGCTGCTGCCTTTTGGTGTGGCTCGTCGGCCGTTGTCTTGGTGGCGAACATCAGGTTCACCAGGGCCGGTCTGGTGGCGGCGAAGGTCACGAATGCGGCGATCACCGCGTGCAGCCGGGCCTCCAGGTCCGGGGCGGCCTGGTCTCTGGCGGTTCTCAACGTGGCGCCCAGGTGGGTGAAACCGCGCTCCACCAGGGCCTGCAGCAGCGCCTGGCGGTCGGGGAAGTGGGTTCGGGGGGCCGCGTGGCTCACGCCCGCTTCCCGGGCCAGCTCCCGTAGCGACAGCTGGTCGGCTCCGGATTTCTCGATACTGCGCTCGGCCGCGTCCAGGAGTTCGGCGCGCAGATTGCCGTGGTGGTAGGCGCGGGCGGCGGCAGGCATGACGTCATGCTAGCCAATCTTGTCATTGCCAAGTTTCTAGTCAGTGTCTAGATTGACGGCATGTCGGATTCTTCTGCCGGGAAACTTCCTGATCTCGCCGGCCGGACCGCGATCGTCACCGGGGCGACCGGTGGGCTCGGGTTCGAGACCGCGCGGGCGCTCGGTGCTGCCGGGGCGCGTGTCGTTCTGGCGGTGCGCGACCTGGACCGGGGGCGTGACGCCGCGGCGCGGATGAAAAGAATGGAGCGGATGGCAGGGCCGGTTGAGGTTCGTTTGCTCGACCTCGCCGACCTGTCGTCCGTCCGGCGCTTCGCCGCGGACTGGACCGGGGACATCTCGCTGCTGGTCAACAACGCCGGGGTGGTCTATCCGCCCGAGTTGACCCGGACCCGGGACGGGTTCGAGGCCCAGTTCGGTGTCAACCACCTCGGGCACTTCGCTCTCACCCGACTTCTGCGGGAGCACCTGACCGGCCGGGTGGTGTCCGTCTCGTCGCGCTTCCTGGCGTCGGGCCTCGACCTGGACGACCCGAACTGGGAGCGCCGCCCGTATCACGCGTCCCGCGCCTACAACGAGTCGAAGCTGGCCGTGCTGTTGTTCACGATCGAGCTTCAGCGGCGGCTGGCGGCGGCCGGGTCGACGGTGATCGCCACCGCTGCCCACCCGGGGTGGTCGGCGACCGGAGCGCTGTCGGCGGGGCGCGGTCTCCTGCCGGCGATGCTGCGGCTGGGCACCCCGCTGCTGGCGTCCTCGGCGGAGGCGGGTGCGCGGCCGAGCCTGTACGCCGCCACCGCGGACATCCCCGGCGGGACCTTCGTGGGGCCCGGGATCATGCAGATGTACGGCGCGCCGAAACCGGTGCCCACGCCGGGAGTGGCCCTGGACTCCGAATCGGCGCGCCGTCTCTGGGAGGTCTCCGAACGCCTCACCGATGTGTCAGCCGGTGACCGGAAGTGAGGGTCAGGACGCCCAGGGCGGGGTGATGGACTCCCCGGTCGGCATGGTCGCCGTGAAACCGGCGCTGGTGGTCACCCAGGCCTCGACCGGGGTGTCGCCGCTGTTGCCCGCCCGGAACTCGGCGCCGGACGGGACGACCAGCACGTCGCCCGGGACGGCCCGGCCCTCGGTCTCGTTCAGGCGGAACGTCAGGGTGCCGGACTGGATCATCAGCACCTCGTCCCGGCTCACCCGGTGTGCGGAGCCGGTGGTGCCGGGCGCCACCTCCAGGCGCCACGTGCAGAGCTCCCGGCTGCCGGTGGACGGGGACGCGTAGGCGTGGAAGACCACCCCGTCCATGTGGTGGGCCACCGCCTCGGTTCCTCGGTAAACGGACATCGCTCCTCCAAATTTGGTCAAGCTGCCTGACTAAATAGTCAGGCAGCTTGACCTTCATGTCAAACTGGGGAGGTGCAAGACGATCTTCAGGACATCCCGGTGCTCCTGCTCAGTGCGGCCCGGGCGCTGGTGGACGGCATCGACGGGCGGGTCCGGGCGGCCGGGTTCGACGACATCCGGCCCGCGCACGGGTTCGCGTTCGCCCGGGTCTCCGGGGCGGGTGCCACCGTCACCGAGCTCGCCGAGCATCTGGAGATCACCAAGCAGGCGGCCAGTCAGATGGCCGAGGAGCTGATCCGGAAGGGCTATCTGCAACGGTCTCCGCACCCCACGGATGCCCGGGCCCGGCTGCTGACTCTGACCGAGAAGGGTCATGCCTGCACGCGAGCCGCGGATGCCGCCGCGGTGGCGACCCTGGAACCGCTGGGGCGGGCCCTGACCGGTTCGCAGAAACAGGCTCTGCGAACCGCTCTGCGACAGCTGGCCACCCCCGGGCGGATCCGCCCGACCTGGTAGGGGCTGTCGCTACGCCAGGGCCCGGATGGTGGCCAACTCCTCGGGGGCCAGGCGGGGCTGGGACTCCGCCTTCAGGCATTCGGCCAGCTCGTCGCGGTTCTTCACACCCAGGACCACGGTGGACACGCCGGGGACCGACAGGGCGTAGCGGTGCGCCAGGGCGGCGGGGGATTCGCCGCGGGCCGCCGCCAGTTCCCGGAACGGGGCCGCCCGGGCGAAGTCGATCGCCGCGGGATGGTCCGGCGCCACGGGACGGTCCAGGGCGCTGGTCAGGGAGCCGGCCGCGACCGCGCGGATGGCGATCACGGCCACCGAGGCTTCCGCCGCCGCGGTCAGCAGGGCCTCGTTGTCAGGGCTCGCCGTGTCGCCGTGGATCCACATGTCGCCGTTCTGGTCGAGCGCGTTCACCACGATCTGGGCGGCGTCCGGAGCGGGAGCCGTGCGGAACGCCTCCCGGACCGAGGCGGGGTCGCCCACCGCGCTGATGCCCCAGGCCCGGATCAGGCCCTCGTCGCGCAGCCGGGCGAACTCGGGGGCGATCTCGGCCCGGTAGTCGGCGGGCGTGACGGTGCCCGGGAGGGCGGTGCCGTCCGGCCGGAACTGGGTGTGCAGCAGGAACACGTCGAGGTGGTCGCGGTTCAGTCTGCGCAGGGTGTGGTGCAGGCTGCGGCGGATGCGGGCGGCGAAATCACGTACGTCATCGTCGGGCAGTTGAACTTTGCTCGTGATGTGAACCTCGTGGGCGGAGCCGCGAAGGGCTTCGGCGACCACGTGCTCGGACTCGAAATCGGTGCCGTAGCTGGGAGCGAGGTCCAGCATGGTGATGCCGGCATCGATTGCGGCGTGGACGGTCGCCACCGCCTCCGCGCGGTCGGTGCCGCCCCAGACACCGCCGATACCGCCGCCGCCGAGAGTCAGCGCGCTGATCCGGCCCAGGCGCCCGAAATCCCGTGTCTCCATGACGTTCCCCTCTCGTCGTAGGTCTGACGTCGACGACGGTAGAACCTGGAGCGCGCACCAGATCAAGACGAGGGTGGGTACTGGGTCTACCGCTCGGACACGATGAACATCGCGGTGGGCCCGGCCGATCCGGAGCTGTTTCTCGGCGGGCCCACCCGACATGTCGACGAGCGGGGCTTTCTGCGGTGAGTGATTACTTGCTCGGCTCGGGCACGTCGCACTTGATCTTCGGGTTGACGCCCATCCAGTTCAGGGGGCCCGCGACCGTGGTCACGATGACCGTGCCGGCTTCGGCGCAGCTCGCGTCCTCGGTGTCCGAGAAGTAACCGCGTTCGTAAGCGGCGATGCCGCCGAGGATGAGCCAGATGACGAGGATTACCGCACCGATACGCATCGAGAGCCTCCAAAGCCGGGGAATGAGCGGCACATACCCCGGCTGCGGCGATCATTAAACGGCGGGACGGACCGCCTGGAGGGTGTAGGTGTGCGGCAGACGGGCCGGCCGGTCGCTGAGCTGGTACTCGCCGTCGCCGATGTGGTGCATCCGGCCGTTGATGGCGTTCCACGGCACGCTCCGGTGTTCCTCCAGGCCGGTGAGGACGAGACCGGCCTCCAGTACGGCGGTGACGATCTCGCCGATCCCGTGGTTCCACTCGTGCGTGACGGTGTGGGTGAAGACGTGATCGGTCGCCACGTACGTGAACGCCTCGTCGTAGATCTGGGGTTCGGTCTGCTCGAAGTAGGGCTCGGTGATCGAAAGCAGTCCGTCGGTGCGGTCGTAGTCGAGCGACCAGAGCACCGGATGGCCCTCCCGGATGAAGAGCCGCCCGCCCGGCGCCAGCAGCGACGCGACGGTGCGCGCCCAGCGTCTGATGTCGGGCAGCCAGCAGAGCGCCCCGATCCCGGTGTAGACCAGGTCGAACTCGCCGGTGAGAGCCGAACGGGCCGAGTAGAGGTCGCTCTCCACGAAGTCCACCGAGGCGCCGGCCCGCGCACACAACGAACGCGCGGACGCCAGGGAGGCGCTGGAGAAGTCCAGACCGGTCATGGTGGCGCCGAGCCGGGCCAGCGACAGGGTGTCGGTGCCGATGTGACACTGCAGATGCACCCCGCGCAGCCCGGCCACGTCGCCGAGCCGGGGTTGATCGAACCGGACCACGTCACTCAGGAAATGCGGATCCTCGGCGAAGCGGGAGACCCGGTAGTCCGGGGAGGCGGCGTGGGCCGTCGCGCGGTCGTCCCAGTTGGCCCGGTTCAGGTCGAGATAATCGGTCATGGAGCGGACGTTAAACGATCCCGGAACCAGAGCGCACTTCGTTTAGGCGTACGCCGCTGGGTCTGATAATCGACGCGGACCAGGCCGAACCGCTTGGCATAACCCTCGGCCCATTCGAAATTGTCCATCAGGGACCAGGCGAAATAGCCGCGTACGTCCGCACCTTGCGCCCGCGCCGCACCGACCGCGTCGATGTGCGCCGACAGGTAGGCGATCCGTTCGGTGTCCTCGACGAAATCGTCGGCGTCCGGGTGATCGGGGAAGACCGCCCCGTTCTCGGTGACCACGAGCGGCCAGCCGTAGTCCCGGTGCAGCCGCAGCAGCAGCGTGGTGAACCGGTCGGGGGTGATCGGCCAGCCCAGATCGGTCTGCGGCACATCCGGCTTGATCTCCCGGACCACCGGCTGCCCGGCGGCGTCCACGGTGTTGCCGTCGGGATCGCGCCCGGCGAAGTCCTGCCCGAAGTAGAAGTTGACCCCGAGCAGGTCGATGGGCGTCGAGATGATCTCCATGTCGCCGGGCTGAACCGGCAGCGAGTGACCACGTGCAGCAAGATCAGCCACTACATCCGAGGGGTAGCGCCCGTGCCGCAGCGGGTCCAGGAAGATCCGCGCCACGTTCCCGTCGGCCCGCCAGGCGGCGGCGATGTCGAGCGGATCATCCGAGGCGGGCGTGGCGGTTCCGATGTTCAGCGGAATGCTGACCGTTTTGCCCAGAATGCGCAGCTGAGAAGCAGCAAGACCATGCGCCAGCAGAAGGTGGTGGGTAGAGGCCAGCGCAGCCCCGAAATCACGGCGCCCGGGCGCGAAAACCCCGTGCTCATAGCCCAGGTAGGCGACACACCACGGCTCGTTGATCGTCGAGAAGTTCTGCACCCGATCGGCGAGACGGTCGACGACAAGAGACGAGAAATCCGCGAATCGGTACGCCGTATCCCTATTCGGCCAGCCCCCGGCATCCTCCAGTTCCTGCGGAAGATCCCAGTGATAGAGCGTCACCCACGGATCGATTCCCGCCGCCAGCAATTCGTCCACGAGACGGTCGTAGAAATCGAGACCCCGCGCATTCGCCGGCCCCCGCCCACCGGGCTGCACCCGGGTCCACGACACCGAGAACCGGTAGGCGTTCACCCCGAGACTCTTGATCATCTGCACGTCGGACGGCATCCGGTGGTAGTGGTCGCAGGCCACGTCCCCGGTCTCGCCGACGACGTCCCGGGCGAACGTGTCCCAGATCGACGCGGTCCGGCCGTCCTCGGACGCCGCCCCCTCGATCTGGTACGCCGACGTGGCGACTCCCCAGGTGAAGTCCATCAGCGCTCCACCAGCCAGCACGCCGCCGACCGGTCGCCGTGCGCGGTCAGCACCGGGATCTCGGTCGCGCACGGGTCGAACGCTTTCGGACACCGCGGGTGGAACGAGCACCCGCTCGGCATGCCCTTCAGATCGGGCGGTGAGCCGGGGATGCCGGTCAGCTCGCGGCGCGGCCCGCGCAGGGCCGGGAAGCTGCCGAGCAACCCTTGGCTGTACGGGTGGAGAGAGTCCCGGTACAGGGCGGACGCGGGCGCCTCCTCCACGATCCGGCCGCCGTACATGATCGCGATCCGGTTGGAGAACTCCACCAGCAGCGACAGGTCGTGGGTGATGAAGATGACCGAGAAGCCGAGCCGTTCGCGCAGTTCGATGAGCTGGCCGAGGATCTGCCGCTGCATCACCACGTCGAGCGCGGTGGTCGGCTCGTCCATGATGACCACCTGCGGCTGCAGGATCAGCGCCATGCCGATCATCACGCGCTGGCGCATGCCGCCGGAGAGCTGGTGCGGGTAGGCGTCCATCCGGTCGGCGGCGATCCCGACGAGCTTCAGCATCTCCCGGGCGCGGGCGTTGCGGCTGCTCTCGCTCATCTTCGGCTCGTGGGCGCGGAGCACGTCGGTGAGCTGGGTGGAGATCTTGTGGACCGGGTTGAGCGAGTTCATCGCGCCCTGGAACACGATCGCCGTCTCGGACCAGCGGAAGCCGCGCAGCTGCCGGTCGGTGAGCTGGAGCACGTCGTACGGATCGCCGCTCTCCGGGGTGTAGATCACCTGTCCGCCGGTGATCACGCCGGGCGGCGGCAGCAGCCGGGTCATCCCGTAGGCGAGGGTGGACTTGCCGGAGCCGCTCTCCCCGGCCAGCCCCAGCACCTCGCCGCGGTGCAGGGTCAGGCTGACGTCGCGGATCGCGTGCACGGACTGGTCACCCAGCCCGTAGTCGACGTTGAGATTCTTGATCTCGAGGACCGGCTCAGTCACGGCTGGCCTCCTTCTGGATCACCGGGGTGAAACCGATGCGCATCCGGACCGTACGGCCGGACGTTGTCTTGATCTTGGTTTTGCCGGCGCTGCGCAGGCGGGGGCTGACGAATTCGTCGATGCCGAAGTTGATCAGGGAGAGCGCCGTGCCGAGCAGGGCGATCGCCAGACCGGCCGGCACGAACCACCACCAGGCGTTCTGCGCGAGGGCCTGCTGACCCTGCGCCCAGAACAGGATGGTGCCCCAGTTCCAGGTGGTGTTCGAGGTGACGCCGATGAACGCCAGGGTGATCTCGGAGAGCACCGCGAAGATGACCGTGCCGACGAACCCGGACGCGATCACCGCGGTCAGGTTCGGCAGCAGCTCGAAGCCGATGATCCGCCAGGTCTTCTCACCGGTGGCGCGGGACGCCTCGACGAAGTCCCGGCGGCGCAGCGACAGGGTCTGCGCGCGCAGCACCCGGGCGTTCCACGACCACGACGTCAGGCCGATGACCATGGCGATCAGCCAGTCGTCGGCGTTCTCCAGGACCGACGTGATGATGATGATCAGCGGCAGCGCCGGGATGACCAGGAAGACGTTGGAGAACACCGACAGGGTCTCGTCGGTCTTGCCGCCGATGTACCCGGCCGACACCCCGACCAGCACCGACAGCACGGTGGCGACGATCCCGGCGAGGAAACCGACGAACATCACGCTGCGGGTGCCGACCAGGAGCTGGCTCCACACGTCCTGGCCCAGGTGGGTGGTGCCCATCCAGTGGTCGGCGGACGGCGGGGCGACCAGCTGGTCACCGCGGGCGCCCGGGTCGTACGGCGCGATCCACGGCCCGATGATCGCCAGCAGCACGTAGATACCGAGAATGATCAGCCCGGCCGCGGCCTTCTTGTTGCTGACGAACCGGAAGTTGTTGCGCCTGGCCTTCTTCGCCGGCTGGGCCATCGCGCCCTGGACCGGGATGACCTGCTCGATGCTGGAGGTGGGGATGGACACCGGTCAGCCCTCCTTGCGGGTGCGCGGGTCGAGGAGCAGGTACGCCACGTCGGCCAGCAGGTTCGCCACCAGCACCGAGATGGTGATGACCAGGAACACGCCCTGCATCAGCGGATAGTCCTGGGCGCCCAGGGCCTGGAAGAGCTGGAAACCGACACCCGGGTACGAGAAGACGATCTCCACGAGCAGCGTGCCGCCGACGATGAAACCGAGCGACAGCGCGAAGCCGGAGACGTTCGGCAGCAGCGCGTTGCGGGCCGCGTACCCGAGGGCCACCCGGCGTTCCGGCAGGCCCTTGGCGTGCGCGACGGTGATGTAGTCCTCCGACGCGACGGTCACCATCATGTTGCGCATGCTGAGGATCCAGCCGCTGACCGACGAGATCAGGATGGTCAGCGCGGGCAGCAGACTGTGCTGGATGGCGCTCGGGATGAACCACTGGTCCCAGGCCGGCTCCAGCGCGATGTCGTAACCGCCGGACGACGGGAAGAAGCTGTCCGGGCCGGTGAGCAGGTAGATCGCGATGATGCCGAGCCAGAAGTAGGGGATCGACGACAGGAACGTGGTCACCGGCAGCAGGCCGTCCACCCACGAGCCGCGCCGCCAGCCGGCCAGCACGCCCAGCCCGGTGCCGAGCACAAAACTGATCACCGTGGTGACACCGATCAGGGTCAGTGTCCACGGCAGGCTGTCGGACAGGATCTCGGAGACCGGCGTCGGGAAGAACGTGAACGACAGCCCCAGATCGCCGGAGAGCAGCTGCTTCCAGTAGTCGACGTACTCCGACCAGAGGCCGCGGTCCTTGTCGATGCCGAACAGGACGTACAACGACTCGATGGCCTGGCTGCTGAGCTGTCCCTGGTACTTGGTGATCAGCGCCTGGACCGGGTCGCCGGGGATCATCCGGGGGATGAAGAAGTTCAGCGTGATCGCGGCCCAGGCGGTGAAGACGTAGAAGGCGAGGCGCTGCAGGAAGTACTTCACTTCGCCACCTCGTTCTTGTCGTACAGCCAGCACGCGGCCCAGTGGCCCGGGACGTCGCCGATCTCCAGCCGGACCGGCTCGTCGGTCGAGCAGCGTGCCATCGCCTTCGGGCAGCGCGGATGGAAGCGGCAGCCGGTCGGCGGGTTGATCAGGCTGGGCGGCTCGCCGTTGCCTCGGTCCTCGTCTGCGACATCGGCCGCGCCGGCGAGACGGTCCGGGTCCGGCGCGCTTTCGATCAACAACTGGGTGTACGGGTGGGCAGGCGCCTGTGTGACGGTCTCACTGTCGCCGCCCTCGACCATCCGGCCGGCGTACATCACCATCGTCTCGTCGGCGAAGTACCGCGCCGAGGCGATGTCGTGGGTGATGTAGAGGATCGCCAGGTCGAGGCGCTCCTTCAGATCCCGCAGCAGGTTCAGCACGCCGAGGCGGATCGACACGTCCAGCATCGACACCGGCTCGTCGGCGAGCAGCGCCTCCGGGCGGGCGCCGAGCGCGCGGGCGATCGCCACCCGCTGCCGCTGGCCACCGGACAGCTCGTGCGGGAACTTGTCCAGGTACCGCTCCGGCGGGGTCAGCGACACCCGCTCCAGCAGCTCGTGCAGCGACTTCTCCAGGTCGTCACCGGCCGTCCCGTGGATCTTCAACGGGCGGGTCAGGTGGTACCTGATGGTATGCGTCGGGTTCAGTGACGCGAACGGGTCCTGGAAGATCATCTGGACCCGGGCGGCGTACCGGCGGAACGAGGATCCCGACGTCACCTTCGTCGTCTCGCCGTGCAACCGGATGTCGCCGCCGGTGCGTGGGTAGAGCTGGGCGAGCAGCCGGGCCACCGTGGACTTGCCCGAGCCGGACTCGCCGACCAGGGCCACCACCTGACCGCGCCGCAGCGTCAGGTGCACGTCGTCGACGGCGTGCACGGCTTTGTGTGTGCGGGAGAAGACGTCCTTGAGACGCCGGCGGACGGGGAAGTGCTTGGTCAGGCCGACTGCCTCGAGCACCACCTCGCCGGCCGGCGCCTTCGCGTCGGGGATCGACGTCATGCCGGATTCCTTCGTGCAGAGGGGGGTCCGCGGGCGCCCCCTGTGCCGGAGGGCGCCCGCGGAGCGATCAGGAGTTGGCGGGCTTCAGCCGCAGCACGACGGCGAGCGCGCCGGCCTGGGTGGGCTGCAGGGGGGCGTACGGGTCCGCGTCGGACGGCCAGCCGACCCAGTTCTTGGTGCTGTACGCGCCACCGACGTTGTCGGCGCCGATCGGCAGCATCGGGGCCTGCTCCACGAAGATCTTCTGGAGCGTGGCCAGGGCGGTGGCACGGGCGGCGTCGTCGGCGGCACCGGAGTACGCCTTCAGGGCGGCGGTCGCCTCGGGGCTCTGGAAGCGGCCGAAGTTGCCCTGCTGGGCCAGCTCACCGAGCGGCTTGTACAGGTCGCCGTCCATCACGGTCTGGTAGATGTCGAACGGGGTCGAACCGCCGTTGGTCCAGCGTACGACAGCGCCGAAGTCGCCCTTCTGGACGTTCTGGTCCCAGACGTTCTGGTTCGGCTTCTCCACCGTCGCGGCGATGCCGATCTCGGCGAAGTTGCTCTTGATGATCTCCAGAGTGGTCTGGTAGTCCGACCACGGCGCCGGGTCGCTCAGCTTGATGGTGACCGGCTTGCCGGACTTGTCCTTGAGCGTGGTGCCGTCCAGCGTGTAGCCCGAGTCGGTGAGCAGCTTCTTCGCGCCCGCGACGTCGACGCTGAAGGTCTTGCCCTTGTACTCGTCGGCGATGTAGGCGTCACCGGCGCCCTCCGGCAGGCCGGTGATGCTCTTGATCTCCGGGTGGAAGTAGCCGGCCTCGGCCTGAGTGAAGATGTCCGCCCGGTTGACGACCATGTTCATCGCCTGGCGCAGCTTCGGGTCGTCGAACGGCTTCTGCGTGGTGTTGATGTACAGGCCGTGGATGCCGAGCACGCCCGGGGCCCACATCTTGTAGTTCGCCGGGTCCTTCGAGATGAAGGTCTGCTCGTAGCTCGGGATGAAGACGAAGCTCCACTCCGAGGCGCCGGTGGCCAGTGCCGTGGTCTGAGCGTTGTTGTCGGCGTACGAGGTGTAGCGCAGCTCCTTGACGGCCGGCGCGGGCTGCCAGTAACCGCTCTCCCGGACGCTGAGCGTGATGCCCTGCTGGCTGAACGTCTTCAGGGTGTACGGGCCGCTGCCGACCGGCTCCTTGATCGGGTCGGTCGCCGGGTCGGAGATCTTCTCCCAGATGTGCTTCGGCACGATCGGGATCTGCGAGATGACCTTGTGCTGGGTGGTGAACTGCGACGTCTTGAACGTCATCTTCACCTTGTCGCCGTCGGCGGTGATCGTGTCGTACGGTATCGCGAAGGTGTTCAGCGCCTTGTTGTTCTTGATCATGGTATGCGTGAACACCACGTCCTCGGCGGTCAGCTTCTGGCCGTCCGACCAGGTCGCGTCGGTCCGGATCTCCAGGTCGACGGTCTTCCAGTCCGGCGACCAGGTGATCTTGCTGGCCAGCCACGGGGCCGGCGGCTCGGACGGCTTGACGTTGTTCCACATGCCGAGGGGCTCGTAGATCATCCACTTGTAGCCGAGCGAGGCGCCCGCCGACGTACCGACGAAGGGGTTGTTGTTCTCGGTGACCGTGCCGTTCGGCATGCCGATCGAGAGGAAGTCGGTCTTCGCGCCGTTCGCCGCGTTCTTGTTGGCGTTCGGCGAGTCACCACAGGCGGCGAGCCCACCACCGGCGAGCACGCCCGCCAGGGCGACCGCGAAAAGCTGTCGTCGCTGCATCGAAAAATCTCCTCGGGATCACATGACGGGGTTTCAGAGGCGTGCGGCATCGCGTGACGGGCCGGGGCCGGTCACGGACGTCGCTGGTGAGGGTGTCGCGGGTGTCGCTGGTGATGGTTAGGAAACTTTAGAGTCGAGAAAGAGACTTCTGGTAGGGGGTGGAGGCTTCGTACTTTCTTCGGCGGGGCGTGCTTCCACAGCCGGCGTGCTTTCCGGCGGGGCTTCTGCGGGGCTTCTGTGCGTCGCTCCTGCGGGGCTTCTGTGCGGGGCTTTTTGTGGGGCGTCTTTTTGGCGGGGGGTGCTTTTCGGGGGCGTTCGGCTAGCGGGTGGAGTCTCGGACGGTGAAGGTCGCCGGGATGATCGTCGGGCGGTTCGGCAGCGGGCTGCCCTCGAAGTGGGCCAGCAGCGTGCGGGCCGCCGCCTCACCCATCTCGCGCATCGGCTGATGCACCGTGGTCAGCGGCGGATGCGTCTGGGCCGCCATCGGGATGTCGTCGAAACCGACGACCGCGACGTCCTCCGGGATGCGCCGGCCGGCCTCCAACAGCGCCTGCATCGCGCCGGCCGCGGAGATGTCGTTGTGGCAGAAGACCGCGTCGAACTCCACGCCGGCCGCGATCGCCCGCTGGATCGTCTCGACACCGCAGGCGTGCTTGAAGTCGCCGAGCAGCACCCGGTCGTCGCTGATCGGGTGGCCGGCCTCGGCGTACACCGCGGCGAACCCGTCCCGGCGCTGCTGGGTGCAGCCGAACCGGGCCGGGCCGGTGATCATCAGCGGCCGGGTGCGCCCGATGCTGATCAGGTGCCGGGCGGCCTCGCCGGCGCCGGTGTGGTTGGTGGTGCCGATCGTCGGGATCTGCCCGGCGATCTGGTCCCGATCGTCGATCAGGACCATCGGCAGGCCCCGCGAGTGCAGGGTGGCGATGTAGTCGAGGGTGCCCTCCGGCTCGATCGCCAGCAGCCCGTCGAACGACTTCGCCGCGACCTGGGCGTTGAACTGGCGCATCGAGTCCGCGCCCCGGTTGGCGGTGAAGAGCAGCAGGCCGTACTCCTCGGCCTCCAGCACGTCGACCGCACCCTGCACGACCTCGCCCATCCACGGCCAGGTGAGCGAGGGCACGAGCATGGCGACCACCCGGGTGCGGCCCCGGGCCAGGTTGACCGCGCGGGCGCTGGGAACGTAGCCGAGTTCCTCGATGACCGCCCGCACCCGGGCGGCAGTCGATTCGTCCAGCTCACCCTTGCCGTTGAGAACCCGGGACACCGTGGTCTTGCTGACCTTGGCCTGGGCCGCCACGTCGGCGATGGTGATGGCCACGCTCGTTCCTCTTTCCGATCATGTTTCCGATGGTGTTGCCGGAGAGTTTCGGAACCGGTTTCGGTACCGGTTTCGGCAGTCAACCTCAGTGAGGGCGGTCACGTCAACGTGCCGAGCGACCTATTTCGATTTCAAAGAGGTAACCGCGTTGTTGAATACGTACGCATCGGCAGTTACCGCGAGATTCGGGAGGATCACCCCGAGTGGGGCGTCGATCATCAGGTCGGCATAGGGCTCACCCCTGGTCACGCCCCGGTTCACGATCGCCACCCGGATCCCGTCCCGCACCGCCCGCAACACGAACCGTCGCCCCGACATCACGGTCAGTGACGACCCGAGAACCAGCAGCGTGCGCGCCGCCGCCACCGTCGCGAACGCCCGGGACACCCGGTCGGCCGGCACCGTCTCGCCGAAATAGACCACGTCCGGTTTCAGCATCCCGCCGCAAGCCCGGCAGTCCACCACCCGGAACCCGGCCTCCTCGGACTCGTCCAGCTCCACGTCCCCGTCCGGGTTGACCGACGTCGCCACCGCCGCGAACCCCGGATTGGCAGCGGTCAGCCGCTCCTCCAGCTCGGTCCGCCCACTGAGATCCCGGCAGTCCAGGCAGACGATCCGGCCCAGATTGCCGTGCAGTTCGTTCACGTCCCGGGCGCCCGCCTCCTGATGCAGCCCGTCCACGTTCTGCGTGATCACCCCGGCCAGCAGCCCGTTTTTCTGTAGCCGGGCCACCGCCCGGTGCCCGTCGTTGGGCCGCGCGTCCCCGATGGTGCGCCACCCGAGATGGCTGCGAGCCCAGTACCGCCGCCGGGCCAGCACATCCCCGGTGAACGTCTGATAGGTCATCGGCGACCCCCGCCGAGCCGACCCCGAAGGCCCCCGATAGTCCGGAATCCCCGAATCGGTCGAGAGCCCGGCGCCACTGAGCACGGCCACGCCACCCTCGGCGACCCACTCGTCAAGCCGCGCCACCTGCTCCACCACCTGAAGGTCCATCCCACCATGGTCCCTCGCCCCGCCCACCCCTCGGCCCCTGCTCCCGCCGCGCCCGGAACTCGCGTCCATGTGGGGTGGGAGCAGGGGCCGAGGGGTGGGCGGGGCGACCGAGATGCAGGCACGAGCATGCAAAGGGGACGATATGTAAGCAGAGGTAGGCAAGGCGGACAAAGTGTGGGCAAGGCGGCAAGGTGTGGGTAGCGCCGCGGGACGGCGTGGGCAGCGCGGTGGGCAAGGCGCGGGTCGGGGGTGGGAGGAGGGGCTTGAGCAGGGCCGGGAGCAAGTCTGGAAACACGGTTCAGAGCAAGTCTGGAAACACGGTGCGGGCAAGTTCGGAAACACGGTGCGGGCGAGTTCGGAAACACGGTGCGGGCGAGTTCGGGAATGCGGTTCAGGGCAAGTTCGGAGACTTGGGTCAGGGCAAATTGGGAGACGAGGCTCGGGGCAGGGCTGGAGGCAAGGGCGGGGCAACTGCGTCTGACTCTGGTCTCGCCTGTGTTGCCGGGGTCTTGGGTCTGTCCTTTCCGGGCTCCTTCTTCCGAGTGACCCGACGCGTTCGTCCGGCGGGCTGACCAGGGACGGCCAGTAGGTTGACGACTGTGATCGCGGTGGCGCAGCCAGCAGCACGTCCTGGGGACGGGCAGCGGATTCTGCGTTTTCTGACCAGCCTCGCGATGCTGGCCCTCGCCGTCACCCTGCGCCTTCCCGGCCCTGCTCCGGCGGTCGAGGCCGCTCCCGCCGCAGCACCGTCCGCCGCAGCACCGACCCCCGCAGTGCCCACCGCCGCAGCACCGTCCGTCGCAGCGCTCACCCTCGCAGTGCCCACCGCCGCAGCACCGTCCGCCGCAGCGCTCGTTCCCGCGTCAGCCGTTTCCACGTCGGTTGCCTCCTTCGCGGCGGTCTCTGATGAGGTCACCTCCTCTGCTCCGGTTGCCGCTGGGGTTGCTGCCTCCTTGGCCGTGCCGGTTGTCGTCTCTGCTGTGCGGACTGCTGTGAGTGCTGTCTCCTCCTCGGGGTCGGTTGTCTTCTTTTCTGCCCCGCCTGTCTTCTCTATCGCTGTTGATCTCGGCGATGGGTTGATGGTCGTGATTTTCGCCACCCTTCTTTCCCTGGTGGCTCTTGGTGGGGCACACGGGTCTCGGGCACCGCCGGGGCGGTGACGGGGGCGACCCCGTTTGTGCCGGCCGTCGTTCCACTTCTTGGGGGTGCACCATGGAATCCGTACTGCAGAGCTTTTTCGGAGCGGTGCCGCAGGCCACCGCCATCTGGCTGATCATCCTGCTCGCGCTGGCCGTCGCCGTGGCCGCCGCTTCGCTGCCCCGGGGTGTCCGGGTGGGTGGGATTCCTGACGAGGAGAACCGGTTCGCCGAGACCCTGGAAGCCGCCGCTGCCGAAGCCGCCGAGACCGCCGGGCGGCGCCGTGTCGAGTGGGCCGCCGCGCAGGATGCCGTCGACGGGGCCTGGACTGCCTACGAACAGGCCTCCGAGACGGCCCGGCGGATCGGCTCGGCCACCGCGTTTCCGCTGATGAGCCGTCGTCGTAAGCCCGGCGAGAACGTCGACCGGCAGCGCTACCTGCACCGGGTCGCCACCGAGCTGTGCCGCTCCCAGGATCTGTCCATCGCTCAGCTCAACGACGTCTACGCGCACCGCGGCTGGAATCCCCGGCTGCATCCGGTCCAGCAGGAGGCCGAACTGCGCAACGCGGTCCGGGAGCACCGGTTCGCGGCGTACCGGAAAGCGGTCGAGAAGGAACGCGCCGCCTGGCGCGGCGCCGAAGCGGCAGCTGAGACCGTGCGCGGTCTGCGAGCCGAAGCCGCCACCGCACGTTTGCGCGGCCCGGAAGCGGAAACCACGGATCAGCAGTGGTGGGCGGAACAGTGGGCACCCGCCGAACTCCCCGTGGCCGCCTGATGGCCAACTGAAGGGTGCTCACCGTTCCCAGCGGACCGTGACAACCGCCCGGTAACGTGGCCGGGCGGACGGCGGAACGGTATCGGCAAGGAGGCGATGGTGACGATTACTCCCGCGGGTGGATCCTCGCCTGTGGTCCGGATCCACCGGGCAGCGCTGATCGAGGACGCCGTCCACGAGATCGTCGAGCGCCGGCTGCGCGGGCGCGGCTGGAAGCCGTACATCACCGCGTACACCGGTTACGGCGCCCCCGGCTGGGCCCGGGTGATGGGCCGGGTGCTGCTCGCCCGCCCCGGCATGGTCCGCAAACGGCGTGAGAAGGTCCGCGGCTGGCGCAGCTTCACCACCACCCCGGTCAGCAGCGCCCTGGTCCGGATCGAGCTCGGTGGCACCGTCACCGAGGCGCGCACCGACCGCAGCGGCTACCTCGACTGCATCGTCAAGGGTGATCTGGACCCCGGCTGGGGCAGCGCCAAACTCTCCACTGAGGGCACCGTCCCGGTCGACGCCCCGATCCGGGTGATCGATCCGTCGGTCAAGTTCGGGGTGATCTCCGACATCGACGACACGGTGATGGTCACCACTCTGCCGCGTCCGCTGCTCGCCGCGTGGAACACGTTCGTCCTCGACGAGCACGCCCGCGCCGCGGTCCCCGGCATGGCGGTCCTCTACGAGCGGATGGTGCACGCCAACCCGGGAACCCCGGTGGTCTACCTCTCCACCGGCGCGTGGAACGTGGCGCCCACCCTGACCCGGTTCCTCAGCCGGCACCTCTACCCGGCCGGGCCGATCCTGCTCACCGACTGGGGTCCCACGCCGGACCGCTGGTTCCGCAGTGGCCAGGAGCACAAGCGCAAGTCGCTGCGGCGGCTGGCCAAGGAGTTCCCGGACGTCCGGTGGCTGCTCATCGGCGACGACGGGCAGCACGACCAGGAGATCTACTCCGAGTTCGCCCGGGAGCACCCGGAGAATGTGGCGGCCATCGCGATCCGGCGGCTGTCCCCGGCCCAGGCCGTGCTCGCCGGTGCCATCCCCGGCCCGTCGGAGACCGCCGAGGTCGTGCCCTCCGGGGGCAAGACCTGGTTCTCGGCCCCCGACGGCGCGGGTCTCTGGTCGCTGCTCCGCGACACCGAACTGGTGGTCAAGAAATAAGACACCGAACCGGCGGCCAAGATTTGAGACACCGAACCCGGTGGTCAGGAAACGAGACACCGAACCGGTGGTCCGGAAACGAGACCCGAATCGGTGGTCAAGAACTGAGCTGCGACTAACTCTTGTCCAGCTCAGGGCGGGTGGACGCCTCGGCCACCCGCTCGTGGAGTTTGCTCCGGATCTCCTCCGGGGAATACGAGCGGCGCTTGCGCTCCGCCCGGGCGATCACCGCCCCGGTCGCCGCCACGCCCGCCAGCCCTGCCAGTCCCGCTATCTTCCACCAACGCATCAGCCGAGAATAGAGCCCGTGGTTGCCGAACTCAGCCTCGATGAGGCCATGGACCTGACCCGTACGGGAGACATCTGGATCTTCCGAGGCCGTTCCGGCCCGGACCGTGCCATCCAGACTCTCACCAACAGCCCGGTGAACCACGTCGGGATGTCCATCGTGATCGAGGACATGCCGCCGCTCATGTGGCACGCCGAACTGGGCAGATCCCTGCCGGACATGTGGTCCGGCGGATTCCAGCGCGGCGTCCAGCTGCACGATCTGCGCGACGCGGTCACCGTGTGGGCCCGCCGTTACGGTCAGCGCGGCTGGCTGCGGCAGCTGGATCCCGGTGTCACCCGGGCCATGGAGGACAAGGCCCTCAAGACGGTCGCCCGTCTCGACGGCACGCCGTTCCCGTCGACGTCCCAGCTCGCGTTCCGGTGGGCGCGCGGGCGGGTGCCGCAGATCCAGCTGCCCTGGAAGAAGGGTGACCGGGTCAGCGACGCGACGCTGGAGAAGGCGTACTGCGCCGAGGTGGTCGCGGTGACCTACGAGGACATGGGGTTGTTGCCGCGCGGTCGCAAGGCCAACTGGTACGACCCGGGCCGTTTCTGGAGCGGCGACGAGTTGGAACTGTGCCCCGGTTACCAGCTGGGCGACGAACTGGCCGTCCGGGTTCCGGAGGCCTGACCCACCCGGCAGCACTGCGGGTCCGGACCTCGATGCGTAACGGCCGGCCGCCGGGAAACCCGGGGCCGGCCGTTACGTGGTGATCAGTGAGTGGTGATCAGTGAGTGGTGATCAGCGGCCGGAGCGGCGGCCGCCTCCGCGTGCCGAGAACGCCGCCGCCCCGCCCCCGGAACCGGTGGACGTGGAGGTGTAAACGGTGGCGGAGGAGGAGCCGGCCGTGGTGGCCCGTTGCTGGGGCGTACCGGAACGGCCCGAACCAGCCGCACCCCGGGACTGCCCGGACCCGCGCGTCTGACCGCCGGCCCGCGCCTGGCCCGCGCTCCGGCCGCGACCGCCGCCGGCCTGACCCGTGCTCTGCTCCTGGCTCTCGCCCTGGCCCCGGCCACCCCGCCGGCCCCGGCCACCGGAAGCGGCGCCTGCGGTGTCCGAGCTGGAGAAGAGCGGGCCGGTGCCGGCTCCACCGCCGGAGGACCGGCCGGTGGAGGACGTGCCGGTCGCCGAGGCGCCGGCGGCGGCACCCTGACCACGGCCCCGGCGGGGGCGGCGGGCACGGGTGCGGCCGGCCTCGCCGGTGGACTCCGGGGATGCCGGGCGGGTCGACGCCGCCGGCCGGGACGCCGGGGCGACCGCGGCGACGGGGGCGACGAAGGTCCGCTCACCGGGGGCCAGTTCGGCCAGCAGGGCGTCCCCGGGCCGGGTCCGGGTGGTGACCGGCCGGATGCCCGCCTTACGGGCGAGATCCCGCACGTCGGCCTGCTGCTCGTCGGTCATCAGCGTGATGACGGTGCCCCGGGCGCCGGCCCGGGCGGTACGCCCCGACCGGTGCAGATAGGCCTTGTGCTCGACCGGCGGGTCGGCGTGGATGACCAGCGCGACGTCGTCGACGTGGATGCCACGGGCGGCGATGTCGGTGGCGACCAGGGTGCCCGCGCTGCCGTCGGAGAACGCCGACAGGTTGCGGTTGCGGGCGTTCTGCGCCAGGTTGCCGTGCAGTTCGACGGCCGGCACACCGGCGGTGTTGAGCTGGCGGGTCAGCACCTTGGCGCGCCGCTTGGTCCGGGTGAAGACGACCGAGCGGCCGGGCGCCGCGAGCAGTTCGACGAGGATGCCGAACCTGTCGTCCTCCCGAACGTGCAGCACGTGGTGGTCCATCTCGACCGGCGCCTGCGCGGCCGAGTCGACGTGGTGGGTGACCGGCCGGCGCATGAACTTCTGCACCAGCACGTCGACCCCGTTGTCCAGGGTGGCGGAGAACAGCAGCCGCTGGCCGCCGGCCGGGGTCTGCGACATGAGGCGCCGCACCACCGGCAGGAAGCCGAGGTCGGCCATGTGGTCGGCCTCGTCGAGCACGGTCACCTCGACCGCGTCGAGCAGGGCGTGACCGCCGCGGATGTGGTCGTCGAGCCGGCCGGGGCAGGCCACCAGCACGTCGACGCCGGCCCGGAGGGCCTTGATCTGCGGGTTGGGGCCGACACCACCGAAGACGACGAGGGTGCGCAGCCCGGCCGCCTCGGCGAGCGGCTTGAGGGTCGCCTCGATCTGGGTGGCCAGCTCACGGGTGGGCGCGAGGATCAGCGCCCGGGGGCGGCCCGGCTGCGGTCGTTTCGCGGCGGCGGCGAGACGGGCCACCAGCGGGATGACGAAGGCGTACGTCTTGCCGGAGCCGGTGCGCCCACGCCCCAGCACGTCGCGGCCGGCCAACGAGTCGGGCAGGGTCGCGGCCTGGATGGGGAACGGGCTGTCGATCCCGAGCCGGGTGAGTGCCGTGGTGAGGACGGCGGGCACGCCGAGCTCGGTGAAGGTCGTCATGAAGTTGGGAACTCCCGGTGTCTATGAGGTCGCCCGCCCCGGCACTGACACGGGACGGCCGATCCGAGGGGCGGTCCGCACATCAGGGAGACCGCGTACCGATCATTGTACCGGCCACCCTCCGCAACCGCCTTGCACCCGAAGGCGAACCGGATCGCACTCAACGCGCCTCATCTTTTCCCTCAGCGCCGGACGACCCCCTGACCGGCTCGGTTTTGAGGAGACCCCCTGATGAGCGCTTTGACACCTGCGATCGAGCGGCGTGGCGAGGACATCGTCCGGGCGAACATGCCGCTCGTCGGGCATCTGGTCCGGGAGATGCTGGCCCGGGTTCCCTCGCACGTGAACCGCGACGACCTGCTGTCGGCCGGGTACGCCGCGCTGGTGGCGGCGGCCCGCGGGTTCGACCCGGAGCGCGGGGTGCCGTTCCCGCGGTTCGCGGCGGCCCGGGTACGCGGCGCGCTGCTGGACGAGTTGCGCGGCCTGGACTGGGCGAGCCGGTCGGTCCGGCAGCGGGCCCGGCGGACCGACTCGGCCCGGGAGGAGCTGATGGCGACGCTGGGCCGGACGCCGACCGTGCAGGAGGTGGCCGACAAGCTCGGCTGCACGGTGGAGGACATCGAGCACGGCGAGGGCGACGTGCACCGGGCGACGGTGTTCAGTCTGCAGGGGTTCGCGACGGCGACGGCCGACGACATCGTCACCGAGCCGGGTGCGGGCCCGGAGGAGATGCTGCTGCGCCGGGAGCGGTTCGGTTATCTGCGGCACGCGGTGGACTCGCTGCCGGAGCGGCTGCGGGTGGTGGTGCGCGGCTACTTCTTCGACGAGCGGCCGATGGCCCAGATCGCGGCCGAGCTGGGGGTCAGCGAGTCCCGGGTGTCGCAGCTGCGTGCCGAGGCGCTGGTCCTGCTCCGGGACGGGATGAACACCCACCTGGACCCGGCGCTGGCGGCCGAGAACCCGCCGAAGGACGGCTGTGTGGCCCGGCGGCGGACCGCCTACTACGACAAGATCGCCAGCCGGGGGACGCTGCAGTCCCGTCTGGCCATGACCGGTCCGGACGGCCTGCCCCTGGTGGCCGCCTGAACAAGTGGGTAGCGGGGCCCGTCGCGGTTCGCGGCGGGCCCCGGCACGTCTCAGGCGCTGGCGCAGGTGCCGGCCTTCTTCTGGGCGGCGATCGCCTTGGCCGCGCCCAGCTTGTAGAGGGCCAGGCCCTCCTTGGCCGGTTCCAGCTTCCAGGCGTCGGTTTCGTAGACCATGGTGTACGACTGGGCCGCGACCAGCTGTTTGGCGATCACGATGGCCTTGTCGGCGCCCTCCAGGCGGGCGCTGGTCAGCTGGATCGCCAGGCCCTTGCGGGAGCAGGCGGTGTTCAGCTTGATGTAGTCGTCCTTGCTGATCGACTGCTTGCCGGCCGAGGTGTACATCTCCCACGCGCCGGCGAAGTCCCCGCCGCTGAACCTGTCGAACACGGTCTGCGCGGCGGCTCGGGCACCGTCGAGGGTCTTCGGCTCGGGCCCGCCGGCGCCCGCCGCGGCGGCGTTGCCGGGGGTCTTCTCGGGTTCCTCAGAACACGCTGCGGCGAAGGTGATGGTGGCGGCCAGGGTCAGGGTCAGGGCGCCGAGACGTCGAATCGGGTGGCGTGTGTCCATGTCCCGGTTAAAGTCGCGTGACGGCCGGGCGTAACGGTCTCGGCGTGTCGAGACATGTTCCGGACACTCGCGCCGGGGGCCGTAACCCGCCGGGCCTCGGCTATTCTGGTCGTTTGCCGAATGTCTTGCGGCAAACAAAAAAGGCAACCATAAAAATGGCTGCCCGGATATTTCGATCAGATTGCCGGAATGATAGCACGAAAAGGGGCGACTTTGTCAAGCTCGAACGCCGAGATCGATTCCGAACAGGCGTACTTGACCGCGCTCTACCAGCGACTGGATCAATTGCGCGAGCAGGCCGACGGCCGGCTGCGGGCGATCCTTCTGGAAGCGGGCGGCACCCCGCAGGGCCGGGCCCAGCGCGAGGCGACCCGCAGCCATTACGCCGAGCAGCTGGCCCAGTTCAACTCGGTGGAGAACGGCCTGCTCTTCGGCCGCCTCGACTTCGCCGCCGGAAACCCCCGTTACATCGGCCGGATCGGGCTGTTCGCCGAGGACCGCGACCAGGACCCGATGCTGGTCGACTGGCGTGCTCCTGCGGCCCGCCCGTTCTACCTGGCGACCGCGGTCAACCCGGACGGCGTCACCCGGCGCCGGCACATCCGCACCCGCGGCCGGGTGCTCACCGGCATCGACGACGAGACGCTCGACATCGAGGCCGGCGACGGCACCGGGCGGGAGGACGTCACCGGCGAGGCCGCGCTGCTCTCCGCGCTGACCGCGAACCGGACCGGCCGGATGCGCGACATCGTCGAGACCATCCAGGCCGAACAGGACGAGGTGATCCGCTCCGGGCTGCCCGGGGTGCTGGTCGTCCAGGGCGGCCCGGGCACCGGCAAGACCGCCGTTGCCCTGCACCGGGCGGCCTACCTGCTCTACACCTTCCGCGAGCAGCTCACCCGGACCGGTGTGCTCATCCTCGGGCCGAACACCACGTTCCTGCGCTACATCTCCCAGGTGCTGCCGTCGCTCGCCGAGACCGGGGTGCTGCTGGCCACCCTCGGCGACATGTTCCCCGGGCTGCGCGCGCACGCCGTCGAGGCGCCGTCGGTCGCCGCCTACAAGGGCGGGCTCGACATGCTGGACGCCCTGGAGAACGCGGTCGCCGACCGGCAGACCCTGCCCGACGACTTCGTCGAGGTCGACCACGACGGCTATCCGCTGCGCATCGACCACGACGTGCTGCTCGCCGCCCGGACCGTGGCCCGCCGCTCCGGCCGCCCGCACAACGTGGCCCGGCAGCTGTTCGTCACCGAGGCGATCCACCAGCTCTCCCGGCAGATCGCCGAGCGGATCGGCGCCGACCCGCTCGGCGGGGACAACCTGCTGTCCGAGGCCGATCTCGCCGAGACCCGCCGGGAACTGCGCGAGGATCCGGACGTACAACAGGCGCTCTTCGATTTCTGGCCCGTCCTGACCCCGCGGCAGGTGCTGCGCGATCTGCTCAGCGACGCCGATCGCCTGGAGTCGGCCGGTCTGCCGCCGGCGTTGCTGCGGGAGCGGTCGGCCGGCTGGACCCCGGCGGACGTCCCGTTGCTCGACGAGCTGGCCGAGCTGCTCGGTGTCGACGACACGCTCAAGGTCCGTGAGCAGCAGAGGCAGAGAAAGGCCGCCATCGAGTACGCGGAAGGTGTGCTGGAGATCGTCGAGGGCTCCCGGTCGCTGGACTTCGAGGACGAGGGCGCCGAGCGCGACGAGGTGCTGTCGGCGCTGGACGTGGTCGACGCGGGCGCGTTCGTCGAGCGGCATGAGGTGATCGACACCCGGACCGCGGCGGAACGGGCGGCCGCCGACCGGACCTGGGTGTTCGGGCACGTGATCGTCGACGAGGCGCAGGAGCTGTCGCCGATGGCCTGGCGCCTGCTGATGCGCCGCTGCCCGAGCCGGTCGATCACCGCGGTCGGCGACGTCGCGCAGACCTCGGAACTGGCCGGCACCACCACCTGGGAGCAGGTCTTCGAGCCGTACGTGGCGCAGCGCTGGCGTCTGGTCGAGCTGAGCGTCAACTACCGCACGCCGGCCGAGGTGATGGCGGTCGCGGCCGACGTGCTGGCCGCCGTCGACCCGGCCCTGCGCCCGCCCCGGTCGGTGCGGTCGTCCGGGGTGCCGCCCTGGGCCCGGCGGGTCGAGGCGTCCGCTCTCGCCGGTGAGCTGATCGAGGAGGTACGCAAGGAGGCCGCCCTGATCGAGGAGGGCCGGCTCGGGGTGCTGGTGCCGGAGAGCCTGGAGCCGGTCCTCGGCCCCGATCTGGTGGCGGCGGTGCCGGGCGCGGCCGTGGGGGAGCAGCCCGACCTGCTCAACCATGTGGTGCTGATGACGGTCCGCCAGGCGAAGGGCCTGGAGTTCGACTCGGTCCTGGTGGTGGCCCCGGACGAGATCATCGCCGAGTCGCCGCGCGGGCTGTCCGATCTCTACGTGGCGGTCACCCGGGCCACCCGGCGGCTGGGGGTCCTGCACACCGCGGATCTCCCGAAGGTGCTGACCTCGCTGTCCTGACGCGGATGTTCCCCCGGTGCCACCACCACCGGGGGAAAACGCACACTTTGTCTGTTATGTCCGCATAGAGTCACCGGGTGGCTGAGTTCAAGGTGTCCGTGGCCAGCGCGGACGAGGTACGGCTGATCGCCGGATGGGCGGCGGCCGAGGGCTGGTGTCCCGGCGACGGCGACGAGACGATCTTCCATCCCACCGATCCGGGCGGGTTCCTCGTCGGCCGGCTGGACGGGCAGCCGATCACGTCGATCTCGGCGGTCCGGCAGGGCAGCGAGCGCGGATTCATCGGCCTGTACCTGACCATTCCGGAGTTCCGGGGGCAGGGTTACGGCCTGCGGACCTGGCAGGCCGGGATGAGCCGGCTGGCCGGCCGGATCATCGGCCTGGACGGGATGCCCGCCCAGCAGGACAAGTACCGCGAGGCGGGGTTCCGGGACGCCTGGCGGACGGTCCGCTACCAGGGCGAACTGACCGGGGCGCAACGGCCGGCCGGGCTGGAGATCGCCGACGCCCGCAGTGCCGGGTTCGACGAGCTGGCCCGGTACGACCGCCGGTTCTTCCCGGCCGAACGCGACGCCTTCCTCTCCCTGTGGATCACCACGTCCGGGCGGCGGGCGGTGATCGCGCGGCGGGCCGGTTCGGTGGTCGGGTTCGCGGTACGCCGCCCGGCCGGCGACGTGGACCGGATCGGGCCGCTCTTCGCCGACTCCCCGGAGATCGCCGAGGCGCTGCTGGCGGCACTGGCCGAATCGGTCGGCGGCGCGGTGCCGGTGCTGCTCGACGTGCCGTCGGTGAACCGCCCGGCCAACAAGCTGGCGGTCCGGGCCGGGCTCAAGGAGGCCGGGCAGACGGTGCGGATGTACACCGCCGACGTCCCCGAGGTGGACCGCGCCGGGATCTACGGCGTGACCACCCTGGAACTCGGCTGACGACGACGGGCCCGATGCCGGGGGACATCGGGCCCGTCAGGTACGTCAGGCGGCGGCCGGCGTACGGCCGTGGCCGAACGCGGTGTGACCGTGCGCGTTGGTCATGGCCAGCCGGCTGTGCATGGTGGTGTTGCCGGCGATGGTGGCGTAGTAGGTGGCGCGGCGGCGGGCGGTGATGCTCTCCGGGTTGTCCGGAACCGGGGCCATCTCCGGGTTCAGATGCGTGTTCAGACCGTCCTTGAGCAGCGACAGCGCCTCGGCCCGCAGCTGGGAGACCCGCGACTCGGTGACGCCGAGGTCGTCGGCGATGTCCGCCATCGGGCGCTCCTTGAGGAAGTACTCGGTCACCACGGTCTGCAGGCGGTCCGGCAGCGAGCTGATCGCGTGGTGCAGGTAACCGATCTGCTCCCGGCGCAGCAGCATCTCCTCCGGGCCGGGCTCACGCTCGGTGACCAGGTCGTCGGCGCTGCTGGTGGTGAAGCCCTGCAGCGACAGCACGGTGGCGCGCTGCACGTCGGTGTCGGTCTGGTGCAGCTCGGAGGTGGTGGTGCCGAGCGCCTGGGCCAGCTCCTCCGGCGTGGGGGTGCGGCCCAGCGTGGTGGTGAGCTGCTGACGGGTGACGTCGGTGTTGCGGGCCTTGGACCGCACCGAGCGGGTCGCCCAGTCCAGCGCGCGCAGCTCGTCGAGCAGGGCGCCGCGGATCCGGGTGCCGGCGAAGCGGTGGAACGGGACGCCGCGCTGCGGGTCCCAGCCGCGGGCGGCGGTGACCAGGGCGTGCAGGCCGGCGCTGGTCAGGTCGTCGCGGTGGATGTGGTTCGGGATCCGGCTGAGCATGTCCCGCACCAGGTGCCCGACCAGCGGCATGTGCTGGCGGATCAGGTCCTCCTGCTCCCGCGCGGTGAGCACGGGCGTGGCGGTGGCGGTGTCGGCGGCGAAGTCGGCAGCGGTCGTCACGGTGCTGGTCATGTCTGTTTCTCCCGGTTGTTGTCGGCGCCCCTGGCTGGGTGGGCACCGGCTGACAGGAGAAAGATTCAGCTCCGGAGGGTGCAGCTACCGGTCACGCTCGGTTGCGTGCCGGGTGCTTCGGCCGGACGTTCCCGGCGATGGCCTTCCATCGGCGGCGGGCAAGCCCGCTTGAGACTTCTTGCGCCGGTACGGCAGGGTGTCCCGCATGGAACTGAGCGACACCGGCACGCTGGTCAACATCCTCTCCGGCCTGGTGATCCTGACCGGGGTGATCGGCGTGCTGATGCCGGTGCTCCCCGGCCTGGTGCTGACCTGGGTGGGCGCGCTGCTGTGGGCGCTGCTCGGGGATGCTCCCGGTGGGTCACGGACGCTCGTCGCGATCCTGGCCACGGTGATCTTCGGCCTCGGGATCGTGATCAAGTTCCTGTGGCCGGGCAAAAAACTGCGGAACACGGTGCCCACGTCGGCGCTGCTGGCCGGTGGCGTGCTGGGCGTGATCGGCTTCTTCGTGGTGCCGGTCGTCGGCCTGGTGCTCGGGTTCGTGCTGGGGGTGTGGCTGGTCGAGCTGAACCGGCTCGGCATGGAGAAGGCCTGGCCGTCGACCCGCCGGGCGATCGCCGCGGTCGGGCTCTCCCTGCTGGTGGAGCTGGCGGCGGCCCTGCTGATCGCGGTGGTCTGGCTGTTCGGCCTGGCCTTCGCCTAGGTTCGGTGTGGCAGACCTGGCTACTGCTTGGCGGCGGCTTCCATCCGGCGGCGCCGGCGCTGGGTCAGCAGCAGGAGCAGGGGAGTGACGGTGAGGATCCCGGCCACCCCCACCGCGGCGACCACGGTGAACCCGGTCGGACCACCGGGACCGGCCTGCTGAGCGGCGGCGGACCCGCCCCCGGCCGGAGCCCCGGCCTCGGCGGCGGGCGCGGACGACGCCGCGGCGGCGACCTCCTCCGGCGTGACCAGCTTGCCGACCGAAGTACCGGCGGGCAGCGAGAAACCCCAGTCGAGCAGGGCCGCGCCCTGTTCCCAGCCGCGTTTCGGCCGGGCCTCGGCGCCGAGCAGGGTGGCCACCAGGGTCCGCCCGTTGCGGGTGGCCGCGCCGACGTAACTGTGCCGGGCGACGGTGGTGAATCCGGTCTTCCCGCCGAGCGCGCCCGGGTAGTTGTAGATCAGCTTGTTCTCGTTCTGGAATTGGAAACCGCCGACCTTCGGTTTCTTCTGGGCCGGCATCTTGGCGATCTCGGTCAGCGCATACTTACGGAAATCGGCGCTGGCGAAACAGACCCGGGCAATTAGGGCCAGATCGTACGCGCTGGTGAACTGGCCCTTGCCGTCCAATCCGGACGGCGTGACCGCGTGGGTCTGCCGGGCGCCGATCGAGGCCGCCTTGTCGTTCATCGCGGCCACCGTCCTGGCCAGCCCGTCGTCGCCACCACCGCCGGCCATCCGGGCGAGCGCGTTGGCGGCGTCGTTGCCGGAGTTGAGCAGCAGGCCCAGCCACAGCGTCGAGATCGGATAGACACCGCCGGGGACGATGCCGACCGCCGAGCTGTTCGGCTCGATGTTCAGGTCGCCCTCGGTGATGGTGACCCGCTGCGTGGGGTCCAGCTTGTCGATCGCGGTCGCGACCAGCAGCAGTTTCTGCACGCTGGCCGGGGTCTGGTGGACGTGCGGGCCGCAGGCGCCGAGCACCTCACCGGTGTCCAGGTCGGTGACCATCCAGGTGGTGGCGGTGAGCGCCGGGGCGGCCGGGCTGCCGGGCGGGACGACCAGGCCGTGGGTGGCCAGGGCCGCGCCACCGACCGCCATGTCCGCGGCGACGTCGGCCGGGGGCACCGGCCGGGGCGGGGCGCTCGGCTTGGCGATCTTGGGCTTGGGACAGGGCACCTCGGCGGCGGCCGACTCCGCGGAGAGCGCAGAGAAGGCGGCGGCCGGCTTCGCGGAGAGCGCAGAGAAGGACGACGCCGCGGAAAGTGCCGAGGAGGCCGACGCGGAGCGCGTGGGGGAGGCGGCCGCCGCCGTACCGGGGATGGAGAAGGCCAGGACCGCCGCGGTCATCGCCGCAAGAGGAGTCAGAGGGGTTCTCACGGCCAGTGGTCCCCGGCGGTCAGGCGCCGCTCCAGCAGCGTCTCCAGCGGGATCGTCTCACCGTCGCCGCCGCCCGCGCCGACGATCAGCCGGGCAGTGCTCGGCGACAGGTCGGCGCCGGTGAACCGGGCCCGCAGCGACGGCGGAACGGTGAGCACGAGATAGTCCCCGTCCTCGCCGACGGCCACCGAACGGTCCGACTTCAGGTACCACCCGCGGGCGTGGGTCTTGTAGGTGGAGCGCCCGTCCAGGCTGCGTGCCACCAGCGGATGCGGCCGGAGACCGGCCTCGGCGGCCCGGCGGACGAAGTCGTCGAGCAGCGCGCCGGCCTTGCGTGCCTCCGCGGCCCGGTCCGCCTCGAGCGCGGCGGCGCGGACCGCGACGGCGTGCCGTTGCTCTTCCCGCCAGGCGGCCTGCTCGTCCTGCATGGCGCCGACCCTAACGCGAGACTCCGGGCACCGGTCAACCGGGCTTTCCGGGATTCTGCTCCTTTTTTGCTGGGCGCCATTCCGATAACCGGGTAGAAAGAATTGCCGGATCGCGGGCAGGAGTTGCGCCGCGGACCGATCGCGCGCAAGACTGGGCGCGGTTGATTTATTCTTCTCGGGAGTCGTTATGGCGCGGCAGGTAATCACCACCCTGATCGACGATCTGGACGGCAAGAAGGCGGATCGGACGGTCGAGTTCAGTCTCGATGGCGTCAGCTACACGATCGACCTTTCCGAGGCCAATGCCGGAAAGCTGCGTAAGGCTCTGGACCCGTTCATCAGCGCGGGCACCCGTCTGGGCCGGACCACCTCGGGCCGCATCCCGTCGCGTGGCGCGGCGCCGGTCCGCACCGCCGGTTCGCGTGACGAGAACCGGCTGATCCGTGAGTGGGCGACCCGCAACGGGCACAAAATCTCCGAGCGGGGCCGCATTCCGGCCGAGGTCAGCGGCGCCTACCGGGCGGCGCACGGGCGCTGATTCGGTGCGGTTCTCACCGTGCCGGAGGCGACTGCTCCGGCACGGTGGACGGTGGCCGGGGTGAGAAATCCCACTCCGAATTGGACGGAAAGCGCCTTTACCCGAAAACCCCACGGAGACGGGGCAGTTCTGCCGCCACCGCCTCCAGCACTTTCTCGTCACCCTCGTACCAGCTCGACTTCCGCGGCCAGTGCGTGATGACGTCGGTGAAGCCGAGTTCGGCGGCCCGGCCGACCGCATCGGTGAAGGCCTCGACGCTGCTCATCGAGAAGATCGGTGACGTGTCCAGGTTCAGATAACGGTCCATCGACTCCGGTTGTCGGCCGGCCGCCTCGCAGGCCGCCTCGAAACGGTCCCGGATCCCGGCGACCGCCTCCCACCATTGTCCGGCGGTGTCGGCCTGCGGCCCGGTGGTGACCCAGCCGTCGCCGTGATGGGCGGCCAGCCGCATCGCCCGGGGGCCGTTGGCGGCCACCACGAACGGCGGCCGCGGCTGCTGGACCGGGCCGGGGATGCTGCGGGCGTCGATCGCCGAGTACCACTCGCCGGACCAGGTGGTCGCCGGGTGCCGCAGGATCGTGTCGAACAGCTGCAGGAACTCGGAGAACCGGTCGACGCGGGCGCGGGGGGTCATCTCCGGATCCCCGAGGACCGCCGAGTCGAAGCCGGTGCCGCCGGCGCCCAGGCCCAGGATCAGCCGCCCGCCGGAGATGTCGTCCAGGGCGGTGGCCTCCCGCGCGAAGCGCACCGGGTGCCGGAAGTTCGGGGTGGCCACGTAGGTCCCGAGCCGGATCCGGGAGGTGACCGTGGCGGCCGCGGTCAGGGTCGGGACCGCGTCGAACCAGGGTCCGTCGATCAGGTCGCGCCAGCCGAGGTGGTCGTAGGTCCAGGCGTGGTCGAAGCCCCACTCGTCGGCGAGCCGCCAGCGCCGGCTCGCCTCGGCCCAGCGCTGGTCGGGAAGGATCACGATGCCGATACGCATCGCCGCAGCCTAGCGCCCGGAAAGCCGCAGCCGAGCCGCAGCCCAGCGGTAGGAAAAGGGCGGCCGGAGAAGGGCTCAGGCGGTCCGGCGGTCGGCCTCGGTCACCGCGTCCGGCGCGGCGGCCGCCTCGAACGCCTGCAGAGCCCGCAGCAGGTCCTGCCGGGCCCCGGCCGGCATCCTCTCCAGCACCTCGGCCAGCGCGTCCCGGCGGCGCTCCTGCAGGTCGGCGAGGAGCCGCCGGGACGCCGAGGTGAGCAGCAGCCGGACCTCCCGCCGGTCCCGCGGGTCGGCGACCCGGCGCAGCAGCCCGGTGGCCTCCAGCCGGTCGCAGAGGCGGCTGGCGGAGGAGGGCACCACGTCGAGGGCCTCGGCGAGACGGCTCATGTTGGTGTGCCGGTTGCCGGCGACGATGGTCAGCACCCGGAGTTGGGCGGGCGGAAGCGCGGGCTGCTGGGCGGTCCTGGCCCGTTCCAGGACAGCCACGAGCGCATCGACCGACGACTCGACAGCCGCGGCGACCTCGGTGGCACGCTCCATCCCGATTTCCCGTCGTTCTCGCGGATCGCGGGCCTGTGCACCGGGGAGCCGGTGCCGGACCTGTGAACCTGAACGCATACCCGGCCGGGGGCTCGGCAAACGTCAACGCCGCCAATCAAGGCAGACCATGACCGCGTCGTCCCCCGGCTCGGTGCCCGCATGGTAGTCACGAAGGCCCCGCATCACCGTACCGACCGCTTCGGTGGCGGGCTGCAGCCGTGTCCGGCGAAGCGTGCTGAGCAGCGCAGATTCGCCGTAACGGGGGAGTCCTCCGGGCGCGGCCGCGTGGACGCCGTCGCTGACGACGAGCATCCGGTCGCCGGGTTCCAGAGCGAAACGCTGGATCTCGTAGTGGGCCTCGCCGAACATGCCGAGGGGAAGTTGCTGTTCGAGCATGACCCGCTCGGTCTCGCCGGCCCGGGCGATGAAGCAGTGCGGCGAACCGGCGTCGACCGCCGCTACCTCGCCGCTGACCAGGTCGACTTCCAGGAGCAGGGTGGCGGCGTGCGCCTCGCCGTTGTACCTGGTGTGCAGCGCGTCCGAGGCGAGTTCGGCCTGTTCGACGATGTCGGCGCCGCAGCGCCGGGCGTTGCGCATGGCGTTGACGGCCAGCGAGGTCAGCAGGGCCGCCTCCATCCCGTCGCCGTGCCCGTTGAGCACGGTCAGGGTCAGCCGGTCGCCGTCTAGGGACCAGTCGAAGTGGTCGCCGTGCACGTCGTACGCCGGTTCCAGTTGCCCGGCGACCAGGAACCGCTCGTCCCCGAGGGACCGGCCGGGAAGCAGGTCCCACTGGAGTTCGGCGGCCATGGTGAGCCGGGCCTGACGCTGAACCCGGTGGTACCGGTCGGTGGCGCCGCGGGCGGCGCGGATCGCGAGGGCCAGGTCGTCGGCGTCGACACCGAGTCGTTCGACGGTCTCCGCGCCGGGCGGTGCGGGCAGGTCCAGGCGCAGCACGCCGACCCGCTCGCCCCAGCAGTTCAGCGGGAGGTGCAGCCGGGCCGAACCGGACGGGTGCTGCTCGGCGCCGAGGCGCTGGCTGGCGAAGCAACGAACGGCCTGTTCAGCGGGGGCCTCGCCGGTGGGCAGCAGGGACAGCAGCCGGGTGCTGGTCAGATCGGGCACCAGGACGTCGACGACGTCGGCTGAATACTGCCGTCGCAGATGCTCGGCGGCGACCTCGGGCAGCCGGTCGGGTGGCGCGGCCCTCAGCAGGGAGCCGAGGGGAACCGGTTGATCGGACATGACGGACTCCTTCCAGGGGCAAGCGACACCAACCGCAGATATTTGTTATACGGCAAGCAAATTCACGCCGGAGCCACCCCCCACCCGAGGGGCGGCTCCGGCGTGCCCTCTCAAGCGATGGTGGTGGTGATCTTTCGAGCTTCTCAGGCGAAGGACTTCTCGAAGTGGATCAGGCTTCCGCTGCGCGGGCTGGAGTGCATGCGCACGTTCTCGGCCAGCGCCCTGATCAGGAAGAGCCCACGCCCCCGCTCGCTGGTCGCGGAGGGAACCGCCTCCGCGGCCGGGTCGAAACCCGACCCGTCGTCGACCACGTCGATCGAGCAACGGTCCTCGGCCACGTCGAGGTGGACCTCGAACTTCTCGGCCCCGTCGGCGTGCTTCACCACGTTGGCGCACGCCTCGGTGAGGGCGATCTCCAGATCGGTGCCGGCCTGGCGATCCACTCGCAGGATCGTCAGCGCGCAGCGCAACAACCGGCGCACGGCGGGAACGCTGTCCACCTCACGGGGCAGATTGAGCCGGACCGACATACGCATGCCTTTTTCTTGCCCTCTCCGGGCCCGGCCTAACCGTGAGGCTGTGATCACACGGTGGGTTCGTGTTATCCATGTGCCCCGTGTTCCGTCTCCCTGATCGGCGCGGACGGCGCCCGGACCAGGAGGAGAGCAGGCGGATGGTGGCACAACCCGACGTCGCGACCGTGGTGGCCGCGCGGGCCGGCGACCCGGTGGCGATCGACCGGCTGGTGGCCGGTTACCTGCCGCTGGTCTACACGATCGTCGGCCGGGCCCTGGAGGGGCACGCGGATGTCGACGACGTGGTCCAGGAGGTGATGATCCGGGTCCTGCGCAATCTCGGCGAGCTGCGCGATCCGGCCGCCTTCCGGTCCTGGCTGGTGGCGATCACGGTGCGCCAGGTGCGCGAGCGGTTCCGCGGGCGGCCCCCGGCCGAGCGGCTGGACCCGGACCTGCGGGATCCCGGCGCCGACTTCACCGACCTGGCGATCACCCGGCTGGAGCTGTCCGGGCAACGCCGGGAGACCGCCGAGGCCACCCGCTGGCTCGACGAGGAGAACCGGGAGCTGCTCGCGCTCTGGTGGCTGGAGGCGTCCGGCGAACTCACCCGGGACGAGATCGTGGAGGCCTCCGGGCTGGGCCGCCAGCACGCCGCGGTGCGGATCCAGCGGATGAAGGCGCAGCTGGAGACGGCCCGCGCGGTGGTCCGGTCGCTCCAGCGGACGCCGCCCTGCCCGGAGCTCTCCCTGGTGCTCACCGGCTGGGACGGCCGGCCCGGCGCGCTCTGGCGCAAGCGGATCGCCCGGCACACCCGCGAGTGCCGGGAGTGCGCCCCGGCCTGGCAGCACCTGGTCGAGGCGGAGCGGTTGCTGGCCGGCATGGCGCTGGTCCCCCTGCCGCCCGGCCTCGGCTCCGCCGTCGGCGACCTCACGATCAACACCTTTGCCGCCGGTACGCCGGTGCAGAGCGCCGCCGGTGCGAGCGGGGGCGGGGGCACCGCCGCCGGGGTGAAGACCGGTGTCTCGCTGATGCCGAAACTGCTGGCCGGAGTGCTCGCCACGGCTGCTGTCGCGGGTGCGGGCGTGGCGGTCTCGGCGTACCGCGGCAATCCGGGTGAACCGAGCGTGCCGGCCGCCGTGGTGGCCCCGCAGACCTCACCTGCCGCATCGGCCGCGGCCTCTCCGTCGCCCTCGGCGCCGATCTCGCCGTCCGCCTCCCGCAGCGTCCCGCCCTCCGCGACACCCAAGGCCGCCCCGGCCCCGGCGACCGCCACCACCTCGGCCAAGAAGGGTGTCGGGGTCTGGAAGTTCGCCGGTTCGGAGGGCGCGCTGAAGGACGTCGGCGCGGGCTGGTACTACGACTGGGCCCCGCACGACGACGAGGTGCCCGGCCCGGCCGGTGTCGAGTTCGTCCCGATGATCTGGGGCGCGAAGGACCTCACCGACGCCACCCTGAGGAAGGCGAAGTCCGAGGGCGACGTGCTGCTCGGCTTCAACGAGCCGGACCTGGCCGAGCAGTCGAACATGTCCGTCGAGGACGCCCTCGCCGCCTGGCCGCGCCTGCAGGCGACCGGGATGAAGCTGGTCAGCCCGGCCGTCGCGTTCGGCGGGGACACCGCGGGCGGCTGGCTGGACCGCTTCATGACCGGGGCGAAGGCGAAGAACCTGACGGTCGACGCGATCGCCCTGCACTGGTACGGCTCGGACTTCAGTGCCGCGTCGGTGAACCAGTTCCTGGGGTACGTCGACGCCGTCCACGAGCGGTACGGCAAACCGATCTGGATCACCGAGTTCGGCCTGATGAACTTCGGCGGCTCACCGAGATACCCGAGCGACGCCCAGAAGGTCCGTTTCATCAAGGGCGCGACCGCCGGGCTGGAGAAGCGCCGGTACGTCGAGCGGTACGCCTGGTTCGGCCTGCCCGCGGTCGGCGACAGCGTGGACTTCGGCCTGTACACCGACGGCGACAGCCCCACCGAGGCGGGTGAGGCGTACCGCGAAGCGGGTTAGTCTTCGAGCATGATTCGGTTCGGGTACAAGGCGTCGGCGGAGCAGTTCGCGCCGGCGGAGCTGCTCAAGTACGGCATTCTCGCGGAGGAGCTGGGCTTCGACTCGGTCTTCGTCAGCGACCACCTGCAACCGTGGCGGCACGACGGCGGCCACGCCCCGGCCGCGCTGCCGTGGCTGGGTGCCCTGGCCGCGCGGACCGAGCGGGTGCTGATCGGGACCAGCGTCCTGACGCCGACGTTCCGCTACCACCCGGCGGTGGTCGCGCAGGCGTTCGCCACCCTGGGCTGCCTGGCCCCGGGCCGCGCGATCCTCGGTGTCGGCTCCGGCGAGTCTCTCAACGAGGTGTTGCTCGGCACCCGGTGGCCGGACGGCAAGGAGCGGTTCGCCCGGCTCAAGGAGGCGGTCCTGCTGATCAAGAAGCTGTGGGCCGAGGACCGGGTGACCTACGAGGGCCAGTTCTACAAGACCGAGAACGCCACCATCTACGACAAGCCCGAGCAGACGGTGCCGATCTACATCGGCGCGTCCGGCCCGGCCGCGACCCGGCTGGCCGGCCGGATCGCCGACGGGTTCATCACCACCAGCGGCAAGGGGCACGGGCTCTACACCGACACCCTGTTGCCGGCGGTCAACGAGGGCGCCGAGAAGGCCGGTCGCAAGATCGACGACGTGGACCTGATGATCGAGGTCAAGGTCTCGTTCGACGACGACATCGAGCGGGCCCGCAACGACACCCACTACTGGGGCGCGCTCGCGCTGTCGCCGGAGGAGAAGACCGGCGTCGAGGACCCGATCGAGATGCAGCGGCTCGCCGATGCCCTCTCGGTGGAGCGGACCGCCACCCGGTGGATCGTCTCCTCCGACCCGGCCGAGCACGCCGCCAAGGTCGCGGAGTACCTGGACATGGGCTTCAAGCACCTGGTCTTCCACGCGCCCGGCCCGGACCAGGAGCGCTTCCTGAAGCTCTACGCCGAGCAGATCCTGCCGCAGCTGCGCAACAGGTCCTAGACCGATCGCAGGTTTCCCCGGCCGCCGCCCGGGTCGCCGCCCTCGCCGTTGATCACCCGCAGGTTGGGGCGGCCCTGGGTGCGCGGCCGGGTGCGGTCCTGGTCGCCGCGGTTGTCCCGCCAGCGCCGCCGGTTCATCAGCTCACCGGCCGGTGCGATCGCCGGGGTGACGGCCGGCATGGTGCCGTTCAGTGGCTCGAGCCGGGGCGTGGCGGTCCGGTTCGGGGCCGGCCAGCGCTGCAGCGCCTGCTCGAAGTACTGCCGGTCGGCAGCCATGGCACGCGGCGGGTTGATCGGGGCGCCGGCCGTCCGGACGGCACCGAGCCGCAGGTCCAGGCTCCGCGTCCCGGTCGCGCCGGGACCGGTGACGATCGGGGCCGGGATCGGGCCGGCCGACCGCCCGGTCAGCACCACGATGCTCTCCTCGGTGGCGGCCCGCCGGTCCTGCCGGCGCGCACGCCACTCGCCGGCCACCGCGCGGACCCCGGACAGCAGGTCGGTCCGGGCCCGGCCGTCGACAGGCACCTCGGCCACCCGCAGCCCGGCGGTCCGGCTCCGCACGGCGATCAGCGGTTCGCCGTCCGGCCCGTCGCCGCGGACCGGGTCGACACCGGCGACCCGGGGCAGGCCGATCCGGCCGGTGTGCCGGCGCCAGAACGCCCGGTACCCGGTGGCGGCGCCGTGCGGACGGCAGCCCAGCAGCACGTTCATGAACCAGAGCAGGACCAGGCCGAACCGTCCGGCGGGCCGGGTGGCCTCGGCGACGTCGGCGTCGGTCCGCAGCGCCTCGACCAGCCGCGGCAGGTCGGCCGGGTCACCGGAGCCGTCGCCGGGCAGGGTCACCACCACGTCGCCGGTGGCCACGGCGGCGCCGCAGGCCAGGGCGTTGCCGTGGCCGGTGCGGGTCTGCCGGATCACCCGGGCCGGCCGGGGCAGGGCGCGGGTGACGTCCTCGCCCGGCCCGACCACCACGATCACCTCGTGGACCGGGGGCAGCCCGGCGACCAGAACCGGCAGGTGCTCGTCCGGTGCGGGTGCGGCCGGGATCACCACACTCACGGAGGGTGACGGTTGGCGTTCTCCGGGTCGGTGCGGCGTCGGCATGTGGTGAAGCTCCCCGGTTCGGCGTCTTTGCTGAGGCCGAAGCTACCGTCCAGCAACCGTTTGGCAACCTGGCCCTTCGGATGAGGGTGGCCGACTACCGGGTTTTCATCGTGTGTTGATTACTTTGCGTACAGGTAAGAGAGGGTAGGGTGATCGATGTGAGTATCGAAGCGGTGGTGTTCGACCTGGACGGCGTGATCATCGACACCGAGGAGGTGTGGGAGGAGGTCCGGCGGGGGTACGTCGCCGAGCACGGCCGGGAGTTCCTCGCCGACTCCCAGGACCGGATGATGGGGATGAGCACCGGGGAGTGGTCGGCGCACCTGGCCGACGAGGTGGGCGTCCCGCGGACCGCGCCGCAGGTCGCCGCCGACGTGCTGGGCCGGATGGCCGAGCGGTACCGGCAGGACCTCCCGCTGATCCCGGGCGCGGCCGACACGGTCCGGGCGCTCGGTGGCCGCTACCGGCTGGCGCTGGCCAGTTCGTCGGCGCGGATCCTGATCGACCAGGTGCTGGCGACCGCCGGGCTGACCGATGAGTTCGAGGTGACGCTCTCCACCGAGGAGGTGCCGCGCGGCAAGCCGGCTCCGGACGTCTACCTGGAGGCAGTCGCGAAACTGGGCCTGACCCCTGGTGTCTGCGCCGCGATCGAGGACTCCAGCAACGGGCTGCGCTCGGCGGCCGCGGCCGGGCTGACCGTGATCGCCGTCCCGCACGGCGTCTACCCGGCGGCCGAGGATGCTCTGGCCGGAGCGAAGTTGGTAGTCAAGGCGATCACTGAGGTGACGCCTGAGGTGGTTTCCAACCTGTGAG
>NZ_BOMG01000029.1 GCF_016862075.1 Actinoplanes couchii | reverse complement strand
TTCGGTGTGAAAATTCATCGATAGGGGTACCCGCGGGCCACATCCAATGGGAGGTGGCCCGTGACGGGACTCCGGCTCGACGTGGGGTTCGTCGACTATCTGATCCTGGCGATCTACTTCGCCACCGTTCTCGGTGTCGGATTCGCCGTGCGGCGCGCGATCAAGAGCAGCGCCGACTTCTTCCTCTCCGGGCGGTCGATGCCCGCCTGGGTGACCGGTCTGGCCTTCATCTCGGCCAACCTGGGCGCCCTGGAGATCGTCGGGATGGCCGCGAACGGCGCCCAGTACGGTCTGATGACGCTGCACTACTACTGGATCGGCGCGGTGCCGGCCATGGTCTTCCTCGGCATCGTGATGATGCCGTTCTACTACGGTTCCAAGGTCCGCAGCGTCCCCGAGTTCCTGCGGCTGCGGTTCAATCGGCCCACCCACCTGTTCAACGCGGTCAGTTTCGCGGTGGCCCAGGTGCTGATCGCCGGCGTCAACCTGTACGCCCTCGCGCTGATCCTGCAGGCGCTGCTCGGCTGGCCGCTCCCGCTGTCGATCGTGGTCGGCGCGGCGATCGTGCTGGCCTACATCGTGCTCGGCGGGCTGTCCTCGGCGATCTACAACGAGGTGCTCCAGTTCTTCGTGATCATCGCCGGTCTGCTGCCGATCACCATCATCGGCCTGGTCAAGGTCGGCGGCATCGACGGACTGTTCGACAAGGTCCGGAACACGGCGCTCGGGGACGGCGGCCTGCACACCTGGTCGACCACCGGGGGCACCGACAACACGCTGGGCGCGAGCTGGATCGGCATCGTCTTCGGGCTCGGTTTCGTGCTGTCGTTCGGGTACTGGACCACCAACTTCGCCGAGGTCCAGCGGGCGCTCAGCGCCAAGGACATGAGCGCGGCCCGGCGGACCCCGATCATCGGCGCGTTCCCGAAGCTGCTGATCCCCGCGGTGACCGTGATCCCGGGCCTGATCGCCCTGGTCACCGTGCAGGGGCTGGGCGCCGAGGAGGGCGACCTCACCTACAACAACGCGATCCCGCTGCTGATGCGCGATCTGCTGCCGAACGGGGTGCTCGGGGTCGCGGTGACCGGTCTGGTGGCGTCGTTCATGGCCGGCATGGCGGCCAACGTGAGCGGCTTCAACACCGTCTTCACCTACGACATCTGGCAGACGTACGTCCGCAAGGACCGGGACGACGCCTACTACGTGCGGGTGGGACGGCTGGCCACGGTCGCGGGCATCGTGGTCGGCATCGGCACCGCGTTCATCGCGGCCGGGTTCGACAACATCATGAACTACATCCAGGCGCTGTTCTCGCTCTTCAACGCGCCGCTGTTCGCCACCTTCATCGTCGGCATGTTCTGGAAGCGGATGTCGGCGTGGGCCGGGTTCTGGTCGCTGTTCCTCGGCTTCCTGGCCGCGTTCGTGCTCTACATCCTGCACCTGACCGAGATCGTGAAGTTCAACTCGGACCTGGAGCAGAGCTTCTGGGGCGCCGGGCTGGCGTTCGTGACTGCCGTCGTGGTGGCCGCGGTGATCACCCCGTTCACCCCGGGCAAGAGCGACGACGAGCTGCGCGGCCTGGTCTACGGGTCGGCCGGTGACTCGTTGGTGGCCGATCGGGTGTGGTGGCGCAACCCGGTGCTGCTCGGTGTGATCGCGGTGGTCCTGGCCATCGCCCTGTACATCCCGGTCTGGTGAGAAGGAGGACTCGGTCATGACCGAACGCAAGATCGCTAGCCGGTTCGACGTACGCCGGGTGATCGGTGGGTTGTTCGTCCTCTACGGGCTGATCGTCACCGGGGTCGGGCTCCTGGACGGCCCGTCGGAGCTGGACAAGGCCCAGGGCGTACGCATCAATCTCTGGATGGGTCTCGGCATGCTCGCCGTGGGGCTGCTGATGCTGCTGTGGCTGCGTCTCAACCCGCCGCCGGAGCCGTCCGAGGAGGCGGCCCCGGAGGACTGATGGTCGGCCGGGCGCACCCGGGTTGCGAAACGGTTGCCCGGGCGGCGGCCTCTCAACCCGGGCGCCCGGGCACCGATTACCCCGGCATGAATCTTCTGGCCTCGATCAGCAGCCTCGCCACCGACTCCAGCCGGCGCCCGGTGGGCTGGCAGGTACAGCTCCGGGTGGACTACGTCGTCAACCAGGTGATGCAGACGCACCGCGGCGAGTCCGAGGACGTCGTCAAGCAGGCGATTCAGGACCAGCTCCGGGTTTACGGAGTGGTCCCGAACAAACGCCAGATCGCGCAGTACGCGACGACGATCGCCTCGCTGCCGCGGATCCCGCCGGGCAACTGAGCGGTCACCGGGCCGGGAACCGCAGGATCCGGTCGTCGCCGGATTTCGGGTCGCCGCGGCCGTCGGTGTTCGAGGTGGTCAGCCACAGCGAACCGTCCGGCGCCACGGCGACCGTCCGGAGCCTGCCGTACTCCCCGGTGAACTCGGCCTTCGCCGTCCCGCCGCCGAGCGGCACCGTCCACAGCCGCTCACCCTTGAGCCCGGCGACGTAGAGGGTGTCGCCGGCGACCGCGGCCCCGCTCGGGGAGGCGTCGTCGGTGCCCCACTGGACGATCGGGTCGGTGAACTTCGTGTTCCCGTCCCCCTTGCCCTCGACCTCGGGCCAGCCGTAGTTCTTACCGGCCTCGATGACGTTCACCTCGTCCCAGGTGTCCTGGCCGAACTCGATGCCGTACATCCGGTCCTGCGAGTCCCAGGCCAGGCCCTGCACGTTGCGGTGGCCCAGGCTCCAGACCGGGGAGCCGGCCCACGGGTTGCCCGGCGCCGGTTTCCCCTCCGGGGTGAGCCGCAGGATCTTGCCGCTCGGGTCGTCCCGGTCCTGCGAGCGGGACTCCGCACTGGCGTCGCCGGTGCCCACGTAGAGCATGCCGTCCGGGCCGAACGCCAGCCGCCCGCCGTTGTGCCGGCCGCCGCGGACGATCCCGTCGAAGATCACTTCCGGGTCGCCGCCGGACAGCTTGAACCTGATGATCCGGTTGTCGTCGGCGGCGGTGTGGTACGCGTACACCCAGTCGTCCTTGACCGCCAGGCCCAGCAGCCCGCCCTCGCCGCCGCTCTCGACACCGCGCACCCGGTAGACCTCGCGGGGTTTCCCGCCGCCCGCGGCGATCTCCAGGATCCGCCCGGTGTCCCGCTCGGCCACCAGCGCGCTGCCGTCCGGCCGGAACGCCAGCCCCCACGGCACGTCCAGCCCGGTGGCGACGGTCTCCGGGCTGCCCAGATCGGGTTCGCCGGCGCTCGTGCCGGTCCGGGACGGCTCCGGGGTGCCGGACACCGGGGGCACCGGCTCGACGGTCGGCGGGGCCGAGGCCCCGGGCGAGGAACAGGCGGTCAGGACGGCCACACCGGCAGCCGCGAGGGCGAGTCGCGTGATGGTCATTCATCAACCGTGCCACGCGGCTGCTCGATGTGTGGAAAATGGTCTGTTCTACCGGAATCGGCGGAGAAATCCGGATCAGATGGTCGGGTGCGGTGCATCCGGGCGGTACTGGCCGCGACCCTCATCCTCACCGCCCAGCCCGGGCCGGTGTCGGCGGATCCAGCGATCCGGTGGACGCCGTGCCCCGAGGACGAGACGGTCCAGTGCGGGACGATGTGGGTGCCGGTGGACTGGACCGCGCCGTCCGGCCCGCGGATCGAACTGCACCTGGCCCGCAGCCCGGCCACCGACCCGAAGTCCCGCATCGGCGTGCTGATGGTCAACCCCGGCGGTCCCGGTGTCTCGGCCGTCAACATGGCCCTCGACCCGGAGTACTTCGATGCCCGGATCCACCGCCGGTTCGACATCGTCGGCATCGACCCGCGCGGCGCCGGGCGCAGCGCCCCCATACTCTGCGACCAGGACCTGGTCGACGAACGGCCGGACCCGCTGTTCGCCACCGAGGCGGCGTTCACCGCGGCCGGCGACTACAACCGCAGACTGGCCGCGGACTGTGCCCGGCGCAGCGGCGCGATCTACCGGCACGCCGACACGGTCAGCGTGGTCCGGGACATGGACGCGGTCCGGATGGCCCTCGGCGAACAGCGGATCAGCTTCTTCGGCGCGTCCTACGGCACCCTGATCGGCCAGCTCTACGCCGAGCGGTACCCGGACCGGCTGCGCGCCCTGGTGATGGACGGCGTGATGGACCACAGCGCCGGGGCGGACGCGTTCCTCACCCAGACCACCGAGGCGGTGCAGGCCGCGTTCGACCAGTTCGTCGCCTGGTGCGCGCGGGACACCGACTGCGTGCTGCGCGGGCGCGACATCGACGGGATCTGGGCGGTGCTGATGGAACGGGCCGGCGCCGGTGAGCTGATCGACCCGTACGACCCGCCGAGCCGCCTCGGGGTCTGGGACCTGATCTCGGCGGCGTTCAGCGCCTTCTACGACCCGCAGTGGTACTCGTTCGCCCACTACCTGAAGGAGGCGTACGAACTGAAGGAGGCGTACGAACCGGTGCCGGCCGGACGCCGGGCCGCCCGCGGTGTCGAGGACCTCACCCCGCACAGCTTCGGCGCGGTGATGTGCCAGGACTGGTCGCTGCCGGTCGGCGGGTTCACCGGGTTCCGGGACACCCTGCGGGCACTGGCCGCCCGGGCACCGCAGGTGCGGGTCTCCCCGCTGGCGCTGACCGCCGTGACCGGCTGTCTCGGGCAGGAGTCCCCGCCGGTCAATCCGCAGCGGCCGATCCCCGCCGCCGCCGGTCCGGTGCTCGTGGTCAACTCCCGGTTCGACCCGGCCACCGCGTACGTCTGGGCCCAGCAGGTGGCCCGGCAACTCGGCCCGGCCGCCCGGCTGCTCACCTACCAGGGCTGGGGGCACGTCGCCTACACGCACAGCGACTGCGTCCGGGACGCGGTCGACGGATACCTCACCGATCTCACCCTGCCCGCGCTCCCGGCGACCTGCCCGGCAATCGAACCGGAACCCTTCGGGGTCGGCTGATCGTTGCGTAACCGGTCGTGTGCCGGTAGGCAGAGATGGACGACCGACGATGTCCTACCTGGAGGGCCGATGCGGTTCCTGCCCGCGCTGACAGCGCTGTCCCTGACCACGGCGGGGCTGGTGGTCACGTCCGCGCCCGCCCACGCCGCTCCCGCGGCACCGACCGCCACCGGGTACGGCGGGGCGATCGCCACCGTCGACCCCACCGCCACCGCGGTCGGCCTGAAGGTGCTGCGGGACGGCGGCAACGCGGTCGACGCCGCGATCGCCGCCGCCGCCACCCTGGGCGTGACCGAACCGTTCTCGGCCGGGATCGGCGGGGGCGGCTTCTTCGTGCACTACGACGCCCGGACCAGGCGGGTGCAGACCATCGACGGCCGGGAGACCGCGCCCGCCACGGCCGGCGAGAAATACTTCATCGACCCCACCGACGGCCTGCCGTACGAGTTCAACGAGGCCCGGGTCAGCGGACTGTCCACCGGCGTCCCCGGCACCCTCGCCACCTGGGAGTCGGCCCTGAAACGGTGGGGCACCCGGTCGCTGGCGTCGTCGCTGCGGCCGGCCGCCGAGGTCGCCGACAAGGGCTTCCCGGTGGACGCCACGTTCCGTCAGCAGATCGCCGACATCCAGGGCGCGTTCGGGCAGTTCACCTCGACCCGGGCGCTCTACCTGCCGGGCGGGGCGCCGCCGGCGGTCGGGACGATCCAGCGCAACCCGGATCTGGCCGCCACCTACCGGCTGATCGCGTCGAAGGGCACCGGGGTGTTCTACCGGGGCGCCGTCGCCGACGACATCGTCCGGACCGTGCAGCACCCGCCGATCGCCGCCGACCCCACCGGGACCTGGGCGTACCCCATCCGGCCGGGCACCCTGACCCGGGCCGATCTGGCCGGTTACCGGCTGCGGTACCCGGTGCCGACCCGGTCGGGGTACCGCGGGCTGACCGTTTACGGCATGTCCACCCCGTCCAGCGGCGGCACCGCGGTCGGCGAGGCCCTGAACATCATCGAGGCCGGGCGGCCGGATCTGCACCACTACCTGGAAGCCTCCGCCCTCGCCTTCGCCGACCGGAATCGGTACGTGGGGGCGTACAGCAAGAAATCGGTCCTGAAGAAGTTGATCTCCGATGACTGGGCGAAGCAGCGGGCCTGCCTCATCGACCCGGCCAAGGCCCTGGTCAAACCGGTGCCGCCGGGTGATCTGAACGGCGCCGGCTGCACCACCGCCACCACCGGCGCCCCGGTCGAGGAGGGGCAGAGCACCACCAACCTGACCGTCGCCGACCGGTGGGGCAACGTCGTCGAGTACACCTTCACCATCGAGGCGACCGGCGGCAACACGATGGTCGTGCCCGGTCGCGGCTTCCTGCTCAACAACGAGCTGACCGATTTCAACTTCACCCCCACCCAGGGCGAAGCCGCCGACCCGAACCTGCCCGGACCGGGCAAACGGCCGCGCAGCTCGATGTCGCCGACGATCGTGCTCAAGGACGGCAAACCGTTCCTGGCGCTCGGCTCGCCCGGCGGCGCCACCATCATCACCACCGTGCTCCAGGTGCTGGTCAACCGGATCGACCTGGGCATGACCCTGCCCGAGGCGATGGCCGCGCCGCGCGCCTCGCAGCGCAACAGCGCCGGGATCCAGGCCGAACCGGCGTTCCGTGCCCGGTACGGCCCGTCGCTCAGCCCGCTCGGGCACACCTTCGCCGCCGACGTCGCCGAACTGGGCGCGGCCACCGCGATCGAGTTCACCCGCGGCGGCGGCTTCATCGCCAGCGCCGAACCGGTCCGCCGTGGTGGCGGCGCGGCGGCGGTAAACTCCCCGATCGATGACTCCACACGAGGGCGCCCTTGAGACCTACGCCCAGGCCACCCGCCGGGTGATCCGCTTCAGCATCGGCTACCTCCTGGCGGTCCTGCTGACCGCCGGGCTCACCCTGGCCGGGGCGATGATGCTGCGCGCCGGCACGGTCGACCCGCTCTCGCCGGGCACCCGGGCCGGATTTGTGCTCGGCGGGATGGTCGCCGGGCTGCTGGTGACGATCAGCGTGATCGGGCTGGTCGTCTCCACGATCGTGTGGATCATCAGCGCGCACAGGGTGACCCCGGCCGGGCCGGGCGCCGCCGGTTACACCGGGTTGTTCGTCGCCGTGGCGTCGGCCACCGCCGGGTTCGTGGTCAACCTGGCGGCGCTGCAGCTGGTCGCGTGGGTCGCCCTGATCGCCGGGGTGGTCCTGACCCGCTCCCGGATCCGCCGCCTGACCGGTCTCGCCGATCTGGGCGGGCGGGTCCGGCCCACGGTCACCAGCGACGACTGGGACGCCTCGAAGTGGGATCCGGACGTCGTCAAGGACATCGAGCGCCGCGGCCGGCCTACTCCATAGGCAGCTTCACCTGCACCGTCGTGCCGGACTCGTCGCCGGTCAGCTCGACCGTGCCGTCGTGCCGGTGCACCACCGCCCGGCTCAGCGTCAGACCCAGCCCGCTGCCCGGCAGGATCCGGTCCTGGGCGCGCGCTGTCCGGAAATGACCGGTGAACAGGTGCTCCCGCTCGGCCCGCGGCACGTCCGAGGCGGCGTCCGCGACGGTCAGCTCGGCGAACCGGCCGGTGTCCCGCAACGTCACCGACACGTGCCCGCCGTCCGGGCTGAACCGGATCGCGCTGCCCAGCAGATTGCGCACCACGTGCCGCAGCCGCTCCCGGTCACCCGGCACGATCAGCTCCGCCGGCAGCTCGGTGTCGATCTCCACCGGGGCGCCGGCGATCGCGGTCCGCGCCCGCTCCACCACCTCCCGGACCACCAGGGCCAGATCCATCGGCGTACGCCGGACGTCGGCATGCCCCGCGTCCAGCGCCGACAGCTCCAGCAACTCGTTGATGATCTCCCGCAGCGAGTTGGTGTTCCGGTCGATCACCTCGATCAGCCGCGGCCCGTCCCGCACCAGCGACACCTCGTCGGCCTCCCGCAGCAGCTCGGTGTACGCGCTGATCGACGTCAGCGGGGTGCGCAACTCGTGCCCGATCAGCGCCAGGTACTCGTCCTTGCTCCGGGTCAGCTGCCGTTTCAGGTCCTCCACCCGGCGCCGCTCCACGAACTGCCCCAGATGCGCGGCGATCCCGGACATCAGCGCGACCAGCTCGTCCTCCGGATCCTCGATCGAATCCGCGAACACCGTCAGCACCCCGATCGGCCCCGACCCGTCGTGCACCGGGATCGCCAGCGCCGTGTGCAGCCGGTCCGCCGAGGTGTCCGGCGAGATCAGGCTCTGCGGGCGGGCCACGTCCCGGATCCACAGCGGCTTGTCCACCTGCCACGACCGGCCGGCCAGGCCCTGCCCGTACTCCAGCCGGTCCGGCACCGGGATGTCGGCCGGCCAGCCCGGCGCGCTCCACCGGGCCACCGCGTCGATCGTCTCCCCGCTGACCGTCCACAACTCGGCGTGCACCCAGTTCAGGGTGGTGACCACCGCCTCCAGCACCCGCGGCCCGGCCGCCTCGATGGTCGCCGCCTCGGCCAGCGCCGTCGTCACCGCCAGCTCACAACTGCGGAACCGTTCGGCCCGCCGCTGCCGGGTCACGTCCTGCACCGCCTGGACCGCGCCCACCACCCGGCCGTCCGGCCCGTGGATCGGCTGCGCGTCCATCAGCAGCGCCCGATGGTGCCGGCCCTGGTCCACCGTCACCGGCACGTCGCGGACCCGCTCGCCGCGCAGCGCCCGGAACAGGCCCAGGTCGTCGCGAGCCAGCGGCATCCCGGAGACGTCGGACAGGCCGCGCGCCTCGTCCACGGGAGCGTCACCCCACAATCGGCGCATCCGCTCGTTGACGAACACCACCCGGCCGTCGCCGTCGCACGCCGCCACGCCGTCGTGCAGGCTGTCCAGGACCGCGTCCAGGAAACGGTGCTGCTGCTCCAGTTCGTACCGGGCCAGTTGCTCGCCGATCAGGAGTGTCGCCACCTCGGCGGCCTCGGCCACCGCCTGCCGTTGGGTCGCGGTCCAGCCGGTTGCGTTCTTCTTGTCAGCTTTGTCAGCTTCATCGGCTTTGTAGGCACAGCAGACGCCGAGGACCCGGCCCATCCGGTCGTGCACAGGGTGGCCCAGGTAGGTGGTCGTGACCACGGGCTTACCGGTGTCCAGGACCGCTCGGCTCGGTGCGGTGACGTCCTCAGGGGCGCCCCAGGAGCCGTACCGGCGCAGGTCCTCGCCCTCGGCGAACTGGATGCAGGCGCCTGTCGCTCCGGACGCGCGGCCCGCCAGAGCCGCCAGCTGGTCGGCGCCCTCGGCTTCGTTCTGGTCGTCGATCAGGCCCTTTGGATCGTCTCTGGGGGAATCGATGATCCAGCCGTACCCGTCGTCCATCACCGACCTCCGGTCCCAGCCTAGAGGTGCGAAAGGGCTCAAAACGGCAAAAGCGTCTTCGTCGACTCCCACAACCTGAGTGTCGGCCGGAGCCGCCCGGGACTTCGGTCTCCGGCGGGGTCAGATCCGGACGTACCGCAGATCGGTGATCGGGCGGCCCGCCTGCTCGCCGCGGCGCTCGAACTTCGTCTCCGGCCGCTCTTTCGCTTCCGGTGGCAGCCTGGTGAGCTGCGGGTCGGCGTCCAACGTCTCGGCCATGCCCAGTGCGTAATCCGGCCAGTCGGTGGCACAGTGCAGCAGCCCGCCCGGGCGTAGCCGGTCACGGAGGACCGCCACGTTCGCCGCCTGGATCAGCCGCCGCTTGTGGTGACGCGCCTTCGGCCACGGATCGGGAAAGAACACGTGCACCGCGTCCAGGCTGCCCGCCGCCAGCCGGTGCACCAGGTGCATGGCGTCGCCGTGTGCCACCCGGATGTTCGTCAGTCCGCGCTCACCGATCAGGGCCAGCAGATTCCCGATGCCCGGAGTGTGCACCTCGACACCCAGATAGCCGCGGTCCGGATCCCGCTCGGCCATCGCCGCGGTGGCGTCACCCATGCCGAAACCGATCTCCAGCACCACCGGCGCCGGCCTGCCGAACAGCACGTCCAGATCCAGCGGCGAATGCTCCCCGTCCGGCGAATCCAGCCCGTACACCGGCCACAGCGCGGCGTGCGCGTCGGCGTGCCGGCTGCTCATCCGGCCACGGCGGGGGTGGAAGGTGCGGATCGGTCGGTTCTCAGGCTCACTCATGGCGGGCCAACCTTAAATCACCGCTCCTCCCACCGGTCGACGGCCTTTCCCAACGGGCTTTCCAACGGCCTTTCTCAACCCCTTTTCAGCGGCGTACGGGCTGAACGCTCGGCTGTGAGCCGGAGTGGAACAGGGTGCGGGCGCCGTTCGCGAGGCCCAGCACCGTCACCCAGGAACGGCCCGCGTTCTGACTGGTGATCACCGCGCGGGAGGCGTCCACGTAGGCGAGCTCCCGATCCATCGCACTGCCCAGGATCCGTTTCTTCCCGGACACCGTGTCGTACTCCACCAGGTGCACCGGCCGGTCCTCGGCCTTGGTCTCGCCCTCCTCGTAGGCGGTCCACGACAGTTTCGCGCCGTCCGCCCGCCAGCTCGGCACCACCGCGAACCCACGATTCTGCAGACTGCCACCCCCGTAGGCGGCGACGGTCTTCTCCGCCCCGTCCGCCAGCGTCCCGACCGTCAGACACGCGTCGTAGATCGACTCACAGTCCCCACCCCGGAAAGCCAGCCGCTTCCCATCCGGCGACCAGGCCACCGCATCGTCGTTGGCGAGGCGTTCGTTCAGCGGGGCCGGCGCTTTCCGCCCGACCGGAGCGGCCACGTCGTCCGGCAGTTCCTCCCCCCGGCAGTCCCGCGGAAACAGAACCTCCGGCGCCCCACTCCCAGACACCCCTTCCCCAGCCGCCGTGGCGCCGGGCGCCTTTTTCCCCGCCGTCGCGGTGCCAGGCGTCCTCTTTTCGGGCGTCTTCTTTTCGGGAGTCGCGGTCCGGGACGGTTCTTTTTTGGGCGTTGCGGGCTCGGGTGCCGTGGCCTGGGGCGCCGCAGCTTTTGTGGCGGCTGATCCGACCGCGATCCGGTAGACGCCGGGGCCGCCGGTGCAGGACAGCGAGGCGAACGCCAGCCACTTCCCATCCGGCGACCATGAGGGCCCCGCGGCCGAGCGGGTGCTGAGCTGACGAGCGGCACCACCGTCCGCCCGCATGGCCCAGAGCCGGCCGTCCTTCAGATAGGCAAGCTGCTTCCCATCCGGCGACCACCGAGGCCGGGCATGCCCACCGCCGGTGGTCAGCCGTTTCTCCCCGACCCCCTGGCTGACATAGATGTCCCCGTCCCGCACATAGGCCACCAGCCCGGGCAGCCCACCACCGACCCCCGCCGCCCCAGCCGTTCCCGCTGTTCTTGCCTTGACGGCCGATGCCGCTTCGGCAGCTGCTCCCGGTTCGGAGCCCGCACCCACCTTGGCCGCCGGGTCTGCCTTGGCGTCCGCGCCCGCCCTGATAGCCGTTTCTGCTGTGGCGGTCGCCGCTGCTGTGGCGGTCGCCGCTGCTGTGGCGGTCGCCTCTGCCGTGGCGGTCGCCTCTGCTGTGGCGGTTCCGGCGAAGACGCTTGCCACGCCCATCACTGCCGCAAGAGCCACGTTGCCCGCCACCAGACCGGTCTTCCTCATGGCCGAACGCCCCCCGATGTCCTGCCCAGCACCCCATACACCTGGAGCAATCGTCGCAACCAGCCTGCCCCTAAGCCGTTCCCGCGCCGATACCAAGAAAAATCACAACCGATCAGGTATTTCCCAAATCTTCTTCGCCAATCCGGCATTCCCCAGTCAGCCAGCCAGCCGCTCGGCCTGGTCCGCCCGGCCCGGTCAGCTGCCCAGCCCAGCCCAGCCAAGCCCGGCCCAGCCCCGCCCAGCCCCGCCCAGCCCGGCCCCGTCCGGCCAGCCCGGCCCCGCCTGGACCGGCCAGCCCCGCCCGGCTCGTCGCGGCCCAGTTCGGCCCGGCCCGTTCGGTGTGGCCTGGCCAGTGCTGCCCAGCCCAGACCGCTCGGGTTGAATCGCCCGCCCTCTGTCCGTCCCTGTCGTCCGGGTTGGGGTGGTCCGTCTTTCGTGGCGTGGTGGGGTGGTTCGCCGGCGTCAGTGGTGGACGCCGGCGAACCGCTTGATCAACCGCGGGATTCGGCTGCCTCGACCGGCTGTTCGGCCTGGTCGCCGGTGTTCAGGTAGAGGGTGGCCACCGCGCCCAGCAGCAGGATTCCGCCGCAGATCGTCGACAGGGCCAGCGGCTCGTCGATCAGAAGTACCGCGAGCAGGGCAGCGGTCAGTGGTTCGAGCAGGGTGACCACCACCGCGACGCTTCCGGAGATGTGCCGCAGACCCATGTAGAACAGGGCGTAGGCGAGGGCGGTCGTGATCGCCCCCGCGTACACCAGCAGGGCGATCGGGGTCACGCTCGGTGCGAACGTCAAACCCTCGACGGCGGCGAACGGCAGAATCGTGACCGCTCCGATGGCGCACGACAGGGTGGTCAGGGTCAGCGGTTCCACACCCTGGGTGGTGTGCCTGCTGACCGCGGTGGACACGGCGTAGACGATCCCTGACCCGATAGCGGTGATCAGTCCCAGTCCGGCGGCGGTGGCAGCACCAGGTTCGGCGGTGGCACCGGCGATCAGGATCAGGCCGCCGATCGCCGCACCGGACGCGACAAGTGCCGGGGTGCTCGGCCGCTGCCGGCTGCGCAGACTCTCCCCGGCACTGAGCAGCACCGGGGCGATCCCAAGGCTGACAACGGTGGCGATGCTGACCCCGCCCATGCGTACCGCAAGAAAGTAGAGCCCCTGATAGGCGGCAAGACCGACCCCGGTGGCGATCACCCCCGCAGGCGCGGCCCGGAACGCGGCCAGAATCCGCCGCCGGGCCGGGAACCCGACGACGGCCAGTACCGCCGCCGCGATGACCAGCCGATAGAACCCGATGGCCAGAGCCCCGAGCCCGGTCCGCTCAGCGACAACCTGAACAACGACACCGGTGGTGCCCCAAAGAATCCCGGTGATCGAAACCTGCAACAGGCTGAGTCGCCCCCGGGAGAAGGCAGAAAAAACGACAGAATTGAAGTACGAGGTGAACACGAGCGCTCCGAAAGGAAGTAAGTCGTCAATTCCCGGCGACGAAGCGCAAGAAGAACCGGCCGATCACCCGGTCAGGGGTCGGCGAGAGCGCGCTCCGCTCAGGAGCGCGGCGGTGAAAGAACGCCGGAATACAGACTCACACCAGGCACGATACCAACCCCAGAACCACCCACCGAACCCCGAACAACGGTGACCCCAACCACCGCCCGGACAGCCCGCCCATGGGCGTCGGGTCTCGTCCGCTGCACGGGATCACCCGTCCGCCATCCGGTGCCGCGGATCCAGATGGCGGGACACATGCCAGGGGGCGCCGCTTTTTCGGGAGGCGGGTTTGTGTAGGCGGGAACGTGCTGGCCATTCGGAAGTCCGAGCGCGAGCCAGATGAGCACCCGCGTTCTCGGAGAGCCTCCGCAAATGTCGCTGTTCCGGGAAACGCGCTGCGCGCCCGGGAAGCACGCTGTGCGCCGGGAGAACGCGCTGTGCGCCCGGGGGAGCGGGCGCACAGCGTTGGCAGGTCAGATGCTTGAGCAGGTCAAGTGCTGGGTGCGGGAAGGAATCGGGTCGAAGGCAGCGGTGGCCGGCCCGGCGGAGGTGGATAGGCGGGAAGTGAACAGGCGGTGGGGGTGGCCGCGATGGTGGAGGCGGAGAGGTGGGAGCCGGCCGAGCGCTGGCGGCGGCCGCGATGGGGGAGGTGGATGGGTGGGGAGCGAACGGGCGATGGAGGTGGGGAGGTAGGAACCGGCCGAGCGCCGACGACGGCCGTGGTGG
>NZ_BOMG01000028.1 GCF_016862075.1 Actinoplanes couchii | reverse complement strand
TGGAGGTGAGGAGCTGGGTGCCGGCCGGGCGCCGGCGGTGGCCGTGGTGGTGGAGGTGGGGAGGTGGGAAGCGGCCGGGTGGCGGGGGTGGGCGTGATGTTGGGGGCTGGTGGGGTGGGTGGGTCAGGCGGCGGGGGTGGCTGAAGTGGACCACATCGTGGTGAAGGCGGCTGCTTCTCCGGCCAGCCAGTTCTCGATGTCGGCTGGGCGGGTTGTGGTGTCGAGGCGGTGGGTGGTGCCTCGGCGTAGGTCCACCAGGACCGGCTCTGCGTTCGGGAGGATCTGGTCCATGTGGCGGGCCATCAGGTGCAGCATCGCCGTTGCGGCCTCGGGGGTGGGCGGGGCCTCGTCGAAGTGCAGGCGGACCGCCTCTCGGTGACCGTCGGCGAAGCGCAGGCCGAAGTGTGGGTTGATTTTCACGGCCAGTGGGCCGACCACGGCGATGGCGTCGCGGGTCTGGGCCAGGTCGACCTGCTGTGGGTCGCCCAGCGCGGTCAGATAGGTCCGGGCGCCGTCACGCAGCGCGCCGTACAGCGGCTTCCAGCGGTCCTTCACCACCTCGACGACGCCGCCGAGGTAGCTGCCGCCGGTGCGGAACGCGATGTCCGCCTTGAGTGCTTTCACCAACTGGCCGTGCGGGTTGAACCCGCTCCGGCGCTCCCGCTGCCGGCGCAGCCCGCCGACAAAAGTGGCCTTGGCGGGGCCGGTGCGAGAGACGTAGCGGGTGAAGCCGAGCATCGTCGCGTACGGAGGGATCACAGGCACGGGGGTGGTCGAGATCGTCACGTCGTCTCCTCACTCGCACTGCGGAAATCCGGGCAGGACCGGTCCTCCAGAGTCCCGAAGATCCGCAGCTCAGGTCCCCTGTTTCGTACATACATTCTAATCGACGGGTACGACATTCCCAACGCGATGCAGCGGTCGGCCGGGCAACGCTGGAACTGTCACTTGCGACACTGGTGGCGTGACGGACGAACGCGGGACGCGGGTTCGGGATGTGCGCCGCCGGCTTGCCCGGGACGGGCCGGTGTGGACGCGCGGACCGGAGCTCGACTTCCGGACCGTGACGCTGCCCGAACGCGACTGTGACCTCGTTCGTGACCTCCTGATCGTGGAGGAGGCGCGGACGGTGGTGGAGATCGGGCTCGCGTACGGGAGTTCCGCCCTGGCGATCGGCGAGGCCCTGCTGACCGTCGATGCGCCGAACGCCCGGCACATCGTGATCGATCCGTTTCAGCAGAAGGCGTACAACAACGTCGGGTGGGACCTGCTCTGTTCGGCGGGGCTGGACTCCATCGCCGAGCTGGTCGCCGTCCCCTCGTCGCTCGCGCTGGCCCGGATGGTCATGGACGGGGTCGTGGCGGACGCGGCCTTCATCGACGGCAGCCACCGGTTCCACGAGGTCTTCGTCGATCTGTACTACCTTCGCAAGATCGTCAAACCGGGCGGCCTGCTGCTTCTCGACGACGACTACCAGCCGCCGGTCCGGGACGCGGTGCGATATTACGAGCGGAATGTCGGTTTCAGCGAGGTTCCGGAGGCCTTCGCGACCGGATCCCGCATGAACATCGGCGGGGACGCCACGGCCGAGGTCGTCCGCCGCTGCCGGGCCGTCCGGCTTCCGGATCCGCCGTTCGAGCCGTCGTACGAGGACTATCAGCCCTTCTGAGGGCGATGGAGGTGATGACGGTGAGCGGTGACCTGATTCGGGAGCGGGGTGACGCGGATCTGGACGGGTGTGTGGCTCTGCTGCGGGACGTGCACGCGGCGGACGGCTATCCGGTCAACTGGCCGGAGGATCCGCGTGGGTGGCTCGCGCCGCCGGAGCTGGTGCGGCCTGGGCACTTCCCTTCGGGTACGCGTTGAGCCTGAACGTCGTCGAGAACGGGCGGCGGACCGGGGCGGTCGCCTTCTACGAGGCCACCGGCTGGCGGTACACGCACACCTCGATCGCGGACTGGACCGGGCCGGACGGCGCCCAGGTGCGGCTGCGGCACTACAGCGCCGAATAAAAGCTCCAATAAGAGCGCGCCCCGGCCGGTTCTGGGATGGGGGCCTCCCCGGGACAGGGGGCGTGGGGCGGGGTGGTGAGACTGTCAGGATGGCACTGGTCCGGTGTGATTTTGATTCCGAGGCGCTGGAGATGGGCACCTCGATGACTGTGGTGCTGCCCGAGCGGGTGGCCGTGGATCCGCCGCCGGTCGTGTACCTGTTGCACGGGCTGACCGACGATCACACCTCCTGGACGCGGTTCAGTTCGGTGGAACGGTATGCGCGTGAGCGTGGCCTGGCCGTCGTCATGCCGCAGGTGCACCGCAGTTTCTACGCCAACGAGACGTACGGGATGCGGTACTGGGACTTCCTGTCGGCGGAACTGCCGGAGACGGTGGGACGGCTGTTCCGGGTGTCGGGGCGGCGGGAGGACACGTTCGTGGCGGGGCTGTCGATGGGCGGCTACGGGGCGATGAAGTGGGCGCTGCGGGAGCCGGAACGGTTCGCCGGGGCGGCCAGCCTCTCCGGGGCGCTGGATCTGGCGTACATCCAGGAGCACGACATGCGGCCGCACGTCCGGGCGCTCACCGACCGGGTCTTCGCCGATCGGATGGTGGCCGGTGGTGACGAGGATCTGATGCACCTGATCCGGACCGCCAACCCGCTGGAGCTGCCGCGACTGGTGCTGCGCTGCGGCAGCGACGATCACCTGGTGGCGCAGAACCGCCGGTTCGTCGCGGCGTGTGCCACCGCCGGGGTCACGCTGGACGCGGAGTTCGAACCGGGCGATCACACCTGGGAGTTCTGGGACCGGCAGCTGCCCGGGGTGCTGGACCGGATGATCGAGGGGCTCCGGGTCTGAGACCTCCGAAAAGACCGGAACGGACGCATACGCCCGGCGGTCGCGGGTCGGTCCGGGCGGGCCGCCGGCCTCGCGGCGACGCGACGGGACCTTGGTGTGGCGTACGAGAAAAAGGGTGGTGATTTTGCTCTGCGCCGTCCTCCCGCGACGGGCCGTAGTATCTGCGCCCATGGGTAAGGGTGTGCACATACAGGAACTTCCCGGGGTCGGGACCAGGTACGACGTGGCGCTGGGCGGCGGCGGCCGGCGGGTGTCGATCGTGGTGTCCCGGGACGGGAAACGTCACCTCTACGTCTTCGAGGACGCCGGTGACGAGCCGGACGCCGTGGTCGAGCTGACCGAGGAACAGGCCCGTAAGGTCGGCGCCGTGCTGGCCGGCACCTACTTCACCGACTAGGGCCGCTGGTGCACGCGAATCTCATCGGGCTGGGCGCCCTGATCCTCGTCGCCGGGCTGCTGGCCCGGCTGGGGCGCCGGTTCCGGCTGCCCACCGTTCCGTTCTTCATGCTGGCCGGGATTCTGCTCGGCCCGTTCACCCCGGGTGTGACGCTCTTCGAGCATCCGGCGGATCTGGACATGCTGGCCCTGCTCGGGCTGGTGCTGCTGCTGTTCCACCTGGGTGTGGAGTTCCCGGTCGAGCAGGTGCTGGGCAGCGGGAAACGGCTGTTCGCAGCGGCCGGGGCGTACATCGCCATCAACATCGGCGCCGGGCTGGGCCTGGGCTTCGCGATGGGCTGGGGCACCTCCGAGGCGTTCGTGATCGCCGGCGCGGTCGGCATCTCGTCGTCGGCGATCGCCACCAAGCTGCTGATCGAGCTGCGCCGGCTGGCCAACGCCGAGACCCCGGTGATCCTCGGCATCATCGTGATCGAGGACCTGTTCCTCGCCCTCTACCTGGCGCTGCTCACCCCGATCCTGTCCGGGGCGAACTCGGCCGGTGAGCTGGCGCTGCGGATCGCCATCAGCTTCGGTTACCTGGCGCTGCTGTTCGCGGTGGCCCGCTGGGGCGCCCGCTGGATCGGCAAGATCATCGACAGTCGCGAGGACGAGCTGCTGGCCATCCTGATGGTCGGCCTGACCGTGCTGGTCGCCGGTATCTCCGCCGAGGTGGGTGTCTCGGACGCCATCGGCGCCCTGATGATCGGCCTGGTGGTCGCCCGGACCTCGGTCAAGGAGCGGGTGGAACGCCTGGTCCTGCCGCTGCGGGACGTGTTCGCGGCGGTCTTCTTCGTGGCGTTCGGGATGAGCATCGACGTCGGCGCGATCGGCTCGGTGGTCGTGCCGGTGCTGATCGCCGTGGGCATCACCGTGCTGACCAATGTGACGGCCGGCCTGATCACCGCCCGGCTGTTCGGGCTCAACCAGCGCGGCGCCTCCAACGTCGGCCTGACCGTGCTGGGCCGGGGCGAGTTCTCGCTGATCCTGGCCACCCTGGCGCTGGCCGCCGGGCTGGACGAACGGATCGGGCCGTTCGTCGCCCTCTACGTGCTGATCCTGGCGGTGCTGGCCCCGATCCTGGCGGTCAACTCGCGGATGCTGGCCCGGTTCATCCCGGACCGGCTGCTGCACGACCGCTGGCGGTACGTCCGGGAGGAGACCATCAGCACCGCCTGCACACACATGGACCGGATCCAGATCACCGAGACCGACACCGACGTCTGCCCGCCGTGTGTCGAGTCCGGGGACACCTGGGTGGAGCTGCGGATGTGCCTGACCTGCGGTGAGGTCGGCTGCTGCAGCGACTCACCGAACAAGCACGCGGACGAGCACTTCGCCGACACCGAGCACCCCATCATCCGGTCGCTGGAACACGACGACGGGTGGGAGTACTGCTTCGTCGACGCCACGCTCATCCGCGAGCCCGCCGGATCGGCTCAGCCCAGCAGCTGATCCGGGAAACACCAGCGCCAGGTCTCACCCGGTTCGTAGGAACGCATCACCGGGTGATCCGTCTCCCCGTGGTGGCGCGTCATGTGCCGCCGCGGGGAGGAATCACAACAGCCGACGTAACCACAGGTCAGGCACTTGCGCAGGTGCACCCAGTCGGTGAAGCCGGCGTGCACGCACTCGGGGCAACCGCCGTCGTACGGAGCCAGCGGCGCCGGATCGCCGGCGTCCTTGAGATGCTCACAGGTCAATGCTCACTCCGATGCAACTGGGACTCTTCCAGGTCCAACTCTCGCTGGGCCCGCACCAGCACCTCCTCGGGGATCCGCCCCTCGTTACGGGCGATCTTGAAGACCCGTCGTTCCGCTCTGATCATCTCCCGGCGGAGCCGGCCGTACGCCGCGGACGGGGTCTCCCGCTCCTGACTGCCCAGCCGCTCCCACGCGCTGTTGCCCCGGCTCTCCACCAGACCCCGCAGCCGGTCCACCACCGAATCCGGCGCACCCGGCGCGTGCTCGTCCAGCGCCTTCAGCGCGGCCTGCCCGGCGGCGTGCTGCACCCCGGCCTCGGCCAGCGCGTCCTGACCGCTGGCGTCCTCGCGCACCCCGAGCCGCCGGGACAGCCACGGCAGGGTGCTGCCCTGCACCAGCAGGGTCAGCACGATGGTCGCGAAGGCCACGAAGACGAACAGCTCCCGCGGGTAGTCGCCGTTGGCCGGCAGGGTCTGCGCGGCGGCCAGGGTGACCACGCCGCGCATGCCCGCCCAGGCGATCACGGTGGGCACCGTGACCGGCGGCCGGGGCTCCCGGTTGCGGATCCGGGGGATGAGCCGGGCCAGGTAGGTCGCCGGGTACATCCACAGGAACCGGACCGCCAGCAGCGCGCCGAACACCACCGCGGTGACCTGGGCGGTGGTGACCATGTCGGTCTCGATGGTGCCGACCACGGTGCGCAGCTGCAGACCGACCAGGAGGAAGACCACCCCCTCCAGCAGGAAGTTGATCAGCTTCCAGACCGCGTCCATCTGCAGGCGGGAGGTGGCCGACAGCAGGTACGGGATGCGGTGCCCCAGGTAGAGCCCGGCCACCACCACCGCCACCACGCTGGACGTGTGCAGTTTCTCGGCGACGATCACCACCACGAACGGGGTGAGCAGTGCCACCGCGTCCTCCAGCAGCGCGTCCTCGATCCGCTTGTGCAGCCAGGCCACGGCCATCGCGAGACCCATGCCGATCAGCAGGCCGCCGCCGGCCTTCAGCGTCACCTCGCCGACGATCTCGGTGGCCCCGACCGCGGTCCCGGTCAGCGCGCCGATCGCCACCCGCACCAGGACCAGGGCGGTCGCGTCGTTCAGCAGGCTCTCGCCCTCCAGGATGGTGACCACCCGGCGGGGCAGCCCGACCCGGCGGGCGATCGCGGTCGCCGACACGGCGTCCGGCGGGGCCACGATCGCACCCAGCGCGACACACGCGGCCAACGGAACCTCAGGCAACAGCAGGTGTACGAGGAAACCCACCACCAGCGCGGTGAGGACCACCAACCCGACCGCGAGCAGCAGGATCGGGCGCAACGCCAGCCGGAACGCGGGCACCGAGGTCTGCAGGGCGGCCACGTACAGCAGCGGCGGCAGGATCCCGATCAGCACCAGCTCGGGCTCCAGGTGCGCTTCCGGGAACCCCGGCACGTACGACAGGCCGAGGCCCGCCACCAGCAGGACCAGTGGCGCCACGAAGCCGAGTCGCCGGGCCAGCGCGGCGCCGACCACGGAGATCCCGAGCAGGATGACCGTATCGGCGATGCTCTCCATGCCGGGAAGCTTAGAGTTTCCTGAACCTCACCTCGTAGTGGTGCTCACCACCCGCTCACTTCGTGAGGGTGGTCACCGGCCGGGATCGTCCGATGGTCGTCGACTGGTGACCGTCCAGGCCCAGCGCGTCCTTGGTCCGCACCATGTCCACCGTGAAGATGTACGGGGTGCCCGGATCCAGCCCGGAGATGGTGGCGCTGACGTAGCCGCACTTCTTCGGTGCGTTCTTCGTCCAGCCCAGTTCCTTCTGCGCGCCGGTCACCAGGATCTGGCTCTGCGCGGTGATCCGGTAGTCGACGATGTCGCTGCCGCCCTGGTTGAACCAGGTCACCACGGCGCTGTTCTTCGACGGGACCACACCCAGGCCGTTGACCATCGGGATGTGCCCGTTCGGCGTACAGGTGGGGGTCGGGGTGGGCTGCGGCGAGCTGCTGCCGCCCAGGGTGGGCAGCGTCGCCGAGGGGGTCGGTGCCAGCGAGCCGTAGGTGGCCGACGGTGAGGCCGAGACGGTGCCCTGGTCGAACAGGATCCAGTTACGGCCCGGGTTGCCGGTGCTGTCCGCCGACCCGGCGTCCCCCTTCTCGTCCCGGGACGACGACGAGGAACAACCGGTCAGCAGCAGTACGGCGAGGGCCAGGACGACGGATCTCCGATTACCCAGCACATCTGGATTTTCGGCAGTCCCGTCGCGGGGCCTTAGCCGTTCCGGTAGTGCTCCCTGGCCCGGCGGGCCAGATCACGGGTGGCCGCCGAGTTGGCCCAGGTGCCGAGGATGATGCCGGCGCCCGGGACCACCTTGGCGAAGATCCGTTTCGCGGCCCGCACGCCGGCCATCTGCGCCAGTTTCACGCTCAGCCGCATCAGCACACCGGCCAGCGGCCGGCCGCCGTCACCGGTGAAGATCCGGCTGGCGCGCTCCCGCCCGGCGGCCACGCCGAGCGCCGTCCGCGCGGTCTCGGCGAGCTTGTGCACCCGCTGGAGAACCAGCAGGTCGGTGGCGCGCTCCGGAGCCGCCGGATCCTCGCCGTAGGCCGCCGCCACGTGCAGGACCAGGCGCGCCTGGGTCCAGGCGAGCACGCCCACGTCGAGCAGCGCGCCGGGCAGACCGGCCGCGCCGGAGACCGCCCCGGAGACCCGGGCCAGCGTGGTGAACCGCTTGATCGCGAGGGTGGCCAGCTCGTCGGGGCCCAGCTCGGGGCGCTCGGCCCGCATCCTGGTGTGCCACGCGGCGGCTTCCGGGCCGATCCGGCGGGTCGCCTCCAGGGCGAGATGCTCAGGGGCGTACTGCGGGTCGGCTTTCATGCGGGCCCACAGGGTGCCGGGTGGGGCCGCGGTGTCTTCTGCCAGTTCCTTCGTCACAGATCACTCCGAGGGGTGTGCGGAAGAAGATCTGCAACCCATTGTGACGGGTGCGCGCACGTCGCCGCCGTGTCGGGTAGGTGATTATGGGAGTGGGCCGGAATCAATGACGCCGCCCGGCTGTTATCGCCGAAAACACTCTCTGGAGGTAGGCAGCGTGCTCGACCCGTACGGGCTCTATGAGATCACCGGTGACCTGCCGGAACTTGACGGCCCGGTGCTCATCCAGGCGCTCACCGGTTTCGTCGACGCGGGCAGCTCCATCCAGCTCGCCCGGGAGAGTCTGCTGGACAACCTGGAGAACGAGGTCATCGCCACGTTCGACCTGGACCAGCTCCTGGACTACCGCTCCCGCCGTCCTCCGATGGTCTTCGTGGCCGATCATTTCGAGAGCTACGAGGAACCCAGCCTCGCCCTGCACCTGGTCAAGGACCAGCTGGGCACCCCGTTCCTGCTGCTCGCCGGGCCGGAACCGGACCTGCAGTGGGAGCGGTTCATCGCCGCCATCACCCTGCTGATCGACCAGCTGGGGGTCAGCGTCACGGTCGGGCTCAACGCGATCCCGATGGCCGTGCCGCACACCCGCCCGGTCGGCGTCACCGCGCACGCCACCGACAAGCGCCTGCTCGGCGAACACGAGTCGTGGTTGCAGCGGGTGCAGGTGCCGGCAAGTGTCGGAAATCTGCTGGAGTTCCGGCTCGGCAACTCCGGCCGGGACGCCCTCGGTTACGCCGCCCACGTGCCGCACTACCTGGCTCAGACCGGGTACCCGGCGGCCGCCGAGATCCTGCTCGACTCGGTCTCCACCAGCACCGGACTGGCTCTGCCGACCGGTGGGCTGCGCGAGTCGGCCAAGCTGGTCCGCGGCGAGGTGGACAAGCAGATCGCCGACGACGAGCAGGCCGCCCGCCTGGTCACGTCGCTGGAGGCGCAGTACGACGCGTTCGTCCGCGGCCGGGAGGCCAACCTGCTCGCCGACTCCGACACTCCGCTGCCGACCGCCGACGAACTCGGCGCCGAACTGGAGCGATTCCTCGCGGAGCAGAGTCGCGACGACTCCTGACCTCTGTCGTCCGGAAGAATGACCGCAGGCGCGGGCGCGCAGGATTAACCCCCCGATTCGGTGGGCAAACAATCCGCGCGCCGGCCCGCGATCACGAGGACGGCTGAGGGGTAGGAGCACCGTATGCAGGTCTGGCCTGGTCACCGGTACCCATTGGGTGCCACGTACGACGGGACCGGCACGAATTTCGCGATCTTCTCCGAGGTGGCCGATGCGGTCGAACTCTGTCTGTTCGACCCGTCCGGCAACGAGCGGAAGGTCCTCCTGCACGAGCAGGACGCGTTCGTCTGGCACGCGTACCTGCCCGGGGTGGAGCCGGGCCAGCGGTACGGCTACCGGGTGTACGGACCGTACGAGCCGCACCGTGGCCTGCGGTGCAACCCGCACAAGCTGCTGCTGGACCCGTACGCGCGGGCGGTCGACTCGGACATCGACTGGCACCCGTCGCTGTACGCGTACGACTTCGACAACCCGGATCAGATGTCTGAGCTGGACTCGGGGCCGTACATGCCGAAGGCCGTGGTGGTGAACCCGTACTTCGACTGGGGCAACGACCGGCGGCCGGACATCCCGTACCACCACTCGGTGATCTACGAGACACATGTCAAGGGGCTGACCCAGCGGCACCCGGAGATCCCCCGGGACATGCGCGGGACGTACTCGGCGATCGGGCACCCGGCGATCATCGAGCACCTGAAGAGCCTCGGCGTGACGGCTGTCGAGCTGATGCCGGTGCACCAGTTCGTGCACGACAACCGGCTGCACGACCTCGGGCTGAACAACTACTGGGGTTACAACACGCTCGGGTTCTTCGCGCCGTACCACGGGTACTCGGCGATGGGCGCGCTCGGTCAGCAGACCCAGGAGTTCCGGGGCATGGTCAAGGCGCTGCACGCGGCGGGCATGGAAGTCATCCTCGACGTGGTCTACAACCACACCGCCGAGGGCAACCACCTGGGCCCGACCCTGTCGCTCAAGGGCATCGACAACCGGACCTATTACCGGCTGGTCGACGATCAACCCCAGTTCTACATGGACTACACCGGTACGGGTAACAGCCTGAACGTCCGCAGCCCGCAGAGCCTCCAGCTGATCATGGACTCGCTGCGCTACTGGGTCACCGAGATGCACGTCGACGGTTTCCGCTTCGACCTGGCGTCCACCCTGGCCCGCGAGTTCTACGACGTGGACCGGCTCTCCACCTTCTTCGAGGTGGTCCAGCAGGACCCGGTGGTCGGGCAGGTCAAGCTGATCGCCGAGCCGTGGGACGTCGGGCCCGGCGGGTACCAGGTCGGTAACTTCCCGCCGAACTGGACCGAATGGAACGGCAAGTACCGGGACACCGTCCGCGACTTCTGGCGTGGTGAGCCCGCCACACTCGCCGAGTTCGCCTCCCGGATCACCGGCTCCGCCGACCTCTACCAGGACGACGGCCGCAAACCGTTCCACTCGATCAACTTCGTGACCGCGCACGACGGGTTCACACTCAACGACCTGGTGTCGTACAACGACAAGCACAACGACGCCAACGGTGAGGAGAACCGGGACGGCGAGAGCCACAACCGGTCCTGGAACTGCGGCATCGAGGGGCCGACCGAGGACGCCGGGGTGCTCGCGCTGCGGGCCCGGCAGCGGCGCAACTTCCTGGCCACCCTGATGCTCAGCCAGGGCGTGCCGATGATCTCGCACGGCGACGAGATGGGGCGCAGCCAGCAGGGCAACAACAACGCGTACTGCCAGGACAACGAGATCGCCTGGATCGACTGGGAGAACGCCGACGAGCAGCTGCTGGAGTTCTCCCGCAAGCTGACCGCGTTCCGGCACCGGCACCAGGTGTTCCAGCGCCGGCGGTTCTTCACCGGGCTGCCGGTCACCGCCCGCGGCGGCGGCGACCCGCTGCCCGACCTGGAGTGGTTCACCCCCGACGGGCGGCAGATGGCCGGTGACGACTGGGGCAACGACTTCGGGCGGGCCGTCGCGCTGTTCGTCAACGGCGAGGGCATCCGGGAACGCGGGCAGTACGGGCAGCGGCACGTGGACAGCTCGTTCCTGCTGTTCTTCAACGCGCACGACGCGCCGATCGAATTCACCACGCCTCCCACCGAGTACGGGGAGAAGTGGGAGCTGGTCATCGAAACCGCTGATCCGTCGCCCGACCGGCCGTCCGTCGTGGAGGCCGGACACCAGGTCTGGGTGCCGGATCGGTCTCTCATCGTGCTGGACAGGACGGTTTGATGCACCCGAGCAGTACTTACCGAGTTCAGGTCCGCCCCGATTTTCCCCTCTCTTCTACCGCTGAGATCGTCGACTATCTCGCCGATCTGGGGGTTGGCCACCTCTACACGGCGCCTCTGCTTGTTTCGGCTCCCGGGTCGGAGCACGGTTACGACGTTGTCGATCACTCACGGGTAAATCCGGCATTGGGTGAAATTTCCGATCTGAGCGCGGCGTTGAAGGCCTGTGACCTCGGGTTTGTCGTCGACATCGTGCCCAATCACGCCGGCGTGGGGGTGCCGCACGTCAACCCCACGTGGTGGGATGTCTTGAAAAATGGGCGCAAATCGGACTACGCGCACTTTTATGACATCGACTGGGAACGCGGTCGAATCCTGCTCCCGGTTCTTGCCGACAAATCGGACGCGCTGGACGATCTCCGGATCGAGGACGGCGAGCTGCGCTACTACGACAAGCGCTACCCGATCGCCGACGGGACAGGCGAGGGCTCGCCGCGGGAGGTGCACGACCGGCAGCACTACGAGCTGGTCAACTGGACCCGGGGCGACCGCGAGCTCAACTACCGCCGGTTCTTCTCGATCACCGACCTGGCCGGCCTGCGCGTCGAGGACCCCGAGGTCTTCGCCGCCACCCACGCCGAGATCATCCGCTGGTACAACGAGGGCATCGTGCAGGGCATCCGGGTCGACCACCCGGACGGCCTGCGCAACCCCGGCGAATACTTCAACCGGCTGCGCGACGCCGCCCCGGACGCCTGGATCGTGGTCGAGAAGATCCTCGAACCGGGTGAGGAGCTGCCCGCCTGGCCGGTCGCCGGCACCACCGGGTACGACGCGATGGCCGAGGTCAACGGCGTCTTCGTGGACACCGGCACGGAGGCCTTCTTCAACACCCTCGACCACCACCTGACCGGTGTGCACACCTCCTGGCAGGACCTGGTCCACGACGCGAAGCACCGGGTGGCCACCGAGATCCTCGCCGCCGAGCTGGACCGCCTGGCCCGGCTGGCGCCGGAGATCGAGTCCGCTCCGGTGGCGCTCGCCGAGCTGGCCGCCTGCTTCCCGGTCTACCGCTCCTACCTGCCGGCCGGTTCCCGCGACCTGGCCACCGCGCGGGCCGAGGCGGGCCGCCGCCGGCCCCAGCTGATCGGTGTGCTGGACCAGGTCACGGCCCGGCTGCGCAACCCCGCCGACGAGCTTGCCGTCCGATTCCAGCAGTTCACCGGCGCGGTGATGGCCAAGGGCGTGGAGGACAACGCGTTCTACCGCTGGACCCGGTTCGTGGCCCGCAACGAGGTCGGCAACGACCCGGCCAAGTTCGGCGTCACGCCCGACGAGTTCCACCACTTCGCCGAGCGGCGGGTGCTGGACTGGCCGTTCACCCAGACGGCGCTGGCCACCCACGACACCAAGCGCGGCGAGGACGTCCGGGCCCGGCTGGCGGTGCTCTCCGAGGTGCCCGGCGACTGGACCTCGGTGGTGCGCCGGTGGGTCCGGGTCGCTCCGCTTCCGGATCCGGCGCTGGCCCATCTCATCTGGCAGGTCGCGGTCGGCGCATGGCCGATCTCCAGGGACCGATTGCGGGCGTACGCCGTGAAGGCCGCCCGGGAGGCCGGCACCTGCACGTCCTGGCTGCGCCCCGACGAAGCCTTCGAGAACGCGTTGCAGCAGATGGTCGACCGGCTCTACGACGACCCGGCGCTGAACCGCGAGGTGACCGATTTCGCCGCGTCGATCACCCCGCCCGGCCGGTCCAACTCGCTCGGCCAGAAGCTGGTGCAGCTGGCCATGCCCGGGGTGCCCGACGTCTACCAGGGCACCGAACTGTGGGACCACTCGCTCGTCGACCCGGACAACCGCCGCCCGGTCGACTTCGCCGAACGCCGTGAGCTGCTCGGCCGCATCGACGACGGCTGGCTCCCCCCGATCGACGACACCGGCGCCGCCAAGCTCCTGGTCACCAGCCGGGTGCTGCGCCTGCGCCGGCAGCGGCCGGAGCTGTTCGCCGGGTACCGTCCGGTGTGGGCCGACGGCCGGGCCCCCGAGCACGTGTTCGCCTTCGACCGCGGTGGCGTGGTGGCGGTGAGCACCCGGTTGCCGGTCGGATTGTCACGGCACGGCGGCTGGGGCGACACCACGCTGTCACTCCACGGCCACAGTTGGACGGAAGTCTTCACGAACACCAGCTACGGCGGGAATCGTCTCTCGGTGGCCGAGCTGCTGCACACCTACCCCGTCGCTCTCCTGGTGAAGGAATGACACTCTTCTCGGTCTGGGCGCCGGACAAGCCCGTCAAGCTGCACCTGGACGGCCGCGACCACGAGATGGAACCCGGCGACGACGGCTGGTGGCACGCCGACGTGGACTCCGAGGCGGTCGACTACGGCTTCGTCCTGCCCGGTCAGGACCGGCCGCTGCCCGACCCGCGGTCGCCGTGGCAGCCCGGCGGCGTGCACGAGCTGAGCCGCCGCTACGACCATTCCGCGTTCGCCTGGACCGATCAGGGCTGGACCGGCCGGCAGCTGCCCGGATCGGTCCTCTACGAGCTGCACATCGGCACGTTCACCCCGCAGGGCACCTTCGACGCCGCGATCGAGCGCCTGGATCACCTGGTGGACCTCGGGGTCGACCTGGTCGAGCTGCTGCCCGTCAACGCGTTCAACGGCATTCACAACTGGGGGTACGACGGAGTCTGCTGGTTCGCCCCGCACGAGGCGTACGGCGGTCCCGACGGCCTGAAGCGTTTCGTCGACGCCGCCCACGCCAAAGGACTCGGTGTGGTGCTCGACGTGGTCTACAACCACTTCGGGCCGAGCGGGGCGTACGCGCCGATGTTCGCGCCCTACCTCGGCGGCGGCAGCAACCCCTGGGGCAGCTCGATCAACCTGGACGGGCCGGGCTCCGGCGAGGTCCGTCGCTACATCGTCGACAGTGTGCTGATGTGGCTGCGCGACTACCACATCGACGGTCTGCGGCTGGACGCCGTGCACGCGCTGCACGACGAGGGCGCCGTCCACCTGCTGGAACAGATGGCCGTCGAGGTCGAGTCGCTCTCCACGCGGGTGCGCCGGCCGCTCTCGCTGATCGCCGAGTCCGACCTCAACGACCCGAAACTGATCACCCCGCGGGAGGCCGGCGGTTACGGCCTGCACGCCCAGTGGGACGACGACGTGCACCACGCCCTGCACACCCTGCTGACCGGGGAGCGCCAGGGCTACTACGGGGACTTCGGATCGCTGGACTGCCTGCGTACCGTGCTGGAAGGCGCCTTCTTCCACGCCGGGACCTGGTCGTCGTTCCGGGGACGGCGGCACGGCCGGCCGGTCGACCGGCAGCGCACCCCGGGCCACCGGTTCGTCGCGTTCCTGCAGAACCACGACCAGATCGGCAACCGGGCCGTCGGCGACCGGCTCACCGCCACCCTGTCGCCCGGCCTGCTCAAGGTCGCCGCCACCCTGCTGCTGACCTCGCCGTTCACCCCGATGCTGTTCATGGGGGAGGAATGGGCGGCGGGCAGCCCCTGGCAGTACTTCACCTCGCACCCCGAGCCCGATTTGGCCGACGCCGTCCGCAACGGCCGGCGCAGCGAGTTCTCCCGGCACGGCTGGAACGAGGCCGACGTGCCCGACCCGCAGGACCCGGCCACCTTCGAGCGCTCCAAGCTGGACTGGTCCGAGCTGGGCAAACCCGGTCACGCCGAGATCCTGGACCTCTACCGGCGGCTGATCGCGCTACGCCGCGGCCTGCCCGGGCTCACCGACCCCTGGCTGCACCAGGTCGAGGTGTGGCACGGCGACCAGCACGTGGTGATCCGGCGCGGGCCCAGCGTGGTGGTGGCCAACCTGGCCGAGACGGCACAGACGGTCAGCGTGCGGGCCCTGCCCCGGGCGGTGCTGCTGGCCACCGCACCGGGCGTGATCGTGGAACGCGACCGGCTGGTGCTGCCCCCGGAGAGCGCGGCGGTGGTCTCGGTCCGCTGATCATCCGGTGCGCCGGTCCGCCATGATGAACACGTGGCGGTGTGGAAGTCGCGGAAACGCAGGAAGAAGGACCGGTCGTGTGACCCGGGGTGTGACTGCGACATCCCGGGTTGCGACTGCTTCTCGTTGAGCATGCTGGTCCGGTTGGGTGCGGTGCTCACCCGTACCCACGCAGGGGGATCGTGGGGGGAACGCGCCGCGACCGGCGCCATCCGCGGCTACCGCCGCATCTCGCCGCGCCTGCCCACCCGCTGCCGTTACCAGCCCACCTGCAGCGCGTACGCCCTCCAGGCGATCGAACGCCACGGGCTGGCCGCCGGGTTACGCCTCACCGCGGCCCGTCTGGTGCGTTGCCGTCCGGGTGTGCCGTTCGGTACGGCGGATCCCGTTCCGTGACCTGATCGGCGGCCCGTTGGCTGCCGAAGTCGGGCACCATGACCTTTCCGGGGTTCGTGGGGAGGACGGGGCTGATGGGGGACGTCGACAACGGTGAACCGGCCGCCCGGCCGTCGTCACCACCTTCGTGGCGGCTGCCACGCCAGTTCGCGCCGGAGATCGTCAGGTGGCTGCTGCGCAATCCGCAGCCGCCCGCGCCCGGCGAGCCGGAGCCCACCGCCGAGGAGATCGCCTCCCAGAACATCGCCCAGCAGGAGGTGATCCAGGAGGTCATCTCCGAGGTCGAGCGGGAGATGGTCGTGGACCGGGAGTACCGGTTCAAGGTGTGGAGGCTGGCCGGGCTCGGGCTGCTGATCGTCGTCACGCTGGCGGTGGCGCTGGGGAAACTGCTGGTGGGTGGGCCGCCGACGGTTGCCGAGCTGCGCGAGCAGGCGGGCGTGGACACCTGGAAGGAACTGCGGATCGGGGTCAAGGACGACCAGTTCGGCACGGCCTACTACGACCCGGCCACCAGGCAGTGGTCCGGCTTCGACATCGACATCGCCTACATGATCGCTGAGGATCTCGGCTTCCGGCGCTCCGACGTGCGGTTCTACGGGCTGGAGAGCGAGGACCGGGCCCGGATGCAGGCCACCGATCCGGCCGAGGCGAGCAAACGGGTCAATGTGCAACTGGTGATCGCCAGCTACAGCATCACGCCGGAGCGCGAGGCGATGACCGGGGTGACGTTCTCCCAGGGCTACCTCGACACCGAGCAGTCGGTCATCGCGCTGAAGGGTCATCCGAAGATCTCCACGCTGGAGGACCTGGCCGGCAAGCGGGTCTGCACCCTGTCCACGGCGACGAGCAAGTCCGCCCTGGTGGAGTTCGGCGCCGACGTGGTCCAGAAGAACCGGGTCCGGGAGTGCTTCGCCGAGATGGATGCCGGTCAGGTCGAGGCGATCAGCACCGATGCCGCGATCCTCGCCGGCTGGAAATATCGCTTCCCCGACAAATACACGCATTTCGACCTCGGTATCGACCCCAAGGAACGCTGGGGGGTGAACGTGGGGGAGAACCTGGCCCTCAAGGAGCTCGTCGACCTCACCCTCTACCGGTCCTTCGCCGACCCCGACGACAACCGCTGGGAGGAGGCCTTCGACCGGAACTTCCAGGTCGAGGTCGAGGAGAACGGCAGTTCCCCGATCGCCGAGGGCCAGCAGCCCCTGGTGGAACGGCCGAACGTGCGGTGGATGCCGTGGGAGGACCCGCTCCGATGAACGAGGTCGAGATCCACTCCGGTCTGGTCCACAAGGAACGGGTGCTGCCCCGGACCAGTTACCGCGCCGAACTCAACTGGCTCCTCGCCGTCCTGCCCGGTTTCCCGCTGCTGCTGCTCGTGCTCCGGCTCTGGTACCTGTCCCGGCAGGACCTGCCGACGATGCTGCTGCTGGTGCAGTACATCAACCCGCTCGGCATGATCGGGGCGCTGTTCATCACCCTCAGCTGGACGCTGCCCGCGGCCATCCTGCTGGTCCGGGTGCTCGGCGGCATCCTGCTGGTGAGTGTGCCCGGGCGGACCGGCACCTCGTTCCTCGCCGTCGCGGCGCTGCGGATGCCCGGCTGGGTCGTGGTGATCGCCGCCGGGATCGCCGCCTTCACCTGGCAGCTGCGGATGCTTCCGCTGCTCATGATGCTGATCGTCGCCATCCTCGGGCTGACCGCGGTGCAGGGCGAACCCGGGGATCCGTGGGTGATGCGGTGGCTCACCCTGGGCGTGCCGGTGCTCGTCGCCGTGCTCGTCTGGATCTTCGTGTGGCCGGGAGTGGTCGCCGCGATCCGGGCCGGGGACCACTGGACCGCCGTACTCCTGGCGGCTCCTCCGCTCTTCGGTCCGGTCCTCACCGGACCCGTCCCGCAGCGCTGGGCCCGCATCGCCACCCACTGGCCGGCCGTCGCCGCCGCCTTCGCCATGCCGTTCATGGTCGGCGTCGCCTTCCTCCAGGCGCCGGTCCTGCCGGACACCGCCGTCGAGCACGCCGCCGACGGTGAGCCCGCCGAGGTGGTCCGCGGGCAGCTCATCGCGGTCGACGACACCTCGACCACGATGCTCGAACCCACCGGACAGGTGACCTTCATCCCGAACGGCGAGGTCCGGTCGAAGACCCTCTGCCCGCAGGCGCGCGACACACCCGACAGCGGCCTCACCGTCCGCGGCTGGCCGGTCGAGGCCCCGGCACTGGAATGGATCGCGCCGACACGGCCGGTGACCGAAATCGATCCACGATGCCTCGGACGACCCCTGGATCGGGGCGCAGCCGGTGGATAAGTGTATTTTCACCAACGACATGTGCGACATGCCGCCCACCACGTGCAGACAGGCTGGCGCCGACCTGGCAGGCTGCACGCCATGACCTTGCACCTCCGGTGGGCGGCCGTCACCGACCAGGGACACGTCCGCAGCAACAATGAGGACTGTCACTACGCCGGTGACCAGCTCCTCGTCGTCGCGGACGGGATGGGCGGCATGGCCGCCGGTGATCTGGCCAGCCGGATCACCATCGAAGCCATGGTCTCGCTCGACACGCCGATCGACACCGAGAATCAGATGGACGCCCTGCACCGGGCGCTCGAAGCAGCCAACGGCCGGATCGCCGAGCAGGTGGCCGCCGACCCGTCCCTGGCGGGCATGGGCACCACGCTGACGGCGGTGCTCTTCAACGGGGAGCGGGCCGCCATGGCACACGTCGGCGACTCCCGGGCCTACCTGCTGCGCGACGGCCGGCTCAACCAGCTCACCAAGGACGACACGTACGTCCAGATGCTGGTCGACCAGGGGCTGATCAAGCCGGACGAGGCGGCCGTGCACCCGCGGCGGGCCGTCGTCACCCGGGTGCTCCAGGGCGAGCCGGTCACCCCGGCGTACGTGATCGTCGAGCCACAGCGCGGCGACCGGTGGCTGCTCTGCAGCGACGGCCTCACCGGCGTGGTGGCCGACCCGGTCCTCGAAGAGGAACTGCGCACCAACAGCGATGTCAAGTCGTGTGCGGAGCGCCTCATCGACCTCGCTCTGCGTGGCGGAGGGCCCGACAACATCACGGTGATCGTCGCCGACGTGACCTCCGGGGACTGAGCGGTTAAGTTGTTCCGGCCGCGATCCCGCGGCCCGGACTCAGGTGGTGATCACGACGGCGCGACTGCTCGGCACGCTGGCGTTCACCCTGGGTGTGGTCGCCTTCGGCGAACTCGCCCTCGGCACGCCACGCCTCTACACCGACACGGCGCAGCTCATCGCCGGGCTCCTCGCGTCGGTCGTCTGCCTGCGCGTAGGGCTCGGCCGTACCGGCATCCCGCGCAGCTGGCGGTTCCTCGCCGCCGGCGGTCTGTTCGTCTGGTCGCTCAACCGGCTCTGGTGGATCGTCCAGGAACTCACCGGCGTCGACCGTGAACCGCCGCAGCGGCTCGCCGACGTCGGGCTCGTCGTGCTGCCCACCTGCATGCTGCTCGGGCTGCTCGGCGCGGTCCGCACCCGGCCCGCACCCGCGCCCACGTCCCCGCTGCGCGGCCAGATCGCCCTCTTCCTGGACAGCGTGCTGATCACCGGGTCGGTGCTCGCCCTGGCCTGGTCGCTGCTGCCCGGCGTGCCCGGGCTGAACGCGGTCGCCGCCGGTTACCTGGTCGCCGACCTGATCCTGTTCACCATGGTGCTGCTCCTGCTCACCACCCGGCCCGACTCACCGGCCGGGCGGCGCCCGCTGCGGCTCGTCGGCTCCGCCCTGCTCGCCTTCGGGGTCGCCGACACGGTCCGGCTCCTCGGCGACGGGCCCACCTGGCTGGAAGGGCTCGGTCACCTGCTCGGGCCGGCGTTCATCGCGATGGCCGCGCTCAGCCCGGCCCGGTACGTGCCGCCGCGTACCGACCCGGACCGGATCGAGCGCGACTGGTTCCGGCTGCTGCTGCCGTACGGACCGGTGGTGGTCGCCGGTGTGGTCCTGGTGGCCCGCACCGTCACCGGCGGGTCGCTGACCCCGTTCGAGGCCTACCTCGGCTGGCTCGGCCTGGCCCTGGTCGTCACCCGGCAGATGCTCACCATCGTCGACAACACGGTCCTGTTCGACCGGGTCGCCAGCACCCAGCGCCGGCTCCACCACCAGGCCTATCACGATCCGCTGACCGGCCTGGCCAACCGTGCCCTGTTCCGGGAACGCCTGGTGCACGCGATCGACGCCCACCAGAAACGGGGCACGCCGGTCGCGGTGCTCTTCGCCGACCTGGACGACTTCAAGCTCATCAACGACACCTTCGGCCACGCCGTCGGCGACCGGGTGCTGCAGGCCATCGGCGAACGGATGCGGGCCGGGGTCCGCTCCCAGGACCTGGTGGCCCGCCTCGGCGGCGACGAGTTCGCCATCGTCCTGGACCAGAGCGGCATGCCGGTCCCGGCGCCCCGCCGCCCGTCCCGCTGGCGCCGCCGCGCCGACGGGGTGCTCCGGCAGCGCCGCTACGTCCTCTCCGCCGCCGGCGTCCGGGTCTCCGAAGCCACCGCCTTCCCCGCCGCGGCTCCCTCTTCCACCGCGACCCCCTCTTCCGCCGCGACCCCCTCCTCCACCGCGACTCCCTCTTTCGCCGGGGCGACCGCTCCCGCCGCTACCTCCACCTCCATCGCGACGTCCACCGCGACGTCCGCCGCGCCCTCGCCGTCCGGGCCGGTCGCCTCTGCCGGGTCTTCGCCGTCCGATCCGGTCACTTCCGCCGCGCCGTCTTCCTCCGCTCCGGTCGTCTCGTCCGGGTCCTCTGGTTCCGGCGTCCCGCCTGTCTCCTTCGCCTCCGGCCCGGCTTCTTCCTCCATCACCGCCGGCGTCTCGGCCGCCCCTACCAGCGCTGGCGCCTCGTCCGCGTCTTCCGGTGCTGGCACCGCGTCCGCTTCTTCCAGTGCTGGCACCGCGTCCGCTCTTTCCACTGCGGGCGCCTCCTCCACGGGTGGCCTTTCGGCCGGCGGATCATCGCCGGCCGCGGTGCCGGGCTCGGGTGCCGGGCTCGGGGAGACCGAGGCCGTCGTCACGCCGCTGATGGATCCCGAGGAGTGGGCCGCTGAGGCCGAGGCCATCGGTCAGCGGGTGCTCGCCACGCTGCGGGAGCCCTACGTGCTCGACGGCCGCTCGATCACCGTCGGCGTCAGCATCGGCCTGGTCACCGCCGAACCCGGCGACCGCCTCTCCGCCGACCTCCTGCTGCGCCGCGCCGACGCCGCGATGTACGCGGTGAAACGCCGCGGCAAGGGCGCCCTGATCCGCTACACCGGCCCCCGCGACGGCGGCCCGAACGCCGACCTGCCCCACCTGCTGGCCGGCGCCCTGGCGGGTTCCCCGGCGGCCGCCGGATTCGACGTCCACTACCAGCCGATCGTCCGGCTCAGCGACGGCGCGACGGTGGCCGTGGAGGCGCTGGCCCGCTGGACCGATCCGATCGCCGGCCCGGTCCACCCCGACGTCTTCGTCACGATGGCCGAACGCACCGGCCTGGTCTCGGCGATCGACGACTTCGTCCTGGACCGTGCCTGCGCCGACGCCGCGACCCTGGCCGAACTCCACGGTCGCCCGATCGGGGTACACGTCAACGTCTCCGCCGGACGGCTGGCCGGCCAGGGCCTGGAGGAGGCGGTCCGGGCCGCCCTGACCCGCCACCACCTGGCCCCCGAGAACCTGATCATCGAGATCACCGAAACCCTCCGGATCCCCGACCTGCCGTACGCCGCCGCCCTGGTCGAACGACTGCGCGCCATCGGTGTCCGGGTGGCCCTGGACGACTTCGGCAGCGGTTACAACGCCCTCGCCCAGCTGCACTCCATGCCGGTGGACATCGTCAAGCTCGACTCCACCCTCACCGACGTGGACGCCTCCCCGGACCGGGCCGGCGCCCTGTGCCGCTCGGTCCTGGCGATCTGCGCCGAACTCGGCATCACCGTGGTGGCCGAGGGCCTGGAGACCAGGGAGCGTGCCCAGGCCCTGACGGATCTGGGCTGCCCGCTGGGCCAGGGTTACCTGTACGGAGCCCCCGCCCCCTTGAGCCGCCTGGAGAACGTCACCGCTCCCGAGGCCTGACCCGCGGCCCCTCTTCCGAGGGCCTTCTTTTCTAGTGGCTCATCTCTTCGCTTTCAGGCGGCCCGTCCTTTCACTTCGGCCGGCTCATCTTGTCGTTGAGCGGCTCGTCTCCTCTTCGGGTGATCTGTCATCGGGACCGGGGATTCGTACGCCGAGTGGGTGTGGCAGTTGTCGGGTCCTCCGGCCATTGGTGTCGCGGATAGCGGCCCCGCATCTCGGCACGCACCTGCGGATAGCCCTGGACCCAGAACGAGCCGAGATCACCGGTGACCGCCACCGGCCGCCCCGCCGGGGAGAGCAGGTGCAGCAGCACCGGAACCCGCCCATCGGCCAGCCGTGGCGCCTCCCGCCAGCCGAACGCCTCCTGCACCTTCACCGCCAGCACCGGCGCCGCCGGATCGCTGTAGTCGACCCGCACGTTCGACCCGCTCGGCACCGCCAGCCGTTCCGGGGCGACGTCGTCCAGCCGGCCCGCCACCGACCAGGGGATCAGCCGCCGTAGCCCGGCCGCCACGTCCAGCCGGGCCAGATCGGACCGGCGCCGGGCCGAACCGAGATCGAGCCAGTCCTCCACCCCGGCCAGCAACGCGGCGTCCGACATGTCCGGCCACGGCTCACCGAGCGCCGCGTGCGCGAACGTCAGCCGGCTGCGCAACTCCTCCGCCCCGCGACTCCAGGTGAGCAGGCCCAGGCCCTCGGCACGCAGCCCGGTCGCCACCGCCTCGCGGACCAGCACCGGATCCGGATCGGTGAGCCGGGTGGAGACCAGGGTGATCGCCCCCAGCCGCCGGACCTTGCGGGCCACCACGTCCCCGTCGATCCAGCCGATCTCGGTGGCCTCGGCCAGCAGGGGAGCGGCCACCTCCCGGGCGGTCTCCTCGTCGAGCGGGGCGGCACTGCGAACCCGGGCCGTCCGCGCTCCGGAGGCCCGGTCCGCGCTCGCCACCACGATCCACGGGGTGCCGGTCAGCGGGCTCCCAGCGGGCAGCTCGGCCTCGGTGCCACCGGCCATCAGGTACGCCCGTCCACCCGCTTCCCGAACCCGCGCCACCCGCTCCGGATAGGCCAGCCCGACGACCAGCCCGGCCGCGAGATCGTCGGTGAGCCGCCCGCCACCCGATCCCGTCACCGGCTCGGGGGTGGCCCGGCTCGCCGCCGGGGTCAGGCGTCGAACCGGCTCGGGGGCGGCTCGGGTGACCGCAGGAGTCAGGCCCCGAGCCGGGTCGGGGGTGGCTCGGGTCACCGCCCGGGTCAGGCGGCGGACCTCGGTGCGCCACCCGTGGTCATCGCCGTTGCGGGCCGCCCGCCAGGCGGTGACCACGTCGCCACCGGCGGCGCGATCATCGTCCAGGACGGCGACCAGCTCGGCAGCCCGGGTCGTACCGAGAACGGCCGCGCCGTCCAGCAGAGCCCGGGCCAGCCGTGGGTGCAGACCGGCCCCGGCCAGCGCCTTGCCGCGGGCCGTCACCCGACCGTCCGGGTCGAGGGCGCCCAGATCGTGCAGCGTTGCCGTGGCGGCGCGGAGAGCGCCGGCCGGTGGCGGATCCGGCAGAGCGAGACCCTCCCCGTCGGGGTGACCCCACAACGCCAGATCCAGCACGAACCCGGTCAGGTCGGCGGCCGCGATCTCCGGCTCGGGCTGGGCCGGCAGCCGATCGTGCAGAGCAGGTGACCAGCAGCGGTAGACCCGCCCGGGCGCCTCCCGCCCGGCCCGCCCGGCGCGCTGCTCGGCACTGGACCGGGAGACCGGCACCGTCGCCAGCGTGCCCAGACCGCGAGCGTGGTCCATCCGCGGAACCCGGCTGAGCCCGGCGTCGACCACGGCCCGCACGCCCGGCACCGTCAGGCTGCTCTCGGCCACCGCGGTGGCCAGCACCACCCGGCGGCGTGGCCCGGCCCGCAGAGCGGCGTCCTGCGTGGAACCGGACTGGCGGCCGTGCAGCGTGACCACGTCGGCGTCCCCGAGCCCGCGGAGCCGCCCGGCGACGATCTCGATCTCGCGGGCGCCGGGCAGGAAGACCAGCACGTCGCCGTCGCCCTCGGCCAGTGCCCGCCGGGTCGTCACCGCCACGTGGTCGAGCAACCGTGGATCGACCCGGAGCCCGAGCGGCGGATTGATCGGACCTGCCGGGGGCGCCCAGATCACCTCGACCGGATAGGTGCGGGCGTGCGCGGTGAGCACCGGGGCGGGACGGCCCGGCTCGCCCAGGACCGCCGCGAGCCGGTCGGAGTCGGCCGTCGCCGAGGTCGCCAGCAGCCGCATGTCGGGCCGCAGCGCGGCACGCGCCTCGACCAGGAAGGCGAGCGCGAGGTCGGAGTCGAGGTGGCGCTCGTGGCACTCGTCGAGGATCACCGTGCCGACCCCTGCCAACTCGGGGTCGGACTGCAGGCGGCGGACCAGCAGACCGGTGGTGACCACCTCGACGACCGTCTCGCGGGAGACCTGCCGCTCGCCGCGCACCGCGAAGCCGACCCGCCGGCCCGGCTGCTCGCCGAGCAGGGCGGCCATCCGGCGGGCGGCGGCCCGGGCGGCGACCCGCCGTGGCTCGGCCACGATCACCCGGCCACCGGGCGCGGCCAGCGCGAGCGGGACCAGGGTGGTCTTGCCGGTGCCGGGCGGCGCCACCAGAACCGCGGCACCGGCCTCGGCGAGGACGGCGGCCACCTCGGGAAGGACCGGGCGGACCGGGAGATCGGGCAGGGACTCGGCAGGAATGAGCACGCGCCAAGTCTGGCCCATCCGCCGGGCGGCTCCGCGGTTGTCCACAATGCGGCCGATGGCGTTCGCGTTGTCCACAGGCAGCGGGGGACGGCGAGATTTTCCGGCCGGTTTCGTGGCAGGGTGGCGAAACGACCGGGGCATGTTAATTCTTCGGCTCGCCGGTGCACACGCCGTGCCCGGACTGATTGACTGTTCAAGATCGACGAGGAGGTGACCGGATGGATGCGGTGGAAGCCTTCAACACACTGCCCGCGGAGCGACTGGAGCCGGAGCTGCTCGCCTGCTGTGCGGCACCGGCCTGGGGTGCGGCGATCCTGGCGAGCCGGCCGTTCGCCGACCGGGCCGCGCTTCTCGCCGGGGCCGAGGCCACCGGGCGTGACCTGAGCTGGGCGGAGGTTCTGGCCGGTCTGTCCGCGCACCCCCGGATCGGCGAGCGGGCCGCCGGCGACTCCGCGGAGGCCGCCTGGTCGCGCGCCGAGCAGTCGGCCGCGGCACAGAGCGCGGACGATCGGACGGGAGCGGAGCTGATCGCGGCGAACCGGGAGTACGAGGAGCGGTTCGGCCACGTCTTCCTGATCTTCGCGAGCGGCCGTTCGCAGGCCGAGATCCTGGCCGCCGCACGGGAGCGGCTCGGCAACGACGAGACCACCGAGCGGGCGATCGTGACCGGTGAGCTGAGCCGGATCGCCCGGCTGAGGCTGGAGCGGGTGCTGGCCGGCCTGGAGCCGGCGCCCGGCGCGATGGAGCGGGTGCCCGATGCCCTCTGACGACGGCACCGCGGCCGAGTTCCGCGCCCGCATCTCCACCCACATCCTCGACACGGTCTCCGGCGACCCGGCCCGCGACGTCTACGTCCGCCTGGAGCGGCGTGATTCCGACGGTTGGCGGTCGGTCGGCGAGGGCCGCACCGACGACGACGGCCGTCTGCGCTTCGAGGTGCCGCTGCACGACTGGCAGGCCGGCGGTTACCGGTTCTTCTACTACGTGGAGCCCTACCTGGGCGGCGATTGCTTCTTCCCGGAGATCACGGTCGCCTTCCACGTGCACGACCCGAATCGTCATTACCACGTGCCGTTGCTGCTGAGCAGGTACGGATACACCACCTACCGGGGGAGCTGACCGTGGGAATCGTGCTGGGACCGAACCGCTACGGCAAGGCGGAGACCCGTCTGGTGCGGGTGCACCGCGACGGCGAGACGCACGGCCTGGTGGATCTCAACGTCAGCATCGCCCTCTCCGGCGACCTGGCCGCGACCCACCTGACCGGCGACAACTCCGGTGTCCTGCCGACCGACACGATGAAGAACACGGTGTACGCGTTCGCCGGACGACACGGTGTCGCCGAGCCCGAGGAGTTCGCCCTGCTGCTGGCCCGGCACTTCGTCGACAGCCAGCCACAGGTGCACGGGGCGAAGGTGTCGATCGAGTCGTTCGCCTGGGACCGGCTGGGCCCACACTCGTTCCGCAGACGGGGCGACCATGTCCGTACGACGGTGGTCTCGGTGTCCGCGGCCGGCACCCAGGTGGTCTCCGGCGTCACCGGCCTGGTCCTGCTGAACTCGACGGACTCGGAGTTCCACGGTTTCGTCCAGGACGAGTTCACGACGCTGCCCCCGGCCACCGACCGGATCCTGGCCACCGCCGTGGACGCCCGATGGCGGCACGCCGGTGACGACGCCGACTGGGCCGCTTCGTTCGAGGGCGCGCTGGAGGCGCTGATCGGGGCTTTCACCGGTACCTACAGCTATTCGTTGCAGCAGACGCTCTACGCGATGGGCGCCGGTGTGCTGGAGAACCGGCCGGAGGTGGCCGAGGTGCGGCTGGCGCTGCCGAACAAACATCACTACCTGGCCGACCTGTCACCGTTCGGGCTGGACAATCCGAACGAGGTGTTCATCGCCGGCGACCGGCCGTACGGGCTGATCGAAGGCAGTGTGGCCCGCGAGGGCGCGCCCACGGCGACCGCGGAGTGGTGGCTGTGATCCTCGTCGAGAACGCCGCGATCGCCACCGTCGACCCGGCGGGGCGGGAGTTCACCAGTGGTCATGTGCTCGTCGGTGACGACGGGCGGATCGCCGCGGTCGGCGCCGGGCCGTTCACCGGCACGGCCGAGGGCGCCCGGCGGATCGACGGCACGGGCTGCCTGGTCACGCCGGGTCTGGTGAACACGCACCATCACCTCTACCAGTGGGCGACCCGTGGGCTGGCGCTGGACGAGACCCTGTTCGGCTGGCTCACCACGCTCTACCCGATCTGGGGCCGGCTGGACGCCGAGATCGTCGGCGCGGCGGCCGGTGCCGGGCTGGGCTGGCTGGCGCTGTCCGGCTGCACCACCTCGATGGATCATCACTACGTCTTCCCGCGGGACGGCGGCGACGTGCTGGCCGCCGAGATCGAGGCGGCGCGGGCGATCGGGCTGCGGTTCCACCCGACCCGGGGCTCGATGGACCTGAGCCGCAAGGACGGCGGCCTGCCACCGGACCACGTCGTCGAGGACACCGACGAGGCCCTGGCCGCGACCGAGGCGGCCATCGACCACTGGCACGACCCGTCACCGGAGTCGATGCTGCGGATCGCGGTCGCGCCGTGCTCGCCGTTCTCGGTGACCACCCGGCTGATGACCGAGTCCGCGGAGCTGGCCCGGCGCAAGGGCGTGCGGTTGCACACCCACCTCGCCGAGACCGACGACGAGGAGGAGTTCTGCCTCAAGCAGTTCGGCTGCACCCCGGTGGAGTACGCGGAGCGTGTCGGCTGGCTCGGTGACGACGTGTGGCTGGCCCACGGGGTGCACCTGGACGACTCGGCGATCACAAAACTCGGTGCGACCGGGACCGGGGTCGCGCACTGCCCGAGTTCGAACGCCCGGCTCGGCGCCGGTTCGGCCCGGGTCCGGGAGTTGCTCGACCACGGTGTGCCGGTCGGGCTCGGCGTCGACGGCGCGGCCTCGCAGGAGGTCTCCCACCTCGGTGCCGAGTTGCGGCAGGCGCTCTACACCGCGCGTTCGCGGGGCGGCCCCCAGGCGATGGACGCCCGGGAGGCACTGCGGCTCGGCACGGTCGGTGGGGCCCGCTGTCTCGGGCGGCAGGACGACATCGGCTCACTGGAGCCGGGCAAGCTGGCCGACCTGGTGATGTGGCGGCTCGACGGTCTCGGCCACGACGGCATCGACGACAAGGTCGCGGCGCTGGTCTTCGGCCCACCGGCCCGGGTCGATCTGGCTCTGGTCGGCGGCCGTCCGGTCGTCGAGCGGGGTGAGCTGACCAACGCCGACGCGGACACCCTGACCGCGAGGGCCCGAGCCGCGCACCGCCGGCTTCTCCGAGTCGCATAGATCCGAATCTCACCGAGAAGAAAGTGGTGGACCGGGCCGGAGGAGCATGAATAATGCTCGATTACGGTACGGGGGAGTAACCACACTGAGAGGAATCGTCAACGATGACCGAGATCCTGTCCGACGAGGCGGTCGCGTTCGTCGCCGACCTGAACCGGCGCTTCCGCCCCCGCCGGGACGAGTTGCTCCAGGCCCGTGCGGCCCGGCGTGCGGAGATCGCGGCCGGCGCCACGCTGGGTTTCCTGGCGGAGACCGCCGACGTCCGCGCGGCCGAGTGGTCCGCCCCGCCCGCCCCGGCCGACCTCCAGGACCGGCGGGTGGAGATCACCGGGCCGACCGAGCGGAAGATGACGATCAACGCGCTGAACTCGGGCGCCAAAGTGTGGCTGGCCGACCTGGAGGACGCGAACACCCCGCACTGGTCGAACGTCGTCGACGGCCAGCAGAACCTGTACGACGCGATCCGGCGCACGATCACGCTGGAGACCGAGAAGAAGACGTACGAGCTGAACGGTGGGCCGTACCCGACGATCGTGATGCGCCCGCGGGGCTGGCACCTCGACGAGCGGCACCTGCCGGTGGACGGCACACCGGCCGTCGGCGCGCTTGTCGACTTCGGGCTCTACTTCTTCCACAACGCGAAGGAACTGCTCGAACGTGGCTCCGGACCGTACTTCTACCTGCCGAAGATGGAGTCCCACAAGGAGGCCGCCCTTTGGAACGACGTCTTCACGTACGCGCAGGAGGCCTTGGACGTCCCGGTCGGAACCATCCGGGCCACGGTGCTGATCGAGACCATCCCGGCCGCGTTCGAGATGGAGGAGATCCTGCACGCGCTGCGCCCGCACATCTCCGGGCTCAACGCCGGCCGCTGGGACTACCTGTTCAGCATCATCAAGTACTTCCGGGACAACCCGACGATGATCCTGCCGGACCGGGCCTCGGTCACGATGACGGCGCCGTTCATGCGGGCGTACACCGAGTTGCTCGTCTCCACCTGCCACAAGCGCGGCGCGTTCGCGATGGGTGGCATGGCCGCCTTCATCCCGAGCCGGCGCGATCCGCAGGTCAACGAGGTGGCCCTGGCCAAGGTCCGGGAGGACAAGGAGCGCGAGGCCGGCGACGGGTTCGACGGCTCCTGGGTCGCCCACCCCGACCTGGTGCCGGTCTGCCAGGAGATCTTCGACCGGGTGCTCGGTGACAAGCCGAACCAGCTCTCCCGGAAACGGCCCGAGGTCGCGGTCGACGCCGCCGACCTGCTCGACGTGGCCGGCACCGGCGGCGCGGTCACCCGGGCCGGGCTGCAGAACAACGTCAACGTGGCCCTGCAGTACCTGGAGGCGTGGCTGCGCGGGAACGGCGCGGTCGCCATCCACAACCTGATGGAGGACGCCGCCACCGCGGAGATCTCCCGCTCCCAGGTCTGGCAGTGGATCAACAACGGGGTGAAGCTCGAGGACGGTACGCCGGTCACCGCCGAGCTGGTCGGCCGGATCCTGGACGAGGAACTCGGCCGGATCCGTGAGGCTGTCGGCGACGAGGCGTGGACGACGGGGCGGTACGACGACGCGCGCAAGCTGTTCGAGCGGGTGGCCCTCGCCGACGACTTCGCGGACTTCCTGACCAGCGCCGCCTACGACTCGATCGACTGAAGACGGGCGCGCACGAGCGCTCGTGGGTAGCCCCGGGGCGATGCCGCCCGCCGGCATCCCCCGGGGTGGCCACCGAACAGGAGGCTGTCAATGGGTCTGAACGAGCAGGACTACGCCGACATCGACGCGAGCCTGGTCGCGCACGACGCGTTCCTGAAGGCCCGCTATCCGGGTGACCGGCCCGGCCGGCAGCCGGTGCACACCGTCTACATCCCGGCGGACAAGCTCGACGGCTTCCGCGACTGGGGCGATCACGCGCTGGACGCCATGCGGCGGCACGATTTCCCCTGGCCCGACGATCCCACCGTCCGCGACAAACTGGCCCGCGAGCCGATCGAGGATCTGCGGGTCGACTTCGAGGACGGTTACGGCGTCCGCGACGACGCCGAGGAGGACGCCGCCGTCCGCAAGGCCGCCGGGATCCTCACCGCCGGCCCGCGACCACCCTTCCTGGGCATCCGGATCAAATCCCTGGAAGCGCCGACCCGCCGGCGGTCGCTGCGCACGCTGGACCTCTTCCTGGACAGCTACGGGGCGCCGGTCAACGTCACCCTGCCCAAGGTCAGCGGTCCGGACCAGGTCAGCGCCATGGTCACCCTCTGCGAGAAGATCGAGCGGTCGTACGGTCTGAGCACCGGCGCCCTCACCTTCGAGATCCAGATCGAGCTGCCGTCCGCGGTGCTCGCCGCGGACGGGTCGGCCGTCGTCGCCCGGCTGATCACCGCGGCCGGCGGCCGGTGCACGGGGCTGCACTACGGCACCTACGACTACAGCGCCGCCGCCGGGGTGGCCGCCGCCTACCAGTCGATGGAGCATCCGGTCGCCGACTACGCCAAGGCGGTGATGCAGGCCGCCGCCGCGCAGACCGGGGTGCGACTCTCCGACGGGTCCACCAACATCCTGCCGGTCGGTGCGACGGCCGAGGTGCACGCGGCGTGGAAACTGCACCACAGGCTGGTCCGGCGTTCCCTGGAGAACGGCTACTACCAGGGCTGGGATCTGCACCCGGCGCAACTGGCGACCCGGTACGCGGCTACCTACGAGTTCTTCCGGGACGGCAGGGACGCCGCTGTCACCCGGTTGCACCGCTATCTGGACCGGCAGGACAGCGGCATCGCCGACGAACCGGCCACCGCCCGTGCCCTCGCCGGTTATCTGCTGCGGGGGCTGGACTGCGGGGCCCTCGACGACGCCGGGTTCCCACGGGAGCAGCTGACCGCGCTGGCCTGAGAACGGCGGGCCGCGACGTCGCTGCGACCGGGGGCGGGGCATCATTTCTGATACGCGAACGCGGCCGGCCACGGGGAGGACGGAAATGGGCTACAACACCGGATTCGATGGCAAGATCGAGATCGTTCCACCGCTGAATCCGCACGAGGTGGAATTCCTCGACAGGTTCGCCGAGACGCGGCATGTGGTCCGGGCCGAAGGGCCTTATGCGGTGTACGGGAACGACGCTCGTGATCAGCTGAGTAACGAGGTTTCACCGGAGCATCCCGGTTTCTGGTGTCAATGGGTTCCGACGGCTTCCGGGGATGCGTTGATCTACAACCAGGAGGAGAAGTTCTACTACTCCGAGACCTGGCTCGCCTATCTGATCGACACGTTTCTCCGGCCGGGTGCGGCTGTCACGGCCGAGCGTGCCGAGCCGGTTCCAGGACGGTTCTATCCGGCGGCGTTCGAGCATTTCACCTTTGATCACGTGCTCAATGGCGTGATCGATGCCGAGGGTGAGGAAGAGGACGATCTCTGGCGGATCGAGGTGCGGGACAACGTCGTTCATGTCGTCCGATTCGCCGAGGCTCCGGGTTATGACGAGATCGATCCGCGCAGCCCGGGTGAGTGGACGGGGGCGGAATGGGCCGAATATGAGGCTCGCACTCTCCGGAATCACGTTTCCGTGGTGAGCAACGGGGAGATCCGCCCCATCGGCCCGGCCGAGGAGAACGGATTCGCGCCGGTGGAAGCGCCGTGAGGCCATAGCCGCCGGGGCGGTCGGTGGTCTGCTGGTCGATCGATGTGCTGCCGAGTTCGCCCGCGGGCCGCGCGCTGGCCTGTGCGTTGCCGGGTCGGCCGGTGGGCTGGCGGGTCAGATCAGGGAGAACCAGGGGACCATCAGCAGGGCGGCCAGGGTCAGCCAGGTGGCGGTCTCGTCGTTTCCGCGGTTGGCGATGCGCACGGCCTGGTAGAGGAGGCCGCTGATGGCCAGGGTCAGGGCCGTGGCGGCGATTCCCGAGGCGTGGCCGGGGCGGGTCAGCCAGACGGGGGCCAGACCGATGAGCGCGACCGGGTCGATGACTGCCAGACCGGCCAGGGCGAAGACGATGATCCCGAGAATTGCCACGGCGATGCCGAGCGTGAGGTTGTTGGTGCCCTCGTTCATGCCGACGGTCCCGGGTTGCTGATCGGTCATGCCGCATTGCCTTTCCGAACGAAGCCGATGGATGAACGGCCGTGTGGAGGATCCGACCATAGCGGTCGTGCCAAATCCCGTGAAGGCCGAACCTTCCGGAGCCGGCGCGAGTACTACAGGGGGCATCGCTTCGAACGCTGGGAGGACGTCGTGCGGAATCGCCCCTGGAAACACGCGGCAAAGGTCGACCGCGCGGCGGAAAAGGATCACGTGGTGGGCACGAACCGCGCGGTGGAGCGAAGCCACGTGACCGAGAAGGGCCGCGCGTCGGAGACAAACCGTCCGGTGGAGACGTGCCGCGGGCCGGAGACGGGGCGGACAACGCAGGGCCGCTCTGCGTCCGCTCACCTGGCGGAGGACCGCTCAGCGGCGGGCTTCGTGACGGAGGACCGCTCAGCGGAGGGCCCCACGGTGGAGGGGAGACACGTCGAGCACACCTGCGCGCGGCCGTCCTGGGAGTGCCGGGCCTGTGGCCTTCCCTGGCCGTGTGCTCCGGCGAAGGTCTCGCTCGCGGACGGGGCGGACCGGGTGATGCTGATGATGTACATGTGGGGTCACCTCGACCACGCAATGACCGAATTGTCGCCGCGACCACCGGCGGAGATGTTCGACCGGTTCCTGAGCTGGACCGACGCGGAGCTGGTTCAGGCCTGAGACCAGGCTGGTGCCTGACGGGTCAGGACTGGGGTGTGGCCGGGAGGATCTGGTCGCGGAGCCAGGACGGGTCGGGGTTCACGTGGGCCTGGCCGCCGATGACCACCGTCGGCACTGTCTCGTCGCCGCCGGTGATCTTGCGGACGGCGGCTGCGGCGGACGGATCCTGCCAGATGTCGATCCAGTTCAGGCGGGTGGCCTCGGCGCCTAGCCGGGCCCGCAGCCGCAGGCAGAAGACGCAGCCGGGGCGCCAGTAGACGACCGGTCGGGAATCCGCGGCGGCGACGGCGCGCGGGAACGCCCGTGGCGACACCACGAAGGCGAGACCGAGGAAGACGACGAGCAGCAGGGCCGCGGTGCCGGGCGCCCCGTCGTTGCTCTTGACCACGGCGATCAACACGCCGCAGGTGGCGGTGAGCCCGGCGAGGCTCCAGCGTCGCAACATGGAGCGGCACGCTACTCCGCTACCGGCCGTGACGGCACACCCGACCGGTTTTCTGAACCCAGGCTGAAACTCACCGGCAGGCCGAAACAACCCGCCGATAAGGTCGGCTCATGGTTGATCTGGTGGTGCGGTCCCGGCGGGTGGTGCTCCCGGGCGGCGAGCGGTCGGCGTCGATCCTGATCGAGAGCGGGAAGATCACGGCAGTGTCGGACTACGACGCCCCGGTGGCCGCCGGGTCGGATGTGGACCTGGGGGACACCGCGCTGCTCCCGGGGCTGGTGGACACTCATGTGCACATCAACGAGCCGGGCCGGACCGAGTGGGAGGGCTTCGCCTCGGCGACCCGGGCGGCCGCGGCGGGCGGCGTCACCACGATCATCGACATGCCGCTGAACAGTCTGCCCCCGACGGTGACCACCGACGCGCTGGCGATCAAGCAGGCCGCCGCGACCGGGCAGTGTCACGTCGACGTCGGGTTCTGGGGCGGCGTGATCCCGGGCAACACCGCCGACCTGGCCGGGCTGCGCGAGGCCGGGGTCTTCGGGTTCAAGGCGTTCCTGGCCGACTCCGGGGTGCCGGAGTTCCCGCCGGTCGACGCGGCCCAGCTCGCCGAGGCGATGACCGCGGTGGACGCGCTGTTCGTGGTGCACGCCGAGGATCCGGATCATCTCCGGGAGGCGCGAAGTTCGGCGGCGTATGCCGATTTCCTGGCCTCCCGCCCGCAGGACGCCGAGCACGCCGCGGTCGCCACCGCGATCGCCGTGGCGCGCGGCAGCAGCCGGCGGGTGCACATCCTGCACCTCTCCGCGGCCTCCGCGCTGCCGCTGATCGCCCAGGCCAGGGCGGCCGGGGTCCGGGTGACCGCCGAGACCTGTCCGCACTACCTCACGCTGGATGCCGACGAGATCCCGGACGGCGCGACCGAGTTCAAGTGCTGCCCACCGATCCGCGACACCGAGAATGCGGATCGGCTCTGGGAGGCCCTCGCGGACGGCCTGATCACCTGCGTGGTGAGCGACCACTCGCCGTGCACCCCCGACCTGAAACGGCAGGACACCGGTGACTTCGCGGCCGCGTGGGGCGGGATCGCCTCGGTGCAGCTGGGTCTTCCGGTGATCTGGACCGCTGCCCAGGGCCGGGGACATACCCTCGCGGACGTGGTGAAGTGGATGGCGCGCCGCCCCGCCGACCTGGTGGGGCTGCGGGGCAAGGGGCGGATCGAGGTCGGGGCGGATGCCGATCTGGTGGCCTTCGACCCGGACGAGGAGTTCGTGGTGGACGCGCAGGCCCTGCACCACAGGAACCCGGTCACGCCGTACGCGGGAAGGAAGTTGCGGGGTGTGGTCCGCACCACCTGGTTGCGCGGGCGGACGGTGACCGGCAGTGACGCCGGCGGGCGGTTTCTGAAGAACTCGAAGGAGAACTGATGGATTTCAGCGCACTGCCCGATCTGGCGTCGCGGGCGTTCGGTGGCGGGGTCACGCACTTCAACGACGAGTTCTTCGCCGCCGCCGATCACCTGGTCCTGCCCGATCCGCCGGGGCACGCGCCGAAGACCTTCGACCACAAGGGACAGGTGTACGACGGCTGGGAGACCCGTCGCCGCCGGGATTCCGGGCACGACTTCGCGGTGGTCCGGCTCGGTGTCGCCGGGATCATCCACGGGGTCGACATCGACACCGCGTTCTTCACCGGGAACTATCCGCCGTTCGCGTCGGTGGAGGCCGCCGAGCTGTCCGGCTATCCGGGCCCGGCCGAGCTGGACGCCGCCGACTGGATCGAGATCCTGCCGAAGTCGCCGCTGAAAGGCGACGGCCGCAACCTGTACCCGGTGGAGGATCGTCGCCGGTTCACCCACGTTCGGCTCAACATCTTCCCGGATGGCGGGGTGGCCCGGCTGCGGGTGCACGGCGAGGCGGTGCCGGACCCGGATCTGTTGCCGAAGGTGTTCGACGTGGCCGCCGCGGAGTACGGGGCTACCGTCGTGGACTGCAGCAACATGTTCTACGGCAACCCGCAGCGGATGCTGATGCCCGGTCTGGCCCGCAACATGGGGGACGGATGGGAGACGTCGCGCCGCCGTGACGACGGCAACGACTGGGTGCTGATCCGGCTGGCCGCTCCGGCGGTGCTGCGCTTCGCCGACCTGGACACCAGCCATTTCAAGGGCAACGCGCCGGGCTGGGCCTCGCTCACCGGGTTCGACGACGAGGGGGTCGCCTACCCGCTGCTGACCAGGGCGGCGCTGCGGCCGGACACACCACACCGGTTCCCGGTGCCGAAGACGCCGCCGGTGAGCCAGGTGCGGCTGGACATCTTCCCGGACGGCGGCATGGCCCGGCTGCGCCTGCTCGGCCGAGCCGACCGGGACTTCCTCAAACACCGCCTGGGCCGATGATCGCGGGGCGGGTGGGGCGGTGGTGATCTGCGCTGGGTGCTAGATATTCATCGAGTTCACCTCGGGGTCGCTGGGGCTCCGTAACGTGGCGGGCATGGAGGATGCCCGCAGGCGCTTCGTCGATCTGATCCGGGCCGACGGGGTCGAGCTCTCGTCCGCGCTGGCCGAGGCGTTCGGGGCCGTGCCCCGGGAGGTCTTCGTGCCGGACGGGTTCCACCGGCGCGACGGGCGGCGGGTCGTGCCCGCGGACCGGGAGTTCCTTCCGGCCGTCTACAGCAACGACGTCCTGGTCACCAAGATGGACGGTGACGTTCCGATCAGTTCGTCGAGTCAGCCGTCGCTGATGGCTCTGATGATCGACGCGCTGGCGGTGCGGCCCGGCATGCGGGTGCTGGAGATCGGGGCGGGCACCGGGTACAACGCCGCGCTCCTCGCCACCCTCGGTGCGACGGTGACCACGGTGGACGTTCAGCCCGACGTCGCGGACCGGGCCAGGTCCGCGCTGGCCAGGGCGGCGATCGCGGGTGTACGGGTGGAGACGGCCGACGGATACACCGGTGGGCCGCCGGAGCGCTACGACCGGATCATCGTCACCGTGGGTGTCGCCGGGGTCTCGCCGCACTGGCTCGACCGGCTGGAACCGGGTGGCCGGGTCATCGTGCCGGTCGAGCATGCCGGTACCCATCCGGTACTGGACGTCCGGCCGATCGGTGATCCGGGCAGTGGGCTGGTCTCGGCGCGGGTGATCTGCGCGGCCGGGTTCATGAGTGCCGCCGGGCCGCTGACCGCCCGGCATGCCCGCAGTCACCCGCCGGCCGCGGTCGCGCTGGACGGGCTGACCCAGACGGCCCCGCCCCGGTGGCGGCCGCCGTTGGAGGCCCGTGCCTATCGTGATCTCTGGTACGCCGCCGGGGCCTGGCATCCCCGCACCAGTCAGGCTTCGATCGCCGGTCGTGAGTCGAGCTATCTGGCGATCCTCGACGACACCGGGGCGGCCGGGGCGGTGGTGCTGGCCGACGGTGCGGTGCTGGCCTCCGGGGACGCGGCGGAGCGTCACTCGGCGGTCGGTGTCGCGCTCGCCGACCGCTGGCAGGCACTGGACCGGCCGCCGATCGCCGCGTGGCGGGTCGGCCTCTCGCTGACCGGTGACCCCGACGCCCCGATCTGGGCCCCGTCGTCCTGGACCCTGGATCCCTTGCCGCGTTCGGCCGCAACCGAGGACGAATAGACCCGGACAAGAAGCAAACCCGCGGACGACGGGCGCTGGGGAAGGTAAGGGACGCGGCGGGTGAGGCCCGGAGGAAGCCGGGTCAGCGGGCAAGTAGGGGACGGTGGCGGCCGGAGGAAGCCGGGTCAGCGGGCAAGTAGGGGACGGTGGCGGCCGGAGGGGGCCGGGTCAGCGGGCCCGCAGGTAGGTGAGTACGGCCAGGACCCGGCGGTTGGTGTCGTCGGTCGGGGGTAGGCCCAGCTTGGCCAGGATGTTGCCGACGTGTTTGCCGACTGCTGGGTCGCTGATGTGCAGGGCCGCGCCGATGGCCGAATTCGATCGGCCCTCGGCGATCAGGGACAGGACTTCGCGTTCGCGGGTGGACAGGCCGGCCAGCGGATCCTGGGGGCGGCTGATCAGGCGGCGCACCACGTCGGGATCGACCACGGTGCCGCCGGCCACCACGGTGCGCAGGGCGGCCACGAACTCGGCGATGTCGGCCACCCGGTCCTTGAGCAGGTAGCCGACCGCGTCACCGGTGCCGATCAGGCCGGCCGCGTACTCCTGCTGCACGTACTGGCTGAGCACCACGATCGGCAGTCCGGGGTGGTCCTTGCGTAGGCGTACCGCCGCAAGCAGTCCTTCGTCCTTGAATGTCGGTGGCATCTTGATGTCGGTGATCACCAGGTCGGGGGAGTGCTCCTTGACCGCGGTCACCAGCTCCTCGGCGTCGCCGACGGCGGCGGCCACCTCGAACCCGAACCGCTGCAGCACCCCGACGATGCCTTCCCGCAGCAGGACACCGTCCTCGGCCAGGACCACCCGGGTCACAACTCGACCCGCAGCAGGGTGGGGCCGCCGGCGGGGCTGGCCAGCAGCAGTTTCCCGTCCACGGCGGCGACCCGGTCGGCCAGCCCGGTGAGCCCGCTGCCGTGCGCCGGATCGGCACCGCCCCGGCCGTCGTCCTGGATCTCCAGCACGAGCCCCTCGTGACCGGATCGGGTCAGCCGGATCTGTACCGACGTGGCGTGCGCGTGTTTGGCGACGTTGGTCAGCGCCTCGGCGGCCACGAAGTACGCGGTCGTCTCGATCCGTTCGGGCAGCCGGTCCAGAAGTTCGGCCGCGTCGACCGCCACCGGCACCGGCGAACTGGCCGCCAGCTCCCACAGCGCGGCCGGTAGACCGAGGTCGCCGAGGGTCTGTGGGCGGATCCCGTGCACCAGATCCCGCAGCACCACCATCAGCTCCTTCGCCTGGTCGTGGGCCTGGGTGAGCGGCGCGGCGGCCGGCGAGTCGGCGGGCACGTCGAGGCGGGCCATGCCCAGGTGCAGGGTCAGGCTGGTGAGCCGGTGCTGCGCGCCGTCGTGCAGGTCCCGTTCGATCCGGCGGCGTTCGGCGTCGAACGCGTCGGCCAGCCGGGCCCGGGACTGCGCCACCTCACCGAGCTGGTTGCGCAGCGCGTCGCCGCTGTTACCGAGCAGTTTTCGGGACAGGGCACCGTGCGCGGCCGCCAGAGCGCCGGCCAGGTAGAGCCCGGCCGGGATCAGGACGATGCCGAGCAGCATGAACGGCACCGACCCGGGCCCGCCGTTGATCACCACGTCACCGAGGGTCCACTCGGCGAGCCAGGGGCTGACCAGCAGTGTCACCTGCAGGGCGAGCAACGCGCCGCCGAGCACCATCAGCGGGGGAGTGACCAGGGAGAGCACCACTCCGTAGAGGACGGCGCGCCAGGTCGACTCGGCGAAGAGGATGTCTCTCGGGTGGGCGTTGGCGGGGTGCCGGGGCGCGGCCAGGGGACGCCCGTCGATCAGCCGGAGGCAGCGCCGCGCGATCGCGGCCAGCGGGAGCGCCACCACCGGCCCTACCGTGCCGATGAGGCCGAGACCGAGCGCCATGAAGAGGAAGACGATCAGGCCGAGGTGGTTCCCCGCGATCAGGCGCTGGCCGGCGATCAGCCAGGGCAGCATCGTCAGCCAGAAGACGAACGCGAGCGGCACGGCGAACAACAGGACGGTCGCGAGATGGCCGGCCGCCCGCCACGGCCAGCTGGTGAACAGGTATCGGCGGTCTTTCAGGGCCGGAGCGAGGTGGTCGTTCACCCGCTCAAGGTAGCCATCGGGCGGTGCCCCGGCCCAGCCGTCCAGACCCCCGGAACCGGGTATGGCCAGCTATACCTACCACGTCCCGGACCGTCGTTCGCGCCACGGCCGGCCGTCCGGATCGTAGATCAGCCGGTACGCCGGAAGCGCCCACAACCGCTGGTGCCAGGGCATCGGCGAGGTCTCGTGCGGGATCAGTCGCCCCGGCGGGCGGGGCCCTTTCCGGCCGGCGTCCCGCCAGTCCCGCAACCGGTCGGCGGCGCTCGTCATCGCCTCGATGGCCGTCGACGGATCGAGGAGGTCGTCGTCCTCTCCCGGCGTACGATCAAGGTGCTCTCTGATCAGGGACAACCGCAGGTCGCGCGGGAAACGCCGGGCACCGTCACCCAGGCGTGCCGGATCGGTGGGTTCCCGGTCGTCGCGGGTCTCGTCGAGCACCGCGCAGGACAACTCGCTGTCGTGCGTCCACGATCGACGGTTGAAGTTGTCGCTGCCCACGCTGCACCACACGTCGTCGATGACACAGACCTTCGCGTGTACGTAGATCGGGGTGCCGGCGTGGTTCTCCAGATCGAACACGTGCACCCGGTCGGCGGCGGCCCGTTTGCACAGCTCGATGGCCTGCTCCCGGCCGACCTGGTTCGGTGGCAGGGCGAAACCGCCGTCCACGTCCGGATGCCGCGGCACCACGGCGACCAGGTGCAGCTCCGGGTTCTCCCGCATCGCCTCGGCGAACAGCTGCGCGACCTCCTTGGACCACAGGTACTGGTCCTCCAGGTAGATCAACCGCCGGGCCCGCTTGATCGCCTTCGTGTAGCCGCGGGCCACGCTGCGTTCACCGAGCTTCGCGAACCCGTACGGCGGGCGCATCGCCGGGTAGGTACGCAGCACCTGAACCGTCTGGGTACCGCACTCGGGCGGGTCCGGCGGCTGCTCGGGCAGCGGATCGGGCGTCATGTCCTCGCCGCGCAGCCGATCGGTGATCGTCGAGATCGGCCCGTTCTGATCGAGCGGCACCCGGTCGGTCCAGCGCTCCCGGAACGTCTGGTCGAGAGTGCCGACGACCGGCCCGCGCAGGGCCAGCTGGATGTCGTGCCAGGGCGGATTCGACCCGTACATGGTCGCCATGGAGACCGCCTGCGGATCGCCGTGATGCTCGGCCGAGTCCCGGCGGCTGTGACACAGGTCGATGCCACCGGCGAACGCGATGTCCGATTCCGGTCGCCCCGGATGCCGCAGCACGACCAGTTTCTGATGGTGCGAACCACCCCGGCGGACGCGCTGATCGAGCAGCACCTCACCACCGGCCGCCTCGATGTCGTCGCTGAGGTTCCGGTTCTCCTCCTGGCTGTACGCCAGCTTGTCCAGATGGGACCGCCAGAGCAGACCCTTGACGATCACACCCCGTTTCGCCGCCGCCGCGAACAGCTCCGCGACGGTCGGCCCGTCGTCCCGGGTCCGCTCGTCCGGGTCGCCCCGCCAGTCGGTGAAGAACAGGTGATCACCGGACTCCAGCGCCTCGATCTCGGTCACCAACCGATCGAAGTAACTTTGCCCGTGAATCAGTGGCTCGACCGTGTTTCCGGTGTTCCATATGGGTATGGAGGTGTCCGGGTTGCCACGTTCATCCGCGGTCAAAAGCCATGACACGGCAGTCCCTCCGAGGTCGACGACGCCCTCACCGTAAGCCTCCCGACCGCTGCCCGCATCCGCAGCGGCACCCCCCGACCTTGGCGGAGGAACACCCATGAGCACCGAGCCGCTGACCACTGTCACCCCGACCGATTCCGCCGAGAAGGGCCTGCTCATCGCGGTCCTGCTGCTGGTGCTCATGGGCGCTGGAGCGATGCTCCTGATGAGCTAGAGCACCCACTGTTCGTCGCGAATGATCTCGGTCACGCCTTTCGGACCGGTACCGGTCACGGTGATGCCGTCGCCACCGATCACCACATCGGTGTGCAGGGTCGACGAGTTCAGTCCCAGCGTCTCCCGCTCGGCCGGCGACTTGGCCAGACCGTCCGGCACCGCGAACGGGAAACTCGACCCCCAGGCCACGTGACAGCCGGCGTTCTCGTCGAAGAGCGTGTTGTGGAAGACGATGCCCGCCCGGGCGATCCGGCTGTCCCGGTCCACCAGGGAGACCTCACCCAGGAAACGCGCACCCGGGTCGGAGTCCAGCTGAGCACGCACCGCGTCGGCGCCGGAATCCGCCGACACCTCCACGATCCGCCCACCGGACAGCACCAGCCGCAGGCCGAGAACCAGCTGACCGTTAAGCACCAGGGGCTTCGTCACCCGGAGCGTGCCCTCGGCGGTCAGCCGGTCGGGGCTGGTGAACACCTCCTCGGTGGGGATGTTCGGCAGGTACGGGACACCGGCCGCGTCGATCATGCCGCCACCGGTCCAGATGCAGCCGGGGATCAGGCCGACCGTCAGATCGGTGCCCGGCCCCTGGTACCGGATCGAGGTCAGCTCCAGCGCGTCCAGCGTCGAGGCGCGGCCGGCCAGCGTCGCCGCACGCTCCTGCCAGGCGGCCGCCGGGTCCTCGGCGTCCAGCCGCATCGCCGTGGCCACCGCCTCCCACAGCCGCTCGGTGTCCGGCTCGCCGAAGACCTGCTCGGCCCAGCCCGGATTGGGCGCGCCCACCGCCGTCCACCGCAGCCGGCCCATCGTCGCCTCGCGCATCGCCCGGGTCTCCCCGGTCCGGTTCGACGCCGCCTTCGCCGGATCGGTGCCGTCCAGCACGTGCGGGTTCGGGTCGCCGAGCAGGGTGATCGCGGCGATGCCCTCCTCGGACCACTCCCGGACCCGCTGCAGCGCCCAGCCGCGGGTGGCGGTCAACTGCTCCAGGCTGGAGTGCGTCACGGCGGACCGGCGCATCGGCCCGTCCGTCCAGAGCGGCTCCACCCAGGCGGCGCCCGCGGCGTAGGCCGCCTCGACCACCGCGCGGGCGATCTCCAGGTGCGCGGTGTCGGTGCGCAGAATGACTCCCTGTCCGGGCTGGACATTGACGCCAGCCCGGACCACGACGTCAGCGAATCGCTGGATCCGGTCCATGCCGCCCAGCGTAGTCATGCACGCTCAGTCGGTGTGCGGCACGCGCCCGGCCGGGATGACGCCGAGCCGGCCCTTCTGGAAGTCCTCGAAGGCCTGCTTCAGCTCCTCCTGGGTGTTCATCACGAACGGGCCGTAGTGCGCGATCGGCTCCCGGATCGGCCGGCCACCCATGATGAACAGGTCAAGTTCGGTCTTCGCCTCGACCCGGATCGCGTCACCGGGGCCGTGCGTGGCCAGCTGGCCCAGGTGGAACGGCCGCAGATCGGAGCCCACCCAGCCCTCGCCGCTCAGCGCGTAGACCAGCGCGTTGTAGTCGGGCTGCCACGGCAGATCCAGCCGCGAACCGGGCTGCATCGTGACGTGCGCGAGGTTGATCGGGGTGAAGGTGGACCCCGGCCCGGCGTGCCCGGCGACCTCGCCGGCGATCACCCGGATCAGCGCGCCGCCGTCCGGAGTCGTCAGCAGAGCCGCCTTCGAACCACGGATGTCCTGATATTTCGGGTCGATCATCTTCGACGCCCGCGGCAGGTTCACCCACAGCTGCAGGCCGTGGAACAGGCCGCCGCTGGTCACCAGGTGCTCCGGCGGGGTCTCGATGTGCAGGATCCCGGAACCGGCGGTCATCCACTGGGTGTCACTGTTCTGGATCGAACCGCCGCTGCCCAGCGAATCCTGATGGTCCATGATCCCGTCGATCATGTAGGTGACCGTCTCGAAACCGCGGTGCGGGTGCCACGGGGTGCCCTTCGGCTCGCCCGGCGCGTAATCCACCTCGCCCATCTGGTCCAGGTGGATGAACGGATCCAACTCGGTCATCGGGACGCCGGCGAAAGCGCGCCGGACCGGGAAACCCTCGCCCTCGTAACCCTGCGGCGCGGTGGTCAGCCGGCGGACCGGGCGGACCTCGGCGGACAGATCCAGCTTCGGCAGACGGGGCAGCACGAGGACGTCGTCGACGGTGATGGCAGGCATGTCACACGCTCCTAATCTTGGCGAAGACGCGACCGATCACGGCCAGTTCCTCGTCGTCCAGGTGATCGATGAAGGCTTTGCGAACAGTGTCCAGATGGGCCGGGGCGGCGTCGCGCAACGTCGAGACGCCCAGCTCGGTGAGCACGGCCTCCTGGCCACGCCCGTCGTCGGGACAACTCTCCTTGCGCACCAGACCGCGTTTGATCATCGAGTTGATCTGATAGGTGATCCGGCTCGGTGACAGCACCAGGCGGCTGGCCAGCTCGCCCATGCGGATCCGGCGGTCGGGCGCGTCGACCAGCGCGACCAGGACGTGGTAATCATTCATGCTCAGCCCGGTGGCGGCCCGCAGCTCGTCCTCGAGGCGGGTGTGCAGGGCCCACGAGCTCTCGATGAAGCTGCGCCAGTGCGCGAGCTGTGTCCCGGTCAGCGGTTCGGCCATGCCCAGAACATACTCCTTAAAATCTGAAACTTCAAATCTGAAAAAAGTGTCGACGGGAAGTTTTGGGCGCGAGAAGCCTGCCGCGGGAAGGCTGGGCAAGCGCCGCAAGCGCCGCAAGCGCCGCAAGCGCCGCAAGCGCCGCAAGCGCCGCAAGCGCCGCGGGAGCTGCGGGGGCCGCGGGGGCCGCGGGGGCCGCGGGGGCCGCGGGGGCCGCGAGCCAGGGCGGGCCGGGTGTGAGCCGGGTGTGAGCGGTGGGAAGTCGGGTTCGAATCGTGGGAAGGCTGGGCGGGAGCCGTGGGAAGGCCGGATGAGAACCGCGGGGCCGGGGATGAGCCGCGGGCGGGCCGGGGGATGGACCGCTCGAGCCGGTTTCGCCCTGCCCGACCCGGCCCGGGACGTCGGCGTGCGGGCCGTGGGTGGGCCGGGTGCGAGGCGTGGGAAAGTCGGGCGCGGGCCGCAGGTAGGCCGGGTGGAAGCCGTGGGTAGGCCGGGTGCGGGCCGCGGAAAGGTCGGGTGCGGGCCGTGGGAAAGTCGGGTGCGGGCCGTGGGAAAGTCGGGTGAGAGATGTCTGGTGTGCGCCGTAAGGTGCGACCGTGAAGATTCGCCTGGCCACTCCGGCCGACGCCGACGAACTGGTCCGACTGCGCGGGATCATGCTGGGGTCGGTCAGTAGGACGGACTGGGACGACGACTGGCGCGAGCCGGCCCGGGAGTCCCTGATCCGCCGCCTCGCCGCCGCCGAGCCCGTCCTGGCCGCCGCGGTCGCCGAACGCCCCGACGGCTCCGGCCTGGCCGCCTCCGCGGTCGGCCTCATCGAGGAACGCCTTGGCGGCCCCGGCAACCCCGGCGGCCGGGTCGGCTACATCTTCAGCGTGGTGACCGATCCTGATATGCGCCGCCGGGGTTACTCCCGCGCCTGTGTGGAAGCACTGCTGGAGTGGTTCCGCACCCGGGGCGTCCCGGTCGCCGACCTGCGCGCGTCCCCCGACGGCGAACCCCTTTACACCTCGCTGGGGTTCGCCCGCACGTCCGACCCGGCGATGAGAATGCGCCTTTAACCCCTATTTTGTACGCCACTGCAAGGCTCTGCCCCGACGACGCGAGGCGGGCGGAACTACAGACCGCCCCGCGTCCGCCGGGCCGATAGCGGTGGTCGAGGTTCAGACAGCCCGCGGCTCAGACAGCCCGCGGCTCAGGCAGCCCGCGGCTCAGGCAGCCCGCGGCTCAGGCAGCCCGCGGCTCAGGCAGCCCGCGGCTCAGACAGCCCGCAGCTCAGACAGCTGGCAGGCTCAGGCAGCCGGCAAGTTCAAACAGCCTGCGGCTCAGGCAGCTGGCAGGTTCAGGCAGCTGGCAGGTTGAGGCGACCCGCGGCCCGCAGTCCGCGGCTCAGGCAGCCGACAGGCTTAGGCAGCCGACAGGCCCAGGTGGCTGGTGGGCTCAGGTGGCCGGGGTGTGTTCAGGCCGCCGGCGTGTTCAGTGACTCGGTGAGCCGTTCGCGGACGGTGTCGAAGTCGACACCCCGTTCGGCCAGGATCAGCATCGCCAGGCCCTGGCCCTCGCGCAGGATGCCCAGCATGATGTGCTCCGGCGCGATGTAGTTGTGCTTGAGCCGGAGCGCCTCACGCAACGCCAGCTCGAGCACCTTCTTGTTCCGTGCCGTGAACGGCCGGTGACCGGTCCCGGCGGTGAACCGTCCGAAGATCCCCTTCTTCTTCGCCGGCGGCCGGGGGAGACGGAGCGCGCCGGCCCCGAAATTCTCCTCGATGGCGGCCCGCACCGCGTCCAGGTCGATGCCGATCGACTTGAGAACGGCGGCGTCCTCGGCGTCCCGGTCGGCGACCGACGCGGTCCCGCTGCGATCGCCGACGTGCCTGACGATCGCGGCCCGGACATATTCCTCGTCGACCTCGCCGGCCGCACCGCGCAGCGCGTCCCGAATCGTCGCGTCGGTGCCGGCGACCAGCGCCAGCAGGGTGTGCTCGGTGCCGATGTAGTCGTGGCCCAGCGCCGCCGCCTGTTGCTGGGCGCCGATCACGGTGTCGCGGGCGGCCTTGGTGAATCGCTCGAACATCGTCAGTCCTTCCTCGGGTCCGGCATCGGCATCAGACGGGCGTGCTTCTTGTGCACACCCTGTCGGGTCACATCGAGGGCGTCGGCGATCTCCTGCCAGGACCATCCCCTGGCCCGGGCGTTGGCGACCTGAAGTTGCTCCAGGCCCTCCAGCAGTCGCCGCAACGCCACCACCGCCCGGAGCCCGACCCGTGGATCGGTGCTGCCGGCGGCCGCCGCAAGCTCGGTAGCCTCACTCATGCCGTCAACTTACGTTGACACTCGAGGTCTTGTCAACCCGAGTTGACGAAGAGGGCGAACGGCCACCTCCGGCTGGGAATACTGGGCAACCGTCTCCCGGACCGCGGCGACGATCGGCCCGTCCGCTTCGACGAGGGGCCCCTCGAGCACAAAACCCGGACCCACCACGAGTTCCGTGGTGGGTCCGGGTGCGGGCGGCGTACGGTCAGGCGCCCCGGCCGGTCTTCTCCTGCAGTTCGTCGATCTTGCGGGAGGCGTCCGCCTTCGTCAGGCCGTCGGGGACCTCCTCGTGCGCCTCGCTCGCCAGCGTGTGCAGGTAGGACTCCTGGGCCCCGGTCGCCGGCTGGTCCCCGGTGGTCCAGTCGGCCGGGTCCTTGATCGTGTTGCCGGTGCTCGCGTCGCCGGAATCCGAATCCGGCTTGCCGGCGGCGGCGGTGGTGGTGCTCGTCTTGTCGGCCATGACGGCGTCCTTCCCGTGCGGAGTTCGAACATCTGTGCCGATACCCCTGGTCAACGCGTTCCATGCCACCCGGACGGTCACCGTCCGGAGGAATCCGAACCGCGCCGCCGCGGTGAATCCGGACCGTGCCGCCGCGGTGAATCCGGACCGC
>NZ_BOMG01000027.1 GCF_016862075.1 Actinoplanes couchii | reverse complement strand
GCCGCCGCTGGGAATCCGGACCGCACCGCCGCTGGGAATCCGGACCGCGCCGCCGGGAATTCGAACCGGGCTTCCGCCTCTCGAAGGAGACCCGGCCGGGCCGCCATCTCCCGAAGCAGACCCTTCCGGTCCGTCGCCTCTCGGAGCACTTTTCCGGGCCGTCGCCCTCCGGGGATTCGGAGTGCGGCTGGAAACGCGGAGAGGCCGGCCCCGGAGGGTCGGCCTCTTCCGCGTATGTACTTGTCGGTGCTGTGGAGCGGGTCAGTCCCAGGCGGGCAGGCTGCCCAGCGAGACGGTCAGCTCCACCGGGTGGTGGACCGGCGCGGCGATCGTGAAACGGGCGCCGAACGGGTCACGCAACTCGGCCAGAGCCGTCAGGCCGGCCTCGGACGGTTCCAGGATCACCGCGCCACCCATGCGTTCGCAGTGGTCGGCGGTGGCCTGGATGTCCTCCACCTGGAACGCGGCACGCCACCAGGCGCCCCGGAATCCGGGCGCCAGACCGGCGATGGCGTCGTGCGCGTGGTTCAGCCACTCGCCCGCGCCGAACTCGTGCTGCAGCAGCCAGCCGAACGCGGAGCCGTAGAAACGGGCCGCGCTGTCCGGGTCGTCGGTGATGAGTTCCGGCCAGGACATGGTGCCGGGCTCGTTGCCGGCCTGTGCGCCGGCGAAGTCGTACCCCTGCCAGAGGCCGATGATGGCGCCGTTCGGGTCGGCGACGATCGCGCGCCGTCCGCCGTGCGCCTCCGCCGGGTGGCTCAGGCAGTGCCCGCCGGAGAGGGCGACCTGCTCGAGCGTCTCCTCGAGGTCGGGTGTGCTCAGGTGTGTCAGCCAGCCGTCGGGCCGGTCGTACTGGCTGCGGGTGAGGCCGGCGACGGCACGCCCCCCGAGCTTGAACCGATCACCCGCCGACTCCCAGCCGAACAACTCTCCGTAGAACTGTGCCGCGCGTGCGGGGTCCGCACTCGCCAGTTCCACCCAGCAAGGTGTCAGTGGTGCATAGCCTCTGATCCGCATGTGCCGCTCCATGGTGGACATCCCCAGTTGCCTTCATACTCTACGGCACTGATAACGCTTCGTCACCACCAGCCGGTTCATTGTCCGGTTTAGAGCAGTATTAACTTACTCTTGGTGAGCAGCCGAGTGATCCAGGTTACGCATCACCGGAGTCGCGGCTACTCCGTGCAGCACCACGGACACGACGACGACGAATGCCGCGGTGGCCCACAGGAGATCGGCGTTCGGGAAATCAGCGTGCGTAACTGCGTACGCTAAGTAATAAAACGTGCCGACGCCACGGATACCGAACGTAGCGATCACCCAGTGTTCCGAGGTGCGTCCGGGCGCACCGCGCAAAGCGGCGAAAGCAGATAGTGGACGGATCACGAAGACCAGGGCGAGCCCGGCCAGAGCGGCCTGCCAGGTGAGCGGCGCCAGCAGCCCGCCGACCACCGCGCCACCGAGCAGGAGCAGCAGCAGAACGGTCATCAGCCGCTCGATCTGCTCGGCGAAATCGTGCAGCACCTGGTGGTACTCGTGGGACCGCTCGGCCGCCCGGATCGCCCGCGCCGCCACGAACACCGCGATGAAACCGTAGCCGCCGACCACCTCCACCAGCCCGTACGCCAGGAAGGTCGCGGCCAGGGCCTGGAACCCCTCGGAGTGCCGGGCCAACCGCAACGAGTCGCGCCGCGCGCGGAAGAAGAGCCGCCCGAGCAGCCGGCCGACCAGCGCGCCACCGGCCAGCCCGACCACGCCTTTGTAGAGGACGTCGACGAGCACCCAGTCGGAGAACCAGCCGGCCGGATCGAGCCCGTGCAACGCGATCGCGATCGCCGCATAGACGAACGGGAACGCCAGCCCGTCGTTGAGCCCCGCCTCCGAGGTGAGCGCGAACCGCACCTCGTCCTCGGAATCCTCCTCGTCGGTCGGCTCGCCCACCTGCACGTCCGAGGCCAGCACCGGGTCGGTCGGGGCCATCGCCGCGCCCAGCAGCAGCGCCGACGCCGGTACCAGCCCCGCCCACCACCAGCCGAGCAGCGCCGTCGCCGCGATCGTCACCGGCATCGCCACGATCAGCAGCCGCCCGGTCGACGCCCAGCGGCGCCTGCCGAACGGCCTGTCGATCTTCAGCCCGGCGCCCATCAGCGCGACGATCACGCAGATCTCGGTGAGATGCTCGGTCAGCTCCGGATGGGCCAGCGGATCAGCCTCGGGCAGGCCCAGCGGCAACCCGAACAGCAGCAGCCCCAGCCCCAGGAACGTCATCGGCATCGACAGCGGACGGCGCTCCAGGACGCGCGGCAGAATGCCCGCGAGCAGGGCCCCGGCTCCGAAGAGAGCGAACAACGCATCGGAGACCGTGACGCCCGCCAGAATCATGCGGGCGGTTTACCCGCCAAGAGCATCTCGAACCACACGGTCGATCCGCGCACCGTCGGGTCGGTGCCCCACGAGTCGCTGAGATCCTCGATCAGGCCCAGACCACGGCCCCGGCTGGCCAGGGCGTCGGCGCGGGCCCGGATCACACTGCCCCGGGTGCCGGTGTCGGCGACCGACACCAGCAGCCGCTCCCCGTTCAGATCGATGTGCACCTGGGCCGGGGTGCCGGCGTGCAGCAGGGCGTTGGTGGTCAGCTCGCTGGTGCACAGGATCGCCGAGCCGATCACCGGCTCCGGCACGTTCCACTCGCGCAGCCGCGCGGACATCCACTGCCGCACCCGGCTCGGACCGGTCGGCTCGGCCGCCACCTGCATGGTCGCCGACCGGCTCATCGCCATCGCGTGCTCCACCGCGAGGACCGCCACGTCGTCGTCGGTGGTGCCGGCCACCGCGGCGGTGGCCAGCGAGCACATGTTGCGCGGATCGCCGCTCGGCGACGCGGCCGCGGCGGCCACCAGCGCGTCCAGCCCCTCGTTGAGGGCCCGGCCACGCCGCTCGACCACCCCGTCGCTGAACATCAGGATGGTGTCGCCGCGCTCCAGCCGCAGAGTGCCGGTCTGCCAGCGCCCACCCAACCCGAGTGGGGCGCCGGGCGGCACCTTCACCAGCTCGGCGGTGGCCGGCTCGCCACCGTGCCCGGCCCGGCGCAGCACCGGCGGCGGATGCCCGGCGCTGGCCAGGGTGACCGTGCCGTCCGACGGGTCGAGGACCCCGTAGACGACGGTCACGAAGATCTCCTCGTTACGGGACTCGGCGCCCAGCGAACCGACCAGCCGGTCCAGCCCGGCCAGCACACTCGGCGGCGCCGGATCGGTCAGCGCCATCGCCCGCAGCGCGGCCCGGACCTGCCCCATCACCGCGGCGGCCCGCACGTCGTGCCCGGCCACGTCGCCGAGAACCATCGCCAGCCGGCCGTCGGCCAGGTGGAACGCGTCGTAGAAGTCGCCGCCCGCCGCGTTGCCGTCGACACCCACGTCGTAACGCGCCGCGATGCGGAAGGTGTCCAGCTCGGGCAGGTGCTCGGGGAGCATGCTGCGCTGCAGCAACTGGGCCGTGCCGTGCTGGGCCTCGAACTGCCGGGCCCGCTCGGCGGCCTGCGCGACCAGCTCGGCAGCCGCTTTCAGCAGGGCGCGCTCGGCGGGCAGCCAGACATGGGCCCGGCGGAACCCGACGGTCAGCGCGCCCCGCACCGACGGGGTGCGCAACGGCAGCGCGGCCAGCGACCGGACCAGCGTCTCGTGCCGGTCGGACGCCACCTCGCGCAGCGGCTCGCCGTCCGACACGAACGTCGCCAGACCGGTCTCGGCCGCCGCCACCGCGGGCGCCGCCGGATCCGCGCCGACCCGCCGCCACACCGGGGGCAGCCGCTCGTCGGCCTCGTCGAGCATCTCGCCGCGGATGCGGCGCACATAGCGATAGGCCAGGCCGTCGTCGACGGCCAGGACGCAGTGATCAAGATCGAAGGACGCCATCGCGTACGCCAGGACGACACGCGTGACGTCGTCGATCGTCAGCGTGGCGGCCAGCCGGGCGGTCAGCTCGCCGAGACTCTGCAGCCGGTGGACCACGTGGGTGGTCTCGGCGGCGACCGTCAGCACCCCGGCCACCTCGCCCCGCGACGTGCGGATCACCGAGTGGCCGCGGGTGTAGAAGGCGGCCTCCGGGTGCCCCGGCGCGAACGGCACCTGACTCTCCGGCTCCAGGATCGCCCGGCTGCTGCGGTGCACCTGCTGGATCACGTCGCCCAGGCCCGGCTGCTCCCACGCGTCGCCGAACGCCCGCGCGGCCGGCCGGCCCAGCGCCGACGGGTGCAACGTGTCGAGAACCTCGGCATAGGCGTCGTTGTAGATCACCGTGAAGTCGTCGCCGACGGTCAGCAGCATCGGCACCGGGGAGGCCAGCACCAGCTCGACCGCGGCCCGCACCGCCGGATCCCACCGGATGATCGGGCCGAGTGAGGTGGCCGACCAGTCGAAGGCGTGCACCAGGGCCGCGCACCCGAGCCCGGTGTGCGGCGCGCCGGACGTCTGCACGGGCACCGCGCTGAGCGGCGCCGGGTGGAGACCATCCAATCCGAACCCCGCCGCTCCGGATCCTACCGTGCCGACCATGCGGAAAGCCTATCCCGTGTGGGCCGTTTGTACGATGCCCCACCGGCCGTCCGTCCGGTTACCGACCGTTCACCGGTATCGCGGTACTCGATCATGCCACCATGCCCGCGCTCCGGGTCACCCTGTGTGAGCGGATGAGACGAATCTGACCTTGGGCTGGAACGATCGTTCACCTATAGTCGCGGCGTGACCGAACCACCGCGCGGTGTGCGCCCTGACGCCGCAGAACAGCACCAGAAGGGTGAGCCGTACCAGCCCGGTGCCGACGCCGGATGGGGTCGGACGAGCGACGAGCCCGGTCACCCGGAGTACGGGCCGGGGCCGCTGCCCGCACGGCAGCCCGGCGAACACACCCACGGCAACGAACCGGACCTGATGGATCGCCGGTACGACGCCCTCGCCGCGTGGAACGAGTCGGCACAGACCATGACGATGGCCGCGGTCGGGAACGAGCCTCGTCCCGCGTACCGGCAATCGGTTGATCCCGGGTCCTCCGCTTTTGATCCGGAGTCGTTCCGGGACGCTGTGCCGCGGCATTCCGTGCCGCCCGCGCGGACCGTGCGCCGTGCTCTCCGCACCCGCCGGGAGCGCCTGGCCGCCGGCATTATGGGAATCGTCGTGCTCGGCGGCGGTGCGGCCGTCGCCTGGGGCAGCACCGGCGAACCGGACCGCCCGGCCGTGGCCGGCGTCACCGTAGCGGCCCCGGCAACCTCGGTCGTCGTCGAGCCGACCTCCACCGAGGACGCCGCGCCGTCGCCCACGCCGTCCGTCTCGGTGTCGCCTTCGACTTCACGTTCGACATCACCCTCGGCCTCGGCCTCGCCCTCGGGCTCGCCGTTTGTCAGCAGCACCCCCTCCCGGGGCGTCACCCTGCCCGCCGGCCGTCAGTCGCGCGGCCCGGTCCGGACCCCCACGTCCGGGCCCGTCACCACCGGAAAGCCGGTATTGAGCGCCTCCTTCGGGTACGAGGACGGCGCCGGCGCGATCCAGGTGATCAATACGGGCGACGCCGACGCCACCGACTGGACCGTCGGCCTGACCGTCCCCGGCGGCGAGACCGTCACCGTGACCAGCGGCGACGTCACCGTCGTGCAGTCCGGGACCAGCGTGACCTTCCGCCCGTCCGGAACCCGGGTGCCGGCCGCCGGGCTGGTCGCCTTCTCCTTCGCCGTCGACCCGGTTCCCTCCGAGACGCCCGGCGGATGCACCATCGACGGCCGCTCCTGCGGCTGATCGCGCTTTTCGTCGTTTTCCGCTGCCTCGCCTTTCCCACCCGTCACATCGGCGGGTGGGTGAGACTGTAATCCCCGGGTCACTCTGCGGATTCAGGAGGACGGATGACCGGCCTGGACGACATGTGGCGGTCGGTGGTGCTGTTCCTGCCATCGGCGTGCGCGTTCCTGGTGATCCTCGTCGCCGGATATCTGCTGGCCCGCCTGGCCCGGACGGTCACCGCCAAGGCGCTGCGCCGCCTCGGGTTCGACAAGGCCGTCCAGCGCGGCCGGGTGCTCGGGCCCGGAGTGCCCGGCGCCACCGACGTCTGTGCGCGGCTCGTGTTCCTCGCGGTGCTGCTGATCAGTCTGCAACTCGCCTTCGGGCTGTGGGGGCCGAACCCGGCCAGTGACCTGCTCGACGCGATCATCGCCTGGCTGCCGCGGCTCTTCGTGGCGATCGTGATCGTGGTCGTCACCGCCGCGGCCGCCGGAGCCGCCCACGACCTGATCGTGGCCGTGCTCGGTGGCCTCGGGTACGCGCGGGTCCTCGCCCGGGCGGCCGCCGGCGTCATCGTCACCCTCGGCGTGATCGCCGGACTGGACCAGATCGGCGTCGCCACCTCGGTCACCCGGCCCCTGCTGATCGCGATCCTCGCCACCGTCGCCGGAGTGATCGTCGTCGGTGTCGGCGGCGGCCTGATCCGGCCCATGCAGCGGCGCTGGGAGGGATGGCTCGACCGGGCCGCCACCGAATCGGCCACCATCCGGGAGCAGGCCCGCACCCACGCGCAATCCGCCGCCGTGCGGGAGGAGGCCCGGGCTCACGCGGAGTCCGCCGCTGTCCGGGAGGAGGCCCGGGCTCACGCGGAGTCCGCAGTTGTCTTGGAGGAAGCCCGCACCCAGGCGGAGTCCGCCGCCCGAGAGGGGGCCTGGGCCCAGGAATCCGCCGCTGGACCTTCCGCCGTCGAACTTTCCGCCGTCGAACTTTCCGCCGTCGGAGCTTTTGCTGGCGAGGCGGGCGTGGAGCGGAGTGGGTCGGAACGCCTGACCGTGCCCATGCGGGAGCGGAGGGCCCCGGTGCCGGAACGTGAGGCGCCGGATCCGGGCCGGAGCGACCCGGGGCCGGACCGGAGCGACCCGGTGTCGGAACGGAAGGCGCCGGTTGCGGAGGCCGCGCCGGTCACCGAGGACTGGGAGGCACGGTGGGCCAAGGAAGCGCGCCGGGTTCCGGAACCGGAGGAGGACCGGACCCAGGTGATCAATCTGGCCGGGACCGCGGTCCTCACTCCGGGAGTGCGGCCGCCCACGGCGCCCGCTCCCGACGAGGATCCGACCGTGCCGAACCTTCTGCTCGGCGAGCCGCTCGGCAAGGTCGAGGAGGAGCCCACCAGGTTCCTTGGCGGTGACCGAGGAACCGGAGAGCAAGGAACCAGCGACCGAGGAACCGGTGACCGAGGAACCGGAGAGCAAGGAACCGGAGAGCAAGGGATAGGCGGCCAAGGGAAAAGCGGCCGAGGGGAAGGCGATCGGGGGAAAGAAGGCCAAGGGGCGAGTGGCAATCGCGGGAGCGCGCAGAGCGACGAAACGACCGTCGTCTACGGCACCGGGCAGGACACCACGGTGGTCGTCGGGCCGGAGGCGCGACCGGGAGAGCGACGGAAAGAGCGAGCGGGAGATCGGCCGGAGGTGAGGTCGGGAGACCAGCCGGGCGAGCGCGCCGACGAGCGGCCGGGCGAGCGGGCAGACGAGCGCGCCGACGAACGCACCGTCGAGCGGCCCAAGAACGGGTGAAAAGAGCAGGTGAAAAGAACGGGCGACAAGGGCGGGCGACAAGGACGGGTGACAAGAGTGGGTGACAAAAGTAAGTGACAAGGGCGGGTGGAAAGACGGAGGGCCGGCGCCGGAGAGGTCTCCGGCGCCGGCCCCGAGGGTCCGGTCAGCGTGGGTGCAGCGGGTGCAGTGGGCTCAGCGGGTGGTGGGCAGGGTCTGGGCCAGCACGCAGACCGCGAGCAGGCGGCGCAGGACCCAGTCGTTGTCGTTCCAGTCGATGTCGCCGGGCGGGGCCGTCCAGCCGTGCTGCAGGGCCGCGTCGCGGACGCCCTCGGCGTAGGCGGCCAGCAGGATCGCGGTCAGCGGGCGGGTGTCGGCGTTGAGGCTGTCGCGGACGCCGGCGGCGTGCTGGTCGATGACCGACATCAGGCCGGGGTTCTCGGCGGCGGCGGTGAGGCCGGTGACGCCGACGGCGGCGGTCAGGTCGGCGAGGGAGTTGTTGGCGGAGCGCTGGGCGGCACGGGCGGCGGCGTTGCTGAACAGACCATTCATGTGGAGAAACGTTAGGGAGCCCGGGGTGACCGACGGTTCCCCTCGCGTTGCAGGCTGGTTGAAGTCGCGGCCGTGGGGAAAACAGGGGGCGTGAACGAACCGGACGACGTGACCACGGAAGCGCTGGGCAAGCTCAGCGAGGCGCTGGAAACGGTGGAACGGGTGCGCGGGCACCTGTACAGCGCGCATCAGCTGGTGGGGAAAGCGGACTTCGCCCTGGACGAGGCGGTCTCGCTGTTCATGCAGGCGGGGCACACCGCCACCGCGGAGCGCATCCAGCGGGAGCTGATCGGGCGCGACGTCATCCCGGGGCACTGGACGTTCCAGATCGTCGAGGAGTTCGACGACGGCTACTACGCCGCTTTCCGGGACGTGGAGGGGCAGGCCCGGGACCACCACGCGGGTGGTCGCCGGCACCTGTACGAGGCGATGCTCAAGCGCCGCCGGAATCACTCCGCGTAGTCGGCCGTTTCGGGCCTGCGACGCTGCGCGTCGTCCGCGATGATGACCGTGGCGACCAGTCCGGCCACTACCACGGCGAAGAACCAGGACGCGTCGTCGACCAGCTTCGCCGCGAGGGGCGCCTGGAAGGCGGCGAGCAGAAAGCCCACCCAGGCGAACTGGCGCTGACGCTCGGAGAGGAAACCTAGAGAACGCACTCGGACATTCTGGCTCGATATGGCCGGTTCGCCGTCACCCGTTCGGCCGATTCTCAGTTGTCCGATGGTGCCCCCCGACGTACGCCTCAGTCGTTCCCTCGCCGTGATCACCGGTCTGACAGTGCTGGCAGTGGGCGGTCTGGCGGCTCTCGAGACGACGTCCGTGCCGGATGAGCGACCACGATTCGTCATGCCCGATCCGCCCGATACGCCCGCTCCGATGGAGCGGGTGATGGCGGGGCCGTTACTGGATCGTACCGGCGCATGGCTCACGCTCGGTGATGCCGCAAGTCTGGTGCGTGTGCGGTTCGCGGCTCTGCCGGACCTGCTCTACCGGATCAGCACCGCCCCGGACGCGGGTGTCGCGCCGGTGGTGTCCCGGGACGGCGGCCGGGTGGTGGTGCGGCTGCGGGCGACCGGCGACGTCGGCCTGGACGAGGTGCGGATCGTGCTCAACCAGGACGTCCGCTGGGACATCCGGCTGCCCGCGGGGGCGGGGGAGCAACAGATCAACCTCAGGGACGGCCGGGTACGCCGGATCATCCTCGGTTCGGCCGGTCTGTCCCGGGTCTGGCTGCCGGAGCCGGACGGCACGGTGCCGCTGGTGTTCACCGGCGGTGTCGGCACGGCGGTGCTGTCGGTCCGTAACGGCGCGCCGTTCCGGATCAGATTCGACGCCGGCGCCGGTTCGGTGGACACCCCGTGGACCGCCAACAACGGCACCGCCGCCGGAACGGTTCTGCGTGAACCGGCCTTCACCTGGTCGCACGACCGCTACCGGATCCGGGCGGAGGGCGGCGTCGGCGAGCTGATCATCAGGAGGAAAGCGGAACGGCCGCCCGAAGGCGGCCGTCCCGTCAAAAGTCCGAAGAGCTGATCAGATCCCGGGCCGGTCCACCTGGCCGCGCCACGAGCCGGTCTCGACCCCGCCGCGGCTCTCGATGAACTCCTTGAACCGGTGCAGGTCACCCTTGACCCGGCGGTCGATGACGCCGAGCTTGTCACCGGCGTTCTCCACGAAGCCCTGCGGGTCGAAGTCCATCTGGACGGTGACCCGGGTGTGGTCGTCGTCGAGCCGGTGGAAGGTGACCACACCGGCCTGCTTCTCGCCGCCGGTCGCGTGCCACGCCACCCGCTCGTCGGGCAGCTGCTCGGTGATCTCGGCGTCGAACTCGCGCTTCACCCCGGCGATCTCGGTCTTCCAGTGCGTACGGGTGTCGTCGAGCTGACGGATCTCGCTGACCCCCTCCATGAACTGGGGGAACTCCTCGAACTGCGTCCACTGGTTGTACGCGGCGCGAACAGGGACGTTGACGTCGACGAATTCGGTAACCGTACTCACGAGTTGTCTCCCTTGAAGTTCTGTCGTGCACAAACGGAAAAGCCCACTGAAAGTGGTGCCCGGCGAGGTGCGGCCTAAACTCGCCGGGGTGGAGACCGTTGACGCGATCGTGATCGGTGCCGGACACAACGGCCTCGTTGCCGCGAACCTGCTCGCCGACGCCGGCTGGACCGTGCAGGTGATCGAGGCGACCGCTCACCCCGGCGGCGCGGTCCGGTCCGGGGAGATCACCGCGCCCGGCTACCTGTCCGATCTGTTCAGCGCCTTCCACCCGCTGGGGTACGCCTCCCCGGTGCTGCGCGCCCTCGACCTGGACGTGCGCTGGACCCACGCGCCCGACGTGTTCAGCCACCTGCTCCCGGACGGCCGGGCCGCCACGGTCAGCCGCGACGTGCACCGGACCGCGGAGTCGATGGAGCGGTTCGCCCCGGGCGACGGACAGCGCTGGACCGACGCGTACGCGGAATGGCGTGGCATCTCGGACCGCCTGCTGGACGTGTTGTTCACACCGTTCCCGCCGATCCGTTCCGGACTCGGGCTGCTGGGCCGGCTGGGTACCGCCGACGCCCTGCGGATGGCTCGCCGCCTGCTGCTGCCGGTGTCCCAGCTGGGCCGTGAGCTGTTCGACGGCGAGGGGGCCCGGCTGGCGCTGGCCGGCTGCGCCCTGCACACCGACCTGACCCCGCAGGAGGCCGGCGGCGGTGTCTTCGGCTGGCTGCTGGCGATGCTCGGCCAGCAGGTGGGCTGGCCGGTGCCGGCCGGGGGAGCGGGCGAGCTGACGGCCGCGCTGGTGCGCCGGTTCACCGGCGAGATCGTCTACGGCACGCCGGTGTCCCGGGTGCTGGTGGCCCGCGGCCGGGCGGTCGGGGTGCGCACGGCTGACGGCCGGGACCGGCGGGCCCGCCGCGCGGTGATCGCCGACGTCCCGGCGCCGACGCTCTTCCTGAACCTGGTCGGTGAGCGCTGGCTCCCGCCCCGGATGGCCGAGGATCTGGCCCACTTCCGGTGGGACGGCGCGACGGTCAAGGTGGACTGGGCGGTGCGCGGCCAGGTGCCGTGGGCCAACCCGGAGGTCGCCGGCTCCGGCACGGTGCACCTGGGCGCCGACCTGAACGGCCTGACCCGGTACGCCGGCGCCCTGTCCTCCGACGAGCTGCCCGAGGACCCGTTCCTGCTGCTCGGCCAGATGACCACGGCTGATCCGTCCCGGTCACCGGCCGGGACCGAGTCGATGTGGGCGTACACCCATCTGCCGCACCGGCAGTCGTGGCCGGCCGACGAGATCGCCGCGCACGTGGAGCGGATGGAGTCGGTGGTGGAGCGGAGCGCGCCCGGGTTCCGGTCGCTGGTCGAGGCCCGGCACGTGTACTCCCCGGCCGACCTGGAGCGGGAGAACCCGTCGCTGGTCGGCGGCGCGCTGGGGGCGGGCACGTCGGCGGTGTTCCAGCAGTTGTTCCTGCGCCCGATCCCGGGGCTGGGCCGGGCGGACACCCCGATCGACCGGCTCTACCAGGGCGGCGCGTCGTCACATCCGGGCCCGGGGGTGCACGGGGTGCCGGGCGCGAACGCGGCCCGCGCGGCCCTGGCCCGCGACCGCGGACTGACCGGCGGGCTGTACCGCGCCGCCGTCGCCGGCGCACACCGGGCGATCTACCGCTGAGCGACGTCGGCCAGCCGGCGCAGGCTCTCCACGTTGCGCCGGTGCAGAACCAGGTCGTTGAGCTTGTTGCGGGCCCAGAGCAGCGGCCCGTCGGTGAAGTCCTCGCGCATCTCCACCCGGGTGGCGGCGCCCTCGTCCACCGGTAGCAGCCGGATCCGCACCTCGGCCGCGCCGAGCGGCCACAGACCCGCCTTCAGGTGCAGCTCCCGGCCGGGCTCGCAGGCGAGCACCGTCGACGAGTCGTGCAGCGACAGCGGCCACGGCCCGGCCTTGTGGTGCAGACGCGAGCCGGGAGCGGGCCACGCCTCGTCGACGTCGCGGATGTGCACGGTCCCGACGACCCAGTCGCTGTAGGTCCAGCCGTCGGCCAGGACGGCGAAGACCCGGTCGGGTGGAGCCTGGACGGTTCTCGACACGATAGCCACGAACACCGGTTTACCCTGCTCAGGCGGCCGGCAATCAAGCATCCATGTTTACGGTTCGGGCTGTCGGGCATTGGTCGGCGCGTACCCCACCCCAGGCTCGCCGAAGGAGACCCCGTGCGTATTGCGATGATCTCCGAGCACGCCAGTCCGCTCGGTGCCGGCGGTCGGCATGTGCACGTGGCCGACCTGTCGGACGCGCTGGCCGACCTCGGGAACGATGTGCACGTCTACACCCGCCGCGAGGATCCGGACGTGGCCGAGGTGGTGATCACCTCGAGCGGCGTGCACGTGATCCATCTGACCGCGGGCCCGGCCCGCCCGATCCCGTCCGACCTGCTGCTGCCGTACATGGGCGAGTTCGCCCGTCTCCTCGGCGAGCGCTGGCGCAACGGCTGGATGCCGGACGTCGCGCACGCCCACTACTGGACCAGCGGCCTGGCCGCGGTGACCGCCGCCAAGCGGGTCGGCGTGCCGGTCGTGCAGTCCTTCCACGAGCTGGGCGAGAACCATCGCGAGCCGATCGGTCAGGGCCCGAGCCGGGCCGAGTACGAGCGGGCCCTGGGCCGTGCCGTGGACCGGGTGGTGGCGCGCAATCAGGACGAGTTCCGGGACCTGGTGCGGATCGGGGTGCCGCGGGCGAACCTGACGGTGGTCCCGTCGGGTGTCGACAGCGAGCTGTTCACCCCGGAGGGCCCGGCGGTCCAGCGTGACCCGGAGCGCCCACGGATCCTGTCGGTGGGCCGGCTGGTCGAGCGCAAGGGTTTCGGGGACGTCGTGCAGGCCATGCGGTACGTGCCGAACGCCGAGGTGGTGGTGGTCGGTGGCCCGCCGCCGGAGCAGCTGCCGGCCGACCCGGGCGCCCGTCTGCTGCGGTCGATGGCCGAGCAGTTCCAGGTGGCCGACCGGTTCCGGCTGGTCGGCGCGGTGTCGGAACGGGACCTGCCGAGCTGGTACCGCTCCGCGGACGTGCTGATCGGGTCGCCGTGGGAGGAGCAGGCGGCGCTGGAGGCGATGGCCTGCGGTGTGCCGATCATCGGGGCCGCCGAGGGCACCCTCACCGAGACCGTGGTCGACGGCCTGACCGGTGACCTGGTCCCGGCCCGGGATCCGCGGGCGCTCGGCGGGGCGTTGCGCCGGCTGATCAACGACAAGGTGCGGCGGTTCACGTACGCCACCGCGGCGATGGACCGGGCCCGGCAGGCGTACTCGTGGAAGCGGGTGGCCGCGCAGGTCGGCTCGGTCTACGCGAGCCTGCGCCGGACCCCGGTGACAGCGGACCTGGCCGAAGAGGCGGTGTAGGCGGCCATCCACCGATCGGTGGATGGCAGGCACCGCCCGCTGTTCGATTCGGGCACCCCCGCCGTCGGGCGACGCTCGATGCATGACAGTCATCGAGGTCGAGAAACTGGCCAAACGGTACGGCGAGACCGTCGCCGTACGGGATGTCTCCTTCAATGTCGAACCGGGCGAGATCTTCGGGATCCTCGGCCCGAACGGCGCCGGCAAGACCACCACCGTGGAATGTGTCGCCGGTCTGCGCACTCCCGACGCGGGCCGGATCACGGTGCTCGGGATGCCGGCCGCCGACCCGCGGCTGCGCACCCGGATCGGCGTGCAGCTGCAGGAGAGCGAACTCCAGGACAAGATCACCGTCCGGGAGGCGCTGGAGCTGTACAGCTCGTTCTACCCGGATCCGGCCGACTGGCGTGAACTCGCCGCCGACCTGGGCCTGACCGCCAAGCTGAAGTCCCGGTTCGGCAAGCTGTCCGGCGGCCAGAAGCAGCGCCTGTCGATCGCGCTCGCGCTGATCGGCAACCCGGAGATCGCGATCCTGGACGAGCTGACCACCGGGCTGGACCCGCAGGCCCGCCGGGACACCTGGGACCTGATCTCCGGCATCCGCGACCGCGGTGTCACGCTGATCCTGGTCACCCACTTCATGGAGGAGGCCGAGCGCCTCTGCGACCGGATCGTGGTCATCGATCACGGAGCGGTCGCCGCCCTGGACACCCCGGCCGGGCTGATCCAGCGGGCCGGCGACCAGCAGAAGATCCGTTTCCGGCCGTCGGTCCCGATCGAGGACGAGCTGCTCACCGTGCTGCCCGAGGTCCGTGCGGTGCACCGGCAGGGCAACCGGATCGAGGTCACCGGCAGCGGCGACCTGCTGCACGCGGTCGTCTCGGTGCTGGCCCGTAACGGCATCACCGCCGCCGAACTGACCCTGGAACAGTCCACCCTCGACGACGCCTTCGTCCACCTGACCGGCCGGGAGTGAGCGACATGTCCGTCTTCGCCAAATTGACGCTGACCGAGATCCGGCTCACCCTGCGCGAACCGGTCTACGCCTTCTTCACGCTGCTCTTCCCGGTCCTGCTGGTCACGATCCTGGGCAACGTGCCCGACATGAAAGAGGCCCCGCCGGAGCTGGGCGGGCTGCGGGTGATCGACCTCTACGCCGGCCTCGCGCTCGGCCTGGCGATCGGCATCGTCGGGCTGCAGGGCCTGCCGTCGGTGCTGGCGACCTATCGGGAGCGGGGGATCCTGCGCCGGCTCGCCACCACCCCGGCGCCGCCGGCCGCGCTGCTCGCCGCCCAGTTGGTGATGAACCTGCTCACCATGCTGCTCTCGATGGTGCTGGTCTATACGGTCGCGATCGTCGCCTTCGACGTGCCGTTCCCGGCGAACCCGGCGCTGTTCCTGCTCGCGGTGCTGCTGAACTGCGCCGGAGCGTTCTCGCTCGGTCTGCTGCTGTCGGCTCTCGCCCCGACCGGCAAGACCGCCAACGCGATCGGCACGTTCCTGTTCTTCCCGATGATGTTCTTCGCCGGGCTGTGGGTGCCGCGCGAGCTGATGCCGGAGATCCTGGCCCGGATCGGCGACTTCACCCCGCTCGCCGCCGGTCAGGATCTGATGACCGACGCCCTCATGGGACAGTCGCCGGGCGTGCTCTCCATTACCGTTCTGGTGGGGTACCTGGTCGTCTGCGGCGCCGCTGCGGTGAAGCTGTTCCGTTGGGAGTGACGATGCCGATCCATGAGGAAGACCGGGAGCAGTGGCGCATCTGGCTCTCCTACGGAACGCTGAGCAGCGCGCTGCTCGTGGTCCTGGTGGCGTGGGAGGTCGACGACCTCTACCACGCGAGTCTCCCGGTCATCCTCGGACTGGTCGCCCTGGCCGCCGCGTGGATGTGGTTCTGGATCGACAGGCATCCGGCTTGGCAGCACCGCCGGGCACTGATGGGGGTCTTCCTCGCCGGGCTGCTCGTCATCAACCTGATGCTGGTCCTGGCCAGTCCGCTGTTCGGCATCTTCACCTGGACCGGCTACGTCTTCGTCGGTTACGCGATGCCCGGGATGTGGCAGCTCGCCGGAGTGCCGCTGGTCGCCGCGATCAACGCGCTGTCCCAGATCGGCGGATGGCGTACCTTCGCCACCGACGAGGACGGCCCGCTCATCTACGCCACCGTCCTGCTCTGCAACCTGCTGATCGCCGGGATCATGACGTTCGTGGCGATCCGCACCGACCGGGAGTCCGACACCCGGATCCGGCGGATCGACCAGCTCGCCGAGGCCAACGCGAAACTCGCCGCCGCCCTCCAGGAGAACGCCGGGCTGCACGCGCAGCTCCTGGTGCAGGCGCACGAGGCGGGTGTCCTCAACGAGCGGCAGCGGATGGCCGGCGAGATCCATGACGTACTCGCGCAGGGGTTGACCGGGATCGTCACCCAGCTGGAGGCGGCCGAGTCGCACCCGGCGGACCGGGACCGGCACCTGGTCACCGCGAAACGCCTGGCCCGGGAGAGCCTGACCGAGGCCAGGCGGTCGGTGCAGGCGCTGCGCCCGCAGCAGCTGGACGCGGCCCGGCTGCCGGACGCCCTCGACGACGTGATCCGGGCGTGGGCCGACATGCACACCGTCCGCGCTGACCTGACCGTCACCGGAGTGGCCCGGCCGATGCTGCCGGAGATCGAGACGACCCTGCTGCGGACCGCGCAGGAGGCACTGGCCAACGTGGCCAGACACGCGGCGGCGGCCCGGGTGGGGTTGACCCTGTCGTACATGGAGGATGTGGTGACCCTGGACGTCCGGGACGACGGCGCCGGATTCGACCCGGCGGCGCCGCGGGAGGTCACCGAGGAGGGCGGCTTCGGCCTGCGGGCGATGCGGGAACGACTCACCCGGATCGCCGGAACCCTCGCGGTCGAGTCGGAACCGGGCTCCGGCACCGCGATCTCCGCGTGCGTGCCGGCCATCGCGATCGGGGGAGTGGCGTGATCAGGATCGTCATCGTGGACGACCATCCCGTCGTCCGGGACGGGTTGCGGGGCATGTTCACCGGCGACGACCGGTTCACCGTGCTCGGCGAGGCCGGTGACGGCCGGGAGGCGCTCGCGGTCACCGAGGCGGTCACCCCCGACGTGATCCTGATGGACCTGCGGATGCCGGTGATGGACGGCGTCACCACGATCCGTGAGCTGCGCACCCGCGGGTCGACGGCCCGCGTCCTGGTCCTCACCACCTACGACACCGACAGTGACGTGCTGCCCGCGATCAAGGCCGGCGCCACCGGCTACCTGCTCAAGGACACCCCGCGCGAGGACCTGTTCCGGGCCGTCGTCTCCGCGCACCGCGGCGAGTCGGTGCTCTCCCCGGCGGTCGCCGGCCGCCTGATGGGCCAGCTGCGCTCACCCGCCAAGGAACCCCTCAGCCAGCGCGAGATCGAGGTGCTGACCCTGATCGCCCGCGGCTGCACCAACCGGGAGACCGCCACCCGCCTGTTCATCAGCGAGGCCACGGTCAAGACGCACCTGCTGCACGCCTACGCCAAACTCGGGGTCCGGGACCGGGCGTCCGCGGTCGCCACCGCCATCGAGCAGGGCTTGATTCGCAGAGATTGATTTTGTACGCCAGGGCACGGCGCTGTGGCCACACCGCGAGGAGGGCGCCGGGTCACGGCCGCCACGGCGACCGCCGGGAGAGGGGCGGTGGTCCGGGGCCACCGGGTGCAGACTGGGGGAATGGACGAGTACGTGCAGGCCGCACCGGCTGCGGTGCTGCGCCCGTACATCGCCTTCTACTCCGGCTACCGGCAACGGGGCCTGGCTCCCGCCGTACACCGCGGCCTGCCTTCGCCCTTTCTGACCTTGATCCTCACCCTGGACGAGCCGCTGGTGATCGCCGCCCACCCCGACCCGCGCCAGGCCCCCGGCAGTTTCGCCGCCCTGGCCGGTGGCCTGCACCTGACCCCGGCGCTGATCACCCACGACGGCAGCCAGTCCGGCGTGCAGCTGGCGGTCCGCCCGCTCGGCTGCCGCGCCCTGTTCGGCCTGCCCGCCGCCGAGCTGGCCCACCTGGACGTGGACGGCGAGGCTCTGCTGGGCCGTCGTTTTGTGGCCGGGACCAGGGAGAGGCTGGCGGCGGCCGGGGACTGGCCGTCCCGTTTCGCCGTCCTGGACCGCGCGTTCACCGCCCGCCTGCGCCCGGCCGAGCCGCCCGAGCGGGTGGCCCGGGCGTTCCGCCTGATCGTCGCGGGTTCCCCGGTGCTCGAGGTGGCCCGTGAGGTCGGCTGGAGCCCGCGCCACCTGACCACCCGTTTCCACGCCGAGGTCGGCCTGCGCCCGAAGGAGGCCGCCCGGGTGGCCCGCTTCGACCGTGCCCGCCGCGCGATCCGTCCGGGCGTCCGCCTGTCCGAGGTGGCTGCCACCCACGGTTACGCCGACCAGTCCCACCTGGTCCGCGACTTCCAGGCGTTCGCGGGTTGCGCACCGTCCCGCTGGCTCTCCGGCGAGCCCGATCGGGTGAACGACCCGGACGGGTGACGGCTGCCGTTTTCCGACATCGATATGGTGCCGGGAGTGTGTGCGATGGCACCCTGCTGCCATGGACATCGGTGGATTCGAGGCGCCGCAGGGCCGGGAACGTCCAGGAGAGCCGGTGCGCGGGCCCTGGCACGCGGTCGATTTCGACACCCTGCCGCCGGCCGACATCATCATCGAGATCGACCGGGTCGTGCCGACGTTGCGGGAGATCCGGCCGCCGGTGGAGAAACCCGGGTTCACCGACGGGGTTCTGAAGAACCTGGACTGGGCGGCCCTGACCCATCCGGACATGTCGCCGTGGGAGTGCCAGCCGGATCTGGAGCGGATCGGCCGCCAGCTGTCCCGGATCGACGCCCTGCTGGCCCGGGTGACCCGGCTGCCGGTGCCCGCCGACCGGCTCGCCACCAGCCTCACCGACGTCGGCGCCTGCCTGGAGGAACTCACCCGCACCTGCCGTGACCTTGGGGCTGCCGAGCTGCACCGGCTGCCGGACGCCGACGACTGGATCACCGCCCTGGACCGGGCGGTCACCGGGCTGGAGCGCGGCGACGGCCCCCGGCGCCCGGCCGCGAACCTGACCGTGCGGGACGGCCACGCGGTCATGTACGTCCTCGGCGACACCCTGCACGTCATCCACCACTGCGCCGTCGACCCGCCGGTGATCGAGGTCGGCACCCTGGTGGCGTACGACGAGACCGCCGGCACCGAGATCTGGTTCCACGGCATCGAACCGCCCCGGCGGCCCGGCCTGCGGATCCTGCGGTCGCACGGCGTCTCGGTGAGCACCGGCGATCAGCGGCGGGACGTCTTCGGCCACCGGATCGGCTCCTGCCCGCTGGCACTGGGCGTCCTGGTGGCGCTGCCCGCGGTGCGCCCGGCGATCCGCGCCTGCCGGACCGGTGACGACGACGCCCGGCCGGCCCTGCACGCGGCGATCCGGCAGACGGTGGTCGCGGTCGACATCAGCGTGCTGGTCACCGGCGAGCAGCCCTCGCCGGGGCGGGAGGTGCGGCTGACCGTCCGGCACGGCGCCGGCCGGCAGTAGTTCGCTTTTGTCCAAGCCACCGCCCGGTCCGGTGACGAGGATGGGGGCATGACCGACATTCAGGCACCAGCGCCACAGGTGTGGCCGTCACTGTGGGCGACCGACGCCCCCGCGCTCATCCGGTTCCTCGTCGAGGCGTTCGGATTCGAGGAGACCGTCGTCCACTCCGACGGCGACGTGATCCAGCACTGCCAGCTGAGCTGGCCGCCGGGTGGTGGTCTGATGCTCGGCTCGGTCCGGGACGATCCGAGCAGCCCCTGGCAGCTGACGCCCGGCACGTTCGGCGCCTATGTGGTCGCCGACGACATCGACGCGCTGCACGCCCGCGCGGTCGCGGCCGGCGCCGAGATCCTCAAGCCGCCGTCCGACACCGACTACGGTTCCCGCGATTTCATGGCCCGCGACCCGGAGGGCAACCTGTGGTCGTTCGGCACGTACCGCGGGGAGAAACCACGGAACCCGGCCACCACGGGTGACCGGGCCCGGAGTGGTTCAGTGCCCGAGGGCCTTGGCCAGGTCGTCGCGGAAGGCCCGCTCGGCGTCGGTGACGGTCTCGCCGCCGATGCCGAGGACACCGCCGGTGGAGGCCGCGCCCACCACCTCGTCGGCGATCTCCACGAGCCAGTGCTTGTAGGTCTCCGCGTCGGCCGGGGCGGCCTTGGCGGCGAGCAGGGCGGCGGCCTCGGCGGCCCGGGACACGACGTCCGCGGCGTACGCCACCGGGTCGCCGGGCTGGATCACCGGCGCCTCCTCGCCGATCTCCGGGTCACCGGACTCGGCGACGGCGGCCTTGGCGGCGGCGGAGACCAGGACGCTGGCGGAGGCGCGCGCGTCGGAGATCCGGTCCAGTCCGGCGGCCGTCTCGGCCCGGGTCTTGCGGGCGCTGTCCGGGCTGGCGGCGCTGGCCGCGGTGAGCACCGACTGCGGCAGGCCGGCCAGCAGCCCCCACTCGGCGTCGGTGTATCCGAGTTCGGCGTAGAGCGGTCGATCCGTCACGGCTTGTCCTTCCCTTTCGGCGGCCTGTTCGGTGGCCGACAGCATTGTTACTTACCCTTTCCGGTCGCTGTCGCACCCTGTGATGATCGTGCCCATGTCCCACCGGCTGATCTGTTCCGGACTTTTTGTCTCCTGGGCTCTGCACGATCTCGAAGAGGTCCTGACCGCCTCCTGGTGGTCGGCCCGCACCACACCCCGGCTGCTCGCCGAGGGCTGGCCGCCGGGGCTGGTCGCCGCCCAGTTCACCGCCCGTCAGATCCTGGACTAGGGCCGGGCCTCGTACACGATGTTGAACGGGGTCTCGGCCACCCGGCGGAACCGGGTGAAACCGGCGTCCCGGGCCAGGCGGCCGACCGGTTCCTCGCCGGCCTGCGCGCCCAGTGACCAGCCGCCGTCCTGGGACAGCGCGTTCGGCACGCACAGGAACGCCGAGAACGAGTAGTAGACCCGGCCGACCGGGTTCAGGTTGTCGGCCACCGAGGCCCCGGCCGCCGGTTCCACGATCATCCAGATGCCGTCCGGGGTGAGCTGGGAGCGCACGTGCCGGGCGGCGCCGAGCGGGTCGCCCATGTCGTGCAGGGCGTCGAACGTGGTCACCAGGTCGTAGGGGCCGCCGCCGAACGACTGGGCGCCCGCCACCTCGAAACCGGCCCGGCCGTCCAGCCCGGCGTCGGCGGCCCGCTTCCGGGCCTGGTCGATCGACCCGTGGTGCGGATCCGACCCGGTGAACACCGACTTCGGGTACGCCCGCGCCATCAGCACCGTGGACGCCCCGTGTCCACAGCCGACGTCGGCCACCCGTACCCCGGCGTGCAGTCGCTCCTCGGCCCCGTCGAGAGCCGGAAGCCATTCGGCGACCAGGTGGGCCCTGTATCCGGGCCGGAAGAACCGTTCACACCCGGCGAACACGTCGTCGTCGTGCCGGTCCCAGCCCAGCCCGGCGCCGGTCCGGAACGCCTCGGTGATCCGCGGCTCCGCCCGCAGGGCGCCGAGCGCCAGCTGGAACGCGCCGGGCGCGAAGATCGGCCCGTCCGGATCGGTCAGCGCGAACGCCTGCTCCGGGGTGAGCGAATAGCGCCCGCTCGCCGGGTCGTACTCGACGTAACCGCCGGCGGCCTGGCCCCGCAGCCACTCCTCGACGTACCGGGCCGACGTCCGGGTCCGGGCGGCCAGCTCCTCCGGCAGCGCCGGGCTGTCGGCCAGCGCCCGGTACAGCCCGAGCCGGTCGCCGATCACGATCCCGCCGGCCGCCATCGTCGCGCCCAGGTCCCCGACGAACCGGTGCACGAACTCCATCAGTTTCGCTTCGTTGACTGTCATGCCTCTGTTCTATGCGGGTACCGGCCCGGGTGAATCCGTGTCGGCTACCTAGCTCGGGCAGCGGAGTCACCCATTCCGGAACCTAGACTCCGCGGCATGGGCCGGATCCTGCTGGAGCGGGAGCACGAGCTGGGCGCGGTCGCCCGGCGGGCCCTGGCCGGGCACGGTTCGGTCGTGCTGGTCACCGGCGAGGCGGGCATCGGCAAGTCGAGTCTGGTCGACGCGATCCGCTCGGTGCTCCCGGCCGAGGGCCGGCTGCTCGTCGGGTACTGCGACGACCTGGCCACCCCGCGGGTGCTGGGGCCGTTGCGGGACCTGGTCGGCAAGGTGGGCGCCGGGCTGACCGAGGCGCTCGCCTCCTCCGACCGCGGCCGGGTCTTCGAGGCGTTCCGGGCCGAGCTGGACTGGCCCGGCCACCCGACCGTGCTGGTGATGGAGGATCTGCACTGGGCCGACGAGGCCACCCTGGACGTGCTGCGGTTCCTGGTCCGGCGGATCGCCGCGCTGCCGGTGGTGATGGTCGGCACCTACCGCGACGACGAGATCGGCGCCGACCATCCGCTGCGCGGCCTGCTGGGGCTGGCGGCGAGCACCCCGATGCGCCGGTTGCCGCTGGCCCGGCTCTCCGAGGACGCGGTGCGCAGCCTGGTCGCCGGCCGGGGCCTGGACTCCGGCCGGGTCTTCGCGGTCACCTCCGGCAATCCGTTCTTCGTCACCGAGGTCCTCGGCACCGGCGACGCCGACGGTGTCCCGGCGACCGTCGCCGAAGCGGTGTACGCCCGGCTGCGCTCGGTGGACCAGCCCTGCCGGGAGGCGCTCGGATTCCTCGCGGTGGTCCCGTCGGCGGTGGAGTCGTGGCTGGTCGAGGCGGTGGTGCCGGGCGGACTGGAGGCGGTCGCGGCGGCCGAGGACCGGGGCCTGCTGACCGTCACGCCGGCCCGGGTGGCGTTCCGGCACGAGCTGATGCGCCGGGCGGTGGCCGCGTCGATGCCGGTGTCCCGGCGGATCGCCGCGAACCGGGCGGTGCTGGCCGCGCTGCTGCGGCACGGCGGCGCCGACCTGTCCCGGATCGTGCACCACGCCGCCGAGTGCGGCGACACCGCGCTGATCGTCCGATGTGCCCCGGAGGCCGCGGCCGAGGCGGTCGCCGCCGGTTCGCACCGGGAGGCGGCCGCCCACTACCGCCTGGTCCTGGAGCACCGGGCGATGTTCCCGCCGGACCGGCGCGCGGACCTGCTGGAGGCGTACGCCGAGGAGTGTTACCTGCTGGGCCTGGCCGAACCGGCGGTGACCGCCCAGCGGGAGGCGGTCGCGCTGCGCCGGGCGGCGTCCGGCCCGGCGCCGGCCGCACTCGGGCTCGCGCTGCGACGGCTCTCCCGGGTGCACTGGTACCACGGCGACCGCCGGCTCGCCGAGACCGCCGCGATCGAGGCCGTTGACGTGCTGGAACGAGCCGGCGACGACGCGGCGCTGGCGTTCGGGCTGAGCAACAGGTCGCAGTTGCACGCGCTCGGCGGGCAGGCCGCCGCAGCCGTCACGGTCGGGCGGCGGGCGATCACCCTGGCCCGGGCGGCCGGTACCGCCGGGGTGCTGTCGCACGCGCTGAACAACGTCGGTTACGCGCTCTGGGACCTGGGCGATCCGCGGGGCGAGACGATGCTGACGGAGAGTCTGGCCGTCGCGCTCGCCGCCGGGGAGAACGACCACGCCGGCCGGGCGTACGCCAACCTGGCCTGGCATCTGATCGACGACCTGCGGATGCGGGAGGCGGTGCGGCTGCTGGCCGAGGGGACCGCGTTCGCCGAACGTACCGAAACCCTGGGTTTTCTGCGGTATCTGCACATCACCAGGTCGGTGGCGCATCTGCGGCTCGGTGAGTGGGACGCGGCCGACCGGCACGCGGCCTGGGCGGACGGCGCGCCGCGGGTGATGCGCAGCCCGGCCCTGACGGTGCTCGGCCTGACCCGGCTGCGGCGGGGCCGTCCCGGTGGCGCGGCCCTGCTCGCCGAGTCGTGGGAGATCGCCCGGGACATCGGTGAGGCGCAGCGGGTCGGCCCGGCCGGGGCGGCGGTGGCCGAGGCAGCCTGGCTGCGTGGTGATCCGGCCGAGGCGGCGCGGCTGGTTCCGGTCTACCGGCGGGTGCTGGCCGCGGAGGGTGGCCGCCGGCTGGCCGCGTTCGGTTACTGGCTGCGCCGGCTGGGCGCGGACGTGCCCGTCTCCGCGCCGTACGACGCCCTGCTCGGCGGTGATCCGGATGGGCCACGCGAGGCGGCGCGAGTCTGGGACCGAGCCGGTGCGCGGTACGAGCAGGCCCTCGCGCTGAGTCACAGCGACACGGTCGACGACCTGCTCACGGCGGTCCGAATCCTCGACGCGCTGGACGCCGATCCGCTCGCGCGGCGGGTCCGGGCCCGGCTCCGGGACCTGGGCGTGGCCCGGATCCCGCGCGGTCCCCGGCCGGCCACCCGGGACAACCCGGCCGGGCTGACCGGCCGTCAGGCGGAGGTGCTGCGCCTGCTCGCCGAGGGGCTGAGCAATCCGGAGATCGCCGGCCGCCTGGTCCTGTCGGTGCGCACGGTGGACGCGCACGTCGCCGCGATCCTGGCGAAACTGGAGGTACCGACCCGCCGGGCGGCGGTGGCGGCGGCCCGGGAACGGGGCCTGACAGAATCATGACGTGCGCGAGGTGGTGGACGGGGTCTTCGAGCTCCGCCTGGGACATGTCAACGTCCACGTGGTCGTCACCGACGACGGGGTGGTGCTGGTCGACACCGGGCTGCCCGGCCGGGTGCCGCTCGTCGAGCGCGGGCTGCGCAAGATCGGGCGGTCGCTGGCCGAGGTGACGTCGATCCTGGTCACGCACCGGCACCCGGATCACATCGGCGGCCTGGCCGAGCTGCGGGAGCGCACCGGCGCCCGGGTCTTCGCGCACGCCGCCGAGGCGCCGTGGATCACCGGGCACGTTCCGGCGGCCGAGCCGGTGGGCCGTCTCGCGAAACTGATGTCCCGGGCGATCGGCACCGTCACCCCGACGAAGATCGACCAGCTGATCACCGCCGACGGCTCGGAGCCGCTGCCCGGGTTCACCGCCCTGCACACCCCGGGCCACACCCGCGGTCACCTGTCGTACCTGCTGGATCGCAGTGGGGGTGTGCTCTTCACCGGGGACGCCGCGGGCAGCCGCCGGGGCAAGGTCTCCGGACCGCCGCACCCGGTCACCGTCGATCCGGCCCGCGCCGGGGAGAGCCTGGCCCGGCTGGCCGACCTGGAGTTCGAGCACGCCGTCTTCGGGCACGGCCGCCCGGTCTCCGGCCTCGCGGTGGAGGAGTTCCGCAAGGCGGTGGCCTGACCGGCCGTCAGTCCATGTTGACGTAGTCCGGGTGGTCCAGCAGGAACGGCGCGACCCGGTCCTCGGTGACCGCCTTGAAGAAGTCGTCGACACCGTCCGCGAACTGCTCGCCCTTGTAGTCGGGGTCGTAGATGCCGCCGCCGGGCAGTTTGACGGTGACCATGTCGTCGACGTTGAGGTCCTTCAGCTCGACCGCCCAGTCCAGCACGGTGTGGTCGCCGCCGGCGAAGGTCAGCGAGCCGCCGGCCGCGTCCATCACCGCGCTCAGCTTCGCCGGGTTGGTGACCACGTCGCGGCTCATCGCCTGCTTCGCGATGGCCTTGATGAACTGCTGCTGGTGCCGCTGCCGGTCGTAGTCGCTCATGTCGACGCCCTTGACGTTCGGATAGCGCTGCCGCACGTAGTCGAGCGCCTCCCACGCCTTCAGCTTCACCGGCTTGTCGCTCTTCTTGTAGAACTTCGCCGGCCCGGTGTACGGGTGATTGCAGTTCGAGGTCACCGGGCAGCCCGGCAGCCGGTCCCGGATCTTGCCGTCCGGTTTGCGGTGCTCGGACTGGACGTCCATGTCGATGACCATCTCGACGCCGCCCATCGCCTCGACGATCTTCTGGAAGCCGCCGAAGTTGACGATCGCGCCGGCGTCGAACTTCTTGACCCCGGTGACGTTGCCGACCGTCTTGGCCAGCAGCTGGAAGCCCTGGGCCTCGCTGTACTTGTTGTTGCCGAGCCGGCTGCCCCAGGACATCGCGGCGTTGATCTTGTCGCGGCCGGCGCCGGTCCCGGACTTCTCGAACGCCGGGATGTCCACCCGCAGGTCGCGGGGGATGGAGAAGATGTAGGCGCTGTGCCGGTCGCGCGGGACGTGCGCGATCAGGATCGAGTCGGAGAGCGGCGCGGTGTGGTCGTCCCGCGGGTCGATGCCGACCAGCAGGATGTTCACCGGGCCGTTGATGTCGGCCTTGGCCGTGGCGGCCTCGGCCGGTTTCGGCTCGATCGGGTCGAGCAGCGTGTTGTCGGTGATCCTCCCGGAGTAACCGGCGACGAGCTGCTGCCCGGCGACGAGCGACCCGCCGGAGACCAGCAGCACTCCGGCGCCGAGCCCGACACAGATGCGCGCCCATAAGGGCGATCGGCGTTTCTCTTTCTCGGCCACCGCGTTCCGCCTCCCCCGAACTGGCAACGTGCGCATGATTGCATACCCACACAACCGTTCCTGGGAGCGCTCCCCGCAGAGTGGATCTTTCGCCCACCGTGAATACCGGCAAGGGGTTCCCGGCCGGTCCCTGTGTCCCGGGCCATCCTCCCGGCGCCCCGGTCCGGGTTACCCTTCCCCGCCGGCGACGGCGCTCCCTCGATCAAGGCCGTGATCGGCGGAGGTGGAGAGGAGTTCCGTTCATGCACTACCTGGCGCCGTCACCGACGGAAGTCACGATCGTCACGGCGCTGACGGTGGGTGGTGTCGTCCTCGCCCTGGTGCTGTTGGCGGTGCTCGCGATGTCGCACCGGAGCGGGCGCGGCACAGCTGCCGGCCCTGCCGGACGGCCGGCCCGCGGTCTGGTGTTCCTGGCGACCGCCGGCGCGGTGGCGCTGTTCTTCGGCGCCCGGGTCGAGTTCGTGGATCCGGGGCGGGACGACATCGTCACGCTGTTCGAGATGCACGGCACGGCCATGCCGGTGTACTGGCTGGCGTACTCGGTCAACAGTGGGCTGCTGGTCCTGTTGACAGGTGTCCTGATCCGGTACCGGCACACCCTGCGCCGGGTGGCCGGTCCGCCGGCCCTGCTGGCGGCCGCGCAGATGAACGCGCTGATGATCACGCTGTACCTGAAGCTGGACCACCTGGACGCCCAGCTCGTGGCGCAACGCCTGCCCGGTGTGCAACCCGGTCCCGCGGCGGGCGACGCCGCGCTGTCCAGCATGACGAAGATCGGCTGGGGACTGGCGGTGCTCGGGGTGGCGACGCTGACCCTGGTGGTGGTTCTCGTGCTGGCCGGCCCGCACGAGTTGCGGGTGGCCACCTGGATCACCGCGGGGCTCGCGCTGCTGGCCGCCCCGGTCATGCCCGACTCGAGCTTCTGGGGTCTGCGCGACGACGGCGCCGTGGAGCACGTGGCGTACACGGGTTTCGAGATCGGTGGCCCGGCCCTGTGGTGGGCGCCGGTCCTGCTGCTGGTGGCCGCGCTGCTGTGCGCGATCCCGGTCCTGCCGGCCAGGGTTCGGGGCGCCGCGATCCTGTTCGTGGCGGCGACCCCCGTCTGGCTGATCCTGATCAACGTGCTGTCCTACGACACGCTCGATGCGAGACTCGCCGAGCTGCTGCGGGCGGACGGGTTCGACGTCGCCGCGCAGAGCATGGGCGTGCCGCCCTACCTGTTCATGGTGGCGGTCCTGATCGCGGCGCCGGTCGTGGCGGTGCGGTCCTGGCGCGCCGCGTCGAAGGGCTCTAGCGCCCGGTCTTCGAGGCGAGCTTCAGCAACTCCTTCTCGATGACGACCGGAACCGACAGCGTCTTGTAACCGACCTCGTCGAATAGGACCGTCATCCGGTCCTCCTCGTAGTTCATCACCATGCCGGTGCCCCACTCGCCGTGGCGGACCTGGCTGTGCACCGGGAACGGGCCCTCCGGCTCGGCGGCGGCGATCTCGTGGGCGGTGCCGTCGGCGCAGTTGTCGCAGTGGGTGCAGGGCTTCTTCAGGTCCTCGCCGAAGTACGCCAGCAGCGTCTCGGTACGGCACTGCCGGGATTGTGCGAAGGCGCGCATCATGTCGGTTCGCGACCGGACCACCGCCTGCTGCCGCTCGTACTCCTCGACGGCGGCCGCCGCCGCGGCGGCCGGGAGCGGCGCGCGGGCCGGGACCGTCAGTTTGCTGCCGGTGTTCACCGCGCCGACCTGTTCCAGCAGGTTGAGGTACTGGCCCAGCTTGCGCGGGCCGAGCCCGGTGGTCTTCTGCAGCGCGGTCTTGGTGGCCGGGCCCTTGTGCAGCTCACCGGCGAGATCGCGGAGTTCCTCCTCGGACGGTGAGCCGCCCTGGAAGAAGCGCTGGATGGCCTCGTCCTCGGAGCGCCACAGCAACAGCGCGCGGGCCGGCGCCCCGTCCCGCCCGGCCCGGCCGATCTCCTGGAAGTAGCTGTCCGGGGAGTCGGGCAGGGCCACGTGCGCGACCCAGCGGATGTTGGGCTTGTCGATGCCCATGCCGAACGCCGAGGTCGCCACCATGATGTCGACCTTGTCGTCGCTGAAGTCGGTGTGGCGCTGTTCGCGCAGGCCGGAGGGCATGCCGCCGTGGTAGTACTCGGCCGGGTAGCCGGAGTCGGTGAGCCGCTCGGCGAGTTCCTCGGCGGCGCGGCGGGTGGCGACGTAGATGATGCCGGGCCGCTGCTCCTCGTCGAGCATCCCGGTCAGCTTGCGCCACCGGTAGTTGTCGTCGGGGCAGTACGCCACCTCGAGGAACAGGTTGCGCCGGTCCAGCCCGGACACGTGGATCTCGGGCTTGTGCAGGCGCAGCCGGGCGATGATGTCCTCACGGACCGGCGGGGACGCGGTGGCGGTCAGGGCCAGGATCGGCGGCCGGCCGATCTGCTTGATCATGTCGCCGAGGGCCAGGTAGTCCGGCCGGAAGTCGTGTCCCCAGGCGGAGATGCAGTGCGCCTCGTCGACGGCGACCAGCCCGGGTTTGAGCGCGCGCACCTCGGCCACCCGCTCCGGGTCGGTGAGCTGCTCGGGGGTGATGAAGAGGAACTCGGCCTCGCCCCGGCGCAGCGCCTCGAACGCCTCGCGCTTCTGCGCCACCGTCTCCTGGGAGCTGATCCGGACCGCGCGGATCTTGGCGTCGCCGCGGTCGTTGAGGGCGGCGATCTGGTCCTGCTGCAGGGCCAGCAGAGGGGAGATCACCACGGTCGGGCCGGGCAGCAGCACCGCCGGGATCTGGTAGATGGCCGACTTCCCGGCCCCGGTCGGGAGCACCACCAGGGCGTCCTTGCGGCGCAGCACGGCGCGCATCGGCTTGAACTGCCCGGGGCGCAGCTTGCGCCAGCCGAACTGGTTGCGGGCGACCCGGCGCAGGCGAGGGCCGTAGATGGGGAGTCTCATCGAGCGGAGGCTATCCGATCTTGGGTGGCGGATTCGGTTCCGCCCCGTTACCCCTATTTGCCGCCGAACATGCGGCGAATCGCCCAGAGCAGGAAAAGAAGAGCGAGGGCCACCCCCAGAAGACGGACGGCATGCACCTCGGACCAGTCGATGTCGCGCCAGTCGCCGGCCGCGACCACAGGAGTGAGCACGTGCACATTCTAATGACCCAGGTGTCACAGCAAATAGAAAGGTTTGTTGACTAAACCGGTCGGGCCGTGTGAACGTGGTCCCCGGCAAAGAGGCGAAGACGATGCATCGGAGGTACGGGGGCTCATGTCGACTCACGGCGAATTGCCGGAACTGGCTGCTGCGGTGCTCCAACCCGGATTCGTGGGAACCACCGCCCCGGACTGGGTCCGCCGGTGGCTCGGCGCCGGACTCGGCGGGGTCGCCCTCTTCGCCCGCAACGTGGAGTCACCCGCTCAGGTGGCGGCACTCACCGCGGGGCTGCGGGCGGAGAACCCGGATGTGATCGTTGCCATCGACGAGGAGGCCGGTGACGTCACCCGGTTCGAGTCCCGGCTCGGCAGCTCCCGGCCCGGCAACCTGGCCCTCGGCACCATCGACGACCCGGAGCTGACCGAGGCGGTCGCCCGTGACCTGGGCCGGGAACTGGCGGTCGCCGGGATCACCCTCGACTACGCGCCCGACGCCGACGTCAACAGCAACCCCGGCAACCCCGTCATCGGCGTACGGTCGTTCGGCGCCGAGCCCCGGCTGGTCGCCCGGCACACCTCCGCCTTCGTCCGCGGTCTCCAGGACGCCGGGGTGGCCGGTTGCGCCAAGCACTTCCCCGGCCACGGTGACACCGCTGTCGACTCGCACCACGACATGCCGGTGATCGCCCGTACCTCGGACGAGCTGATGGAGTGCGAGCTGGTCCCGTTCCGCGCGGCGATCGCGGCCGGCGCCCGCTCGGTGATGACCGGGCACCTGCTGGTCCCGGCGTACGACACCGACATGCCGGCCACCCTGAGCCCGCGGATCCTGACCGGACTGCTCCGCGAGGAGCTCGGCTTCGACGGCCTGATCGTCACCGACGGCATCGAGATGGAGGGGGTGCGCCGCCGCTTCGGCCTGGAGGGCGCCACCGTCCGGGCCCTCGCCGCCGGGGCCGACGCCATCTGTGTCGGCGGCGGTCACGACGACGAGCAGACCGCGATCCGGCTGCGCGACGCCATCGTCGAGGCGGTCCGCTCCGGCGCGCTGGCCGAGCAGCGGCTGCGCGACGCGGTGGCCCGGGTGCGGGCCCTGGCCGCCTGGACCACCCGGCGGCAGACCGAGACCGGCGCGCGGGCGATCGCGGACGCCGCCGCCGGTGACGGTGTCGCGGTCCTCGGCTCGGCCATCGGCTTCGAGGCCGCCCGCCGCGCGGTCCGGGTGACCACCTCCGCGGCCGGGCCGGTGCTGCCGGTCCGCGGGGTGCCGCACGTCGTCGAGTTCGCGCCGCCGCACAACATCGCGATCGGCGCGGAGACCCCGTGGGGGGTCGGCGGCCCGCTCACCGAGCTGCTGCCCGGCACCACGTCGGTGCGGCTCTCCGCCGAGGACCTGGAGCCGCTGGCCGACCCGGCCGCCGCGGTGCTGGCCGGCGCCGGTGACCGGCCGTTGGTCCTGGTGGTGCGGGACGTGCACCGGCACCCGTGGATCGAGCGGGCGCTGCGCGCGGTGATCGAGGTGCGCCCGGACACCGTCGTGGTCGAGATGGGCATCCCGGTGACGGTGGCCGGTGGGGTGCACATCGCCACCCACGGCGCCACCCGGGCGCTGGGCCGGGCCGCCGCCGAGCTGATCGCCGGAGCCCCGGTCCCGCAGCCGGTCGCCGCCTGATTTCAGCGGGCCGCCTGACCTCAGCGGGCGACGAGATCCCGGTACTCGGGGTGCTCGCCGATGTACTTGGCGAAGAACGGGCACGCGGGCACCACCCGGCCGCCGCGTGCCCGGATCTGATCGAGGGTCTGCCGGGCCAACTCCCCGGCCAGGCCCCGGCCGCGCATCTCCGGGGCGGTCTCGGTGTGCAGGATCGTCACCACCGTGTCCCGGGTGCGATAGGTGGCCAGAGCGCCGACGTCACCGTCGACCAGCAGCTCGAAGCGGTGCTCGGGGGCGTTGTCGCGTACCGAAAGGTCACTCACCTCTCACAGCTTATGTTTGCTTTCACCCCGTACCGTGAAATGGGTGTTGATCTCCAAGCCACGCCGCCGCATCGCCACCGCCCTCGCCACGGCCGCTCTGGGCCTCACCCTGCTGACCGGTTGCGGTGACGACGTCGACTGCGGCCTCGACCAGTGCACCGTCACGATCCAGCGGGAGACGAACGCCAGCGTCCAGGTGCTCGGGGTCGAGGCGAAGTTCGTCTCCGCCGACGAGAACACCGTGACCATGGACATCGCCGGCGAGCAGATCCAGCTCACCAAGGGCCAGCAGGCGGTCGACGTCGGCGGCCTCCAGGTGACCCTGTCGAGTGTCACCTCGGACGCGATCCAGCTCGAGATCGGCAGGTAAGCGGCGGGTTACGTTTGACGATCGAGGCTCCTGGTCACATCTGTGGCATGTCCACAGCTGCCTCGAACGTCAAACACCACGCGTCACGGGCCGCCGAGAGCAAGCCCCTGGAGTACCTGGCCCGGGGCGGCTTCATCGGGTACGGCATCATCCACCTCCTCTTCGCCTGGATCGCGCTGCAGGTCGCCTTCGGCGGCTCCGGACAGGACAGCGACCAGGGCGGAGCCCTTCAGGAGATCGCCAAGCAGCCGTTCGGCAAGACGCTGCTGATCGTGATCGCCGTCGGCCTCGGCGCCATGGCGATCTGGCAGGCCTTCGAGGCGGCGATCGGTGAGAGTGGCCCGAAGGACCGCCGGGCCATGGCCGAGCGGGTCCTCAACGGCGCCCGCGCGATCCTCTACACCTACCTCGCCTGGAACGCGGTCAAGGTCGTCCAGGGCGCCGGCACCTCGATGGGTGACAGCAACGCCGGCATGACCGCCGGCCTGATGGATTCCTCCGGTGGCCGGATCCTGGTCGGTCTGGTCGGGCTGATCGTCCTCGGCGTCGGTGTCGGCATGGCGATCTACGGCTACAAGAAGAAGTTCACCCGGCACCTGAAGACCCAGGAGATGCCGGCCGGCACCCGCAAGCCGATCATCCGGCTCGGCATGGCCGGTTACATGTCCAAGGGCACCGCGTACGCGATCGCCGGTCTGCTCGTGGTCTCCGCAGCTGTCAACTACGACCCGGAGAAGGCCCGTGGCCTGGACGCCGCGCTGAAGACCCTGGCCGGTTACTCCTGGGGCGTGTGGCTGCTCGTCCTGATCGCGGCCGGCATCGCCGCCTTCGGTGTCTACTGCCTGGCGCAGTCGAAGTACCGCAAGATCTGAACCACCCTAACGGCCTATCGCGGCGGATGTGAGCAATCTCTGACATCCGCCGCTGCCGTGTTTCCACCCCTCCGCACGGGCAAAGCTGGACGTTCGTGACACCGCTCGTGGGAGGGAAAGGCAAGTGCCCAGCGTATTGACCGCCCTGCTCGCCGTCGGCGGAGCAGCGGCCGTGGCGATCGTGTTCGTCGAGATCGTGCACCGGATCATCAAGCGGCTCGGCCGCCGGTCCACACTCGCCGCCGACATGGCCCGCAAGATCCACCGGCCGTTCCTGGCCGCCGTCACCCTCGTCGCGGTGCAGCAGGCGATCCGGGTGTGGGCCGGTGAGTTCCCCGGCCGGGCCGGCCTGGTGCACGTCCTCGTGCTGCTGGTGATCGCCGCCTTCGCCTGGCTGGTCGGCGCGATCCTGCTGGTGCTGGAGGACATGGCGCTCGCCAAATGGCGCACCGACGTGCCGGACAACCTGCGCCGCCGCCGGATCAAGACCCAGGTGGTGATGCTGCGCCGGGTCACCGTCGCGATCATCGTGGTGCTGGCCGGCGGCGTCATGCTGATGACGTTCCCGGACATCCGCGCGCTCGGGGCCAGCGTGCTCGCCTCCGCCGGTCTGATCAGCGTCGTCGCGGCCCTGGCCGCGCAGAGCACCCTCGGCAACGTGTTCGCCGGGCTCCAGCTGGCCTTCAGCGACGCGATCCGGGTCGACGACGTGGTCGTGGTCGAGCAGGAGTGGGGGAGGATCGAGGAGATCACCCTGACGTACGTGGTGGTGCAGATCTGGGACGACCGGCGGCTCATCCTGCCGACCTCGTACTTCACCACCAAGCCGTTCCAGAACTGGACCCGCACGTCGTCGGCGGTGCTCGGGACGGCCGAGATCGACGTCGACTGGGCCACCCCGGTCGAGCCGCTGCGCAGCGAGCTGCAGCGGATCTGCGAGCAGTCGGACCTGTGGAACGGCAAGGTGTGCGTGCTGCAGGTGACCGGTGCGACCGACGGCCGGATCCGGCTGCGCGCTCTGGTCAGCGCCGCTGACGCGGCCGCCCTCTGGGACCTCCGCTGTCTGGTACGCGAGAGCCTGGTCGCCTGGATCTGGGAGCACCAGAAGGCTGCCCTGCCCAGGATGCGTGCCGAGGTGGAGCAGGCGGACCGCAGCCGGCCGTTCGTGGACGGTCATCACGGTCCCGGCCCGGAGTCCGAGGCGGCCCGCGTCTTCAGCGGCGGAGCCGACGGTGACGCCCGTGGGGCGGTATTCGGCGGCCCTGTCCCGGTTGCGTCCGAGAGTAAGGATTGAGTGACCTCTGATCAGGGCATACCTCGGGCACACGGAAAGGGGTTGAACGATGGCCGATGTCTTGAACGGCGTTCCCGTCCGGCCGATCACCGAGCAGTCCACGGCCGAGCTGGTCCAGCGTGCGAGTGAGCAGCTGAGCCGGCTGGTGCGGGACGAGATCACTCTCGCCAAGGCCGAACTCGCCGAGAAGGGCAAACGGGCCGGTATCGGCGCCGGGCTCTTCGGTGGCGCGGGCGTGCTGGCGATGTACGGAGTGGGAGCGGCGATCGCGACTGGGGTCATCGCCCTCGATCTGATCCTTCCGCTCTGGGCGGCGGCGCTGATCGTCACCGTCCTGCTGTTCGCGATCGCCGGTGTGCTCGCCCTGCTGGGCAAGAAGCAGGTCGAGAAGGCCGTGCCGCCGGAGCCGTCGGCCGCGATCGAGAGTGTGAAGGCCGATGTCGACGAAGTGAAGCACGCGGTCAAGGAGCGAAGCCGGGCATGAGCGAGAAGAATGGGGCCGACAAGCCCGACCTGGTCGCTTTGCGGCAGGAGATCAGACAGACCCGGAGCGAGCTGGGGGAGACCGTGCAGGCGCTGGCCGCCCGTGCGGACGTCAAGGCGCGCGCCCGGGAGCAGGTCGAGGAGACCAAGCAGCGGGCCCTCGAGCAGGTCGAGGTCACCAAGCAGCGGGTGCTGACGCGGGCGGCCGAGATGACCGGCCGGGTCCGCGAGACGGTGCGGGAGACCCCGCCGCGTGAGCTGGCCGTGCAGGCCGGCGAGCGGGTGCGGGCCAACCCCTTCCCGGTGATGCTGACCGTCGCGGGGATCGCGGCGGTGGCCGGTCTCATCCTGATTCTCCGAGGGAGGCGCTGATGGCGGGCAAGATCTCGAAGCTGGCCCTGAAGCCGATGAACGTGGCGGCCGGTTTCGCGGCCGGCGCGGCGGCCGGGTTCCTCTTCAAACAGGCGTGGAAGGTGGTCGCGGGCGAGGACGACGCCCCGGACGCCGGCGACCCGGATCGCGGCTGGACCGAGATCCTGATCGCTGCCGCGCTGCAGGGCGCGATCTTCTCGATCGTGAAGGCGGCGGTGCACCGCGGAGGTGTCATCACCACTCACAAACTGACCGGAACTTGGCCTGACTAGATCAACTTCTGTATAGACGAGAGTCTTGACGGTCCCCCGCTTCACACCTTGTGAAGTGGGGGACCTTTTCCATATCGGCAGCCCATTTTTCGATTCCTTCGAGGGGCAGCTTTACGGCCCGATTTTCGGGTACAGTGTGGCCAGTTTTTGCGTACGTGGTTCGCTGCTTCTGCTTGACCCGCGTGACACCGACCCTTCCCGGGATGGTCGACAGGTGTCGTGAGGGCCGGGTGGATGGGACGTCCTCTGAAAGGCCGCCTCGTGGCGCCGCTGCTCGAAAACGGTCATCGGCCCCGCGCTGCCACGGTTGGGCGGGCCGGCATTTTCAGAAGGAGAGTTCAGCATGGCGCAAGGAACCGTGAAGTGGTTCAACGCAGACAAGGGCTTCGGCTTCATCACCGTCGACGGCGGGGGTGCTGACGTGTTCGTCCACTTCTCGGCCATCCAGACGAGCGGCTACCGCACTCTGGAGGAGAACCAGCGGGTGGAGTTCGAGATCGCCCAGGGCCAGAAGGGCCCGCAGGCGGAGCAGGTTCGCCCGCTCTGAGACCTATAAGCCGGTCGTGAGACCGGGCGCCGACCGCCTGGCGGAGGTCGGCCCGACCGTGGCCCCGCACCCTCGACGAGGTTGCGGGGCCTCTTTCGTCAGCCCGGGTCCTGGTGACCGGCCGTGCGCCGGCGCATCCCCCGGACGACCAGAAGCAGTCCGGCGGCGAAAACGACACCGCCCACCACCGCCCAGAACGACTTCCCGCTCATCAGGCCGCCGCCGAGATAGCCGAGCCCCTGCAGCGTCCACACTCCACCCAGAGTCATCGCCAGCAGGCCGGCCGACATCGCGAGCCAGCCCTTCAACTGCGGTGACCCGGCTCCATTCTTCACCATTTGTCGTGCACCTGCGGGCGAATCAACTCATCGTAGACCGCGGTGATCATTTCTCCGGTTTCCGGCGAGAGCGGAGCAAGGTCCGCGGATGCCGCGTTCGCGCGCGCCTGTTCCGGGTTACGCGCGCCCGGGATCACGACGGTGACGGCCGGCTGATCGATGATCCACCGCAGGGCGAATTGCGCCATCGTGACGTTTTCCGGCACCAGCGGGCGCAGGCGGCGGACCGCCTCCAGGCCGATCTCGTAGTCGACGCCGGAGAACGTCTCGCCGACGTCGAACGCGTCGCCGTGCCGGTTGTAGTTGCGGTGGTCGTCCGTGGCGAACGTGGTGTTCGCGTCGTAACGCCCGGTGAGCAGGCCGCTGGCGAGCGGCACCCGGGCGATGATGCCGACACCGGCGGCGGCCGCGGCCGGCAGCACCCGCTCCAGCGGCTTGTGCCGGAGCGCGTTCAGGATGATCTGGACGCTGGCCACCCCGGGGCGGGCGATCGCGGTGAGGGCCTCCTCGACCTTCTCCACGCTCACCCCGTACGCCGCGATCCGCTTCTCCTGGACCAGCGTGTCCAGCCAGTCGTAGACCTGGTCCGAGCTGTACACCGAGGTGGGCGGGCAGTGCAGCTGCACCAGCTCCAGGGTGTCCACGCCGAGATTGGCGCGGGAGCGGTCGGTCCAGGCCCGGAAGTTGTCCAGGTTGTAGTTGTCGTGCTCCTGCGGCAGGCGGCGGCCCATCTTGGTGAAGACGGTCAGGCCGGGCTTGTCCTTCACGAAGGAGCCGACGATCTGCTCGCTGCGGCCGTCGCCGTAGACGTCGGCGGTGTCGATGAACGTCACACCCGCGTCGACGGCGGCCGCCAGGGTGGCGCGCGCGTCGGCCTCGCTGACCTCGCCCCAGTCGGCGCCGAGCTGCCAGGCACCCAGTCCGACCACACCGACACTGCGTCCCAGCTTGCCAAAGGTTCGATTTTCCACGTTGAGACCCTACCGCCCGGCTGATACCTTCAAACAAAACGTACGTACGGTTTGGAGGACTGAATGTGGGATCCCGCTGTCTACGGCCGCTTCGGCGCGGAACGCTCCCGGCCCTTCTTCGACCTGGTCACCCGGATCGGCGCGGAGAACCCGCGGGCCGTCGTCGACCTGGGCTGCGGCCCCGGCGACCTGACCCGCACCCTGGCCGACCGCTGGCCCGGCGCCCGGGTGACGGGCATCGACTCGTCGCCCGAGATGATCGCGAAAGCGGGCGACGGCTTCCGGCTCGGTGACATCGCCGACTGGAGCCCGGAGCCGGACGTCGACGTGCTCGTCACCAACGCCGCCCTGCAGTGGGTGCCCGGCCACCAGGAGATGCTGGCCCGCTGGGTGACCGAGCTGCCCGCCGGTGCGTGGCTCGCCATGCAGGTGCCGGGCAACTTCGACAGCCCCGGTCACCGCGCGGCCCGCGAGCTGTCCCCGATCGAGCTGCGGGCCGATCCGGTCTCCGACGCCGCGGGATACGCCGGGCTGCTGACCGGCGCGGGCGCGACCGTGGACGCCTGGGAGACCACCTACCTGCATCTGCTGCCGGTGGTCGAGGGCGCCGAGCACCCGGTGCTGCGCTGGATGGAGGGCACCGCCCTGCGCCCGGTCCGCGCGGCCCTGGACGACGGCGCGTGGACGGCCTTCCGCGCCGCGTTCGCGGAACGGATCGCCGAGGAGTACCCGGAGCGGCACGGCCTCGTCGCGTTCCCGTTCCGCCGTATCTTCGTGGTGGCATCTATCTGAGGAGCACTCTCTTGACCGACCTGACGTCGTTCATCGCCGGCCTGCCGAAGGCCGAGCTGCACGTCCACCACGTCGGCTCGGCGTCACCGCGGATCGTCGCCGAGCTGGCCGCTCGGCACGAGGGCAGTTCGCCGGTCCCGGCCGACCCGGAGCTGTTGGCGAAGTACTTCGAGTTCCGGGACTTCGCCCACTTCATCGAGATCTACCTGAGCGTCGTCGACCTGGTCCGCGACGACGAGGACGTCCGGCTGCTGACCTACGAGATCGGCCGCGAGCTGGGCCGGCAGAACGTGCGGTACGCCGAGCTGACCGTCACGCCCTACTCCAGCGTCCGCCGGGGCATCGCGGCGACGGCGTTCTGCGAGGCGATCGAGGACGCCCGGAGCAGCGCCGCCCGCGACTTCGGCGTCGACCTGCGCTGGTGCTTCGACATCCCCGGCGAGGCGGGACTGCCGGCCGCCGAGGAGACGCTGCGGATCTCCCTCGAGGAACGACCCGACGGCCTGATCAGTTTCGGACTGGGCGGGCCGGAGATCGGCGTACCGCGGCCGCAGTTCAAGCCGTACTTCGACGCCGCCCGCGCCGCCGGCCTGCACAGCGTCCCGCACGCCGGCGAGACCACCGGCCCGGAGACGATCTGGGACGCGCTGCGCGACCTGGGCGCCGAACGGATCGGGCACGGCATCACCGCCGCCCAGGACGAGCGGCTGATGGCCCACCTCGCCGAGCACCAGATCCCGCTCGAGGTCTGCCCGACCTCCAACCTGCGCACCCGGGCGGTCGCCGACCTCGACGAGCACCCGATCGCCCGGCTGATCGCCGCCGGGGTGCCGGTCAGCGTGAACTCCGACGACCCGCCGATGTTCGGGACCACCCTGGAGCAGGAGTACGCCACCGCGGCCCGCCTGCTGAACCTGGACGCCACCGGAGTGGCCGACCTGGCCCGGGCCGCGGTCCGGCACAGTTTCCGGTCCGCGGACGGCAAGGCCACCCTGCTGGCCGAGATCGATGCCTACACGAAGGCTCAGGGGTAGAGCGGGTCCTGCCAGCAGGCCCACATCATCGCGGTGCCGATGGTCAGGATCGTCAGCCATCGCACCAGGCGCTTACCGGAGAACCGGGCCGGATCCTCGTCCGGCTCGGTCTTCTGGCCACTCAGTACATCGGGCATCGAAGTCAGTCTCCCGTCGGGGCGGCGCTCAGTCCGGCACTGCCGTCCAGCTCTGATGCCGCTGCTCGGTGTCCTTCTGCAAGACCAGCACGCGGTACGTGCCGAAGCGCTGTGCACCCGCGCCGATCACCAGGTCACCGGTGGCGGAGCGGATGGTGAAGCCGTACGCCGAGGCGCGCAGCGTCCACCGGGTGGCCGCACCGCCCTGGCAGTCGCCCTGCACCAGCGGCGACCCGGCGACCGCCTCGCCGCCGAGCGGGACGGCACACCTGTTGCTGGCCTTGGAGACCAGCGAATAGGTGTTGTTCCCGGCCGGCACGAGCTGCCACTGCTGCTGGGTCCCGCCCTCGTCGTTGCCGAGGGTGATCGGGGTGCCGTCGGCGGAACGGGCCGCGTACAGATCGGCCGCGCCGCCGGTCAGCGAGTTGGTGAGCACGAACCACGAGTTCTGCACCGGGCTGGCCGCCGGAGCCGTCTCCGCGTTGCCCTTGGCGTGGTAGCCGAGCTTGCGGTTCCGGATCTCCACCAGGTACTTCGCGTCCGGTTTCAAGCCGATCAGCCGGGCCCGGGTGGCCCTGGTCCAGGCCACCGGCTCGCCGTCCACCGACACCTCGTACTGCGCGTCGGCGGCGCCCGCGCTCCAGGTCAGCCGGACCGAGCCGCTGGTCGCCTCACGGATCTCCAGCACCGCCTGCACACCGTCGTCGGTGAGCGCCGGCGGCACGTCCGGGCTGGCGTTCCCGTCCCGGTCACCGGTGCCGCCGCTGGCGTTGTACCGGGCCACCGGAGCCACCGCCACGGACGGGATGATGCCGTCCGGGATGCTCGGCAGGGGCAGCGGCAGACCGGGCGCGGCGCTGGTGGTGGAGGGGTCCGGGGCCGGCGACACGGAACCGCTGGGGCTCGGGGCGGCGCTGCTGGGCGCCGCCTCCGGGTCGGCCGGAGCGGACTTGCCGGGGGCCGTCCCGGACCGGTCCGGCACGGTGGCGCCGGGTGTGTCGGGGATGTCGTCGCCACCGTCGCTGCGCAGCAGGAAGTCGCTGAGCGCGACGTTCCAGTGCTTGTCCAGGTAGCTGTCCTTCTCCGGGTCGGTGCTGAAGTAGTCGTCGTGCCCGCAGTCCAGGCGGATGCTGTTCTGCTTCGGGCACACCGTCTGCACCGGCTTGCCGGTCCGGTCCTCGGCGCAGAGCAGGTCGAACCCGTCGGTGCAGCTGCCCGCACCGGTGGAGTTCGGCGAGTCGGTGAGGACCGCGCCCAGCGAGCGGGTGAGCTGGCGGGCGGCGACGGTGGTGCTCCAGCAGCCGGCGTCGAGCCGGGAGTAGGACGGGCCGCCGTTGTTGCGGTTGCCCCGGCCCGCCCGGGTGTCGTTGACGTACGTGGAGATGCCGCAGTAGAGGTTCGTGTCGGCGAACATCAGGTACTTGCGGTCGGCCCGGTTGTAACCCAGGCCGCGCAGCGAGTCGATGGTCGAGGCGAAGGACCGCAGCGAACCGCCGGGCAGCTGCACCTCGACCACGTCGGCCCGGCACTCGGGCGTCGTCACGTAGCGGATGTGCCGGGAACCACCGGTCTCACCCGCGCTCGCGTCGTAGATGGCGTCCACCCCGGCCGCCCAGGTGCGGAACGAGTTGAGGAACTTCCCGTACCGGCTCGGGCTGCCCGCCTCGTGCAGATAGAGCAACTGCACCCGCTTGCCGGTACGCCCGTCACCGGCGCACGCCACGTCGTCCGGGCCGAGGATGAAGTCGGCCTGGCCGGGCGCCGCATCCGGGATGAGGGCCGGGGCGTCCGCGGTGATCGCGCTGCCGCCCTCGTCCCGGGCGATCTCGGCGTCACCGGGGACCGTGCCGCTCTCCTGGCGTACCGCCTTGGCCTCGGAGCCGCCCGCGGTCACCGGGGCGACGTCCCGCCGCACCGTGAGACCCGCCGGAGCCGCGTCCGGGCCGTGGGTGCAGTTCTCGTCGAACACCTGGTACGACCCGGCGCAGACCGAGTCGGACGCGGCGAGCTTCAATCCGCTGTAGACCAGCCCCTGCTCGGGGGCGTCGGCGGGCAGCGAGGTCAGGGCGAAGTCGTCGGTGGACGGACTCGACCCGATGACGCTGGGGCCGACCACGCCGCCGACCCCGAGGAGGGCCAGGCCGAGAGCTACCGGAAGGAACCGGAAAGTCGCGGAGCGTGTTCGCAGTTGCTTCTGGTCGCTGGCCGCGCGGCGCCGGCCAGGCGGCGACCCGCGGAACGTCGGCCGGCGATGCGCGGACACGGCGTCTCCTCGTCGAGCTTGGAGGCGGTGGGAGGGGGCCATGGGGTGACCACCTCCCACCGCCCGGTGGCTTCGCGGGTCGCGGCGCGGGGGACGCGCTGCGGGTCGCGAACCCGGAAACCTGATGGGATCGGAGGGAACCTTGCCACTGAGGCGGTTCCGAAGGAACGTTCCTAAAGAAGATATAAGCAAGAGCTGTGTCGTCCGAGGGATCCGTCCGTCGAACCTCTTGCTCGGTGAACCATTTTCCATCCGACTTCGGGCTGTAGCGGCCGGGTCGCCCCGCCGGCGCCGGGAGGCGCGGCCCTCGTCGGATTGAAAAAAGTTCATCCCTCTCCTCGTCTGTTACGGCGTCGATCCGAGTCGCGGGCCAGGCGGCCCCGGCCGACCAGGCCGAAGCGGCTCGCCTGTTTGGGTGCCGCGTCGGCGTCGGCCAGCAGCATCACCACGCTGGCGCCACCCAGCTGGGCCCGGTCCAGGCTCACCGAGCCACCGGTGGCCTGCGCCGCCCGGCGGGCGATGTCCAGCCCCAGCCCGGTCGAGCCCTGCTGGCTCTGGCCGCGGCGCAGGGCGTTCTCCGGGTCCGGGATGCCGGGACCGGCGTCGTCGATGCGCAGCGCCACCCAGCCGTCCCGGCGGGAGAGCGCCACCTCGAACGCGGTGCCCTGCGGGGTGTACCGGAAGACGTTGCCGAGCACCGCGTCGAGCGCGGCGGCCAGCTCGGCCCGGGCCACCGGCACCGGGATGCGCAGGTGTGCTCCTATCACCCGGTACTGACGGTCCTGGTCGCCGGCGAGCGCCGACCAGAACATCATCCGTTCCCGGACGACCTCGCTGGCGTCGCAGAGGGTGTCCTCCGGCTCGGTGGCGGCGACCCGGTCCGCGACGGCCTGCCGGGTCGTGTTGATCAGGTGGTTGACCTCGTCCTCCAAGGTGCCGATCGCCTGCCGGATGCGCCGGATGCCACGACGGCGGTCCACCTCGGCTGCGGTGAGGTCGATGATCTGGGTGTCGTCCGGGTCGAGCGCCTCGGCGTCCAGTCGCAACGCGGTCAGCGGAGTACGCAGCCGGTGCGACAGGTCGGCGACCAATTCACGCTCGTCGGTGCGAGAGGTTACCAAGCGGTCGGCCATTCGGTTGAAGGCGTACCCCGCTTCGGTCAGCTCCCGGGGGCCGGACGGGTGAACCCGTACCGCCAGATCGCCGTCCCCGACCGCCATGGCGGCGTCGACCAGGTTCCGGGCGGACGAGACCGCACCCCGGGCCAGCCGGTCCACCGCGAACACCGAACCGCCGATCAGGACCACGGCCAGCCCGATCAGCAGCCACCAGTCCCGGGCGGTGTCCTCGTTGAGCACCGCGGCCGGCACGAACGCCTCGACCACCAGGGTCTTCCCGCTCACCGTCACCGGCTGCAGGCGCACCACACCACCGCCGACGTCCGCGACGGTCGGCTCGGCGGCGGTCGCGGCCCGGTCGATGAGCGCGGCGTCGGCCCGGCCGCCCGGGGACGGCGCGAGACCGGGGGTGTGCACCACCGGCACGCCGCCGGCCGCCTGGACCGCCGCGGCGACACCCTTGTCGTTGCCGCCGATCGCGATGACCCCGGCCACCGTGGCGGACCGCTCGGCGGCCTCGGCCAGGGCGGCGTCCCGGTGGTCGTTGCGCAGGCTCCAGCCCAGCGGAACCATGAAGACGAGAGCGGCGATGGTGGTGGTGGCGGCGGTGGTGTACGCCAGCCGCAACCTCAGTCCGGCGCCACCAACCGGAATCCGACCCCCCGCACGGTGCGCAGGAAGCGGGGCTTCGCCGCGGACTCGCCCAGCTTCCGCCGGAGCCAGTACAGATGCACGTCGATGGTCTGGTCCTCGCCGACCGATGGCTGTCGCCATACCTCCTCCAACAGCTCACGACGGGAAACCACCCGGCCCGGACGGGCGGCGAGGTAGGCCAGCAGGTCGAACTCCTTGCGGGTCAGCGCCAGCGGCTGATCGCCCAGGGTGGCGCTGCGCTCGCCGACGTCCACCCGCAGCTCGCCCACCTCGTGCACGGCCGGTTGCGCGGCCCGGCTGGCCCGGCCCACCCGGCGCAGCACGGTGGCGATCCGGGCGTCCAGGTGGGCGCCGGTGAACGGTTTCACCATGTAGTCGTCGGCGCCGGCCCGCAGCAGGCGGACGACGGTCTGCTCGTCGTCGCGCGCGGTGGCGATGATGATCGGGACGTCGGTGATGCCACGCAGCATCCGCAACGCGTCCGAGCCGTCCAGGTCGGGCAGCCCGAGATCCAGGACGACCAGGTCGGGAGTCTCCGCGGCGACCCGCCGCAGGGCTTCCAGGGCGGTGCCGACGGCGTGCACGGCGTGCCCCCGGTCGGCCAGCGACCGGAGCATGGCGCCGCGCACGACATGGTCGTCTTCGACGAGCAACACCGTGGCCATGCGAAGACCGTAGCGTCCCTGGCAAGGCTGGGCCCAACGGGTGATCGAGCGAGAAGCTTTGATGACTCTCAGTGATGGAATACGATCCGAAGTACCGATGCCGTTAGCCCTTTTCCCCGGTAGGCGTTCCCCCGTTTCCCCGGTAGGGACGTCACTCCTTCGCTTGACAAACCAGGCGGAACCGGGCCCCGGGGTGATCTCGATCGCGATGTGCCCGCCGGGTCCGGCCGCCCGCGAGCCGCTCCCCTCCTGGGCTGCCCGGTGCGGACCGGCCGATAGCATCAGGGCTTCTAATCGTTTTCTGAATGGAGATCACCGTGTCTGCACCCCGTACACCCGTCGTGGCCGACCCACTAGTCGTCCCCGCCGGGACTACGGCGGCCGACGCGGTGGCCGCCGCCGGGCTTCCGGCACACGGGCCGAAGGCGATCGTCGTGGTCCGCGAGGCCGGCGGTCGTCTGCGTGACCTGAACTGGGCGCCCGCCGCCGACACCGAGGTGACCCCGGTCGCCATCGACACCCCGGACGGCCTGGACGTGCTGCGCCACTCGGCCGCGCACGTGCTGGCGCAGGCCGTGCAGGACGTCTTCCCCGAGGCGAAGCTGGGCATCGGCCCGCCGATCCGGGACGGTTTCTACTACGACTTCGACGTGCAGAAGCCGTTCCAGCCGGAGGACCTGACGAAGCTCGAGAAGCGGATGCAGGAGATCGTCAAGGCCGGGCAGACCTTCCGCCGCCGGAAGTACGGCTCGCTCGACGAGGCCAAGGCCGAGCTGAAGGACGAGCCGTTCAAGCTCGAGCTGGTCGACATCAAGGGTGACGTGGACGAGGAGGCCGCCGCCGTCGGTGCGGGCGAGCTGACCCACTACGACAACCTGGACAAGGACGGCAACCGGGTCTGGGGCGACCTGTGCCGCGGCCCGCACCTGCCGTCGACCCGGCTGATCCCGGCGTTCAAGCTGATGCGCTCGGCCGCCGCCTACTGGCGCGGTTCGGAGAAGAACCCGCAGCTCCAGCGGGTCTACGGCACCGCGTGGCCGTCCCGGGACGAGCTCAAGGCGTACCTGAACCGGCTGGCCGAGGCCGAGCGCCGGGACCACCGCAAGCTCGGCACCGAGCTGGACCTGTTCTCCTTCCCGGACGAGATCGGTTCCGGTCTGGTGGTCTTCCACCCCAAGGGCGGTGTGATCAAGCGCGAGATGGAGGACTACGTCCGCGCCCGGCACATCGAGGAGGGCTTCCAGTACGTCGGTTCGCCGCACATCACCAAGGAAGGCCTGTTCCACACCTCGGGCCACCTGCCCTACTACAAGGACACGATGTTCCCCCCGATGGAGCTGGAGGGGGCGAACTACTACCTCAAGGCGATGAACTGCCCGATGCACAACCTGATCTTCAGGTCGCGCGGGCGGTCCTACCGTGAGCTGCCGATGCGCCTGTTCGAGTTCGGCACGGTGTACCGGTACGAGAAGTCCGGCGTGGTGCACGGCCTGACCCGGGTGCGCGGCCTGACCCAGGACGACTCGCACTCCTACGTCACGGCCGAGCAGGCCCCGGGCGAGATCAAGCACCTGCTGAACTTCGTGCGGTCGCTGCTGGACGACTTCGGTCTGGACGACTACTACCTGGAGTTGTCGACCCGGGACCCGCAGAGCGACAAGTTCATCGGCACCGACGAGCAGTGGGAGACCGCCACCAAGGTCCTGGAGGACGTGGCGACCGAGTCCGGCCTGGAACTGGTCCTGGACCCGGGTGGCGCGGCCTTCTACGGCCCGAAGATCAGCGTGCAGGCCAAGGACGCGATCGGCCGGACCTGGCAGATGTCGACGATCCAGTACGACTTCAACATGCCGGCCCGGTTCGGTCTGGAGTACCAGGCGGCGGACGGCACCCGGCAGGAGCCGGTGATGATCCACTCGGCGAAGTTCGGCTCGCTGGAGCGGTTCTTCGGCGTGCTGGTCGAGCACTACGCGGGCGCGTTCCCGGCCTGGCTGGCCCCGGTGCAGGTGGTCGGCATCCCGATCCGCGACGACCACGCTTCGTACCTCGAGGAGTTCGTGACGCTTCTTCGTAAGAAGGGCATCCGCGCCGAGGTGGATCACTCCACCGACCGGATGCAGAAGAAGATCCGGACCGCGCAGCAGCAGAAGATCCCGTTCATGGCGATCGCCGGTGACGACGACGTCAGCGGCGGCACCGTGTCGTTCCGCTACCGGGACGGCTCGCAGCGCAACGGCGTCTCGATCGACGAGGCCGTCGCGCACGTCGTCGAGGTGGTCCGCTCCCGAATCAACACCGGCCCGTCGGCCGCCTGATCTCAGTTTCCGTTCCCGCCGTCCGACTGGATCGCGGAGTGGTCCGTCGCGACACGCGACGGCGGGAACGGGGGCGGGATGCGGTTCCGGACACCGGCGCCGGCTGTGGCGGGATACGTCCTGGCAGCCGTGTTGTTCGTGGTGCACGTGACCGGGGTGGGCGGCTGGGACTTCCAGATCACCCTCTCCAAGCTGGTCTCCCCGCTGCTCGGCGGGATCATGACCGCGCTCGGCTGGCGGGCCTGGTACCTGGCCCGCGAGGCCGGGCAGACGGCCGCCCAGCGGTACCTCTTCCTGACCGGGATCGCCTGGTCCGCGCTGGAACTGGCCGCGGTGGTCCAGTTGGTGCACCTGGTGGCGGCCGGTGACCGGTCGTTCCCCTCGCAGTCCCCGCTGGTCCTGCTGCTGAACCTGCTGGTTCCGGTGTGCATCCTGCCGGCGCTGCTGACCATCCCGCTGCAGACCCGCTGGTCGTCCAGCCGGTTGCGGCTGAGCCTGGACATGGCCACCGTGATGACGGCCGGCGCCGTCTTCGTCTGGTACTTCCTGGCCGGCCCGCAGATCGCCGGCCCGGGCGCGTCCGCCGAGACGATCGTGCTGACCGTCGCGCCGCTGGTCGGCCTGTTCGCGGTCGCCCGGCTGTGGATCGGCGGGGTCGCCGAGGTGAGCCGCCGGGCGATGTTCTGGGGAGTGCCCCTGGCCGCCTCGCAGATCGGGTCCGGTCTGCTGCAGCCGCTGGTGGCCCACACCCCACGCCTGAGCCTGATGCTCGCGCTGGCCCAGGTCGCCGGGGTGTCGGTGATCGCCTCGCTGGTCGCGCACATCCGCAAGGCCACCGATGGCGAGCCGGCCCCGGTCTCCGGTGCCCGCCGCCCGGCGAGCCTGCTGCCGTACGCCGCCATCGCCGCCGTCGATCTGCTGCTGATCTTCGTGCTGAGCCGGCACGGCCTGGACTCCGGCGCCTGGGCGGTGCTGGGCGGGGCGATCCTGCTCACCGGCATCGTGGTGACCCGGCAGATCGTCTCGGTCCGGGACAACAGCCGCCTGGTGCTGCGCGTCGACGCGGGCATGACCGCGTTGCGGGCCGCGATCGAGCGCGAGCAGCTGCTCAGCGACCTGGGCACCACCCTGCTGCGCACCACCGAGCCGGCCGAGGTGCACCGGCTCGCCGGGGTGGCCGCCGCCGGGCTGCTGGCCGGCCTGCCGGGTGCCCGGACCACCGTCGTCACCACCGGGCCGGGCACCGAGTACTGGACCGTGGTGCACGCCTCCGGGCCGGGCGCCGAGGAACTGCTCGGCACCGAGACCCCCGGGTCGGCGGTGCCGTCCGGGGTGCTCGCGGGGGAGATCGTCGAGGCGCCGGACTCCGGCCGGCCGGTGCTGATGATGCCGCTGCTCAGTGGGGACCGGTTCTTCGGCATGATGACCGCCGGAGCCGACGACGACCTGCCCGACGAGCTGGTCAAGGCCCTGCACACGCTGCGCACCCAGGTGTCGCTGGCGCTGGGCAGCGTGGCGCTGACCGCCGAGCTGACCGTCCGGGCGCTGCACGACCCGCTGACCGGGCTGGGCAACCGGGCCCTGCTGCGCGAGCGGCTGACCGGCGCGCTGACCCGCGCCCAGCGCACCGGGCGCCCGGCCGGGGTGCTGCTGCTGGACCTGAACGGCTTCAAACCGGTCAACGACACCTACGGCCACGACGTCGGCGACGCCCTGCTGAGGGTGGTCGCGGACCGGCTGCGGGGGTGTGTGCGCACCGAGGACACGGTGGCCCGGCTGGGTGGCGACGAGTTCGTGGTGATGACCGAGGACCTGCACGACAAGGTGGACGCGGTGCTCGTCGCGGAGCGGATCATCACCGCCCTGAACGAGCCGGTGTTCGTCGCCGGGCACGAGCTGCGCGCCCCGGCGAGTGTCGGGATCGCGCTGTCCCGGGCCGGCGACAGCCCGGACGACGTGCTCCGCTACGCCGACTCGGCGATGTACGCCGCCAAGCGCGCGGGCGGCGCCCGGTTCCATCTGTACGGGGTTTTCCCACAGCTGCGGAACTGACGGATCGGCATAGGATGCGATCGTGGACGAGGGGCTGCGCACCGGCGAACCGGACGGGCTGGAGCGGCTCTGGACGCCGCACCGGATGACCTACATCTCCGGGGAGGACGCTCCGGAGGGCGGGTACGACAAACCCGGCGGCTGCCCGTTCTGCCTGGCGCCCGGGCTGGCCGGGGCGGATTCGCTGGTGGTGGCCCGGGGTGTGCTGGTGTTCGCGGTGCTCAACCTGTACCCGTACAACCCGGGTCATCTGTTGATCTGCCCCTACCGGCACGTGGCCGACTACACCGACCTGACCGAGGACGAGACGGTCGAGGTCGCCGCGTTCACCCGGACCGCGATGCGGGTGCTGCGCGCGGTCAGCACCCCGCACGGCTTCAACCTGGGCATGAACCAGGGCTCGATCGCCGGCGCCGGCATCGCCGCCCACCTGCACCAGCACGTGGTGCCGCGGTGGGGCGGCGACGCCAACTTCATGCCGGTGATCGGCCGGACCAAGGTGGTGCCCCAGCTGCTGCACGACACCCGGGATCTGATCACCAAGGCCTGGCCGGTCTCACCGGACTGAGGCGTGTTCCTGGGCCAGGTGCGGTGGCATCGGCTCGTGCCGCAGGTAATGGCGGGAGAACGTGCCGGTGCCCGAGGTGATGGCGCGCAACTCCACCGCGTACCGGATCAGCTCGGTCGCCGGGACCTCCGCGCGGACCAGGCTGGCCTCGCCGGTGCCGCCGGACTCGCTGCCCAGCGGGCGGCCGCGCCGGCCGGACAGGTCGCTCATCACCGCGCCGACGTAGGTCTCCGGCACCCGCACCTCGATCTCGTCGACCGGTTCCAGCAGGGTGATCCGCCCGTTCTCGGCGGCGGCCCGCAGTGCGAGGGCGCCGGCGGTCTGGAAGGCGGCGTCCGAGGAGTCGACGCTGTGCGCCTTGCCGTCGTAGAGCGTGACCCGCAGGTCGACCACCGGGTACCCGGCCGCGATGCCCTTCTCCAGCTGCGCCCGGACCCCCTTCTCCACCGACGGGATGTAGTTGTGCGGCACCGCCCCGCCGACCACCTTGTCCACGAAGACGAACCCCGCGCCCCGGGGCAGCGGCTCCACCTCGATGTCGCAGACGGCGTACTGCCCGTGCCCGCCGGACTGTTTGACGTGCCGGCCGTGGCCTTTCGCGCCGCTGCCGAACGTCTCCCGCAGCGCCACCTTGACCGGCTCGGTGTCCAGCTCGACACCACCCGCCCGGAGCCGGTCGAGGACCACGTCGGCGTGTGACTCGCCCATCGTCCAGAGCACCAGCTGATGGGTGTCCGGGTTGCGTTCCAAGCGCAGCGTCGGGTCGCCAGCGACCAGCCGGGCCAGGTTCTTGGCCAGGGCGTCCTCGTCCGAGCGGGTCTTCGCGACGACCGCGATCGGCAGCAGCGGCTCCGGCATCCGCCAGGGCTTCATCAGCAGCGGGGCGTCCTTGGCCGACAGGGTGTCACCGGTCTCGGCGCTGCCCGACTTGGTGATCGCGCAGAGGTCGCCTGCGACCGCGCAGCCGATCTCCCGCAGCTGCGCGCCGAGCGGCGAGTAGACGTGCGCGACCCGCTCGTCGGCGTCGTGGTCCGGGTGCCCGCGCTCGGCCAGGCCGTGCCCGGAGACGTGCAGGGTCTGGTCCGGGCGCAGCGTGCCGGAGAAGACCCGGACCAGCGAGACGCGGCCGACGTGCCGGTCGATCGTGGTGCGGACCACCTCGGCCACCAGCGGGCCGGCCGGGTCGCAGGTCAGCGGGTCACGCGGCGAGCCGTCCAGGCCGGTGACCTGCGGCAGGTCGTGCTCCAGTGGCGACGGGAAGCCGCTGACCAGCAGGTCGAGCAGGGCGTCCAGGCCGACCCCGGTGTGCGCGCAGACCGGGACGACCGGGTGGAAGTTGCCCTTGACCACGGCCTTCTCCAGGTCGGCGATCAGGGTCTCGGTGCCGATCCGTGCACCGCCGATGTAGCGGTCCATGAGGGTCTCGTCCTCGCTCTCGGCGATGATGCCCTCGATCAGCGTGTTCCGGTCGGCGGCGATCGTGTCGGTCTCCGCCGGGGTGGCCTCGCGGATCTGCGGCGGGTACCCCGTCGCGTAGTCCGAGACCCGCTGCGAGATCAGGCCGATCAGGCCGGGACCGGGCACCGTCCGGAAGACCGGCAGCACGTTGTCGCCGAACGCCGCCTGACAGTCCTGCAGCGCCTGGTCGTGGTCGGCGCGCGGATGGTCCAGGCGGGTGACGGCGACCGCCCGGGGCATGCCGACCGCGGCGCACTCCTCCCACAGGGCCACCGTCGAGTCGTCCACCCCGTCCACCGCGGAGACGACGAAGAGCGCGGCGTCCGCGGCCCGCAGGCCGGCGCGCAACTCCCCGACGAAGTCGGCGAAACCGGGGGTGTCCAGCAGATTGATCTTCACGTCCCGGTGCGGCAGCGGCGCGCAGGAGAGCGCGACCGAACGCTGCTGGCGGATCGCCGCCGGATCATGATCGGTGACCGTGGTGCCGTCGGTCACCCCACCGGCCCGGGAGATCACCCCGGTCGCGGCGAGCAGCGCCTCGACCAGAGTCGTCTTCCCCGCACCGGAGTGGCCCACCAGCACCACGTTGCGAACCCTGCCGGGCTCGGTCACCGCCGGCGCGCCCGCGCCGACCTGTCCCTTCTCCGAAGCCTTCTGCGCCATGCCGAGTGCTCCCGTCGTTTCCAGGTTGTTACGCGGCTGTTCTTTGAATCCCACACCCGGCGCGGTAAGGGCCGCAAGGACCTTCAGCCCTGGAAAGGTGCCGGATGGTGACGATACGGCCAAGCCGACGGCCGAGCCGTGCCGTCACCAGGCGCGCGCCGATATGGTGGGACGGCCATGGCAAAGATCGTTCAATCAACGGCCCGTGCCGTCGTCTCGTACGGCGTCAACCCGGTCGCCCGTTTCCTGCTCCGGATCGGTGTCACGCCCAACGCGGTCACCGTCGCCGGCACCGTCGGCGTGCTGATCGGCTCATATCTCGGCGCTCACGGACACCTCTTCTGGGCCACCGTGATCGTAACCGCCTGTGCCCTCACCGATACTCTCGACGGCACAATGGCCCGCATGAGGGGCGGCACCGGCAAGTTCGGCGCGCTCCTCGACTCCTCGATGGACCGGATCGCCGACGGCGCGGTCTTCGGCGCCGTCACCTACTACCTGGCCACCGAGGGCAACCCTTACGGTGGCGTCGTCGCGGGTCTGCTCTGCCTGGTCTTCGGGCAGGTCGTGTCGTACGTGAAGGCCCGAGCCCAGAGCCTCGGGCTGAACGCCGACGTCGGTATCGCCGAGCGCCTGGAACGACTGCTGATCGTCGGCGTCGGCGGCCTGCTCGGCGCGGCCGGCCTGGAGTGGGGCCTCCCGGCCGCGCTCTGGGTGCTCGCCGTTCTCTCCGTGATCACCGCCTTCCAGCGGCTGATCCACGCCGGCCGGACCGAACCGAAGGTGACCAGCGAGTGAAGGACCGTCTCATCGATCTCGGCTATTCGGCCGGGTGGAACATCGTGCGCGCACTGCCGCTGCCGGTGGCGAAGGCAGTGTTCCGGGCCGGGGCCGACCGGGCCTGGAAATCCGACGGGCCCGGCACCCAGCGGCTGCGCGCCAACCTGCGGCAGGTGGTCGGCCCGGACATGCCGGAGACGCTGGTCCGGGACGCGCTGCGGTCGTACGCGCGGTACTGGATGGAGGCGTTCCGGCTGCCGTCGCAGAGCCGCGAGCAGTTCCTCGACGGGTTCCGGATGGAGCCCGAGTGGCACGACCAGATCAAGAAGGGTGTCGCCGACGGCACCGGTGTGGTCCTGGCGCTGCCGCACGTGGCGAACTGGGACGCCGCCGGAGCCTGGGTGACCGGCCAGGACTTCCCGCTGATCACCGTCGCCGAGCGGTTCAAGCAGGAGAAGGTGTACCAGCAGTTCCTGGCGTACCGGGAGAAGCTCGGGATGAAGATCCTCCCGCACAGCGGCGGGGAGCGCCCGGCTCTCGACGTGCTCGCCGAACACCTGGGCAAGGGCTGGGTGGTCGCGCTGCTCGGCGACCGGGACCTGTCCCGCCGCGGGATCGAGGTCGAGTTCTTCGGCGGGCGCACCCGGATGCCGGCCGGCCCGGCGATCCTCGCCATCCGGACCGGCGCGCCGCTGTTCGCCGTCGACATGTGGTACGACGAGGACCGCGTCCAGTCCCGGATGCGCCGGGTCGTGCCACCCACCGAGGGCGCGCTCGACGAACGGGTCAGGAAGACCACCCAGCTGCTCGCCGACGCCTACGCGGCCGGGATCGCCGAGCACCCGCAGGACTGGCACATGCTCCAGAAGCTCTGGCTCTAGGGGGAGCGGGTGCGGATCGGGATCGTCTCGCCCTACTCGTTCGACGTCCCCGGCGGTGTGCAGAACCACATCATGGACCTGGCCGAAGCACTGATCGGTCTCGGTCACACGGTGAGCGTGCTGGCGCCCGCCGACGACGACGCCGACCTGCCCGCGTACGTGGTGCCGGCCGGTCGCGCGGTGCCGCTGCCGTACAACGGCTCGGTCGCCCGGATCTCCTTCGGCCCGGTCTCCACCGCCCGGGTCCGGCGCTGGCTGCGCCGCGGCGAGTTCGACGTGCTGCACGTGCACGAGCCGTTCACGCCCAGCCTGTCGTTCCTGGCGGTGCTGTCCGCGCGCGGGCCGGTGGTGGCCACCTTCCACACCGCGATGACCCGCTCGCGGGCGCTCTCCGCCGCGCAGAACTTCCTGCAACCGGCGATGGAGAAGATCACCGCCCGGATCGCGGTCAGCGAACTCGCCCGGAAAGTGCAGGTCGAACACCTCGGCGGGGGCGCGGTGGAGATCCCCAACGGGGTCGCGGTCGCCAAGTTCGCCTCGGCTGCGCCCTTGCCCGGATGGCCCGGCGAGGGCGGTTCCCTCGGTTTCCTCGGCCGGTTCACCGAGCCGCGCAAGGGCTTCCCATTGCTGCGTACGGCGTTCGTGGCGCTGGCCCGGGAACGGCCCGGCCTGCGGCTGCTGGTGGCCGGGCCGGGCGACCGCGACGAGTTGTACGACGACGTCCCGGCCGACCTGCACGACCGGGTGGAGTTCCTGGGTCTGGTATCAGAATCGGACAAGGCGCGGATGCTGCGTAGCGTCGACGTCTACGTGGCCCCGAACACCGGCGGGGAGAGTTTCGGCATGATCCTCACCGAGGCGATGGCCGCCGGCGCCACCATCGCGGCCAGTGACCTGGACGCGTTCCGCCGGGTGCTGGACGGCGGCCGGGCCGGGGCGCTGTTCCCCAACGGCGACACGAAAGCCCTGGCCGGGCTGCTCGGCGAGCTGCTGGACGATCCGGCCCGCCGCGCCGACCTGGCATCCTGCGCCCGGCTGGCGGTCGGCGCGTTCGACTGGCCGAGTGTGGCCAACCGGGTGCTGGAGGTCTACGCGACGTCGATCGAGGCCACCGACGGGAGAGTTTTCGACGACGAGTGGTCCTGACCACAGGTCCCGTCACGGCGGGGCACTACGATGCCCGGCATGTGGTGGGTGGTGGGAGTCGTCGTGCTGGCCGCGGTCTTCTCGGCGTACCTCGGCTGGACCGCCCAACGGGTGGAGCGTCTGCACACGCGGGCGCGGTCGGCCGAGCGCGCCTTGGACGCGCATCTGTTGCGCCGGGCGGCGGCCGCCGCGGTCGTCGCCGAGCAGGCCGAGTCGGTGGAGTTGTACGCGGCGGCGCGGCTCGCGCTGGACGCCGAGCCGGGTGAGCGCGAGACCGCCGAGAACGACCTGACCCGGCAGTTGCGGACGGTCACCCTGGACCCGGCCGACCCGGCGGCGCGCACCCTGATCGGCACCAGCCGCCGGGTGATGCTGGCCCGGCAGGTGCACACCGACCTGGTGCGGGACGCGCTCAGTGCCCGCCGCCGGGTCATCGTGCGACTGCTCGGCCTGACCCGGCGGTACCCGCGCCCGGAGTACTTCGACATCGTCGAGTCGGCGCTCCCCGACCTGCCGCCGCTGCCGTCCCCGTCCCCGGCCCCGCCGGTCGAGGAGGTCCGCCCGGTTCAGGCGGTCTAGCCCCCGGCCACCGCATCCGGCCCGGCGGTCGCGGGTCGGTCCCGGCCCCGGCGCCACCTCGCGGGACGAGGCAGAGCCGTTCGCCGGGCGTACCGGAAAGGCGGTTTTGTCACCAACCTCGTTCGGACAGACGGTGAGGGACCGGCTCGTCCTCGACGTTGATGCCGACCATCGCCTCGCCGAGGCCGCGGGAGACCTTCGCGATCACGTCCGGGTCGTCGTGGAACGTGGTGGCCTTGACGATCGCCGCGGCCCGCTGCGCCGGGTTGCCGGACTTGAAGATGCCGGAACCGACGAAGACCCCCTCGGCGCCCAGCTGCATCATCATCGCGGCGTCCGCCGGCGTGGCGATCCCGCCCGCGGTGAACAGCACCACCGGCAGCCGGCCGGCCTCGGCGACCTCCTTGACCAGCTCGTACGGCGCCTGCAGCTCCTTGGCCGCGACGTACAGCTCGTCCTCCGGCAGCGTCTGCAACCGGCGGATCTCGGCCCGGATCCTCCGCATGTGGGTGGTGGCGTTGGAGACGTCGCCGGTGCCCGCCTCGCCCTTGGAGCGGATCATCGCCGCGCCCTCGGTGATCCGGCGCAGCGCCTCGCCCAGGTTGGTGGCGCCGCAGACGAACGGCACGGTGAACTGCCACTTGTCGATGTGGTTCGCGAAGTCGGCGGGCGACAGCACCTCGGACTCGTCCACGTAGTCGACGCCCAGCGCCTGCAGCACCTGCGCCTCGACGAAGTGACCGATCCGGGCCTTCGCCATCACCGGGATCGAGACCGCCGCGATGATCCCGTCGATCATGTCAGGATCGGACATCCGGGAGATGCCGCCCTGCGCGCGGATGTCCGCCGGCACCCGCTCCAGGGCCATCACCGCGACCGCTCCGGCGTCCTCGGCGATCTTCGCCTGCTCGGCGTCGACCACGTCCATGATCACGCCGCCTTTGAGCATCTCCGCCATGCCGCGCTTGACGCGGGCCGTACCGACGGCGGGCTGGTTCTCCGACATGGAAGCTCCCTTTTTGGCTTTTCCCGGCTGCTTTTGGCTTTTTCCGGATGCTACGAAGCCGTGACGGCGGTTCCGATAGCCAATCGACCCGCTGGTGGCCTGCATCCTTATTGTTGGGCGGTGAACATCGGTGTGCTGGCCCTTCAGGGCGACGTGCGTGAACATCTGTCCGCGCTGGCCGAGGCGGACGTGCTGGCCCGGCCGGTCCGCCGCCCGGAGGAGCTGGACGGTGTCGACGGCCTGGTCCTGCCCGGTGGCGAGTCGACCGCGATCAGCAAGCTGGCCGCGGCGTTCGGGCTGCTCGAGCCGATCCGGTCGTTCGTCGCCTCCGGCAAGCCGGTCTACGGCTCCTGCGCGGGCATGATCATGCTGGCCACGAAGGTGCTGGACGGGCGATCCGACCAGGAGACGTTCCACGGGATCGAGATGACCGTGCGGCGCAACGCGTTCGGCCGGCAGGTCGACTCGTTCGAGGCGCCGGTCGCGATCGACGACATCGAGGGCGGCCCGTTTCACGCGATCTTCATCCGTGCGCCGTGGGTCGAAGAGGTCGGCGACGACGTGCGGGTGCTGGGGCGCGTGGCCGAGGGTGCCGACGCCGGTAGGATTGTGGCCGTTCGGCAGGGGAACCTGCTCGCCACGGCTTTCCACCCGGAGCTCACCGGCGACCTTCGCGTTCACCGGTACTTCGTCGAGATGGTCCGCCAGGCCCTTTGATAACAGCGGAGGTTACGCATGTCCGGCCACTCCAAGTGGGCGACGACCAAGCACAAGAAGGCTGTCGTCGACGCCAAGCGCGGCAAGATGTTCGCGAAGCTCATCAAGAACATCGAGGTCGCGGCCCGGACCGGTGGCGGCGACCCGTCCGGTAACCCCACGCTCTACGACGCCATCCAGAAGGCCAAGAAGAGCTCGGTCCCCAACGACAACATCAACAACGCCGTCAAGCGGGGCTCCGGCCTGGAGGCCGGCGGCGCCGACTGGCAGACGATCATGTACGAGGGGTACGGCCCCAACGGCGTCGCCCTGCTGATCGAGTGCCTCACCGACAACCGGAACCGCGCCGCCACCGAGGTGCGCACCCGGCTGACCCGCAACAACGGCACGTTCGCCGACGCGGGCTCGGTGTCGTACCTGTTCAACCGCAAGGGCGTGGTGATCGTCCCCAAGGGCGAGCTGACCGAGGACGACGTGATGCTCGCGGTGCTCGACGCCGGCGCCGAGGAGATCAACGACCACGGCGACGCGTTCGAGGTCGTCAGCGAGGCCACCGACCTGGTCGCGGTCCGCACCGCCCTGCAGACCGCCGGCATCGACTACGACTCGGCGGAGTCCGCGCTGGTCCCGACGATGAGCGTGCCGGTCGACGAGGACGGCGCCCGCAAGGTCCTCAAGCTGATCGACGTGCTCGAGGACTGCGACGACGTCCAGAACATCTTCTCCAACGCCGACATCTCCGACGAGATCATGGCAGTCCTCGACGAGGAGTGACAGCACCCTTCGAAAAGCCGGCCTCAGCGGCCGGCTTTTCGCGTTTCCGAGGTATTCTCGGAACGGTAGGCACTTGCTCAGTGCACATTGACTAGTATCCAGATTGACATGAGACTAGTACGGTGGGGGTGTTGTTGATGGCTGATCTGCCGGAGGTGCAGATGACCGCTGTGGTGACCCGTCCCGATGCCGAAGCCGGCGCGGAGGTGGGATCCGAGAAGATCGATGCTCAACCCCCGATCGATCTGGAGTTGCTGGAGGAGGCGCAGTGGCAGCTTCAGGCCGCATCGCCCAACGAGGCGATCAACGAAATTCTTCGCCGATTCGTCGAGGCCGAGCGGGGCCGGAGGCGGGCAGCGCGTGAGCGCCTTCAGCAGATGATCGCTGATGGTGACGTCACTTTTCGTGACCCGGAGGCGGGTGGCGAATGAAGTATCTGGCGGACACCAGCGCGCTGGTGCGCCTTCTGCGGAACCAGGCCGCTGATCAGTGGGACGAGCTGGCCGACCGAGGCCTGTTGACCATCTGTGAACCGGCGATGGCCGAAACGCTCCTGCTGGCGGAGACCAAGAAGTATGAGGCGCTGGAGACGTCGATCGAAGAGAAGTACTTGAAGATCGACGTTCCTGACGGCGTCTGGCGGCTGGTGGCCGGTATTCGGCGGGAGCTCGCATCGCACAGTGCCCATCAAGGGCTGTCGGTGGCGGATCTCGTCATTGCGGCTACGGCACTCCGCCTGAACATGACCATCCTGCACGAAGACGCCGACTACGAGACGGTTGCGCGGTTCGTGCCGAAACTCAAGCAGCAGCGCTTGAGTACTGCCGGCCTGTGATCCGGTATCGGGAGGTCAATGGGGGTCGGTGCTCAGCCAGGCTGCGTACTGGAGCAGGGCGCCGACCACCAGCAGCACGAAAGCGGTGTGCAGCAGCAGGCGGTTCCAGTGGGAGCGTAGGCAGGCGTGCACCCAGGCGATCTCCGCGTCGGCGACGGCTTCCAGGGACGGTCTTGTCGTGCCGTCGATCACCTCGGCCTTGAGCAGCGCCAGGGTGCCGTACCGCGGCCGGGTCCTCGAAGCCGACGGTGAAGCCGGCGGCAGGACGCGGACCTGGACCTCGTAGACCTGGTCCTCGCGCCACCGGGCGGTTCGTCTCGTCAGGCGTTCGCGGGCGTAGGGCTCGGTGCGGTTCAGCAGGCGCAGGCGGCGCCAGCGGGTGGCCAGGTCGGTCAGGACCGAGAGGTAGATCTCCTCGTGGGCCGGGGCGCCGCCGGTCAGGCGGTGGGCCTCGGCGCGCAGCGCGTGATGGTGCCGGGCGACGAAGGCCAGGTAGTCCGGTGGCGGCTCGTCGGGCATCGGCGGGATGAGGTGCATGGCGGACCTCCCTGGCTCATCGTCGAGGCGTGTCGGCGGCGGGCGCAAGAGGTGGGCGTACTAGGGTGTCGAACACACGTACGCGAGGGGGAGGCAGTCTGTGCGGGTGCTCGGCATCGATCCGGGGCTGACCAGGTGTGGTGTCGGCGTCGTGGAGGGCATGCCGGGGCGGCAGGGCAAGCTGATCGGCTACACCGTGGTCCGCAGCGACCCGGACGAGGACATCTCCCAGCGCCTGCTGCACCTGGACCATTCGCTGGCCGAGCTGGTCGAGGCGTACCGGCCGGAGAGTGTCGCCGTGGAGCGGGTGTTCGCCCAGCACAACGCGCAGAGCGTGATGGGCACCGCGCAGGCCAGCGGGATCGCGATCCTGGCCGGGGCGCGGGCCGGGCTGCCGGTGCAGACCTACACGCCGAGTGAGGTGAAGGCGGCCGTCACCGGGTCCGGCACCGCCGACAAGGCTCAGGTCACCGCCATGGTGACGCGGCTGCTGAAACTGGCGGCCCCGCCGAAACCCGCCGACGCCGCGGACGCCATCGCCATCGCCATCTGCCACATCTGGCGCGGGGGCACCCGCGCCCGGATCGAGGCCGCAGCCCGCAGGAGCCTGAGATGATCGCCAGTGTGCGCGGTGAGGTCACCGCGATCTTCCACGACAGCGCCGTGGTCGAGGTGGGTGGTGTCGGCATGCGGGTGTTCTGCACCCCGAACACGCTGGCCGGCCTGCGGACCGGCGGCGAGGCGCGGCTGGCGACCACGCTGATCGTGCGGGAGGACTCGCTCACCCTGTTCGGGTTCGCCGACGACGGCGAGCGACAGCTCTTCGACCTGCTCCTGACGGCCAACGGGGTGGGCCCGCGGATCGCGCAGGCGGTGCTCGCGGTCCATCAACCCGATGCGGTACGCCGGGCGCTGGCCGGCAGTGACGTGGCCGCCCTGACGAAGGTCCCGGGTATCGGCAAGCGCGGCGCCGAGAAGATGATCGTCGAGCTGAAGGACAAGATCGGCCCGATCGCGATCGGTGACGGCGGTTCGGCGGGTGTGCTCAACGGCGCGTGGCAGGAGCAGGTGCGGCAGGGTGTGCTGGCGCTCGGCTGGACCGCGACGCAGGCCGATCAGGCGGTGGCCGCGGTGGCCGAGACGATCGACGGGGAGACCCCGCCGGTTCCGGTGCTGCTGCGCCAGGCGATCCGTCTGCTCGGCCGGACCCGCTGATTGTTACATCGGGTGACGTCAATTGCTTAGGGTGATCGGCCGGCGCGCTGAATGGTGCCGGCCACGAATACCGAACGTATTTTCCGGTGCCGGTAGGCTGATTCGAACGGTTGTACAGGTCAGGAGGATCTCGATGTCGCTGTGTGACGCCCGGTGAACGACGAGATCGTCTCCCCGGACCCGATCGACGAGGACCTCGACGCCGAGGCCAGCGTCCGCCCGCGCCGGCTGTCCGACTTCATCGCCCAGCACCGGGTCCGCGACCAGCTGGAGCTGCTGTTGAAGGCGTCGATGGGCCGGGGCACCCCGCCGGATCACATCCTGCTGTCCGGCCCGCCCGGCCTGGGCAAGACCACCCTGGCCAACATTGTGGCCGCCGAGCTGGGCACCGGGATCCGGACCACCAGTGGCCCGGTGATCGAGCGGTCCGGCGACCTGGCCGCCATCCTGACCGGGCTGGCCCCGGGGGACGTGCTGTTCATCGACGAGATCCACCGCATCGCGAAACCGGCCGAGGAGCTGCTCTACTCGGCGATGGAGGACTTCCGGGTCGACGTGGTCGTCGGCAAGGGCCCCGGCGCGACCGCGATTCCGCTGGACGTGGAGCCGTTCACCCTGGTCGGGGCCACCACCCGGGCCGGCCTGCTGTCCGGCCCGATGCGTGACCGGTTCGGGTTCGTCGCGCACCTGGACTTCTACTCACCGGCCGATCTGGACGCTCTGCTGCACCGGTCGGCGCGGATCCTGGGCGTGCGGATCACCGCCGAGGGCGCGGCCGAGATCGCCGGCCGGTCCCGGGGCACCCCGCGTATCGCGAACCGGCTGCTGCGCCGGGTGCGCGACTTCGCCGAGGTCCGGGCGGACGGCGTGGTCACCGAGGAGGTCGCCAAGGCGGCACTGCAGGTGTACGACGTCGACGCGCTCGGCCTGGACCGGCTGGACCGGGCGGTGCTGCGGGCGCTGATCGAGTCCTTCAAGGGCGGTCCGGTCGGTCTGTCCACCCTCGCCGTCGCGGTGGGGGAGCAGTCCGACACGGTCGAGGAGGTGTGCGAGCCGTTCCTGGTGCGGGCCGGGCTGCTGGCGCGGACCCCGCGGGGCCGGGTGGCCACCGAGGCGGGCTGGGCACATCTGGGCAAAACGCCACCCACCGATGGCCGCGGCGGTGTGTTTCAGGGTGACCTGTTCGCCCGAGACGTATAAATATCCCTCGTGATGTGAACGTGACGTGTGCCGCATTCGTTATCTCCAGGTTGACCTATTAGACTCGCCGCCGTTCCAACAGGATTCTGCAGATCACCTCCGGTGCCCGCCCACACTCGTCGCGCCGGCGGCTGACGGAAGGCTTTTTCGTGCTCGCAGCAACCGACGCGCCAGCCGGCGGCGGCAATTATTCGTTCCTGCTGATTCTGGTTCTGCTCTTCGGCTTCATGTACTTCGTGATGATCCGCCCGCAGCAGAAGCAGCGCCGCAAGGCACAGGAGATGCAGAGCTCGCTCGGACCGGGCGACCAGATCGTGACCATCGGCGGCCTGCACGGCACCGTCGCCGGCGTCTCCGACGACGAGGTTCTGCTCGAGATCGCCCCCGATGTGCAGGTTCGTTTCGCGCGTCCCGCGATCGCCCGAGTCGTTCACAAGTCCGGTGAGGAAATCCCGGAGCCCGACGTCGAGGTGCCCACCGCTGAGGATTCTCCCGTCGAGGAGTCCAAGGTCGAGGAGTCCAAGACGGATCAGCCGGAGTCTCCCGTCACCGAAGTGCGTAAGCAGGACTGACCCGTAGTTCCCGCGCACCGGTCCGGTGGTGATCACGCCGGCCCGGTGCGTCAGCCCGCCGTTCGACCGTCGACGGCCGGTCTAAGACACCTAGCGCCGCGCAGCCACGCGGCCGAACACAGGGAGACCTAACGCCGTGGCACGACCACCTCAGGGACAGATGCATCCTGGACGCCAACTCGGCGTGCTCGGTCTGGTCTTCGTCGTCCTGTATCTGCTGGTCTTCTTCGGGGCCGGCGCCAGCGGCACCTGGAAGGATCGGCTGGAGCCGAAGCTGGGCCTCGACCTCATCGGTGGCACGCAGGCCACCTACATCGCCTCCCAGCAGGGCGCGCCGCCCACCAAGGAGGCCATGGAGCTGGCGCAGGAGATCATCGAGAGCCGGGTCAACGCTCTCGGCGTCTCCGAGGCCGAGGTGGTCATCCAGGGCAACAACACCATCGTCGTCTCGCTCGCCGGTAAGGCCGACGACCAGCTCAAGGACCTGTCGAAGGCCGCGAACATGCGGTTCCGGCTGCTCACCGGCGTGACCGGCGACGTCGCCTCGGTCGCGCTCAACCCGCCGAGCCCGTCGCCGAGCGTCTCGGCCAGTGGCAGCGCCAAGCCGTCCGCGTCCGGTTCCGCCGCGCCGTCGGCGTCCGGCAGCAAGGCTCCCGAGGTCACCTCGTCGGCGTCGACCGGTGGCCAGGGCGGTGGCGCTCCGGCGCCGAGCGTCTCGGCCGAGCCGTCCGCCGCCCCGTCGGCTTCCGCGTCGGCTCCGGCCGCCGAGGCCCCGGTGACCGCGGACCAGAAGGAACAGCGCGCCGCGATCGCCAAGAAGGTCGGCGCCGCCGTCTGGGCCGCCGCCGAGAAGCTGACCGCCCCGGTGGACCTGTCCACCGAGCCGAAGGCCGGCCTGCCGTTCAAGCCGTTCTCCACGCTGACCCCGCTCGAGGTCAACGCGCTCGACCCGCAGATGCAGTTCAACGTGCCGACGATCAGCTGCGAGCAGCTGGACAAGCGGCCGAACGGCGCGATCGACGACATCAACAGCGAGGTCATCGCCTGCTACCAGGGCGCCAAGGTCATGCTGGACAAGGCCGAGGTCGTCGGTGACGACATCGACAAGGCCAGCCCGCAGCTGGACACCACCCAGAACCAGTGGGTCGTCTCGCTCGACTTCAAGAGCGCCGGCCAGAACAAGTGGGCCGCTCTGACCCGCAAGGCGTTCGAGGCCACCACCAGCGACCCCTGCTACATCGCGGCCAGCTCGCTCTACCCGAACGTCGAGCACTGTGCGGTGGCCGTGGTCCTGGACAAGGAGATCGTCTCCGCGCCGCAGATCCAGGGCGTGCTGACCGGTCAGTCGCAGATCACCGGTGACTTCAACTCGGCCTCCGCCAAGGAGCTCGCCGACCAGCTGAACTTCGGCGCCATCCCGGTCACCTTCGAGTCCGGCCCGGCGCAGACCGTCTCCGCGACCGTCGGTGGCCAGCAGCTGGAGGCGGGCCTGCTCGCCGCCGCGATCGGCCTCGGCCTGGTGGCGATCTACTCGTTCTTCTACTACCGGATGCTCGGCCTGGTGATCTTCCTGAGCCTGGGCCTGTCCGCCCTGCTCACCTTCGGCGCCCTGGTGTTCCTGGGTCGCTCGATCGGCTTCACCCTCACTCTGGCGGGTATCGTCGGTTTCATCGTCTCGTTGGGTGTGGCGGCGGACTCGTTCGTCATCTACTTCGAGCGGTTGAAGGACGAGATCCACGAGGGCCGGAGTCCGCGCAGCGCGGTTCCACGGGCGTGGCACCGGGCCCGGCGCACGATCATCTCGGCGAACGCCATCACGATCATGTGTGCCGTGGTTCTCTACATCGTGTCGATCGGCCAGGTGCAGGGCCTCGCCTTCGCGCTCGGCCTGTCGACCGTGCTCGACCTGGTCGTGGTGTTCCTGTTCCGGCACCCGATCATGACGGTGCTCGCCAGTACCAAGGCGTTCCTGTCGCCCCGGGTGAGCGGTCTCGGCCGTGCCCTGCGTACCAGCCAGAAGGAGGCCTGACATGGCCGGCTCCGGTTTCGCGAATCGCCTGTACCAGGGCGAGGCGAACATCCAGATCATCGGTCGCCGCAAGATGTGGTTCACCATCGCGGCCGTGCTGGTGGCGATCTCCCTGGGCAGCTTCGTCTTCCGGGGCTTCCACCTCGGCATCGAGTTCGCCGGCGGCAGCAAGTTCTCCGTCCCGGCGGTGGTCGCGGGCCAGACGCTGACCGCGGAGGACGTCTTCAACGCGGTCGGCGACGCCGTCCACGAGGTGCAGCCGGGCGCTCAGGTCACCGCTGCCCAGCAGATCGGTGAGGGCGCCAGCGCCAACTTCGTGGTCCGCTCCCCGGCGCTGTCCTCGGCGGAGATGGCGCAGGTCAAGGGCCTGATCGAAGCCGACCTGGGGCTGGAGGCCAGCCAGATCGGTGACGAGCAGGTCTCCGCGGCCTGGGGTGGCGCGGTCATCGACAAGGCCATCCTCGGCCTGGTCATCTTCCTGATCCTGGTCACCGTCTATCTGGTGGTCCGGTTCGAGTGGCGGATGGCGGTGGCGGCCCTCGCGTCGCTGCTGCTCGACATGATCGTCACGGCGGGTGTCTACTCGCTGGTCGGGTTCGAGCTCACGCCGTACACGGTGATCGGCTTCCTGACGATCCTCGGTTTCTCGCTCTACGACGTGGTCGTGGTGTTCGACAAGATCCAGGAGAACACCCGCGGCATCACGGCGGGCAGCACCCGGACGTACTCCGAGGCCACCAACCTGGCCGTCAACCAGACCCTGATGCGCTCGCTCAACACCGGTCTGGTGGCTCTGCTGCCGGTCGGTGGTGTGCTCTTCATCGGTGCCGGCCTGCTCGGCGCGGGCACCCTGAAGGACCTCGGCCTGGTGCTCTTCGTGGGCATGGGCATCGGTGTCGCGGCGTCGATCGTGTTCGCCGCCCCGGTGCTGAGCTATCTGAAGGACCAGGAGCCGCGGATCAAGGCCCACAACGCCCGGGTGATGGCCAAGCGGAACCAGCGCTCCGTCGCGGTGAGCCAGGACGGGACCGGCACGAACCCGGCCGCCTCGGACGAGGTGCCTGCGTTCGCGGGCAGCACCACCCCGCGCCCGGGCGCCCGCCCGGCACAGAAGCGTGGTGGCAGCCGTCCCGGGGGCAAGCGCCCCTGACGTCCCCTGACACCGGCGCGGCCCGCCACCCCACCCGGGGTGGCGGGCCGCGCCCGTTAGGCTGTCCGCCGTGAGTAGCGAGAACCAGCCGGTGAGCGGCGACAGCGGGCCGGAGTTGGCAGCACTGGTCGCGAGCGGCACCGTCGACGTGCCGGACTTCCCGAAACCGGGTGTCCTCTTCAAGGATCTGATGCCGTTCTTCGGTGACGGCCCGACGTTCAAGAAGGTCGTCGACGGCATCGTCGCGCACTGGGGCCCCGGCTCGTTCGACGTGGTGGCCGGGGTGGAGGCGCGCGGGTTCGTGCTGGCCGCCGCCATCGCGTACGCGACGGGGGTGGGTGTGGTCCCGGTCCGCAAGGCCGGGAAGCTGCCGCGACCGGCTTTCTCCGCGTCGTACGCGCTGGAGTACGGCGAGGCTACCCTGGAGGTGCACGAGGGCGCGTTCACGCCCGGACAGCGTGTCCTGGTGGTCGACGACGTGCTCGCCACCGGTGGCACGGCGGGCGCGACGATGGACCTGGTGGAGCGGGCCGGTGGCGTGGTCTCCGGGTTCACCGTCCTGATGGAGCTGGGTTTCCTGGACGGGCGGGAGCGGCTGAGCCCACGGAAGGTACACGCTCTGCTGACCGTTTGATCCGTCTTCGATGTTCTTCGCCCGGCCGGGCTCGCTTTTTCGTAGGTTCGGCCGGGGCAACCAGCAGGGCGGTGCGGGTAGGATGGGCGAACCTTCAGATTTCAGTGATCCAGATTCCGGCGAACGTGTGAGGAGCCCGGTGTCCAGCGACGTCGTTCCTCCGGCGGAGGGCACGGTGCAACCGTCCCAGAGTTCGGGCGATGGTTCGCCCCCTGATCCCGACACCACCCAGCCACTCGCTCCCGCGGATGAGCCGGGCAGCGGTTTCGGGCTGGCCAGCGCACCCACCGGCCGCCGGGTTCGGGCCCGGCTCGCCCGGTTCAACGCGCCCTGGCAGAGCACGCAGGTCAGCGAGGTTCTCGAGCCGCTGATCGCGACCCACCGCGCCAGCCATCCGAAAGCCGACGGCCGGGCGCTGCAGAAGGCGTTCGACGTCGCGGCCCGCTGGCACTCCGGGCAGTACCGCAAGTCCGGTGACCCCTACATCACGCACCCGCTCGCGGTGGCGACGATCCTGGCGAACCTGGGCATGGACACCACGACGCTGGTGGCCGCGCTGCTGCACGACACGATCGAGGACACCGACTACTCCCTGGAGAGCATGCGCAACGACTTCGGCGCCGAGGTGGCGCTGCTGGTCGACGGCGTGACGAAACTCGACCGGGTCAAGCTGGGTGACGCGGCGAAGGCCGAGACGATCCGCAAGATGGTCGTGGCGATGGCCAAGGACCCGCGGGTCCTGGTGATCAAGCTGGCCGACCGGCTGCACAACATGCGCACCCTGACCTTCCTGCCCCGCGCCAAGCAGGAGCAGAAGGCCAAGGAGACGCTGGAGATCCTGGCCCCGCTGGCCCACCGCCTCGGTATGAACACGATCAAGTGGGAGCTGGAGGATCTCGCCTTCGGCACGCTGTTCCCGAAGCGGTTCGAGGAGATCAACCGCCTGATCGGTGAGCACCAGCCGCAGCGTGAGGCGCTGTTGCGGCAGGTCACCAACCGGGTCAGCCTGGATCTGAAATCGGCGAAGATCAAGGCCGAGACGACCGGCCGGCCGAAGCACCTCTACTCGATCTATCAGAAGATGATCGTGCGGGGCCGCGACTTCAACGACATCTACGACCTGGTCGGCGTCCGCATCCTGGTCGACACGGTCCGGGACTGCTATGCCGCGCTGGGTGTCATCCACGCGAACTGGCAGCCGGTGCCGGGCCGGTTCAAGGACTACATCGCGATGCCGAAGTTCAACATGTACCAGTCGTTGCACACGACGGTCATCGGCCCGACCGGTAAGCCGGTCGAGATGCAGATCCGCACGTTCGCGATGCACCGGACCGCCGAGTTCGGCATCGCCGCGCACTGGAAATACAAAGAGCAGAAGGGCGCGACGATCGTCGGCCCGCCGGCGCACATCGACGAGATGACCTGGCTGCGGCAGCTGCTGGACTGGCAGCGGGAGGCGAGCGACCCGTCCGAGTTCCTGGACGCGCTGCGCTTCGACCTCTCCAGCCAGGAGGTCTACGTCTTCACGCCGAAGGGCGACGTGATCCCGCTGCCGACCGGCTCGACCCCGGTGGACTTCGCGTACGCGGTGCACACCGAGGTCGGTCACAAGTGCATCGGCGCCCGGGTGAACGGCAAGCTGGTGCCGCTGGAGTCCCCGCTGTCGAACGGCGACGTGATCGAGATCTTCACGTCCAAGTCGGCGACGGCCGGTCCCACCCAGGACTGGCTCGGCTTCGTGAAGAGCCCGCGCGCCCGGACGAAGATCCGGCAGTACTTCAACAAGGAGCGCCGCGAGGAGGCGATCGAGGACGGCAAGGAGGCGATCGTCAAGGCGATGCGCAAGCAGGGTCTGCCCCTGCAGCGCATGCTGACCCACGAGAACCTCATGACGATCGCCCGCGACCTGCACCTGCCGGACGTGGCGTCGCTCTACGCGGCGGTCGGCGAGAGCGCCGTCTCGGCCCAGTCGGTGGTGCAGAAACTGGTCGCCGGTTTCGGCGGCGAGGAGGGCGCGGTCGAGGACATCGCCGAGACCGCCGTCGCGACCCGCCCGCCGCGCAACCGCAGCGCCGCCCAGGACCCGGGCGTGGTGGTGAAGGACGTCTCGGACGTCTGGGTGAAACTGGCCCGCTGCTGCACGCCGGTTCCCGGTGACTCGGTGTTCGGGTTCGTCACCCGGTCCGGCGGGGTCAGCGTGCACCGCGATGACTGCGCCAACGCCGAGGACCTGCGCGACCAGCCCGAGCGGGTGGTCGAGGTCAGCTGGAAACCGACGTCGGCGTCCACGTTCCTGGTGGCGATCCAGGTGGAGGCCCTCGACCGGCACAAGCTGCTGGCCGACGTGACCCGGGTGCTGTCCGAGGAGCGGGTGAACATCCTGTCCGCGACGGTCACCACCACCCGTGACCGGGTGGCGGTCAGCCGGTTCACGTTCGAGATGGCCGATCCGAAACACCTGGGTCACCTGGTCGCCGCGGTGCGCAAGGTGGACGGTGTCTTCGACGCCTACCGGGTGACCTCGGGAGCCTGAGCCGCCCGGTGGAACAGACCACAAGAAGAAGCCCCGGCCCGCGTGACGCGGACCGGGGCTTCGTCGTTCAACAGGTCAGGCCGCGGCCATCGTCAGGGACTTGATGGTGACCTCGGTCTTGGGGTGACCGTCGCTCTGGCCGTTGGCGTTGTCGCTGCCGGCCTTGCCGACCTTCTCCACCAGGTCGATCCCCGAAGTGATCTTGCCGAGCACGGTGTACTGCGCCGGCAGGGACGTCGCGGGGATGTCCTCGTAGACGATGAAGAACTGGCTACCGGTGGTGGCCTCCTGCTGGGTACGCGCCATGGCGATCGTCCCCTTCGGGTAGGTCACCTGCGCCTCGGTCGGCAGGTTCTCCTCCGGGTACATGAAGTTCGGGCCGCCGGTGCCGTCGGTCTCGCGATAGCCGTCGCCGCTGGCGAACGGGTCACCGCACTGGAGGACCTTGATGCCCTCGCTGACGAGACGGTGGCACTTGGTGTTGTCCCAGAACTTCTTGGCAGCCAGGTACTCGAACGCGGCCGCGGTGCACGGGGCCTTCGTCTTGTCCACCGTCGCGCTGATGACGCCGAGGTTGGTGTCCAGCTTCAGGGTGTCGGTGCCGGTCGCCGGGACGTTGCCGGCCGGGGTGCCGCCGGTGTCCTTGACCTTGCCGCCGGTCGCCTCGTCGGAGGGGATCCAGGTGCAGTTCGCGGTGCCGGCCGGGGCGGGCGGCAGACTGGGCTCGGTCGCGGCGCTGGCACTCGGGTCGGCCGCGGCCGCCTCGGTGCTCTTGTTGTCGTCGTTCCTCGTCGCCTGCACGACGAAGAACGCGATGCCGGCGATCACCACGACCGCGAGCGCCGAGCCGACGATCGCCTGCCGCTGCCGGCGCTTACGAGCGGCCGCCGAACGCTCGGCCATCTCCTTCTCGAGCCGGGCCCGCGCCGCCGCGCGCTGCCGGTCCTTGATCGACGACACGGTCTCCTCCATGTTGCTCTCTGCCTTCGCACTCACGACTGGACGCTCGCTGCGGGTGCGGCACCGGCCGAGGCCGTGGGTGCCGTACCGGCGGTGTCCGTGCCTACGGTCAGGGTCTTGACGGTGATCTTGTCCTTGGGCTTGACCTTCTCGCCCGCATCGTTCTCGACCGTCGGGATCTTCGCGATCGCGGCCAGCGTGTCCAGGCCGCCGGTGACCTTGCCCAGGATCGAGTACTGCGGGTCGGCCGACGTGAAGTCCTTGTGGAAGATCAGGAACTGGCTGCCGTTGACGCCCTTGGGGTTGCCGAACAGGGCGACCGTCCCCTTGGGATAGGTCACCTCGGTAGCGGTGGCGGCGGCGCTCGCGCTCGGGTCCGGCGCCGGGGCGCCGGCCGGGTCGTTCTCGCTGTAGTAGCTGTAGGTCGGGCCGCCGAGACCGGTGCCGGTCGGGTCGCCGCAGTGCAGGGCGCCCTCGGCGGTCAGCTCGTGGCACTCGGTGTTGTCGAAGAACTGCCGGCCGGACAGGTAGGAGAAGCTGGCCGCGGCGCAGGTCGAGGCCGCCACGTCGATGCTGACGACGATCGGCGCACCCTTGTCGGTGGTGATCGTCATCGTCTCGGTGCCGGTCTCGGGAATGTCCTTGGTGGGCGGTTCACCGACGTTCTTCAGCGACGGGTTGCCCTCGGTGCTCAACGGCGTCCACAGGCAGGTGTCGGAGGCCGAGGTGTCGGTCTCCGGGTCGCCGTCGAAGGCGCCGCCGATCCAGGCGCCGCCACCCGCGATCAGCAGGACGGCCAGGGAGGCCCCGACTCCGGCTGTGATCCGGCGGTTGCGGTGCTCCCGTTCGGCGCGGCGGGCTTGTTGCCTGTCGTATTTCGCCCGCGCGAGCTTGCGCTGCCGGTCCCTGCTGGAAGCCACCGAACGCCTGTCCTTCCCTGTGCCTCAGGATGAGGCCCGTCGCCCCGCTGGGAGGCCCTGTATGTCAAGGGGTGCGGCACGCCACACGCCCGCAAGAGTGTACGGGTACCTCCTGAGAAAGTGGCGTGCGCCCGCCCGGCTAGGCTCGTTACGATTTGCGCCCGCTCCAGAGAGGTTCGCCACCGTGCTCGTCACCGGCTTTCCGGCCGACGCCTTCGGCACCAATTGCTATGTGGTCGCTGTGGGCGAGGGGGAACAGTGCCTGATCGTCGACCCCGGCATCGGCGTGCTGGACCGGCTTGAGGAGACCCTGGTCAAGCACCGTCTGCACCCGGCCGCGGTGCTGCTGACGCACGGTCATCTGGATCACACGTTCTCGGTGGCGCCGGTCTGTGGCGCCCGGGGCATCACCGCCTACGTGCACCCGGCCGACCGGGAGATGCTCGCCGATCCGTCGAAGGGCCTGAGCGCCGATCTGACGTCACTGTTCGGCGGCCGGCTGCAATACACCGAGCCCGATGACGTGGCCGAGCTGACCGACGGTGCGACGCTGAGCCTGGCGGGTCTCGAGGTCACCGTCGACCACGCACCGGGCCATACCGGCGGGTCGGTGCTGTTCCGCCTGCCCGGGGCGGCCTCGTCCTGGGACGCGGAGGAGATCTGCCTCTCCGGCGACGTGCTGTTCGCCGGGTCGATCGGCCGCACCGACCTGCCGGGTGGCAGCACCCCGACGATGATGACCAGCCTGCGGGACAAGATCCTGCCGCTGGCCGACGACACCGTCGTGCTGCCCGGCCATGGCCCGTCCACCACCATCGGCCGTGAGCGCGCGTCGAACCCGTACCTGCGGGATCTGACCGCCGCGCCCGGCCGCGGCCTCTGAGTCTTTACTTTTCGCGCTAGGAGCAACAGTGCCCATTTCCGGCTTCCCCGAGTGGCTTCCGCCGCAGCGCATCATCGAGCAGCAGGTGCTCGACCGGATCAGATCCACTTTCGAGCTGTACGGCTACGCATCGCTCGAGACCCGGGCCGTCGAGCCGCTGGACACCCTGCTCAGCAAGGGTGAGACCTCGAAGGAGGTCTACCTGCTGCACCGTCTGCAGGAGGACGACGACTCCAAACGCGACGACCAGCTGGGCCTGCACTTCGACCTGACCGTCCCGTTCGCACGGTTCGTCACGGAGAACCACGGCAAGCTGCAGTTCCCGTTCAAGCGCTACCAGATCCAGAAGGTGTGGCGGGGGGAGCGCCCGCAGGAGGGCCGCTACCGCGAGTTCCTCCAGGCCGACATCGACGTGGTCAGCCGGGACACCCTGCCGTTCCACTTCGACGCCGAGATGCCGCTGGTGATCGGGGACATCCTCCGGTCGCTGCCGATCCCGGAGGCGACGATCCTGGTCAACAACCGCAAGGTGTGCGAGGGCTTCTACCGCGGTCTGGGTCTGGCGGACACCGCGCAGGTGCTGCGGACCGTCGACAAGCTCGACAAGATCGGCCCGGAGAAGGTGGCCGCCCTGCTGGTGGAGACGGCCGGGGCCACCGATGCCCAGGCCGCCGCTTGTCTGGCGCTGGCGGAGATCTCGGCGACCGACGGGTCGTTCGCCGACCGGGTCCGGGCGCTCGGTGTCACCGACCCGCTGCTGGACGAGGGTCTGGACGAGTTGGTGCGGGTGGTCGACGCGGCGAACGCGCACGCCCCGGGACTGGTCCGGGCCGAGCTGAAGATCGCCCGTGGTCTCGACTACTACACCGGCACGGTGTACGAGACGCAGCTCAAGGGCTACGAGCAGTACGGGTCGATCACCTCCGGCGGCCGGTACGACACGCTCGCCTCGGTCGGCAACACCAGGTTCCCCGGGGTGGGCATCTCGATCGGGGTGTCCCGGCTGCTCGGCCTGTTGTTCGGCAAGGGCGCGCTGGCGGTGTCCCGGTCGGTGCCGACGTGTGTGGTGGTGGCCCTGCCCAGCGAGGACCAGCGGCCCGCGTGCGACCGGATCGCCGGGAAGCTGCGCGCCCGGGGCATCCCGACCGAGGTGGCGCCGTCGGCGGCGAAGTTCGGCAAGCAGATCCAGTTCGCCGACCGCCGGGGCATCCCGTTCGTCTGGTTCCCGGGGGAGACCGGCACGGTCAAGGACATCCGGTCCGGCGAGCAGGTCGAGGCCGACCCGGAGACCTGGCAGCCGCCGGCAGTTGATCTTCACCCGTCGGTGTCCGCGAGCTGATCCTGCGGAGGGCTGGTCCAGCGGTTACCGTGAGTGGATGCCGCTGGACCAGACCGCGCTGCTGATCGAGCTGGAGCCCGTCGTGGCGACGAACCTCGACCGGCATCTGTCGCTCGCCAAGGAGTGGTTCCCACACGAGTTCGTGCCGTGGAGCGAGGGCCGTACGTTCGACGGGATCCTCGGTGGTGAGGCGTGGCGCCCGGACGACTCGAAGCTGCCCGAGATCGCGAAGACCGCGCTGATCGTCAATCTGCTCACCGAGGACAACCTGCCCTCGTACCACCACGAGATCGCCTCCCTCTTCGGGCGGGACGGCGCGTGGGGCACCTGGGTGCACCGGTGGACCGCGGAGGAGGGCCGGCACGGCATCGCGATCCGCGATTACCTGACGGTGACCCGCGGTGTCGACCCGGTCGAGCTGGAGCGGGCCCGGATGGACCACATGCAGTCCGGGTACGTGAACGTCAACGGCCACGAGATGCTGCACTCGATCGCTTACGTCGCGCTGCAGGAGCTGGCGACCCGGATCTCGCACCGCAACACCGGCAAGGCCACCGGCGACCCGATCGCCGAGCAGATGCTGGCCCGGGTCGCGGCCGACGAGAACCTGCACATGATGTTCTACCGCAACATCCTGACCGCGGCCTTCGAGTTGGCGCCGAACCAGGCGATGCGGGCGGTGGCGAACGTGACTGCCGACTTCCAGATGCCCGGCGCGAACATCGAGGGGTTCGGCCGCAAGGCGGTGCTGATCGCGCTGGCCGGGATCTACGACCTGCGCCAGCACCGCGACGAGGTGCTGCAGCCGGTGCTGCGGCAGTGGAACGTCTGGGATCGCACCGATCTGAGCGGTGACGGCGAGAAGGCCCGCGAGGAACTGGCCGCGCACATGGCCGAGCTGGAGACGCAGGCGTCCCGGTTCGAGGAGCGGCGGGCCGCCCGGGCGAAGCGTCAGAAACCGGAATAAGACCGAAACATCCGTTTAATCTCAGCAGTGTGGAGGGCGGGAACCGGCTTCTGATCATGGGTGGGGCGGCCGGAACCGCCCTGCTCGGCCGGTTCGTGGAACTCGCCGGAGCGGCCGCCGCCCGGATCGTGGTCATCGCCACCGCCAGCCAGGCCCCGGCCACCGCCGAGCAGGTCTACCTGCAGCGGTTCTCCGACCTCGGCGCCGGCACCGTGCGCGCCCTGCGCCTGTCCTGCCGGACCGACGCGAACGCCCCGGCCGCCGAGGCGGTGCTGCGCGAGGCCACCGGCGTCTTCTTCACCGGCGGCGACCAGGAGCGGATCACCGGGATCCTGGGCGGCACCGTCGTCGACGCCCTGCTGCACGACCTGGTCGCCGAGGGGCGGGTGGTGCTCGGTGGAACCAGCGCCGGCGCGGCGATGATGGCCGGCACCATGATCACCGGTGGGGACAGCCCGGGCGTGACCGCGGACAGCGTGCGCACCGGCCCGGGGCTGGAGTTCCTGCCGGGTCTGCTGATCGACCAGCACTTCGCCGAGCGGGGCCGGCTCAACCGGCTGCTCAGCGCGGTCGCCCGCTACCCGCACGAGCTGGGCGTGGGCATCGACGAGGACACCGCCATCCTGACCGGAGGCGACAGTTTCGAGGTTCTCGGCAGCGGGGCGGTGACGGTGGTCGACGCCGGCGCCGCCACCGACATCCGGGTTCCGCAGGCCGGGCCGATCGCGCTCGCCGGAGCCCGTATCCACGTGCTGCCCGCGGGCAGCACCTTCCACCTAACGGGCCGCCGACCCGTCACCGGCCCGTCGTCGGCAGAACGGGAACGAGCCACATGAAGATCGAGAGCCTCCGCCGGCTGCGTGGTCCCAACGTCTACCTCTCCCGGCCCGCGACCGTCGCCCGGCTGCACCTCGGCGACCTGACCGGGGTGGAGACCACCGACGTCACCGGATTCACCGAGCGCCTGCTGCGGGCGCTGCCCGGACTGGCCGAGCACCACTGCGCGGCCGGCACCCCCGGCGGGTTCGTCAGCCGGCTGCGCGGCGGCACCTACTTCGGCCACGTCGCCGAACACGTCGGCATCGAGCTGTCCCAGCTGATCGGGCGGGACGTCACGTTCGGCCGGACCGTCGGCACCGGGGTGGACGGCGTCTACGACGTGATCACCGAGTGCCCGGTCGACGAGTCACCCGAGTCACCGGTTCCCGGTGCGCTGCTGGCCGCCGCGATCGACCTGGTGGTCCGGGTGGCCGCCGGCGCCGGCCCGTCCACCGCTCAGCTGGCCGGGCCGCTCGCCGGACTGGCCGCGCTCGCCGAGCGGGAGGCCACCGGCCCCAGCACCCGGTCGATCATCGAGGCGGCCCGCCGTCGCGGCATCCCGGTGGAACGTTTCGACGACCTCAGCCTGGTCCGGCTCGGCTGGGGCCACCGCCGCCGGATGGCCTGGGCCGCGATGACCGACCGGACCAGCGCGCTGGGCGTGGACATCGCCGGCGACAAACACGTCACCCGGCGGCTGCTCGACGAGGCGGGCATCCCGGTCGCCCCCGGCGGCGCGGCCGGCACCGGTGACGAGGCGGTCCGGATCCTGGAACTGCTCGGCGGCCCGGTCGTGGTGAAACCCCGCAACGGGCGGCACGGGCGGGCGGTCGCCCTGCACCTGACCACCGCGGACCAGGTCCGGGCGGCGTTCGCCGCGGTCGGCGGGGAGGCGGTCGTCGAACGGCAGCTGGACGGCCGGGACTACCGGGTGCTGGTGGTGGCCGGCGAGGTGGTGGCGGCGGCCGAACGGGTGGCCGCGCACGTGGTCGGCGACGGGCAGGCGACGATCACCGAGCTGGTCGAGCGGGTGAACGCCGATCCGCGCCGGGGCGCCGGGCACTCCCGGGTGCTGACCAGGATCGTGGTGGACGACGCGGTCCGCCGGGTGCTCGCGCGCGACGGCCGTACTCCCGAATCGGTCCTGGCCCGCGGTGAGGTGGCCGGCCTCCGGGACACCGCCAATCTCTCCACCGGCGGGACCGGCCGGGACGTGACCGACCAGGTCCACCCGGACGTCACCCGGATCTGCCGGCGGGTGGCCGCGCTGCTCGGCCTGGACATCGCCGGCATCGACCTGCGCCTGCCGGACGTGGGTGCCCCGGTCCCGCCGGCCGGCGCCGCCACCGGCGCCGGGGTGATCGAGGTCAACGCGGTGCCGGGGCTGCGGATGCACCTGGCCCCGGTGGAGGGCCGGTCCCGGGACGTGGGCGACGCGATCGTGCGGGCGATGTTCCCCGGCGGCTCGGACGGGCGGATCCCGGCGGTCGCGATCACCGGCACCAACGGCAAGACCACCGTCACCCGGCTGATCGCCCACCTGCTCAGCGGCAGCGGCCTGCGGACCGGCACCGCCACCAGCGACGGTGTCACCATCGACGGCCGGGTCGTGCAGATCGCCGACGCCACCGGCCCGCGCTCGGCGCAGATGGTCCTCGGCGATCCGCAGGTCGAGGTGGCGGTGCTGGAGACGGCCCGCGGCGGCCTGCTGCGGCGCGGCCTCGGCTACGACTGGACCGACGTCGGCGTGATCACCAACATCACCGCCGACCACCTGGGCCAGGACGGGCTCACCTCGGTCGAGGACCTGGCGCACGTCAAGGCGGTGGTGGCCGAACGGGTCCGGGACGGCGGGACGCTGGTGCTGAACGCCGACGACCCGTGGGTACGCAGCCTCGCCGACCGTCCCCGGGTCCGCGCCGACCGCAAACGGCTGATCTGGTTCTCGCTGGACCCGCAGAACCCGGTGCTGGCCGAGCACCTGTCCCGGGGCGGCGCCGCCTACCTGCTGCACGACGGCTGGCTGGTGCAGGCGACCGGCGCCCGGCGCACCCCGCTGATGCGGCTGGCCGACGTGCCCGGGGCGTACGGCGGCGCGGCCCTGCACGTGGCCGCGAACACCCTGGCCGCGATCGCCGCCGCCCGTGCGCTGGGGGCCCGGCCGGAGAACCTGGCCGACCGGCTCGGCGAGTTCGATCCGGCCGCGGACAATCCGGGCCGGGGCACCCTGTTCCGGCTCGGCGACGTGTCGCTGTACGTGGACTACGCGCACAATCCGGCGGCCCTGGCGACCACCCTGCGGACCCTGCACCGGCTGTGGGGACCGGAGCGGTGCGTGGCCGCGGTGACGCTGCCCGGCGACCGCCGCGACGACCTGCTGGCCGCGTCGGCGCAGGTGCTGGCGGACGGGCTGACCCGGGTGGTGCTCTACGAGGACGAGGAGTCCCGGGGCCGGGCGCCGGGTGAGGTGGCCGCTCTGGTCGAGCGGGAGATGCGGGCCCGCCGCCCGCGGCTGACCGCGGTGTCCGCGGACGGGTTCCGGGCCGCGGTGACCGGCGCGCTGGATCTGGCCGCGCCCGGCGAGGTGGTGCTGGTGATCTACGAGTCGTGGGGCCCGCTGCGGTCCTTCCTGGCCGGACTGGGAGCGGTGCCGGCCGGTGGGATGCCGGTGCCGGCCGGATCCGCCCCGTTGCCGCCCGCGGCCCCGCAGGTGTCCCGCCAGTTGACCGGCATTCCCATCTATTGACAGATCTTGGACACATCTTGATCTCGCTGGGTAGCGGATTGTTGACCGATCGTGAACGGGTCCACCGTGGACTCACTCGAACGGTACCGAGTGCAAGTTCCGACGAAGCGGGCATACGGTCGGGTTGTGGTGGCCCAGCGTGTCCCACTGATTGCGGAAAGCTGCCAAGTGCGCGCAACGGACAGTAATTAGCCCCAGGTGGATCGGTATGTGACGGGTCGAACTGCTGACCGATAGGGACTAACATCCACGCCGTCGATGGGGGATGCTCGGAGTCCGACGGTGGGCCCGAGCCCACCCGACACCGGGGAGCATGGCGGTGCGACCCGGTGTTTTCTCGAAGCGCGCATGTGGGGGCACATGAGCACGGCGGACCAGCCCGGTTCCGGATTGCTCGCCGGTCGGTACCGACTGGTCGAGCGGCTCGGCGCCGGCGGGATGTCAGTGGTTTGGCGAGGGTTCGACGAAGTGCTCGGACGGCAGGTCGCGGTAAAGGTCCTGCCGCCGTCCACCAGCGCCGACCCCTCGTTCCGGCGCAGGCTGCGTTCGGAGGCGCAGGCCGCGGCGCGGCTGACCCATCCGAACATCACCAATGTGTACGACTACGGCGAGGCCACCACGGTCGACGGCGAGCCCGTGCCGTACGTCGTGATGGAACTGGTCGACGGCGAGTCCCTGGCGGCCGTCCTGGCCCGGGTGCGGACCCTGCCGTGGCCGACCGCGGTGCGGATCAGCGCCGAGGTCGCGGCCGCACTGGCCTCCGCGCACGCGCGCGGCATCGTGCACCGGGACGTCACCCCGGCCAACGTGATGCTGACCCCGGCCGGTGTCAAGGTCGTCGACTTCGGCATCTCGGCCCTGATCGGGGAGAACGACACCGACCCGGACGGCAGCCTGATGGGCACGCCCGCCTACCTGGCGCCGGAGCGGCTGGAGGGTGGCCAGGTCAGCCCGGCCACCGATGTCTACGCGGTCGGCCTGCTGATCTACCGGATGCTGATCGGCCAGCTCCCGTGGGACGTCGGCACCACCACCGCCCTGCTCCGCGCCCACCAGTACACCGAGCCCGAGCCCCTGCCGCCGGTGGAGGGCCTGCCGCACTCGGTGGACTCGCTGATCGCCCGCTGTCTGGAGAAGCACCCGGACGACCGCCCCTCCACCGCCGAGGTGGCCGGGGCGCTGTCCGGCATCTCGGCCGGGGCCCCGCTGGTCACCTCGGGTTTCGACGCGGACTGGGAGGACGGCGAGGACACCTTCATCCTCCCGTCCGGGTACCCGTACTCCGGGTTCGGCCCGGCCGCGGCGGCCGCCGGTGACGTGCCGACCGACCCGGAGGTGCAGGAGCGGCTCGACCCGCCCGCGCCCGCCGTGCCGGCACCGCAGCAGCCCGTCCTGCGCCCGGGCGCCGGTGGACCGCCGCCGGTGCCGTCCGGCGAGCGGGCGCCGAGCCGCACCCACGTCAAGGTCCGCCGGATGGTGGTGATGGCCGGGACGGTCGCCGTGCTGAGCGGCCTGACCTACGGCTGGACGGCGATCGGGCAGCAGCACTCACCGGCCAAATCGGCGGCCGGTTCCACCCCGCAGCCGACGACGACCACGGTGCCCGCCACCGGCAAGTGCGTGATCAGCTACGCGGTCTGGGCGGATGCCGGCGGCAAGTTCAAGGCCCAGGTGACGCTGGCCAACCGGGACTCGGTGCCGATGGACTCGTGGAACCTGTGGTTCCTGCTCAACGGTGACCAGGTGCTCTCCGGCAAGGGCAAGGTCGCCCTCAGCCAGGACGGCCCGGCCGTCCAGGTCACCTCGAAGGCCACGATCGACCCGCAGCGCACCACCACGCTGCAGATCACCGGGCGTTACACCGAGAGCAACGCGGCTCCGATGGTCTTCAAGCTCAACGACCAGACCTGCGAGACGTACGTGTCGGAGAAGCCCGGCGACCCGTCCCGCCCGGTCGAGATCCTCCAGGACGGTCAGGTCCGCCTGGGTGACCCGACCACCTCGCCGGGCATCACCATCGGGCCCAGCGGCACCGTGATCATCGATCCGTCGCAGAGCCCGGGCAAGAGCCTGTCGCCGTCGCCGCGGCCGGATTCCAGCGGCAGCGTCTCGCCCTCGTCCTCGCCGTCGAAACCCGGTGGCGAGACCAGCCCGTCGACCACGCCGCCGCCGCCGATCCCGCCGTCGTCGTCGCCCCCGACCTCGGAGAACCCGGGGGTCAGCGACGGGGAGTCGACCAGCAGCCCACCGGTGACGCAGCCGCCGCTGGACTGCGAGGAGGAGCTGGGAGACGTCTGCTGAATAGGCGGCAGGCCGGAAAATGACGGGTCGAACGCCCCGTTCCGGAGTTACGGTGAACGCAGACCGACAGGCGCTTCCGCACTGATTTCGGGTGCCCGATTCGTGGCACTTCGGCACGGCGTGGCTGCCGGCCTGCGCGACACCCGAGTGGATGATGGGCCGAGAGAGCCCGGGCATCCCACCGGGCGCCAGCCGAGTTCCAGCAGGTCGTCGACATCGGGGAGTTCGACAAAAATGATCAGCACAGTGAAGGATCTGGCCGCCGAGGCGCTGTTCGTCTCGTACCTCCAGCCGTCCGAGTGCCCGACTCTGGCCGCGGTGGAGGAGGCGATCACGGTGACGATCCTGCGGTACGGCAGCGATGGCTGTGCCGCCGGAGTCGCCGTCGAGTTCGGTGACCACCCGGACGCGGCGGTGCAACGCATGACCTGGGTGCACGGGGAGCTGGCCGACGTGCTGGCGCCGCGCACACCGGTGTTGTACTGACATCCCTCTCCCGAACCCGGCCGTGATCGCGGCCGGGTTCTTCGGCGTTCAAACCTCCTCGGTCCGGACTGGTCCCCTCTGGGCTGAGGTTTTTCATGAAAAAACTCCACAAATACAACCGAGTTCGGCCGCCGCTGCACCTTGCGAAGGTCACTGTTCTTCTCGTCAGCCGGTTTTCCACCGGCCGGTTTAGTACCAGCGAGGAGGACTACGTGATCACTACGACGATCACCACGACCGAACTCCCCGCCACCATCGGCATCGCCCATGACGCGCCCTCCGCGCGCGACATCGAGGACCTGATCCGCGAGAACATGCCGATGGTTGGCCATCTGGTCCGGGAACTGCTCAACCGCGTACCCGGCCACGTCCATGCCGACGACCTCTCGTCCGCGGGCTTCGCGGCCCTGCTCGGCGCCGCCCGTTCCTTCGACGTGACCCGGGGCATCCCGTTCCACCGGTTCGCCGCGGTCCGGATCCGGGGCGCCCTGCTGGACGAGCTCCGCGGTCAGGACTGGGCCAGCCGTTCGGTGCGGGCGAGGGCCCGGCGCGCGACGACCGCACGCCAGGAACTGACCGCCGCGCTCGGCCGCACACCCAGCGACGCCGAGGTGGCCGAGGTGCTGGGGATCGGGGTCAACGAGCTCGCCAGTGTCGAGGACGACGTGCAGAAGGCCTCCCTGCTCAGCCTCCAGGGCTTCCCCACCGGGGCGGCCGAGGAGATGGTGCCGGAGACCTCGGAGGGCCCGGAGGATCTGCTGCTCAAGCGGGAACGCCTCGGATACCTGCATCAGGCGATCCAGGCCCTGCCGGAGCGGTTGCGCCAAGTGGTGGAGGAGTCGTTCCTGCAGGAACAGCCGCTCAGCGAGGTGGCGTCGAGGCTGGGCGTCACCGAGTCCCGCATCTCCCAGTTGCGGACCGAGGCGCTGCGCCTGCTGCGCGAGGGCCTGAACAGCTCTCTCGCCCCGGAGTTGCTGACGGTGGCGGCCGGCGGCCCACGGACCCGGAAGGGGTGTCTGCAGAGACGCCGCACCGAGTACTTCGCGAAGGTGGCGCAGCAGGGCAGCCTGCACACCCGCCTGGCCCTGACCGATGCCCACGGCGTCCCGATCGCGGTAGCGGCCTGACCCGGTGACGGGGAGGGTGGCCCTGTTCCGCCCTCCCCGTCCCACAAGATCAAGACCGGTTTGCGGGTACGCCCGTCAGCACGCGAGTCCCGGCACACAACGGATCCAGCACCGCCTTCACCTGCCGGATGTCGGCGCCCACAGCGGTGGCGAGCACTCCCGGCCCGGCCAGGCGCATCACTGCGGCGTCGGCTGCCGGCACGTCCGGAGACGGCAGTTCGTCACCCGCCAGGATCACCGTCCCGAGGGCCCGCCCGCCACCGAGCACGGCCGCCCCGTCCCACCCCGGAGCCGACGGCCCGACGGTGAACTCGTGCCGGTACAGGGTGACCCCGCCGTACCGGACGAGGGTGTCGGCCCGAACCGCACCCGAAGCCTCCGCATGTCGCCCGCAGACCAGGTCGTCGCGCCACAGCAGCGTCCCGCCCTCGGCCACGTCGACCCGGCTGACCACGACGTGGTCACACCCGGCCGCGGCGATCAGCGGCTCGGGAAGCCACCGCAGCACCCCGCCCTCGGCCACCAAGGCGGTGACGGTCATCCGCGACGCGGCGGCGACCCGCCCCGGCAGGGCCAGCGACGCCGCCACACTGAGCATCTCCAGCCGGGCACCGGGCCCCACCGTGATGTCCAGCCGTAGCTCGTCGCCGCGCAACGGCCCGGCCGCCCCGCCGACCAGGTGAACGGTCACCCCCGAACCGCCGCGAGGCCCGGTCCGCCGCAGAAGCAACGGCGACTCCCCGCGCAGGACGGCCAGCCGAGTCCCGCCGCGACCGTCGGCCTCAGCGACGACGCAAGCCTCGGCCCGCATCAGACCCGGGCCGCGACCAGCCCGCGGATCCAGTCCGCGACCGGCGTGGCCTGCTTGTCCTCGGCCAGCGACAGGAAGACGGTGGGCAGTTCGTGCCGTCGCGCCCGGGCGTCCCGGTCCATCACCGACAGGTCCGCACCGACCAGCGGCGCCAGGTCGGTCTTGTTGATGACGAGCAGGTCGGCGGTGGTGACGCCGGGCCCGCCCTTGCGTGGCACCTTGTCCCCGCCGGCCACGTCCACCACGAAGATCTGCTGGTCGATGAGCCCCTTGCTGAACGTGGCGGTCAGGTTGTCCCCGCCGCTCTCCACGAGCACCAGGTCGAGCGGACCGAGCTTCTCCTCCAGATCCTCGACGGCGTCCAGGTTGGCGGAGATGTCGTCCCGGATGGCGGTGTGCGGGCAGCACCCGGTCTCCACGGCCCGTACCCGCTCCTCCGGCAGCACCCCGTTGCGCAGCAGGAAGTCTGCGTCCTCGGTGGTGTAGATGTCGTTGGTGACGACGGCCAGCCGCATCTCGTCGCCGAGCGCCCGGCACAGCGCGGCGACCAGCGCCGTCTTACCGGACCCGACCGGACCGCCGATACCGATGCGCAGGGCACGGGGCCCCGATCCGAGCGGGGTGTGCGGGTCGACACCGGGTTCGGGGTGCGTGTGCGGAACCTCGTCAGGACCGTGTTCGTGCAGTTCAGGATGCAAAGAGACGCACCTCCCAGGAAGCGTGGTGCTCGGCACCGATGTCGAGCAGGGGAGCGCCCGCGGCCGGCAGTTCATCGACCGGGTCGCCGGACCGGTCAGCGGCCTCGGCCGCCACCCGGTCACATTCAGGAGCGAGCCGCGCCAGAAGCGCGTGCACCGCATAGGGATCGAGCCCCAACAACCGGACGGCAGCACTGGCCCCACCGGTAACAGTCCCATGAGCAGCAGCGACAGCAGCCTCAACAGGCCCAAGCCCAGCCGCCGCCGCCAGAACTCCGAGAGCAACGGGTTGATGCGGCTCCCGCCCCACATCGGGCAGAACCCACATGGCCCGTCCCGCCCTCAGCAGAGCCCGCCCTTGAGCCCGCGACGCCTTCCGCAAGGCAGGCGAGGGCGTCCGGGCATCAACCCCACCATCAAGATCAAACCACTCTCCGGTACGCCGACAGGAGGCAGCCGCAAAGGAGGCGCCGACAAGCCCGCTGGTAGCCAACTTGCCCCGAAGAAACCCGTCGAGACCAGCAATGTCCCGAACCCGCCCAGCCACGATCTGAGCTTCCAAACCGCCCGAATGCGCATGCCCCCCGGAAGGCAACCGCCCATCCGCAACCAGCAGCAACGTAGCCAAACTCAAACCGTCCCCCTCCCGGCGACCGAAGGTTTTGGCCCGGCGGTGGCCCACGGAGGGATCAAGCCTGACCGCCCGGAGTGGGCCACCGCCGGGCCAAAACCGACCACCCGCATCAGAAGAGGAAATACCGCTGAGCCATCGGCAACACGTCAACCGGGTCGGGTTCGACAACCTGGCCGTCGATGCGTACTTCGAAGGTGTCGGCCTTGACCTCGATCCGGGGCATCGCGTCGTTGCGGATCATGTCGGCCTTGCCCACCGAGCGGGTGTCGGCCACCGGGACCAGCGCCCGTTTGACGCCGATCCGGTCGTTGAGCAGGGCGTCGATGGCCGCCGGGGCGACGAACGCGACGGACGTCTGCGCGGGCACGACGCCGTAGGCGCCGAACATCGGCCGGGGCAGCATCGGCTGCGGGGTGGGGATCGAGGCGTTGGCGTCGCCCATCTGGGCGTACGCGATCATCCCGCCCTTGAGCACCAGGGCCGGCCGGACCCCGAAGAACGCCGGATCCCAGAGCACCAGGTCGGCGAGCTTCCCGGCTTCGACCGAACCGACCTGCTCGGCCATCCCGTGGGCGAGGGCCGGGCAGATCGTGTACTTCGCGACGTACCGCTTGGCCCGGTTGTTGTCGGCGGTGGAATCGCCGGGCAGCGAGCCGACCCGCGCTTTCATGACGTGGGCGGTCTGCCAGGTCCGGGTGACGACCTCGCCGATCCGGCCCATCGCCTGCGAGTCGGAGCCGATCATCGAGATCGCGCCGAGGTCGTGCAGGTAGTCCTCGGCGGCCATGGTGGACGGCCGGATCCGGCTCTCGGCGAACGCCAGGTCCTCCGGCACCGCCGAGTTCAGGTGGTGGCAGACCATCAGCATGTCGAGGTGCTCGCTGAGGGTGTTCCGGGTGTACGGCCGGGTCGGGTTGGTCGACGACGGCAGGATGTTCGGGTGCGACGCGACGGTGATGATGTCCGGCGCGTGCCCGCCACCCGCCCCCTCGGTGTGATAGGCGTGGATGGACCGTCCGGCGATGGCCCGCAGCGTCTCCTCGACGAACCCGGCCTCGTTCAGCGTGTCGGTGTGGATCGCCACCTGGACACCGGAGGCGTCGGCCACCTTGAGGCAGGCGTCGATGGCCGCCGGGGTGGTGCCCCAGTCCTCGTGGAGTTTGAAGCCGCCGGCCCCGCCGCGCAGTTGCTCCCACATCGACTCGGCGGACATCGTGTTGCCCTTGCCCAGCAGCAGCACGTTGATCGGCCAGGTGTCCAGGGCCTCCAGCATCCGGGCCAGGTGCCAGGCGTTCGGGGTGACGGTGGTGGCTTTGGTGCCCTCGTCCGGCCCGGTGCCGCCGCCGATGATCGTGGTGATCCCGGCCGCGAGCGCGGTGTTCAGGATGGTCGGGCTGATCAGGTGCACGTGGCTGTCGATGGCGCCCGCGGTCAGGATCTTCCCGTTCCCGGCGATGATCTGGGTGCCCGCGCCGATGACCAGATCGGGGTGGATCCCGTCCATGGTGTCCGGGTTGCCGGCCTTGCCGATGGCGACGATCCGCCCGTCGCGGATGCCGACGTCGGCTTTGACGATGCCCCAGTGGTCGAGCACGACGACGCCGGTGATGACGGTGTCCGGGGTGCCTTCGGCGCGGGTGGCGGCCGCCTGGCCCATGGACTCGCGGATCACCTTGCCGCCGCCGAAGACCACCTCGTCGCCCGGGACGGGGCCGGCGCTGCGGTCCTCTTCGATCTCGATCAGCAGGTTGGTGTCGGCGAGCCGGATCCGGTCACCCTTGGTGGGCCCGAGAAGTGCGGCGTAACGGGCACGGTCCAGTGAGGTCAACGCGGGCTCCCGTTGTGCTCGCCTTCGCCGGTGTCCTCGTCGAGGGAACCGGCCGGCTCGATGTCGGCGGGGTCGGGTTCAGCGGCCGCCGGTGTGGTGTCGAGCGGCCCGCCGGCCAGCCCGCGCAGGCCCGGCACGATCCGCCGCCCGGCGAACGCCACCAGGGTGACGTCGCGCGGGATGCCCGGTTCGAAGCGGACCGAGGTGCCGGCCGGAATCGCCAGCCGGTGCCCCCAGGCGAGGTCGCGGTCGAACTCCAGGGCCGCGTTGGACTCGGCGAAGTGGAAGTGCGAGCCGACCTGGACGGGCCGGTCACCGGTGTTGCGGACGGTCAGGTCCACGACCGGGCGCCCGGCGTTGATCTCGATGTCGCCGTCGCCGAAGAGGATCTCGCCGGGAATGACGCCGCCGGTCATGAGATCGGCCCGTGCACGGTGACGAGCTTGGTGCCGTCCGGGAAGGTGGCCTCGACCTGGACCTCGGCGAGCATCTCGGGCACACCGTCCAGGACGTCCTCGCGGGTCAGCACACGCCGCCCGGAGTCCATCAACTCGGCGACGGTCCGGCCGTCCCGCGCGCCTTCCAGCAGGAAGGCGGTGATGATCGCGGTGGCTTCCGGATAGTTGAGCCGCAGACCCCGCTCGCGGCGGCGCCGGGCGACGTCGGCCGCGACGTGGATGAGCAGGCGTTCCTGCTCGTGCTGGCTGAGGAACAAAGGGAGCCTCCTGATCACGCGCCACGGAATGCTCGCAGGTGGAAGTTTCGGACGTGTAACCCCGACACAGAACCCGATCAAAACATGGAACGGCCCCGCCACTGTCCGGAAGTGCTGCGTGGCGGGGCCGTTTTCGAACTGTTTACTTCGGCAGCTTCGCCCCGAGCAACGGGACCAGCATCGTCGCGTACTTCGTGGTGATGTGGTCGTCGTCCCGCCAGACCAGCAGGTTGCCGACCACCGACGGGCAGGAGCCGTTCACGCAGAACCACGGGGTGGGGTCGATCACCGTGGCGCCGCCGGCCTTCACCGTCGTCGCGACCAGCGCCTGCCGTTCGGGCAGCGCCACCGACTCGCCGGCGTCGGCGACACAGCGGGAGATCTTGCGGGAGTGCTCGGCGAGGCATTCCGGGGCGTCGTGACCGGGCCACGGGGTGTCCTGGATCAGCGCGATCCGGGTGCCCTTCGCCTTGATCGCCTTGATCGTGCCGGTCCAGCCGGCCGCCCACAGCGGGTCGATCTCGGCGGCCGAACCCTTGAGCCGGCCACCGGACGGGTCCAGCAGCGGGTTGCCGTCGTTGGCGCTGGAGGAGATCACCACCAGGTACGGCTTGACCTGCTTGATCTCCGCGAGCACGGTGTCCCGCCAGGCCGGGCACTCGGTGTAGGCCCGCTTGAGCGCCGTGCTGTAGACGTCGACCGAGGCCGCGTGGCAGGCGCTCTTGGTGCGCACCAGCAGCTTCCAGCCACGTTCCCGGGCGATCGCGTCGACGGCCGGGAACCAGTGGGCGGCGTGCGAGTCCCCGTACAGGAAGACGGTCTTCTTGCCCTGGGGGTCGCCGAAGGCGCACTCGCTGGGCGCGACCGTGTCCAGGTATTCGAGGTGACACTTGGCGTCGTAGTAGGTCGGCTTGTCCCGCCGCGCGACCTGCACCCGCGGCGTGGTGTTGGCGGGCAGTTCACCGGTGCCGACCGAGGCGGTGATGATCCGCTGGAGCTCGGCCTGCGGGTCGGTGGCGGCGGCGACCACGGTGGTGGTGTCGATCGCCGGGTCACCCTTGGCGAGCTGCGGCGGCTTCATCGCGCCGACCTGGGCGACGAAGGCGGCCAGGCAGGAGAGCGCGAGACCGACGGCGATGCCCCGGCGGGCCTTCGCCTTGGCCCACTTGTGGTTGCGGGCCGGGTTCTCGATCAGGTGGTAGGAGGCGATCGCCAGCAGCAGCGCACCGGCCGCGAGCCCGAGGTTGAGCGGGATGTTCGGCTCGACGTCCAGCATGTGCGGCACGATCATCAGGACCGGCCAGTGCCACAGGTACCAGCTGTAGGAGTACTTGCCGATCTGCTGGAACGGCCAGGTCTTCAGGATCGCGACCACACCGTGCGGGGATCCGGCGAAACCACCGGCGATGATCGCCGCGGCGCCGAGCACCGGCACGGCGGCGAAGTAGCCGGGGAACGGCGTCTCCTCGGTGTAGAGGAACGCGGTGGCCACGATGGCGGCCAGGCCGATCCAGGTCATCGTCGCGCCCAGCGCCTTGGGCAGGCCGGCCAGCCGGGCCGCGCCGACCGCGACGAACGCGCCGATCGCCAGCTCCCAGGCGCGGGTGTGCGCGCCGAAGTAGGCCCACGGCGCGGACGACGCGGTCTGCATCACGCTGACGATCAGCGACGCCACCACGATCAGTGACAGCGAGATGATCACCGGGGCGCGGCGCTTGCCGAACAGCAGCGCGAAGATCAGCAGGAGCAGCGGCCAGACCAGGTAGAACTGCTCCTCGACCGCGAGCGACCAGAAGTGCTGCAGCGGGGAGGGCTCGGCGTCGGCGTTGAGGTACTGCACGCCCTCGTTCGCGAGCCGCCAGTTGATCCCGTAGAAGGTGGCGTAGATCGCGTCCAGCGAGATCGACTTGAACCGGGTAGCAGGCATCCACAGCCAGCTGGCGGTCACGGTGACCAGCAGCACCACCGTCGACGCGGGCAGCAGGCGGGTGGCCCGGCGCGCGTAGAAGGTGGCCAGCGAGATCCGGCCGGTCCGGTCCAGCTCCTTGAACAGGAGCGTGGTGATCAGGAAGCCGGAGATCACGAAGAAGACGTCGACGCCTACATAGCCGCCTTCGAGGCTCGTGATGCCGGCGTGCGAGAGCACCACCAGCACGACCGCGATGGCCCGCATTCCCTCGATGTCCGGTCGGAATCGTAGGTGCGCGGGAGCGGGCGGTGGCCCTGCGGAAGACGACTCCGGGCGGGCACTTTCGAGTTTATTGTCGTGCGTGACCGACATGTCCTACCTAGCGATGAGTGACCGGGCCGGGATCGGGGGGAGCTTACCCGCGATGACACAGGTCTTCCACAGTCGGTTCATCACTACTTCATCGCGACGTGGGCTCAGGTTCGCGCGGCGATGCCGTCGATCAGCAACTCGACCGCGAGCGCGAAGGTGCTGTCGTCGCGGTGCTCGGCGCCCTCGGCCTCGGTGTGCAGCAGTCCGCCGATCAGCATGACCAGCACCATGGCGGTCTGGTTCAGCTCGGCCTCGGCGATTCCGGCGGACCGGAGGACCGTGCGCAGCGTTCGCCACATCGGCCCGTCCCGCTGGGTGAAGTCGTCACTCGCCAGGATGTACCGCAGCAGATGGCGATGGGTGAGCGTGAGCGCGCGGAACTCGTATGCCAGCCGGCGTAGTTGATCGGGCCAAGGGCCGTCACTGACGGTGATGTCCTTGACCTCGGCGGTGACCATCCGGGTGATCCCGTCGAGCAGGGCCGCCTTGTTGTCCACATGGTGGTAGATCGACATCGGGTTGACGCCCAGCTCGGCGGCGAGCTTGCGCATGCTCAGCGCCTCGACCCCGTCCGCGTCGACCAGCCGCAGGGCGGTACGGAAGATCACGTCCTCGGTCAACCGTTTCTCAGCCATACGCCGTATGGTAGCTGCCATACACCGTATGGCTGAGGAGGATCCCCCTGTGACCGCCGAGATTCCGAACCCCCGCGGACTCCCGATCGTCGGCAACGCCCTGCAGCTTCCCGTCGAGGGCACCCACCAGTTCCTCGCCGACCAGGCGGCCCGGCACCCCGGCGGCATCTTCAAGCTCAACCTGGCCGGCCGGCACGTCGTCTTCGTCTACGACCCCGACCTGGTCGCCGAGGTCTGCGACGAGACCCGCTTCGTCAAACCGATCGACCCGCCGCTGGCCCACGTCCGCGACTTCGCCGGCGACGGCCTCTTCACCGCGAGCGAGGACGAGCCGGTATGGGGCCAGGCGCACCGCATCCTGCTGCCGGCGTTCAGCCAGCGCTCGATGAAGGCCTACTTCCCGCAGATGCTCGAGGTCGCCGACCAGCTCGTCGCGCACTGGTCCGCCCGCAGTGAGGTCGACGTCACCGACGACATGACCCGGCTCACACTGGACACCATCACGCTCGCCGGGTTCGGGCAGACCTTCGACTCCTTCTCCGCACCCGAGCTGCACCCGTTCCTGCAGGCCATGGGCGGCGCGCTGGTCGAGGCGATGAACCGGACGCGGCAACTCCCGATGGTCACCGGGCTGAAGAAGAAGGCCGACGCCGCCTACCAGGCCGACATCGCCGTCATGCAGGAGACCGTCGACGAGGTGATCCGCACCCGCCGCGCCTCCGGCGTCAGGACGAACGACCTGCTCGGCCTGATGCTCGACGCCGCCGACCCGGTCAGCGGCGAGAAGCTCTCCGACGAGAACATCCGCAACCAGGTGCTCACCTTCCTGATCGCCGGGCACGAGACCACCAGCGGCACCCTCGCCTTCGCGCTGCACCTGCTGCTGCGCAACCCGCACGTGCTCGCCCAGGCGTACGCCGAGGTCGACCGGGTGCTGCCCGGCGACACCGTGCCCACCTACGAGACGATCATGAAGCTGGACGTGATCCCGCGGATCCTCGACGAGACGCTGCGGCTGCTCTCGCCGATCCCGTTCATCGGTCTCGCCTCCCGGGACTCCGGCCTGCTCGGCGGGCGGTACGAGATCCCGGCCCGGCAGAAGATCGCGGTGCTGCTCAAGCCGTTGCACACCTCGTCGGCCTGGGCGGATCCGGAGGCCTTCGACATCGACCGGTGGCTGCCGGAGAACAAGGAGCGGCACCACCCGCACGCCTACAAGCCGTTCGGCAACGGGGAACGGGCCTGCATCGGGCGGCAGTTCGCGCTCACCGAGGCCCGGCTCGCCCTCGCGCTGATCCTGCAGCGGTTCGCGCTCGCCGACCCGGACGGGCACCGGCTGCACATCAAGCAGACCCTGACGATCAAGCCGGAGGGCTTCCGGCTGCGGATCCGGGCCCGGCAGGACCACGAGCGGATCTCCGTGGTCCCGGTCGCCGAGGAGGCGGCGGCTCCGGCGGTGGCCGATGTCCAGGCTGCCGGCGTACGGATGAGAGTCGCGTACGGGTCCAACCTCGGCACGTCGGAGGACCTGGCGCAGCAGATCGCGGACCGGGCCCGGCGCTCCGGGTTCGACGTGACCGTGCAGACCCTGGACGAGCTGGCGGTCTCGCTGCCCAGCGACGGTCTTCTCACCGTCGTCACGTCCAGCTACAACGGCAAGGCGCCGGACAACGCTCACGTGTTCGATGACCTGGTTCTGGCTGAGGGAGCGCTGCAGAATGTCCGATTTGCGGTGCTGGGTAATGGCAACACTCAATGGGCGACCTATCAGGCGTACCCCAAGCGCGTCTTTTCGTCGTTGATCTCGGCTGGGGCACAACCGATCGTGGACCGGGGCGAGACCGACGCCTCCGCGGACTTCGACGGGATGGCGCGGGCCTGGATCGACGGGTTCTGGACCGCGCTCGGCGCCGACTTCGGCACCGCTGCCGCCGCCGGGCCGCGATTCAGCGTCGAGGTGCTCGGTGAGGACCAGATCCGGCCCGCCGTGGTCTCGGGCGAGGCCCGCCCGATCACCGTCGAGTCCGTCTCCGAGCTGGTCGCCGACCCGGCCGCCGTCGAGCGGGCCGGCGTCAAGGCGATCACCGTCCGGCTGCCCGAGGGCGTCTCCTACCAGGTCGGTGACCACCTGGCGGTCTACGCCAAGAACGATCCGGAACTCGTCGAGTGGGCGCTGCGCACCCTGCGGGTGTCCCGTGACCTGGTGATCCGTCTCGCTCAGGACGGCGAACGGCCCACCGGGCTGCCGATCGGCGTGCCGATCACCGCCGGACTGCTGCTCACCGACTTCGTGGAACTCCAGGAACCGGCCGGGCGCACCCAGATCGAGACCCTGCTGGGGCACACCGAGTGCCCGTGGACCACCCGGCAGCTGACCGGCCTGATCGACGGCTGGGCCGACGAGATCCTCGCCAAGCGGGTGTCGGTGCTCGCCCTGCTGGAACGGTTCCCGGCGATCGAGCTGCCGTTCGGGGTGTTCCTCGAACTCGTCGGCACGATCAGGCCACGGTTCTACTCGATCTCGTCGTCGCCGCGGACCGACCCGTCGCTGGCGACCATCACCGTCGGGCTGGTCGACGGGCCGGCTCTCTCCGGGACCGGGCGCTACCGGGGGATGTGCTCGCGGTACCTGGCCCGGCTGCGGGCGGGTGACGTGTTCTACGGGCACGTCCGGGTGCCCGCGCCGCCGTTCCGGCCGCCGGCCGACCCGGCCACCCCGATGATCCTGATCGGTCCCGGGACCGGGTTCTCCCCGCTGCGCGGCTTCCTCCAGGAACGGGCGGCCCGGACCGATCGTGGACCGGCCATGCTGTTCTTCGGCTGCCGGCACCCGGCACACGACTGGCTGTACCGGGACGAGATGGAGCAGTGGGCCGCCGACGGGGTCGTCGACCTGCACCTCGCCCACTCCCGGGTACCGGACCATCCGTACCGGTACGTGCAGGACGCCCTGGCCGCCCAGGGCGACGCGGTCTGGGCGCTGCTGGAGCGGGGCGGGCACGTCTACCTGTGCGGAGAGGGTGCCCGGATGGCGCCCGCGGTCCGGTCCGAGCTGCTCAGCCTGCACCGGCGGCACACCGGGTCGACACCGGCGCAGGCTGAGGCGTGGCTACGGTCCCTGGAAGCGGCCGGCCGCTTCCAGCAGGACGTGTTCGCCTAGTTCCTGATCTTCGGTAGGCGGGCGTCCAGCAGCGGGGCCAGCATCGTCGCGTACCTGGTGGAGATGTGGCTGTTGTCCCGCCAGGTCACGATGTTGCCGACCACCGACGGGCAGACCTCGGCCGTGCAGAACCACTGCCCGGTCGGGATCACCGTCACCCCGAGCGCCTTCGCCTGTTGCGACACCAGCGCCTGCCGGGCCGGGAAGGCGAACGACTCGCCGGCCGGCCGGGCACAGCGCGACGCGTTGCGGGAATGGGTGGCCAGACAGTCCGGCACGTCCTTACCGGGCCACGGGGTGTCCTCGATCAGGACCAGCCTCGTGTCCCGGTGCCGGATCGCCTTGAACGTGCCCGCCCAGCCGGCCGCCCACAACTTGTCCTGCTCGGCCGCCGGAACCTCGTCGATCCGGTTGCCGGTGGCGTCCAGCAGGCCACCGTTGTTGTTGCCGTTCGACGAGATCACCACCATCGCCGGGCGGGCCCGCGCGATCTCGGCCAGCACGTCGTTGCGCCAGTTGTCACATTCGGTGTACGGCCGCTTGAAGACGATGGCGTACGAGTGGACCAGCGACGCCTGGCAGGCGCTCTTCGTCCGGACCAGCAGCTTCCAGCCACGCTCCTTGGCGATCGTGTCCATCGCCGGGTACCAGTGCGCGGCGTGCGAGTCGCCGAACAGGTACACCGACGCGGTGCCCGCCGGATCGCCGAAGACACACGGGCCGGGGGCGGCCAGATCCTCGAACTCCAGGTGACACTTGGTGGCGTAGTACTTCGGCAGATCCCAGCGGGCCCGCTGCACCTTCGGCGTGATGTTCCGGGGCAGTTCGCCCAGGCCGGCCGACCCGGCGATGATCCGCCGCAACTCGGCCTCCGGGTCGGCGGCCGCGGCCACCACCTTGCGGGTGCTCACCGCCGGGTCACCGGTCGCCAGCTGCGGCGGGTTCATCGCACCGAGCTGGGCCACGATCGCCGCGATCGACGACAGCGCCAGACCGACGGCGATGCCGCGACGGGCCTTCGCCTTGGCCCATCCGTGGTTACGGGCCGGGTTCTCGATCAGGTGGTACGAGCCGATCGCCATCACCAGCGAGCCGGCCGCCAGACCCAGGTTCAGCGGCAGGTTCGGCTCCACGTCCAGGATGAACGGGACGATCATCAGGGCCGGCCAGTGCCACAGGTACCAGCTGTAGGAATACTTGCCGATCTGCTGGAACGGCCACGCCTTCAGCAGTGCCACCACACCGTGGCGGGAACCGGCGAAGCCACCGGCGATGATCGCTGCCGAACCCAGGACGGGGAGGGCGGCGGCGTACCCGGGGAAGGGGGTCTCCTCGGTGTAGAGGAACGCCGACGTGACGACCGCGGCAAGGCCGAGCCAGGTCAAGATCGCTGCTGCGGTACGGGGGATCCTGGTCAGGTTTGCGGCGCCGACCGCCACGAACGCGCCGATCGCCAGTTCCCAGGCGCGGGTGTGTGCGCCGAAGTAGGCCCAGGGCGCCGACTCGCCGGTCTGCCAGACACTGACCGCAAGCGAACCCACCACGACCAGGACCAGGGTCACGATGACAAGGATTCGCCTTTTGGTGGCACTTCGCTTCGTCAGCAGGGCGAAGATCAACAGCAGGAGGGGCCAGATCAGATAGAACTGCTCCTCCACCGCGAGGGACCAGAAGTGCTGCAGCGGTGAGGGGGCGGCATCGGCGTTCATGTACTGGACGCCCTCGTTCGCGAGCCGCCAGTTGATCCCGTAGAAGGTGGCGTAGATCGCGTCCCAGGCGATCGACCCGAACCGGGTGGCGGGCACCCACAGCCAGCTGGCGACCACGGTGACCAGCAGAACCACCGTCGACGCGGGCAACAGGCGGGTGGCCCGGCGCGCGTAGAAGGTGGCCAGCGAGATCCGGCCGGTCCGGTCCAGCTCCTTGAACAACAGCGTGGTGATCAGGAACCCGGAGATCACGAAGAAGACGTCGACGCCGACGTACCCACCTTCGAGGGTCGCGATGCCCGCATGCGAGAGGACCACGAGTGTCACCGCGATCGCTCGCATGCCCTCGATGTCGGGCCGGAACCTCAGATGGGCGGGTGCCGCGTGCGCCGGCCCCTTCGTGCCGTTCGGGTGTTGATGTTCAATTGTCTCAGTTGTCGATGACATGTCCTGCCTAAGAGGAGTGCCGCGCCAGCGGTAGAGCCCGGATCATGGGGCCGGGAGATCCTACCTACGGGCCCCACAGCTTTCCCACAGCCCGCTCATGGCGTGCCGTGCGGCACCAGGCTGGTGCCGTCCCACCCAGGCGAGGTGACTCCCGGTGCGATTCGTGTCCAGAGTCACCACATCGGGCCGGCTACCTCTGCCGCGCGTCGGGCTGTCTACCTCTGCCGCACGTCGGGCTGTCTACCTCTGCTGCGCGTCGGGTCGGCTACCCCTGCTGCGCGTCAGGTCGGCTACCCTTGCCGCGCGTCGGGCCAGTCACCTCTGCTGGGCGTCGAGTCGGCACTCCTGCTGGGCGTCGGGCTGGTTACCCCTGGTGGGCGCCGTCCGCGCTCTCCTCCGGGGCCGGGGACTCCGGGGTCTCGGTGGCCGGGGCCGTCGTGTCCGGGGCCGTGGTCGGCTCCGCCGTAGCCCCTTCCTCCTCGCCCGCTCCGTCCTCGTCCGCCTCGTCTTCTCCGGCAGGCGCGGCGGTGCCCGAAACCTCCTGCGGGCGACTCCGATCCGGGCTGGGAGACCGGCCGGACCCAGACCTCTCCCGCTTCCCGTCCTCTTTCCGCTCCGGCGCAGCCCCCGAATCGTCACCAGCGCCACCTCGACCGGACCCACCCTGCCCGGACCCACCCTGCCCGGACTCACCCTGCCCGGACCCACCCTGCCCGGCTCCACCAGGCTCGTCCCCGACAGGAGGAGGCCCAGCACTCGCCGGAACCGCAGGCGTACCGCTCGCCGGCTTCGAATCCACACCGAGGACCCCGGCCACATAAGCCAGCCCGAGCCCCACACCGACAACGACAACAACCGAAACCAGAACCGACATCAACACGACCCGCCGCCGCGCCCCCGACCCCCCACCAAGGGTGGCGACAGAGGATCCCGAAACCGACCCGCCAGCACCGGGCGAGCCCGAGGTCGGCCCGGCGGCGGTGGGGGCGGCCGAGGTCGGCTCGGCGGCGGACACGGGACCGATTCCCGCGGACGAAGAACCCGGGATCGGGCTGACGCCGACCCAGGGAACGGCTGCCCTGGTCGCGGCGAGGTCACCCCGTGGTCCGGCGATCGCCCGGCCCACGCTCCCCTCACCGATTCCAGCCTTTCCGTCATCAGCGGCAGCCGCCGATCCAGCGCCTGCCGCGGAGGTCCCGACAAGACCTCCGTCGTCTGCCGGCATCGCCGCCGTCTCCTCAGGCGCACTTCCCGCCGTGGCCGCTGCAGCTTGGCTCATCGCTGTGGCCGGGTCCATCGCTGTGGCCGGGTTCATCGCTGTGGCGGGGTTCATCGCTGTCGCTGGGCTCATCGCTGCCGCGTCGCCGAGCGGCTCTCCGGACGCCGCCGCAAGGTCCGCTGCTGCCGTTCCCGCGAGAACCTCCCCGCTTGCGGTTGTCCATACCGGGAGGGCCGCCGCCGTTTCCCCGAGCGGCCTTCCGGTAGTAAGCGCCGGTGAAGGGACCGCCGCCGTCGCTGCCCCCGTCGTCGCCGTCGCTGCCGCCGCCGTCGCTGCCCCCGGCGCCGTCGCTGCCGCCGCGGTCGCTGCCCCCTCCGCCGTCGCCGCTGACGGCGCGGCCTTGGCGGCTGTTTCGGCGGCGTCGGCCATTGCCCCCGCGGACGGGAAGCGGCCCGCCGGCTCCTTGGCCATCGCCCGCATGACCAGGGCGACAACCTCGGCCGGCACGTCTTCCGGTAGCGGCGGCGGCTCTTCCTCGATGTGCTGGAGGGCGACCGCGATCGGATTCTTGGCCTGGAACGGCGGATGCCCGGCAAGACAGTGGTAGGCCAGCGCACCGAGCGCGTAGACGTCCACCGCCGGCTTGGTCTCCTGCCGGGTGACCTGTTCGGGCGCGATGTAGAGGGCGGTGCCCACCACTTCCCGGGCACCGGTGAGCGTGGCCGAACTCGCCGACCGAGCTACCCCGAAGTCGACCAGGACCACGGTCCCGTCCGGCTCGACGATCAGGTTGCCCGGTTTGACGTCCCGGTGCACGATCCCGGCGGTGTGCGCGGTGGCCAGCGCCCGGGCCGCCTGCGCCACGATCGCCATCGTCTCGACCGCGCCGAGACGCCCGCGATCGGCGAGCACATGGTTCAGCGCCCGCCCGTCGACGTGCGCCATCACCAGGTAGGCGTCCGCGTCCTCGGTACTCCCGAAGTCGTAGACGGGCACCACCCCGGGATGCCGCAGCGCCGCCAGGGCTCGCGCCTCGTGCCGGAACCGGCGCTGGAACCCGGGATCGGTGGCCCGGTCGGCCAGCAGCGTCTTGACCGCCACCGGTCGTTCGAGCACCGTATCGGTCGCCTGCCACACCTCACCCATGCCACCGGCGGCGATGGGATCGTCCAGCCGGTAACGTCCGCCGAGCAACTCTCCGGGGTGAGGCATGGATGTCCCTCTACCCAGGAGAGTGTCCGGTTACCCGTGGGGCGTCACGGCCCGGTGTAGAGAACGGCGTCGATCTCGATGTCGAAACCGACCAGCGGAACCGGCAGCGTGGTGCGTACCGGCAGGTTGTCGCCCTTGATGTACTCCTTGTAGATCTCGTTCATCTCCGGGAAGTCGGCGAAGTCACGAAGGTAGACGCCGACCCGCACGGCGTCGTCCAGGCTCGACCCGGCGGCCTCGGCGACCGCGGCGAGGTTCTGGAAGGCGGAATGCGCCTGCTCGGCGAAGGTGCCGGTGATCCGGGTGCCGTCCGGCAGCGCGGGAATGGCGCCGGCCAGATAGATCGTGTCACCGGCGACGACGGCGTGCGAGTACGGACCGCCGACCGGTGCCGCCTTCTCGGTGATCACAGCGCGCTTGGGCATCAGGAACTCCTCGGTTCTGTTCTCGGGAACTGTTCGGTCAGCCCGTCCACGTCCACCAGGGGTGTGGTGAGCAGGGCTCGGATGTCATGGTCGCGGCGTCGCAGAGCAGCATGCTGGCTCTCGGTGAGCGGGATCCACGGCGCGGGTGGTGCCGGCAGTCGTGGGGTGAGGAGACGGCCGCCCACCCAGGTCGCCTCGTTGACCAGGCGTGCCGGGGAGGTGCGGACCTGCCGGTGCGCGTCGACGAGACGGATCGGCTCCGCCCGTACCGAGAAGATCGCCAGGTCCGCCGGGGCACCGACGGTGAGGGAACCGCCCGGCAGGCCCAGCGCCCGCGCGGGGTGTGCGGTGACCGCGTCGACCACCTCGGCCAGGGGGACACCGACCGCCAGGAGTTTCGCCATCGTGGTGGGCAGGTCGAAGACCGGCCCGTGCAGGGACCGGGCGTGTAGATCGGTGGAGACGGTGAACGGCCGCAGCCCCGCGTCGAGTTGGGCCTCCAACACGTCGAAGGCGAACCCGCCGGAACCGTGCCCGAGATCCAGCAGAACGCCGCGCCCGGCGGCGGCGCGCACCGCCGGCCCGAGCGGCGTCGCGATCCCGCTGGCACAGTGCGTGACCAGGTCTCCGGGCCGCATCAGGTCGAGCACCTCGTCCAGCGTGGGTGGCGCGGTGCCGATGTGGGCCATGACCGGCACACCACATGCTTCGGCAGCCGCCAGCCCGCGGCGCAGCGGCTCGACTCCGTTGTCGCCGACGGTCTCGCTGTCGATGCGCACCTTGACGCCGTGGAACAGGTCACGATTGGCCTGGATCGTGTCGATCGCCAGTGGCACGTCGCAGTTGGCCAGGTCGCGGCTCTCACCGGTGCGCCCGGCGAGACCGACTGCGGAGATGTTGAGCAGCGCGTGAACCCGGACCGTCGCGGTCCGCGCGACATGGCGGAGACCGGCGACCGTGTACGCCCCGGCAGAGCCGGCATCGACCCAGGTGGTGACGCCGGAGTACCACGCGACGGGGTCGGGATCGATGCCCCAGTAGCCGGGACCAACGTGGGTGTGCGCGTCGATCAGACCCGGGGTGACCAGCCGTCCGGTCACGTCGACGGTCCGGCGCGCGTCCCGTGGCAGGTCCGGGCCGACCGCCGCGATCAGCCCGTCGCGGACCGCGATGTCCTGCTCGTCGCTGGTGAACAGCAGGTCCCAGGTCATGACGGCGCCGTGATGGAGAGCCGGTAGAGGCGGGTGGGCCGGCCCTTGCGGGTCTCCTGCGCGCTACCGGCCTCCTCGACCAGACCGGCAGCGGTGAGTTTGCGGATCAGACGCCGGCCGCTGGGGTCGGTGATGCCCAGAGCGCGGGCCAGCTCACCGGGGGAGATCGGGCGGCCGTCCAAGCCGCGTTCGATCGAGGCCAGCCGGGAGAGCGTCGCGGGACTGAGCCCGGCCCGACCGGCGAGTTGTTCCAGGACTCCGTGATGCCGGTAGGTGTAGGTGAGCCGCATGCCACCGGAACCGATCGGGCCGATCGTCATGCCGTCACCGGTGAACAGGTAGGCGCCGAAGTCGGCGTCCCTCGACGGCGCGACGTCGCCGCCGGTGTTCTCCCGCGAGGTGGTGTCGTCGCTGATGTTCTTCGCCGACGTGGTGTCGGCGTCGATGTCCTCCCGCGATGTGGCGTCGGCGCTGGTGTCCTCGTGTGAGGTGACTCCGGCGTGGATGCGCTCCGGCGGTGTGGCGGTGGTCCGGTCGTCTCCCGAGGAAGTGACGGCGATCCGGCTCTTTCGTGGCGTGGCGGCGGTCCGGTCCTGCTCGGCACGGGCCGCGGCTCGCTCGGCGAGGGTGACGCTCAGCCGGGCCGAATCGCCGATGCCGAACCCGGCCACCGCGTTCGCCTCGTTCAGCATCGGCAGGCCCACCCACTGGTGGGTGGCTCTTTCGAAGAGAGAGGCGGGCGCGAGCACCAGCACCCCACGGTCACCGTGCCGGTCGATCCAGGCATCGGCGAACTCCGGGGCGCCGGCCAGGAGCCGTTGGAGGGTCGCCCGTCTCTCGCCGTCGCGGGCGAGGAAGACCCCGGCGGCGAAGCGGTGGCCGTCGGCGCGCTTGTTGCGGATCCGCAGGGCGAGTTCATGCAGGTCGGCGCGGATGGTGCCGGGTGTGGCGAGAGCGTGCAGCACCGGGGTCTGCCCGTCCAGCGCGGCGGCGACACCCATCCGGACACTGATCACATAGGGCGCGCCGGTGCGGGTCAGATGCTGACGGTGGAAGTCGACGACCTCGCTGACCGGCTGATCGGGGTCGAACGGCAGCGCGGCGATCGCTGTCCGGTCCAGGTCGAGCGCGGACGCCACCTCGTCGACCGTCTCGCTCGCGAAGGTGTCGACGCTGACCGGGGTGGCCGGCCAGCCGTTGCCCCGGGCCCGGGCCCAGGCCAGGGCCAGGTCGAGCGCTGCCGAGCGGGTGACCGTGACCGGCAGCTCGGTGGGGATGAGGTCGCGTGCTCTCGCGAACGGCACCAGGCCCAGCAGAAGCCCGTCGAGCCGATGGTCACGCAGCAATCCGGCCACCCGGTCACGGATCTCGTCCTCGTGCTCGTAGACGGCCCAGCCGAAGTCGACGCCGGTGAGCGTGCTCGCCGCGTCGGCGAAGCGTGCCCGGTGGCCGGCGTGCACCACCAATCCGATCATGTCGACCTCGCCCCCGTGCTGGTTCCCATGTGGTTCGTTTCTGGCTCTCGTAGCCTGTCCGACCGACCGTACCCGGGTCAAGTCAAATCCTTGTTTCCATAGTTAAGAGGCAAATTCAAGGCTTGACGGCCGGTGCTTCGGCCGAGCACTCTTGGGTGCACAGAAACGAACTACTTACGAACATGTTTTTCGAACCCGGTTCGCTTGGAGTGCTGATGAGACTGCGCATCGCGGCGGCTGCCGCGCTGGCTCTGACCATGACCATGACCGCCTGCGTCCCGTCCACCTCGGCGCCCGAGAGCACCCCGGCGGACGGCGGCCCGACGACCGGCGCCCTCAAGGTGTGGCTCTTCGACGAGCCCAACCGCGCACCGAAGGAGGCGGTGATCCAGGAGGCGATCACCGAGTTCACCGCCGCCCACCCGGACACCACCGTCGACGTGCAGTACATCGCCGTCGAGACCCGCGGTGAGCGCTTCAAGGGCGCTTTCAATGATCCGGCCAGCGCGCCCGACGTGGTGGAGTTCGGCAACACCGACCTTCCGGAGTACGCGACTGCGGGCGGCCTGGCCGACCTCGGCCCTACCGTCTCCGGCTGGGCCGAAGCTGCTGATCTGACCGCCGATGCCAAGGCCAGCGCGACATTCCAGGGCGCCCTGCTCGGCATGCCGTGGTTCGTCGGCGTCCGCGCCCTCTATTACCGCACCGACGTCTTCACCGAGCTGGGCCTGAAGCCGCCGGCCACCATCGCCGAGCTGACCACCGCGGCTCGCACCGTGCGAGCGAAGAAGCCGGACATGTTCGGGATCGCGGTCGGCGGTAAGTACACGTACGGTGCCATGCCCTTCGTCTGGGCGAACGGCGGTGAGCTGACCGAGATCGACTCGCCCGCGGCCAAGGCCGGGCTCAAGACCTACACCGACCTGATCGCCGAGGACAACTGCCCGCCACAGAACTGCGCCGATCTGACCGGCGGCAAGACCGTCGAGCTGTTCGCCAGTGGCAAGGCCGCGATGGGCGTGATCGGCAACTTCAACCGGGCCGCCGTCGATGCCGGCGCCGCCAAGGGGAAGTACGCCGTCGTGCCCCTGCCCGGTGTCACCGCCGGCTCGGTCGCGCCTGCCTTCGCCGGTGGCAACAACCTCGGCATCATGAAGAATGCCCAGCGCCCAGCGCTGGCTGCCGACTTCCTCACCCTGCTGGCGGGCAAGAAGTACCAGGCGAAGATGTACGACGCGATGGGCAACCTGCCGACCCTGAAGTCGGCCAGTGACGAGGTCGCCGCCAAGGACACCTTCGTCAAGCCGTTCATCGACACCATCAACGCCGGTACGAAGTTCGTCCCGCTCGATCCGGGCTGGGGCAAGATCGACGCCTCCGCGGTGCTGCCGACCATGATCGAGAAGGTGGCCACCGGCAAGGCGAGCATCGACGAGGCCACCGGCGAGGCCGCGAAGCAGATCGACGAGGCCCTCTCCCAGTGAGCCGGATCCGCACGCGGGCACCACTGTGGCTGCTCCTCCCGGCCACGGTGGTGCTCGGGGGCCTCTTCCTCTACCCGATGTACCAGTTGGGCCTGCTCTCGGTGCTCGACTTCACCCAGGCGCAGGTCAGCGGTGGACAGCCGACCCGGTTCGTCGGCGCGGAGAACTACACCCGTCTCTTCTCCGACTCCCGCTTCTGGGAGGTGCTCACCGCCACGGTGCTCTTCGCCGCCGCGTGTGTGCTCGCCACACTCGCGGTCGGGGCCGGGCTGGCCGTGCTGCTGACCCGGGTCAGCCGGATCCCGCGGTTGTTGCTGTCCGTGGCCGCGATGGCCGCCTGGGCGGTGCCCGCCGTGTCCGGCTCGACCACCTGGATGTTCCTCTTCGACACCGATCTGGGTTACGTCAACCAGCTCTTCGGGATCGAGGGATTCAACTGGATGTACGACCGCTACACCGCCTTCGGCCTGGTCGGCGCGGTGGTGGTGTGGGCGTCCTTCCCGTTCGTGATGGTCACCCTCTACGCCGGGATCGAAGCCATTCCCCAGTCGGTCCTGGAAGCGGCCTCGCTGGACGGCGCGAGCACCTGGCGCACCTTCTGGCAGATCATGGTGCCGATCCTGCGACCGGTGCTGGCCATCGTCGTCATCCAGTCGATCATCTGGGATTTCAAGGTGTTCACCCAGATCTACATCATGACCCGCGGCGGCGGCCTGGCCGGTCAGAACCTGACCCTCAACGTGTACGCCTACCAGCAGGCCTTCGCTTCCAGCGAGTACGGCCGGGGCGCCGCGATCGGCGTGGTGATGATGCTGATCCTGCTCGCCGTCACCCTCGTCTACCTTCGTGCGCTGCGCCGGTCGGGAGAACAGCTATGAGACTCGGCAGGCGGATGCTCGACGGCTTCGCGGTGCTCATCGCGCTGATCACGATCTTCCCGATCTACTGGATGGTCCTGTCCGCGGTGAAACCGGCCGGCGAGATCCAGTCGCTGGAGCAGAGGCCGTGGACCCTGGCGCCCTCGCTCGACGCGTTCCGGCGGGTCCTCGCCGTCAACGACTTCGGCCGCTATCTGCTCAACAGCCTCATCGTGGCGCTCGTCGTGGTCGCGGTCTCCGGCCTGATCGCCTTTCTCGCCGCGGTGGCGCTCACCAGGTTCCGTTTCCGGTTCCGCACCACCATCCTGGTGACCTTCCTGATCGCCCAGATGGTGCCGATCGAGGCCCTGACCATCCCGCTGTTCTTCCTGGTCCGTGACGTCGGCGGGGTCGTGCCCGGCATCGGTCTCAACACACTCGGCTCGCTGATGCTGGTGCACACCGCGTTCACCCTGCCGTTCGCGATCTGGATGCTGCGCGGTTTCGTCCAGGCGATCCCCGACGAACTCGACGAGGCGGCGCAGCTCGACGGCGCCGGCCGGTTCACCGTGCTGTGGCGCATCCTGTTCCCGCTCGTCGCCCCCGGCCTCGCCGCCACCAGCGTGTTCTCGTTCATCCACGCGTGGAACGACTTCCTGTTCGCCCGCACTTTCATCATCAGCGAAGCGGACAATCAGACACTGCCGATGGCCCTGCTGGTCTTCTTCAAGCCCGACGAGAACGACTGGGGGGCGATCATGGCCGCGTCGACGCTGATGACGGTGCCAGTGCTGATCTTCTTCCTCATCGTCCGGCGCCGCCTCGTCGCGGGTCTCGGAGGGGCGGTCAAAGATTGATTCCCCAGCCGATTTCGGTACGGATGACGCCCGGCTCTGACATGGCCGGGACGGTGGTCACCACCCGTGTCGATCCAGGTCTCGCCCTCGAGGGCTACGTCCTCTCCTGCACTCCCGACGGGATCGACATCACCGGCGGCTCACCGGCGGGTGTCTTCTACGGCCGGCAGACGCTGCGCCAGCTGGGGCCGGACGTGCCCTGCACACACATCGAGGACGCGCCCCGGTTCGCTTGGCGAGGTGTGATGCTCGATGTGGCACGGCACTTCATGCCCGTACCGGAAATTCTGCGTTTCATCGATGTCATCGCCTTCCACAAACTCAACGTGCTGCACCTGCATCTCACCGACGACCAGGGCTGGCGCATCGAGGTGCCCGGCTGGCCACGGCTCACCACGGTCGGCGCGTGGCGATCGTCGACCATGCTCGGATCCCGCGTTCACGATCTCCACGACGGTGAACCGCACGGTGGCTTCTACACCACCCGCGACCTGCGGCTGATCGTCGATCACGCGGCGAGCCGGCACGTCACCGTGGTGCCCGAGGTGGACATGCCCGGCCACATGCAGGCGGCCATCGCGGCGTATCCCGCTCTCGGCAACGGTTTCGCGGGCGCGGTCCGGACCGGTTGGGGTATCTCCCCGCACGTCCTCAACCTGTCCGAGGCGACCCTCGACTTCTGCCGCCGGGTCCTCGACCACGTCTGCGACGTCTTCCCGTCCGAGGTTATCGGTATCGGCGGCGACGAGTGTCCCACCGACGAGTGGCCCGGCGGCCGCGAGCTGCAGGCCGGCTTCACCCGGCAGATGGCCGCCCACCTGGCCACCCGGGGCCGTCGCGTCTACGGGTGGGACGAGATCCTGGCCGATGGTGCCCCCGACGGGGCGGTCATCGCCGCCTGGCGTGGCGTCGAACCCGCTGAGGTCGCGATCCGGGCCGGCCATCAGGTCGTCTGCTGCCCCGACGTCAAGCTCTACCTCGACTATCGCCAGTCCGACGACCCCGGCGAGCCGACCCCCGTCGGCACACTGCTCACCGTCGAGGACGTCTTCGCCTACGAACCGCCGGACTCGCCACTGGTCCTCGGCGCCCAGGCCAACATCTGGACCGAGCACATGGAGTCGCTGAGCCGGGTCGAATACATGGCGTTCCCACGCCTGTGCGCTCTGGCCGAGGTGGTGTGGGGCCCGGCGGACCGCGACTTTCCCGATTTCGCCGCCCGCCTGCCCGCGCACCTCGCCCGGCTGGACGCGCTCGGTGTGAACTATCGCCCTCTCAGCGGTCCGCGGCCGTCCGACGCGAGGCCGTCCGCTCCCGGCAACCCGCGGACCCTCGACGACCGTCTGGCCGAGTTGCACGAGATGACCGCGGACCTGCGATGACGAGGCTGCCCCGGTTGTTGTGGTTGCTCTTCATCGGGAGACTGCCCTCGGTCCGGTGGCTGTCACCCCAGCAGTGGAAACAAGCGCTCGGCCAGGCGCAGCGCTCGGCTGCTCCGCATTCCGTCGCCTTCGAACGCCCACACCTCGGAGAGGACCCCCTGAACGAAACCCCAGGCCAGCACACGTTCCACCGGCATGCCGAGGCCGTCGGCGAGCTGTTCGACCCGGGCCATGGCCAAATCCAGCACGGTGTCATCCGTACCGGAAGGGTCCGGGTTGTAAAGGAGAGCCCCGACCTCGTAACCGGGATCACCCACGACGCCGTGCGGGTCGATGGCCAGCCACGACTCCCGCTCCGCCGAGAGGACGTTGTCGTGATGCAGATCGCCGTGCAGGACGACCCGCTCGGCCGCCGAAGCACAGAGTTCGCCGAAGAGCCCGGCCGCCCGGACCACGAGATGCCGCGGAATCGGCCCGTTCTCCGGGAAACGCCGCAGATGCCGTTCGAACGACGCGCTTCGACCGGCCAGTTCCGGCAGCTCCACCCCGGTGCCCACCGGACGGTGCAGCCGCCGCATGATCCGGATCAGCGCGGCGGTCGCCTCCTCGTCGCGATGCGGCACCAGATCCCGGACCTGTATTCCCGGCCGGGCCTCCTCCAGCAGCAGGGCGCCCCGGGCATCGTCGCGGGCCAGCACCTCGATCGCCCCGCGCCCGGCGAACCACTCCAGTGCCGTCGCCTCGTCCGCCAGATGCCCCGCCTCCGGAACGGCGAGTTTCAGCACCGCGGTCGACCCGTCCGCCCGGCGGACCCGGCTCACCCAGTTCATGCTCAACGGGAGCAGCTCGGCCGGGCTGAGCTGCCACTCCCGCATCGTCTCGTCAGCGACCCGGGGGAGCGCTGCGAGCCACGCCCGCCCACCCGGACCCCAGCAGTTCTCGACGTTGCGTACGAAGGTTGCAGGCAGCATCCGTCCATGTTCGCCTCCGCAGTGACCGTCCCGAAAGGAATCCGATGACCGTCGACTGGCGCAGCAAGGGCTTCTGGCAACCGGAAGGCTCCTTCGAATCCGCCCGTAACCGGGCCGGCATCTTCGACGGGGGTTTCACCTGGCCGCTGATGGTGGTGCGCCGCGACGCGGTCGAGACCAACATCGCCACCATGGCCGAGTACTGCAGGCGGCACGGATTCGACTTCGCGCCCCACGCCAAGACCACGATGGCTCCCGCGCTGCTGGAGGCCCAGCTCCGGGCCGGGGCCTGGGGGATGACCGTGGCCACTCCCAACCAGGCGCTGGTGATGAGGAAACTCGGTATCGAACGGGTCCTGATCGCCAATCAGATCCTCGATCCGACGGTGCTGCGCTGGCTGGCCTCGGAGACCGCCGCGGGCTGGCAGACCTGGTTCCAGGTCGACTCCCTGGCCGGCGTCGAGGCGGCGGCTGCCACCGGGGGCCCGCTCCGGATCCTGGTCGAGCTGGGGCATGCCGACGGCCGCACCGGTGTCCGTGACCTGGACGGACTCGAGACCGTCGCCCGCGCGGTGGCCGAGGCTCCCGGCCTGGAGCTGTGCGGGGTGACCGGCTATGAGGGTCAGCTTCGGGTTCGGGAGGACGTGGACGCCTACCTGGACACTCTGGTGGCCGGAGTGGCTCGGTTGACCGCGGCGGGCCTTCTTCCGCCTCGTCCGATGGTGTCCGCCGGGGGAAGCGCCTGGTTCGACCGGGTCGCCGACCGTCTGATGGGCCTCGAGATCCCGGCTCAGCTGATCCTGCGCAGCGGCGCGTCACTGACCCACGACGACGGTTTCTATCGGGAGAAGACCCCGTTCGTCCGGGTTCCCGACGAGGGCCCGCTGACGGCGGCGGTGGAGATCTGGGCGCAGGTCCTGTCGGTTCCCGAGCCGGGTCTGGCCTTGGCCGGCATGGGCAAACGGGACGCCCCGTTCGACGAGGGCCTGCCGATTCCGCGGGAGATCCGCCACCCCGACGGAACTCTGACCCCCGCCACTGGCGTGACCGTGACCAAGCTGAACGACCACCACACCTATCTGCAGGTCACCGGCCCTACCTTGACCCCGGGCGACCTGATCCGTTTCGGTATCTCGCACCCGTGTACCGCTTTTGACAAGTGGCGCTCGATTCCCCTGGTGGACGATGCGCATAACGTGGTCGATGTACTTCACACCTTTTTCTGAATCTCGTTCCGTTCTTGACCCGGCGTGGAATGGATTTGAGGTTTCGGCACGGAGCTTCCCGTCGCCATCAGCCCGTCCGCATTCGCTTCTGGGCCGACGCTTTGATCTGAGGCGTGACGAGTCTGATCTGGAGTGCGGCCGCTCTGGAACTGGGGTGCGGCGCAGAAGGTGATCATGTGAGACTGCCGTCCGTGAATACTCTGACGCTCTGGAGGCCGACCGGCCCGAAGGAACTGGAGTTGGTTCGGGACTCGGGCTGGCGTCGCTGGCCACCGCGCCTGCCGGACCAGCCGATCTTCTACCCGGTCCTCAACGAGGCGTACGCGATCATGATTGCCCGGGACTGGAACGTCCCGGCCTCCGGCGTCGGTTACGTGACCCGCTTCGAGGTCGACGCGAACTTCGCGGCTCGCTACCCGATCCGCCAGGCCGGCGGGGACACGATTCTCGAACTGTGGGTTCCCGCCGAGGAACTGGAAGAGTTCAACGACCACATCAGCGGTGACATCAAGGTGATCCACGAGTTCCGCTGACCTCTCCGTCCCACGCCGGGCGCAGTTCCGCTGCCCCACGTCCGACTCTGGGCGCAGTTCCGCTGCCCCGGCGTCCGGCTCCGGCCGCAGTTCCGCTGCCCCGGCGTCCGGCTCCAGCCGCAGTTCCGCTGAACCTCGCACCAGTCCGTGCCGCGTGAGATCCCGCGGCTTGGCTCAACCCCGTGCATTTCCAGCGGCGCCAGGCCTGACCTGTGTGGTTTCCCGGGGCGACCTCGGCCACTACCGAACAGCCCGAGGTCGCCCCTGCCAAGAGCGACGCCGGGATGCTCGCGGTGCTGACTGGCCGGTGAGTTCCGTCTCCGGTGGTACTTGACCTTCGTGATCTTCGTGTTTTCCAGGTTGCGTCACGATGATCCAGCGGGCGCCAGTCGGGTAGCGGGTGAATCGGCGAGGCCGTGGCCCGTACTGATGAAGGTCTTTCCCCTCGCGGGGGATAGCTTGCCCGATCGGCATTCTTTACGGTGATTAGGCACCTAACGAGCGCTTTCCTCCTTCGCGCCGCTGGAGTCTGTCATGTCTGTTTTCCGTGGAGCTGCCAGCGAACCCGCCCCTCAGTCGCCCGCCTTCGATTCCGCGCAACCCGCGAGTCCGGCACCGCAGCGGCGTCCCGTTGCCCCTCGTCAATGGGTTCCGCCCCGGGGGCCGTCGCCCGCCTACGCCGACGGTCCGACCGAGCCGCTCGGCGCGGCCAGGGAGTTCGCCATCGCCGCCAGAGATTCCGCCAAGGCGGCGAGGGAGTCAGCCGGCACCGTCAGAGAACCGGTTGACGCGACCAGAAGTCCAGCTGGTGGGGTCAGTGAACCCGGAGACGTCAGAAGATCCGGCAACGCACGCGAAGCCAGCGATACCCGCGAATCCGGCAATAGCCATATACCCGGCAACGGCGGGGAATCCGGCAGCGCCGGGGAATCTACGAGCTTCCGGAAACCCGGCAACTTTCGACGATCCGGCAATGATCGTGGGCCCGGCAACGGTCGTGAGCCCGCCGACGCTGAGAGGGCGCCGGCCGGCAGGTTTCGCGAGTTCGCTGACGGGACCGGAGAACCCGGCGGAACCGGATTGAGAACCGGCGAGGGCTTCAGGGACTCCGCCGGTACATCCCGATCCGCGATCGAGCCGTTGGCCGTGACCGGCTCCCCGTCCGTCTTCGTCGGTGGCTCCGGCAAGCCCCGTAAGACCCGTCGCCCCGCTGTGGCACTCGCGGTCGTCTTCAGTCTGCTGGCGCTCGGTGTCGCTGCCGGCGCGGGCTTCCTCTCCTGGCGCACCTTCGAGACGGTCAACGGAATCTCTCCGCCGTTGATGGTTTCGACGACACCCACGCCGCGGGTGACCGGGATGCTCGAGGCGGCAAGGCAGTCTCCTCCACCTGACCGGTCCCGGCCGCTGGATCCGGTTCGATTTCCGGTCTCGTACGCCAAGGAACCGCTCCGTCTCGACCTGGCCTGCGCCGCCGTGATCCATCTTGATCTCGATGAGCCCCGTGCCGACGCGCCCGAGTCCGTGGCCGACCTCAGGTACCAGGGCCGCTGCGGCGCCGAACCGCCGAAACTGAGCCTGGGCGCCGGCGCGGCGGCCGGAAGCCGGCAGGTCAGCGCCGACACCGACGCGGCCGGATGCGACCGGGCGATCCGGACCAGCCCGCTCGGCCGAGGGCTGCAGGTGGAGGTCAGGACCGGTTCGGCACTTTGCGTCCTCACTGCCGCGGCACCTGCCGAACTGGTCCTCGTGGAGATCATCGACGTCGGCGGCTCCGGCACCGCCGGCCTGCGTGCCACCTCGTGGCAGGTACCGAAGTAGAGAGCGGTAACCGGCCCGTGGCACGCGGCGCGGGGCGCTCCTGACAGAATGTCGGGTGCGCCCCGCGAACTCTGTAAGGAGACGTTTCCGTGATCCGTACCCATGACGCCGGCACTCTGCGCGCGAGCGATGCCGGCACGACGGTGACGCTCGCCGGCTGGGTCGCGCGTCGGCGCGACCACGGCGGTGTCATCTTCGTCGACCTCCGTGACGCTTCGGGCGTCGTCCAGGTGGTCTTCCGCGAGGAGGACGCGCACGCGTTGCGCAACGAGTTCTGTGTCAAGGTCGTCGGCGAGGTCAACGCCCGCCCGGACGGCAACGAGAACCCGGAGCTGGCCACCGGCGCGATCGAGGTGGTCGCGAACGAGCTGACCGTGCTGTCCGAGGCGGCCCCCCTGCCGCTGCCGGTCGACGACACGATCACCGCTTCCGACGACCTCCGCCTGAAGTACCGCTACCTGGACCTGCGCCGCTCCGGCCCGGCGAACGCGCTGCGCCTGCGCAGCCGCGCCAACCAGATCGCCCGGGAGATCCTGCACGCCCGCGATTTCAACGAGATCGAGACGCCGACGCTGACGCGCTCGACTCCCGAGGGCGCTCGCGACTTCCTGGTCCCGGTCCGTCTCCAGCCGGGCACGTGGTACGCCCTGCCCCAGTCGCCTCAGCTGTTCAAGCAGCTCCTGATGGTCGCCGGCATGGAGCGCTACTACCAGATCGCCCGTTGTTACCGCGACGAGGACTTCCGCGCCGACCGGCAGCCCGAGTTCACCCAGCTCGACATCGAGATGTCCTTCGTCACCCAGGACGACATCATCGCGCTGGGCGAGGAGATCGTCTCCCGGCTGTGGAGCGAGCTCGCCGATTACCAGGTGCAGCTGCCGATCCCGCGGATCACCTGGACCGACGCGATGAACCGTTACGGCTCCGACAAGCCCGACCTGCGTTATGGCGTCGAGCTGGTCGAGCTGACCGATTACCTGCGGGGGACTGCTTTCCGGGTCTTCGCGGGTGCGATCGACGCCGGTGGTTACGTCGGTGCGGTCGTCATGCCGGGCGGCGCCTCGCAGAGCCGCAAGGAGCTGGACGGCTGGCAGGACTGGGCGAAGGCCCGTGGCGCCCGGGGTCTGGCCTACGTCGTCCTCGACGCCGAGACCGGCGAGCCGAAGGGGCCCGTCGCGAAGAACCTGTCGGCCGAGCACCTCTCCGGCCTGGCGGACGTCGTCGGCGCGAAGCCGGGTGACGCAGTCTTCTTTGCCGCGGCGACCGAGCGCCGGGAGGCTCAGGAGCTGCTCGGTGCGGCTCGCATCGAGATCGCCAAGCGGGCGAACCTGATCGACGAGTCCGCCTGGGCCTTCTGCTGGGTGGTCGACGCCCCGATGTTCGAGAAGACGGACGAGGGCGGCTGGACCGCGGTCCACCACCCGTTCACCTCGCCGAACGACGAGTGGATCGGCAACTTCGAGACCGCTCCGGACCAGGCCCTGGCCTACGCCTACGACATCGTCGTCAACGGCAACGAGATCGGTGGTGGCTCGGTCCGTATCCACCGTGGCGACGTGCAGAGCCGGGTCTTCGACCTGCTCGGCATCACGCCGGAGGAAGCTGCCGACAAGTTCGGCTTCCTGCTGGAGGCCTTCAAATACGGCCCGCCGCCGCACGCCGGCATCGCCCTCGGCTGGGACCGCACCTGCATGCTGCTCAGCGGCAACGAGTCGATCCGTGAGGTCATCGCCTTCCCGAAGACGCGTGGCGGTTTCGACCCGCTGACCACCGCGCCGACGCCGATCACCTCGCAGCAGCGTCTCGAGGCTGGCATCGACGCCAAGCCGAAGGCCGCCGCGGGCACGCCCGGCACCGACGGTCAGGCCGTTCCGGTCCAGCACTCGAACTAGATCGTCACCGGAACCGGCAGTCGAGAACCTCTCGGCTGCCGGTTCCGTCGTTTCCGCAGTCCCGGCACGCGCCCATCTCGCTGTCATCGCAGAACCCCCGTTCCGTGTCGTGGTGTGAGTCTGGCACTTCCACGATTTTTATGCAAAGAGATTGTGCAAAGCTTCTGTGCACAGATATTGTGGACGCATGGTCAGTGAAGAGAAGGACGAGTCGGGGGAGCCAGGAAAGGCCGCCGGGCCGAGGCCGTTCGAGATGACGTTCGTGCACCTCAGCGGGCGGCAGATCCAGGTTCTCGCCCACCCGCTGCGGGTCCGGCTGCTCGGGCACCTGCGGGCCGGCGGGCCGGCCACGGCGACGAGCCTCGCCGAGGTCCTGGAGACCAATTCCGGTGCGACCAGCTATCACCTGCGGCAGCTGGCCGAGGCCGGGCTGGTCGCCGAGGAGGACCGGGCGGGCGGTGGCCGGCAGCGCTGGTGGCGGGCCGTGCACGACATGTCCAGCTGGCAGCGAGGCTTCTACGAGGACGACCCGGATGCCACCGCCGCCGCCGAGTGGATGGAGACGCATCAGGTGAATCGGTTCGCTGAGCTGGCCCGGTCCTGGCGGGAAGCGCTGCCCGGCGAGTCACTCGAGTGGCAGGAGGCCGGCGGGATCTCCGACTACCTGCTCACTCTCGACGCCGGGCAGCTGAGAGAGCTGATGGAGGAGGTGGACGGAGTGGTCGAGAGGCATCGTGCGGCGGCCCGAGACGATCCGCGTCCCGGCGCGCGTCCCGTCGTCCTCTATGCCGCCGTGCTGCCGGAGACGCAGGGCCCACGCAGACACCGGGCGACCGACTGACCGATCGGCTGACTGACCGACCGAAGAGAGGCGGGTGTGAGGAATGACCGCGAAGCAGGTAGGACTCCGTTACCTGGTCCTGCTCGGGCTGCGATGGCTGCCAGTCGGCCTGTTGATCCCGGTGTTCGTGCTGCTGGCGCTGGAGCGCGGGCTCGGTATCGCGCAGATCGGATCGGTCGTGGCGATCCAGGGGATCGTCGTGCTCCTGCTGGAGCTGCCGACCGGCGGGCTGGCCGACGCTCTCGGCCGGCGGCCGGTGCTGCTCGTCGCCGGGGTGATCAACCTGGCCTCACTGGCGCTTCTCCTGGTCGCCGACTCGATGATGCTGCTCGGTCTGTCCTATCTGCTGCAGGGCGTCTACCGCGCGCTGGACAGCGGCCCGCTGGAGTCCTGGTTCGTCGACCGCTCCCTGGCCGCTGATCCGCAAGCCGACATCGAGACCGGGCTCAGTCTCGGCGGCACCACGTCCAGCCTGGCGATCGCCGGGACAGCTCTGCTCAGCGGTGGGCTGGTGTGGCTCGGGCCACTCGGCCCGTTCAGCGCTCTGACCGTGCCGGTGCTGGTTTCACTCGGCCTGAGCCTGGTCGGCACCGTGGCGCTGGCGTTGTTGATGACCGAGGAGCGCCCGGCTCGCGGGAAGGCCGCGTTCGTCGCCTCGCTACGTGGCGTGCCGTCGGCGATCGGATCCGCGTTCAGCCTGGCCCGCCGGTCGCGGGTGGTGCTCGCGCTGATCTCGGTGGAGTTCCTGTGGAGCTTCGGGATGGTCACCTTCGAACAGCTGATGCCGGTGCGGCTGAGTGAGGTCACCACCATGGCGGGAGCGTTGACCGGGCCGGTCAGTTCGGCCGCGTGGGGAGCCGCGGCCGCGGGTGCCGCTCTGGTTCCGGTGCTCACCCGCCGGCTCGGCCCCCGGTGGACCGGATTCGCCCTGCGGATCGGTCAGGGACTGGCGATCGTCGCGATGGGGCTGCTCGCCGGACCGATCGGTGTGATCGGGGGATTCCTCATCTGCTACATGGTGCACGGGGCGGCGAACCCGGTACACGCCGCTCTGCTGCACCGGCAGGCCGAGGGGGAGTACCGAACCGTACTTCTCTCACTGAACTCGATGGTCGGCCAGCCGGGCTTCGCGTTCGGATCGATCGTGCTCACCGCGGTGGCAGCCTGGGCGGGCACCGGAGCCGCGATCGTGGCCGGTGCGGTGGTGCTGGCCGTGGCGGCGCCGCTGTATCTGGTGAAGTCTCGTCCGAACTCGTCCGAGATGGAGTTTCGGGAGCCCTCCCAGTCGGGTATCAGCCTGTCACAGGCTCTCTGACCCCCCGGAGGATATCGATGCTCGCCATCGCCGCTGCCGTTGTATTCGGCATCTACCTGCTCTCCGATCTGCTCAACACCCATTTCGGCGCTCCCGACCTCATCAACTTCTCGACCATGGCGTCGCTCGGTCTCCTGCTGCTCTCGCTGTACCTGGCCGGTATCGGCAGCGGTCCCCGCGCCGGTTCGGGCTCCGGCTCCGGCCGTCGCTTCTACGGTCGTCGCCCCGGTCGCGGCTGATCTGAGCGGCCCCACGGCCGCCCAGCCCTCCGGCCACTTCGGCCCGCCTGCCCCCAGGCGGGCCGAAGCCGTGTCCGGGCACCAGTGCAGGGTGGAGCGGTCGTTCCTGCGCTCGGGTCCAGGGCCGAGCGGCCGAGCGGCCGAGCGGCCGAGCGGCCGAGCGGCCGAGGGTGAGGCTGCGGGTTTGTGCTGGGCGATCATCGCGTCCTGATTCGTAGGGTCACCGGGCGGGCTGGGGCGATGATCGAGTGAGGGTCCGGGTTGTGACGCGGGTGTGTGGTGGCCTCGACACGCGATCACCGCGTCCTAATTCGCATGGTCACCGGGTGGGCTGCGGCGATGATCGAATGGGGGCCGGGCAGTGACGCGGGTGTGTGGTGGTGATCGATGGGGATACGCTCGGTTAGGTCGTCGTGGCTGCTCGGGCGCTTATCCACAGGGCGGTAGGTCGCGTTTCGGATCGGGTCGGTTCGGCCGGTACTGTCGGTTCTGATGGAAACGGATGGGCTCTTCTCCCTCACACCGCCGGAGGCGCGGACCGTGGAACCGGCTGGTGCCGGTGCCGCTGGATTCGGGCGTCCGGCCGGTGACGCGCCGCTTCCGGTGCGCATGCGGCCCGCCTCGCTGGACGAGCTGATCGGGCAGGAGCATCTACTCGCTCCGGGTGCCCCGCTGCGCCAGCTCGTGACCGGCGCCAGCCCGATGTCGGTGATCCTGTGGGGGCCGCCCGGCACCGGCAAGACGACCATCGCGCACCTCGTCGCCAACGCGACGGATCGCAAGTTCGTCGCGATGTCGGCACTCACCGCGGGCGTCAAGGACGTGCGCGCGGTGATCGACACGGCCCGGCGCGAGCGGCGTTACGGCGGGCCGCCGACGGTGCTGTTCATCGACGAGGTCCACCGTTTCAGCAAGACCCAGCAGGACTCGTTGCTGGCCGCCGTCGAGGACCGGACGGTCACGTTGCTCGCGGCGACCACGGAGAACCCGTACTTCTCAGTGATCTCGCCCTTGCTCTCCCGCTGTGTGCTCCTGACTCTCCAACCGCTCGACGAGGACGACGTGCGGCGCCTGATCCGGCGCGCGGTCACCGACGAGCGAGGGCTCGGCGGTTCGGTCACCCTCGCCCCGGAGGCCGAGGAGCATCTCGTACGGCTGGCGTCCGGCGACGTACGCAAGGCTCTGACCGCTCTTGAGGCCGCGGCCGGCTCGGCTCTCGCGCAGGATGCCGTGGAGATCGACCTCGCCACCGCCGAGAAGGCGGTCGACGTGGCGGCGGTCCGTTACGACCGCGACGGTGACGCGCACTACGACATCATCAGCGCGTTCATCAAGAGCATGCGGGGCAGTGATCCCGACGCGGCCCTGCACTACCTGGCGCGGATGCTGGTGGCGGGCGAGGATCCGCGGTTCATCGCCCGGCGCATCGTGATCTTCGCCAGCGAGGACATCGGCATGGCCGACCCGCAGGCGCTGCTCGTGGCGACGGCGGCCGGCCAGGCTGTACAGAACGTGGGGCTTCCCGAGGCCGGGCTGAACCTGGCGCAGGCGGTGGTGCACATGGCCACCGCGCCCAAGTCGAACAGTGTCACCGTCGCTCTCGGCGAGGCGATGGCCGATGTGCGGGCCGGTCGGGGTGGCCCGGTGCCGTCGCATCTTCGGGACGGGCACTATCCGGGTTCGCGGGGGCTCGGGCACGGCATCGGTTACCGCTATCCACACGACGATGCGCGGGGTGTGGTCCGCCAGCAGTACGTTCCGGACGATCTTGTCGGTACGGACTACTACCGCCCGACCGAGCACGGCGCCGAGCGGGCGGTGGCCGAGCGGGTGCCCCGTCTCCGGCGGATCGTGCGCGGGCTCGGCCCGGCGGCACGGCCGGCCGCTGGCCCCCGGCCTTCCGGCGCCGACGGGATGAAAGCCGACGGGAAGCAAGCAGACGCGAAGCAAGCAGACCGGAAGCAAGCAGACCGGAAGCAACCAGACGAGACGAAGTCCGGCGGGGAGCAAGTCGACGGGAAGCAGACCGGCGAGACGAAGGTCGATGGGGAGCAGCCGGTGTCCGTTGGTGACAGCGCGGCCACCGAAGAGCAGCGGGTGACTGCGAGTGCTTCCGGTGTCGCCGCTGGTGATCAGTCGAGTGGATCTTCTGGGCCCGTCGGGAAAACGAATTCCGATGCGCTGAGCAGTGTGTATGACGATTCGGTGACGGTCGCGGGCCACGCGGTGGGTGGTGCATCGGGCGTGAATGAGTCACAGTTTTCGGCGGACTCGGAACCGGAAAACGCGAAGACGACTTCGTTACGTCACATAACTGTGGCGGAAAGTGTTGAAGTCGCTGGCAGTGATCCGTCCGATCCGGTGGGTGGTGCCGGCGCGACATCCGGTGAGCGACCAGCCGGGCAGAAGACAACCGGGCGCCGGGCGGCCGACGGCGAGTCGGCCGACCGGAACGTGAGTGATGACGACAGCGGCGACAGTGCCGGGGAGGAACAGCGGTGACAGGGCGGGGTGCCGATCGGCCCGACGACGACGCGGGTCCGCGCGACGAGCAGGGTGGGAAGCCCCGCCGGCGCTTCGGGCGTGGAGGTCGTGCCGAGCCGCCGGTCGTTCCCCAGGAGATCTCCGGCGAGGAGACCGGCTGGCTCGACGACCTGCGCACGGCCAAGCAGGACCGGAGCGCCATCGGCCCGGGTACCCGTCCCGGCGAGGGCCGGATCAGCAAGTCTGGGCGCACCGCTCCGGGCCCCGACGACGTCCCCGACGACGACTTCGCGTTCCCCGGTGAGTCGGAGGAGTTCGACGAGCCGCAGGGTGGCCAGGCCGACCCCGGTTCGGCGCCCCGGGGAGCCGCCGGTCCGTCCGGTCAGCGTCCCGGCCCGGCCGGGCCGATGGGTCCGGGTCAGCATCCGGGAGCGGGGCCGTCGGCTCCGGTGTCGCCCGGCATGGGCCAGCGTGGCGCGGCCGGCGTTCCCGGCCAGCAGATGCCGCCGGGGCAGCGTCCCGGTGTGATGTCTCCGCCGCCGATTCCGCACGGGCAGCTTCCGCCCGGAGCGGTCGCTCCCGGCCAGTTGCAGCCCGGTCCGGTCTCTCCCGGTCAGATGCCGCCCGGTGGTGCGCCGTCCGGTCAGATGCCGCCCGGCCCGGGTCAGTTCGATCAGCAGGGCCGTGGCCGCCGGGGCCCGAACCCGGCCGGACAGCGCCCTCCCGCCGGTCAAATGCCTCCCGGCCAGGCCGGCGTGCCAGGCCAGATGCCTCCGGGCCAGGGCATGCCGGGCCAGATGCCGCAAGGACCGGGCGGTCCTCACCAGATGCAGCCGGGCCCGGGTCGGCCCGGTCAGATGCCGCAGGGTCAGGCCGGTCCCGGACAGATGCCGCAGGGCCAAGCTGGTCCCGGTCAGATGCAACAAGGCCAGGCCGGTCCTGGTCAGATGCCGCAGGGGCCCGGTCAGATGCCGCCCGGCGCACGCCGTGGAGGGCCGCCGCAGGGTGGTCGCGCCCAGGTCGGGCAGGACCCGGGAGGTGGGCGCCGCCAGATCGATGCGGACCCGTCCGGGCAGATGTTCCCCGGCCAACCCCCATCTGCTGGTACGGCGGTCCCGCTCTCCGGCAACGCCCCGGAGATCCCGTCGCCCCGTCAGGGGAATCCCGCTGCTCGTGGTGCCGCTCCTGGAGTGCGCCCGGTGTCGCCGGGCCAGCGCTCGGCAGGGCCCGGCATCCGGCCCACCTCGCCGGCCGGTCCCGCCCGGGACCGGTTCCGTCCCACCGACCCGGTCTCGGGCGGTCCGGACGCCGTGCACCGTTCCGGGCCGATCCCGGGTGCCGGGCGCGGGCCGGGGGCGGTTCCCCCGGGTTATGACGAGGTCCATCAGTCGGGCCCCATTCCCAACGCTTACGGCCAGGCGCCCCAGCCGGGTCCGGTTCCGAGTGGTTACGACGCGGTGCACCAGTCGGGGCCGATTCCCAACGCCTACGACGCCGTCCATCAGTCGGGTCCGATCCCGACCGCCTATGACGCGGTGCATCAGTCCGGTGCCATCCCGAACGGGTATGAGCAGGGCCGGAGTGCGCCCGGCCGGCCGGACGGCGCCGATGATCAGGCCGGTCGCGGGCAAGGCCGCCGGGCGAGGCCGGACGACGCCGACGAGTCGACCGGGCGTCACGGACGGGCCGGTCAGCCGGCACCGGACGGCGACTTCGGTCACCGGGGCGGCCCGGGAGCACCCGGAGAAGACGGACGGCACAGTGGTTCGTGGGCCGCGACCGGTACCGGATCGCACGCCTTCCCGCGGACGGGCACCGACACCGGTTCCCACGCGTTCGTCCAGACCGGCACCGACACCGGATCCCACGGTGTGATCCGGCGCGGCGACGACTCAGGAGAGGTGCGGCCGGGCGAGTCACGCCGCCGCCGGAACGCGCGTCGTGGCGAGGACCCGGACGAGCCGGAGATCGGCGGATTCACCGGAACCCCGGACGTTCCCGCGCCGCGCCGCATCGGCCCTGGTGACGGGCGCCCGGTGCGAGCCGCCGCAGTCGTCCCGCCGGTGGTGCCGGGGCGGCAGGGCGCCCGTACGCCCGCGGTTCCCGGTCGTGCCGGAGCCATGGCCGACAGCACCTCCGGAGTCATCCAGCGGCCCGGCCCCGCGCGTGGCCAGCGCGGACCGGGAATCCCGCCGCAGGCCGGCGAGGACCGCACCTCCGCGGGCGGCGTCTCCGTTCCGGAACAGGCCGGTCCGGGCCGCCGGGCGGCCCGCGCGGAGGGCCCGGGCGGTCCGCAAGCCACCGGCGCCTTCCCGGCTGACGGCGACGAGCACACCGGAAGACACGGCGGCGTACGTCCGGACGCCCCCGGGACGGCCCGGGCCGGAGCGGCGGTTCCCGTCCCCGGCAACGGTCCCGCCCCGCAGATGGGCCCCGGCCGAGCCGTGGTCGGACAGCCCGGCCCCGGCGGCATGCCCCCCGGCGGTCCTGTGGGCCCCGGCCCCGGCGGCCCCACGGGCATGTCCCCGAACGGTCCGGGCGGAATGCACCCGGGAGGACCGAGCGGCCCTGGCGGTATGCACGCGGGTGGTCCCGGCAACCCTGGAGACGTGGCCGCGGGCGGTCCCGGTGGCATGCGGCAGGGCGGTCCTGGTGGCCCCGGCGGTATGAACGTGGGTGGCCCGGACGGTCCCGGCGGCATGGTCCCCGGCGGCCCTGACGGCGGTCCGGCCCGTGGTGGGGCTCAGGTCCGCGGCCGTGGACCGGCACGTGGCGGCGCGTCGGTACCCGGTCAGGGGCCGACCGGCCCGGACGGTGGAACCGGCGCGGTCACCCGCCACGGAGCGGCCGGCCCCGGCGACGGTTTCGACGGTGGGACCGGTGCGGTCTCGCGTCGTGGAATGCCTGGTCCTGACGGTGGTTTCGACGGTGGCACGGGCGCGGTGTCGCGTCATGGAGTGGTCGGTCCTGACGGTGGTTTCGACGGTGGCACGGGGGCGGTGTCGCGTCGTGGGATGCCTGGTCCTGACGGCGGCTTTGACGGTGGCACGGGCGCGGTGTCGCGTCATGGAGTGGTCGGTCCTGACGGCGGCTTCGACGGTGGGACCGGTGCGGTGTCCCGGCACGGGATGGCGGGCCCCGGCGACGGTTTCGACGGTGGCACCGGTGTGGTGTCCCGTCGTGGCGTGGCCGGTCCGGACGGTGGGCCGGTCGACCTGGACGGTGGCACCGGTGCGGTTTCGCGCCACGGGCGGCCGGGACCGAACGGTGGGCCTGCTGACGCGGACGGTGGCACCGGCGCGGTTTTGCGTCATGGCCGGCCCGGGCCCGGTGGTGGCCCGGCGGGGTTCGATGACCGGGATGGCGGGACTGCCGCTGTCTCGCGTCGGGGGATGCCGGTGCCGGACGGTACCGGTGCGGTGTCGCGGCACGGACGGCCCGGACCTGAGGACGACGCGGCCGGGATGACCGGGCGTGGCGCCGTTGGTCCGGACGACGGCTCTGGGCGTGGCGGTGCTGGACCCGAAGGCGGGCCCTCCGGTCCGCAGAGGCGTGGTGGGCCGGGCCGTCGTGGAATGGGCCCGGGCGGCCCCGGTGGACCTGGTGGCCCCGGCAACTCTGGCGGCCCTGGCGGCCCTGGCGGCCCTGGAGGACTCGGTGGGCCTGGAGGCCCGAGCGGGCCCGGTGGCCCGGGTGGGCACGGCGGTCCCAACGGGCCCGGTGGTCCGGGTGGGCACGGCGGCACCAACGGGCCCGGTGGTCCTGGCGGGATCGGTGGACCGGGTGGTCCGGGTGGACCCGGTGGTGGCGCGTCTGGAATGGCTCCGCGTGGGGCTGACGGCTCGCGCGCGGCCGGTGGTGCTCCGGTGCCGGGGCAGGGCCTGGACGGACCGTCCCGGGCGATGGGCGGGGCTGCTGTGCCCGGCCCCGCCGGGATGGGGCCGGACGGTCCGCCGCAGGGCATGCGTGGAGGCAACGGGCCGGACGGTCCGTCGCGGGCCATGGGTGGTGCCGCGGTGCCCGGTCACGGCCCCGAGGGTCCGTCGCGGGCGATGGGTGGCGCCGCGGTGCCCGGTCACGGCCCCGAGGGTCCGTCGCGGGCGATGGGCGGTGCCGCGGTGCCCGGTCACGGGCCCGATGGTTCGTCGCGGGCGATGGGTGGTGCTTCGGTTCCCGGGCCCGGACCGGATGGTCCGTCCCGGGCCATGGGCGGTGCCTCGGTCCCGGGTCAGGGGCCGGATGGGCCGTCGCGGGCGATGGGTGGCGCCGCTGTTCCCGGGCGAGGGCCGAACGGGCCTGACAACGGTGACGGCCGGGCGATGGGCCAGGGACCGAGGGATGGCAGAGGGCCCGGCGGTCGCGGTGCCCGCGACGGCACGGTGCCCGGTGGCCCAGGTTCGCGTGACGGCATGGTGCCCGGTGGCCCGGGTTCGCGGGATGGCATGGGGCCCGGCGGGCCTGGTCCGCGGGATGGGATGGGGACCGGGGCTGTTCGGGGTGGCGCGGCCGTTCCCGGGCGGGGCGCCGGTGGGCCCGATGGTGGTGCCACCGGCTCTGTGACGCCTGGTGGCGCGGCTACCCCGGGCGTGGCTCCGGTCGGATCTGCTTCGGTGGGCGCCGCCTCGGTAGGCGCGGCGTCGGTCGGTGCTGCCTCTGTCGGTGCTGCCTCGGTGGGTGCTGCGTCGGTGGGAGCTCCCGGGCGTGGGCCGGGCGGTCCTGACCGGACGGACGGGCGACCGGGTGCGGGACGTGCGGGAGCCCCGGGCCGGCCGGGACCGGGCGGTAACGCCGGACCCGGTGGCGGCCCCGGCAACAGCGGTGGTCCTGGTAGCAGCGATGGCGGCCCCGGCAACGGGAGCGGCGGTGGACTCGGCGGTAACGGCGGCGGGTCCGGTAACGGTGGTGGGCGCGGTGGGGCTTCGGCCGTACCGGCGGATGGGTTCGAGTCTTCGGGGGACGAAGCCGGCGCCGGGACGGACGGCAGGGCCGCGAGTGGGCTGGCCGAGTTGCGGCGCAAGATGCGGACGCAGCGGCGGCTCCGGCTGGTGACGTTGGTCTCGCTGGCCGCTCTGGTGCTGCTGGTGCTGCCGGCGTTCTTCGGGGTCCGGGCGATGAGCACCGACCCGGTCTTCGCCTCGCTGGACCGGCTGGCGGTCGGTACCTGGGCGGACAAGGCGCCCAAGGACCAGGAGTTCGGCAGCGCCCTGTGCATCAGTGAATGTTCGTTCCGGGAGCGGGAGGCCGCGTCGGACCGGCCGTTCCCGGAGACGGCGACCGAGTACTCGCAGGCGCTGTCGAAGGCCGGCTGGACGCAGTGGACGGCGGAGGCCTGCGAGAAGCCGTCCCGGCCGGACGAGGAGAGTCACAGCTGCTGGCGGCAGGACGAGCTGACGCTTGATCTTTTTGTCGGCCTGCCGGGTTGTGCGGTGGACCACTTCGCGGCGGAGTTGAATCCGCCGGCGGGCGAGGCGCCGGTGGAGCCGCAGGAGCCGGGCGAGTGCACCGGATCGTCGGTGCGGATCAAGGTGCAGAACACGATCGCCGACACCCGGGGCAAGACGGACACCGCTCCGGGGCCGCTGGGGGAGACGCCGGAACCGACGCTGCCGGACACCGACTCCCTCTTATCCCCGACACCCCAGGCGTCGTGACGCGGGTGGTGGTCACGGACGGTAGGGTCTGCTAGTCGTCTCGCCGAAACCGTGACCACCCGAATAGGAGACCGCGCCACATGAATGCCGGAGATATCGCAGGCCTTGTCGCGGCGGGCGCTTTCCTCATGCTCGTTCTGGTGCTGGCCGTGCCGATCCTCAAGCTGGGGCGCACCATCGACGCCACGACCAACGCGATCAACGACGTGGTCGACCGGACCGGCCCGCTGCTCACCAACGTGAATCACACCGTGGAGAACGTGAACGTGGCGCTGAGCCAGGTCCAGGTCTCTTTGGACGGTGTCAACGTGCAGCTGGCCAAGGTCGACACGATGACCGAGCACGCGCAGAACGTGTCGGCGAACATCGCGAACCTGGTCACCGTGGTGTCGGCGGCTGCCGCGAACCCGCTGGTGAAGGTCGCCTCGTTCGGTTACGGGCTGCGGAAGGCCGCGAACGCGCGCCGCAGTGCCGAGGAGGAGCGCGAGGTCCGCGCCGCCGTGAAGCAGCGCCGCAAGGCGAACCGCTGAGACCCGAAGCAGGGAAGTAGGGATACCGCGTGAAGCGTCTGCTGTGGCTCGGCGTCGGTTTGGCCGTCGGCGCCCTGGTCGTCCGCAAGCTGAACCAGAAGGCCAACGAGTTCACCCCGACGGGCATCGCCACCTCGCTGTCGGAATCCGCTGGCGGCTTGGTCGAGTCGATGCGTAGCTTCGTGGAGGACGTTCGCGACGGCATGGCCGAGCGGGAACAGCAGATCCACGAGGCGTTCGCCGCCGGGGAGCTGTACGAGGACAAGTTCGCCGAGCTGCGTGACGATGCGCAGCCCGGCTCGCAGGAGGGAAATCGATGAGAACGGCGGAAGTCAAGCGGCGCTTCCTGGCGCATTTCGAGGCGAACGGGCACACGGTGGTCCCGAGTGCCCCGCTGCCGGCTATCGACGACCCGAACCTGCTGTTCATCAACGCCGGCATGGTGCAGTTCGTCCCGTTCTTCCTGGGCCAGCAGGCCGCACCGTACGACCGCGCCGCGAGTGTGCAGAAGTGCATCCGCACGCCGGACATCGACGAGGTCGGCAAGACCTCCCGGCACGGCACGTTCTTCCAGATGAACGGCAACTTCTCGTTCGGCGACTACTTCAAGGCGGACGCGATCCGGCTGGCGTGGGAGCTGTCGACGAAGCCGGTCGAGGAGGGTGGTTTCGGTCTGGACCCGGAGAAGATCTGGGCGACCGTCTACCTGGACGACGACGAGGCCATCGAGATGTGGCTGCGGACCGGTCTGCCGGCGGAGCGGATCGTGCGCCGCGGCAAGAAGGACAACTTCTGGTCGATGGGCATCCCCGGCCCGGCCGGCCCGTGCTCGGAGCTGTACTACGACCGCGGCCCGGCGTACGGCCAGGAGGGCGGTCCGGAGGTCGACGAGGACCGGTACCTGGAGTTCTGGAACCTGGTCTTCATGCAGCACGAGATCACCGACGTGAAGTCGAAGGAAGAGTTCACGATCGTCGGTGACCTGCCGAAGCAGAACATCGACACCGGCATGGGCCTGGAGCGCATCGCGTCGATCCTGCAGGGTGTCGACAACCTGTACGAGATCGACGAGGTCAAGCCGATCCTGGCGAAGGCCGCCGAGATGACCGGCAAGGAGTACGGCAAGCAGTCCGGGCACGCCGCGTCCGAGAGCCACCCGGACGACGTGCGCCTGCGGGTGATCGCCGACCACGTGCGGACCGCGCTGATGCTGATCGCCGACGGCATCGTGCCGTCGAACGAGGGCCGCGGCTACGTGCTGCGCCGCATCATGCGCCGGGCGATCCGGGCGATCCGCCTGCTCGGCTGGCAGGAGCCGGCGCTGCCGATCCTGCTGCCGATCGCGCGGGACTGCATGGCCCCGTCGTACCCGGAGGTGGCCAAGGAGTTCGGCCGCATCTCGACCTACGCCTACGCGGAGGAGGAGGCGTTCCTCTCCACGCTGAAGGCGGGCACCAACATCCTGGACACGGCGATCACCGAGTCGAAGTCCAAGGGGAGCTCCCAGCTGAGCGGCGACAAGGCGTTCCAGCTGCACGACACGTACGGCTTCCCGATCGACCTGACCCTGGAGATCGCGCAGGAGCAGGGTCTGCAGGTCGACCAGGAGGGCTTCCGCCGGCTGATGGCCGACCAGCGGAACCGGGCGAAGGCGGACGCGGCGGCGCGCAAGACGGGCCACGCGGACCTGTCGGCGTACCGTTCGGCGCTGGAGGCGGGCGGCGCGGTCGAGTTCACCGGTTACCAGGAGATCACCCGTGAATCCCGGGTGCGGGCGCTGATCGGCGCCTCCGGAAAACAAGAGGTGGCCGGCGAGGGTGACTTCGTCGAGCTGGTCCTGGACACCACCCCGTTCTACGCGGAGGGCGGTGGCCAGCAGGCCGACACCGGCGTGATCAACGTCGGCAACGGCCGGCTGGAGATCGTCGACGTGCAGCAGCCGATCCCGGGCCTGATCGTGCACAAGGCGCGGGTCGTCCGGGGTGAGGTGCGGGCCGGTGAGACGGCGCTCGCCGAGATCGACGTGACCCGCCGCAAGGCGATCTCCCGGTCGCACACCGCGACCCACCTGGTGCACCAGACGATGCGCAACTTCCTCGGTGAGTCGGCGACCCAGGCGGGTTCGCTGAACGCGCCGGGCCGGCTGCGGTTCGACTTCCACACCCCGGGCGCGGTCAGCCCGTCGGTGCTGTTCGACGTCGAGCAGCAGATCAACGAGGTGCTGCTGAGCGACCTCGAGGTCAACGCGTTCGTCACCTCGCAGGAGGAGGCGCGCCGGCTCGGTGCGATGGCGCTGTTCGGCGAGAAGTACGGCGACGAGGTCCGGGTCGTCGAGGTCGGTGACTACGCGCGGGAGCTGTGCGGTGGCACCCACGTGGCCCGGTCCGGCCAGCTGGGCCTGGTGAAGATCCTCAACGAGCAGTCGATCGGTTCCGGCGTACGGCGTGTCGAGGCTCTTGTCGGTCTGGACGCCTTCAGCTTCCTGGCCAAGGAGCACCTGCTGGTGTCGCGACTGGCGGACCTGTTCCGGGTGCCCGGTGACCAGGTCGCCGACCGGGTCGAGCAGACCGTCACGGCGCTGCGCGACGCGGAGAAGGAACTCGAGAAGATGCGCGCGCAGATGGTCCTGGGTGGGGCGGGCGCGCTCGCCGGCCAGGCCAAGGACGTGCGTGGTGTGGCCTACGTGGGCACCGAGGCGCCGGAGGGGGCGGCCGGCAACGACGTCCGTACCCTCGCGCAGGAGGTTCGCGGCAAGATCGACGCCGCGCGTCCGGCGGTGGTCGCGGTGACCGCGCGTTCCAACGGCAAGGCGTCGCTGATCGTGGCGGTCAACGCGGCGGCCAAGGGCCGGGGCGTGTCCGCGCAGGATCTGGTGAAGGCGGCGCTGTCCGGCCGGGGTGGCGGCAACGCCGATCTGGCGCAGGGCGGCGGCGTGCCCGCGGATCAGGCGCCGGTGTTGCTGGCCGCCGTCGAAAAGGCGCTGGGCGACCTGGCGTAGAGGTCTAGATTTAAGGACGCCCCGGGAATCTCCCGGGGCGTCCTGCTTTTATTTCACCCAAAGTGACCAAAAATGTCCTCTCTGTGGGTCGTTTCTTAGCGGAACTTTAGGGCTTGTACCGGGTGGCGGCACACGTACGGGTGATGCGGTTAAGCTCTTGGCGCGATCGGGAGAGCGATCATCTACGGAGTCGATCGCTACGCTTCGCATCAAGCGTTCGGTACGGGAGGCACGTGTTGGTGCTGTGCAGGTTGAAGGCGTGACTCGACAATTCGCTCGGGGCGTCCGCCTCGGGGTGGACGTGGGGCAGGTGCGTGTCGGGGTGGCGAGATGCGACCCGGACGGGATTCTGGCCAGCCCGGTGGTGACCGTGCCGCGGGACCGGGAGACCGGTGACGACGGCACACCGAAGGACATGACGGAACTGGCCCGGCTGACCGCCGAGTTCGAGGCGGTCGAGGTCGTGGTGGGGCTGCCGGTGGCTCTGAACGGGCGTGAGGGCGTGGCGGCCGGCCACATCCGGGCGTACGTCGACCGGCTCGCGCCACTGCTCGCGCCGGTTCCGGTGCTGCTGACCGACGAGCGCATGTCGACCGTCGTGGCCAGCCGCCGGTTGTCCGAGCGAGGTGTCAAGGGCAAGCGCCAGCGTGCGGTCGTCGACCAGGCGGCGGCCGTCGAGATCCTGCAGAGCTGGCTCAACGCGCAGCGGAGGCAGACCTAAAGTGATCGGCGAGATGGAAGATCTCAAGTACGAGGACAACCCGGACCCCGGGCGATGGCGACATCGCAAAGAGAAGGGGGCCGGCCGGTCTGCCATGGTGTTCGTCGTGGTGCTGCTGCTGTTCGGCGTCCTCGGCGGCGGCGCCTGGTTCGGCTGGAACCGGTACTCCGGCTACTTCTTCGCGGCGGACTACGACGGCCCGGGCACCGGTGAGGTGGTCGTCGCGGTCAAGAAGGGCGACGGCGGCTCCGCGATCGGCGCGACCCTGGAGACGGCCGGGGTGGTGAAGAGCGCCAAGGCCTTCGTCAACGCGGCGGCCGACGATCCGAAGAGCACCACCATCCAGGTCGGATCGTACAAGCTCCGTAAACAGATGAAGGCGACCGACGCGCTGGCCATGCTGCTGGACCGCAAGAACATGACGGTCAACGGCGTGACCATCCCCGAGGGCTGGACCAAGATGCAGGTCTTCGAGGAGTTCTCGAAGAAGACCGGCATCGAGTACGCGGAGTTCGAGACCGCCGCCAAGGACATCTCGAAGCTCGGGGTGACCGCGGAGTGGCTCAAGCGCACCGACGGCAAGAAGGTCGACAAGTCCAACATCGAGGGCTTCCTCTACCCGGCGACGTACGAGCTGCCGGAGAAGCCGACCGCCGACGGCATCCTCAAGGCGATGGTCAAGAACTTCAACGCCGAGATGGACAAGCTGAACTTCGCCGCCACGGTCCAGGAGAAATACGACATCTCGCCGTACGAGGCCCTGGTCGCGGCGTCGATCACCCAGGTCGAGGCGCTGCTGCCGGAGGACATGGGCCCGACCACCCGGGTGCTCTACAACCGGGCGTACTCCGGCAAGTTCCCGTGTGAGTGCCTCCAGCTGGACAGCACCGTCAACTACTGGTTGCGGCTGCAGGGCAAGGAGGGCAAGTCCTCCGAGAAGCTGACGGTCGACGAGCTGCACGGTGAGGACAACCCGTACCGGTACAACGTGAAAGGTATGGCGATCGGCCCGATCAGCAACCCGGGGGACATCGCTCTCAAGGGTGCACTGGACGCCAAGAAGAGCCCGTACTACTTCTTCGTGACGGTCAACGCGGCGGGCAAGATGGCGTACGGGAAGACCTTCGCGGAGCACGAGGCGAACATCCAGATCGCGTGCAAGAACGGTATTCCGATCTGCTGAGGTTCACGAGCACGGTCGAGTGGCCGATCGGAGTTGCTCCGGTCGGCCACCGCCGTTAGGCAGGTTCAGGGGTGGGCGGCGGGGTATCGATGTGGGTATGGTGCCCGTCAGTGCTGATGCGGCCGCGGTGGCGATCCCGCGAAGTCGGCCGAACTGGCAGCGGAGGCAGACGACATGATCGATGAACTGGACGTTGCGTTCGAGGAAGAGGACGCCGAGCAGACCGGGACGGACCGAAAACGCCGGTCCGGGAAGGGCGCCGGCAAGTCCGCCGTCGCCATGTTCCTGACCCTGCTGCTGTTCGCGGTGCTGGGTGGTGGCGTCTACTACGGCTACACCAAGGTGGCCGACTTCTTCGTCGCCGCCGACTACGACGGCTCCGGCAGCAACCCGGTCGAGGTGACCATCGCCAAGAACTCGTCGCTGACCGAGATCGGCAACGAGCTGGTCGAGTCGGACGTGGTGAAGAGCACCAAGGCGTTCCTCAACGCCGCCGAGGCCGAGCCGCGCAGCAAGAACATCCAGTCCGGGACGTATGTGCTGCGCCGCCAGATGTCCGCCGCGTCGGCGGTCACCCAGCTGCTCGACCCGAACACCCGGCTCAGCAAGGGCGTGACCATCCCCGAGGGCAAGACCCTCAAGGGCACCTACGACCTGCTCGCCAAGGCCACCGGCATCCCGGTCAAGGATTTCCAGGAGGCCGCGAAGGACCCCGAGGCGCTGGGTGTGCCGGACTGGTGGTTCAAGCGCAACGACGGCAAGCAGGTGTCCAAGACCGCGGAGGGCTTCCTCTTCCCGGACACGTACGAGTTCGACCCGAAGGCGAATGCCACCCAGGTGCTGCGCACGATGGTGGAGCACTTCCTCACCGTCACCGGCGAGATCGGGTTCGCCGACGGGGTGCAGCAGAACCTGGGCGTCTCGCCGTACGAGGCCCTGATCGTGGCGTCACTGGCCGAGGCCGAGGCGGGCGTTCCGGCTGATCTGCCCAAGGTGGCCCGGGTCGCCTACAACCGGGCGTACAAGAAGAAGATGCCCTTGCAGTTCGATGTGACCACGAACTACTGGCTGGAGCTGAGCGGCAAGAAGGCCAAGCACTCGGGCAAGCTGACGGTGGCCGAGATGACCGACCCGAAGAACCCGTACAACTCGGAGAACGTGGTCGGCCTGCCGGTCGGCCCGATCAACAGCCCCGGCAAGGCCGCCCTGACCGGCGCGATGAAACCGCCGACGGCGTCCTGGCTGTTCTTCGTCGCGGTCGACAAGAAGGGCAATTCGGCGTTCGCCTCCACCGACGGCGAACACGAGAAGAACAAGAAGAAGGCCTGCGCCAACGGGATCCCGCTGTCCGACTGCTGACGCCGCGTGTGGGTGAGGGCAGCGGGCACGGGTGCACCCGTAGAGTGAGTCGCGTGCAGAAGAAGCCCGAGGAGACTTTGCCGGCCGCGAGGAAGGCCGCGGTGTGCGGCAAGCCGATCGCGCACTCGCTCTCGCCCTTCATCCACACCGCTGGTTATCAGGCCGCCGGCCTGGACGGCTGGAGTTACACCTCGATCGAGTGCGCCGAGTCGGAGCTGCCCGATCTGGTCGCCGGGCTCGGCCCGGAGTGGGCCGGCCTGTCGCTGACCATGCCTCTCAAGGAGGCGGCGCTGAAACTGGCCGCCTCGGCCTCGCCGCTGGCGATCGCGGTCGGCTGCGCCAACACCCTGGTCCGCCAGGCGGACGGCACGTGGCACGCGGACAACACCGACGTCCCCGGCATGGTGCACGTGCTGCGGGACGCGGGCCTGGGCCTGAGCCGTGGCCGGCACGCGGTCAAGGAGGCGCCGCCCCGGATCACCGTGCTGGGTGGTGGCGGCACCGCGCGGGCCGCACTGGCCGCCGCCGCCGAGCTGGGCGCCGAGGCGGTCAACGTGGTGACCCGCCGGGCCGAGGCCCGCGAGGAGCTGGGCCCGGTCGCGGTCGCGCTCGGCCTGAACCTGGTCGGTGTCTCCTGGCCGGAGGCGGCCGGGGCGTTCGACGCCGACGCGGTCATCTCCACCGTGCCCAAGGGTGCCGCCGACGACCTGGCCGGCCGGGTCACCTGGAAACCCGGCAGTGTGTACTTCGACGCCCTCTACGACCCGTGGCCGACCCCGCTGGCCGCCTCGGCGCTGCAGCACGCGGTCACCGTGGTCTCCGGGCTGGACCTGCTGCTGGCGCAGGCGCTCGGCCAGTTCGAGCAGTTCACCGGCCTGCCCGAGGCGCCGCAGGACGCGATGCGCCGGGCTCTGGAGGACGCGGTCAAGAGCCGGGTCTGAGAACCGGCAGCTGATGTCCGCAGGGCGGGACGGAGGCGCCCACCCGCCGTCACGTACCGTGGCCGTGCCAGACTGTTGCGGTGTTGCGCTGGCTGACTGCAGGGGAATCGCATGGACCGGCGCTCGTCGCCATGCTGGAGGGTGTGCCCGCCGGCGTCGAGGTGACGAGCGCGGACATCACCCGTGATCTGGTACGGCGACGGCTCGGCTACGGCCGCGGCGCCCGGATGAAGTTCGAGCAGGACGAGCTCGAGATCATCGGTGGCATCCGGCACGGGGTGACGCTGGGCTCGCCGGTGGCGATCCGGGTGGGCAACAGCGAGTGGCCCAAGTGGGAGACCGTGATGGCGGCCGACCCGGTGGACCCCGAGGTGCTCGCCGCCCAGTCCCGCAACGCGGCGCTGACCCGCCCGCGTCCCGGTCACGCCGACCTGGCCGGCATGCAGAAGTACGGCCACACCGACGCCCGCCCGATCCTGGAGCGCGCCAGTGCCCGGGAGACCGCGGCCCGGGTCGCCGTCGGCGTGGTCGCCAAGCAGCTGATCAGGCAGGCGCTCGGCATCGAGATCGTCTCGCACGTGATCGAGCTGGGCTCGGTCGCCGCCAAGCCGGGCGTGATCCCGACCCCGGACGACTTCGACCGCATCGACGAGGACCCGCTGCGCTGCCTCGACCCGGAGGCCAGTGCCCGGATGGTGGCCGAGGTCGACGCCGCGAAACAGGACGCGGACACGCTCGGCGGCATCGTCGAGGTGCTGGCGTACCACGTGCCGCCGGGTCTCGGATCGCACGTCCAGTGGGACCGCAAGCTCGACGCCCGCCTGGCCACCGCCCTGATGTCGATCCAGTCGGTCAAGGGTGTGGAGATCGGTGACGGCTTCACCCAGGCCCGTTCGCGGGGTTCGGTCGCGCACGACGAGATCGTCCCGACGCCGGACGGGGTCAAGCGGATCACCGACCGGGCCGGTGGGCTGGAGGGTGGCATCACCAACGGCGAGCCGCTGCGGGTGCGTGCCGCGCTGAAGCCGATCTCGTCGCTGAACCGGGCGCTGCAGACCGTCGACATCGTCACCGGTGAGGCGACCACCGCGATCAACCAGCGTTCCGACGTCTGTGCGGTCCCGGCCGGCGCGGTCGTCGCCGAGGCGATGGTCGCCCTGGTGCTGGCCGAGGCCGCGACCGAGAAGTTCGGTGGCGACTCGGTGGCCGAGATCCGCCGCAACCTGGCGGCGTACCTCGACAACCTGATCATCCACTGATGGCCCCGGTCGCGGTCTTCGTCGGCGTGATGGGCGCCGGCAAGACCACCGTCGGTCAGGCGGTCGCGGCGGAGCTGGGCGTGCCGTTCGCCGACACCGACCTGATCATCGAGGCGCGGGCCGGCAAGCCGATCCCGGAGATCTTCGTCGACGAGGGCGAGGACACGTTCCGGGTGATGGAACGTGAGACCGTCGCGTCGTCGCTGGAGACCTTCGGTGGTGTGCTCGCGCTGGGCGGCGGGGCGATCCTCGACGAGGGCACCCGGAAGCTGCTCGCCGCCCACACGGTCGTCTACCTCTCGGTGGAGCTGACCGACGCGATCAAACGGGTCGGCCTGGGCGCGGGCCGCCCGCTGCTGGCCCTGAACCCGCGGGCCACCCTGAAATACCTGCTGGACCAGCGCCGGCCCCTCTACCAGGAGGTGGCCACCCACACGGTGATCACCGACGGCCGCGCGGAGCCGGAGATCACCGCCGAGGTCATCGCCCTGCTGAAACCCTGACCCCGGCTCGCCGTCCTCAGCACCCCGGCTCGCCGTCCTCAGCCGATCCGGCTCTCGATCGCCTCGATCCGCTTGACCAGCGGGGCCAGGGCCGCGGTCAGCAGGGCGGCCGGGGAGGACGCGGCGTCGTGCGAGGCGGACGGGCTGGTGGCCCGGAGGTGGGCGTAACCCTCCAGGGCCGCGGCCACCGTGCGCCGGGCCGCCTTGCCGTCGACGGCCCGGGAGCGCAGCAACTCGCCGGCCGCGCCGTCCGGTTCGGCGGCCAGGCCGATCAGCAGATGCTCGCAGCCCACGTAGTTGTGACCGAGGCCGATCGCCTCGCCGACGGTGAGTTCCAGGGCGACCGCCGCCGAAGAGCTGAACCTCAGTGTGCCGTCGGCGGCGGCCGGCTCGGCCACGGCCGGGGCGATGAGCGAGGAAGGGGCCACGTCCATCGAGTTGAGCAGGCGCAACGCCAGGTTCTGACCCTCGGTGAGGACGCCGTGCAGCAGGTCACCGGTGGTGACGGCGGACGTTCCGGATTCGGTGGCCCGGCGGGCCGCCAGCGAGATCACGGTGATCAGGCGCGTGGTGAAGGTCGGCAACTGTTCAGCGATCCGTTCGGGGTCGAGGTCGGTGAGGGCCGCCTGGCGGATCGTGGTGATCCGGCGGACCGCATGCTCCAGGGCGCGCTGGCAGATCGGTGAGACGGGCAGGCCGGTGTCGCGGACGGCTTCGGCGAGATCGTCCGGCAGGTACACGTTGATTTTCGGCATGCGTAAAGGTGTAACCCCTGTGGGGTCATCTGTATATAACCCCATCAAGGCCCGCGGCCGTACGCATAGGGTGTACAACCGTGGTGACGCGTATTCCGGTGACGGGTGACCGTCCATATGACGTGGTCGTGGGCCGAGGGCTGGCCGGCGAACTGCCCGCGATGATCGACGGCGCGGCGCGGGTGGCGGTCCTGCACCCGCCGACGCTGCGTGAGCGCGCCGAGGCGGTGGCGAGATCGGCGGGCGCCGTGACGGTGGTGCCGATCGAGGTGCCGGACGCCGAGGCCGGCAAGACGGTCGACGTCGCCGCCCGCTGCTGGGACGAGCTCGGCGCCGCCGGTTTCACCCGGACGGATGTCGTCGTCGGTGTCGGCGGCGGGGCGACCACCGACCTGGCCGGTTACGTGGCCGCCGCCTGGCTGCGCGGGGTCCGCTGGGTGCCGGTGTCCACGTCGGTGGCCGGCATGGTCGACGCCGCGGTCGGCGGGAAGACCGCTGTCAACATCGGGGCCGGCAAGAACCTGGTCGGCGCGTTCCACCCGCCCGCCGGGGTGATCTGCGACCTGGACGCGCTGGACACGCTGCCCGCCGAGGACGTGGCGGCCGGCCTGGCCGAGGTGGTGAAGGGCGGTTTCATCGCCGACCCGCGGATCCTCGAGCTGGTCGAGGCCGATCCGGCGCGGGCTCTGGATCCGCGCTCGGACGTGCTGCGCGAGCTGATCGAGCGCAAGATCCGGGTGAAGGCGGACGTGGTCGGGGTCGACCTCAAGGAGTCCGGGCTGCGCGAGATCCTGAACTACGGGCACACCCTGGGTCACGCGATCGAGCGACGGGAACGGTACTCGTGGAAGCACGGGCACGCCGTCGCGGTCGGGATGATCTTCGCGGCCGAGCTGGGCCGGCTCACCGGGCGGCTGGACGAGGCCACCGCGGCGCGGCACCGGAGCATCCTGGAGACGCTCGCCCTGCCCACGTCGTACGACAAACAGGCCTTTGACGAGCTGCTGCCCGCGATGCGCGTCGACAAGAAGGCGCGGGCGGCGACCTTGCGTTTTGTGGTCCTGGACGGCCTGGCGAAGCCGGGCGTCCTGACCGGCCCGGATGAGGACCTGCTGCGCGAGGCGTACGCGGCGGTGGCCCGATGATCTACGTGTTGAACGGGCCGAACCTGGGCCGGCTGGGCCTGCGTGAACCGGGCGTCTACGGCTCGGCCAGTTATCAGGACCTGGTCGAGATGTGCGAAAGCGCCGGCGAGTCGCTGGGTGTGACCGTCGAGGTGCGGCAGACCAACGCCGAGCACGAGATGCTGGAGTGGCTCTACCAGGCCGCCGACGAGGGCGCCGACGTGGTGCTCAATCCGGGCGCCTGGACCCACTACAACTACGCGGTCCGGGACGCCTGCGCGATGTTGCGCGGCAAGCTGGTCGAGGTGCACATCTCGAACGTGCACACCCGGGAGGAGTTCCGGCACCACTCGGTGATCTCCGCGGTCGCCACCGGAGTGATCGCCGGGCTCGGTTTCGACGGTTATCGGCTTGCTCTGGAGCACATCGCGCGGTAGGCCCGATTCGCCCCCGGCGGGTTCACGCCGGTAGAGTGGTTCGGTCACCGATAACCGTCAAGATCAAGGCAGGACATGGCTTCCACCAACGAACTTAAGAACGGCCTGGTTCTCAACCTCGACAAGGAGCTGTGGTCCGTCGTTGAGTTCCAGCACGTGAAGCCGGGTAAGGGCCCCGCCTTCGTGCGCACCACGCTGAAGCACGTCCTGTCCGGCAAGGTGGTCGACAAGACCTTCAACGCCGGCACCAAGGTCGAGACGGCGACCGTCGACAAGCGCTCGATGCAGTATCTGTACCAGGACGGCGAGGACTACGTCTTCATGGACCTGGACACCTACGAGCAGATCCACGTCCCCGGCGCCACCGTCGGTGACAACGCGAACTACCTGCTCCCCGAGGCCGAGGTCACGGTCGCGCTGCACGAGGGTGTGCCGCTCTACATCGAGCTGCCGACCAGCGTCTTCGTCGAGGTCACCTACACCGAGCCGGGCCTGCAGGGCGACCGCTCCACCGGCGGCACCAAGCCGGCCACGATCGAGACCGGCGCCACCGTCAACGTCCCGCTCTTCATCACCACCGGTGAGAAGATCAAGGTCGACACCCGCGACGGCCGCTACCTCGGCCGCAGCTGATGGCCGAAGGTCCCAGGAAGGAACGGCTCGCACGTCGCAAGGCCCGCAAGCGCGCGCTCGACGTCCTCTTCGAGGCCGACCTGCGTGATCTACCGCCGAGCCAGGTGCTGTTGACGTACCTGGACCGGATCGCCAAGCCGCACCCCGAGCACCTCGAGTACTCGAAGACACTCATCGACGGGGTGGCCAAGCACCTCGACCGGATCGACGAGCTGATCGCGAGTTACGCCGAGGGCTGGACCATCGACCGGATGCCGGCGGTGGACCGGAATCTGGCCCGGATCGCGGTGTACGAGTTGCTCTTCGAGCCCGACGTCGACGACCCGGTGGCGATCACCGAGGCGGTCGAGCTGGCGAAGGAGATGTCGACCGACGACAGCCCGCGGTTCCTCAACGGTCTGCTGGACCGGATCGCGGCTTTCGCGACACGCTGATCTCATACGAAAAGGCCCGGATCATCTGATCCGGGCCTTTTCCTTGTCCAGATCCGGGAAATGCGAAAGCCCGCGCCGTGGGGACGCGGGCTTTACGGGGGGCGCTACTGGGTGTTGCTGATTTTGTTCAGCTGAGTGGCTGGCTCAGATGAGGAAAACGCTTGCTGGATCAGCTGGCGAAAAACGCGCGGGGGTCGGCCACCAGGACACCCTGCTCGGTCAGGCGCTCGATGAGGCCGGACGGCGAGATGTCGTAGACGATGGCGAGGGCGCGCAGGTCGTCGGCCCGGATGGACAGGACGCGGCCGTTGTAGTCACCGCGCTGCTGCTGGATGGCCCGGGCGTAACGAGCCACGTAGGCGAGGTCCTCGCCGGTGGTGTCGTACAGCTTCTCGAGATCCAGGACGATCTTGTTGGTGGCCTCGAGGCGGATGCCGCTGCCGTCGGGCAGCAGTTCCGAGACGGGAACACGGTAGAAGTCGGCCAGTTCGGCCAGACGCGACACGGTGACCGCGCGGTCGCCGCGCTCGTACGAGCCCACCACGACCGCCTTCCAGCGGCCGTTGGACTTCTCTTCGACGCCCTGCAGGGACAGGCCCTGCTGCTGGCGGATGGAGCGCAGGCGAGCGCCCAGCGACTTCGCGTACTCAGACGGCATATGGACACTCCCGGTACTGTGCTGGCACCGCGGGGGCTTCTTTCCCCACGGATCGCTACGCTGCGTGACGGTACGGAGTTTGCGACCGCCGGTCAAGTGTTGGTTACCGATGAGTCGCGAGGTTCGGCCACAAAGTCACCGGCTGTATCCCAAGTAGACGTGATATGTCCGGTCTGCTCCAGTCAGGCACGTCACCATGGTCAACGCTGCGTTCACTGGTAACGTAGCGTCAGCCATCGGGCCGGGTTTTCCCAGCCTGACCGACATCCTTTAACGACCCGTCCCGTGAGGCGGGGAAGGAGGTCCGCCGTGGCGCAGCCACGCGCAGACGCGCCCAGCAAGATCATTCTGGAAGGGTCCGACCTGCATCGGGTCGTCGACCGCATCGCGCATCAGATCCTCGAGAAGACCTCCGGCGCCACCGGCACCGTGCTGCTCGGCATCCCCACCCGCGGTGTTCCGCTCGCGCACCGGCTGGCCGCCCGGATTCACGCCTTCGAGGGCGTCGAGGTCCCGGTGGGCTCCCTGGACATCACGCTCTACCGCGACGATCTGCGCCTCAAGGCCACCCGCGCGCTCGGCCGCACCGAGCTGCCGCCGGCCGGCATCGACGGCCTGCGGGTCATCCTCGTCGACGACGTGCTCTTCTCCGGCCGCTCGGTGCGCGCCGCGCTGGACGCGCTCAAGGACCTCGGCCGGCCCAGCTCGGTGCAGCTCGCGGTGCTGGTCGATCGCGGTCACCGGCAGTTGCCGATCCGCGCCGACTACGTCGGCAAGAACATCCCCACCGCGCTCGCCGAGAGTGTCAAGGTGGCCCTCACCGAGACCGACGGCGCCGACGAGGTACGCCTGATCGGAGGCTTGAGTTGATCAAGCACCTGCGCTCCGCCGCCGACCTGGACGCGGACACCGCCACCCTGATCCTGGACACCGCGGCCGAGATGGCGGCGCTGTCCGGGCGCGAGGTCAAGAAGCTGCCCGCGCTGCGCGGCCGGACCGTGGTCAACCTCTTCTACGAGGACTCGACCCGCACCCGGATCTCGTTCGAGGCGGCCGCCAAGCGGCTCTCCGCCGACGTGATCAATTTCTCCGCCAAGGGTTCCAGCGTCTCCAAGGGCGAGAGCCTCAAGGACACCGCGCTGACCCTGCAGGCGATGGGCGCCGACGCCGTGGTGATCCGGCACTCGGCCAGCGGCGCGCCGCACCGGCTGGCGAACTGGGTCGAGGGCTCGGTCGTCAACGCCGGCGACGGCACCCACGAGCACCCGACGCAGGCTCTGCTCGACGCGTACACGATGCGGTCCCGCCTGGGTCGTCTCGACGGCCTCAAGGTGGCCATCGTCGGCGACGTGCTGCACAGCCGGGTCGCCCGCTCCAACATCCTGCTGCTGTCGACGCTGGGAGCGCGGGTCACGGTGGTCGGCCCGCCCACGCTGATCCCGCTGGATCTGACCGACAAGGCCCAGGTTTCGTACGATCTGGACGCCGTCCTGCCGGACAGTGACGTGGTGATGATGCTGCGCGTGCAGACCGAGCGCATGCAGGACTCCTACTTCCCGTCGGCGCGGGAGTACAGCCGCCGTTACGGGCTCGACGTGCCCCGGCTCCGGAAGCTGCCGGAGCACGCGATCGTCATGCACCCCGGCCCGATGAACCGGGGGATGGAGATCGCGCCCGAGGTCGCCGACTCGCCCCGCTCCACCATCGTCGAACAGGTCGCCAACGGCGTCAGTGTCCGGATGGCCGTCCTCTACCTGCTGCTGGGAGGCAAGTGATGGCGTACCTGCTCAAGGGCGTCTCGATCCTCGGTGCTTCGCCGACGGACCTTTATATCGCGGATGGCGTCATCTCCGACAAACCGGTCGACGGCGCGGAGGTCATCGACGCCGCCGGCCTCGTCGCCCTGCCCGGCCTGGTGGACGTGCACACCCACCTGCGCGAACCGGGCCGGGAGGACGCCGAGACCGTCGACACCGGATCCCGGGCCGCCGCGCTCGGCGGCTACACCGCGGTCTGCGCGATGGCGAACACCTCGCCGGTCGCCGACACCGCCGGTGTGGTCGAGCAGGTCTGGCGCCTGGGCCGGGAGGCCGGGCTGGTCGACGTGCAGCCGATCGGCGCCGTCACCGTCGGCCTGGCCGGCAAGCAGATGGCCGAGCTGGGCGCGATGGCCACCTCGGCGGCCAACGTGCGGATCTTCTCCGACGACGGCTTCTGCGTCGCCGACCCGAAGCTGATGCGCCGTGCCCTGGAGTACGTGAAGGCGTTCGACGGCGTCATCGCCCAGCACGCCGAGGAGCCCCGGCTCACCGAGGGTGCGCAGATGCACGAGGGCGAGGTCAGCACCCGCCTGGGTCTGACCGGCTGGCCCGCGGTCGCCGAGGAGGCGATCATCGCCCGCGACGTGCTGCTCGCCGAGCACGTCGGCAGCCGCCTGCACGTCTGCCACGTCTCCACCGCCGGTTCGGTCGAGGTGCTGCGCCAGGCCAAGGCGCGCGGCGTCCGCGTGACGGCCGAGGTCACCCCGCACCATCTGCTGCTCACCGACGAGCTCGCGGCCGGCTACGACCCGGTCTTCAAGGTCAACCCACCGTTGCGTACGCGCAAGGACGTCGAAGCCCTCCGCCGGGCCCTGCTCGACGGGGTCATCGACGTGGTGGCCACCGACCACGCCCCGCACGCGGTGCAGGACAAGGAATGCGAGTGGTCGTACGCCCGCCCCGGCATGCTCGGTCTGGAGACCGCCCTGCCGATCGTGCTGAGCGTCTTCGGCCCGCAGTGGGACCTGATCGCCGACCGGATGTCGATCGCCCCGGCCCGCATCGCCGGGCTGGACGGGCACGGCGGTGACCTGACGAAGGCCGGAACCCCGGCCAACCTGACGCTGGTGGATCCCTCGGTGCAGCGGGTCGTCGACCCGGCCGAGCTGGCCAGCCGCAGCCGCAACACGCCGTACGCCGGCATGACCCTGCCCGGTCGCATCGTCGCGACCTTCCTGCGGGGCGAGGCCACGGTTCTGGACGGAAAGGCAGTCAAGTGACCAAGGCGATCCTCGTGCTGGAGGACGGTCGCACGTTCCACGGCACCTCCTACGGCGCCGTCGGTGAGACGTTCGGTGAGGCGGTGTTCACCACCGGCATGACCGGCTACCAGGAGACGCTGACCGACCCGTCGTTCCACAAGCAGGTCGTGGTGCAGACCGCGCCGCAGATCGGCAACACCGGCGTCAACGCCGAGGACGACGAGTCGGACCGGATCTGGGTCTCCGGCTACGTGGTCCGCGACCCGGCCCGCCGCCCGTCGAACTGGCGCTCCACCGGCGACCTGGGCGACCGCCTGGCCGACGAGGGTGTCGTCGGCATCAGCGGCATCGACACCCGGGCCCTGACCCGGCACCTGCGGGACCGGGGCGCGATGCGGGTCGGCATCTCCTCGCTCGACCTGGACGCCGAGAAGCTGCGCCAGCGGATCCTGCACCAGCCGCAGATGCTCGGCGCCGACCTGTCCGCGCAGGTCACCACCTCCTCGCCGTACGTCGTCGAGGCCGAGGGCGAGCACCGGTACACGGTCGCCGCACTGGACCTGGGCATCAAGCGCAACGTCTCCCGGCGGCTCGCCTCCCGGGGCGTGACCACGCACGTCTTCCCGGCGTCGTCGAGCATCGAGGACCTGCTCGCGGTCGGCCCGGACGCGGTGTTCTTCTCGCCCGGCCCCGGTGACCCGGCCACCGCCGACGGCCCGGTCGCCCTGGCACGCGAGGTGATGCGCCGCGAGGTGCCGCTGTTCGGCATCTGCTTCGGCAGCCAGATCCTCGGGCGGGCGCTCGGCTTCGGCACCTACAAGCTGGGCTACGGCCACCGCGGTATCAACCAGCCGGTGCTCGACAGGACCACCGGCAAGGTCGAGGTGACCAGCCACAACCACGGGTTCGCGGTGGACGCCCCGATCGGCGAGCGCATCGACACCGAGTTCGGCGGGGTCGAGGTCTCGCACGTCTGCCTCAACGACAACGTGGTCGAGGGCCTGCGGGGCCTGGAGGTCCCGGCTTTCACCGTCCAGTACCACCCCGAGGCCGCCGCCGGCCCGCACGACGCCGACTACCTGTTCGACCGCTTCGTCGAGCTCGTCGAGAAGAAGGGCTGAGTTCAGTGCCGAAGCGCGAGGACATCAAACATGTGATGGTGATCGGGTCCGGCCCGATCGTCATCGGCCAGGCCTGCGAGTTCGACTACTCCGGCACCCAGGCCTGCCAGGTGCTGCGGGCCGAGGGCATCCGGGTCTCGCTGGTCAACTCCAACCCGGCCACGATCATGACCGACCCGGAGTTCGCCGACGCCACCTACGTCGAGCCGATCACGCCGGAGTTCGTCGAGCTGGTCATCGCCAAGGAGCGGCCGGACGCGATCCTGCCGACCCTGGGCGGCCAGACCGCGCTGAACACCGCGATCGCCCTGCACGAGGCGGGCGTCCTGGAGAAGTACGGCGTCGAGCTGATCGGCGCCAACGTGGACGCCATCCGCAAGGGTGAGGACCGGCAGCTCTTCAAGGACATCGTGGCGCTCGCCGGTGGCGAGACCCCGCGCTCGCGGGTCTGCCACTCGATGGACGAGGTCCGGGACACCGTCGCCGAGATTGGCCTGCCGGTCGTGATCCGGCCGTCGTTCACCATGGGCGGCCTGGGTTCCGGCATGGCGCACAGCCCCGAGGACCTGGAGCGGATCGCCGGCGCCGGCCTGGCCGCGTCCCCGGTGACCGAGGTGCTCATCGAGGAGAGCGTGCTCGGCTGGAAGGAGTACGAGCTCGAGCTGATGCGCGACAAGCACGACAACGTCGTGGTCGTCTGCTCGATCGAGAACATCGACCCGATGGGCGTGCACACCGGCGACAGCGTGACCGTGGCCCCGGCCATGACGCTCACCGACCGGGAGTACCAGAAGCTGCGCGACCTGGGCATCGCGGTGCTGCGTGAGGTCGGCGTGGACACCGGCGGCTGCAACATCCAGTTCGCGATCAACCCGGACGACGGCCGGATGATCGTGATCGAGATGAACCCGCGGGTGTCCCGCTCGTCGGCACTGGCGTCGAAGGCGACCGGCTTCCCGATCGCCAAGATCGCGGCGAAGCTGGCCATCGGCTACACCCTGGACGAGATCCCGAACGACATCACGCTCAAGACGCCCGCCGCCTTCGAGCCGGCGCTGGACTACGTGGTCGTCAAGATCCCGCGGTTCGCGTTCGAGAAGTTCCCCGGCGCCGACAAGGAACTCACCACCACGATGAAGTCGGTCGGCGAGGCGATGAGCCTGGGCCGCAACTTCAGCGAGGCGCTGAACAAGGCGATGCGCTCGATGGAGACCTCCTTCGCCGGCTTCTGGACCGGGCCGAACCTGTCGGACGATCTTCCGGAGCTGCTGGAGGCGCTGCGGACGCCGCACGACGGCCGTCTCTACACCGTGGAGAAGGCGCTGCGCCTGGGCGCCACCGTCGAGCAGGTGCACGAGGCGTCCGGCCGGATCGACCCCTGGTTCCTGGACGAGATCAAGGCCCTGGTCGACCTGCGCGAGGAGATCCTGGCCGCGCCGGTCCTCGACGAGGAGCTGCTGCGCCGGGCCAAGCGCGCGGGGCTGTCCGACAAGCAGATCGCCGGGCTGCGGCCGGAGTTCGCCGGGGAGGACGGGGTCCGCGCCCTGCGTCACCGGCTCGGGCTGCGGCCGGTCTACAAGACCGTCGACACCTGTGCGGCCGAGTTCGAGGCGAACACCCCCTACCACTATTCGTCGTACGACGAGGAGACCGAGGTCGTCCCGAGCGACCGTCCGAAGGTGATCATCCTGGGTTCCGGTCCGAACCGGATCGGCCAGGGCATCGAGTTCGACTACTCCTGTGTCCACGCCGTACAGGCGCTGCGGGGTGTCGACTTCGAGACCGTGATGGTGAACTGCAACCCGGAGACGGTGTCCACCGACTACGACACCGCCGACCGGCTCTACTTCGAACCGCTGACCTTCGAGGACGTCCTCGAGGTGGTCCACGCCGAGGACAGTTCCGGTAAGGCCGCCGGTGGTCCCGGTGTCGTCGGCGTGATCGTCCAGCTCGGCGGGCAGACCCCGCTCGGCCTGGCGAACCGGCTCAAGGCCGCCGGCGTCCCGATCGTCGGCACCAGCCCCGAGTCGATCGACCTGGCCGAGGACCGTGGCCTGTTCGGCACGCTGCTGTCCGACAACGATCTGCGCTCGCCGGACCACGGCACCGCCACCAGCTTCCCCGAGGCCAAGGCGATCGCCGACACGATCGGCTACCCGGTGCTGGTCCGGCCGTCGTACGTGCTGGGTGGCCGGGGTATGGAGATCGTCTACGACGAGCCGACCCTGCAGGGTTACATCGAGCGGGCCACCGAGATCTCCCCGGACCACCCGGTGCTCGTCGACCGGTTCCTCGACGACGCCATCGAGATCGACGTGGACGCGCTCTGCGACGCCACCGGCGAGGTCTACCTGGGCGGCGTGATGGAGCACATCGAGGAGGCCGGCATCCACTCCGGCGATTCGGCCTGCTCGCTGCCGCCGATCACCCTGGCCGCCTCGCACATCGCCGAGGTCCGCCGCTACACCGAGTCCCTCGCCCGGGGCATCGGCGTGCGCGGCCTGATGAACGTGCAGTACGCGCTCAAGGACGAGACCCTCTACGTGCTGGAGGCCAACCCGCGCGCCTCCCGGACCGTGCCGTTCGTCTCCAAGGCGACCGCGGTCCCGCTGGCCAAGGCGGCCGCCCGGATCATGCTCGGCGCCACCATCGCCGAGCTGCGCGCGGAGGGCATGCTGCTGCCCACCGGTGACGGCGGCACCGTCCCGGCCGGTGCGCCGATCGCCATCAAGGAGGCGGTGCTGCCGTTCAAGCGGTTCCGCACCCTCTCCGGCAAGAACGTGGACAGCCTGCTCAGCCCGGAGATGAAGTCGACGGGCGAGGTGATGGGCATCGACGCCGGCTTCGGTCACGCGTTCGCCAAGTCGCAGGCCGCCGCGTACGGATCGCTGCCGACGTCCGGCAAGGTGTTCGTCTCGGTCGCGAACCGGGACAAGCGCTCGATGATCTTCCCGGTGAAGCGGCTCGCCGACCTGGGCTTCGGCATCGTCACCACGGCCGGGACCGGTGAGGTGCTGCGGCGGTACGGCATCGACTGCGAGATCGTCCCCAAGCACTACGAGGACCCGTCGACGAAGAACGCGGTCGAGTTGATCCTGGCCGGCGAGATCTCGCTGATCATCAACACCCCGCAGGGGTCCGGCGCGAGCGCCCGCCGGGACGGGTACGAGATCCGCAGCGCCGCGGTCACCGCCGACGTGCCGAGCATCACCACGGTGCCCGGCGCGGCCGCCGCGGTGATGGGCATCGAGGCCCTGCGCGCCGGTGACATGAGCGTCCGGCCGCTGCAGGAGCTGCACAAGATGCTCCGGAGCTCGTAATGGGTCTCTTCACCAGCGTCGCCCGGCCGGCACTGTTCCGGCTGGGCGGCGGGGACGCCGAGCACGCCCACGAGTGGACCCTCAACCAGCTGGCGAAGCTGCCCGCTCCGGCGCTGGCCGCGATGCGCCGCTGGTACACGTTCGCCAACCCGGTCGAGGTCTTCGGCGTCCGGTTCCCGAACCGGGTCGGCCTGGCCGCCGGCGTCGACAAGAACGGGCTCGCGCTGCGGGCCTGGCCGGCGCTCGGGTTCGGCTTCGTCGAGGTCGGCACGGTCACCGCGAAACCGCAGCCGGGCAACGACAAGCCGCGCCTGTTCCGGGCCAAGGCCAGCGAGGGCATCGTCAACCGGATGGGCTTCAACAACGCCGGCGCGGCGGCCCTCGCCGACCGGCTGGCCGAGCTGGGCCCGCTCGACGTGCCGCTGGGGATCTCGCTCGGCAAGTCCAAGGTCACGCCGCTGGAGGACGCGGTCGAGGACTACCTGACCTCGTACCGGCTGCTGCACCCGTACGCCGACTACATCGCGGTCAACGTCTCCTCACCGAACACCCCCGGCCTGCGTACGTTGCAGGACAAGGACGCGATCGCCGGGCTGCTGAAGGCGCTGGCCGGCCCGGTCCCGGTGCTCGTCAAGATCGCCCCGGACCTGACCGAGCCGGCCATCGCCGAGCTTCTCGAGGTCTGCCTGGACCACGGCGCGGCCGGGATCATCGCGACCAACACCACGCTGTCCCGGGACGGCCTCGCTCCTGAGGACCAGCACCTGGCGAGCGAGGCGGGCGGCCTGTCCGGCGCCCCGCTGACCGCCAAGGCCCGCGAGGTGGTCCGGTTCGTGCACACCGAGACCGGCGGGAAGCTGCCGATCATCGGGGTGGGCGGGATCATGTCGGCCGACGACGCCGCCCGCATGCTGGACGCCGGGGCGGCGCTGGTGCAGCTCTACTCCGGGTTCATCTACCGGGGCCCGGACCTGGTGCTCGAAGTCGCCCGGGGGGCCCGCCCGTCCCGGGTGTCCGCCGCACGATGAGCCCGGCCGGGCGCGACGAACTGATCGCACTCGACCGGGCGCACGTCTGGCACCCGTACGGCCCGATGCCCGGGCGCAGCGACCCCTACCTGGTGGAGAGCGCCGAGGGCGTCCGGCTGCGGCTGGCCGACGGCCGGGAGCTGGTCGACGGGATGTCGTCGTGGTGGGCCGCGATCCACGGGTACCGCAACCCGGTGCTGGACGCGGCCCTGGCCGAGCAGGCCGGCCGGATGAGCCACGTGATGTTCGGCGGGCTCACCCACGAGCCGGCCATCGCCCTGGCCACCGAACTCGTCGAGATCACCCCGGCCGGCCTGGAGCATGTCTTCCTCTGCGACTCCGGCTCGGTCGGGGTCGAGGTGGCGATCAAGATGGCCCTGCAGGCCCAGCGCGCTCTCGGGCGGCCGGGCCGGCAGCGGCTGGCCACCTGGCGCGGCGGTTACCACGGTGACACCTTCCACCCGATGAGCGTCTGCGACCCGGTCGGCGGCATGCACTCGCTCTGGACCGGGGTGCTGACCGCCCAGGTCTTCGCCGGCCCGCCGCCCGCCGAGTTCGACGAGGCCTACGCCGCCGAGCTGGTCACCATGATCGAGCGGCACGCGGACGAGATCGCCGCGGTGATCGTCGAACCGGTCGTGCAGGGCGCCGGCGGGATGCGGTTCCACCATCCGGAGTACCTGCGGGTGCTGCGGGAGGCGACCGCCGCGCACGGGATCTTCCTGATCTTCGACGAGATCGCCACCGGTTTCGGCCGGACCGGGCGGTTCTTCGGCGCCGATCACGCGGGTGTCAGCCCGGACATCATGTGCCTGGGCAAGGCCCTCACCGGGGGATACCTGACCCTGGCCGCCACCCTGTGCACCGCCGCGGTGGCCGAGGCGATCTCGGCGGGGGAGGGCGGCGGGCTCGCGCACGGGCCGACCTTCATGGGCAATCCGCTCGCCTGCGCGGTCGCCGGAGCCTCTCTGCGGCTGTTGCGGGGGGAGAGCTGGGTCCAACCCGTACGAAAGATCGAAAAAGGCCTCAGGGACGGTCTGGAGCCGCTTCGCGGGGCGCCGGGGGTCGCCGACGTGCGGGTCCTGGGCGCTATCGGCGTCGTTCAGCTCGATCACGACGTGGACATCCCCCGGGCGACCGCCGCGGCCGTCGCCGAGGGCGTGTGGCTGCGGCCGTTCCGGGACCTGATCTACACCATGCCGCCGTTCGTCACCGAGGAGGCGGACGTGGCCCGAATCGCCGCCGGAATCGCCGCCGCGGTGGCTGCCGGCTGACTCGAAAGTGGGAATTGTTGATGGAAACCTTCGGTGAACGACTCCATGCGGCGGTAGCGGAGCGTGGTCCCCTCTGCGTCGGCATCGATCCGCACGCCGCTCTGCTGTCCCGCTGGGGCCTTCCGGACGATGTCTCCGGCCTGGAACGCTTCGCCCGTACGGTCGTCGAAGCGGTGGCCGATCGGGTAGCTGTTCTGAAGCCGCAGTCAGCTTTTTTTGAGAGATTTGGGTCACGCGGCGTCGCGGTTCTAGAGTCAACTATCCGACAGTCCAAAGAGGCCGGCGCTCTTGTCCTGTTGGACGTGAAGCGCGGCGACATCGGCTCGACGATGGCCGCGTACGCCGACGCGTATCTGAATCCGGCCAGCACTCTCTGTAGTGACGCGATTACGGTGAGTCCCTATCTCGGAGTCGGTTCGCTGGCCCCGGCGTTCGAATCCGCGGCCGCTCACGGGGGTGGTGTCTTCGTGTTGGCGCTCACCTCGAACCCCGAGGGGCCGGCCGTCCAGCACGCCGTCGGCGCCGGGGGCAGGACCGTCGCGCAAACCGTGATCGATGAGATTTCCCAGGTCAACGCGGGTGCGCGGCCGCTCGGAAGTCTCGGGCTCGTCGTCGGCGCGACGATCGGCGAGACCGGCCACGACCTCTCCGCGGTCAACGGGCCGCTGCTCGCGCCGGGCCTCGGAGCCCAGGGCGGAACCCCTGATGACCTGCGCGCGGTCTTCGGTGAGAGCCTTCACAACGTGTTGCCGTCGTACTCACGCGAAGTTCTGTCCGCCGGGCCGTCGATCGCCGATTTGCGGGCCGCGACGGAGCGCGTTCTGGACGGCGTCCGGACCGCGCTCGGGTGAAACGGCCTGCATAGCAGGGTTCCGATCAGGCGTTTCCGGGGTACCCCCACGTTGCCGAAAGCGGTTTTGACCGCTAGTTTTCCCGGCGCTAGGGAACCACATGCCCCTTTGGTTCCCTGGCACACCACGTTTCACAGAAGCGCCGGTATTGAACTACCGCCGCTCAGGGACCTGAGGAGAACTGGTGCCGCTCCCGTCATTGAGCCCCGAACAGCGTCAGGCTGCGCTGGAGAAGGCCGCGGAAGTTCGCAAGGCTCGGGCTGAGCTGAAGGAACAGCTCAAGTCCGGCAAGACCACCCTCGCCGCCGTGCTCGAGCGCGCGGAAGGCGACGAGGTCGTCGGCAAGCTGAAGGTTTCGGCTGTGCTTCAGGCACTGCCGGGCATCGGCAAGATCCGCGCGACGCAGATCATGGAGAAGCTGAAGATCGCCGAGAGCCGCCGGCTCCGGGGTCTCGGCGACCAGCAGCGCAAGGCCCTCCTGGGGGAGTTCGCTGCGAACTGACTCATCGGCTCGTGTAGGAATGAGCCGTGAGCATGGATGACGACGCGCGCCCGGCAGCCCGCCTCACTGTTCTCTCCGGCCCCTCCGGGGTCGGGAAGGACAGTGTGATCGAGCTGATCCGGGCGCGCTCGCCGTGGATCAAACTCTCGGTGTCGGTGACGACACGCAAGATGCGCGACTACGAGACCGACGGCGAGCACTACCACTTCGTAAGCAGGTCCGAGTTCCAGCGCCTGGTCGACGGTGATCAGCTCCTGGAGTGGGCGGAATTCGCGGGCAACCTCTACGGCACACCCCGCGCGCAGGTCGAGGGCTGGCTCCGACAGGGCCGGCCTGTTTTGTTGAAGATCGACCTACAGGGCGCCCGGCAGGTCCGTGCCGCCATGAAGGAAGCCCAGCTGGTCTTCCTGGCCCCGCCGAGCGTCGAGGAGCTGCAGCGGCGCCTCATCGGCCGGGGGACCGACGACGAGGAGACGATCAAGCGCCGTCTGGCTCACGCGGACGAGGAACTCGCCGCGGAATCCGAGTTCGACCACACCGTCGTCAACGACTTCGTCGAGCGTGCAGCGGATGAGCTGGTAGGATTGCTCGGTTCGTTACACCTCGCACACGAGCATTGATATTCCGAGGATTAAGGACTTCACCACAGTGGGAACCATCGCGAACCCCGAAGGCATCACCAACCCGCCGATCGACGAGCTGCTCGACAAGACCTCGTCGAAGTACTCGCTGGTGATCTTCGCGGCCAAGCGCGCCCGCCAGGTCAACGCCTACTACAGCCAGCTCGGTGAGGGTCTGCTGGAGTACGTCGGTCCCCTCGTGGAGACCACGCCGCAGGAGAAGCCGCTGTCGATCGCGATGCGCGAGATCAACGCCGGTCTGCTCACCGCAGAGGCGACCGACAACCCGTAACCGAAGTGACTTAGGTGCCCCCTGTTCGCGGAAAGCGCGAACCGGGGGCACTCCGTTTATTCGCCTACCCGGGGCCGAGCCCTCGGACCCCGCGTCACGGCAGGTCACGGTGAGCGGGGAGGGGTGCTACCCCTCCCGTGTCGGTGCGGGGTGACGTGAATCATGAAGTGGGTGGAACTGTGACCGAGGTCGTGCTGGGGGTCGGGGGCGGGATCGCCGCCTACAAGGCGTGTGAGCTGCTGCGGCTGTTCACCGAATCGGGTCACGGGGTGCGGGTGGTGCCGACCGCGTCGGCGCTCGAGTTCGTCGGTGAGCCGACCTGGGCGGCGCTGTCCGGTCGGCCGGTCGCCACCGGGGTCTGGGACGACGTGCACGAGGTGCCGCACGTGCGGATCGGGCGGGCCGCCGAGCTGGTCGTGGTCGCCCCGGCCACCGCCGACCTGCTGGCCCGGGCCGCCCACGGGATCGCCGACGACCTGCTCACCAACACGCTGCTCACCGCCACCTGCCCGGTCGTCTACGCGCCGGCGATGCACACCGAGATGTGGGAGAACCCGGCCGTCCGGGCCAACGTGGCCACCCTGCGGTCCCGCGGGGCGATCGTGATCGAGCCCGCCGTCGGGCGCCTGACCGGCAAGGACACCGGCAAGGGGCGGCTCCCGGACCCGGCGGCGATCTTCGAGACCGCGGTCCGCGTACTCAAGCGGGGTCTTGATCTCGATCTCGAGGGCCGGCACGTGGTGGTGACCGCCGGCGGGACGCGGGAGCCGCTGGACCCGGTGCGGTTCCTGGGCAACCGGTCGTCCGGCAAGCAGGGTTACGCGCTGGCGAAAGCCGCCGTCGCCCGCGGCGCCAGGGTGACTCTCGTCTCGGCGAACGTGTCGCTGCCCGACCCCGCCGGGGTGGATCTCGTCCGGGTCGGCACCACCGAGGAGCTGCGGGTGGCCACCGTCACCGCGGCGGCTGCGGCGGACGTCGTCGTGATGGCCGCCGCGCCCGCCGACTTCCGGCCCGCGTCGGTCGCCGAGCAGAAGATCAAGAAGTCCGACGACGGTACGCCCGCCCCGATCGCCCTGGTGACGAACCCGGACATCGCGGCCGAACTGGGTGCGGCCAAGCGCCCCGGCCAGGTGCTCGTCGCGTTCGCCGCGGAGACCCACGACGCGCTGGAGAACGCCCGCGGCAAGCTGGTCCGGAAACGAGCGGACCTGATAGTCATCAATGAAGTCGGGGTTGACAAGGTGTTCGGGCAGGACCGGAACACCGTTACCATCCTGGGGTCGGACGGTCTCACCGCCACTCATGGGGAACTCCCCAAAGACGATGTGGCCGATATGATTTTCGACCAGGTGGTGAGCCGCCTGAAGCCCAGGTAGGCCGTTGACCAGCCGCCCTGGCTAGACTTCCGCGTTACGTTGTATTCGACAAATCTGAGGAGCACCGTGGCACGCCGCCTGTTCACCTCCGAGTCGGTCACGGAAGGCCACCCGGACAAGATCGCTGACCAGATCAGCGACGGGATTCTCGACGCCCTGCTCGCCCAGGACCCGCGCAGCCGCGTCGCGGTGGAGACCCTGATCACCACCGGCCAGGTGCACGTGGCGGGTGAGGTCACCACGCAGGCCTACGCCGACATCCCCAAGATCGTGCGCGACACGATCCTGAACATCGGGTACGACTCGTCGAAGAAGGGCTTCGACGGCGCGTCCTGTGGCGTCAGCGTCTCGATCGGCTCCCAGTCGCCCGACATCGCGCAGGGTGTCGACAGCGCCATCGAGCTGCGCTCCGGTGACAGCGAGCACGTGCTCGACTCCCAGGGCGCCGGAGACCAGGGCATGATGTTCGGCTTCGCCTGCTCGGAGACGCCCGAGCTGATGCCGCTGCCGATCGCCCTCGCGCACCGCCTGGCCCGGCGCCTGTCCGCCGCGCGCAAGGACGGCACGATCCCCTACCTGCGGCCGGACGGCAAGACCCAGGTCACCATCGAGTACGACGGTCTGCGCCCCGTCCGCCTCGACACCGTCGTGGTGTCGACCCAGCACGCCGCGGACATCTCCCTGGAGTCGCTGCTCACGCCGGACATCCGGGACCACGTGATCGCGCCCGAGCTGGAGGGCCTCGGCATCGAGACCGAGGGCTACCGGCTGCTGGTCAACCCGACCGGCCGGTTCGAGATCGGCGGCCCGATGGGTGACGCCGGCCTGACCGGTCGCAAGATCATCGTGGACACCTACGGTGGTTACGCCCGGCACGGTGGCGGCGCGTTCTCCGGCAAGGACCCGTCGAAGGTGGACCGCTCCGCGGCGTACGCGACCCGCTGGGTGGCGAAGAACGTGGTGGCCGCCGGTCTCGCCGAGCGGTGCGAGGTCCAGGTCGCCTACGCGATCGGCAAGGCCCACCCGGTCAGCCTGTTCGTGGAGACCTTCGGCACCGAGAACGTGCCGGTCGAGCGGATCGAGAAGGCCATCAAGGACGTCTTCGATCTGCGTCCCGCCGCGATCATCCGCGACCTGGACCTGCTGCGCCCGATCTACCAGCAGACCGCCGCTTACGGTCACTTCGGCCGGGACCTCCCCGACCTCAAGTGGGAGAGCACCGACCGCGCCCAGGACCTGAAGAACGCCGCTTCCTGAGCTTTCTGTCGAGTCGAACAGCCGGCACCCCGTCGCGGGGTCGCCGGCTGTCCTTCATCTCCGGCTCGAACTTTTGTTACCTGCTTGATCCTTCGGGGCTCGGTTTGCGTGTTTGTTCGCATGAGTCTCGTGGGTGGTTCCGGCGGCTACGCTCCGGTGATGACGGCGGTCCAGGGTGAACGGGTGATCGTCGTCCGCCACGCCATGCCGGCGGTCGATCCGGACGTGCCGTCCGAGCAGTGGCAGCTCGCCCAGGAGAGCCGGGTCGCGGCCCGCCTGCTCCGATTGCACGTCTGCCATCCGGCGTACTACGTGGCCAGCACCGAACCCAAGGCCGCACAGACCATGCAGGAGATCGCCGGCGTCCAGCGGGTCGTCCGCGACGCCGGCCTCGCCGAGGTGCACCGCCCGCACGTGTGGTTCACCGACGAGGGCTACCACGCGGCGGCCCTGGCATACGCGCGAGGCGAGTGCCCCGACGGCTGGGAGCCGCGCGACCAGGTCATCGAGAGATTCGACGCCGCGGTGGTACGCCACGCGGCCGACGCCGCCGCCCAGAACCGCACCCTGATCCTGGGCACCCACGGCCTGGCCCCGACGGTGTGGATGGCGAGCCGCTACCAGCTGGCCACCGACCCGGCCGCCTTCTGGGCCGACCTGCGCTTCCCGGACATCCTGGAAATCGACTTGAAGGCCGCAACCGTGAACTTCCTGACCCACTGACGCCCACGGCTCGGCGCGGCTACAACCCGCGCCGTGCCGCCTTCCCTCCCCGGGTGCCTTTCCCGTGCCGTTCTGTCCTTCCCGCGCCTCGCCCGCCCCTCCCCTCGCCCGCCCCTCGCCGCGCCGCGCTGTCCTTCCCGCGACGCGCCCGCCCCTCGACGCGCCCGCCCCTCGCCGCGCTCGCCCCTCGCCGCGCCGCGCTCGCCCCTCGCCGCGCCGCGCTCGCCCCGCCCCTCACCGCGCTCGCCCCGCCCCTCGCCGCGCTCGCCCCTCGCCCCGTGCCGCCTTGGCTTGCGGGAATTCCTGTCGGGGTGGGGTGTGGGGCGCTTCATGATCGGTGGGTGGGGTGAGGGCGGCGGAAGTGTCATACCGAGCGGGCAGAATGTTCGGTGATGGTCGGTAAAGGGGTGCGTGCGGAACGGGAGCCGGCTGAGCGGCTGCCCGTCGCCAGGGTGTGTGTGGATGTGGCTCTGGCTCACCTGGATCGGCCGTTCGACTACCTGGTCTCTGCCGCTGATGACGAGGCGGCTCAGCCCGGGGTTCGGGTGAAGGTCCGGTTCGCCGGGCAGCTCGTCAGTGGGTTCCTGTTGTCCCGGGCCGAGAGTTCGGAGCACGGCGGGAAGCTCTCCTATCTGGAGAAAGTGGTCTCGGCCGAGCGGGTTCTCGATCCGGAGATCGCCCGGTTGGCGCGGGCCGTCGCCGACCGCTATGCCGGAAACCTCGCCGACGTCCTACGCCTCGCGGTGCCACCTCGCCACGCCCGCGTCGAGGCCCAGACCACCACCCCGCCCCGCCCGGCCGAAAAAGCCGCTCCATCCGATACCGCTCCGCCCGGCACCGCGCTGGCCCAGGGCGTGCCAGGTGGGGCCGCGCCGGCTGAGGCCGGTTTGTCTGAGGTTGTGCAGTCAGAGACCGGGCCGGCCGACGCCGCGTTCCGGTCGGCTGGCGGTGAGGTCTTGCCGAGGGCTGACGGGTTGTCGGTGGCTGGTGGGCGCTCGGTGGCGGATTCGGCGACGGACACGGGGACGGTTGTCGGGACGGGTTCCGATTCGCCTGTCGGCGATGGGGCTGGGTCTGCTGGGAGTGCGGGCGCGCCAGCAGTAAAGGCAGAAACAGCGGCAGCAGCAGAAACAGCGGTAGTGGCGCCAGGAGTGGCGGCGCCAGGAGTGGCGGCGCCAGGAGCTGCGGCGGCAGCGTCAGATGCCGAGGTGAAGGAAGGCCTCCGGTCCAACCCCGACGCCGAGCCCGAGGGTGAGGGAGCCGGTGCGGGTGAAAGGCCGGGCCGGGGTGGGGTGGATCTTTCTGGGGTTCGGCCGCCTGCTGTCGGGGGGTGGGATTCGTATCTGAGTGGGGGGGCTTTTCTTCGGGCGCTTCGGGAGGGGCGGGGTGCTCGGGCTGTGTGGTCGGGGCTTCCGGGGGAGGATTGGCCTGCCCGGCTTGCCGAGGCGGCCGCGGCCACCGTGCTCGGTGGGCGTGGGGTGGTGATCGTCGTTGCGGATGCCCGGGATCTGGAGCGGGTGGACCGGGCTCTCACCGACGCTCTCGGGGACGGGCTGCACGTTGCGCTGAACGCTGCTCTCGGGCCGGCCGAACGGTACCGGCGGTTTCTCGCTGCCAGCCGGCACCGGGTTCCGGTGGTGGTCGGTACCCGGGCGGCCATGTGGGCGCCGGTCGCCGAGCTCGGGCTGGTGATCATCTGGGATGACGGGGACGACGTGCACGCCGAGCCCCGGGCGCCCTACCCGCACGCGCGCGACGTCCTGCTGACCAGAGCGCGCCTGGCGGACTGTGCGGCGCTGGTGGCGGGGTTCGCGCGTACCGGCGAAGGGCAGTTGCTCCTGGAGACCGGATGGGCCCGGGAGATAGCCGCGGACCGTGGTGTGCGCCGGGCCCGGTCTCCGTTGATCATGCCGACCGGTGACGACTCGCAGTTGGCGCGGGATCCCGGTGCGGTCGTCGCCCGGCTGCCGAGTGTGGCCTGGCAGGCGGCGCGGCAGGCGTTGCAGGCCGGTGCGCCGGTGCTGGTGCAGGTGCCCCGGCGGGGTTATCTGCCGTCGGTGGCGTGTGCCGAGTGCCGGACTCCGGCGCGGTGCCCGCACTGTTCCGGGCCGCTCGGGCTGCAGGGTGCCCGGGACGTGCCGGTCTGCCACTGGTGCGGGCGGGCCGCGGCGGCCTGGGAGTGCCCGGTCTGCCACGACCGGCGGCTGCGGGCCTCGGTGATCGGGGCCCGGCGGACGGCGGAGGAGATGGGGCGGGCGTTCTCCGGGTTCCCGGTGCGCACGTCGGGGCGGGACGAGATCCTGACCACTGTCGCGGCCGGCCCGGCGCTGGTGGTGGCGACGCCGGGGGCGGAACCGGTGGCCGACGGCGGGTATGGCGCGGTGCTGCTGCTCGACACGTGGGCGCTGCTCAGCCGGGCCGATCTGCGGGCCGCGGAGGAGACGATGCGGCGCTGGCTGAACGCGGCGGCGCTGGCCCGGCCGGCGTCGGACGGCGGGCGGGTCGTGGTTGTCGCGGACGGCTCGCTGGCCCCGGTGCAGGCGTTGCTGCGCTGGGATCCGGGCTGGTTCGCGGCTCGGGAGCTGGCCGAGCGGCGGGATCTGGGGTTCCCGCCGGCGGCCCGGATGGCGAGTGTCACCGGGGTCACGGCCGCGGTCAACGAGCTGCTGGGGCTGGCCCGGTTGCCGGAGGGTTCCGAGGTGCTCGGGCCGGTTCCGGCCGGTGAGGAGCAGGAGCGGATGCTGCTGCGGGTGGCCCGGTCGAAGGCCGCGGATCTGGCGCACGCCCTGCACGAGGCGGCCGGGGTGCGCAGCGCCCGCAAGGCGTCCCTGCCGGTGCGGATCCAGGTGGACCCGGCCGACCTGTTCTGACGGCCGCCCGGCGCGGTTCGCCCGATTCCGGGGAGAGCCGCCGGGCACGGTCCGGCGGCTCCCGAGAAGGCCGGCCGGAAGTGCGGCGGGGAGCGCTGGCGGGTGTGGTCCGTCAGGTGATGGGGGCGGGTGCCGTGCGGTCACTGTCAGCGCGGCGTTGCGCGCGTCACTCCGTAGACTGGGCAGGTGCTGCCCACCAGAGTCAGGAGTCTCACCGCGTGACCGTTCAGCCCATCCGTCTTTTCGGCGATCCGGTGCTGCGCACCGCGGCCGACGACGTCGTCGATTTCGACAAGGAACTGCGCAAGCTGGTGAAGGACCTGATCGAGACCATGCAGGACGAGGGTGGCGCCGGCCTGGCCGCGCCACAGCTCGGCGTGGGTCTGCGGGTGTTCAGTTTCGACGTCGACGACGTGGTCGGGCACATCGTCAACCCGGTGCTCTCGTTCCCGGACGAGGAGGAGCAGGACGGCCCAGAGGGCTGCCTGTCGATCCCGGGCATCTACATCGACACCAAGCGCCGGCAGAACGTGGTGGCCAACGGCTTCAACGAGTTCGGTGACCCGGTCCAGCTGGTCGGCACCGGCCTGATGTCGCGCTGTGTCCAGCACGAGACCGACCACCTGGACGGGGTGCTGTTCCTGGACCGGCTGGACGCCGCGGGCCGCAAGGACGCGATGAAGCAGATCCGCGCCGCCGAGTGGTACGACGCCGCCAAGCCGCCGACGGTCAAGGAGAACCCGCACGCTGGCGGGATCTTCGGGGCCGGCCTGTTCAGTTCGGGGCGGTGACCGGATGCGCCTGGTCTTCGCCGGCACCCCGGCGGTAGCGATTCCCAGCCTGGACGCGATCGCCGCCTCCGGGCACGAGATGGCCGCGGTGGTGACCCGCCCGGACGCTCCGGCCGGTCGTGGCCGCCGTCTGGTCCGGTCACCCGCCGGGGCGTGGGCCGACGAGCGCGGCATCGAGGTGCTGACCCCGGAGAAGCCGCGGGATCCGGAGTTCCAGGAGCGGCTGCGGCAGATCGCGCCGGACTGTGTGCCGGTGGTGGCTTACGGGGCGCTGGTCCCGCCGACCGCGCTGGAGATCCCGAGGTTCGGCTGGGTGAACCTGCACTTCTCGCTGCTGCCGGCCTGGCGTGGCGCGGCGCCGGTGCAGCACGCGGTCCTGCACGGCGACGAGGTCACCGGCGCCAGCGTGTTCGACCTGGAGGCGGGGCTGGACACCGGCCCGGTGTACGGGACGCTGACCGACCAGATCCGGTTCACCGACACCTCCGGGCACCTGCTGGAACGGCTGGCCGTGGAGGGTGCGGGGCTGCTGGTGGCGGTGCTGGACGCGATCGAGGCGGGCACGGCGCGGGCGCACCCGCAGCCGGCCGACGGGATCTCGCACGCGCCGAAACTGACGCCGGAGGACGCCCGGGTGCGGTGGGACGATCCGGCGTTCGCGGTGGACCGGCGGATCCGGGCTTGTACCCCGGCGCCGGGAGCGTGGACGACGTTGCGTGACGAGCGGCTGAAACTGGGCCCGGTGCGGCCGGTGGCGAACGCCCCGGCGCTGAAGCCCGGTGAGCTGCTGGTCGAGCGCAAGCAGGTACTGGCCGGCACGGCCACCACGCCGGTGCAGCTCGGTGAGGTCCGGGCGGCCGGTAAGAAGCCCATGTCCGCGACGGACTGGGCCCGCGGTATGCGTATCGAAGCAGGGGAGAAGTTGGCGTGACGGAACACAGGGCTTCGCGGCCGCACGGCGGCCGGCCGAATCGGCCGAGCGGGCCCGGCCATCCCCGGGACGATCGCAGCGGGCGTGCCCCGCGGGCCGGGCGGCCACCGGCGGACCCGGCACGGCAGGCGGCGTACGAGGCGGTCGCCGCCGTGCACCGCGACGACGCGTACGCGAACCTGGTCCTCTCCGACATCCTGCGCGGGATGGGCCTGCACGGGCGGGACGCGGCGTTCGCGACCGAGCTGACGTACGGCACGCTGCGCGCGGTCGGCACCCTCGACCTGATCATCGCGGAGGCCGCCGGGCGTGAGGTCTCCCGGATCGACCCGCCGGCCCGGGACGCCCTGCGGCTCGGCGCCTACCAGCTGCTCTACACCCGGGTGCCGACGCACGCCGCGGTGAACCAGACGGTCGACCTGGTGCGCTCGGTCGCCCCGGGCGCGTCCGGGTTCGCCAACGCGGTGATGCGCACCATCTCCGAGACGCCGCTGGACACCTGGCTGGAGCGGCTGGCGCCGTCGTACGAGAGCGACCCGATCGGGCACCTCTCGGTGATCCACCACCACCCGCAGTGGGTGATCCGGTCGTTCGCCGAAGCGCTCGGCGGCGACCTGGAGGACACCGCCCGGCTGCTGATCGAGGACAACCAGCCGCCGGCGGTGCACCTGTGCGCCCGGCCGGGGCGGGCCGACGCGGTCGAGCTGGCCGACGAGGTCGGCGGGGTGCCGGGGGCGTTCTCGCCGTACTCGGTGTACCTCAACGGCGGCGCACCGCGTGACCTGGCCGCGATCCGGGAGGGCCGCGCGCACGTCCAGGACGAGGGTTCGCAGCTGGTGGCGGCGGCGCTGCTGGCGGCCCCGATCGAGGGTCAGGACACCCGCTGGCTGGACCTGTGCGCCGGCCCGGGGGGCAAGACCGGCCTGATCGGCGCGATCGCCGCCGGCCGGGGCGCCGAGGTGACCGCGGTCGAGGTGGCCGAGCACCGGGCCCGGCTCGTCGACATCGCCACCGAGGGCATGCCGGTGACGGTGCTGCCGATGGACGGCCGGTCGGTGGGCCGGGATCCGGATCTGCCGGAGGAGGGCTTCGACCGGGTGCTGGTGGACGCGCCGTGCACCGGGCTGGGTTCGCTGCGGCGCCGGCCCGAGTCGCGCTGGCGCCGGCAGCCGGCCGACCTGCCGCCGCTCACCCGGCTCCAGCGGGAGCTGCTGGTGGCGGCGCTGCGGGCGGTCCGGCCGGGCGGTGTGGTGGCCTATGTGACGTGCTCCCCGCACATGGTGGAGACGCAGGTCACGGTCAGCGAGGGGGCCCGGCGCAGCGGCGTCGAGGTCGACTTCGTGGACGCGCGGCCGCTGCTGCCGCCGGGCATGCCGAGTCTGGGCCCCGGGCCCACGGTGCAGTTGTGGCCGCACAAGCACGGCACCGACGCGATGTTCCTGGCCGTGTTGCGCCGTACCAGCTGAGGTTCGTTGGGCGTACCGCAAATGCGTCTGTGAAGGCCGGGCCCACGACGGGCCCGGCCTTCTCGCATCGAGGGACCGCCGCGAAGGCCGGCCGGCGCGGAGGGGCGAGGCGCGGAGGGGCGCCGGCCGGGATCGGGCCGGAGGGCGGTGCGGTGCGGAGGGGCGAGGCGCGGAGGAGCGCCGGGCGGGATCCGGGATCCGGGATCGGGTCGAAGGGCCGCGGTGCGGTGCGGAGCGCAGGTCATAGACTTCACGCCGTGGAACCCATCATCGCGCCGAGCATCCTCGCCTCCGATTTCTCCCGGCTGGGGGAGGAGGTGCGGGCCGTCGAGGGAGCGGCCGACTGGGTGCACGTGGACGTCATGGACAACCACTTCGTGCCGAACCTGACGCTCGGCCTGCCGGTGGTGACCAGCCTGCGCAAGGCGACCACGATCCCGTTCGACGTGCACCTGATGATCAACGACCCACAGCGCTGGGCCCCGGCCTACGCGGAGGCGGGCGCCTACAACGTGACGTTCCACGCCGAGGCGTGCGACGACCCGGTGGCCCTGGCGAAGAATCTGCGGGCGGCCGGCGCCAAGGCGGGTCTGGCGATCGACCGGGACACCCCGGTCGAGCCGTACCTGGAGTTGCTGCCCTACCTCGACACCATCCTGATCATGACGATCAAGGCCGGGTTCGGCGGGCAGGCGTTCATGCCGGAGCTGCTGGGCAAGGTGCGTGACGTGCGCCGCCGGGCCGACGTCAACAATCTGCAGATCCGCATCGAGGTGGACGGTGGCATCGCCGCCGACACCATCGAGCAGGCGGCCGAGGCGGGTGCGGACGCCTTCGTCGCCGGCACCGCGGTCTACGGCGCGGCCGACCCGGTGGAGGCCATCGCCAAGCTGCGCGCCCTCGCCGCGGGCCGGATGGGAGCCGCAGGCTCGACGGGAGCCGCGGGCCCGATGGGACTGGCGTGACGGCGCGCTGAGGACCATTATCGACCCTGACGACCGCTGGGCTGGAAGGTGCGATGAGCAAGGTTGAGCCGCTCCCCGAGATCGATCCCGAGCTGGACTCCGAAGAGGGTCCGAGCCTGGTCATGGTGGTCGACGACGACCAGGACATAGCCGGCTTCGTCGAGTTCAATCTCCGGTTGCACGGTTTCGAGGTGATCCGGGCCCGGGACGGCCGGGAGGCGCTCGACCTGATGGAGAACCACCGGCCCGACCTCGCGGTGATCGACTGGATGATGCCCGGGATGGACGGGGTCGAGCTGATCCGCCAGCTGCGGGCCGAGCCGCTGACCTCGGCGCTGCCGGTGATCATGCTGACCGCGATGGGGTTGACCGGCGACAAGGTGCACGGGTTGCAGGCGGGCGCCGACGACTACCTGGTGAAACCGTTCGACCTGGCCGAGTTGATCGCCCGGGTCAGCAACACGCTGCGCCGGCACAAGGACGCGCGTGAGGTGTCGCCGCTGACCGGTCTGCCCGGCAACGCCCGGGTGCGCCGGGAGATCAGCGACCGGATCCGGTCCGGCCGGGACTACTCGGTCGGCTACATCGACGTCGACCGGTTCAAGAGCGTCAACGACGTGTACGGGTTCGACCGCGGCGACGAGTTCATCATCGCCCTGGCCCGGAGCCTGCAGCGGGCGTCCAGCCAGACCGGGAAGCCGTCGATCTTCCTCGGGCACATCGGTGGCGACGACTTCGTGTTCATCTGCGAGCCCGATCAGGTGCTGCCGCTGACCCAGCGCACGGTGACCGATTTCGAGACCGCGGCGGACCGGTTGTACGAGCCGAAGGACGCCCAGCGGGGTTACATCGAGGTGCCGGACCGCCGTGGCAACAAGCAGAAGGCGGCGCTGGTCACCCTGTCGATCGGGGTGGCGCAGGCGACCGAGGACGGGCGGCGGTTCACCGATCCGCGGGCGGTGATCGCGGTCGCTTCGGAGATGAAGAAGGTCGCAAAATCACAGCCGGGGTCGTACGTCGCCATCGACCGCCGCCGGGAAGACGCCGACTAGGGGCTGTTTGGGCATTCGGCCTCGCCGTAGCCCCGGCCGAATTCCGAAACAGCCCCCAGGTCCGGTGTGGCAGCCACCACCTGGACCTCGCCTCGCTCCCGCGGGGTCTGCCACACCGGACCTGGATCGGGGTTAATCCCCTATTCCCATGGGTGATGTGGCCTTCGTGACATGCCCGTCTGTCCTGGTCAGGGCGGTTTGGGTGATCGCTGATGTGAAGTAGATCCCCTGGCAGGTGGCAAAATCGCGAACCCGTGCAAGACTCGGGGGTGACCCACCACGCGCTGGCGGGACTCGGTGAAATTCCGAACCGGCGGTGATCCGACGCGAGAGCGACGGTAAGCCCGCGACCCGGTCGCCCCACCAAGGGCGAGCGGTTGACCTGGTGAGACTCCAGGGCCGACGGTTGATCAGCTGATGCTGGTCAGACAGTCCGGATGGGAGACAGCGCGCGGAATCGGACGGGTCGTGCCTTCGTGGGCGCGACTTCGCCGGGGTGCGCGAAGCGTACCCTCAGTGTCCGATTCCTGGCGTTTCTCCCACCAGCACTCTCAGCGCGTGCCGTTTACCGCGCGAGAGGACCGCCAGATGGTGACCGAGGACGAGGCGATGCGCCGCGCTGTGGCGCCGGCCGCCCGGAGCCTCGGATGGTGACCGAGGACGAGGCGATGCGCCGCGCTGTCGCGCTGGCCGCCCGGGGCCTCGGCACGACCAGCCCGAACCCGGTGGTCGGCTGCGTCCTGCTCGGCCCGGGCGGCGAGGTGGTCGGCTCGGCCCTCAGCCCCGCGGGACAGGACGCCCGGGCGGGACAAGACGCCCAGGCGGGGCAAGACGCCCAGGCGGGGCAAGGCGGCCGGGTGGGGCAAGGCGCCCAGGCGGGACAGAACGTCCAGACGGGACAAGGCGGCCGGGCGGGACAAGACGTCCAGGCGGGACAAGGCGGCCGGGCGGGACAAGGCGGCCGGGTGGGGCAAGCAGGTCAAGGTCGCGAGGTGGTCGGTGAGGGCTTCCACGCCTACGCCGGCGGACCGCACGCCGAGATCGTCGCCCTGGCCCAGGCCGGTGAGCGCGCCCGGGGCGGCACCTGCGTGGTCACCCTGGAGCCCTGCAACCACACCGGCCGGACCGGCCCGTGCTCGGACGCCCTGATCAACGCCGGGGTGGCCCGCGTGGTGATCGCCGTCGACGACCCCACTCCGGTGGCCGCGGGCGGCGCCGCCCGGCTGCGGGCCGCGGGTATCGAGGTGACCACCGGGGTCCGCCGGGCCGAGGCGGAGGCGGGCAACGTGGCCTGGCTGACCGCGGTGCGCCGCGGCCGCCCGTACGTGACGTGGAAGTTCGCGGCCACCCTGGACGGCCGGTCGGCCGCCGCCGACGGCACCAGCCAGTGGATCTCGTCGGCCGAGTCCCGCTCCGACGTGCACGTGCTGCGGAGCACCGTCGACGCGATCGTCGCCGGGGTCGGCACCGTGGTCGCCGACGATCCGCAGCTCACCGTCCGGGATCTGCGGGACGGCACGCTCGCCATCAAACAGCCGCTGCGCGTGGTGGTCGACTCGTCCGGGCGTACGCCGGAGAACGCCCGGGTCCGGGATGCCGCCGCGCCCACCTGGATCGTCACGGCGGCCGAGACCGGCGCCGGACCGGACGGCCGGGTCGACCTCTCCGTGATGCTCACCGAACTGTTCGCCCGCGGCGTCCGCAACGTCCTGCTGGAGGGCGGCCCGACGCTGGCCGGCGCCTTCCTGGCGGCCGGCCTGGTGGACCGGGTGATCGGTTATGTCGCGCCGAAGCTGCTCGGCGCCGGCCGGACCGCGCTCGTCGACGCCGGGATCGGCACCATCGCCGACGCCGTCGACCTGAACTTCCTGGAAATCACGCAGATCGGTGGCGACCTGCGGTTCACGGCAACACTCCGTCCCAAGGAGAGCCATCCGACCGCCCCGCCCACCACCCGTAAATCGGAAGAACGGATCTGATAGCGATGTTCACCGGAATCATTGAAGAGTTGGGCGAGATCGTGCGCCTGACCGAAGGGGCCGAGGACTCCGCGGTGATCGCCGTCCGCGGTCCCGTGGTCACCACCGACGCCCGGCACGGCGACTCGATCTCGGTGAACGGCGTCTGTCTCACCGTGATCGACAACGAGGGCGGCGTGTTCACCGCCGACGTGATGGGTGAGACGCTCCGGCGCAGCTCGCTCGGCGCGCTGCGCACCGGCAGCAACGTGAACCTGGAGCGGGCCGCCGCCCTGGGCAGCCGCCTCGGCGGTCACCTGGTGCAGGGCCACGTGGACGGCGTCGCGCGGATCATCGCCCGGGAGCCGGCCGACCAGTGGGAGGTGGTGCGGTTCTCGCTGCCGCCCGAGCTGGCGAAGTACGTGGTGGAGAAAGGGTCGATCACCGTCGACGGCGTGTCGCTGACCGTCATGACGGTGGACGAGGACAGCTTCGCCGTCGGGATGATCCCGGCCACCTCGAAGCTGACCGTGCTGGGCAGCAAGGCCATCGGAGATCCGGTCAACCTCGAGGTCGACGTGATCGCCAAGTACGTCGAGAAGATGCTGGGGAGTCGTCATGTCTGAGAGCATCGAGCGCGCGATCAAGGACATCGCGGCCGGTAAGCCGGTGATCGTGGTGGACGACGAGGACCGGGAGAACGAGGGTGACCTGATCTTCGCGGCCGAGTTCGCCACGCCGGAGCTGGTCGCGTTCATGGTCCGCTACACGTCCGGGTACATCTGCGTGGCCATCCCGGAGACCGAGGCCGACCGGCTGGATCTGCCGCCGATGGTCAAGACGAACCAGGACAACCTGAAGACGGCGTACGCGGTGACCGTCGATGCCCGGCACGGGATCACCACCGGCATCTCGGCCGCCGATCGCGCGCACACCATCCGGCTGCTGGCGGCGGCGGACAGCGGCCCGGACAGCTTCAACCGCCCGGGTCACGTCGTCCCGCTGCGGGCCAAGCCGGGTGGTGTGCTGCGCCGGCCGGGGCACACCGAGGCCGCCGTCGACCTGGCGCTGCTCGCCGGGGCCCGGCCGGCCGGGGTGCTCTGCGAGATGGTCAACGACGACGGCACCATGCAGCGCCGTCCGGACCTGGAGCGGTTCGCCGCCGAGCACGGTCTCAGCCTGATCACCATCGCGGACCTGGCGGATCACCTGGGCCGGGTCGGCACGGTGCTGCGGATGCCGGTCCGGGCCAAACGGGATCACGTCTTCGCCGAGTTGGCCTGACCGGCCCGCCGGAGAGTGAAGAATGACGACAGAGGGGGCTTTACATGGCAGGTTTCGGTGACCCACATCTGCAGACCGTCGACGCGGCCGGGCTGCGGCTCGGCATCGTCGGCTCCCGGTGGCACAACGACCTGGTCGACCACATGATCAGCCGGGCCGAGGCGGCCGCCGAGGCGTGCGGGGTGACCGACGTGGTGGTGGTGCGGGTGGCCGGGTCGGTCGAGCTGCCGGTCGTCGCCCAGGCGCTGGCCCGCAAGCTGGACGCGGTGGTCGCCCTGGGCGTCGTGATCAAGGGCGAGACCCAGCACTTCGAGTACGTCTGCGACGCGGTCACGGCCGGGCTGACCAGGGTGGCGCTCGACGAGAGCACCCCGGTCGCGCACGGCGTGCTCACCGTGGGGAGCCTCGGTCAGGCCCGGGACCGCGCCGGTCTGGAGGACTCGATCGAGGACAAGGGCTGGCAGAGCACCGTCGCCGTCCTGGACGCCGCGCTGGCCATCCGTGAGGTGGCCAAGCAATAGATTGACTTCACCCGGACGACACTTCACGTTCCCGGAATAGGCGCTCGGCACGGGGAAGCTTCCCCGGTCCGCCGCCTATTCCGGAGATGAGCAGTTGATTCCTCGGCTCAGCATCGTCGTGCCGTTCTACGACGTAGAGCGTTACATCGCGGCGTGCCTCGACTCCCTGGCCCGGCAGACGTTCCGGGACTTCGAGGTGTTGCTGGTCGACGACGGCTCGCGGGACGGCAGCGCGGCGATCGCCCGTGACTTCTGCGAGCGCGACTCGCGGTTCCGGCTGATCACCCAGGAGAACCAGGGGCTCGGCCCGGCCCGCAACACCGGGGTGCAGCACGCGCGGGGGGAGTACCTCACGTTCGTGGACAGCGACGACCTCATTCCGCGTCACGCGTACGAGCTGATGGTCGGATCCCTGGATCGCACCTCGTCGTCGATCGCCGGGGGCAACGCCCGGAGGTTCAACAACACCTCGGGCGTACGCCAGTCGTACGTGCACCGGCTCGCCTACGCCAAGGACCGCCCCGCCACGCACGTGCTCGAGCTCCCCGAGCTGGCCATCGACCGGATGGTCTGGAACAAGGTCTACCGCCGGCGCTTCTGGGACCAGTTCGACTTCAAGTTCCCCGCCATCCGGTACGAGGACTACCCGGTCACGTTGAAGGCGCACATCGACGCGGTGACCGTGGACTGCCTGGCCGCGCCGGTCTACTACTGGCGCGAGCGCGAGTCCGGTGAGTCGATCACCCAGCTGAAGTTCCAGATCGGCAACCTGGAGGACCGTGTCGTCTCGGCCGAGAAGGTCCTCGACGTGGTCGACCGCAAGGCCCCCGACCTGCGGCCCACCGTGCACGGCCACCTCGCCCAGATCGACCTGACCACGGTGGTGCAGGCGTTCGGCACGGCGCCGGACCACGAGCTGACCGCCTTGCTGGACCTGGGCCGGCGCCTGACGAAGCGGCTGCTGCCCGAGGTGTTCGAGAAGTCGTCGGCGTTCCAGCGGATGGAGTACCACGGGCTGCAGTCCGGTGACGTGGAGATGCTGCAGCGGCTGGCCCGGTTCCGGGCCGACGGTGGGCTGGCCGCCGGGCCGCGCGCCCGTCGTCACCCGGTGCTGCCGTGGCGTTTCCGCGGGCACTACCCGGGTCTGCCGGAGACCGCCGGGGTGCCGTCCGAGGTCTACCGGCTGTCCCGCGAGGACCTCAGCCTGCGCGCCGCCGTCACCGAGCTGAGCTGGAAGGACGACGCCCTGGTGGTCCGTGGCACGGCGGAGATCCACCACCTGCCGGCCACCGCCGACGCCTCCCTGCGGATCTCGCTGCTCGCCGGGATACGCGAGACGCCGCTGGAATCCGAGCGGTTCGACGTGCCGGACGCCCGGGGCGAGAACCGCCCGGCCGGGTTCACCGCCCGGGTGCCGCGGTCCCTGCTCGCGGCTATGCCGGCCGGCCGCGACGCGGTGCAGTTGCTGGCCACCATGCGCGACGGCGGTGTGCGCCGCCGCAAGCTGATCACCGTGCAGGCGCAGTACCCGGTCGGCGCCCGGGTCGGCACCGACTGGATCCAGCCGGTCCGGGCCAACGACGGCCGCCTGCTGCTGCGCCGGATGAACGGTGACCCGGAACTGACCGGTGCGGTCGCCGACGGGGACACCCTGGTGCTGACCGGTCGGCTGCCGAACGGCACCGACGACCCGGTGCTGCGGCTGACCCGGGCGGCCGGCGAGATCCGGGTGCCCCTGGAGTTCGGTGCCGGCGACGTCTTCACCGCCCGGATTCCGGTCGGTGACGTGGTCGACGCGACCAACCCCGACGATCCTTTCCTCGGCCGTACGGTGCTCATCCCCAAGATCGGCGGCAAGCTGATCCTGATCACCGGCCTGGACCGGTCGGTCGGCGTGCAGCACGGCGATCGGGTGGTCAGCGTCTCCCGTTCACCCGGGCAGTACCTGAACCTGATCGAGGGCCCGGCCCGGGTCAGCGCCGCGCAGATCGCGGTGGACGGCGAGCGGATCACCGTCGGCGGCCAGTGCCGGCCCGGTGTCGATCACGAGCGGATCGTGTGGCGGCGCTTCCTGCCGAACTCCGACGACGCCGTGGACGCCGTCTGCCGGGTGGCCACCGACGGCGCGACCTGGTCGGCCCGGGTGGACCTGACGGATCTGGTGGATCTCGGGCCGGGTGAGGTCACCGACTGGACGCTGTTCGCCGGCGAGGAGGACGGGCTGCCGTACGCCGTCCAGGTCGAGACGTTCGCGCTCACCGGCCTGCCCCGCCGGCTGTCCCGCCACCGCCTCTACGCGCGGGCCGGCACCCTGCACCTCGAGACGAGCTGATCGGCATGCATCACCACAACCACTATTACGGGCAGTCGCACATCCTGGCCCGCTGGGCCGGCCTGGACGACCAGCACCCGCCCCGGATCCGCGGCTACCTGCAGCACGGGTGGAACGTCGGCTGCGGCTGGAACCCGGTGCACGAGTTCTTCGACGGCGCCTGGCGGTACACCTGGAGCGACCCGCCGCGGCGGCGCGGGCACACCCTCGGGCGCCGGAACTACCACGTGGTCGGCGCGCCGTTCCTCTACCTGTCCGAGCTGGAACCCGACCTCGGTACGGTGCCGGAGCAGGAGCGCGAGGGCACGCTCTGGTTCCTCTTCCACGGCTGGGAGGGCGGCGGCAAGGGCGGCAAGATCGAGGGCGACCACGCGCGGCTGATCTCCGAGATCAAGGAGACCGAGACCGAGCCGGTCACGATCAGCCTCTACTACACCGAGTTCGAGCGGCTCGAGGTCCGGCGAGCCTACGAGCAGGCCGGCTTCCAGGTGATCTGCTTCGGCAAACGCGGCTGGAACTACGAGGGCACCGACCGGCGGTTCCTCTACAAGCAGCTGAAGGCGTTCCGCGGGTTCAAGCGGGTCGCCGCGAACCGGCTCAGCACCGCGATCTTCTTCGGCGTCGCGGCCGGGTGTGTGCCGGCCGTCTACGGCGACCCGATGGAGCTGGAGGGCGACAACCCGCTCTTCGGCGGTCAGGCCCGGATCGCCCGGCTCTGGCCGGAGATGCTCGGCAAGGAGATCGACCTCGCCGCGGCCCGCGCCACCACCGACGTCGAACTGGGCCGGCACCACCTGATGCCGCCGGCCGAGATGCGCATGCTTTTCGATTGGAACCCTCGTGACTGACCGTACGATGCCGACCGTTGTCCGTGGCGAGGTCCAGCCGTGGACCGACCGGAACCCGGCCGGTGGACCGGCGCTGACCGGTTTCCTCGCCGACCTGCTGCCGGCCCGGGCCGGGCGGACGCTGATCGCCGGGCCGCACGACAGCGACGTGCTCGCCCTGGCCGCGAGCCGTAGCGACGACGTGACCGTGCTGCTGCGCTCGGTCAGCGACGCACAGGCCTTGGCCGCCGCCCAGCCGCCGGACGGCGGATATGCGGTGGTCACCGGATCGCTGGACGGCCTTGCCGACGCGAAACCGGAGCCGTTCGACGTGGTGATCGCCGCGGACGGCCTGGACCGGCTGCTCGGCCCGGACTCGGCGGCCCTGGACTGGCCGGAGCGGGCGGCGCTGCTGCGCGGGCTGGCCGGACCGGCGGCGCTTGTCGTGATCGGGGTGGAGAACGGCTTCTCGATCACCGGGCTGCTGGACCGGCGCCCGCTCAAGGACCGCTACGGCGACGACGAGTTCCGGCCGCTGCACGACGACCCGCGGCGTCCCGGCTCGGCGGCACAGGTGAACGACCTGCTCGGCGGGGTGGAGCGGCGGTATGCGCGCTTCGGTTCGGACACCCTGGTGGAGTCGGGGGTGCTCACCCGTACCCAAGCAGGGTTTCCGGCCATGCGCCTCGCGGCCGCCGCGCTGGAGACCTCGGACACGCCGCTCCTCGCGCCGGTGGCCGACGCCGTCGAATCCGCGGCCCGCGCCGGAATGCTGGACGCCGTGGCCCCCGGCTGGCTGGTGGTGCTCGGCACCGGCGGCACGACCCGGACCGCTTACACCGCGACCGGCACCGCCGACCTGACCGCGGACGGCTGGAAGGTCGGCGACCGGGTCCTGCCGGATGCCGAGGACGCCGAGACGGTGTTGCTCCGGCTGGCCGCCGCCGAGGACGTGCCGGGCTTCCGCGCCTACGCCGCGACGGTGGAACCGACCTGGTTCGACGTGGTTCCCGGACGCCCCGACGGTGACGTCACGCCGGCCGCGGCGTGGTTCCGATTCCGGGATCGGCTGATCGGTGGGCATCACCGGCACCCGTGGCCGCCGTGGATGGCGGACGGGGACGACCTGGTCAAGACCTGGCTGGCGATGTCCGGGGTCGAGCCGACCGACGAGATCCTGGCCCGCGGGCGGGAGATCGCCGCGACGTTGCCGGCCGGGCGGCCCGATCTGCGGACCGCCCTGGCCGACGACGAGGAAGCCCGGACCACCATCAAGGAGCAGGCCGGGCACATCTTCGGCCTGGAGCGGACCATGCGCTTCCGGGACCAGCAGCTGCGCACCCGGGAGCAGCAGTTGCGCAACCTGCGCGACGAGCTGCGCCGGCTCAAGAGCGGCCGGTCGGCCCAGGTCGCCTCGACGCTGAGCCGGGTGGCCCGGCTGCGTGACCCGAAGCGCCTGGCCGGCGCCGTGAAGAAGCGGGCCAAAGCCTTCCTGCTCCGGTGACCCGGGCCGTTCTCACGACCGAACGGCTCCGGTGATGCGGGCCGTTCTCACGACCGAACGGCTCCGGTGATGCGGGCCGTTCTCACAACCGGCCGGCTTCGATGATGCGGGCCAGGAACTGCCTGGTCCGCGCTTCGACGGGGTCGCCGAGCACCTGCTCCGGCGGCCCCTGTTCGAGGACCTTGCCGCCGTCCAGGAACGCGACCCGGTCGGCCACCTGCTTGGCGAAGCCCATCTCGTGGGTGGCCAGCACCATGGTCATGCCCTCGCCCTTGAGGTCCCGGATCATGGTCAGCACCTCGCCGACCAGTTCCGGGTCGAGCGCCGACGTGACCTCGTCGAGCAGCAGCAGCCGCGGGTTGTTCACCAGCGCCCGGACGATGGCGACCCGCTGTTGCTGGCCCCCGGACAGCCGGTCCGGATAGCTGCCGGCCTTGTCCGCCAGCCCGACCCGGTCCAGCCACTGCCTCGCCTGGTCACGAGCCTCGGTCAACGGCTTCTTGTGTACGCGTACCGGAGCCAGGGTGATGTTGTCGAGCACTGTCATGTGCGGGAACAGGTTGTAGCTCTGGAACACCAGCCCGATCCGCTGGCGCACCTGATCGGGATCGGCCCGCGGGTCGGTGATCTCGTCGCCGTCCAGGTGGATGGTGCCGTCGTCGATCTCGGTGAGCAGGTTGACGCACCGCAGCAGGGTCGACTTGCCCGAGCCGGAGGCGCCGATCAGGGCCACCACCTCGTGTTCGCCGACGTCCAGGCTGAGTCCGTCCAGGATGACGTTATCGCCGAAGACCTTGCGGACCTGGTGACATTCGAGCAGCACTTACGTCCCCGCGTTCTGGCGACGGGCCGCGCGCAGGGTCACCCAGTCGGTGACCCCGATCAGCGGCAGGGCGAGAAGGACGAAGAGCACCCCGGCGACGATGTACGGGGTGAAGTTGGCGTCCTGGGCCACGCCGATCTGGGCGGCGCGGATGGCGTCGATCGGCCCGGCGAGCGAGATCAGGCCGACGTCCTTCTGCAGGGCCACGGTGTCGTTGAGCAGCGGCGGGGACACCCGGCGGACCGCCTGTGGGAGCACCACGTGCCGCATCGCCTGCGGATAGCTGAGTCCCAGCGACCGGGCGGCGGAGATCTGGCTCGGGTGCACCGATTCGATGCCGGCCCGGAACACCTCGGCCAGGTAGGCGCCGTAGGTCACGATGATCGCCGCGGCGCCCAGCCACAGCACGTCCGGGGTGCCGTTCAGGCGCAGCCCGGGGATGCCGAAGGCGAACAGGTAGATCACGATGATCAGCGGAAGGCCACGGAACGAGTACGTGTACCCGGTGGCCAGCGCGCGCACCGGGAAGAACACCGGCCCGCGCAGCGTGCGGAGCACCGCGATGATCAGGCCCAGGGTGAGCGCCAGGGTCGCGCAGACCACCAGCAGCTTCAGGTTGAGCCACAGGCCTTCGAGGATCTCCGGCAGGTATTTGACCGCCGCGTCCGGGTCGAAGAAGGACTGCTTGACCCGGTCCCAGCCGGGAGCGCCGGTGATCCCGACGGCGAGCAGGGTGCCGACGACCGCTGTCGATGCGGCGGCCAGCAGAACGGAGCGGATCGCCCGTCCGCGACGGTAGGCGATCCGCTCCAGTTGCCTGGTACTGGGCTGGTGCTTCACGACAGTTCAGGGGCTCCGGCGGTGTCGGCGAGCCAGGTCTTCTCCAGCACGGCGAGGGTGCCGTCCTGGCGGAGCTGGTCGACGGCCTTGCTGACACAACCGGTCAGCGCCGAACCCTTGTCCAGCACGAGGCCGAACTGCTCGGGCACACCGACCTGGGCCAGCTGACCGATGATCACGCCGTTGTCCAGTTCGGCGCCGGTCATGTAGAACGCGGTCGGCAGGTCCACCACGATGCCGTCGACGGTGCCGTTCACCAGCGCCGCCTTGGCGTCGTCGTTGTTGTTGAACACCGACGGGGCGGCGTCCGGCTTGATCAGGTCGGTGATCGCGGTGTAGCTGGTGGTGCCGACCTGGCCGCCCAGCTTCGCGCCCTTCAGGTCGGCCAGCGACTTGGCGCCGGCGATCTTCGAGCCCTTGGTGGTGATCACGGTCTGCCGCACCAGGTAGTACGGCGACGAGAAGTCGACGGCCTGCTTGCGCTCGTCGGTGATGGAGAACTGGTTGATGTCGATGTCGAACTTCTTGGGGCCGGGCGCGATCGCGTTGTTGAACGTCACACTGGCCCACACCACGTCGGTCTTCTGGTACCCGAGGCGCTCGGCCACCTCGTACGCGACCGCGGATTCGAAGCCCTTGCCGTTGTCCGGCTTGTTGTCGCTGAACCATGGCTCGTAGGCCGGGGTGTCGGTGCCGATCGTGAACTTCCCGGCGGTGAGTGTCTTCATCGACGCCGGGTCACAGGTGGCGGAGGCGGCCGACGAGGCGGCGGTGTCAGGGCTCTCTTCGTCCATCGGAGAGCAGGCGGTCACGGCGGTGAGCAGCAGGGCTGCGCCACCGACGGCCACGAAGGGGAAACGGCGAACCATGCCCGGAACTCTAGAAGACGTCCCACGGGCTGGGGCCGTTCGTCGTCAAGACGTGATGAGCTGCCACAATCGGATCTCGTGAAGACGTTCGAAGAACTGTTTGCCGAGTTGCAAAGCAAGGCGGCGGACAAGACACCCGGGTCGGGCACCGTGGAGGCGCTCGAGCGAGGAGTCCATTTCATCGGCAAGAAGGTCGTCGAAGAGGCGGCCGAGTCGTGGATGGCCGCCGAGCACGAGGGGCCGGAACGCACCGCCGAGGAGATCTCCCAGCTGTTCTACCAGGCCCAGTGCCTGATGATCGCCTCCGGACTGGAGCTGAAGGACGTCTACCGACATCTGTGAACGCGCGTCCACCGGCCCGTTCACAGATCGAAGGAGCACGTCATGCTGCGCATCGCCATTCCGAACAAGGGCACCCTCTCGGCTCCCGCGTCACAGATGTTGCGGGACGCCGGGTACCGCCAGCGCACCGACCCCAAAGACCTGATCTGCCGTGACGAATCCAACAACGTGGAGTTCTTCTACCTGCGGCCGAAGGACATCGCGACGTACGTCGGCTCCGGTGATTTGGATCTCGGCATCACCGGCCGGGACCTGCTCGTCGACTCCGGCGTTCCGGCGGCCGAGCTGCTCGACCTGAACTTCGGCCGGGCCACGTTCCGCTGGGCCGCCCCGGCCGGGACGCTGACCAGCGTCGACGAGTTCGGTGGCCGGCGCATCGCCACCGCGTACCCCGGTGTGGTCGGGCGTTACCTGGCCGAGCACGAGCTGACGGCGGACGTGGTCCGCCTGGACGGCGCGGTGGAGAACGCGGTCCGTCTCGGTGTCGCCGACCTGATCGCCGACGTGGTGGAGACCGGCGCGACGCTGCGCCAGGCGGGTCTGGTCACCATCGGCGACCCGATCATGCAGTCGTCGGCGATCCTGATCGGTCGCGACGCGGAGGCCGCCGGCCCGGCCGCGCAGCTGCTGCGCCGGCTGCACGGTGTGCTGGTGGCCCGCAGCTTCGTGATGCTGGCCTACGACGTCCGGGCCGACCTGCTGGACCAGGCCACCGCACTGACCCCGGGCATCGAGTCACCGACCGTCTCGCCGTTGCACCGGGAGGGCTGGGTGGCCGTCCAGGCGATGGTCCAGCGCAGCGACGTGCACCGGATCATGGACGAGTTGTACGACCTCGGCGCGCGGGCCATCCTGGTGACCGCCATCGCGAATTGCAGGCTCTGAGATGACCGCAGTGCTCTATCGCCCGAAGAAGATCCGCTGGGTGGCCGTCCCGCTGGCGATCGCCCTCGCGCTGTTCTTCACGGTGATCAGTTTCGGGCTGACCGGCTCGGCCGGCTTCCAGAACCAGAACGCCAGCTTCCAGCGTGGCGACCAGCTCGCCATGATCGGGCTGGGGATCCTGCTCGGGCTCGGGGTGCTGCTGTTCTGCCGGCCGCGGGTCACCGCCGACGACGCCGGTGTGCGGGTGCGCAACGTCATCGGTGGTTACGACTTGCCGTGGGATGTGGTGCGGGCGGTGCGGTTCGACCGGAACTCGGCGTGGGCGCACCTGGAGCTGGAGAACGACGATCAGGTGCCGATCCACGCCCTGCAGGCCGTCGACAAGGACTACGCCGTCGACGGGGTGCGCACTCTGCGGGCTCTGCACAGCGCCTCTCACGAGGGCTGACGCATCAGGCGTGATGCCCCTGGCACATCACGCCTGATGCCAGGCTGGTAGGCTTGCGGGCAGTCGACCACGTCCATGCCTCGTTATGGACGCGAAAGAGGAGCCCGCTGGTTCCCACCCGAGTCACCACGTGTGGCCGGGTCCGGTCTCCCTGTCAGGGAATATTTCCTGTCGGGTGTGCGTCTCCTCGTGGGCGCCGATGACCGGTCGAGCGGGCCCCGGCGTGCGGTTTTTCGAAACCGCCGCGGGGCCTTCTGCTTTCCCGGCGTCCCGCGGCCAGCGGGACACTCGGGGCCGACCGACATTGGCAGCGTCCGTCCTCAACGGCCGGGCGAGGTATCAACTGAGGAGGCCCCATCAGCGTCGAACCACGCGTGAACGAACAGATCCGGGCTCGTGAGGTCCGTCTGGTCGGTCCGGAGGGTGAGCAGGTCGGCATCGTGCCGCTCGAGCGCGCTCTCCAGCTGGCCGGGGACGTCGACCTGGACCTGGTCGAGGTTGCTCCGATGGCGCGGCCGCCGGTGTGCAAGCTCATGGACTTCGGCAAGTTCAAGTACGAGAGCGCACTCAAGGCCCGCGAAGCGCGACGCAACCAGCAGCAGACCGTCATCAAGGAAATGAAGCTCCGGCCGAAGATCGACCCGCACGACTACGAGACCAAGAAGGGTCACGTGGTGCGGTTCCTCAAGGCGGGCGACAAGGTCAAGGTGACGATCATGTTCCGCGGTCGCGAGCAGAGCCGCCCGGAGCTGGGTTTCCGGCTCCTGCGCCGGCTCAGCGAGGAGATCTCGGAGCTCGGTTTCGTCGAGGCCAGTCCGAAGCAGGACGGCCGAAACATGATCATGGTGCTGGCTCCGCATCGGGCCACCAAGGCCGCTGCCGTTGCTGCCGTCGCCGCCGGCGCCAAGCCCGCACGTGAGCCGCGCGAGGGCGATGTCGTCGAGGCAGAGGCCGCTGTTCCGGCCGAGACCACCGCAGAGTAAACAGCTTTTCCCCGTCCCCCTGGTAGCGGGGAAAGACCAGAAAGAGGCGTCAAGTGCCGAAGATGAAGAGCCACACCGGCATGGGTAAGCGGGTGAAGGTCACCGGCAAGGGAAAGCTCGTGCGTGAGCAGGTTGGCAAGCGCCACTACCTCGAGCACAAGAGCACCCGTGTGACCCGCCGGATGACCGGTACGGTCGTCGTGGCCAAGGCCGACACCGCTCGTGTGAAGAAGCTTCTGGGCCGCTGACGCGCGCCTGACCCGGTTTTTCCTGAAGGAGTAACTAGAAATGGCACGCGTCAAGCGGGCGGTAAACGCCCAGAAGAAGCGCCGCACCCTGCTCGAGACCGCGAGCGGCTACCGCGGTCAGCGCTCTCGCCTGTACCGGAAGGCCAAGGAGCAGGTGCTGCACTCGATGCAGTACTCGTACCGTGACCGCCGTGACCGCAAGGGCGACTTCCGTCAGCTGTGGATCACCCGTATCAACGCGGCTGCCCGCGCGAACGGGATGACCTACAACCGCCTGATCCAGGGCCTGAAGCTGGCCGAGGTCGAGGTCGACCGCAAGATCCTGGCCGACCTCGCGGTCCACGACGAGGCCGCGTTCGCCGCCATCGTCGAGGTCGCGCGTGCGGCCGTCGCGGCCGAGGGCACCGGTGGCGCCCCCAAGCAGGCTGCTGCCTGATGGAGGTTGTTCGCGACTTACCTTGAGTTCGCTCGAGGGCGGGCCGGCGACGGCTGTCTCCACCGTCGCGAACGACCTCCACTTACGCGAAGCACTTTTGTGAGGCGCCTCCCGGTCCACGGATCGGGAGGCGCTTTCGTGATGAGGAGACCATGTTCACGCCCCGCACCCCCCGCATCGTCGCCGCCCGCCGTCTGCAACGCCGCCGGGACCGGGACCAGACGGGTCGTTTCCTGGCCGAGGGCCCGCAGGCCGTCCGTGAGGCGCTCGCCGCCGACGCGGTGCTCGAACTGTTCGCCACCCCCGCGGCCATCGAGCGGTACCCCGACCTGGCCGCGCAGGCCCCGGAGCTGTCGCCGGTCACCGACGACGCCCTGGCCGCGCTCGCCGAGACCGTCCAGCCCCAGGGCCTGGTCGCGATCTGTGAACAGAACGACGTCTCGATCGGTGAGGCCCTGGCCAAGGAGCCGCGGCTGGTCGCGGTGGTCGCCGAGATCCGCGACCCGGGTAACGCCGGGACCGTGCTGCGCACCGCGGACGCCGCGGGGGCCGGGGCGGTCATCTTCGCCGGTGACGCCGTCGACCCCTACAACGGCAAGTGTGTCCGGTCCTCGGCCGGCTCGCTGTTCCACGTGGACGTGGTCCGTTCCCCGCTGAGCGTGGTCGACCTGCTGCAGGACAACGGACTGCAGGTGCTGGCCACCAGCGGTACCGGCGAGGACGACGTGGACTCGCTGCTCGACGGCGGGCACCTCGCCCCCCGTACCGCATGGTTGTTCGGCTCTGAAGCGCATGGCCTGCCGGCCGACCTGCTCTCCTCCGCGGACCGGCGTGTTCGTGTCCCGATCTACGGCGGAGCCGAGAGCCTGAACCTGGCCGCCGCGGCCGCCGTCTGTCTATATGCCTCGGCCCGCGCGCAACGCTGAGAGTATGCTGGGCCGGTGAGCGTGGAGTCATACCTGTTTATCCGGCCCGCTGGTCGCGGGCGCCGGATCTGACTCTCCTGCGCGTAACTCCCTGACCGGCGGGCTGCGGCCCAGCCGCGCGCCCGTAAAATGCCCGATGGCTTATCCGGTGTGAGGGAGTTCGCCCTACCATGTCCTACCGCAACGATCCGTACGATCCGAAGCAGGCCGTCCTGCTGGCGCCCGAGTCGCTCGAGAGCGCTGTGGCGGAGGCCGAGAAGGCGTTCGCCAGTGCCGCCGACCTCGACGCGCTGACCGCACTTAAACCCGCGCACCTGGGTGACCGTTCCCCGGTGTCGCTGGCCCGCCGGGAGATCGGCTCGCTGCCGCCGGCCGCGAAATCCGACGCCGGCAAGCGTGTCAACATCGCCCGTCAGGCCGTGCAGGCCGCCTACGACGCCCGCCAGGCCGAGCTGGAGGCCGACCGGGCCGCCCGCGTCCTGGTCGAGGAACGTGTCGACGTCACCCTGCCGTGGTCCCGTCGCCCGCGCGGCGCCCGGCACCCGCTGACCACGCTCATGGAGCACATGGGCGACATCTTCATCGGGATGGGCTACGAGATCGTCGACGGTCCCCAGCTGGAGCTGGAGTGGGCCAACTTCGACGCGCTCAACATCGGCCCGGACAACCCGGTCCGCAGCGCCGCCGACACGTTCTTCGTGGACCTGCCCGGCCTGGTGATGCGGACCCACACGTCACCCGGTCAGGTGCGCACCATGCTGGACCGGCAGCCGCCGATCTACGTGGTCAGCCCCGGCCGGGCCTACCGGACCGACGAGCTGGACGCCACCCACAGCCCGGTGTTCCACCAGATCGAGGGCCTGGTCATCGACGAGGGCATCACGATGGCGCACCTGCGCGGCACCCTCGACCACTTCGCCCGGGAGATGTTCGGGCCGGAGGCGAAGACCCGCTGGCGGCCGCACTACTTCCCGTTCACCGAGCCGTCCGGCGAGTTCGACGTGTGGTTCGCCGAGCACCGCGACGGCCCGCGCTGGGTCGAGTGGGGTGGCTGCGGCATGGTCAACCCGCGGGTGCTGACCGCGGCCGGCATCGACCCGGCCGTCTACTCGGGATTCGCGTTCGGCATGGGTGTCGAGCGGACCCTGATGTTCCGCAACGGCGTCTCCGACATGCGCGACATGGTCGAGGGCGACGTGCGGTTCACCACGAACTTCGGAATGGAGTCCTGAAGCGATGAAGACGTCACTGTCGTGGCTGCGCGAGTACGTCGAGCTGCCCGCGGGGATCACCGCTTCGGAGCTGGACACGGCGTTCACGAACCTCGGCATGGAGGTCGAGGGCATCGTCGACCAGGCCGGCACGATCCTCGGTGACCTGGTCGTCGGCCGGGTGCTGACGATCGAGGAGCTGACCGGGTTCAAGAAGCCGATCCGGTTCTGCACCGTCGACGTCGGCCGGTCCGCTCCGCAGGAGATCGTCTGCGGCGCCCGGAACTTCGCCGAGGGCGACCTCGTCGTGGTCATCCTGCCCGGTGGCGAGCTGCCCGGCGGGTTCAAGATCGGCGCGCGGAAGACCTACGGGCGCAACTCCAACGGCATGATCTGCTCGGCTCGTGAGCTGGGGATCTCCGACGAGCACGAGGGCATCATCGTGCTGCCCCCGTCGGATTCGCTGACCCCGGGCATCGATGCGCGGCCGGTGGTCGGGCTGGACGACGTGCTGGTCGAGGTCGAGATCACCCCGGACCGCGGCTACGAGATGAGCGTGCGAGGCATCGCACGGGAGCTGTCCACGTACTTCAAGGTGGGTTTCGTCGATCCTGCCTCGGTCTCTTCCCCCACCGGGACCGCGGACGTTCCGCACCCGGTCGTGATCGACGACGTCGTCGGCTGTGACCGGTTCGCGGCCCGCGTGGTCCGGGGCATCGATCCGGCCGCCAAGTCGCCCGAGTGGATGCAGCGGCGGCTGATCCAGGCCGGCATCCGGGCCATCTCGCTGCCCGTCGACATCACCAACTACCTGATGCTCGAATTCGGTCAGCCGATGCACGTCTTCGACCTCGACCGCCTCCGTGGCGGCCTGGTCGTCCGGCGGGCCCGGGCCGGCGAGAAGCTGACCACCCTGGACGGTGTCGCGCGGGTGCTCGACGCCGAGGACATGGTGATCTGCGACGAGACCGGGCCGATCTCGCTCGCCGCCGTGATGGGCGGCGAGACCAGCGAGTGGCAGGAGGGCACGGTGAACGTGCTCCTCGAGGCGGCCCACTGGGATCCGGTCATGGTCGGCCGCACCGCGCGCCGGCACAAGCTGTTCAGCGAGGCCGCCAAGCGCTGGGAGCGGGGTGTCGACCCGGCGCTGCCGCTCGCCGCGCTGCAGAAGGCCGTCGACATCCTGGTCGAGCACGCCTGCGGCACCGTCGACGAGCGGGTGCTGGACGTCGACAACGTGGTGGCGCCGGTCGCGCTCACCCTGCCCGCGTCGGCGCCCGCGCGTCTCATCGGGCTGCCCTACACCTCGTCCGAGATCAACTCGTTCCTGGTCCAGGTCGGCTGCGAGGTCACCGGCGACGAGGTGCTCAGCGTCGTGCCGCCGACCTGGCGTCCCGACCTGGTCGCCCCGATCGACCTGATCGAGGAGGTGGCCCGGCTCGGCGGTTACAACGAGATCCCGAGCGTGCTGCCGCCGGCCGGGGCCAGCCGTGGGCTCACCCCCGCGCAGAAGCGGCGCCGGTCGATCGGCCGGGCGCTCGCCGAGAACGGTTACGTCGAGGTGCTGTCGTACCCGTTCACCGCGCCCGGCACCGCCGACGCCCTCGGGCTCGCCCCCGAGGACCCCCGCCGCAGCGCGGTCCGGCTCACCAATCCGCTGTCCGAGGAGGAGCCGCTGCTGCGCACCACGCTGCTCGGCCCGCTGCTCGGCGTCCTCAAGCGGAACCTGGGCCGGGGCCGCCGGGACGTGGCCCTGTTCGAGGCCGGCACGGTGTTCCTGCCGCACCTGACCTCGACCGCGCCGCCCACCCTGGGTGTCGACCGCCGGCCCAGCAACGCCGAGTGGGCGGCCGCCAACGCGATCGTCCCGGAGCAGCCGTGGCACCTCGCCGTGGTCCTGGCCGGCGACATCGACCCGGCCGGCTGGTGGGGCGCGGGACGGCCCGCGACGTGGGCGGACGCCATCGAGGCGGCGCGCGTCACGCTCGCCGCGGCGGGCATCGCCGAGGACCGGGTCTCGGTACGCGCGGCCGAGCTCGCGCCGTGGCACCCGGGCCGGTGCGCGGCGATCCTGGTCGACGACGCCGTCGTGGGCCACGCCGGTGAGCTGCACCCGGCCGTGCTGGCCGCGCTGGAGCTGCCGAAGCGCACGTCGGCCGCGGAGCTGGACCTGGACGCGCTGCCGGAGGCCCCGGTGGTCGAGGCTCCGAAGATCTCCACGTTCCCGCCGGCCCTGCTCGACGTGGCCCTGACCCTGGACTCCGGGGTGCCGGCCGCCGAGGTGCGGGCCACGCTGGCCGAGGGCGCCGGGCCGCTGCTGGAGTCGGTGGCGCTGTTCGACGTCTACGAGTCGGCCCAGCTGGGTGCGGGCAAGCGGTCCCTCGCGTACAAGCTGACCTTCCGGGCCTCGGATCGGACCCTCACCTCGGAGGAGACGATCGCCGCCCGGGACGCCGCGGTGGCCCTGGCCACCGACCGGTTCGGGGCGACCCTGCGCGGCGCGTAACCGTCTCTTGTGAAGGCCGGGCCCTGGTGGCCCGGCCTTCACAGGGCAGTTTCCGCACGCCGGCTTCTTGTCAGGGCAGCTTCAGCACGTCGGCGATGACCGAGCCGTCGGCGCCGAGCCGGACCGGGGCCGGGCTGTCGTAGACCACCAGCACCCGGTCGCCGCCGAGCAGGCTCAGCCCCTCGGCGTGATCGTCACCCTCGCCGAAGGTCAGCTCCAGCACCCGGCTGATCAGGTCGTCGCGCACGATCGTCGGCACCTCCGCCGCGAACGCGCCGTGCCAGCGGTAGATGCGCACCGGCCCGTCCAGGTCCATCGTCGGCCCGGCCAGGATCAACACGTCGTCCCCGATCGGGCAGAGGTCGCGGACCCCCAGACCATCAAGATCAAGGACGTGTTTGCGGTACGGCGACCCGTCCTCGAAACGGTGCAGCCGCAGCCTCGTCGGGTCGTGGTCGAGCACGTAGGGCCGTAGTTCCAGCACGAACGCCCAGCCCCGCAGGACCGGGCCGCGCAACCCGACGAAGACCCGGTCCCCGCGTACCGCGATCCCTTCGATGTCCAGGCCGTTGTCCTTGCCGGGAATCGGCAGGAACCGGGCCAGGTGCTCGTCGTCGCGCAGCAGCCGCCGCAGATCGTCGCGCCGGCCCAGGGCCGCGGCCCGGTGCACCACCCCGTCGGCGTGCAGCTCCCGGACCGGGGTGGGCAGCCCGTCCACGTCGGCGATCGGCAGCCGGACCAGGATCTGCCGGTTGTCCTGGCCCTCCACCCGGGCCAGCCGGCGCAGCGCCTTCGGGCCCTCGTGGTGCTCCTTGATCTGTTTGCGGCGCAGGCTGTGCGAACCGATCGCCCAGAGGAAGCGGCCGGTCCGGGCCAGGCCCTCGACGTCCGCCTCCTCGTCGGCGTCGGCGCCCGGCAGATCGACGAAATCGGCCAGGCGGAACCGGGCCTCCGCCCCGAACTCGGTGGGGCGCTCCGGATCGTCGGCGAGCAGCCGTTCGACGGTCGCCGTCTCGTCGCCGGCGATCCAGAGCGCCCGCCCGTCGAGGCGGATCGCGGACAGGTTGGTGTGGGTGGCAGCGGCCCGTGACTCCTCGGAGAACCGCAGCCGCACCGTGTGGTCGACCGTCATGGCGTCATGGTCGCACCGGTCCGCACCCGACCCGGGCGGTTCCCGGTCAGTCCCTGGAGATGTACAGCCGGTACCCGGACGGGACGAACCCGATCCGCTCGTAGACCCGCCAGGAGTCGTCGCCGGACGCCTCCAGCCAGGCCACCTCCGCGCCGCGGTCGAACAGCCGCCGGGTGATGCCCGCGGTGATCGCCCCGCCCAGCCCGCGCCGCCGGAACGCCTCCCGCACGGCGATGCCGGCGACCTCGCTCAGGCCGTCGTTCGGTGGGACGGCCTGGCCGCCACCGGCCCAGACACCGTCTCTCGTGCGGGCGCCCAGGGTCACGCCGCCGTTCTCCTGATGACGGCGCATCCGGGCGACGGCGTCCTCCGACGGGTCGCCGGAGAAATCGCCGAACGCCTCGTTCTGCGCGGTGATGACGGCGGCCCGGTCCCGGTCCGTCTCCGGCTCCCGGAGATCGAAATCCGCCGGTACGGGCGGGGTGCCGAGCGTCGACGGGGTGCAGATCAGGTACTGGTTGCGAACCTCGACGGTGAAACCGGCCCCGAGGAGCAGTGCCTCGAGTTCCAGCGTGCAGCTGGTGACGTACTCCAGCCGGGGTTTGCGACCTGCCTCGGTGAAGGCGGTGACCAGGGCGGCGACGTCGGCCGCGGTGATCGGGGCGCCGGGCACCGGGGAGGCGTAGTTGATGAAGGGACTCTCGGTGTCCGGGTCGAGCCCGGCCACGAACGGGCCGATCTCGAGAGCCTTCGGACGGGTACGGAGGTGGGACACGACGGAACGCTGGATGCGCAGATCCATGATGAGTGAAAGCCTTTGTCGCCAGAGGAACGGTTGCCAACGCGGTGCGTGGGCCGCCTGCCGGGCATGCGTGCGTCAGCGGCGGCCGAGGGGCCGGGCCGAGGGCATTGGCGTCACTCTTTCGGAAAGCATCACGAGGGGGATCGTGCGTTGTCGCACGACCGCCCGCAGAGCCTGTCACGGACGGGTGGTCTCCCGCAAGCGCCGGCGCGGGCCGGCCGCCTGCACGGCCCGCGCCGACTGCCCCCACCCTATAGGGAATTCCATGAGTGTCGATGTCTGCGGGTTTTTGTCGGTGGGGGTCGCTAGGGTTCAGCCGACCGATCGAGCGATGCCGGGGGAGTGTGGGCCGTGAGTTTCGTCGTGCCGTCCGGGTGGAAACGGTTCCTGTTGCCGCGCCGTGCTGACGCCCCGGCGTTCCCCGCGGTCAAGGCCGTCGACGTCACCACGGCCGAGGGCCTGCTGACCGCCTTCGACGGCGACGTGCGCGCCTCGCTCGGCAACCGGCGCACCCCCGGTGATCTATCCGCGGCCGGCCACGCTCAGCTCTCCGGCGAGGCGCCGACCCCGCTCGGCGCCGCGGTGGTGGCCCAGGCGATGGCCAACGTGCTGCAGTGGCGGCGGCAGGACGAGGTGCTCGTCTTCACCGAGCTGTGGCGCGAGCGGCACGGTCTGCCCTTCGCGGCCGCCGCCGTCGCCGAGCTGGTCACCCTCTACCACGGCACCCACGAGGTCGGCCGTCAGATCACCCGGGCCGTGCCGGAGCACGACTTCCAGAGTTTCGGCCTCCGGGTGGTCCTGCCGATGGCCTTCCGGCTCCGGCGGGCCGCCGTCGTCGCCCCGCCGGAGGAGTATGCGCGGGTCGTCGCCGCCCTGGCCGCCGTGCGCGGGCCGTCGCTGGCGCAACAGGTCACCGTTTCGGTGATCGCCCCCGACGAGGCCGGCTGGGCCACCGGCATCACCGATGCCCTGCTGGCGCTGGGTGGGCGGGACGGGCTCAAGGCCCTGATGCTCACCGTCCTCACCGACGCCGGCCCGGCCGTCCGCCTGGCCCTCGGGCTCCATCCGTGGCAGGTGCTCAACTTCAACGAGGTGATCTACACCTTCACCGCCACGCTCGGCCCGGCCGCCGCCCCGGCCCTGGCGCACTGGCTGGACGAGACGGTCGACGACGCTCAGTACCGGCGCAAGCTCCTCACCATGCTGACCGCGGTCGGCGGCGACGCGGCGTTCACCGCCCTGCTCGACCGGGCCGGCGAGCCGGACGTGACGGCCGCGATCGCCGACTCGGCCGGCCGCGCCCCGGCCTCGGCCATGCGCCTGCTGGCCGAGGCGCCCGCCGGTGACCGGCTGCTCCGCAACCACCTGGCCAACCATCCGGACCTGGCCGGCGAGGTCCGGCCGCTGCTCACCGACGAGGCGGCCGGCCGGTTCGACGCCGCGCACGCCGTGCTGGCCGCCGCCGGCGCCGACGCGGCCGCCCCGGCCGACCTGCCGCCCCTGCTGGTCACCCCGCCCTGGATCGATCCGGTGGTCCGCAGACCGCTCGTCGTCACCGGCCTGAGCAGCGACGATCCGGGCAGCGTGGTCTGGCAGCCGGGCGAGCGCGAGAGCTGGGGCGACGACTCCTGGGCGGCCCGGCACGGCGGCTCCGACGACTGGGCCACCATCGTCGCCGACTTCGGCACCAGCCGCTCCGACCCGTGGAGCGAGACGTTCTTCTTCCTCCGGGGCCCCGACGAGCTGACCCGGCCCCGGATCGCCGGGTGGCAGCCGGAGCGGGCCTACTTCCTCGACGACTGGGGCCCCGAGCTGCTCGCCCGCTACCAGCTCGACGCCGTCCCGACCCTGGTCGCGCTGGCCGGCCGGTCCCCGGCCCAGGGCGCGCCGATCCTGCTGCCGGTCGCCACCGCCGAGGTGGCGCTGCTGATGGCCGGCTGGCTCCCCCGGTCCCGGGCGATCCGCACCACCGCCCAGGCCTGGTTCGCCCGGCACACCGCCTTCGCCGCCCGCGCACTGCTCCCGGTCGCCGTGGGGAAGACCGGCAAGGCCCGCACCGAGGCCGAGGCCGCGCTCCGGGCGCTGCCCCGCGACCAGGTCCGCACCGCCGCCGCGGGCTACGGCCCGGAGACCGTCGCCGCCGCCGAGGAGATCCTGGCCGTCGACCCGGTGACGATCCTGCCCAGGACGATCCCGCCGGTCCCGGACTGGGCCAACCCGGCGGTGCTGCCGCCGGTCCGCCTCACCGGCGGCCGCGGCGCTTTGCCCGCCGGCGCGGTCCGGCACCTGCTCACCATGCTTGCCCTGTCCCGCCTGGACAGCGTCTACCCGGGGCTTATCGTGGTCGCCGCCGAGTGCGAGCCGGCCGGCCTGGCCGAGTTCGCCTGGGCGCTGTTCACCGAGTGGCGCGAGGCCGGGCACCCGGCCAAGGCGAGCTGGCCGCTCGACGCCCTCGGCCTGCTCGGCGACGACGAGACGGTCCGGCGGCTGGCCCCGGTGATCCGCGCCTGGCCCGGCGAGGGCGGCCACACCCGCGCGGTCACCGGCCTCGACGTGCTCGCCGCCATCGGCACCGACGTCGCCCTGATGTATCTGCACGGCATCGCGCAGAAGGTCAAGTTCAAGGGCCTGAAGGAGCGCGCCGAGGAGAAGATCGCCGAGCTGGCCGCCGGGCTCGGCCTCAGCACCGAGGAGCTCGCCGATCGTCTGGTGCCCGACCTGGGTCTCGGCGAGGGCGGCGGCCTCACCCTCGACTACGGGCGGCGCACCTTCACCGTCGGCTTCGACGAGCAGCTCAAGCCCTACGTCACCGACGCGGCCGGCAAGAAACTCAAAACCCTTCCCAAGCCGGGTACGACCGACGACCCGGTCCTCGCCCCGGAGGCGTACCAGCGGTTCACCGCCCTGAAGAAGGACGTCCGGGCGATCGCCACCGACCAGGTGCGCCGCCTGGAGCGGGCGATGGCCGATCAGCGGCGGTGGAGCGGCGCCGACTTCCAGCAGTTCCTGGCCGGGCACCCGTTGCTGCGGCACCTGGTCCGGCGGCTGGTCTGGGTGCGGTTCGACCAGAGCGGGCAGCCGTTGGGCGGGCTGCGTCTCGCCGAGGACGGCACCCTGGCCGACAGCGCCGACGAGATCGTCACGCTGCCCGGCGATGCGCTGATCGGGATCGGTCATCCGCTGCATCTCAGTGCCGAGCTGACCACCTGGGCCGAGCTGTTCGCCGACTACGAGATCCTCCAGCCCTTCGAGCAACTCGGCCGCGGCACCGAGCCGCTCACCCGGGAGCGCGCCGCCGGCCTGGTCGGCCGGACCGCGCCCAGCACCACCCTGCTCGGGCTGGAACGACGCGGATGGCGGCGTGGCCGGCCCCAGGACGCCGGGGTGCAGCACTGGTTCGAGCGCGACGTGCCCGGCGCCCGGCATCTGGTCGTCGCCATCGACCCCGGCATCCCGGTCGGCGCGGTGGATATCCTCGGCGACCAGACGATCGAGGCGATCTTCGTCGCGCCGTCCGCCGCCGACCACTGGTCCCGCCCGGGCCAGGACGACCACATCAGTGAACTCGACCCGATCACCGCCGCCGAGGCGTTGCGCGAACTCTCCGAGGTGCTCCCGTGACCCGTTCCCCCGCTCCTGCCTCGTCCTCCGCCTCTCCTTCGGTGGCTGCGGCGGCTTCGGCCGATCATGTGCAGAGGCCACCGGCTGAGGTGCGTTACGCCGACGAGCTGGCCCGGCTCCGGGCCGCGGACGACGCGCCCACCCCGCCCGGCTGGGCGCTCAGCCTGCGGGCCGCCCGCGCGTTCGTCGTCGGCGACGAGAAACTCGGTGTCACCCGCAAGTTCGTCGGCGACCCGTCGCTCATCGACCGGGCCCTGGTCAGCCTCGCCACCAGCCGCGGGCTGCTGCTGGTCGGCGAGCCCGGCACCGCCAAGTCGCTGCTGTCCGAGCTGCTCGCGGCTGCCGTCAGCGGCGACTCGACCCTGACCATCCAGGGCGGCGCGGCCACCACCGAGGACCAGATCAAGTACTCGTGGAACTACGCCCTGCTCGTCGCCGAGGGCCCGACCCAGCGGTCGCTGGTCCCGGCGCCGCTGCTGCAGGGCATGGCCCGCGGCAAGGTGGTCCGCTTCGAGGAGATCACCCGCTGCCCGCTGGAAGTGCAGGACTGCCTGCTCTCGCCGCTCTCCGACCGGGTCCTCGCGGTGCCTGAGCTGCCCGGCGCCGAGAGCATGGTGTTCGCCCGGGAAGGTTTCAACATCATCGCCACCGCGAACACCCGGGACCGTGGTGTCAACGACATGAGCTCGGCGCTGAAACGGCGCTTCAACTTCGAGACGGTCTTCCCGATCGGCGACTTCGACACCGAGCTCGCGCTTGTCGAAGCCGAGGCCGGGGCGCTGCTCCGCCGATCCGGGGTCACCGCGCCGCCTCGCCGGGACGTACTCGAAGTGCTGGTCACGGCCTTTCGGGAGCTGCGGACCGGGCGCACCGGGCGCGGCGACGAGATGGAGAAGCTGTCGTCCGTGATGAGCACCGCCGAGGCGGTGTCGGTCGCGCACGCCGTCGGGCTGCGCGGCTGGTTCCTCAACGGGACCGCCGGGACCACCGCCGACCTGGTCTCCTGCCTGGCCGGCACCGCTGCCAAGGACAGCCCGGAAGACCTGGCGAAACTGCGCCGCTACCTGGAACAGCACACCTCGTGGCGGTCCGGCCCGCAGTGGCGTGAGCTGCGGGACGCGCGGCGGGAACTGCCCGGCGGATGAACCTCACCGTCATCGGGGTCCGGCACCACAGCCCCGCCTGTGCCCGGCTGGTCGGTTCCACGATCGCCGCGCTCCGGCCGGCGTACGTGCTGATCGAGGGGCCCGCCGACATGAACGAGCGGATCGGTGAGCTCCAGCTCGGCCACGACCTGCCGGTGGCGGTCTTCACCAGCTACCTCGACGACCGGCGGCGGCACGGCTCGTGGTCGCCGTTCTGCGAATACTCCCCCGAGTGGGAGGCGCTGCGGGCCGGCCGCGAGTGCGGGGCCGAGCTCCGCTTCATCGACCTGCCGGCCTGGCACGAGGCGTTCGCCGACCGCGACAACCGGTACGCCGACGCCGAGCTGCGTTATGTCGAGGCCGTCGACCGCCTGTGCACCGAGTTCGGCGTCGACAACAGCGACGCCCTGTGGGACCACGTCGTGGAGATGGCGCCCGCGGACGGCCTGCAGGACAGGTTGACCGCCTACTTCGACCTGATCCGCGGCGACACCGAGGCGGGCCCGTCCGACACGGCCCGCGAGGCGTACATGGCCGGTTGGCTCCGAGCCGCCTGCCAGGCCGCCGGCGACCGCCCGGTGGTGGCCGTGGTCGGCGGTTTCCACCGCCCGGCCCTGCTCCGCCTGGCCACTTCCGCCCCCTCCGCCCCTTCCGCTTCCTCCGGCACCTCCGCACCCCCCTCCCCGACGCCCGGGACCACCTCTGGTCCCTCCTTGGTGGGTGAGGCTGCCCCTTCCTCCTCCTTGCCGGGCGGGGCCACCTCCACCTCCACCTCCACCTCCACGGACGCTGACGGTGCTGGTCGTGCCTTGGCGGTGGCGGATGTGGTGTGGCCGGAGATTCCCGCTCCTCCGGAGGGGGCCACGGCCGGCAGTTATCTGGTGCCCTACTCGTTCCGGCGGCTGGACGCGTTCGGGGGATACCAGTCGGGGATGCCGTCGCCGGAGTACTACCAGCGGCTCTGGGAGAGCGGGCCGGAGGACGCCGGGCGGTATCTCGTCAGCGCTGTCGCCGGGCGTCTCCGGAAGCGGGGGCAACCCGTCTCCACGGCTGATCTGATCGCCGCCCGGGCCGGGGCCGAAGCTCTCGCGCTGCTGCGTGGGCACGATCGGCCGGCGCGGGTCGACATCCTGGACGGGCTGGCGTCCGCGCTGATCAGTGAAGCGCTGGAGGTTCCGCTCCCATGGGCGGTGCGGGGTACCGTCAGCGCCGGGCAGCATCCGGCCGTGGTCGAGATGACCGCCGCGCTCAGTGGCGAACGTGTCGGGCGGTTGCACCCGGACACCCCGCTGCCGCCGCTGGTCCACTCGGCCACCGCCGAGCTGGAACGCCACCGCCTCGACAAACCCGGCGAACACACCGCCGATCTCACCGAGGCAGACGGGCGTACCGTCAGCCGGGCCCTGCATCGTCTCCGGGTGTTGGGGGTGCCGGGTTTCCGCCGGGACACCGGGCCGGCCACCGGCATCGACCCGGTGCTGCGGGAACAATGGACCATCAGCGTGCACGAGCACCGGCTCGCCGCCCTGATCGAGGCCGGCGGCTACGGCCCGACGCTGGAGGCCGCCACCGCCACCCTGATCACGCAGCGCATCGCCGGTGCGGCCGGGAACCTGGCCGGCCTCGCCGACGCCCTGTTCGACGCAGCGCTGAGCGGGGTCACCGATCTCGGCGCCGACGTCCCCGCCCTACTGGAGCGTGGTGTGGCCGCCGGTAGCGACGTGACCGAGCTGGGCCGGGTCCTGTCGGTCACGCTGGCCCTGTGGCGGCACGACCGGTTGCTCGGCACCGCGGGCAGCGACACCCTGGGCACGGTGATCGCCGCCGCGACCAGGCGCATCCTGTGGCTGGCCGAGGGCTGGCACGCACCCGGCGCCCCCGCCGACCGAAACAGAATCGCCGCGGTCGTAGCGGTACGCGACGCCGCACTGCACGCCGTCCCGGTGGGCGTGGACCGTACCGCCGCAATCGATGTGGCCGGCCGCATCGCCGCCGACCGAGCCGCCCCACCAGACCTCCGAGGCGCCTTCTACGGCCTGGGCCGAACCCTCCTGGCCCTCACCATCCTCGAGGCCACCACCTCGGCCACCCCGGCCGCGCCCTCCGCCACCACGTCCTCGGCCGAGTCTGCGGCGGTCTCGCCTGCTGCCTCGCCTGCCGTGGCCATCAGCGCCGCGTCTGCTTCGCCCACTGCCGCGCCGTTCGTCGGGGCGTCTGCTTTGGCTGTCGGCGTACCGGCGGATGATCTTGGCTCTGGTCCGGCTGTCGGGGGTGGGACGTTTCCGGCTCCGGAGCAGGCTGTCCGGGGGGCCTTTGCGGCTGGGACCGCGGGGGACTGGCTGGCGGGGCTGTTCGGGGTGGCCCGGGAACCGGTGCTGGCGCCCGGCGGGATTCTTGACCTGCTCGATGATCTGATCGGCGGGTTCGGGGGTGATGACTTCCTGGTCGCGTTGCCGGCTCTGCGGCAGGCCTTCGGATACTTCCCGCCTCGGGAGCGGGAGGCCATCGGCGATCGGCTGCTCGCGCGGCGTGGGCTGGCCGGGTCGGGTCGGGATCTGATGCGGGCCACCGTCGATCCGCGGACCGTGGCGGCCGGGATGGCCCTGGACGAATCCATCGAACGGCGGCTCGTGCGCGCCGGGCTCGTCAGCGCGGGGGAGGCGTCATGAGTGACACCGGGCTGGAGCGGTGGCGGCTGATTCTGGGGGAACCCGCCGGTGGCAGTCTCGGTGGTCTGTCCGGTGACGCGGGTGCCCGGGACGCGGCCCTGGACTGGCTGTACGGCCGGGACGGTGAGCTGGACCGGCGTGACATCCGGCGGCGGCAGGGTGGTTCCGGCGAGTCGCAGATCACCACGGTCGACTGGCTCGACGACATCACCCGGCTGTTCCCGAAGGAGACCGTGGAGCGGCTGCAGCGGGACGCCGTCGAACGGTACGAGATCGACGACATCGTCACCGATCCGAAAGTGCTCGAACGGATCGAGCCGAACCCGTCACTGCTGCGCGCCGTGCTCCGGACCAAGCACCTGATGAACCCGGAGGTGCTGCGGCTGGCCCGGCGGATCGTCGAGCAGGTCGTCCGGGAACTGATGGAACGGCTCGCCACCGAGGTCCGGCAGAGTTTCTCCGGTGCCCGGTCCCGGCGGTCCAGCCGGTTCAAACAGGCCCGTGATTTCGATCCGAGACGGACGATCCGGGCCAATCTTGGCAACTACCGGCCGGATGAGCAGCGGATCTATGTCGAGACGCCGTACTTCGCGTCCCGGACCCGGCGCCAGCTCACCCAGTGGCAGGTGATCCTGCTCGTCGACCAGTCCGGGTCGATGCTCGACTCGGTGATCCACTCGGCGGTCACGGCGGCCTGCCTGTGGGGGCTGCCCGGGGTTCGTACTCATCTGATCGCTTTCGACACCGACGTCGTCGACCTCACCTCCGACGTCAGTGACCCCGTCGAGCTTCTGATGAAGACCCAACTGGGCGGCGGTACGGACATCGGGCGCGCGGTCCGGTTCGCCGCCCAGCTGGTCGAGCAGCCCCGGCGGACGATCGTGGCGGTGATCAGCGACTTCTACGAGGGCGGATCGGAGGCGGCCCTGGTGCGGTCGGTTCGGGAACTCGTCGAGCAGGGCACGATCGTTCTCGGTCTGGCGGCTCTCGACGAGCAGGCGGATCCGGCGTTCGACCGGGCCTGCGCGCAACGGCTTGCCGACGTCGGCGCCTGGGTCGGCGCGATGACCCCGGGCGAGTTGGCCGCATTCGTCGCCGAGAGGATCGGCCGATGAGCGGGCCGAAGCGGGGCCGCGCCCCGTCACGAGGCGGCCAGCCACCAGCCGCGGGTCAGCCATCAGCCGTGGGTCAGCCACCAGCCGCCGGTCAGCCATCAGCGGGTCAGGTACAGGGCAGCGGGCAGGCGTACCGCAAAGAAGTCTGGAATGCCTTGTCGCGAGGCCGGAGCGCAGCGGAGGTGTCGCGATGAGCCTGCCCGTCCGGCCTGATCTGCTTGCTCTCGATGACGGCGCGCTTGCTGCCCTCGCCAACCGGGGGCTGGTGAAGCGGGCCGCCCGTGAGGTCGAGCGGGACGCCCCGAAGCTGTCCGCCGAGGAGAACACGGTCGTCGCCGACTGGGCCGACGGGGTTCGCACCGCGCTTCCCGGTGGCGGCCTGGACCGGGGCACCTGCTCGTGCGGGGCATCCGGAGTGTGCCGCCACCTGATCGGCCTGATCCTGGCCTACCAGCGGGAACCCGCCGCCGAGTCGGCGCCAGCCGCCACGGAAGCCGCAGCCACGGATGCCGCATCCGGGGAAGCCGCCGGAGCCGCTGCCGGAGAGACCTCAGCCGAAGCCGTAGCCGGGAAGACCGCCGTCGGAGCTGTCGCCGGGAATACCTCAGCCGGAGCCGTAGCTGGGAAGACTGCTGCCGGAGGCGTCGCTGGGAAAACCGCCACCGAGGGAGCGACCGAGACGACCTCGGCCGAGTCGGCCCCCGCCGGGCCGACCGCTGCCGAGTCGGGCCGTGCCGGGCCGGCCGGTGCCGGATCGTGGTCGCCGGGTGCTTTCACCGACGCTGATCTGATCGAACGGATCGGGTCGCGGCTGGTCGACGCGGCTCGCCGGGCGGAACGGGGCGGATACACCGCCCGGATCCGGCGTGGACCGGTTCCGGTGGCCGAGTTGCCCGCGGCGACGGTCCGGTTCCTGGTGCCGAACGACCTGGGGTATGTGCACACCGATGCCAAGGCGGGCGTCCGCGACGACGTGATCGCCCTGGCCGTGTGGGCGTTCCGGGCCGCCGACGAGCAGCAGCCGGACGCCGGCGATCTGGTGGTCGACGTCGGCGGGTCACGGGCCGTGGCCGCGGGTTCCGGTTCCGGGCTGGAGTCGGTGGTGGAGTTCGCCGCCGAGGTGTTGCGGGCCGGTGCCGTGCACGCGGGCGCCGGGCTGGCCGCCATGGCCACCGGCCAGATCACCGCCCTGGAGAAGAACGGCCTGCGCTGGCCGCTGGACGCCGCCACCGAACTGGCCGGTCAGCTCGCCGCCTACCGGGACCGCGGCGCCCGCTACTCCCCGGAGCTTCTCGCCGACCTGATCGCCGAGCTGTTCGCCCGGCACCGTGCGGTCACCGCGGGTGGCGGCGTGTCGGTTCGCTCCCGGGTTCTCGGTTCGGAGGAGGCAGCGGAAACCCCTTTGCGGCGGGTACGCCTGGACGGGCTCGGCGCCCGGGTCACCGCGATCGACGACGAACGCCGGGTGGAGATCTTCCACGGTCAGGCGGCCAGTGGTGTGGTCCTGGTGTCGCACCGGCAGTGGCCGGGCCCCGACGACGGCCCGGCCCTGTCGAAGCGGCGCCTGGCCGGAGCGACGGTCGCCGCGCTGGCCGCCGGAACCCTGGTGACCGAGTCGGCGGTCCGGAGCGCCAGCCGGTCGGTGCGCCTGACCGCGAGCCGGGTCGCGAAGTCCACGGTGACGGTCTCGTCCGGCGCCTGGGAGCATCTGCCGCCCGGTCTGCGGGTGGGGGACTACGCGAAGCTCGCCGCCGAGCTGGACGCCATGCCACCCCGGCCGGTCCGGGCCCGGGTCCGGGCGGATCTGGTCCGGGTGCTGGAGATCGCCGAGGTGGGCGGGAGCCACTACGAGCCCGGTGCCCAGCGGCTGACGGTGGAGATCCGCGACACCCACGGCAACCAGGCCACGGTGACCGCCACCCACACGTCGGTGGCCCCGGCCCGCCTGGACGCGGTGGCCGCGGCCCTGCTCGGTGCCCGGGGCCGCCCCCGCTTCGTGGCCGGAACCGTCCACCGAAGCGGCGGATCCCTGGTCATCGACCCCTACGCGATCGCCGCCGACGGCCCACCGGTGGTCCCCGACCTGGAATCCCCGGACACGTTCCCCGCCATGTCCCTGCCCGGAGGCCCAGACCTGCCACCGTTCCTCGCCCCACACGCGGAGTCCGTCCCGGCCCCGGCGGGGAAGGGCGACCCGGAGGCGAGTCCGGTCCCGGCGGGAGAAGGCGACGCGGGGGTGAATCCCGTCCCGGCGGGGGACGGTGGCCCGGCGGCGAATCCGGGCCCGGCGACGGTGGATGGCCCGGAGGCGGTTGCGGACCTGGCGGCGGGAGAGGTTCCGGAAGACGGCTCGGTTCCGGCAACGGGGGATGCTCCTGAGGACGGTTCGGTCCCTGCTGCGGGGGATGGGACGTCGGTCGGTGACGCCGTCGGGGCGGGATTGGGGGCGGCCGCGGGTGTCGGGAGTGCTGGTGGTGGTGTCGTTCCGGTTGATGACGAGACCACTGATGTGCTGGCGGCGGTGGTCGCGTCGGCTCGGGAGGCGCTGGCTGAGGCGGCGCACAGCGGGCTCGCTCATCTGCCACCCGGTTATGCCGCACGGCTGGACACCGCCCGTGGTTCGCTGAATCGGGTCGGGCTGCATCGGGTGGCTTCGGCCTTCGACGAGTTGTCCGCGCGGCTCAGCCCCGACCCGGGGATGGAGACCGCCCACGCCTGGGCCGATGCCTACCTGCGGGTGAGTCTCGCAGCCGACCTTCTCTGACGGAGGAACCGTGCCCGGTGGCCTGGTGATCCGCGACGCGGTACCGGACGACCGGGCGGCGGTGCTGACCTTCTGGCCGCACCCGGACCGTTTCGACCGGCGCCTGATCCTCTCCCGGGCGGGCGAGGAGGTGCTGCTCGTGGCCGACCTGCCGGATCCGGGTGCGGGTGCGGCCGGGATCGTCAGTATCCGGTGGAGCGGCGGCTGTGACGATCCGGTGCGACCGTTGCTCTATGCGCTGGAGGTCCGGCCGGATCGGCGTGGCCGGGGGATCGGTACCGGTCTGATCAGGCATGTCGCGAGCCTGGTCGCGGCCCGGGGACGCACCGAGATCACCCTGGAGGTCGAGGTGGGCAACGCCGGGGCGATCCGGCTCTACCACCGCCTGGGCTTCGCGACGATCGGACCGCACCAGCACGTCTGGCACGCCGGAACGATCTCCGGAACCGCCGAGACCCTGATCATGCACGGCCGGACCGCCCACCTGATGTCCTGAGATCGAGGCGACCGCCGACGAGGAGACGGCCGCACCACCCCTGCGCGAGAAGACCGAAGGGCAGGGAAGGCCGAGCGGCCGGCAAGGTCGCGGGGCCAGGAGGGCCAGGAGGGCCAGGAGGGCCAGGAGGGCCAGGGCGGGCGGAGCGGGCGGGATGGAGGGCGGTCAGCCTCGGCTCACGGCCTGGTCGACGCTTGTCTCGTACGGGCCCAGGAAGATCGGGTCGCGGGCGGTCAGGACGTCGGCGGCTGCCTTCACCGCGGCGCCGTATTCGCGGACCTCGCCGCGTAGCCACATCTGCTTGAAGACCCGGACCGTCGAGTCGCCCACTCCGGTGGCGTCGATGCCCTGGCCCCGGCAGAGGGCCACCGCCCGGGGCAGGTGGAAGTCCTGGGTGACCACGATGGCCTCGCGGACGCCGAAGATCTTGTTGGCCCGCACGCACGAGTCGTAGGTGTCGAAGCCGGCGTGGTCCTGGGCCACCCGGTCGGCGGGGACTCCGCGGGCCACCAGCCAGTTCTGCATGGCGCCGGGCTCGTCGTACGCCCAGGCGCCGTGGTCGCCGGAGACCAGGATCGCCTTGACCTTGCCGGCTTCCAGCAGCTGGCGGGCGATCTCCAGGCGGGCGGCCAGGAACGCCGACGGCTGACCGTCCGCTCCGACCTGCGCGCCGAGGACCAGGGCGACCGGCGCGGCCGGCACCGAGGCGGCGTCGTAGATGTGACCGTCGGCCGCCGACCGGACCCACTGGGCGCACCCGAAGGCGACACCCACCGCGAGGGCCACCCCGAGCGTGCCCACCACGAGCAGCCGACGGAGCCGCCGCGCGGTGAAGAGCCGGGAAAAGGCGGTGACGCGGCTGGTCACGACCCGGGACAGGGCGGTGACGCGGCTGGTCACGGCCCGGGTGAGGGCGGTGGCGCGGCTGGCGACGGTGGTCGGTGAGGGACGCTTCGGCACCGGGCCGAGGATGCCAGACGAGGTCAATGGCAGCATGACGCCCATGATCGAGATGGATGGCCCGTTGATCCGGTGGGCGTCGCGGGCGAGGGGCGCACGCCGATGGGAGCGTCCGGGCGCCGTGGTCGTCGAGGCCCCGGGTCTGGCGCACTGGGATCGTCTGGTGATCGACGGCGAGCCGGCGGCGGTCGCGGATCTGCTGCGGGAGGTGCTGGCCGGGACCGGGGAGACGTTCCGCCCGTTCGGCACCGAGGAGTTGATCACCGAGGTGGTGGCCCGGCTGCCGGAGCTGGAGGTGAGCGCCCGATTCGCCTGGATGGAGACGACGACCCCGGTGAAGTCGCCGCCCACAAAAACGTCCACAAAATCGCCCACAGAACCCGGCAACGAGGAAAAACCAGGATGGTTGGAGGCCGGGGCCGCCCCGGAGATCGTCGAGTTGATCGAGGCAGCCTACCCGGAGTCGTACGCCCGCCCGGGTGATCCGGACGTGCGCCGCTGGGCCGGCATCCGGGACGAGGACGGCCGGCTGGTGACGGTGGCCGCCGAGGCCTGGTCGACTCCGGAGATCGGTTTCATGTCGGGTGTGGCCACCCGGCCGTCGGCGCGCGGCCGCGGATGGGGCGCCGCGATCTGCGCCTTCACCGCGAACGAGCTGCTCACCGACCGGGAACGGGTGGCCCTGGTGGTCGACCACTGGAACACGGCAGCGGTCGCCACCTACACGAGGCTGGGTTTCACCACACGCCGGGTAGCCGCCGCAAAGCGAACGACGACGACGCCGCAGCCGTAAGAAGCGAACCACGACGCCCGCAGCCGTAAGGAGATCCAGGACCGGCCGGCGGTGAGGAGATCCAGGACAGGTAACCCGTCAGGAGATCCGGAACTTGGCGGAGAGCAGGGACGACGGCCGGGAGTCCGGCCCGACGAGCAGCTCGAAGTCGCCGGCCTCGACGACACGGGTCGCCGAAGCGTCGACCAGGGTGCAATCGGCGGCCGGCACCGAGAGCTCGACCGTGACACTCTCGCCGGGTGCGACGACCACCTGCCGGTACGCCTTCAACTCCCGGCTCGCCCACGTCACGCTGGTGACCAGGTCGCTGACGTAGACCTGTACGGTCTCCAGCGCAGCCCGGCTCCCGGTGTTGGTGAGCCGCACGGTGGCCCGAACCGTCCCGTCGACCGCGACGCCGGGTTCCTCGATGCTGAGCCCGTCATAGGTCACGGTCGTGTAGCTGAGCCCTTCCCCGAAGGCGAACAGCGGATCCTGGCTGAGGTCGGCGTACCGCGTCCCGTGCTGCCCCCGCACCTGGTTGTAGAAGATCGGCTGCTGCCCGGCGTGCCGGGCGGCCGAGATCGGCATCCGCCCGCTCGGTTCGATGATCCCGAACAGCAGTTCGGCGATGGCCTGTCCACCGCGCATGCCGGGGTTGAACGCCTGCACGATCGCCGCGGCGCCGAGGGCGGACGGCGGCAGGGCGTGCGGTTTGCCGTCGAGGAGCACCACGATCATCGGCGTGCCGGTGGCGGCGACCGCGTCGAGCAGCGCGATCTGCCCGCCCTGCAGTTCCAGGGTGGCGGTGGACTTGCCTTCGCCGGTGAGGTTGACGGTGTCCCCGACGACGACGATCGCGTAGTCGGCGGCGGCCGCGAGTTCCGCGGCGGCGGCCAGGCGGCCGGGCGAGGCCGGGATGCCCTGCGAGATCGGCGGCCGGGGCTGCCCGTCCGGGAACGTCTCGCCCTCGGGGTCGGGCACGAGCCGTTCGATCTCGACGGCCGGGTCGAAGTCCAGCTCCCATCCGGCCGGCAGCGCCGCGCGGAGCCCGTCGAGGACGGTGGTGGTCAGCGAGCGCGGGTGCCCTTCCGGCAGCCAGTCGACCTGCCCGGAGTCTCCGGCCCAGTCCCCGAGCTGCGCGGACACGTCGTCGGCGTTGGGCCCCAGGAGGGCGATGCGACCGGGTGAGGTCAAAGGTAGAACACCCTCATTGCGCAGCAGTACGAGGGACCGGCGCGCGACCTCGAGATTCAACTCGGCGTGCGAGGCGCACCCGATGACCTCCCGCTGCCGCTCGGCGTCCGGGGTGCGCGGGTTCTCGAACAGGCCGAGTTCGAATTTCAGGCGCAGGATCCGCCGTACGGCCGCATCGATCTCGGTCTCGGACAGTGACCCCCGCCGGACCGCTTCCTGTGCGCCCTCGAAGAACCCCGGCGTCGTCATGATCAGGTCGTTGCCGGCCTGGACGGCGACCGTGGCGGCTTCGGCGTGGTCGGCGCAGACCTTCTGTTCCCACACCATCCGGCCGACGTTGTCCCAGTCGGTGACGAGGGTGCCGGTGAAGCCCCACTCCTGCTTGAGCACGTCGTTGAGCAGCCATTTGTTGGCGGTGATCGGCACGCCGTCCATCGACTGGTAGCCGAGCATGAAGACCCGGCAGCCCGCCCGGGCGGCGCGTTCGAACGGCGGCAGGAACCAGGAGCGCAGTTTGCGCCGGCTGATGTCGGCCTCGCTGGCGTCCCGGCCGCCCTGGGTCTCGGAGTAGCCGGCGAAGTGTTTGGCGGTGGCCAGGATCGCGGTCGGGTCGGTGAGGCCGTCGCCCTGGTAGCCGCGGATCATGGCGGCGCCGAGTTCGGAGATCAGGTACGGGTCTTCGCCGAACGTCTCGTCGACTCGTCCCCAGCGCAGGTCGCGGGCGATGCAGAGGACGGGGGAGAAGGTCCAGTGCACGCCGGTGGCGGAGGCTTCCACGGCGGTGGCCCGGCCGACCTGCTCGACCAGGGCGGGATCCCAGGTGGCGGCCATCGCGAGCTGGGTGGGGAAGACGGTGGCGCCGGGCCAGAAGGCGTGGCCGTGGATGCAGTCCTCGGCGGTGATCAGCGGGATCCGCAGCCGGGTCCGGGCGACCAGTTCGGCGGCTTCGACGAGTTTCGGCGGGGAGGTGTGCAGGATCGATCCGGCGAGCTTGCCGAGGACGATCTCGGGCAGGTCGAGCCGGGCGTCGAGTTGCAACATCTGGCCGACCTTCTCGGGCAGCGTCATCCGGCCCAGCAGGTCCTCCACACGTGCCGATACGTCCAGCGTGGGGTCCTGATATGGCAAGGGCATGCGCTTCTCCCGAGGGCGGTGAAGATGAACGAACGGTGAGGAGTCTTCCAGTCCGGAACCGGTTCCGGCACCCCGTCCCGGTTCCGGAACTTTCATCTCGGGTAAGAGGCGAATCAGCCGGGCGCGGAGTACTGTCGTCGAGGAGCCGCACTCAGTGGAGTCTATATATCACCCTAGGTAGTTGAGGGAGAGCATGGGTTCAGCTGATCAGGTCCTGCGAAGGGCCGCTGACGCGATCGAGCACATACGTGGCATCTGCTTCAAGACCGGTCCGCCCCGCACGGTCGGCGCCGAACTGGAGTGGACCACCCACCGCACCGCTGACCCGTCCGCGTACCTGCGGCCCGGTGAGCTGGCCGAGGCGCTCGGGGCACACGCCCCGGTCACTCTCGGCAATCCGCATCCGGTGCCGCTGCCCGGCGGCGGCGCCGTCACCGTCGAACCCGGTGGCCAGGTCGAGATCTCCTCGGCCCCGGCGGGTTCCCTGACCGAGTTGCACACCGCGGTCACCGCGGACCAGCAAGTCCTCGCCGGCCTGCTGAGACGAGCCGGAATCGAGATGGGCGAGCGGGCCCTCGACCCGCACCGGGAACCCCGCCGGATCCTCGACACCCCCCGCTACGCGGCCATGGAACGCATCTTCAACCAGGCCGGCCGCACCATGATGGGCGGCACCGCCGGTTTCCAGGTCTGCCTCGACGCGGGGGAGAGCAACCAGTTGCCGGCTCGCTGGGCCGCACTGAACGAGATCGGGCCGCCGCTGCTGGCCCTGTTCGCCAATTCGCCACGCGACGGCTGGGCCTCGGCCCGGATGGCCGCCTGGTACGGCATCGACACCCACCGCACCGATCCGGTCCCGCAGACCGACGACCCGGCCCTGAGCTGGGCGGAGTACGCCGTGGACGCCCCACTGCTCTGCATCCGGCGGCCGGACGGGAACTGGGACGCGCCCCGCGGAATGACGTTCCGGGACTGGATCGCCCAGGGCTCGCCCACGATCGGCGACCTGGACTACCACCTGGGCACCCTCTTCCCGCCGGTACGCCCACGGGGCTATCTGGAGGTCCGTTACCTGGACACCCAGCCACCCGGCGAGTGGATCGCCCCGGCCGCGGTGATCGTCACGCTGCTCGCCGACGACACCCTCACTGACCGGGCCCGGGACCTGGCCGCTCCGGCGGCCGGCCGGTGGAGTCAGGCGGCCCGGTCCGGGCTCGCCGACCGCGAGGTGCACGACTCCGCCCTGGCCCTGGCCGAACTCGCCTGTCATCACCTGCACCGGACCGGGCTCCCGCCGGAGGTCCGGGCCACCGTCAGCGACATCCTCGCGCGCCGTCTCGGCGTCTCGACCCGAATGGGGATCCCCGCATGACCCAGGACCTGCGGCTTACCATCGCCGCCGAACTGGAGCGAACCCGGACCCGGACCGCGCTGCTCACCGAGACGGTCGACGACGACGATCTGACCCGGCAGCACTCCCCGCTGATGTCACCGCTGGTCTGGGACCTGGCGCACGTCGGCAACCAGGAGGAGTTGTGGCTGGTCCGGGACGTCGGCGGCCGGGATCCGGTGCGCCACGACATCGACGAGCTGTACGACGCGTTCAAACACGCCCGCCGGGACCGCCCGGCCCTGCCGCTGCTGAAGCCGGCCGAGGCCCGCGCCTACGTCGGTCAGGTCCGGGACAAGGTGTTCGACGTGCTGGACCGGGTCCGGTTCGACTCGTCGGAGCGCCTGGTCGACGGCGGTTTCGCCTTCGGCATGATCCTGCAGCACGAGCAGCAGCACGACGAGACGATGCTGGCGACCCACCAGCTCCGCACCGGTGCGCCGGTGCTGCACGCGCCACCGCCGCCACCCGCGGTCGCGATCCCGGCCGGGGAGATCCTGATCAAGGGCGGGACCTTCACCATGGGTACGGACACCGAGCCCTGGGCCCTGGACAACGAACGCTCCGCACACCGGGTGGACGTGCCGGCGTTCTGGATCGACGCCGCCCCGGTGACCAACGGTGACTACCTGGCCTTCATGGATGCCGGCGGTTACGACGACGAGCGCTGGTGGAGCGAGCGCGGCTGGGCCCACCGGCAGTCGGCCGGTCTGGAGGCGCCGCTGCACTGGCTGCGCGACCAGGACGGCTGGCAGTACCGGCGGTTCGGCCGGATCGAACCGATCGACCCGGCCGAACCGGTCGTGCACGTCTGCTACTTCGAGGCCGAGGCCTACGCCGCGTGGGCCGGGAAACGCCTGCCCACCGAGGCCGAGTGGGAGAAGGCGGCCCGCTGGGATCCGGCGACCGGCCGCTCCCGCCGGTTCCCGTGGGGTGACGACCCGCCCGGCCCCGAGCACGCCAACCTGGGGCAGCGGCATCTCGCCCCGGCACCGGTCGGCGCCTACCCGGCCGGGGCCTCCCCGCTCGGCGTGCACCAGCTGATCGGCGACGTCTGGGAGTGGGTGTCGTCCGGGTTCGAGCCCTATCCCGGATTCGCCGCGTTCCCGTACCGGGAATACTCCGAGGTGTTCTTCGGCGGCGACTACCGGATGCTGCGCGGGGGCTCGTTCGGCACCGACACGGCCGCGGTCCGGTCCACGTTCCGCAACTGGGACCACCCGATCCGCCGGCAGATCTTCAGCGGCTTCCGCTGTGCGCGGGACGCGAGCTGATGTGCCGTCACCTCGGGTACCTCGGTCCACCCGTACCGCTGCGGTCGCTGCTCTTCGATCCTCCGCACTCGCTGGCCACGCAGGCGTGGGCGCCGCGGGACATGCGCGGCGGCGGCACGATCAACGCGGACGGGTTCGGCGCCGGGTGGTGGCCACCCGGCGCCGAGGCTCCGGTCCGGCACCGCAGTGCCATGCCGATCTGGACCGACACCACGCTGCCCGTCCTCGCCGGGGTGACCTCGTCGGGGGCGGTGCTGGCCGCGATCCGCTCGGCGACGGTGGGCATGCCGGTGGTGGAGACGGCCGCCGCGCCGTTCACCGACGGGCGCTGGCTGTTCAGTCACAACGGCGTGATCCGCGGCTGGCCTTCGGCCGTCGCCGCGCTGGCCCGTGACCTCCCGGTCGACGACCTGCTCACGCTCGACGCGCCCACCGACTCGGCGATTCTCTGGGCGCTGGTACGAGGTCGGCTGCGCTCCGGTCAGTCCGCCGCCAAGGCGGTGGCCGGCGTGGTCACCGACCTGGTGGACGTGGCGCCCGGCTCCCGTCTCAACCTGCTGCTCACCGACGGGCGCCAGATGGTCGCCACCACCGTGGGGCACTCGCTGTCCGTACGGCCCGGCCGTGACTCCACCCTGATCAGCTCGGAACCGCTCGACACCTCGGCGGCATGGCAGGCCGTCCCGGACCACCGGCTGGTGACCGCGACCGCCACCGAGGTCGAGATCATCCCGCTCCTCTCGACGTAGGGAGACACCGTGCTCGACGTCCATCTCGACGAGGCCGACCTGGCCCGGGAACTGCGCGCCGACGTGCGCGCGGGCTTCACCGCCGACCCGCGCCGGACCTCACCCAAGTACTTCTACGACGCCCGCGGCAGTGACCTGTTCGAGGAGATCACCCGCCTGCCGGAGTACTACCCGACCCGTACCGAACGCTCGATCCTCGATCAGCGGGCCGCCGAGATCGCCCGGATCACCGAGGCCAAGACCCTGATCGAGATCGGCTCCGGCTCCTCGGAGAAGACCCGTCTGCTGCTGGACGCGCTGCTCGGGCACGGGACGCTCGGCTCGTTCGTGCCGCTGGACGTCTCCGCGTCCGCGCTGTCCGCCGCGGTCGAGTCGCTGACCGCCGCCTATCCGGGGCTCAGCGTCCGCGGTGTGGTCGGCGACATGACCCGGCACCTGCGGCACCTGCCGGACGGCGACAACCGCCTGATCGCCTTCCTCGGCGGCACCCTCGGCAACCTGGTCCCCGGCGAGCGCGCCGGGTTCCTCGGCGCGCTGCGTTCGGTGCTGCACGAGGGCGAGTGGCTGCTGATCGGCGCCGACCTGGTCAAGGACCCGGCGGTGCTGGTGCCGGCGTACGACGACGCGGCCGGGGTCACCGCCGAGTTCAACCGCAACGTCCTGCACGTGATCAACCGCGAGCTGGGCGCGGACTTCGACCCGTCGGCGTTCCAGCACGTCGCCCGCTGGGATCCGGAGCACGAGTGGATCGAGATGCGGCTGCGCGCGCTGAGCGAGCAGCGGGTCGTCATCCCGGCGCTGTCGCTGGACGTCACCTTCGCCGCCGGGGAGGAACTGCACACCGAGACCTCGGCCAAGTTCCGCCGGGAAGGGCTGGCCGCCGAGCTGGCCGCCGCCGGATTCACCACCCGGCACTTCTGGACCGATCCGGCCGGATGGTTCTCGGTGACCCTGGCCCAGGCGGGCCGGCCGGGCGCCTGACCCGACCCTCGACGACGTGACGGTTGTCGCTCCGTGCTTTTCTTGCGGTGTCAGACATCGCCCCGCGGCGATCCTCGCGCGGGGACGGTCCACCGGTTCAGCCGGTGGACCGCTGGCACCGGCACGGGCCGAGCCGTGCGGGCGCCAGGTCACACGGCCTTCACAGGCTCGGGGGAGTTCCGCGCGGGAGTCTCTTCGGGGACTGTGTAAGGCATCGAACGAGGGGGTGCCTCATGGAGTCCGATCGCATAGTCCCCGCCGATCCCGTGCCGCCTCCCGACGACGGCCCGGTGGCCGGCGAACCCCACGTGCGCCTGGTCCACAGCGTGCTCCGCAGCTCCCGTGGCCACGCCGACTGGCAGGTCGAGGGCGGTCCCCGGCCGCAGCTCCCGCGCGGCTGGACCGGCCTGTGGAACGACGCGGTCCGGCGGCAGATGGATCTGGCCGAGGAGTCCGAGACCGATGCCCGGCGGACCGTGCAAGCCCTGCTCGACCAGCTGACCCGGCTGGACCGGGAGGCCGAGTGGTTCCGGGCCGATCCGGTGCTGCGGGAGCGGGCCATCGCCGAGACGCTGCTCTACTGGACCGGTCTGGGGCCGGCCGTGCCGAGCAGTCCGGCCCAGGCCGCCTGGCATCGGCAGCAGGGTCTGCGGCCCGTCGACTTCGCCCGGATCCAGGCCATCGCGGCCGCTCAGGATGATTGGCTGGAGGCCTGGAACATCTGGGCCACCACGCGCTGACCATTTTATTCAGCAGGGCAGGACACCCCGTTCCGCGATGCGGGACGGGGTGTTTCGTTGTTGCCCCGAACTATGCGAGTTGATACGGTGGTTTGCATATTCATGCGGACACGGGAAGGCGGCGGAGGTCATGGGCATCCGGGTCGCGGTTGCGGGAGCCAGTGGTTATGCGGGCGGTGAGCTGCTGCGCCTGATCGCCGGTCACCCCGAGTTCGACCTGGTGGCGGCGACCGCGCACAGCCAGGCAGGCTCCCGGGTCAGCGCGGTGCACCCGCAGCTGGCCGGGCTCGATCTGACACTGGGCAGCACCGACGCGGCCACGCTGAGCGACGCCGACCTGGTGTTCCTCGCGCTGCCGCACGGGCAGTCCGGGGCGCTGGCGGCCCAGCTCACGCCGGGCATCCGGGTCGTCGACCTGGGCGCCGACTTCCGGCTGGAGAGCGCCGAGCAGTGGACGCGTTACTACGGCGGGGGCCACGCCGGCACCTGGACCTACGGGCTACCCGAGCTGCCCGGCGCGCGCGAGGCGATCGCCGCCTCCGACCGGGTGGCCAACACCGGGTGTTACGCCGCGACCATCATCCTGGCCCTCGCGCCGCTGATCGCCGCCGGTGTCGCCGACCCGGAGGACGTGGTGGTCGTCGCCAGCTCCGGCACCTCCGGCGCCGGCCGCAACGCCAAGGTGAACCTGCTGGCCAGCGAGATCATGGGTGACCTCTCGCCCTACAAGGTCGGCGCCCACCAGCACGTCGCCGAGATCAAGCAGGCCACCGGCGCGGCCACGCTGTCGATGACGCCGATCCTGGCGCCGATGCCACGCGGCATCCTGGCGACGGTGACGGCCCGCCGGCTCAACGGCGGCGACCCGCGCGAGGCGCTGCAGGCGGCCTACGCCACCGACCCGTTCGTGCACGTGCTGCCGGAGGGCTCGTGGCCGCACACCGCCGCCACGTCCGGTTCCAACTCCTGCCACCTGCAGGCAACCGTCGACATCGACTCGGGCCGCATCATCGTGGTGAGCGCGCTCGACAACCTCGGCAAGGGCGCCGCCGGCCAGGCGGTGCAGAACGCCAACATCATGTTCGGCCTGCCCGAGACCACGGGCCTCAGCGTGTTCGGAGTGGCACCGTGACCGTCACCCACCCCAAGGGTTTCCGCGCCTCCGGCGTCGCCGCCGGGCTCAAGGCCACCGGCAACGCCGACGTCGCCCTGGTCGTCAACGACGGCCCCGACTACACCGCGGCCGCCGTCTTCACCGGCAACCGGGTCAAGGCCGCGCCGGTCCTGTGGAGCCAGCAGGTGCTCAAGGGCGGCATCGTCCGCGCGGTCGTCCTCAACTCCGGCGGCGCCAACGCGTGCACCGGGCCGCAGGGCTTCCGGGACACCCACGCCACCGCCGAGCACACCGCCGCGGTGCTGCGCGGCGGCGCCAACCGGATGATGATCGGCCCCGGCGACGTGGCGGTCTGCTCCACCGGCCTGATCGGCGAGCTGCTCCCGATGGACAAGCTGCTGCCCGGGGTCAACGCGGCGGCCAAGGCGCTCGCCGCCGACGGTGGCCCCCGGGCCGCCGAGGCCATCATGACCACCGACACGGTGGCGAAGAACGCGGTGGCCCCGCGCGAGGGCTGGTCGGTCGGCGGCATCGCCAAGGGCGCCGGCATGCTGGCCCCGGCCCTGGCCACCATGCTGGTGGTGATCACCACCGACGCCTCCGCCGACAACGACACGCTCGACGCCGCGCTGCGCGCCGCCACCCGGGTCACCTTCGACCGGATCGACGCCGACGGCTGCATGTCCACCAACGACACGGTGATCCTGCTGGCCAGCGGCGCCTCCAACCGGCAGCCGACCCTCGAGGAGCTGACCGCCGCGGTCACCGAGGTCTGCCACGACCTGGCCCAGCAGCTGATCGGCGACGCCGAGGGCGCCACCAAACACATCGCGATCGAGGTGCAGGGCGCCGCCAGCGAGGCGGACGCGGTGCAGGTGGGCCGCACGGTCGCGGGCAACAACCTGGTCAAGACCGCGTTCTTCGGCAACGACCCGAACTGGGGGCGGATCCTCGCCGCGGTCGGCACCACCAGCGCGGCCTTCGAGCCGGACCGGATCGACGTGGCGATCAACGGCGTCTGGATCTGCAAGGGCGGCGCCGCCGCGGAGGACCGGAGCAAGGTCGACCTGTCCGGCCGCGACGTGACCGTGACGATCAACCTGCGCGAGGGCGAGATGGGCGCGACGATCTGGACCACCGATCTGTCGCACGCCTACGTCCACGAGAATTCGGCGTACTCCTCATGAAGGCTCAGCAGAAAGCCGAGATCCTGATCGAGGCACTGCCCTGGCTGGAGCGTTTCCACGGCGCCACCGTCGTGATCAAGTACGGCGGCAACGCCATGGTCGACCCGGCGCTCTCCGAGGCGTTCGCCGCCGACATGGTGTTCCTGCGGCACGTCGGCATCAAGCCGGTCGTGGTGCACGGCGGCGGCCCGCAGATCAACCGGATGCTGAAGCGGGTCGGCATCGAGTCGGAGTTCCGCGGCGGCCTGCGGGTCACCACCCCGGAGACGATGGAGATCGTCCGGATGGTGCTCACCGGTCAGGTCGGCCGGGAGCTGGTCGGCCTGATCAACAAGCACGGCCCGCACGCGGTGGGCCTGTCCGGTGAGGACGCGCGACTGTTCACAGCGGTCCGCCGGGGCGCGACGATCAACGGCGAGGAGGTCGACATCGGCCTGGTCGGCGACGTCGACCGGGTGGACACCTCGGCCGTCGACGACCTGATCGCGGCCGGCCGGATCCCGGTGATCGCCACCGTCGCGCCGGACGCCGCCGGGGTGGCGCACAACGTGAACGCCGACACCGCCGCCTCCGCGCTCGCGGTCGCGCTCGGCGCCCGCAAGCTGGTGGTCCTCACCGACGTGCCAGGTCTCTACACGAACTGGCCGGACACCTCCTCGCTGACCACCGAGATCGACGCGGACGCGCTGGAGAAGCTGCTGCCCTCGCTGGAGTCCGGGATGGTCCCCAAGATGGAGGCCTGCCTGCGCGCGGTGCGTGGCGGAGTGCCCGCCGCGCACGTCGTCGACGGCCGGGTCGCCCACTCGACCCTGCTCGAAGTCTTCACGGAAGAAGGATTCGGAACCATGGTGGTCCCCTCATGACGCTGGTAGATCGCTGGCAGCAGTCGATGATGAACAACTACGGCACTCCCAAGATCGGCCTGGTCAAGGGCGAGGGCGCGGTGCTGACCGCCGAGGACGGCCGGGAGTACGTCGACTTTCTCGGCGGCATCGCCGTGAACGCTCTAGGCCACGCCCACCCGGCCGTGGTCGCCGCCGTCACGAGCCAGATCTCGCAGCTCGGGCACGTCTCCAACCTCTACATCTCGGAGCCGCCGGTGGCTCTCGCCGACCTGCTGCTGGCGCTGGCCGGCCGCTCCGGGCGGGTGCTGTTCTGCAACTCCGGCGCCGAGGCCAACGAAGCCGCCTTCAAGATCTCCCGGCTGACCGGGCGCTCGCACGTGGTGGCCACCGACGGCGCCTTCCACGGCCGGACCATGGGCGCGCTGGCGCTGACCGGCCAGCCGTCGAAGCGTGACCCGTTCCTGCCGCTGCCCGGTGACGTCACGCACGTCGCGTTCGGTGACGTGGCCGCCCTGGAGGCGGCGGTGACCACCGAGACCGCGATGGTGATCGTCGAGCCGATCCAGGGGGAGAACGGGGTCGTCGTCCCGCCCGCCGGTTACCTGACCGCGGCCCGGGAGATCTGCACCCGCAACGGCGCCCTGCTGGTGCTGGACGAGGTGCAGACCGGGATCGGCCGCACCGGCCACTGGTTCCACCACCAGAGCGAGGGTGTCGAGCCGGACGTCGTCACCCTGGCCAAGGGCCTCGGCGGCGGCCTGCCGCTGGGCGCCTGCATCGCCTTCGGCGCCACCGCCGACCTGCTGACCCCGGGCTCGCACGGCACCACGTTCGGTGGCAACCCGGTCTCCTGCGCCGCCGGTCTCGCGGTGATCCGCACGATCGCCGGCGAGGGCCTGCTGGACCACGTGAAACGGACCGGCGAGCAGCTGCGGCGCGGCATCGAGGCGCTGAACCATCCGAAGATCAGCCATGTCCGGGGCGCCGGCCTGCTGCTCGGCATCGTCTTCACCGAGCCGGTCGCCGCCGCGATCGGCGCCGCGCTGCTGGACGCCGGTTTCCTGATCAACGTGCCCCAGCCGGACGTGATCCGGCTCGCCCCGCCCCTGATCATCTCCTCCGATCAGGCGGACGCCCTGATCACTGCCCTGGACGGTACCCGGTGACCACCCGCCACTTCCTCCGCGACGACGACCTGACCCCGCAGGAGCAGTCCGAAGTCCTCGACCTGGCCGCCGAGATGAAGGCGAACCGGTTCGGCTACACCCCGCTCGCCGGCCCGCGCAGCGTCGCGGTCTTCTTCGACAAGGCCAGCCTGCGCACCCGGCTCTCGTTCGAGGCCGGCATCGCCGAGCTGGGCGGCCAGCCGATCATCGTGGACACCCAGAACACCCACTTCGGCCGTGGTGAGACCCTCGCCGACGCCGGCCGGGTGGTGGCCCGGTACGTCTCGGCCATGGTGTTCCGCACCCACGGTGACGAGCGCCTGGCGGAGCTGGCGTCCGGCGTCAAGGTCCCGGTGGTCAACGCCCTCAGCGACGGTTACCACCCCTGCCAGCTGCTCGCCGACCTGCTCACCATCCGCGAGCGTTTCGGTTCGACCAAGGGCCGGATCCTGTCGTACGTGGGGGACGCGGCCAACAACATGGCGCACTCCTACCTGATCGCCGGCGCGATGGCGGGCATGCACGTGCGGGTCTCCGGCCCGTCCGGTTTCGACCCGGCGCCCGCGGTCGTCGGCCGGGCGTCGGAGATCGCCGCGTGGACCGGCGGTTCGGTGGAGATGCTGCGGGATCCGCGGGAGGCCGCCGACGGCGCGCACGTGATCGCCACCGACACCTGGACGTCGATGGGCCAGGAGGAGGACGGCAAGGACCGGCTCACCCCGTTCTGGCCGTACCAGGTCAACAAGGAGCTGCTGGCCGTCGCCGACCCGTCGGCGATCGTCCTGCACTGCCTGCCCGCCCACCGCAACGAGGAGATCACCGACGAGGTGATCGACGGCCCGCAGAGCGCCGTCTTCGACCAGGCGGAGAACCGCCTGCACGCCCAGAAGGCGCTACTGACGTGGCTCCTGGCGGTAAACCAGCAATGAGCGCCCCTACTACGCGTGCGGCGCGGCACGCGCGGCTGGTCGATCTGATCCGCAGTCAGCGGATCAAGTCGCAGACCGAACTGACCGTGCTTCTCTCGCACGAGGGGGTCCAGGTCACCCAGGCCACCCTCTCGCGTGACCTGGAGGAGCTGAACGCGGTCAAGGTGAGCGGGGTCTACTACATTCCCGAGGACGGGCAGCGCCCGCTGCGGGAGAGTGTCGAGCACGGCCCGGCCCGGCTGATCCGGCTGCTGCGCGAGCTGCTGACCGGCGTCGACTCGAGTGGCAACATCGCGGTGCTGCGCACCCCGCCGGGGGCGGCGCAGTTCCTGGCCAGCGCACTGGACCGGTCCGGCCTGCCGGACGTGGTCGGCACCATCGCCGGCGACGACACGATCTTCGTGGTGGCCCGGGACGGCGGCCCGACCTCCGGGGCGGCGCTCGCCGAGAAACTCAGCAACTGGAGCAGGTCCGACTCGGAGGCGCAGGCATGACGTTCACACCAGCGGTGGAGCTCCGGTTCCCGGATTTCGCCGACCACACCGACAGCCTGGTCGGGCACGGTGTCGAGTTCTTCCTGGCCTCCAACGAGACGCTGCGCCCGCAGTTCAACACCGCGCCGTACGGGCACAAGCTCACCTGGCTCGACTTCACCGAGACCGCCGAGAAGGACTGGTCGATCCGGGACTTCCTGAACTTCTTCAACGTGATCAACGGCATCGCCTTCGGGGACCGCGGTATCCCGATGCCGCAGTGGGTGATGGTCGACCTGATCCTGATGCCGGCCGCCGCCCTGATCGCCGGCCTGCCGCAGGAGAAGTTCGCGGACATGGTCGAGCGGTCCACGTTCCGCTTCGACACCGACGTGAAGCAGTTGCTGCGCAAGGTCCAGCAGGACATGCGGGACAGCGGCTACCGGGGCCCGGTCCCGGTCGGTGGCTACTGCGCCGCCCCCAGCGCCGAACCGGGCCGCTGGACCGGCTGGTCACTGTGGTCGCTGATGCCGGCGGTCGGTCTGGGCAAGGCGGCCAAGGCGCTCGCCCTGTCCGCGTATAGGGCGCAGAAGCTCGACGGCGTCACCCAGTACGACAACAGCGCCCTCAAGGTGCACACCGAGTTCGGCGCGCTGAAGATCCTGGTCGCGACCGTGCCGTTCCACACCTCGCCGGGTTCGTTCGTCTACCAGAGCGATCTGACGCTGCCCGCGGGCGCGCCGGTGCCCGAGCCGACCTTCCTGCTCGATCCGTTCGACTACAGCCGCCAGCGGGCGATGCAGAAGGACATCGAAGCGGGCCGCTGTGAGTTCCATGTCCTGCCGCCCGGCCACATCCGCCGGGACGGTAAGACATACGTACCGATTCTCGAGAAGGAACTTCCGCGATGACCAAGCGCAAGATCGTCCTTGCTTTCTCCGGTGGGCTGGACACCTCGTACGCCCTCGTGGACTTCCGCGAGAAGGGCTGGGACGTGGTGACCGCCAACGTCGACACCGGCGGCCTGCACAGCGGGGAGGCCGAGGTCGTCAAGGCGCGGGCCGAGGAGCTGGGCGCCGTCGAGCACCACGTGGTCGACGCCCGCGCCGAGCTGTACGACCGGGTCATCACGTACGCGATCAAGGCGAACTACCTGCGCAACGGCGCCTACCCGTCGTGTGTCGGCGCGGAGCGGCTGATCCAGGCGGAGAAGGTCGTGCAGGTCGCGCTGGAGGTCGGCGCGGACGCGGTGGCGCACGGCTCGACCGGCGCCGGTGCGGACCACGTCCGTTACGACGCGGTGATCCGGGCCCTGGCCCCGCACCTGGAGATCGTCACCCCGATCCGGGACGAGCGGCTGACCCGGGAGGGGGAGACCGACTTCCTGCGTTCGCGGGGTTACGAGGTCAGCGAGAAGGTCAAGCTCTACTCGATCAACGAGGGCCTGATCGGCACGTCGATCGGTGGCGAGGAGACCTACGGCTCCTGGGATTACCTGCCGGAGTCGGCCTGGACCTACACCAGGTCGATCGACGAGGCCCCGGACAAGGGTGTCGAGCTGCTGATCAGCTTCGAGGCGGGCGAGGTCGTGTCGGCGGTGCCGGTGGACGGCGAGGCGCTGCCGACCGACCACAACTATTCGATCCTGTCGGCGCTGAACACCCTCGGCGGCGAGCACGGCATCGGCCGGGGCATCCACATGGGGTCCACCATGGTCGGCAACCTGGCCCGGGTCGGGTTCGAGGCGCCGGGCATGCTGATCCTCCTCGCGGCACACCGTGAGCTGGAGAAGTTGACCCTGTCGAACCGGCAGCAGGCCACCAAGGCGACGCTCGGCAACACCTACGGCGACCTGCTGCACGAGGCCGTCTACTTCGACCCGATCATGGACGACTTCCGGGCCTTCCTGGACTCCAGCCAGCGCCGGGTCACCGGCACCGTGCGGGTCCTGCTGCACAAGGGCAACATCGTGCTCCTGGGCAGCAAGAGCCCGTACTCCCTGCTGGACGCCGCCACCCGGTCGGGTGTCGTCTACGGGCACGGCTCGTCGCTGTGGACCGGCGAGCAGGCCCGGGCGTTCGCCCACATGTACTCGGTGCCCGGCGCGATCGCCCGCGCCGCCGCGACCCCGGCCGAGGAGAAGGCCGCGGATCCGGCCTGAGCCGTCGCGAACCCGGCCGAGGAGACGGCCGCGGATCCGGCCTGAGCCGCCGCGAAACCGGCCGAGGAGACGGCCGCGGATCCGGCCTGAGCCGCCGCGAAACCGGCCGAGGAGACGGCCGCGGGCCCGGCCCGAGCCGCCGCGAAACCGGCCTAAACGGTCAGCCAGGCCTTCAAGACCTTGAGGGCCTGGCGGATCTCCGGGATCGGCACGAACTCGTCGTCGGTGTGCGCCATCAGCGGTGAGCCGGGGCCGAAGTTGACGGCCGGGACGCCCAGGCCGGCGAACCGGGACACGTCGGTCCAGCCCAGCTTGGCCTGCGGCTCCCGCCCGACCAGCGCGACGAACTCGGCGGCGGCCGGCCGGTCCAGGCCGGGGCGGGCGCCGGGGGCGGCGTCGACCACCTCGACCTCGAAGCCGGCGAACACCTCCCGCAGGTGGGCCTCGGCCTCGGCCACCCCGCGGTCGGGGGCGAACCGGTGGTTGACGTAGACGGTGCACAGGTCGGGGATCACGTTGCCGGCGATGCCGCCCTCGATCTTCACCGCGTTGAGGCCCTCGTGGTACTGCAGGCCGTCGACGATCGGCTGCCGCGGCTGATAGGCCCGCAGCACGTCGAGGACCGCGCCGGCGCTGTGGATGGCGTTGCTGCCCCGCCACGAGCGGGCCGAGTGCGCGGCCACCCCGGGCACGGTGATCTTCACCCGCATGGTGCCCTGGCAGCCGCCCTCGACGGTGCCGTCGGACGGCTCGCCGAGGATCGCGAAGTCGCCGGTCAGCCACTCGGGGTGGTTGCGGACCAGCCGCCCGAGCCCGTTGAGCTTGGCCGCGACCTCCTCGTGGTCGTAGAAGACGAAGGTCAGGTCGTACCGCGGGTCGGTGAGGGTGGCGGCCAGGTGCAGGGCGACGGCCACGCCGGCCTTCATGTCGACGGTGCCCCGGCCGCGCATGACGTCGCCGTCGACGACGACCGGCAGGTTGTCCTTGACCGGCACGGTGTCCAGGTGCCCGGCGATCACCACCCGGGTGTCGCGCCCGAACGAGGTGCGCGCCACGACGGCGTCACCGTCCCGGAGGACCTCCAGGTGGGGGTAGGCCCGCAGGGCGTTCTCGACGGCGTCGGCGAGAGCCTTCTCATCGCCGCTGACGGAGGGAATGTCGCAGATTGTCTGAGTGAGGTCGACTACATCACCGGTCAGATCGAGCGTGGTCATGTTGCAAACTTATCAGATATCAGACATTTTTATGCAGAGGACCCCGTGTCATCGCGGGCCGTCGCACCGATAGGGTCAGGAAGGTAACGAAACGTGAGCGACCAAGGAGAAGGTGTGCCGGAGAGCGACGAGCCGACGCGGCTCTGGGGTGCGCGGTTCGCGGGCGGCCCGGCCGAGGCGCTGGCCCGGCTGAGCGTCAGCGTGCAGTTCGACTGGCGCCTCGCGCCCTATGACCTGCTCGCCTCCCGCGCGCACGCCCGGGTGCTGGCCAACGCGGGGCTGCTCGACGCGGACGAGCTGGGCCGCATGCTGGCCGCGCTGGACGATCTGGAGTCGGCCTGCGCCGCCGGTGACTTCCGCCCCACGATCGAGGACGAGGACGTCCACACCGCTCTGGAGCGCGGCCTGCTGGAGCGGCTCGGCGCGCTCGGCGGCAAGCTGCGGGCCGGCCGGTCCCGCAACGACCAGGTCGCCACCGACCTCCGGCTCTACCTGCGTGACCACGCCCGCGGGGTGGCGGTGGCGCTGATCGAGCTGGCCGACGCGCTGACCGAGCAGGCGGCCCGCAACGTCGGCACCGCGGCGCCCGGCATGACCCACGTGCAGCACGCGCAGCCGGTGAGCTTCGGCCACTGGCTGCTGGCGCACGTCCAGCCGCTGCTGCGTGACCTGGAGCGGCTGCGCGACTGGGACGCCCGCACCGCGATCAGCCCGCTCGGCTCGGGCGCGCTGGCCGGTTCGTCGTTGCCGCTGGACCCGGCGGCGGTCGCCCGGGAGCTGGGTTTCACCGCCCCCGCGGAGAATTCGATGGACGCCGTCGCCGACCGTGACTTCGTCGCCGAGTTCCTCTTCGCGACCGCGCTGATCGGTGTGCACCTGTCCCGCCTGGGCGAGGAGGTGGTGCTCTGGACGTCGACCGAGTTCGGCTGGGTGGAGCTGGACGACGCCTTCGCCACCGGTTCGTCGATCATGCCGCAGAAGAAGAACGCGGACATCGCCGAGCTGGCCCGGGGCAAGAGCGGCCGGCTGGTCGGCGGCCTGGTCGCGGTGCTGACCATGCTCAAAGGCCTGCCGCTGACCTACGACCGGGACATGCAGGAGGACAAGGAGCCCGCGTTCGACGCGGTGGACACCCTGGAGCTGCTGCTGCCCGCGCTGGCCGGGATGATCTCGACGATGACGGTCCGGGTGGACCGGCTGGCCGCCGCCGCGCCCGTCGGTTTCTCGCTGGCCACCGAGGTCGCCGACTGGCTGGTCCGCAAGGGTGTGCCGTTCCGCGACGCGCACGAGATCACCGGCAAGCTGGTGGCGCTCTGCTCGGCCCGTGAGTGCGAGCTGGACGACGTCTCCGACGACGACCTGAAAACGGTCAGCGAGCACCTCGACCCGTCGGTGCGGGAGGTGTTGTCGGTGTCGTCGGCGCTGGCCGCGCGCACCACGCCGGGTTCGACCGGCCCCGGCCCGGTGGCCGACCAGCTCGCCACCGTGCAGCACAAGCTGGACAACTGGCGCCAGTGGGCGGTGGAGAAGGTCGTTCCCCGGTAACACCATCGCAAGGCCGTGAAGGCGGTGACGGGCATCATGCCCCGTCACCGCCTTTTTGCATTTCTTGCCACAGTTGACGTCTCTTCAGCAAGAACTTGCACGAAAACCCGGAAAGTAGCGCAGCGAATTACCTGTTTGTCCTGATAACACCTGATCAAGGAGCGGCCGCGTACCAGCAAGGGGTTTCTAAGTATGAAAGTTCTTGCTACGTTCCGATGCGTCACCGAGCAGGTCATCAAGGAGCGCATCATGCGTCACATAGCCCAGGGACTCGCTGCCGCCGCCCTCACCGTCACCCTCGCCGCCTGCGGTGGTGGCGAGGCCGCCGAGCCGGAGAAAAAGCAGGATCTCGCCGCCGAACTCACCTGGTGGGACACCTCGGACGCCAAGAACGAGGGCCCGGTCTTCCAGGAGCTGATCCAGAAGTTCAACGCCGAGTTCCCGAACGTGAAGATCAACTACCAGTCGGTGCCGTTCGCCGACGCGCAGAACAAGTTCAAGACCGCCGCCGCGGCCAAGACCGGCGCCCCGGACATCCTGCGCGCCGAGGTCGCTTGGGTGCCCGAGTTCGCGTCGCTGGGCTACCTGTACTCCCTGGACGGCTCGGACCTGACCGCCGACGAGGCCGACTACAACCCGGCCGCGCTCGCCTCCAACAAGCTGGACGGCAAGACGTACGGTGTCCCGCAGGTCACCGACAGCCTGGCCCTGCTCTACAACAAGGAGCTCGTGCAGAAGGCCGGTGTCGAGGTCCCGAAGACCTGGGCCGAGCTGAAGACCGCCGCGCAGACGGTCAAGCAGAAGACCGGTGTGGACGGCCTCTACATCAACCCGGCCGGCTACTTCACCCTGCCGTTCCTCTACGGCGAGGGCGGTGACCTGGTCGACACCGCGGCGAAGAAGATCGTGGTGAACTCGGAGCAGAACGTCGCCGGGCTGAAGGTCGCCAAGGACCTGATCGACAGCGGCGCCGCGGTCAAGCCGTCCGCCACCGACGCGTACAACACGATGATGACCCTCTTCAAGGAGAAGAAGGTCGCGTTCATCGTGAACGGCCCGTGGGAGGTCGGCAACGTCAAGTCCGCCCCCGGTTTCGGCGGCGTGGAGAATCTGGGCATCGCGCCGGTCCCGGCCGGTTCCGCGAAGGCCGGCACCCCGATCGGCGGCCACAACTACGTGGTCTGGTCCGGTGTCCCGCAGGAGAAGGCGGCCGCCGCGGTCGCGTTCATCAAGTACATGAACTCCGCCGAGTCGCAGGCGTTCCTGGCCGGCAAGCTGGGCCTGCTGCCGACCCGCAAGTCGGCGTACGAGATCGACTCGGTCAAGGGCGACCCGGTGATCGCCGCGTTCCAGCCGGTCTCGGAGACCGCTGTGAACCGCCCGTGGATCCCGGAGGGCGGCCAGTTCTTCGGCGCGCTCGACCAGCTCGCCACCGAGGTGCTGGTGCAGAACAAGGACCCGAAGGCCGCCCTCGACGCCGTCGCGGCGAAGTACAAGGCCGAGGTCGTCCCCGGATACGCCACCAACTGATCATGACCACGGTGATCGCGCTCCGGCGGAGCTGGGACAAACACTGGACGGCCTGGGCGATGGTCGTACCGGTGGTGCTGATCCTGGCCGTCCTGATCCTCTATCCGCTGGCCAACGGCATCTGGCTGACCTTCACCAACCAGACCGAGGCCAACCAGCTCGCCGAGATCTGCACGAAGTCGATCACCGGTGGGGAGGTCTGCAGGGAGAACCCGAACGCCTGGTCGTACGTCGGGTTCGACAACTACGTGAACATCCTGACCGGCCGGATCGGCGAGTTCTGGCAGTGGACCGGCACCACGGTGATCTGGACGGCCGCCGGGGTCGCGTTCCACTACGGCCTCGGTCTCGGCCTGGCCGTCCTGATCCACCGGGAGATGCGGTTCCGCGGCCTCTACCGGGTGCTGCTCGTGCTGCCCTGGGCGGTGCCCGCGTTCATCAGCGCGTTCGCCTGGAAGTTCCTCTTCAACGAGCGGCTCGGCCTGGTCAACTCGGTGCTCGACGCGTTCGGGTTCGACTCGGTCGCGTGGTTCGCCGACCGGTGGTCGTCGCTGTTCGTGGCGGTGCTGACCAACATCTGGCTGGGTGTGCCGTTCATGATGGTGGCGCTGCTCGGCGGCCTGCAGAGCATCCCGTCGGATCTCTACGAGTCGGCCGAGATCGACGGGGCCTCGCCCTGGCAGCGGTTCCGGCACATCACCCTGCCGGGGCTGCGGCCGGTCAGCTCGACGGTGATCCTGCTCGGCACGATCTGGACGTTCAACATGTTCCCGATCATCTTCCTGGTCACCGAGGGGCAACCGGCCGGGCAGACCGAGATCCTGGTGACCGGTGCGTTCCGGGCCGCGTTCGAGGGCATCCGCAACTACTCGCTCGCCTCCACGTACGGCGTGCTGATCCTGTCGATCCTGCTGGTCTTCTCGGTCTTCTACCGGCGGGTGCTGCGTAGACAAGGCGAGGTGTGGTGATGGCCGGCCGGACCAAGGGCAAGTCGATCGCGCTGCACACCACACTGATCCTGGCCTCCCTGATCGCGGTCGGCCCGATCCTGTGGGTGGTGCTCTCCTCGTTCAAGCCCGGGTACGCCGTGCAGAGCACCGAGATCACCCTGATCAAGGACCCGACGCTGGCCAACTACCGGTACGTGCTGTTCGAGACGCGTTTCCCGGAGTGGTTCCTGAATTCGGTGATCGTGGCGAGCCTGACGATGCTGATCGGCATCTTCTTCTCGGCCACCACCGGGTACGCGCTGTCCCGGTTCAACTTCCCGGGCCGCCGGTCGCTGATGATGGTCTTCCTGGTCACCCAGATGTTCCCGGTGTCGATCCTGATCGTGCCGATCTACTCGATCATGTCGACGCTGGGGCTGATCAACACGCTGCCGTCGCTGGTCATCGCGTACCTGACCATCGCGGTGCCGTTCTGCGCATGGATGCTGAAGGGGTACTTCGACTCGATCCCGACGTCGCTGGACGAGGCGGCGTCGCTGGACGGGTGCGGTCCGTTCCGGACGTTCTGGCGGGTGATCCTGCCGCTGGCCCGCCCGGCCATCGCGGTCACCGGCTTCTACTCGTTCCTCACCGCGTGGGGCGAGGTGGCCTACGCGTCGGCCTTTACCCAGACCGACGACAAATTCACCCTGGCGTACGGGCTGCAGCAGTTCGTTCCGCAGTTCAATGCGCAGTGGGAATACCTGACCGCGGCGGCCGTGCTCGTCACGATCCCGGCCGGAATCGTATTCCTGTTCGCCCAGAAGCATCTCGTGTCGGGTCTTACCGCCGGCGGCACGAAGGGTTGATCGGAGGTAAAAGAGAACGCCGATATTCCGGAACCGGAATATCGGCGTTTTCCGTCAAGGGCGTCAGGCCGGAACGGCCGCCCGGGTCGGTGCGATCGCGGTCGAGTTCCGCACCACGAGTTCGGGATGGAAAAGGTACTCCGAGTGCGGCGCCCCGTGCCCGTTGATCTCGTCGACCAGGGAACGGACCGCGGCCACCGCCATCGACGCGACCGGCTGGCGCAGCGTGGTCAGTGGCGGGTCGGTGAACGGGATGAGTGTCGAGTCGTCGAAACCGATCACCGACACGTCCTCCGGAACCCGCAGCCCGCGGCGCCGGACGGCCCGGATCGCGCCGAGCGCCATCATGTCCGAGGCGCAGATGATGCCGGTGGCGCCCTTGGCGATCAGTCGTTCCGCGGCGACCTCGCCACCCTCGACGCCGAACAGCGTCAGCGAGACCAGCTCGTCCAGGTCGGCGTCGGCGATGCCCAGCTCACGCTTGAGCGCCGTCCGGTAGCCCGCCAGCTTGCGCTGGGTGGTGATGAACCGGTTCGGGCCGGAGATCAGGCCGATCCGCCGGTGTCCGAGAGCGACCAGGTGGGTGACCGCCAGCTCGCCGGCCGTCCGGTCGTCGCACGACACGAACGGCGCCTCCAGCTCCTTGGCGAAGCTGTTGACCAGCACGATCGGCAGCGGCCGGTCGAGCAGGCGCTGATAACGGGAGCGGTCCGAGGTGGTGTCGGCGGCCAGCGACGAGATGAAGACGATGCCGGAGACCTGACGGTCCAGGAGCATCTCCACGTACTCGTCCTCGGTCACGCCGCCCGGCGACTGGGTGCAGAGCACCGGCGTGTAACCGTGCTGGGCCAGTGACGATTCCACCACCTGCGCGAATGCGGGAAAGATCGGGTTCTCCAGCTCGGGAACCACGAGACCGACAAGTCCGGCACTGCGTTTGCGAAGGCGTTCCGGCCGTTCGTATCCGAGTACGTCGAGGGCGGTCAGGACCGCCTGTCTTGTTTCAGCGGAGACGCCGGGGCGGTCGTTAATGACACGCGACACCGTCGCCTCACTGACCTGAGCCTGTTTGGCGATATCGGCCATTCGCGCACGCATGGTCCCACTCTAGTCGTCTGTCGCATGCCGGGCATGGTCCTGAAAGGTCTTCCATTGGATGCAAGACCTTGCTAACGTCCGGCGGCAAGAACGATACAGGTTGATCCCTCGATGCAGCGGCCCGTGGGGCTGCGAATATGAATGACAATCGATCCGATACCACCGAATCGGAAGGGTGCGCGTCATGGCACCGAAAAGAGTAAGGCTGGGCACCGCGCTGCTCAGCCTGTTCCTTCCCCTCCTCGCCGTCCCGGCGGCTCAGGCTCAGGCGGCCGCTCCGAAAGCTCCCAGCGACGCGGTAGTCGCGAACTGGGGTTCCGACCGCGCCTCCAGCGGCGAACAGTTCTATTTCGTCCTGCCGGACCGGTTCGCCAACGGAAACCCGAAGAACGATCTGGGTGGGCTCAAAGGTGACCGGCTGTCCACCGGTTACGACCCCACCGACAAGGGCTTCTACCACGGCGGCGACCTACAGGGCGTGATCGACCGCCTGGACTACATCCAGGGGCTCGGCACCACCGCGATCTGGCTCGCCCCGGTCTTCAAGAACCGTCCCGTCCAGGGCGCCGGCGCCGACGTCAGCGCCGGGTACCACGGGTACTGGATCACCGACTTCACCCAGGTGGACCCGCACTTCGGCACCAACGCCGACCTGAAACGGCTCGTCGATCTGGCGCACCGGCGGGGCCTGAAGATCTACCTGGACATCATCGTCAACCACACCGCGGACGTCATCAAGTACGCCGAGGACACCTACACCTACGTCGACAAGGCGGACTCGCCCTACACCGACGTCGACGGGCAGCCCTTCGACGACCGCGACTACGCCACGTCGCAGCGGTTCCCGGCCACCGACACGACCTCGTTCCCGTACACGCCGATCTTCGGCAGTGAAAAAGACAAGACGGTCAAGAAGCCGTCGTGGCTGAACGACGTGACCATGTACCACAACCGCGGTGACTCGACGTTCGCCGGCGAGAACAGCGAGTACGGCGACTTCTTCGGCCTCGACGACCTGTGGACCGAGCGTCCCGAGGTGGTCCGGGGCATGACGAAGATCTACGCGGACTGGATCCGGGACACCGGCATCGACGGCTACCGCCTGGACACCGTCAAGCACTCCAACATGGAGTTCTGGCAGCAGTGGCAGCCGGGCATCGAGAAGGCCGCCAAGCCGGGCTTCTTCACGTTCGGCGAGGTCTACAGCGCGGATCAGGAGATCCAGTCCGCTTATGTACGCCAGGGCAAGCTCCCGGCCACGCTGGACTTCTCGTTCCAGGAGGCGGCCCGCGGTTTTGTCACCGGCAACAGCGGCGCCGAGGCACTGTCCGACCTCTACGCCAAGGACGACCTCTACACCGCCCGGGACACCGGCGCGGACCGGTTGCCGACCTTCCTCGGCAACCACGACATGGGCCGGATCGGTTCGTTCATCGCCGCCACCGCGACCGCCGACACCCAGCTCAAGCGGGACCAGTTGGCGCACGAGCTGATGTTCCTGACCCGTGGCCAGCCGGTCGTCTACTCCGGTGACGAGCAGGGCTTCACCGGGCCGGGCGGCGACAAGGACGCCCGTCAGGACCTGTTCGCCAGCCGGAGTGCGGACTACCTGGACGACGACCTGATCGGCACCGACCGCACCCACGCGGTGGACAACTACAACACCGCGCACCCGCTCTACCGGACCATCGCCGACCTGGCGAAACTCCGTAAGGCGCACCCGGCGCTGGTCACCGGCGCGCAGACCACCCGTTACGCCGCCGACGGGGTCTTCGCGGCCTCCCGCATCGACCGGGCCAAGCGTGCCGAATACGTGGTCGCGGTCAACAACGCCACCACCAGCCGCACCGTCTCGTTCCCCACGGCGACCCCGAACACCACCTTCACCGGCGTGTACGGCGGTGCGAGCAGCACGTCGTCGGGCGCCGACGGCCGGATCACCGTCACCGTTCCGGCTCTGTCGTCGATCGTGCTGAAGGCGGGCGCCGCGGTGGCCGTACCGGCAAACGGTCCGTCGGTGACCATCAGCAGCCCGAAGCCGGGCGCACTCGTCCCCACCCGCACCGAGATCGTCGCCGACGTCACCGGTGACCCGCTGTCGACCGTGACCTTCGCCGCCCAGGTCGGCGACGGCCCGTGGCAGCTGCTCGGCACCGTGAACCGGGCGCCCTACCGGATCTTCCACGACCTGACCGGGCTCGCCGGGAAGACCCCGGTGCGCTACAAGGCGGTGGTCCGCGACAGCAGAGGGCGGCTCGCGTCGTCCGCGGTGAACATCGGTGTCGGCACCCCGCCGGCCACCTCCACCGCCGGGTACGCGGTCGTGCACTACCAGCGCACCGACGGGAAGTACGACGACCAGAACCTCTACGTGTGGGGTGACGTCGATGCGTCGATGGTGACCACCTATCCGGACGGGCAGCCGTTCACCGGGCAGGACTCCTACGGGCGCTTCGCCTACGTGAAGTTGAAACCCGGCGCGAAGTCGGTCGGTTTCATCGTGGTCGGCGACGACGGGGTCAAGGACACCGCCGCCGACCGGACGATCGACGTGTCCGCGAATCCGGAGATCTGGCTCAAGCAGGGAGATACCGCGGTCTACCCGACACGACAGGCGGCAACCGGGCAACCTGATCCTGTGCCTGACGAGTCCACAGCGATCATCCACTGGAAGCGGGCCGACGGGAACTACGACGGCTGGGGTCTGCACGTCTGGTCCGGCGCGGCCGGCCCGACCGACTGGTCGGCGCCGCTGCTCCCGGCCCGGATCGACAGCTTCGGCGCGGTGTTCGAGGTGCCGCTCGCGGCCGGCGCGCCCTCGCTCAGCTACATCCTGCACAACGGCGACACCAAGGATCTGCCCACCGACCAGTCGCTGGACTTCGCCAAGGCCGGGCGGGAGGTCTGGCTGCTGGCCGGCCAGGAGACCCGGCTGCTGCCACTGGTCAAGACCGCTGGCGGCGGCGTCATCGACGTGACGAAGTCGGCGGCGGTGTGGATCGACCGGGGGACGATCGCCTGGAAGACCGGGGCGTCCACGGACGGCAAGGTCTACCAGCTGGCCTACTCACCGACCGGTGGGATCGGGGTCGCCGACGGCGCGCTGACCGGAACGTTCCGGACCATCGACCTGAAAGCCGCTTCGCTGTCCGAGGCGCAGCGCAAGAAGTTCCCGCACCTGTGGCAGTACGACGCCTTCAAACTCGACAGGTCGGCCGTCACGGACATCCTGCGGGGTGAGGTGGTGGTCGCCGAGCTGGCCGCCGACGGGAAGCTGATCGCCGCCACCGGGGTCCAGCTCGCCGGGGTCCTCGACGACGTCTACCGGAGCGCGGCATCCGCCACACTCGGGCCGGTCGTCGACGGGCGGAAGGCCAGCGTCGCGGTCTGGGCGCCGACCGCTCGGGACGTGCAGCTGGAGGTCGGCACGGCGCTGACGCCGTTGACCAGGGACGCCCGCACCGGCGTGTGGTCCGGGCGCGGCGACTGGGCCGGGAAGGACTACCGGTTCCGGGTGACCGCGTGGCAACCCGCCACCCAGAAGATCGAGACGGCCTCGGTGACCGACCCGTACTCGGTCGCGCTCACCACGAACTCCACCCACAGCCGCTTCGTCAGCCTGTCCGACCCGTCGTCGGTCCCGGCCGGCTGGGCGTCGCTGAAGAAGCCGGCCGCGGTTCCCACTGCCAAGATCCAGATCTCCGAGTTGTCGGTACGGGATTTCTCCATCGCCGACGAGTCGGTGGCGGCTCCGGCCCGTGGCACCTACCGGGCGTTCACCGACCCGAAGACGGCCGGGATGAAACACCTCACCGGGATCGCCGCCGCCGGAGTCACCCACCTGCACCTGCTCCCGGCGTTCGACTTCGCCACCATCCCGGAAAAGCGCTCCGACCAGCAGCAACCCGCCTGTGACCTGGCCTCGCTGCCGCCCGACTCGGCCGAACAGCAGGCCTGCGTCGCGGCGGTCGCGGCCACCGACGGCTACAACTGGGGCTACGACCCGCTGCACTACACGGTGCCCGAAGGCGGGTACGCGGTGGATCCGGCGCAGCGGACCCGCGAGTTCCGGGAGATGGTCGCCGGAGTCAACAAGGCCGGACTGCGCGTGGTGATGGACGTCGTCTACAACCACACCGCCGCCGCCGGGGTCGACCCGAAGTCGGTGCTCGACCAGATCGTGCCCGGCTATTACCACCGCCTGCTCGAGGACGGGACCGTCGCGAACTCCACGTGCTGTGCCAACACCGCGCCGGAGAACACCATGATGGGCAAGCTGGTGGTGGACTCCCTGGTCACCTGGGCCAAGGCGTACAAGGTCGACGGGTTCCGCTTCGACCTGATGGGCCACCATCCGAAAGCGAACATCCTGGCCGTGCGTGCCGCCCTCGACAAGCTCACCGTTACGAAGGACGGGATCGACGGCAAGACCATTTTCCTGTACGGCGAGGGCTGGAACTTCGGCGAGGTCGCGGACGACGCGCGCTTCGTGCAGGCCACCCAGCTGAACATGGGCGGCACCGGGATCGCCACGTTCAACGACCGGCTCCGGGACGCGGTCCGCGGCGGCGGGCCCTTCGACGGCAACCCGCGCATCCAGGGCTTCGTGTCCGGGCTGGCCGGGGCGCCGAACGGGGATCCGGTCAACGGGACCGCCGAGGAGCAGCGGGCCCGTCTGCTGCACTACCAGGACCTGATCAAGGTCGGGCTCACCGGCAACCTGGCCGGCTACACGTTCACCGGGTCGTCCGGCACCGTGGTCAAGGGCTCCGACGTCGACTACAACGGCTCACCGGCGGGCTACACGGTGAACCCCGGTGATGTGATCACCTACGTGGACGCGCACGACAACGAGATCCTGTACGACTCGCTGGCGTACAAGCTGCCACAGGCCACCACCGCCGCCGACCGGGCGCGTGCGCAGTCGGTGGCGCTGGCCACCACGATCCTCGGCCAGGGCCCCGGCTTCGTCACCGCCGGCAGTGAACGGCTGCGGTCGAAGTCGCTGGACCGCAACTCGTACGACTCGGGGGACTGGTTCAACCAGATCATCTGGAACTGCGCCGACGGCAACGGCTTCGGCCGGGGGCTGCCGCCCAAGCCGGACAACGAGGCGAAATACCCGTACGCCGGCCCGCTGCTCGCCGACCCCGCCCTGGTGCCGGACTGTGCCGCGATCGACCAGACCGACACCTCCTACCGGGAGATGCTCCGCATCCGTAAGTCGACCCCGGCGTTCGGCCTGGCCACCGGCGCCCAGGTGCAGAAACGGGTGACGTTCCCGCTCTCCGGCACCTCGGAGACCCCGGGCGTGATCACCATGACGATCGACACCCGCGGTGTGGACCCGAACTGGAAGTCGGTGACCGTCGTCTTCAACGCCGGGACGACGGCCGCCACCCAGAAGGTGCCGGCCCTGGCGGGCAAGAAGGTGGCCCTGCACCCGATCCAGCAGTCCTCAGCGGACCCGGTGACCCGGACCGCGTCCTTCACCCCCGGCACCGGCACCCTGACGGTTCCGCCCCGGACGGTCGCGGTCTTCGTCCAGTCCTGACCGATCCCGCACACGCGTGGTGATCTCCGTCCGCCGGAGGTCACCACGCTGCGTGTCGCGGCCCGGTTCTGCCGGACCACCGCATCCGGCCCGGCGGCCGCGGGTCGGTCTCGAGGAGGGACCGCCTCGCGTGGTCGCCACGGGACCGTTTGGTGGACCGTACAAAATCAGCGGTTTTGATGTAGGTCTCTCAGCAGGGCGATCTCGGCTCCGTGGTGGATGGTCTCGCGGTTGATGTGCAGGATCAGCGTGGCCAGCGGCTCCGCGGCGAACGGGCCCTCGGCCGGGCCGCACGGGCGGGACAGGCCCTCCTCGCCCAGGTCAGCGACCCCGGCCAGCCAGCGGGCATACGCCTCGTCCAGCTGGTCCAGGGCGCCGGCCGCGGTGCCGGACCACGGGAACGTCGCGTAGTCGACCGGCGGGCCGCCGAAATGGCTGGCCGAGCGTGGCCGGAGCTGGTTCCGCCAGTGCCAGTCGAGCTGCTCACGGAGTTGCGTGTTCCAGTCGAGGCCCATCCTCCGACGGTAGCCCCGGCTGACCGTTCTCAGGTGGTTCGGCTCAGCTTCGGGGACTCCGCGTCGGCCGGGGGCTTGCGGAAACGGCCCGCCACGCCGATGCCGACGGCGATCAGGATCGCGGTGCCGGTGACCACGCCGACCAGTGTGGTGGACAGGTCGAACAGTTTCAGGGCGCTCGCCAGCAGCACGATCACCAGCGCGGCCCGGACCAGGCCGCCGGGCGCACGCGACGAGATCCGGGAGCCGAGCAGCACACCCGGGATCGAGCCCAGGATCACCGCGCCCGCGATGTCCAGCTGCAGATCGCCGAAGAAGGCGTGGCCCAGCGCCGCCGCGGTGACCAGCGGGACCGCCTGGATCAGATCGGTACCGACCAGGTCGTTGGCGCGCAGTGTGGGATAGAGCGCGAGCAGCGCCACGATGATCAGCGAGCCGGAGCCGACCGAGGTGAGACCCACGACCAGACCCCCGACCACCCCGATGAGTACGGTCGGGATCGGCCGGACGGTGATCGGTGCGGGCGGGCCGTCGCCGCCCCGTCGCCCGGTCCACGCCTTCAGCAGCATCCCGGCCGCGGCCAGCAGCAGAGCCACCCCGAGCGCGATCTTGACGGCGTGCTGGACGTCCTCGTCACTGCCGAACGCCCGCAACAGCAGCACACCGAGGAACGCGCTGGGGATGCTGCCCACGCACAGCCAGCGCACCAGCGCCCAGTTGACCGTGCCGCGGCGGGCGTGCACCCAGCCGCCGAACGGTTTCATGATCGCGCTGGCGGCCAGGTCGCTGGAGATCGCCGCGACCGGATGCACCCCGAAGAGCAGCACCAGGATCGGGGTCATCAGCGCGCCGCCACCCATGCCGGTCAGGCCGACGATGATGCCGACCCCGAGGCCGGCGAGCACCATGATCGGATCCACGAGGCGCAAGCCTGCATCACGGCTCACCGCCTTGTCTACTAATTCAGTTGAGATTGTCGACTTTCGCGGGTTGCTCAGGTGCCCGGCGGTCACGCCGATCAGAACGGTCCGCACGGTGGCCCAGGCGCCACCCGAGACCGGAGGTGCCCGTTGGTGGACCCGCTGCTGCTGCTCCTGCGTGAAGAGATGTCCCGCAAGCTGTCGGACGTGGCCGCCACGATGACGGCGACCATGGAGGTGCTGACCGCCACCCGGACCGTCGCCGGGGACGTCCGCGGCACCGAGTCGCTGCGCGCCGCCATCGAGGAGCTCGGCGCCACCCGTGACCACCTGCTCGGCCAGGTCCGTGCCCTGGAGGCGTGCGCGCCGGCGCTCAGCCCGCGCTGAGTCCGGCCGTCTCGCCGAACGCCGCGCCCGTCTCGTCGAACGACGCCCTCGTCTCGTCGAACGACGCCGCCGTCTCGTTGAACGACGCCCAGTCCAGGCCGAGTCGGCGCAGCCGGCGCAGTGACGAACGGCTGCGGGTGCCGACGTAGACCTCGAACCAGTCGGCGTCGTCCTCGCCGACCAGCGCGATCGTGTCCGGCCCGGCGTACAGCCGGGACCGGGCGCTCGGCCAGCGCATCGGCCGTAACGGCACCCGGCGCAGCGGCGCGACGATCCGGCGCGCCTGCGACCGGTCCACGAACGCCATCCCGCCCGCCGCGGTTCCGTCCATCGCGGCCCCGGCCAGCACCGTCAGCAGCAGGTAGCGGCTGAGCCGTTCGCGTTCGCGCAGCGGCTGGTCGCTGAGCCCGTGGTAGTAGACCGCCGGATCGTCCGCGCCCGCGTCCATCAGCAGGTCGAACGTCCCGTCCGCGGCCTCGCCGAAGACCAGGGTGCCGCCCGGCCCGCCGGGAACCGGATCCCGGTGGATGGTCAGGGGATCGCTCCCGGTCCGGCCGGCGACCGACCGCTGGAACACCCGCAGCGCCTCCGGCAGCCGCTCATCAAGCCGTGCCGGGTCCAGCCGCCGCCCGCTGACCAGCGTCGACGGGGCGATCTCGGCCAGGCCGGCGGCCGGCGGGGCGATCTCGGCCGGGCCGGTGGCCGGCGGTGCGGGCCACCAGTCGGCGGCGAACCGTTGCATCGCGGTCAGCGGGTCGTCCGGCAGCAGGTCCAGCCAGTCCGGGCCGGGCCACGGCGTCTCCGCCAGGCCCAGCAGATGCTCCGGCAGCGGGGTGTCCAGGCGCAGGTCCAGCCGTTGCAGCACGCCGCGGCGGCGGGCCGGTTCGGTCACCCGGGCGGTGCCCAGTGTCAGGCAGCCGTCCGGCAGCCGGGCGAAGACGTGCAGCGGCAGGCCGTCACCGGCGGTCAGGCGGCCCTCGATGAGGCGCGGGAACGGCCCGGAGACGGTCAGGTCCTCGGCGTTGCGCACGCCGGTGGCGATCATGACGGTGCCCTCCGGCCCGGCGGCGAACACCGCGTCGGCGGTGGTGTGCACCCGCGCCCCCGGCCCGGCCTCGGCGAGGGCTCCGGCCTCGGCGACGACTTCCCAGAGGCGGATCTCCACCGGCCCACGGTAGATGCCGGCCGCCACCGTGACGAGACCGGCACGCCCGGTGACCGCGCGGGTGGCCTCCCCCTCGGCGGCCACCCGCGCCGGCGAATCCGACGGTATCCGGTGCCGGCACGTGCCCGGCGCGGGTCAGTGGTCGTCGTGGTCGGTGGCGCGCGCGGCGCACAGGAAGGCGCCGCCGATCGCGAAGGCGCCCAGCACCGCCAGCGAGATCTGGGTCTCGTGGTCGACCTGGCGTTCGTAGACGGACCGGGCGACGACGGTCTCCCGCTGGTGGTCGACCAGCACGTAGGTCCCGCCGCGTTCGGTCGGGCTCCCGTTCAGCGCGCTGAACGCCAGCACCAGCGACAGCCAGAACCCGGCGAAGATCAGGGCCGCCGCGACCGCCGCCCACACCGGCACGTGCGGTGGCACCCAGGAGGCGAGATTCCACCGGCGCCGGGGCTGCTGGGTACGGTAGCCGCGCCGGTTGGCGAGGATGCCGACCGCGAAACCGGGCACCGTCAGGATCGCGGCGAGCCCCACCGCGACCTGGGTGATCACCGGCCGGGCCCCGAACGTCAGGGTCACGATGAGGACGGCGCACCACAGCACCCCGGCCCCGGACACCATGCTCAGCCCCAGCAGGCCGCGTCTTGTGAACATCACCGCCGACGCTAGTGTCCGACCGTCCAGAATGCGGCCGTTTCCCGGCAAAACGGCAGGCGACGTTCCTAGAGTGGGGCCGTGCGCCTCATCCTGCCGTTCCTGGTCGCCGTCGCCGTGCTCTACCTGTCGTCCGCTCCGGCGGCCGCGGTGCCGGGCCCGCCGCCGCTGCATCAGGGCTGGATCGTCACCCAGCAGACGCCGTACCGGTGCCTGACCGGTGGCGACGCCGGGACGACGCTGTTCACCAGCGCGTGCGACCGGGGGAACCGGGCGCAGGACTTCTACCAGACCAGCGAGGGCCACTTCACCCAGGACGAGAACTGTGTCCAGCCGCGGACCACCGCCAAGGGCATCAAGGCGCGGGTGGAGTTGTGCACGTACAAGGCCGATCAGAAGTGGTGGTTCACCACCGTGTTGCGGGCCGGCGACCAGAAGGGGCCCTGCCTGACCGAGGTCTCGGTGGACGCGGCCGGCCGTGGCAAGGTCCGCCTGCAGGACTGTTCGGGTGCGCTCAACCAGCAGTGGCGGTCCCTGAACCCCTGGTGAGGCATCGACAATCGCTTATGGTGGGGCGTGCGTGTAGACGGGTGCGCCTGGTGCGGGGAGCGGCGGGACGAGACCGCTTTCGGGACGCGGGTCTGGTCCGGCCGGGTCAGTGACGCCTATTTCGCCCGCCGCGGCCGGGTGATGGTGGTGTGGCGGGGCCGGCACGTGGTGGAGCCGGTCGATCTGAGCCCGGTGGAGTCGGATCTCTACCACCGGGAGGTGCTGACGGTGGCGCGGGCGATCCGGGACTGTTTCCGGCCGGACCGGCTGAATTTCCTGACCGTCGCCGACGAGGAGCCGCACCTGCACACGCTGATCGAGACCCGTTATCCGGGCGGGGTGGGGGATCCGCGGGTGGACGCGGCGGCACTCCACGCGTCACTGATGTGAGGGTGTAGGCTCGACGTCTCTGCGCTTAAAGCTTGACGGAGCCTGAATTCCCACCATCAGAATACGCCCTGGAGGACGTGTTGTCAACGGAGACGGAGAAAGCCGCCGAGCAGGACTACCTCGACATGCTCTACCGGCGCCTGGACGAGATGCGCGACGTGGCCCGGGACCGCCTGCACCAGCAATGGCGGCAGTCCGAGGGCACCCGGCAGGACCGGGCCCAGCGGGACTCCGCCGCCCGCGACCACGCCGCCCGGCTGGCCCGTTACGAGGCGGTGGAGTCCGGGCTCTGCTTCGGCCGGCTCGACCCGCACGACGGCGCTCCGCTGCGGATCGGCCGGATCGGCATCCACGACCCCGACGACGCGCTGCTGGTCGACTGGCGGGCGCCCGCGGCCCGGCCGTTCTACGTGGCGACGGCGATCACCTCGTACGGCATCGACCGCCGCCGCCACATCCGCACCCGTGGGCGGACCGTGACCGGTCTGGACGACGAGGTGCTCGGCGCCGGCGTGACCGGCACCGGCCTGGTCGGCGAGGCCGCCCTGATCGCCGCCCTGGACGAGCACCGCACCGGCCGGATGCGCGACATCGTCGAGACCATCCAGGCCGAGCAGGACGAGGTGATCCGGGCCGGGGCCGGTGGCGTGCTGGTGGTCCAGGGCGGGCCGGGCACCGGCAAGACCGCTGTCGCCCTGCACCGGGCGGCCTATCTGCTCTATACCTACCGGGAGCAGTTCAGTGCCCGTGGGGTGCTGATCGTCGGCCCGAACCCGACGTTCCTGCGCTACATCTCGCAGGTGCTGCCGTCGCTCGCGGAGACCGGAGTGCTGCTCGCCACCCCAGCCGACCTGTTCCCCGGGGTGACCGCGACCGCCGCCGAGCCGCCCGGGGTCGCCGCGGTCAAGGGCGACGCCGGGATGCTCGCGGTGCTGGCCGACGGGCTGCGGGCCCGGCAGCGGGTGCCGGCCGAGCCGATCGAGGTCGAGGTGGACCGGCACGTGCTGCGCCTGGACCGCTACGACTGCGAGCCGATCCGCCGGCGGGCCCGGGAGTCCGGGCGGCTGCACAACCTGGCCCGCCCGATCTTCGAGGCCGGGGTGCTCGACGTGCTGGCCGCCCAGGTCGCCGAGCGGATCGGCGACGACCCGTTCTGGGACGACCCGCTCGGTGAGGACGACGCGCCGGGGGTGCCGAACGTGCTGGACGAGGCGGACCTGGCGGACATCCGCGCCGACCTGGCGACCGAGCCGGCGGTGCTCCGGGTGCTGGACGAGCTGTGGCCGGTGCTGACCCCGGAACGCTTCCTGACCGATCTGTACGCGACGACCGATCACCCCCTGCTGCGCCGCGAGCCCGGTGGCGGCTGGACCGCGGCCGACGTGCCGCTGCTGGACGAGGCGGTGGAGTTGCTGGGCGAGGACGACCGGGCGGAACGGGCGCGGGCGGCCCGGGCCCGGCAGCGACGGCTCGACTACGCGCAGGGTGTCCTGGACATCAGCGCCGGCTCCCGCTCGACCGACCACCGGGTGCTGACGGCGACCGACGTGCTGAGCGCCGAGGAGCTCGCCGACCGGTACGCCGACCGGGAGCAGCTGTCCGCCGCCGAGCGCGGGGCGGCCGACCGGCGCTGGGCGTTCGGGCACGTGATCGTCGACGAGGCGCAGGAGCTCAGCGCGATGGCCTGGCGGATGCTGATGCGCCGCTGCCCGAGCCGGTCGATGACGGTGGTCGGCGATCTGGCGCAGACCGGGGCGCTCGGCGGGCCGGAGTCCTGGGCCGAGGTGTTCGCCCCGTTCGTCGCCGACCGCTGGCGCCTCGCCTCGCTGACCGTGAGCTACCGGACCCCGGCGGAGATCATGGCGTACGCCGGGCGACTGCTCGCCGACGCCGATCCGCCGGTGGTCCTGCCCCGCCCGGTCCGGTCCGCCGGCGCCGAGCCCCGCGAGGAGTCCGGCGATCTGACGAGGCTCGCCGCGCTGACCGTTCCGGATCAGGGCAGCCTGGCGGTGATCGTCCCGTCCGCCCGGTACGCCGAGATCGCCGCCGCCCTGCCCGGACTCGGCCGGGACGTGGAGGACCCGGCGGTGCTGCTCACCGTCGCGCAGGCCAAGGGGCTGGAGTTCGACGAGGTGGTGCTGGTCGATCCGGAGGCGATCCGGGACGGCTCGCCGCGCGGGATCAACGACCTCTACGTGGCGCTGACCCGCGCGACCCGGCGGCTCACGGTGTTCCGGACGACGGGCGGCGGCGCGGGGAGTGCCGGCGGTAGGCGCTGACCGTCGGGTCGCCGGTGATCCAGAACCGCCACGGCACGTCGTGCGCCGAGGTCACCCCGACCCGGGGCCCGGCCGAGACCGGTCCGGCCGGAGTGTCCGGCGGGGCCAGCGAGGCCGGGCCGCCACCGAACAACGGGGTGTCGTTGGCCGCCCGGTCCAGGCCGAGGACCTGCATCAACTTGCCGGGGCCATTGGCCAGGACCGCGTCGGTACGAGCGGACGGCCGCCGTTCCCGGGCCAGGTCGACGCCGTCGATCACGGCTCCGGCCCGCAGCAGCGCCGCGGCGGCCACCCCGTCCTCACCGCAGACCACGTTGGCACAGAAGTACATGCCGTAGATCTGGTAGACGTACAGCCGCCCGGCGGGGCCGAACATCACCGCGTTCCGGTCGGTCCGGCCCCGGTGCGCGTGACTGGCCGGATCCGCGCCGAGCCCGCTGTACGCCTCGGTCTCGGTGAGCCGCACGGTCACCCCGTTGGCGGTGAGCCGCCAGCCGAGCAGTGCGCGGGCGGCCTCGTCGACGCGGGCCGCGGGCAGCGCGCGCCAGCTCACGGCACCGTCTGGAACGAGCGCTTGGAGAACCCGATCATGTAGCCGTCGATCGTGGTCCGCACCGGGGCGTCCGGCCGGTCCGCCGCGCCGAGCGTGACGAAGAGCGGGGTGAAGTGGTCCGGGGTCGGGTGCGCGTACGGCATGCCGGGCGCCCGGTCCTGGTACGCGGCCAGCTCGTCGACGTCACCGCGGCCGAGCGCGTCGGCGGCCCAGGCGTCGAAATCGGACGACCAGGACGGCACGGTGCCGTGCACGACCATCTCCCGGGTCATGAACGGCAGCCCGTGCACCATGAACCCGGAGCCGATCACCAGCACCCCCTCGTCCCGCAGCCCGCGCAGCCGCTCCCCGATCGCGAGCAGCCGCGACGGGTCCTGGCTGGGCATGCTGAGCTGCAGCACCGGCACGTCGGCCAGCGGGTACATCGCCATCAGCGGCACCCACGCCCCGTGGTCCAGGCCGCGGCTCGGATGCTGGTGCACCGGCTCGCTGTCCGGCATGGCGGCGGCGACCCGGCGGGCCAGCGCGCTCGCGTCCGGAGTGTCGTACCGCATCTGGTAGTAACGCCTGTGGAAGCCGCCGAAGTCGTAGACCAGCGGGGTGTGCGCGGCCGGTGCGGAGAGCGACAGCGGCGCGCTCTCCCAGTGCGCCGAGACGATCAGGATGCCCGTCGGCTTGGGCATCGACTGCGCCCAGTCGAAGAGCTCGCGCAGCCAGGGGCCGTCGTCGAAGAGCGGCGGCGCGCCGTGGCTGAGATACAGCGCGGGCAGTGCGGTGTCCCCGGCCCGCCAGGCGCGTTGCTCGTGGGCGCGGGGCAGGGCGCCGATCAGGAACTGGTCGTACGCCCCGGCGGGCACCGCGGGATGCAGAGTGGTCATCGGGTGCTCCTGGAAGTCGGGCAGGGGTTGTCCGGGTCGATCGCCGTGGTGATCCGCCGGCCGATTTCGTGGAGTTGCCGGACCTGGGCCTTGGTGAGCGCGTCGAAGACCAGGCCACGCACGTGCTCGACGTGGCCGGGCGCCGACGCGACCACCTTGTCCCAGCCGTCGTCGGTGAGCGTGGCCAGGGTGTAGCGCCCGTCGGCCGGGTCGGGGCCGCGGGTCACCCAGCCCCGTTTCTCCAGCCGGCCGACCGCCTGCGAGAGCCGGGCCAGGGAACCCTCGGCGAGCAGTGCCAGCACGCTCATCCGCATGGTCCGGTCCGGCGCCTCGGAGAGGCCGGCGAGGATCCCGTACTCGAAGTGACTGAGGCCGGCGTCGCGCTGCAACTGCGCGTCCAGGGCGGTGGGCAGGCGCATGAAGACGCCCATCAGGGTCATCCAGGCGTCGTGCTCTTCGCTGTTCAGCCAACGTGGCTCGGTGTTCTCCACCCCTGCATGTTAGCTCACGGTCACTTGCATCTTTAAGTCATGGGCCCTACCTTTCACTCAACTGTTTAAGTCATCACGAGTGAGTCGAGGCAAGAGAATGAACGTCGCCCTGTGGATCGCCGCCGGACTGTTGGCCGCCGCCATGCTGGCCTCCGGCGCGATGAAGGCGCTGCAGCCCAAGGAGAAGCTCGCCGCCTCCGGGCTGGGCTGGGTCGAGGACTTCAGCGCCGGTCAGGTCAAGACGATCGGCGTGCTCGAGGTGCTCGGCGCGATCGGCCTGATCCTGCCCGCGCTGCTGGACATCGTCCCGATCCTGGTCCCGATCGCGGCCACCGGCCTGGCCGTCACGATGATCGGCGCGATCGTGGTGCACGTGCGCCGCAACGAGATCCCGGGCGCCGTGCCTGGTGCCGTCCTGTTCCTGCTCGCGGCGTTCGTCGCGTGGGGACGGTTCGGCCCGTACGCGTTCTGACCGGGCTTTCCACCAGGTGCGAATCGGCACTTACATCGATATAGTTCGTCGTCTTGAGGTCGGGGCGGGGAGCGGGCGATGCGGCAGCCGGGCGGCGACGAGGACGGCACGGAACCCGGCGACGGCGAGCCCGGGTCACGGCTCGCCGCCCTCGGGGGCCTGCACCTGGAGGAGGCCCCGCCGGACGGGGGTGTCCCGGCGACGGGGCGCTCCCCGCGTACCGCAAGAAATCGGACCTTGATCGTCTCCGCCCTGCTCGCGGCGACCCTGATCGCCTGCCTGGGCACCGCCGTGCATCTGTTCCTGCGGATCAACGAGCCGTCGTCGGCCGAGCGCCCGCCGCCACCCCCGCCGCCGCGGCCCGGAGCAAGCATGTCCGGCCCGGCCGGTGGCGGCCCGCGGCCCGTCGCCCAGCCGGTGCGCACCGAGAACGACCTGGACATGGTCTGCGCCGACCGGTTCTATCCGTCCGCGCCACGGTTCCGCGGCTCCGCCCCGCATCCGGTGATGATCAGCGAGGGCGAGGAGACCGGGGCGGACTTCCGGTCGACGCGCACGCTCAACCGGGCCGCCTTCGCCGGGTCGGCCACCCAGCGCCGCACCTGGGCGCCCGATCCCGAGCGTGCCCAGATCGTCGCCTGCCTGGACCTGACCGGCCCCGGCCGCAAGATCCGTGACTGCCGCGCCGGGGACGGCACACTCCCACTGGTCGAGGGGCGTTACCGGCTGGCGGTCTACGAGGTGGCCACCCGCCGCCGGATTCTGCAGAAGGACCTGACCGGAACCGATCGGGCCTGCCCGTTCGTGATCCGCACCGGTGCCGGCGACACCCTGCACAGCGCGGTGAAGGACCAGCAGCTGTACGACCTGCTGCACCAGCGCGTCGAGGGTTAGGTCCGGTGTGGCAGGCCTCGTGGGAGCGAGGCCTGCCACACCGGACCTAAGGGCCGGCCCAGCCGAGGAAGCGTTCGTAGAGGTCGGTCGGTGGCCCGGCGCCGCTGCCGGCCGCCCAGTCGTCGATCGCCTCCAGCAGGCAGGAGCCAAGGTAGACCGAGAGCCCGTGCGGGAAGTTGTCGTACTGCTCGGTCAGTTCGACCTTGGCGACGGCGCACGGCCAGGGTTGCCCGCAGACCCGGCAGTCCCAGGACGGGCGCTCGCCGACGTGTTCGGTTCGCGGAACCAGCATCGAAACCCTCACCATGTGCTATTCGACGACTACACATTGGAGCGTGACTTGCCTTAGGCTCGGTCTCAAGCCGGAACGGCGAGAATCCCGGAAATGGATTCTCAATGTCTCGCTCGTGGCGATCCGATCGTCTCGTTCGATACACCGGGATGTCCGAGATCGTGGGAGAGGTATGACCGAGACGGGCTCGACCGTTCCGAGGCGGCAGGTCGGGCGGCTGTTACGGCAGCTGCGTGAGCAGGCCGGCATCTCACTGATGGCCGCGGCGCAGGAGCTGGAGTTCTCCCGCGCCCGGATGTACCGGATCGAGAACGGCGAGGTCCCGGTCCGCAAGCACGACGTGATCGCGATGTGCGGGGTCTACACCGCGCCCGGCCACCTGACCGAGGTGCTGATCGGCCTGGCCGCCGAGTCCAAGGCGAAAGGCTGGTGGCACGCGTACGGCGATGTCGTCCCGGCCTGGTTCGAGCTCTACGTCGGCATGGAGCAGGCGGCCTCCCGGCTGCGGTTCTTCGCCCCCGGCGTGATCCCCGGCCTGTTGCAGACCCGGGAGTACGCCGAAGCGGTCCTGCGCCGATGGCACGTCGGCGACGAGGAGGCCACGGCCAACGCGGTGGCCGTGCGGATGGAGCGGCAGTCGCTGCTCAACCGGCGGCTGCCCGAGGCGTGCCGGCTCGACGTCGTCGTCGACGAGGGCGTCCTGCGCCGGACCATCACCGACACCCTCGGCATGCAGAAACAGCTCGCCCACCTGGTCAACATGTCGACCCGGCCGAACATCAGCGCCCGGGTGATCCCGCTGTCGGCCGGCCCGCACCGGGCGGCCGTCTCCGGGCAGTTCACCATCCTGGAGTTCCCGGCGGTCGGCACCACGTCGCCCGAGCCCACGACCATCTATTGCGAGAACCTCACCGGCGCGCTCTATCTGGATAAGCTCGCGGAGGTTGAGGCGTACGAGTCGATCTGGGGCGAGATCGACGCGATCGCGCTGGGCAGGGCTGAATCCGACGATCTAATCCGTACGATCATCGAGGAGAGCGATGGCTGACCTGACCGGTGCCGTCTGGCACAAGAGCACCCGAAGCGGCAACGGTGAGTGCGTCGAGGTGGCCGGAAACCTGCCCGGCATCGTGGCCCTGCGCGACAGCAAGGACCGGGCCGGCACCACGCTGGTCTTCGGGCACGCCGAGTGGGAGGCCTTCCTGACCGGGGTGCGGGCCGGGGAGTTCGACCTTTAGGAATCCGTGAGCCCCACCTTAAGGGTTCCTTTGCGGGACGGTGCCGGGCGGAGGGCTGGTGCATCGTGATGGGGCGTCGTCCCCTGTCCCGTCTCACCGAGGTGAACATCAGTGCCGCTCTCCGCTGCTGCCCGATTCCGGTACTCCCTGGCAGCAGGGTCGACAGCGGTGGTGATCGGCGCGGCCTTCCTGGCCGCCGGCCTGGCACACGGCGACACCGGGACGGTCGAACCGAGCGCGGTCAGCGCCCCGCTCCCGGTGGCCACCACCGCCGGCGCCGAGGCCGACCTGCTCGACGCGGAGAGCGCGACGGAATCGGCGTCCCCGTCGCCGAGTGCCACCGTGGCATCGCCGTCGCCGTCGCCGTCGCCCTCCGTCACGTCGGCGAGTCCCTCTCCGAAGGCGACGGCGAAGAAGACGGCGACCGGCAGCAGCGTCAGCAGGAAACCGGCCGCCACCAAGACCACCGAGGCGGCTCCCGTGACCTCCGGAACGGTGTCCGAACAGGTCCTCGCGCACATCAACGAGGCGCGGGTGGCCGAGGGACTGAAGGCGCTGACCCTGGACACCAACCTGTCCAAGGCCGCGGCGATCCACAACCAGCTGATGATCGACGGCTGCGGGCTGTCCCACCAGTGCTCCGGCGAGTCCGGTCTGGGCGAGCGGTTCAGCGCCCAGGACGTCTCGTGGCGCACCGCCGGGGAGAACATCGGCTTCGGCTCCAGCGGCAGCAGCACCTCGGCGATGGTCGGGGCGGCCAACGGGCTCACCGACTCGATGCTGGCCGAGGTGCCGCCGAACGACGGGCACCGCAAGAACCTGCTGAACGCCGACTTCACCCGGATCGGGCTGAGCATCGTCCGGGACGCCAAGGGCATCACCTGGATGACCCAGGACTTCGTCGGCTGAGAGATCTTGGCCCTGTGCGGCCGGGGCGGACCGGCTTTAGGGTGACGCGGTGCTCGAACTACTGAAATCCCTCCTCCGATGGCTGCTGGGGACGCAGGAGAAGCCTGTTGAAAGGCCCGCTCCGCCAACCGCGTCCAAGCCGGCTGCTCCGAAACCGGCTGCTCCCAAGCCGGCCGCTCCCAAGCCCGCTACTCCCCAACCGGCCGCGCCCAAGCCGCAGCGGCCGCCGCGCACGGTCCCGGTGCCGAAGCAGGGCCGGCAGCTGGCGTACGCGCCGCAGCTCGACGGCGACGCCGACCCGGGTGAGATCGTCTGGACCTGGGTGCCCTACGAGGACGACCCGGCCCAGGGCAAGGACCGCCCGGTGCTGGTGGTCGGCCGGGACGCCCGGACCATGCTGGGCCTGATGCTCTCCAGCCAGAGCGACCGGGACGGCCAGCGCCACTGGATGGCCCTCGGCCCCGGCGACTGGGACCGCGACTCGCGCCCGAGCTGGATCCGCCTGGACCGGGTCCTGGAGATCGACGAGGACGGCATCCGCCGGGAGGGCGCGGTCCTGGACCGGCCCCGGTTCGACCGGATCGCCGCGATCCTGCGCCGCAACTACGGCTGGCCGTGATCCGCCGGATAGCGTTGCGGTATGGACGTCATGACCGGTTTCGGCGGCAAACAGGCCTGGCTCGCGGTCTCGGGCGCCGAGCCCTCCGCGGTGATCGAAGCGCTCGGCCTGCGTGACCTGGGCACCGTGCCCTGGCGCGACGGGCTGGATCTGGCCCATCTCACCGACGACCGGGTGGCGGTCACCCCGCCGCTGCCCGGCGCGCGGGGGGAGTCGTGGGTGCTCGCGGTGGGCCGGCGGCTGATGACACCCGGCCCGGACGTGGTCGCGCTGTCCGCCACCCTCGGCGCCGAGGTGCAGTTCTTCGCCACCCACCGGGTCACCGAGCTGCACCGCTGGCAGCGGGCGGTCAAGGGAGAGCTGGTGCGGGCGTTCGGCTACGTCGGGCAGAGCGGGGACGTCACGTCCTGGTTCGGTGATCCCGACCCGGCCGAGCGCGACGCCGGTCTGCCCGGCGAGTTCGACCCCGACGAGACGTCCGTGCTGGTCGCCGAGCGGGACGTGTTCCGGGTGGCCGCCGCCTGGAGCATCGATCCGACGACGTTGTCCGGGCCCGCGCCCGGCCCGCTGCGCCTGGGCGCGGCGGACTGACCCGGTGACCCGGGCCCTTTCCCGGTCCGCCGCATCCGCGTACGGCGGACCGGCCCTGTCATCCGGGCCCGCGCCCGGCCCCCGCCGCGCTCCCGCGCGGCGTACCCGTCTGGAGAGGCGTCATGCGTAAGTACGTGATCATGGGTGTGCAGGGCAGCGGCAAGGGCACCCAGGCCAAGATGTTGCGCGAGGCCTACGACCTGGTGCACATCAGCGTGGGCGACATCTTCCGCTGGCACGTGCGGCAGCACACCAAGCTGGGCGCCCAGGTGAAGCGGATCATGGCGGCCGGCGAGCTGGTCGGCGACGACCTGGTCGAGGAGGTGGTGCGCCGCCGGATGGGCATCCACGACTGGAACTACGGCTTCATCATCGACGGCTTCCCGCGCAACGGGCGGCAGACCGAGTTCTTCATGGAGAGCTACGACATCGACGCGGTCGTCCACCTGGAGCTGCCCGACGACGAGGTGCGCCGCCGGGTGCTCAGCCGCCGGCTCTGCAGCAGTTGCGGGATGGACTACAACCTGATCGCGGACCGTCCCGAGGTGGAGGGCCGCTGCGACATCTGCGGCGGTGAGCTGATCACCCGGGCCGACGACACCCCGGAGGCCCTGGAGTCCCGGCTGAGCGACTACCACGAGAAGACCCGCCCGGTGCTGGAGCTGTTCCGGCGCAAGGAGGTTGTGCACGACGTGGACGGTCGCGCATCGGTCGAGGAGGTGCAGTCGGCCATCCGTAAGACCCTCGGACTGCCGTCACCACGCGGCTAGCATCGCGCGGGTGACTCTCACTCCCGATGATCTGATCGGCTACGTCGAGCGTGACCTCGACGCCGACATCGCACGCTGGTTCCCGGACGCCGGGCGGGCCGAGGTGCCCGCCGACACCCGCCCGATCGACTATCTGGTGGGTCGTCTGCCGGCGTCCGGGGCCGCCGCCCTGGCCGCTTTCGATCAGCGGGTCCGGGCCGGGGCGATCCCGGACGTCTTCGAGATCGCCGATTGGTCGTACGCCTTCGGCTTCGCCGCCAACGAGTGCGAGATCCTGGACTCGGACTACGAGACCGAGGTCGCCGACGACGACGTGTTCTCGCTGGTCGCCGACGGCAGCGGCAACCTGTGGACGCTGCTGGCGAACGGGCAGGTGGCGCTCTGGTTCCACGAGGAGTACGTGCTGGAGGCGGACACCCGCTTCGACCACCTGGACGTCTTCGTGTGGTCGCTGATCCGGTACTACGCGGTCCGCCGGGGTGTGCTGAGCCTGGACGAGGTGGAGGCGGACTTCCTCGCCCTGAACCAGGGCGGCATGGTCTTCCCGGAGACCGGTCTGCTCGCCACCTTGAAGGGCTGATCCCTCTTTCAGGGCAATCCGATCAAGTCGGACATCGGCCTACCGTGGGTCGGTGCATCTCGGACCCTCGTTCTCCGCGCCCGTCACCGCCGCCGGAGCGGTGCTGTGGCGTGGCGCGGGAAACGCCCGTGAGGTCGCCGTGCTCCGGTCGAACCGTGGTGAATGGGGATTCCCGAAAAGCCGGACCGCGCCGGGGGAACATATGACGTCGGCCGCGGTCCGGGCGGTTTCCGAGGAGATCGGGGCGACCGTGAATCTCGGTCCGTGGCTGGGCTCGGTGAATTACGTGCGCGGTGGCTGGCCGGAGCACGTCGACTATTTCGCCGCTTTCACCGGGCTTTCCGCCGAGGATGATCCTGCCGCTGACCTGCTGTGGCTCTCCCCGGCACGGGCCGCGGACGCCCTGAGCCGGCCCGACGACGTAAGGATTCTTCGCGAATTCCAGCGCCGGGTGCCGGTGCCGACGAGTTGTTTCATCCTGCGCCGGGGGAGTGCCTATCCGGCGCATTCCGTGCTGTCCGCGTACGGCGTACGGGAACAGTCGTGTGTTGATCTGGAATTCGCGTTGCGGATCGCCGGCGAATCGTTCGACACGGGACGCCCGGCCGCGGTCTGTGCCGAGCCGGCGGCGATCCGGGAGTTGTTCGGCGAGCTGTGCCGGCGGCGTCCGGCGCCGGTTCCGGTGGACGCGACGGTGCCGGAGGGCGGGTTGCTCGTCCTGCACGGGACTCCGGACCGGATCCTCACGGTCGAACGTCACCTGATTTGAAAACCAACACAACCGGACTCTCCCGGTAAGACCCGTTTTGTGCAGGTGTCTCCAGCAATTTAAGGAGACCGAAATCTCTTTGACATATTGCGCTCGGGCAGAAGCGGGCGTAAACAAAGACAAAGCCAAAACGAGCCGGGTGGTGAGGATGTACGCGGAGGAACGCCAGCAGGAGATAGTCCGGCGGGCCCGTGCCGAGGGCCGGGTCGACGTCGTCGCGCTGGCCGAGACCTTCGGGGTGACTGCCGAGACGATCCGCCGCGACCTGACCGTCCTGGAACGGTCCGGTGTGCTGCGCCGGGTGCACGGCGGGGCCATCCCGGTCGAGCGCCTCGGCTTCGAGCCCGCACTCGCCACCCGGGACGCCGTTCTCATAAGCGAGAAGGAACGGATCGCCAAGGCGGCGCTGGCCGAGATCCCCGAGGACGGCGCGATCATCCTGGACGCCGGGACCACCACCGCCCGCCTCGCCCAGCTGCTGCCCGCCGACCGCGAGCTGACCGTGGTGGTGAACTCACCGGTGCTCGCGGCCACCCTCGGGCTCAAACCCAACCTCACCGTCCTGCTGCTCGGCGGCCGGGTCCGGGGCAAGACCCTGGCCACCGTCGACGACTGGGCGCTGCGACCGCTCGCCGACATGTACGTCGACGTCGCCTTCATGGGCGCCAACGGCGTCAGCGTCGAGCGGGGCATGACCACTCCGGACCCGGCCGAGGCGGCGGTCAAGCGGGCGATGATCGCCGCAGCCCGCCGGGTGGTGCTGCTCGCCGATCACACCAAGATCGGCAATGATTACCTGGCCAAGTTCGGCGCACTCGCCGACACCGATCTGCTGATCACCGACACCGGGCTGGACGAGGATCTCGCCGCCGAGGTCGAGACGACCGGCGTACGGGTGGTGAAAGCATGATCCTGACCGTAACTCTGAATCCGAGCGTGGACCGCGCTCTGGAACTCGACGTGCTCGTGCGCGGTGAGGTTCTGCGCGCCGCCGACTCGCACATCGACCCGGGCGGCAAGGGCGTCAACGTGTCCCGCGCGCTGCTCGCCAACGGCGTCCGCTCCACCGCTGTCGTCCCGACCGGCGGCGCCGAGGGCGACCAGCTCGTCGACATGCTCCGCGCCGAGGGTGTCGACATGCTGGCCGTGCCGATCGCCGGCCGGACCCGCTCCAACATCACCCTGGCCGAGCCGGACGGCACGGTCACCAAGATCAACGAGGTCGGCCCGGTCCTCTCCGACGCCGAGTTCGCCCAGGTCAGCAAGGCGGTCCTGGACGCCGCGAGCACCGCCGACTGGGTGGTCATCTGCGGCAGCCTGCCGCCCGGCCCGACCATCGGCGCCTTCACCGAACTGTGTGAGCGCCTGGTCGCCGCCGGCGCCCGGCTCGCCGTGGACAGCAGCGGCCCGGCCCTGCTCGCCGGGGTCGCCGCCGGCGCAGCCCTGGTCAAACCGAACCGCGAGGAGCTGGCCGAGGCGATCGGCGCTCCGCTGGGCACCTACGGTGACGTGGTCGAGGGCTGCCGGCGGCTGCGGGCCGCGGGCGCCGGTGCGGTCCTGGCCAGCCTCGGTTCCGACGGCGCGATCCTGGTCGACGCCGACGGGGTCCTCTCCGGTTCGTCGCCGGTGACCGTGCCGCGCAGCACGGTCGGTGCCGGGGACGCGATGCTCGCCGGATTCCTCGCCGGTGGCGCCGCCGGCGCCGGCGCCCTCACCGAGGGTCTGGCGTGGGGCGCGGCAGCGGTCTCCCTTCCGGGCAGCCGGATGCCGACGCCGTCCGATCTCGACCGTACGACGGTCAGCGTCTCGTCCGACCCCGACCTCTCCCGCCGTCTGCATCCCTGACGGCACCCTCCCGCCGTCCGCTCTCCGGTCGGCCCGCACCCGCTGTCCGATCCGGGCGGCCCGCACCCGCCGTCTGATCCGGGCGGCGCTCACCCGCCGTCCGCTCCGGTCGGCCCCAGACGTTCCCGCGAGGGAGCAACCCGGCACTTCCAGCGCTCAACCGGCCGGATATAGCCGGAAATAAACATCTAAACCTACACTCTCCACCACCCCGAATTGGAGAATTTTCATGGCCTCTTCGTACACCCCGGAGGTCTCTGGAGGCGGCTTCCGAGCCCGCGTCCAGAAACTCGGCGGTCACCTGGCCGGCATGGTCATGCCGAACATCGGCGCGATCATCGCCTGGGGTCTGATCACCGCCCTGTTCATCCCGGTCGGCTGGTTGCCGAACGAGAACCTGGCCGAGCTCGTCGACCCGATGATCAAGTACCTGCTCCCGGTGCTGATCGGTTACACCGGTGGCCGGATGGTCCACGGCCAGCGTGGCGCGGTCGTCGGTGCGACCGCCACGATGGGTGTCGTGGTCGGCGCCGACGTGCCGATGTTCCTCGGCGCGATGATCATCGGCCCGCTGACCGCCTACGTCCTGCGGCTGTTCGACAACGCGATCGACGGCCGGATCAAGCCCGGCTTCGAGATGCTCGTCGACAACTTCTCGGCCGGCATCATCGGTGGTGGCTTCGCCATCCTCGGCAAGCTGGCCATCGGCCCGGTCGTCAACGGCCTGACCAAGGCCGCCGGCAGCGGTGTCGACTGGCTCCTCGACCACAGCCTGATGCCGCTGGTGTCGGTCCTGGTCGAGCCGGCCAAGGTGCTGTTCCTCAACAACGCCATCAACCACGGCGTGTTCAGCCCGCTCGGTGTCCAGCAGGTCGCGGAGAGCGGCAAGTCGATCCTGTTCATGATCGAGTCGAACCCCGGCCCCGGTCTGGGTCTGCTGCTCGCCTACTTCTTCTTCGGCCCGAAGTCGCTGCGCCCGACCACCCCGGCCGCGATGATCATCCACTTCTTCGGCGGCATCCACGAGATCTACTTCCCGTACGTGCTGATGAAGCCGCGCCTGATCCTCGCTCTGATGGCCGGTGGCGCGTCCGGTGTGGCCACCTTCATGATCTTCGGCGCGGGTACCGTGGCCTCCCCGGCTCCGGGCAGCATCTTCGCCTTCGTCGCGGTCACCGCCAAGGGCTCGCACGTCGGCATGTTCCTCGGTGTCCTGATCGCCGCCGCGGTCACCTTCGGTGTCGCCGCGCTGCTGCTCGGCTTCGGCAAGCTGAAGTCCGACCAGGAGCCCGACGACGACACCACCTCCGAGGCGAAGACTCCCGAGGAGATCGCCGACGAGCCGGCTGTGCCGGCACAGCGCACCGCGTCGGAGGACGAGACCGACAGCACCCGCAAGGAAAACGCCTAACTACCAGGGAAGGGGCCGTAGAGATCATGGCAACCATCAACGGCAAGGACATCCGCAAGCTCGTCGTCGCCTGCGACGCGGGAATGGGCAGCAGCGTGATGCTCGCCAGCACCCTGCGCAAGCAGCTCGGCAAGACCGGGGTCACCGTGGAGCACACCCCGGTGAACTCGATCCCGGCCGACGCCGACGTGGTGGTCTGCCACAGCGGCCTCGCGGCCCGCGCCCGTTCGGTCGCTCCGGACAAGCCGATCGTGCCGTTCCAGATCTTCCTGGGCGACCCGGCCGTCACCAAGGTCGTCAAGGCCATCCAGCAGGGCACTGATCTCAATGTCTGAGCTGCTGGACCCGCGGGCGATCCGGCTCGCCGAGAAGGCCGCCGACCGCGACGACGCGATCCGTCGTTGCGGTCAGGCCCTGGTGGACATCGGCGCGACCGAACCGGGCTACATCGACACGATGCTCGCCCGCGAGCAGTCCATCTCCACGTACGTCGGTGAGGGTGTCGCCATTCCGCACGGCACCCTCGCCGGCAAGGACCTGGTCAAGCGCGACGCCCTCGCGGTGCTGCGCTTCCCGGAGGGCGTCGACTGGGGCGGCGAGACGGTCACCGTGTGCGTGGCCATCGCCGCCCAGGGCGACGGGCACGTGGACCTGCTCGCCGCTCTCGCCGAGATCCTGCTCGACGAGGACCAGGCCCGTGAACTCCGCGAGGCCACCGAACCCGAGACCGTGATCCGGCTTCTCGGGACCATCCAGGAGGAAACAGAGTCATGAAGGTCGTACGCTTCCACGCTCCCGGTGACGTCCGCTTCGAGGACGCCCCCGAGCCCGAGGCCGGTCCCGGTGAGGTGAAGATCCGGGTCCGGAACTGTTCCACCTGCGGCACCGACGTGAAGATCTCCAAGTTCGGCCACCACCACATCCACCCGCCCCGGGTGATGGGCCACGAGATCGCCGGCGAGATCGTCCAGGTCGGCGAGGGTGTCGACGGCTGGTCGAACGGCGACCGGGTCCAGGTCATCGCGGCCATCCCGTGCGGCAAGTGCGCCGAGTGCGAGCGCGGCCGGATGACCGTCTGCCCGAACCAGGAGTCGATGGGCTACCACTTCGAGGGTGGCTTCGCGCAGTTCATGGTCGTACCGGAGAAGGTCCTGGCCGTTGACGGTCTGAACCGGATCCCGGACGGTGTCTCCTTCGCCGAGGCGTCGGTCGCCGAACCGCTGGCCTGCGCGCTCAACGCGCAGAACCTGGCCCGGGTCGGCGAGGGCGACGACGTCGTGGTGATCGGCTCCGGCCCGATCGGCTGCCTACACGTGCGGCTGGCCCGGGCCCGCGGCGCCGCCCGGGTCTTCCTGGTCGAGCTGAACCGCGAGCGCCTGGACATGGCCGCGAACCTGGTCCTGCCGGACGCCGCGATCTGCGCCGCCGAGGTCGACCCGGTCGAGGAGATCCTCAAGCTGACCGACGGCCGTGGCGCCGACGTGATCATCACGGCCGCCGCCTCCGGCAAGGCCCAGGAGCAGGCCATCGAGATGGCCGCCCGCCAGGGCCGGATCAGCTTCTTCGGCGGTCTGCCCAAGGACAACCCGACGATCACCTGCGACTCCAACCTGGTGCACTACCGGGAGCTGATGATCATCGGGGCGAACGGGTCCAGCCCGGCCCACAACGCCGAGGCCCTCAACCTGGTCGCCACCGGCGCCGTCCCGGTCAACGACCTGATCACCCATCGCCTGCCGCTGGAGAGCGCCATCGACGCCTTCGGGATCGTCGCGCGCGGCGAGGCCATCAAGGTCACCATCGAGCCCTGAGGAGTTCGCTATGCCCACCCGTACGGTGACCGTCGGTTCCGCCACCGGCCTGCACGCCCGCCCCGCGAAGATCTTCGTGGAGGCGGCCGCGAAGGCGCCGGTCAAGGTGACCATCCGATCCGGTGACCGCAAGCCGGTTCCCGCCAAGAGCATGCTGTCGGTGCTCGCCCTCGGCGCCAAGCACGGCACCGAGGTGATCCTCGAGGCCGAGGGGGAGGGTGCCGACGAGGCCCTGGACAGCCTGGCCGAACTGCTGGCGAAGGACCTGGACGCCGATCATGGCTGAGGTGCTCACCGGCATCGGGGTGTGCGCCGGGACCGTGGCCGGTCCGCTTCTTTGGATCGCCGGGGCCCCGGCGCTGCCCGCCCCCACCACGGTCACCGACACCGAGGCGGAGGTGGCCCGCGCCGAGGCCGCCCTCGCCTCGGTGGTCGCCGAGCTGGAACGCCGCGCCGACCGCGCCACCGACGGCACCATCGCCGAGGTGCTGCGGGCCGAGGCGATGATGGCCGACGACGACATGCTGCGCGAGGGCGTCCGGGAACAGATCGAGGCCGGTCAGGACGCCTCGCACGCGATCGACGGCGCGTTCGCGAGCTTCCGGGAGGCCTTCACGGCCGCCGGCGGCTACCTCGCCGAACGGGTCGCCGACCTGGACGACCTGCGCGACCGGGCGGTGGCGGTCCTGCTCGGCCTGCCGATGCCGGGTGTCCCCTCGCCCGGTCATCCCTACGTGCTGGCCGCCCGTGACCTGGCCCCGGCCGACACCGCCGACCTCGACCCGGATCAGGTCGTCGCCCTGGTCACCGAGGTGGGCGGGCCGACCAGCCACACCGCGATCCTGGCCCGCGCGCTGGGCCTGCCCGCGGTCGTCGCCTGCCCCGGCGTCCTGGCCGTCCCGGACGGCACGCTGGTGCTCGTCGACGGGGCCACCGGACGTGTCGAGGCGGGTGTCGACGAGGTCACCGTCAAGGCCGCGACCGAGGCGGCCCGCCAGGCGAGCGAGGCGGCCTCCGGTCTCACCGGTCCCGGTGAGACTGCTGATGGGTACGGGGTGAAACTCCTGGCCAACGTCGGCTCGGCGAAGAACGTGCCGGCTGCCGACGAGGCACACGCCGAGGGAGTCGGCCTGTTCCGCACGGAACTGCTCTTCCTCGACCGCGCCCAGGAGCCGACCCACGACGAGCAGGTGGCGGCGTACCGCGAGGTCTTCACCGCGATGACCGGCCGGCGGGTCGTCATCCGGACCCTCGACGCCGGCGCCGACAAGCCGCTGCCGTTCCTGAACCAGGACGGTGAGCCCAACCCGGCCCTGGGTGTCCGCGGTCTGCGCGTGGCGCGGCAGCGCCCGCAGGTGCTCACCACACAGCTGGCCGCGATCGCCGAGGCCCGCGCGCAGACCGGCGCCGACGTCTGGGTGATGGCCCCGATGGTCTCCACCCTGCCGGAGGCGAAGGAGTTCGCGGAGGCCGTGTACGCCGCCGGACTGCCGAAGGCCGGCGTGATGATCGAGGTTCCGGCCGCCGCGCTGCGGGCCGCGGATCTGCTCGGGGTGGTCGACTTCCTGAGCATCGGCACGAACGACCTGAGTCAGTACACGTTCGCCGCCGACCGGATGTGCGGTGACCTGGCCGACCTGCTGGACGTGTGGCAGCCGGCCCTGTTGCAGCTCATCGGGATCTGCGGGGAGGCGGGCCGGGCAGCCGGCAAACCGGTCGGTGTGTGCGGTGAGGCCGCCGCCGACCCACTGCTCGCGCCGATCCTGGTCGGGCTCGGCGTGACCAGCCTGTCCATGTCACCACGGGCGATCCCGCAGGTCCGGGCGGCTCTCGCGGCCCGCACCGAGGCCGACTGCCGGCGGCTCGCCGAGCAGGCGGTGGCCGCTCCGGATGCGGCCGGGGCGCGTGCCCTGGTCAGCTGAGGCCTACTGCCGGTAAACGAGACGGGCCCTACCCTGGTCACCAGGGCGGGCCCGTCTCGTCGTCTCCGTTTCGGTGTCGATGCCTCAGTTGAACGGGAACCCGGGCGGGAACTCGATCTTCGGAATGGTGATCTTCGGGATCCGGACCTTGACCTTGACCGTCTCGGTCTTCTTGATCAGGTCGACGAGCACCTGCGGTGTGCCAGGTGTCTTCGAGTACGTGACGATCCGCTTCTGCCAGCCGTTGCGGTAGTTGACGGTGACGTCGTAGCGGTACCGGCCGGACTTGCTCGCCGGCGCGTACCGCGGGCCCAGCGCCCGGAACGCCGGGCTGGACGCCAGCTTCAACACCTCGTTGGAGTACGCGTTCCCGGAGCCGGAGATCTGGAACGACGAGATGTTGTTGGCGCCGCGGGTGCGCTGGATCGAGACGGAGACCGCCTGGGTGTCCTGCGGACTGGTCCGGCTGCCGGCGTACGACTCGTACGTACTGCCCGGACTCGCCGCACCGGGACCGGCGACACTCATCGAGAGCCCGACCGCGGCGAGTCCTACCAGAACGGCGACCCCGGGCCGCCGGATGAAGAAATTGCTGCTCATGGCCATAGCACAAACAGTATTCGGCAAATCATCCACAACCACGGCAAAACGCCAGAATGTCAGTCGTGCGGTACCCCGGGCCGATCCGCCGCGCTGAGGTCGTAACCCGCTTTCGCCAGCCGCGTCTCCAGCACGTGACACACGTGCTCGGCCACCGCCAGCCGCGCGTACGGCTTCGCGTCACCCGCGATCACGTTCCAGCGCGCCTTCGGCCGGTCGGTCCGGTCGATCATCTCCTCGACCGCCGCCTCGTACTCGGCCCGCTTCTCCCGGTTCCGCCAGTCCTCGTCGGTCAGCTTCCACGACCGCAACGGGTCGGTCCGCCGGCTCTCGAACCGCTTCAGCTGCTCGGAGTCCGACACGTGCATCCAGAACTTGATCAGGATCATGCCCTCGGCGGTCAGCGTCCGCTCGAACTCGGCGATCTCGTCGTACGCCCGCTTCCACTGCTCACCGGTCGCGAAACCCTCGACCCGTTCCACCAGCACCCGGCCGTACCAGGACCGGTCCATCACGGCCATCCCGCCGTTGCCGGGCAGCACGTTCCAGAACCGCTGCAGGAAATGGTGCCGCTTCTCGTCGTAGGTGGGCGCGGCGAACTGCGCCACCCGCACGTGCCGCGGATCCAGCGGCGCCACCAGGCGCTTGATCGCGCCGCCCTTGCCGGATGCGTCCCACCCCTCGAACACCACACACAGCGGCGGGCCGATCCGCTTCTCGCCGATCTGACCACCCAGCAACAGCCGCAACCGCAGCAGCCGCTCCTGCGCCGCGGCCAGCCGTGCCTCGGCCTTCTTCTTCGATATCTCGTACGGCGGTTCCGCACTCCCCAGATGACCCATCCGCCCAGGATCCCCAATCCAGTTGCGTTCCGCAGTAGCAGGTGCGGGAGAATCCGGGGGTGACTTTCGTAGACGACCTGATGTGGCGCGGACTGATCCAGGACTCGACCGACCCCGGCGAGCTCCGCAAGAAGCTCGACGGCGGCGCGACCACGTTCTATGTCGGCTTCGACCCCACCGCCGCCTCACTGCACGTCGGTCACCTCATGCAGGTGTGCACCGCGCGCCGGTTCCAGCAGGCCGGGCACCGCCCGCTGCTGCTCGTCGGCGGCGCCACCGGCCAGATCGGCGACCCGCGCGAGTCCAGCGAGCGCAGCCTCAACCCGCCCGAGGTGGTCCAGGGCTGGGTCGAGCGGATCCGCGGCCAGCTGTCGCCGTTCGTGAGCTACGAGGGCGACAACGCGGCCACCATGGTCAACAACCTGGACTGGACCGGGCCGACCTCGGTGATCGACTTCCTCCGCGACGTCGGCAAGCACTTCCCGGTCAACAAGATGCTGGCCCGCGACGTGGTGCGCAACCGGCTGGAGAGCGGCATCAGCTTCACCGAGTTCAGCTACCAGCTGCTCCAGTCCAACGACTTCTACCAGCTGCACACCCAGCACGGGTGCGAGCTGCAGTTCGGTGGCTCCGACCAGTGGGGCAACATCACCGCGGGTGTCGACTTCGTCAGGCGTCGCGGCGCCGGGCCGGTGCACGCCTTCGTCACCCCGCTGGTCCTCAAGGCCGACGGCACCAAGTTCGGCAAGACCGCCGGCGGCGCCGTCTGGCTGGACCGCACCATGACCAGTTCGTACTCGTTCTACCAGTTCTGGGTCAACAGCGCCGACGCCGACGTCAGTCAGTACATGCGCTACTTCAGCTTCAAGTCCCGCGAGGAGCTGGAGGAGCTGGAGAAGGCGACCGCCGAGCGGCCGCAGGCCCGGCTCGCGCAACGCGCGCTCGCCGAGGAGCTCACCACGCTGGTGCACGGCGAGGAGGAGACGCGGCAGGCGATCGCGGCGAGCCAGGCGCTCTTCGGGCGAGGTTCGCTGGACGAGCTGTCCGCCGACACCTTGCGGGCCGCTCTGGCCGAGACCGGACTTCTTGCGGTACGTGGGGAGTTGCCTCCCGTGGGTGTCCTGCTGAAGGAGTCGGGTCTCGTCGCCTCCGCCAACGAGGCACGGCGCACCATCAACGAGGGCGGCGCCTACCTCAACAACGAGCGGATCACCGACGGTGAGGCGGTGATCCCCGCGTCGGCGCTGCTGCACGGCCGGTTCCTGGTGCTCCGGCGCGGCAAGCGGAACTTCGCCGGCGTCGAGCTGGAGTCCTGACCGCACTCTTTCGGGTCTGTTCATCGCCCCGTCCCCGTTCGCCGGGGGCGGGGCGATGCCGTTTCACCTGCTTTTCCGGCGTCCGTTGATCGGTCATCCGGGGCCTGACCTTTGGTTTTATCGATGTGACCGCCGTCGCGCCACCCCGATTTGGTGTTGCTCGGCGGGACGAGTAATGTTTACCGGGCCGCCAGGGAGACGGGCGAGCGAGCGGGACCGGTGATCGGGCCCGGCGCGGCCGTCCTGGAGGAACCCACAGTCTTAGTCGAGCGATCTTCGCATCGCTTGG
>NZ_BOMG01000026.1 GCF_016862075.1 Actinoplanes couchii | reverse complement strand
TAGGGCTCCGCCGATGGCTGCGACGGTTCCGGTGCTGGAGCCGGTGATGGGCAGGCTGCCTCCGGTGCCGGGGGCCGACGAGCTGGTGGACGGGCTGGGGGTCGGCTCGGCGGTCGTCGTGGTGCTCGGTGACGTGCTGGGCTTCACGCTCGTCGTGGTGCTGGGTGACGGGCTTGACGTGATGCTTGCCGACGGGGAGGGCTGGGCCGCGCAGTCCAGTGCCCGTGCGGCGTACAGGCCCTCGTTCAGCCACGTCAGCATGACGTCGGTGCCGCCGTCCTTGAGCACGTCCTGTGCGCCCGCCTTCACCTTCGGGCCGGCGTTGTTCAGCGTCCGGGTCACCGAGACCCGCAGGTCCACCTTCCAGGCGGACAGCGCGCCCGTCTTGAGGAACGCCTTCAGCTCCTCGGCGGTGCCGTCCAGTGCCTCCTGGATCGCGCCGGGCAGAACCGGCAGCGCGTCGGCTTTCGCCGCGGCCTGGATCTGGTTGGCCACGACCCGGATCTCCGTGTCGGTGGCGGTGTCCAGGTCGATGGTGATGAGCTTGCGGATGTCCGTGAAGAGCTTGCGCTCCACCGTCTGACACGTCGCGTCGAGACCGGGCGCCGCAGCGTGTGCCGCCGCGGGTGCCGCGGGAACCAGAAGTGCCAGCGCCATCAGAACGCCGGCCGTGATGTTACGTCGCATGTGGTCTTACTCCCCGTTGAAGGCCAAAGCCCGGAAATACTACCGTCGATGCCGATCAGGGCAAGCCCCGTACCGTGGTGAGGTGACTTCTGCCGTTACCACTGAGAATCTGGGTGCCTGGTTGCTCAAGGCCAACGGGGTCACCTCCGATATCGCCGCGGTGGCGGAACGGCGGGAAGCCGTGCGGCGGTGGTGCGTCCGGGACGGCTACCGGGCTCGGCTGATGGACGCCGGCCAGCCGGTGATCTTCTGGGTCAGCGGGGATCGGCGGCGGGTCGCGCCGGGCGTGTGGGGGCTCGGCGAACTGACGGGGCCGGCTCGCGTCATGGACGGCAAACTGCGTGTGCCGATGGAGCTCCGCTGGCTGGACGAGGGACGGCGGGTGCATCGGGATGTCGTACGGGAAAGTCTCGATCTTGAGGTTCTGCGGCAGCCGCAGGGTGCCAATCCGTCTTTCGTCACGGTTGCGGAGTTCGCTGCGCTTCGCGCCTTGATTCCTGATTTCGGTACGGGTGGGGACCGCTGACTGCCCGCGCGCGGGGTGGAAGTGCCGATAACGTGCTCAAGAGAAGGAATTCGGCTCGGAACAGGAAGTAACCGGCTATGACGGGCACGATGTCTGAGCAGGCGCAGCCGTGGGCTGTTCCGACTGTCAGCGTTTCGATCGGGGGCGGGCCGGTGCAGAACTGCCGGGTCGCGCGTGAGGTCGACGGGACGCTTCGGCTGGGGTTCACCGGGTTCGCCATGGTGGGGGTCGACGCGACCCTGCTGTGGACGCAGAACGGGCGCGGGTTCAGTATCGACGGGACCGTGGTGGCCGTACCGGCGAATGGTCTTCCCGGGGTTTATCTACGGGTGGAACAGAGCACCGGTGGCATCGAACGGCGTCGTTCCGCACGGATTCCGGCCCAGGTGCCGGTGGTGCTCGTGTTGCCGTCGGGGCATCTGTTTCCGGGGCGGACCGTGGATCTGTCGATCGGCGGGGCGCACGCCGTCGTCGACCTGGACGAGGTGGGGGACGAGGCGCTGATCCGGCTGTCCGAGGATTTGACCCGGGGCGCTTTCGTGAAGGTCGAGATTCTGCTTCCGGACGGGTCGGTGGACCTGAAATGTCAGGTCAGCGGCGGTGGCGACGAGCCGGGTGACGTGCGGCTGCTGTTCGTCGACGTGGACCCGGGGATTCGTGAGCGGCTGAGCGCCTTTCTGCAGACGGTGCCTTTGCCGGCTTGAAAGCGAAGGGTGGGGTGTCGTGGCCCGGGATCGGCCGTCCACAATGTAGGTGGCGGTCGATGGGGGGAACCGGATGCTCGACGTCCTGGCTGACGAGGCGCTCAAAGCTCTGCAACTGGCCGGCGAGGAGACCACGAAACTGGTGGTGCCGGCCGCTGTCGGGGCCGCATTCGCCGGGGCGGGGAATCTGCGGCAGTTGATGTTCCGGCGGATCGTCACCCTTCCCAGAGACCCGGCTGCTCGTACGGCGAAAGTGGTCGATCTGCTGGAGAAGGATCCGGAATTCCGGGCTCAGTTGTTTGCCGCCATGGCTGAGCTGAAGGCCCGTGGGACGGATCTGATCGTTCCTCCCGGACCGGACGGATTCCGGGATCGGACCGCGGTTCTGGCCCAGCTGGGGGAGCCCGGGATCCGTGTCGTCGTCGGGCGTTCCGGGTGGGGCAAGACGTATCTGGCGCAGCAGGTCCGGCATCTGCGGGCGGCGGAATACCCGGACGGGAACGCGGTCGTCGACTGTGCCCAGTTCCGCACCGACGGGGCGCTGCGATACGCGGAAGTGTTCGCCTCGGTGCTGCGGCAGCTCGGGCTGAGCATGGGGGAGGCAGGTGACGCGGAGCTTTTCACGCGGTACGAGCGGGCCCTTCTGCACGGCCGTTTCCTGCTCGTTTTCGACAATGTCGACGGGGCCGCCGAGGCGCGGGAACTGGCCCGGAACTGGCCGTTGAGCCTGGTTCTGCTGACCATCCGGGAACTGACCGACGACCTGCACGTGTGGTGCCCCACCCCGCCGGTGCTGCTCGGTGGACTGGACGACGGCGCCGGGCGGGAACTGCTGGCGCATCAGGTCGGCGCGACGGTTCTCGACGCCGAACCGGAGGCCACCGGGCAACTGCTGGAACTCTGCGACGACATTCCCGATCTCCTGCGGCGCGCGGGAGCGACTCTCCGGCTCCGGCGTGCCGATGTCCGGCCGGTCGCGCGGCTCGTCGCGGAACTGCGGGCCGGGCAGGATCCGCGCGGATTCGACGGCATTCTCACCGCACTGGGACTGAAGAGCCTGCCGGAGGCGGTGCGGGCGGATCTCGCGGTGCTGAGCATTCATCCCGGTCGTTCGTTCACCCGGGACAGCGCCGATGCGCTGCTCGGGCATCCGGCCGGCGCCACGATCGACACGCTGCTGAGCGCCGGTCTGGCGGTCGACGGGCCGGACGGGCAGATCCGGCTGTTGCGGCTGGTCAGGCAGCGGGTCGTGCCCTCCGCCGAAGTTCGGGACGCGGCCCTGCGCCGGCTTCTCGACGACGTCGCCCGATGCGCGATGGCCGCCGATCACACACTCGAGGGCGACCGATTGCGGCCCGGTGCGCTGACCGGCGACCTGGCCTGGCGGATCACGCACCTGAGCCCGGTCGAATACTTGGACACGCACACGATTCTGCTGGTGGACCTGGTCGAGTTCGCCCATCATGCGGGGCTGCACGACATCGCGATCCGGCTCTGCGGGGCGCTGGAAATCGTTCTGACCTATCGCGGGCGGCACCATCTGATCGCCACCGGAATCGGCTGGGGGATCCGCAGCGCCCACCTGCTCGGCGACGATCTGGCCGGTGCCCGGTTGTACAGCACCCGGGGACGTATCGAAACGGCTCTCGCCGAGTTCGACCGGGCCGCCGCCAGTCTGGACATCGCCGAAGAGCACGCGAGACGGGTGGCATTTCCGCGGCTCGACTCGTCGTTGCTGGAGTTCCGGGCCCGGCTGGAGCGGGACCGTGTCCAGTACGCCATCGATCGGGGTGCTGAACAGACGCGGGACTCGTTCGGGGCGGCTGCTGATCTCGTACGGCAGGCGCTGGAAGTTGACCGGGCTTTTGACCTGAGAAGGGCCCGGGGCATTCACGCTCGTGAACTGGCCAATCTGGAGGTTCGCGCCGGGCGGGCTCGGGAGGCGAGGGACCTTCTCGACGAGGCGATGCTTTTCACCGATCCGGGGAAACCGCGGAACGTCTCGCGGATTCATCTGGTGCGGGCCCGGGTGCACGATCTGCTGGAGGAGTGGGAGCTGTTCGATTCGTCGATCGCTCTGGCCCGGGAGAACGGTTCCACCACCTACGACCTGGAGATCGACGATCTGGTCGCCGGGAATGCGCGGCGCCGTGGGGACATCGAGGGCGCCCGCCGGGGCTGGGACGCACTCGCCGAGAGGTTCTATGCCCTCGCGCATCCGCGTTACGCCAGATACAAGGACGAACTCAACAAGCTTCCGCCCGTACGTCCATGACACGGTCGCCGAGCCTCAGCCGATCCTGAGCGGGAATCCGCGGGATCCGGACGTAGGCCCAGGACGCCAATGCCGTCGTGTCGATTCCGGAATGACCGTGCAGCACGACCGCGGATTCGCGGGTGTGAATCCAGCAGGTGCCCGGGCCGATTCGTGCGGCGACCATGGTGGCGTGCGGCCAGCGCCGGAGCAGGGCGGCCGCCTCCGCACGCTCGTCGGCGTGCACGATCAGGACGTCCGCGGCGCCGGCCTGATCGAGACGGGCCCGGTCCAGTTCGACCACCAGATGCCGATGACCGAGGCTTTCCGGTACGTCCGCCCCGGCGATGCTCGGGTAACGCACCAGCGTGACCAGCTCGTCCGTGGCCGTCGCGCTCGCGCGGATCGCCGTCGGGCCGCTGTGCCGGACCGCGGGCACCGGCACCGGCGGGAACTCGGCGGCGTGCGCCGGCTCGGCCAGGGACATCCGCTCGTACAGCAGCGATCGCAGTCTTTCGGCGGTCCGCCACGGTTCTTGCACGGCCGAGGCGGACAATTGCTCGAAACGGCCGGAGACGTGCGTGCGGATCGTGGCGTCGATCTGGTCCCGTAGCCCGCTCGCCGGGTCGAGCCTCGGCGCCAGCCCGGCCAGTACCTCCGCCGGGGATCCCGGGACCGTGCTGGGACTCGATCGCGGGGACAGCAGCACCGGGCGGTCCAATGCGGCGGCGTACAGGCCGAGGGAACCGAAATCGGTCAGGACGCAGGATGCCCCGAGCAGGGCGGCCTGCCAGCCGTCCTCCGGCGGCAGGATGCGCAGGCCGTACTCGGTGGCGCGTGACCACCAGGCCCGGACCTGCCACGAGCCGTGCGCCCAGATGCCCGGGTGCAGGACCGCGACCACCCGGTACTGATCCACCGGCAGTTCGGCCAGCAGGCGTTCCGGCAGGTCCGGCCATGATCCGAGCAGGGAGTCCGGGCCCCACGTGGAGGCCAGGACCACCAGTTGCCGGCCGGTGGCGTCCAGGCCCCGGCGGTACGAGTGTGCGCGGTGACTGCTCGCCAGCATCCGGCCGAGAGCGGGATCGCCTACCACCCGGGCCTTGTCGGCGGCCGGTGGATGCACCGCGGCGAGTCGTTGGAGCTGATCGGGATGGGACAGGGCGAAGGTGGTGCTGGTGGTCAGGTCACGCACCCGGTCCGGAGTCAGCCCGGAGATCGTCGTCGTGCCCGGGTAGAACTTCAGGTGACCGGCGCCGTGCGGCAGGACGATCACGGGGGCGGCCAGGTCACCCAGGTCGTCGTTCTCGCTGGCGGCCAGGACCAGGTCGAAGGCGCCGTCGACGGCGTCCGCCCACGGGACGACCAGCGCGTCCAGCGAATCCAGGACGGAACGCATACCGGTCGCCAGCATCGCGCCGTTCCGGTCGTCGACGGTGAAGACCACCTGGACCCGCCGATCCGCCGTGACCAGCGCGATCACGTCGAGCAGCCGGGTCAGGGTCGCCGTCGTCCGCACCACGACGAGCAGGCGCCGCTCGGTAGTTACCGTCCGCCAGCCCGCTCGCGGCTCGCGGCTCCCGGCTCCCGGCTCCCGGCTCCCTCTCACAACGACCGGTGATACGACCGGCTACGGCCCCACCCGGATGTTTCCGCTCACCGCCACTACCGACATGCGACACCGCCCGAAACTAATCGACAGCCGTTGCTTGCCCGAAGAAGGGGTCAGGACGGATCGGCGTGCCGCAGCCAGCTCCGGGGCACACCGATGTCGAAGTGTTCGGCGCGGAGCAGGGCCAGCTTCGCCGAGCGGTCGCCGATCACCGCGTCGAAGGCCGCCACCGCCTCCTCGACGAAGACGCGTTCGGGCATGTCGCGGACGGTGCCCGCGGCGATCTCGACCTGCCAGCGGGTGGCGCCGGTGAGCCGGAGGTGGACCGAGCGCCGGGGAGAGACCCCCACACACTCGAGGTCGCGTAACCGATCGGTGAAACGGCGCGTCCGTGCGTCGTCGGCGTGCCTCCGGTTCTGCTCCGCCTCGCCGTGACTCTGCCCGAGCGCGAGACGGGTGATCTCCGCACGCCGGCGTGTCCACGCGACCCAGGTGCCGGTGCCCAGCGCGGTGAGCTGCCGGGCGAGTCCACCGTCGTCGTACCACTCGTAGGTCCGCGGCCGGAACCGTAGCGTCAGCCGGTTCTCGCCGGTGACCGTGGCCTGGACGGCGCCGTCCGGCGAGGTGCCGGTGACGCTCATGGTCCGCAACCGCTCGCCGAGATCCGCCTCCGAATGCCACACGACGCCCCCGTTTCCGCAGCTTGATCATCAGTTTCGATCGACGTGACTGAACCTATCCGAGTCTGCCGTGGTACACCTCGGTTGTGATGAGTCCACGTCTCGCCGTCCTGGCCGTTCTCGCCGTACCGGCGCTCGCGGTGCCGGCGCCCGCCTTCGCCCGGGCCGTGGAGACCGCGCCGGTCCTGGTGGCCGGCGCGGGCGGGGCCACGTTCACCGGCGACGGCGGACCGGCTGCCCGGGCGGGGCTGAACCGGCCGCTCGGCGCCGCGGTCGCCGCCGACGGCACGGTCTACGTGGCCGACACCCGTAATCACCGGGTGCGTGCCGTGCGGCCGGACGGGGTGATCCGTACCGTCGCCGGCAATGACGGCCGGGCCGCGGCGACCGGGCCGGTGGCATCCGGCGTCAAGGGCACCGACGTCTCGCTCGGCCTGCCCAGCGCGGTGGCGGCCGGCGCGGACGGCACGGTCTTCATCGCCGACAGCCTGGCCTCGCGGGTGTACGCGCTGGCAGCCGACGGGACCATCGAGGCCAGGGTGACCGCCGAGTCGCTCGGCGGGCCGATCGCCACGATCAACGCGCTGGCGGTGGCCCCGTCCGGAACCCTGTACCTCGCCGACCGGGAGAACGGCCGGGTCGTCGAGATCCCGCCCGGGGCGGGGAGCCGTCCGGTGTCGACGCCGGTCCCGCTGCCGACCGGGCTGGCCGCCGACGCCGCCGGTGACGTCTGGATCACCAGTGCCACGTCCCAGTTGAGCCGCCTCCGGGACGGCCGGGTGGCGACGATCGTCGAGTCCTCGGACAGCGGCTGGGCGGCCGACGAGAACCGGCCGAACTCCGCGCCGTTCGACGCCACCGCGGTCAGCGCCGGACCGGACGGCCTCTACTTCGTCGACAACCGGCAGCGGACCGTCCGGCGGCTCGGCACCGACGGCACCGTGACCACCGCGGCGACCCTGGCCGCGGATCCCTTCGGCACCCGGGATCCGGTGGGCCTGGCCACGAGCGTGTCCGCCGCGGGTCCGCTCTATCTGGTCGACACGGTGGGCAGCCGGGTCTTCTCGATGCCCGCCGCGGCGCCGGGTGGGAACGCCCCGGCGGACGACGACCCGGCACCGGTCTGGCCATGGATCGCGGGCGGTGCGGCTGCCGTACTCGCCGTGATCCTCTTCTTGACGATCCGCCGCAGGAGGGTGTGAGGCACATGGCTGCCGAAGTGACAGGTGGTGACCTGTTCCGCCTCTGGCGGGTGTCCGATGTGCTGCTGCCGCGGGTCGCGGACGTGTTCTACGACGCGAACCGGCTTCTCGGCGGCTCGGCCGGCGGCGGTGACTCGTTCCGGGTCAACGGTCCGGCGTACCCCGGCTCCATCGTCATGTCCAGCACGATCGGTTCCGCCTGGGAGGATCTCCGCGCGGAGATGCAGGCGATGGTGGAGCACGTCGGCACCACCGTGCTGGACTCGGCGCAGGGAGTCCGCACCGCGACGCAGGCCTACCTCGACGTGGACGAGGCGAACGCGAACCTGCTGCGTGACCACATGGCCGACCCGCGCAACCTCATCCCCGGTGACGTGGCCTCCAACCCGCCGCTGCCCGGTTCGGACGACGATCCGGGGAGGCCGCAGTGAGCGACCCGGTGTTGACGACGCCGCCCGAACTCGCCGGTCAGGCCTTCGAGACGGCGGTACGGGAGAAGGCGGCCAAGCTCAGGCAGGAACTGATCCGGCAGACCCTGGAGGACTCCACGTCCTGGGCGAAGGCGATCAACGACAAGTGGGCCGACGATCATCCGGGTGAGTGGGACGCCCTCCCGATCTCGACGGCGGAAGCCGACATGTACCGGGACCGGGTGCGCACCCAGGACTACGAGTGGGTGGTCCCGTCGTTCGAGCGGTTCCTCGATCCGGACCCGGACGCCCTCAACCCGGTCATCGAGTCGCTGGCCGCGATCGAGGGAATGCTGGAGGGCCGGGCGAGTGCCGACGGCGCCTGGGTCGGTGCGTCACCCGGCCTCGCGCGGATCAACGACGTGCGCGGCGAGATGGGGCACTGGGAGGGCGCCTTCCGGGACAACTTCATCGATCACCTCGTCACGCCGCTGCAGACCATGGTGCCGAACCAGCGGGAGCTGATCAGGTACTCCCGGAACGCCGTCGAGGGCGCGAAGATCGTCCACATCCGGTTCCGGAAGTCGGTCCTGACCATGCTCGACAACGCGATCAGCGCCACCCAGCAGCTCAGCAACAGCGCGTGCACCGGGGCCGACGCGATGAAGTGGGGGAGCATCGCCCTCTGCGTGATCGGCACCGTCGGCGGGGCACTGGCGGGCGGCGCCGGCGCACTCGCCGCCGCGGTGATCATCGACGTCGCCGGCACCATCGGTGGTGGCCTGGTGCCGGCCGACAAGGAGCAGACGAAGCTCGATCTGGCCGCGGACACCGCCACCGAGGTGGCCGCCAAGGTCCTGAACGCGCAGAGTGTCCTCGGCAACGACACCTACCAGGCGGAGGAGGACATCGCGAAGTCCCTCCGGGAGCTGCATCGTGGCCTCGTTGCCGAGCGCCGGAAGACGCTCACGTCGAACGAGTCGGGCCCCTTCGGTGTCGCCACCCCACTGCTGGCCGACGCGACACCCGCCCAGATCACCGCCGGCTCCTTACGCCCGCTGCGGTAAGGAGGCTGTTGAAGTCTCCTTACCGTCGATGGAACGGATCGGTGAACGTCGAACGTTCGGGGGAGATCGGTGGGTTGGCCGGGGCGCTAGTGTCGGGCCGTGACGCGGGGAGTGGATCAACCGGCGGGGGCCCGGAAGCATGTTCGGGCCGCTGGTGCGGTTGCCGCGTTCGGGGGTGTCTGGTGTGCCTTCTATCTGGGCACCGGTGTCGGGCCGGAAGCGATCGCCTACCTGTTCGTCCCGGCCGGTGGGGTGGTCGCCACCGTGTCGATCCGGCACCTGGCCCGTGGGACACAACGCTGGTTCTGGCGGGCGATCCAAGCCGCCGTCGCCATCATGACCTGCGGTTACGCCTGGCTCGCGGTGGACATGCTGACCCACGCCGACGAGGTGCGCACCCGCAGCATGCCGGGGACGGCGGCGGCCTGTGTGGCGGTCGGGTTCCTGATCGCGATCGGGGCGCTGGCCCGGGTGCCGGTGGTGGCCGCCGGCGGGGCCGAGCGGTGGCGGATGCTGCTGGACCGGGCGATCGCGTTCCTCGGCTGTTCGGCCGTGCTGTGGTACCTCGGGCTGGTGCCGATGCTGTCCGCCCGCGAACCGTGGAGTCCACAGGCGACACTGCTGGTCGGGCTGGGGATGCTGGTCGCGGTCGGCGCCGCCACGAAGGTGTCGTACATCGCCGGTGGTCCGGTCGACCGGGTGGCGATGCGGTTCATCGCGGCCGCCGGTGGGGTGCCGGCCGGGGTCGTCTCGGTGCTGGCGGTGCAGTTCGGTTACCTCGCCAGCGTCCCGGCACAGGCGGTCGTGATGCCGCTGGCCCCGTTACTGATCACTCTCGGCGTCGCGGCGCAGAGCCGGGCCGACCACGGGCTGTCCCGTGCCCCGGCCCGCGGTGGCGTTCTGCTGCCGTACCTGGCAATGATCCTGATCGACGTGCCGTTGATCGCGGTGGCCTTCGGCGCGACCCTGCAGTGGCCGGTGCGGGTGGTCCTGATCGCCGCCGTCGTGGTTACCGCGCTGGTCATGGTGCGTCAGTACCTCGCCTATCAGGAGAACGACAGGCTGCTGCGCAACTCGCGGATCCAGGAGGAGCGGCTGCAGCACGAGGTCAGCCACGACGGTCTGACCGGGCTGGCGAACCGGGCGCAGTTCCGCGACCGGCTCACCACCGCACTGACTACTTCCGGTCAGGCGAGTGTGCTGCTGATCGATCTGGACGACTTCAAGACGGTCAACGACCTGCTCGGGCAAGGGGTCGGCGACCGGTTGCTGATCGCGGTGGCCCGGGTCCTCGAGGACCAGGTCAACGACGACGGCCTGCCGGTACGGGTGGGCGGCGACGAGTTCGCGGTCCTGTTGACCGGCCCGGGCGCCGATCCGGAGGGGCTGGCCGCGCGACTGCTGGCGGCCCTGGCCCAGCCGGTCAGCGAGCACCGGCTGCTGGTGCAGGCCAGCATCGGCATCGCGGTGGCCACGCCGGGTGCCACCGTCGACTCGGTGCTGCGCGACGCCGACGTCGCCAAGTACACCGCCCGGCAGCGTGGCGAGGCGTGTTTCACCAGGTACGTGGACGGCATGGGCGAGCCGGTCCTGGCGCACATGCAGCTCGGCGGCGAACTGCGGCGGGCCCTGGACAACAACGAGCTGCGGGTGGTCTACCAGCCGATCGTGCGGCTGGAGCAGCGCCGGGTGATCGGGGTCGAGGCGCTGGTCCGCTGGCAGCACCCGGTCCGTGGCACGGTCAGCCCGGCCGAGTTCATCCCGGCCGCCGAACGCACCGGCCTGATCGTGCCGCTGGGCCGGTTCGTGCTGCGCGAGACGTGCCGGCAGGCGGCCGCGTGGCTGGCCGAGTTCGGGCCGGACGCGCTGGAGGAGACCGGGCTGAACGTGTCCGCCCGGCAGCTGCACGACCCGGACTTCGTGGCCGACGTGGCCGCCGCGCTCGCCGACAGCGGACTGCCCTGTGAGCGGCTGATCCTGGAGGTCACCGAGTCGGCGGTGCTCCGTGGCCAGCAGGTCTCCCGGGCGCTGTACGAACTCGACCGGATGGGCATCCGCCTGGCCCTGGACGACTTCGGCACCGGCGAGTCGTCGCTGAGTCTGCTGCGGGCCTTCCCCGCCTCGATCGTCAAGCTGGACAAGTCGTTCGTGGACGGTATCGAGATCGACGACGGGCAGCCCGCGGCAGCCGGCGCCCGGCAGGCGGTGGCCCGCGCGGTGATCCAGCTCGCGCGCGCCCTCAACCTCGGCACTGTCGCCGAGGGCATCGAGAACCCGGAGCAGGTGGCCGTGCTCCGCGATCTCGGGTACACCCTCGGGCAGGGCTACCACCTGGCCGAGCCGATGTCCGCCGACGGGGTGGCCCGTCTACTGGCCGACCAGAACGCCGCTCGAAGAGCCGAGCTCACCCGTCCGCCAGCCGCCGCAGACCGGCCGGGTCGAGGATGACGATCCGCCGGTAAGCGGTGCTGATCAGGCCCTTCTCACGCAGCTCGTGCAACGCCTTCTGCGCGGTCGCACGGGCGATGGCGATCATCGCGGCCAGTTCCGGCTGACTGAGCGCGACGACGATCTCGATCCGGTCGCCCGGGGCCGGCCGGCCGCACACCGCGGCGATCTCCACCAGCAGCCGGGCCAGCCGGATGTGCGCGGGGAACGCGGCGAAGTCGCTGCGCCGCCGGTTGGCCCAGGTCAGCTTGCGGGCGATGGTCGCCATCACCAGGTTCGAGGTGTCCGGGTGGCGGCGCAGGAAGTCCTCGAACACCACCCGGGACACCACCCCGACGTGCACCGTGCCGCAGGCGGTCACCGTCGCGTTGCGCGGCGCCCCGGTCAGCGCGCCGATCTCGCCGATCAGCTCGCCGGGCATCCGGATGCCGAGCAGGGTCGCCTGCCCGTCGACCGCGGTGGTCACCTTGACGAACCCGCTCAGCAGCAGCACCACCTGTGACCCGGTGACACCCTCGCGCAGGATCGTGCTGCCCGCCTGATGCCGCCGCCGGGCGCACAGCGCCAGCAGCTCGGTGGCGGTGGCCGGGCTCAGCCCGCCGAGAAAGGTCGCGGGCGCCGGGTGCATCAGCGTCATGACTGCCCCTCTGCCGGAACGGTTCGTCCGATCATCGCTCGCCGAGGCTGATCGTCGCTATCCGTTGTGGACCCGGGGTCGATGGGCTCTGTCCTCCGCTGCTCCCAGAATCGGTGCGATACCGGTCCGCCGGCGGACCGGGAAGGGGGTGCGGGGTGCCACAGGACGCCGTCGAGCAGTGGTTCGACAGCCGCGAACTGGCGGAGCCGGACCGCCGGGTGCTCGCCGTGGCCCTCACCGTGCTGGACCGGGACGACGACGTGCTGGCGTCACTGACCCTGCTCAACGACTGGGCGGCCGACGGGTGCGCGGTCCGGCGTACCGCGGGGGTGTTCGGATTCCTGCGGGCCGCGTACCGCCGCGGGGAACCGGACCGGCCGCTGATCCTGTCGCTGACCGGGCACGATCCGGCGATCGCCACCGTCGTCGCCGGCCTGTGGGGCTGGTCCCTGATCACGCCGGGCGCCGGCGACGCCGTCCGCACGGTGCTGCGCTCGTGGGCGGCCGCGGCCGAACGCGACCCCGAGGTCCGGGACACCTTCGTCCGCCTGTTCGCCGCGGTTCCGCGCAGCACCCGGCAGGCCGGCCTGCTGATGATCCACGCCGAGAAGCTCCGGAGCGGGCGCGCGGGCGCCCCGGACACCGCACGCCGGCTCCTGGACGTTCTCACGAAGGGGTCCTGGTGACGTCGTGACCGGGGAGCCGGCCCGGCCGGTCAGAGCGGCAGCGTGGTGCGCAGCACCTCGGTGAGACGGTGCTCCGCCCGGCTGGCGGCGAGTCGTCCCTCGTACAGCAGGACCAGGTCCTCCACCGCGCAGGCCGGCGGCCGGAACGCGTTCGCCGCGGCCAGCGCCGGGTTGAGCCGCGCCCAGGCGACCACCGCGTCGCGCAGCGCGTCCAGGCCCGGTGCGGTCGCGACGAACTGCTGCCGGTACGGCCAGAACGACCACACCTTGGCCTCGTCGATCAGCAGCTCGACGGGGCTCGGCCGGCCGTACCGCAGAGCGATCTCGTACGAGCGGACGGTGCCGTCGTCGATCAGCTCCCGCACCATCCCGTGCCGGGCGTGCCGGCCGGCCACCTCGTAGAAGGTGCTGCGGCGACCGTGGGCCGCCCCGACGATCGTCTTCCAGGTCAGGGGCCGGTCCGGCTGGGCGGCGAGGAGTTCGGCCACCGCCCGGTAGTAGATGACTTTGGTCTGCCAGTGGTTGCGTTGCGGGCATGCGCTGCCGGCGAGCCGGGCGTACCACCCGGCGATCGTGGCACCTGCCAGATCATCGGTGATTGTCGTCAACATCGTCCGCGTCCATTCCGGTCGTCCGGGAGATGTCGAGAGTGTGCCCAGGTCAACGGGGGTGCGGATATCACGTGTTCTCGTATGTCCGCGCCCTTGCCCCGGTCAGTTCGTCGAGCACCACGGCACCGTCGGCGGGTGGCTCGTCACCGGTCCACACGATCCGCTGATCCGGGCGGGTCAGCACGAACCGGCCGGGCCACGAACCGGGCACCGGCGCGCCCGCCACCGGCAGGTGCCGCATCGGGATCCCGCGGGCCCGCGCCGCCGACACCAGCGCCCACCCGTCCCGCCCGGCGCTCAGGTCGATCAGGGTGAACTGGGGGCCGAGCCGGTCGAGGACGTGGTCCCCGCCGGCCAGCCGGAACGCCGGGGGACGCAGCCCGGGCGGGCCGGTGCGGGCCGGATCGAGCTGGGGCGCCTCCTGCCGCAGGGCCGCCGCCATCGCCCGCGGGTCCGCGCCGGTGCCGACCAGCCGCTGGAAACGCCGCCGGGTCTGGAACGCCCGGTGGGCCAGCTCCCGGTCCAGCAGCGCCTGCTGCCGGCGTTCCTCCTGGTAGCCGTCGAGCAGCCGGTCGTCCGCCCAGCGCCGGACCACGGCGGCGAGCCGCCAGCCCAGGTTCACCGCGTCACCGATGCAGGTGTCGATCTCCTCGGCCGGTGACTCCAGCTGATGCGCGGCCCGGCCGGCGAGAAAGATCCGGCCGCGGCGGTACGACCGGGCGATGGCCGCCGCCCCGGTCCGCTGCGCCACCGCGACGATCTCCGGCACCTCCCCGCCCAGCCGGGTGCGCAGCAGCTCCGCCGGATCGCCGACGTCGGCGTGCCCGTCCGCGCCGACCGGCAGGTGGGCCACACACATGTCGCCGTAGTGGCCGGTGGTCACGGTCACCCCGGTGGTGATCAGCGTGGCCGGGTTGGCCCACCGGCCGGACAACGCCGGGCTGCGGAAACAGACGGCGACGTGCGGGACGGCCGGCCCCAGGGTGTCCATCGGCAGACCGGCACAGCGGCGTACGGTGCTGTCCGCCCCGTCGCATCCGGCCAGGTAGGCGGCCTCGATGACGTGCCGGGCACCGGCCTGGGCGTCGATCACGGTGGCCGTGACACCGTCCGGTTCCTCCCGGACGTCGGTGAGGGTCCACCGGGACCGCAGGTCGATCAGCGGATGCCGGTGCAGGGCCCGGCGCAGCCGTGCGGTCAGGTCCGGGCCGGAGATCAGCAGGTAGGGCTCGATCGGGGCGCTGCCGTCCGGCTCGTCGGCGTACGCCCGGCGGGTCTCGGTGACCGACGGCAGCCGCCAGGACAGCGCCGGCATCCCACCGGCCTCCCGGCTCCACAGGATGTCGACCGGGCAGCCCGGATCCACCCCGTCGTCCCGCAGTTCCCGGGTCAGGTCCAGCCGGCGCAGCAGTTCCATGCCACGGCCGCTGATCAGCATCGGGTCCGGGAACCGGGACGGACTGCCGGCCCGTTCCACCACGATGCTGGGCACGCCGTGGTGGGCCAGCTCCAGCGCGGTCAGCGAGCCGGCGACACCGGCCCCGGCCAGGAGTACGGGCGTACGCTTCGATGTCACCCCGTCATGCTCGACTCCGGTGGGGTGCTTCCGTATCCCGTATTCACGTGGTTGGGCCGTTGGCCCGGGTCACCCGGACCGCGACCTCGGACCGGCGGCGTACCCCCAGTTTGGCGAAGATGTTGCGCAGGTGGGCGTCGACGGTGTGCCGGGAGATGTAGAGGGTCTCGGCGATCTCGATGTTGGTCTTGCCGAGCGCGACCTCGTCGGCGACCCGCTGCTCGGCCGGGGTCAGCTCGGGCAGCGGAACCCGGGCCGGGGTCTCGCCGCCGAGTTCGTCGAGCAGCCGTTCCAGCCGGGTGCGGGGCCGGTCGGCGCCGGGCACGGACATGATGGACAGTGCCTCCCGGCACCAGCGCAGCCGTTCCGGCCCGCCGTCCAGGCGGGCCGCGTCCTCCAGCGCGGCGGCCAGTGCGAACGGCCGCCCGGCCTGCCGGAACTCGGAGGCCGCGTGCAGCACCGCGGCCAGGTCCCGGTGCCGGGTTCCGGCGGCGTGCGCGGCGGCGCCGGCCGCCGCGTGTGATCCCGGGTTGCGCAGGGCGAACTCCCGGGCCGTGGCGACCACCGCCGTCGCCTCCGCCGGATGCCCGCTGTCCAGGGCGATCCGGACCAGGACGGCGGCCGCCGCGGGATCGCCGGCCAGCAGCGCGGGCCGGTCCGGCAGTGCCGTGTAGACGCACCGGAGCAGGGCGAACGCGGCGGTCCGGTCGTCGCGCGCATCGAGCAGCAGGGCTTCCGGCCAGAGCACGTCCTCGGGCACCGCGGTCACCCCGTCGGTCGCCAGCCGGCGGATGCGGTCCAGTTGCTCGTGTGCGGCCGCCAGATCGCCGCGCAGCACCGCCAGCCGGATCGTCATGCCCAGCAGCGGCATGGCCAGCGCGTGCGCGGAGTGCTGCTCGGCGACGGCCAGACCGGACTCGACCTCCACCGCGGCGTCCTCCAGCCGCCCGGTGGCGTGGTGCAGCGTGGCCTGGAAGTGGTGCCAGAGCGGGTCGGCCCAGGGGGTGCCGAACCGGTCGGACTCCTTGCGCCCGGCGCGGATCACCTGCTCCGCCTCGTCGAAGCGGTCCAGGGCGATCAGCGCGGCGCTGAGCCAGATCCGCGGATGCCGGTGCGCGGCCTCGCCGCCGTGTTCGGTGACCAGGTCGGTGGCGGTCCGGGCATGCGCCCACGAGTCGTGCAGCCGGCCGGTGGTGAAGGCGACCAGACTGCGCCCGGTCAGGCCGAACACCGCCGCGCCGTACTCCTGCCCGGCCCGGCCCAGCACGTCGGCCTGCTCGCCCGCCGCGTCCGCCGCGACCAGGTCACCCAGGTAGCAGAGGGCGTGCGCGCGGACCGCGTGCAGCCGGGCCCGGACCGCCGCGGACAGCCCGGGAAGAGCCAGGGCGTCGTCGCAGTAGCGCACCGACATCTCGTTCAGCCCGCCGTGTTTGCACGCCTCGGCCAGTCCGAGCAGCAGCAGCGCCTCGGTCTCCGGTTCCAGCCCGGCGCCGAGGGCCTGGCCACCGAGGCGGCGGGCCTCCTCCAGCCGGGTCGCCGAGGCGAGCAGCCGGACCGTGTCGGCGACCAGGGCCGGGCGGTCCGGGTCGCCCGCGCCGACCGAGTCCAGCGCCCGCAGCATCACGTCGGCGGCGGCGCCGGGCGCGACCCGGGCGATCGTCCCGGCCATCGACCGGACCATCCGGACCGCGGCGGCGGCCCCGGCCCGGCCGCTCTTGAGCTGGTGCTCGGCGATCTCCAGGGCGGGCCGGCCGGCGTCGGTGGTGATCGCGGCGGCCTCCCGGTGCAGCTGCTCACGCATCACCCGCGGCACCATGCTGTAAACCGCCTGGCGCACCGAGTCGTGCGCGAACGACAGCTGCCCGAGACTGTCCTCGATCAGAAAGTCCGGCATCGCCTCCCGGATCAGCGGGTACAGCTCGCGGACCGGTTGCCCGGTCAGCCGGGCCGCCTCGTCGGCGCCGAACGGCCGGCCGAACACCGACGCCGCCTGCAGCAGCCAGCCGGTCGCCTCGCTGAGCGTGTCGACCACCTCGCGGACCGCGTCGATGAAACTCGGCGGCAGATCGTCGCCGAGCACCGAGCCGATCCCGTCGGCCACCACCAGCTGGCCGGTCGCGAGCAATGCCTTGAGCAGCTGTTCGGTGCGCAGCGGGTTGCCGCCGCAGGAGGCGGCCAGGGCGACCACGGTGTTGTCCACCTCGGTGCCGACCACGTCGGTGGCCAGCCGGGCGATGTCCGGCTCGGTCAGCACCCCGAGCCGGATCGGTTCGGCGCCGTCCCGGGCCAGCCGCCGGATCAGCTGGTGACCGGGCCGGTCCCGGTTCGCCGAGGTGGGCGGGCGGTGCGCCAGCAGCCAGCGCACCGGCGAGGACTCCAGGGCCGGGATCAGCTCCCGGATCGCCAGGGCGCTCAGCTCGTCCATCCACTGCGCGTCGTCGATCACGATCAGCAACGGGTGCTGCCGGGACGCCTCCTCCAGCGAGGCGCGCAGCCGCTGCAGCGTGCCGAACGGGTCGGAGCGTTCCGGTTCCCGGTGCGCCAGCCAGCCGAACGCCTCGGTCGCCGGGGTGCAGTCGCGCAGCGCGCCGGCCAGGGTGACCAGGGGCGCCGCCTGGTCCAGGAGGAACGCCTCCCGGGCCGCGACGGTGATCTTGCGGTCCACGGCGAGGCCGATGACCACCCGGAGCAGGCTGGTCTTGCCGATGCCCGGTGGCCCGGTCAGGGTGTGCAGTCCGCCGGCGCCGGCGGCGGTGTCGTCCAGCACGCGCAGGAGCTGGGCGACCTCGGCGTCACGGCCGAAAAGGCTCATGGGGAACCCCGTTACGGTGTCGAACGCGGACGGCCCTGTTCCCCCGTGGTGGCCCGTGTCGATCTGACTGAATATCTATCACAGTCAACTCGGGGAGTGGCATCGTCCACCCGCCGCCGCAACTACCCGAACGGTCGGGAGTGGATCGTCCGTCATTCCCGGAACCGGGGCTGAACAGGGCTTTCGCGTCGTCCATGAACGACTTCCCACTCGATCGCGCAGTGGGCCGCCCGCCGTCGCCGCCGCTAGCTTCGGTCACCGTTGGTGAGGAACAACCCGATCAGGGGAGGCAACGATGTACGGGAACGAGTCCTTCGGGCGCCGGTTGCGCCTGGGGAGCCTGCGACGCCGGGGCGGCTCCGGCCTGCTGCTGGTGCCGCTCGACCACGCGGTCGGCGCCGGCCCGCTGCGCCCGGGCGCCGATCTGGACACGCTCGTCGCTCAGCTGGCCGAGAACGGCGCCGACGGTGTGGTCCTGCACAAGGGATCGGTCCGGCGGATCCGCCCGAACCGGTTCCGGGACCTGTCGCTGACGGTGCAGCTCAACGCGAGCACCGCGATGGCCGCCGACCCGGACGCGAAATATCCGGTGGCGACCGTCGAGGAGGCGCTGCGGCTGGGCGCGCACGCGGTCAGCGTGCACGTCAACGCGGCCTCCCGGACCGAGGCCACCCAGATCGCGCACCTGGCCCGGGTCGCCGAGGACTGCGACAGGTGGTCGGTGCCGCTGCTGGCGATGATGTACGTGCGCGGCCCCGCGGTCCGGGACGGGCGGCAGGCCGACCTGGTGGCGCACGCGGTCGCCGTCGCCGCCGAGCTGGGCGCCGACCTGGTGAAGACCGCGCTGCCGGAGGACCCGGCCGCCGCTGCCCGGGTGGTCGCCGGCGCCGGGGTGCCGGTGCTGGCCGCCGGGGGCGCGCCGGTGCCGGGCCCGGAGGCGGTGCTCGGGCGGATGTCCGCGGCGATGCGGGCCGGCGCCGCCGGAGTGGCGGTGGGCCGGCTGGTGTTCACCGCCGACGACCCGGCCGCCATGCTGCGACGTCTGGCCGCCGTCGTGCACGACCGCAGTTCGGTGGCCGTCGGATGAGCGCGCGGATGAGGGAGCGGGACTGCTGGATCGATCTGCGGCAGGCCGGCGAGTGGCGGCGCGGGGTCGCCGAGGAGGCCGTCCACCTGCGGTTCGAGGCGATCGTGTCGGACGACCCGGCGGACCTGGCCGGGCTGCCGCCGACCGTCACCCGGGTGCTGGTGGTGACCGGTGCCGAGCTGCCCGGCGACTTCGGCGACGCCGACCTGGTGCTGGCCGACCCGGTGCGGCACGGCGACCCGGCCCGGCTCGCCGGTGAGCATCCGGGGGTGCGGTTCGGCAGCCGGGTGGACGTGACCGACGCGGCGAGCCTGGACCTGGCGTGCGAACGGGTCCGCCGGGACGAGCTGACCGTACTGCGCTTCCACGACCCCACGCACATCCCGCTGGAGATCGTGCTGGCCGCCGCCGACGGCGCGGACGGCCGGATCGTCACCGAGGTGACCTCGATCGACGAGGCCTCGGTGCACCTGACCGTGCTGGAACGCGGCCCGGACGGGATCATGCTGCGGCCGGGCGGTCCGGGCGACGCCACCAAACTGGCCGAGGTGGTCCGGCGCGGTTCCCCCGACCTGGACCTGGTCACCCTGACCGTGACCGGGATCCGGCACGTCGGCTCCGGCGAACGGGCCTGTGTGGACACCTGCTCGCATCTGGGGCGGGACGAGGGGATCCTGGTCGGTTCGCGGTCCCGGGGACTGCTGCTGTGCGTGAGCGAGACCCATCCGCTGCCGTACATGCCGATGCGGCCGTTCCGGGTCAACGCCGGGGCGATCATGTCGTACACGCTCGCCGACCACGAGCGCACCAGGTACCTGTGCGAACTGCGGGCCGGGTCGACCGTGCTGGCGGTGCGCGCCGACGGGCGGACCAGGCCGGTGACCGTCGGCCGCGTCAAGATCGAGACCCGGCCGCTGCTGGCGATCGACGCGGTGGCGCCGGACGGCGAGCAGCTCAACGTCATCGTGCAGGACGACTGGCACGTCCGGCTGCTCGGGCCCGGCGGGGTGGTGCACAACTCCACCGAGCTGAAACCCGGCGACGAGCTGCTCGGCCACCTGCCCGGCCGGGAACGGCACGTCGGCTATCCCATCGACGAACTGTGTCACGAGCTGTGACCGGCATCGGGGACTGGACGGACCGGGCCGGGCTCACCAAGGTCCAGGACGAGCTGCTGGCCGGCACCCTGGCCGCGGCCGCCGCGTCGCCGTTCTACCAGCGCCGGCGCGACGGCGTGCCGGTCAACCGGGCCGAGCTCGCGGACTATCCGCTGACCGGCAAGGACGACCTGCGGGACGCGTACCCGTTCGGGATGCTCGCGGTGGACCGGTCCCGGCTGGCCACCTACCACGAGTCCAGCGGCAGCACCGGGACACCGACCGCGTCCTACTACACCGCCGCGGACTGGACCGATCTGATCGACAGGTACTCGCGGATGCGGGTCGGTATCCGGGCCACCGACACCTTCCTGGTGCGTACGCCGTACGCGCTGATGCTCACCGGGCACGTGGCCCACGCCGCCGCGCTCGCGAACGGGGCCACCGTGGTGCCCGCCGACAACAGGTCGATGGCCACCCCGTACGCCAAAGTGGTCAAGCTCTTGAAAGACCTGGACGTGACCCTAACCTGGTCGCTGCCGACCGAGACCCTGGTGTGGGCGGCCGCGGCGGGGCGTGCCGGACTGCGGCCCGGCCGTGACTTCCCGGCGCTGCGGGCCCTGCTCGTCGCCGGGGAGCCGCTGAGCCCGGCCCGGCGGGACCGGATCGGGCGGCTGTGGAACGCGCCTGTCGTGCAGGAGTACGGCGCCAGCGAGACCGGGGGACTGGCCGGGGAGTGCCGGTACGGGAACCTGCACCTCTGGGCCGACCGGGCGATCTTCGAGGTGTACGACCCGGCGACCGGCCGGATCAGCGCCGAGGGATCCGGTGAACTCGTCGTCACTCCGCTCTGCCGGGAGGCGATGCCGTTGCTCAGGTACCACATCGGCGACCGGGTCGAGGTGACGTTCCCGGACTGCCCGTGCGGGTGGGCGCTGCCGGTGGTGCGGGTGCTGGGCCGTTTCGAAGCCGGCGGCGGGATCACCCAGGTGGGGCTGGAGCAGGTGGTGTTCGGGCTGCCCGACGAGTACGGCGTGCTGTTCTGGCGGGCCCGGCACAGCGGGCCGGAGTTGCTGATCCAGATCGAGGTGGACGACACGTACCGGGCCGCCGCGATCGCCGTACTGCACGGGGCCGTCGGTACGGCGTACGACATCGAATGCCGGGTCGAGGCTCTTCCGCTGGTGCCGGAACGGGTGCTGACCGCGGCGCCCGAGGTGATGAAACCCCGCAGTCTGTTCACCGCGGGTGAGGACTGGGATCGGGCCCTGCGTTACTACTGAGAGGGGCTTGCTGTGCGGATCGGCATCGTGGGCGCGGGGATCGGTGGCCTGACCGCCGCGATCGCGCTCACCCGCCAGGGCGCCGACTGTGTCGTCCACGAACAGCGGCCGGCGCCCGACGACGACGGCACCGGCATCCAGATATCGCCCAACGCCGTCGCTGAACTGCGGAAACTCGGCGTCGACCTGGACTTCGCGGTCGAGGTCACGTCCCGGGAACTGCTCCGCTGGGCGGACGGCACGGTCCTCGGCCGGACCGACCTGAGCCGGTACGGCGCGCCCTACCTGACGATGCGACGGGGACTGCTGACCGCGGCGCTGCGCCGGACCGACGTCCACTATGGCCGCAGGTGTGCGACGGTGCGTGACGACGGCTCCGGGGTGACGATCGAGTTCACCGACGGTAGCCGGGAGCGCTACGACCTGGTGATCGGCGCGGACGGCCTGCGCTCGGCAGTGCGCGCCGTGGTCGCCCCGGCCGAACCGATCGACAGCGGCCTGGTCGCGTCCCGCGCGGTGATCCGGTCGGACGCGCCGCCCGGTGTCCGGGTGTGGCTCGGTCCCGGCCGCCACTGTGTGGCCTACCCGATCGCCCCGGGCCTGCTCAACCTGGTCGCGGTCACTCCGGCGGGCCGGCACCCGGATCCGTTCGGCGGCTGGGATCCGGTGGTGCGCGGGCTTCTCGGCCGGGCGGGGGAGTGGGACCGGCGCGCGCTGTACGACCTGCCGCCCGCCCCGGTGTGGCACCGGGGCCGGGTGGTGCTGATCGGCGACGCCGCGCACCCGATCCTGCCGTTCATCGCCCAGGGCGCCGCCCAGGCGATCGAGGACGCCGTCGCCCTGGCCCGCAGTCCCGATCTCACGGCCTTCCGGGCGTCCCGCCGGGACCGGGTCCGGCGCGTCTACGAGCTGTCCCGGGCCGGGCTCCGGGTGCACCACCTGCCGGACGGGCCCGGACAACGGGACCGGGACCGGGGGCTGGCCGTCGCCCCGGCGGACGGGCACGACTGGCTCTACGCGGTCTGACCCCGGTCCTCCCGGCGGCGCAGCAGCGACACCAGCTCCACCCGGGAACAGACGCCCAGCTTCCGGAAGATCTGCCGCAGGTGGAAGTTGACGGTGTGCGGGGAACGGCCGACCCGGGACGCGATCTGCCGGTTCGTCAGGGCCAGGCCGACCAGATCGGCGATCTGCATTTCCCGGTCGCTGAGGGCGCTCCAGTTGGCGTCCGCCCCGGCCCTCGGGTCGATGATCCGGACCGGGCGCTCCCGGCGGGCCCGTTCCGGGTGCAGGGCGGCCACCACCGCGCCCGGCAGCGACTCCTCGATCACCGGGCGTACCAGCTCGTGGCAGAAGGCGATCGTGTCACCGGCGGCCACCAGGAAACCCGCCTCGAACGCCTCCTCGATCGCCGGCAGCAGGCCGATCACCGTGCCGCCGAGCAGCGCGCCGAGCCGGGCCGGCGGAAACGGCGACCGCAGCGTGGACGCCGCCTGCACCAGATGCCGGGCGGCCGGGGACAGCGCCGCGAACCGGCCGGCCAGCCGGGCCCGGAACCGGTGCGGCAGCCGGACCGGATCCGGGACGGCCGCCCCGTCCACGATCCGCAGCAGGCCCTCCTCCCGCAGCCCGGCGAGCAGGCGGACCACCGCGCCGGGCCGGCCCGCCGCCACCCGGGTCAGATCCAGCAGCCGGGCACCGGCCCGCACTCCGGGCAGGGCGACGGCCAGCAGCCGCCGGATCTCGGCCGGCGGCAGCGGCTCCAGCGACAGCCGGTGCGTCCCGGCCGGCATCGGCGCGGTGGTGACGACCAGCAACGCGGACTCCCGGACCAGCGCGACCCGGCCCGGCTCGGCGGTCACCGTGGCGCCGGCCCGTCGCCCCAGCGCGGCGACCTCCCGCAGCAGCCGGGCCCGCCCGCTGTCCGGCGGCCCTTCGACGAGAAGCACGGCGGGCCGGGCCGGGCTCACCCAGTCGAGCAGCCCGGCGCAGAACCGCATCTCCCGGTCCCGCCCGATCAGGGGAATTACCTGTGCCATCGGATCCTCCTCGTGGGGTCGGATCCGATGGTGTGGCCGCCACGGCGGGAAGACCCGCTAGAAGTAGCGCATTGCCCGGTTTCCCCGAGTCGGCCATCCAACAGTGGCTAATCCAGGGCGGCGGCCGGGGTGGGCAGCCGACGGCGGGTAGGGGTGGTGACCCAGCCGATCGCGCCGACGGTCAGGTACAGGCCGCCGAACCACCAGAAGGCCAGGAGCAGGAAGCCGACGTCGTCGTAGAGCGCGGCGAACATCGACGCGGTGCCGGCCACGGCGAGCACCCCGTACGCCGCGCGGAAGCCGAGCGCGCACAGCACCGCGTGCGTGAACGGGGCGGCGATGTAGAGGAGCGACCCCACGCTGACGACCGCGATCATCTCTTTGCTGATCGAAGCCGCGGCGGCCAGGCCGGGGAGCGCGACCAGCAGACCGGCGGTGGCGTGCCACAGCCGGACGGCGACCCGGCCGCGGGTGTGCCGCATCCGCCACGGCACGATCACCGCCGCCCAGAGCAGCAGCACCATCGGGAGGAAGAGCACGCCGGTGGTCGTGGTGCCGAAGAAGACGGCCATGTAGATCGTCGTCAGGGCGGCCGCCGCGATGTCGGCGCGCTCCCGTAGCCGCGGGGGCAGGGCGAACGGCAGTGCCGCGAGCAGCGCCGGCAGCAGGGCGAGCAGGGCCTCGCCGATCGGGAACGAGCCGTCGTCGGCCTGCAGGGCCATGATGAAACCCGCGTAGACGGCGGTCAGCGCGCCGATCGTCACGGCGAGCGCGCGCAGCCGCGGATCGGGGCCGGGCTCGGGCTCGGGCTTTTCGGGCCGGGTGACGCCCAGCTCCTCACGGGACTGCGCCGCCACCTCCTGCGGGCTGCCCAGGCCGGCCAGCGCCTCGTCCAGGTCGCGGCCACTCGCCACCGCCTCGGTGAGGTGGGCCCGGACGTCCTCGACGATCTCGGAGACGGCGCCGGGCGGCACGTCGGACAGGGCGGCCCGCAGGTCCCGGAGATAGGTCTCCGCCGCCTCGGGCAGGGCCTCGCTGGTCATTCTTCCTCCGCTGTCAGCTCGTCGACGTGTGGCCGGATGTCGTGCCACACGGCCGCGAAAACCCCCAACTGCTCCCGGCCCCGGGGGGTGACCGAGTAATACCGACGGGCGTGCCCCTGCTCGGGGGTCTGCCAGTGGGTCTCCACGGTCCCGGCCTGTCGCATGCGGGCGAGCAGCGGGTAGAGGCTGCCCTCGCCGGCGATCAGGCCACGCTCGACGAGTCTGTCGGCCAGCTCCAGGCCGTACATCTCGCGTCGCGCCAGCAGGCCCAGGACGCAGTACTCCAGCACGCCCTTGCGGATGTTCGTGGTGATCCGCTCGCGCATGATGTCCATGGATACAAGATACCTTGCGTAGCAAGACCTTACTATGGTCACTACGGGTGATGAAGACGGCGGTGGATTGACCGGTTCGTTCGAAATCCGGCTGCGCTATCGTTACCACCCGCTCTTGCCTTCCGTGCCGCGAGGAGTGAGCAGTTGGCAACACCGATGGCCGGACCACGCCTGCGGGTCACGGGGCTCGGGCCGCTCACCGCGACCACCGGCGACCGGGAGATCGACCTCGGGCCGCCCAAGCAGCGTGCCGTCTTCGCGGTGCTCGCCCTCTGCTCGGGTGTCACCGTCTCCCGGGACGAGATGGTCGCCCGGGTCTGGGGCGAGTCCGCGCCGGCCACCGCCGCGGGCAGCCTGCACACCTATCTGACCGGCCTCCGGCGGGCTCTCGGCGACGCCCAGGATCTGCTGATCAGCGACCGTGCCGGTTACCGGCTGCGACTGGACCGGGCGATGTTCGACGTCGCCCGGACCGAGGATCTGGCCACCCGGGCGAGGACCGAGAAGGATCCCGCGCTGTACGAGGAGGCCCTGGCCCTGTGGCCGGCTGGCACCCTCTTCGCCGCGGTCCCCGGCCCGTTCGTGGCACAGACCCGGGAACGGCTCGCCGGCCTGCGGCTGCGGCTGCTGATCGAGCACGCCGAGCTGGCCCCGCCCGCGGCGGGGGTGGCCGAGCGCCTGCTCGCCGAGGTGCCGGCCCATCCGTTCGACGAGCGGCTGCGGGTCGTGCTGATGCGGGTCCTGCAGCGGGGCGGGCGGACGTCCGACGCCCTGGCGCAGTACGCGGACCTGCGTCGCGTCCTCGCCGCCGACCTGGGGATCAGCCCGTCCCCGGCAACCCAGGCGGCGTACGCGGAGATCCTCGACGACGACCGCCCGCCGACCGTCACGGTCACCCGCCCGGCGCAGCTGCCGCACGACAACGAGGCGTTCGTGGGCCGCTCCGACGAGCTGCTGGTGCTGGTCGGCAACGGCACCGGCCGGGCCCTGCGCCGCCGCGGGATCGTCACCGTGGTCGGGGTCGGCGGGATCGGGAAGACCTCCCTGGCGGTACGGGCGGGGCATCTGCTCCGGGACACCTACCCGGACGGCCAGATCTACCTCAACCTGCGCGGCTTCGACCCGTCGCACACCGCCCTCACCCCGGACGCGGCCCTGCAACACCTGCTGACCTCGGTCGGCGCCCGCAACCTGCCGGGCGGCCGGGAGGAGCGCACCGCACTGTGGCGCAGCCTGCTGGCCGACAAGCGGATGCTGGTGATCCTGGACAACGCCGCGTCGGCCGAGCAGATCGAGGACCTGCTGCCCGGCGGCAGCACCTGCTTCGTCATCGTCACCAGCCGTAACCGGCTGGCCGGGATGAACGTCCGGCACGGGGCCCGCCGGATCCCGCTGGGCCCGCTGACCGTGCCGGAGTCGCTGGACCTGCTCGGCACCACCGTCGGCCCGGACCGGGTGGACGCCGAGCCCGAGTCGGCCCGCCGTCTCGCCGAGTTGTGCGACAGGTCGCCGTTCGCCCTGCAGATCGCGGCCGAGCAGGTGGTGTCGACGGCCGGTGTCAAGCTCGGCGACCTGGTCGGCCAGCTGGAGGACGTGCAGCACCGGCTGGACGCGCTGCAGCTCCCGGACGATCCGCTGCTCTCGGTCCGGGGCGTGCTGTCCTGGTCGTTCGCCGCCCTCGGGGCCGGTGAGGCGCGGGCGTTCCGGATGCTCGGGGTGCTGCCGGGCACGAGTGTCACCCGGGACAACGCGGCCGCGCTGTTCGGCGTCGCCCCGGGGCAGGCCGGCGCGTGGCTGTCCGGGCTGGCCGCCCTCTCCCTGCTGGAGCAGGACGGCGAGCGGTTCACCATGCACGACCTGGTCCGGTCGTACGCGGCAGGCCTGTCCTCGGACCTCGACCCGGAGGAACGGCAGGCCGCCCTGACCAGGCTGCTGGAGTGGTACCGGGCGACCGTGTCCCGGGCCGGCAACGGCATGGTGGACCGGGGCTGGCCGATCACGCCGCCGCGCACCGAGGTGCCGCCGGTGCTCTTCGACTCCCAGCGGGACTGTCTGCTGTGGTGCATCGGGGAGGCGCAGAACATCCTGGCGCTGCTCCGGGCGGCCGGCCCGGCCGGTCTGTACGCACCGGCCTGGCACCTGACCGCGCTGATGTTCGACTACTTCTACACCGCCGGGCACCCGGCGGAGTGGCTGGAGCTGCTGGACACGGCGATGCACGGCGCCCGCGCCGAGGGTAACCGGGTGGCCCGCGCGATCCTGCACAACCACAGCAGCGTCGCCTGGTCCCGGATGGGGCGCAACGAGATCGCGGTGCGGCAGCTGCGGCTCGGGCTGGCGCTGCTGGACGGGCCGGACGACTGGCGCTTCCGGATCAGCCTGCTCGGCAATCTGGCGTCCACCCTGCGGGAGGCCAAGCTGTACGCCGCCGCGCTGAACCCGGCCCTGGAGGCGCTCGAACTGGCCGAGCGGGAGGGTATCGACTACTACCTGGCGGCCACCCACGACGTGCTCTGCGAGCTGTACTCGGAGACCGGGCACTGGGCCGAGGCGATCGGCGCCGGCGAGCCGGGACTGGTCTACGCCCGCCGGTCGCACAGTCAGATCATCGAGGCCAACCTGCTGATCAACGTCGGCCGGGCCCGGCACGGGCTGGGCGGTCCGGAGGCCGAGGCGGCGTTCGCCGAGGCGCTGCGGATCAGCGAGGACTCCGGGGACCGGTACCACCAGGGGGTGGCCCTGTTCGGGCTGGCCCGGGTGGGCGCGCCGGGTGAGGACACCCAGGCGCTGGCCCGCCGGGCCCTGCTCCGGTTCGAGGAGCTCGACGCCGAGGAGGCCGGCGACGTACGCGACTTCCTGGCCTCCGGCGGCTGACCGTCAGCTCCTGGTCCGCTGCCAGATCAGGACCGCCTCGACCCGGGAACTCGCGCCGAGCTTGGTGAAGATCCGGTTCACGTGGTTCTTCACGGTCTTCTGCTGCACCCGCAGCTGGGCGGCGATGTCGGCGTTGCGCATGCCGCGGCTGATCGACTCCATCACCTCGGACTCGCGCGGGGACAGCTGCGGCCGCTCGCGGGTGACCGGTGGCGCCGCCGGCGGCCGCTTGTGGGTGGGCCTGCTGTGCGGCACCAGGGCCAGCCGGTAACGGGCGGTGGCCGGGCCCCGGCGGCGGGTGTGCGGGCCGGCCAGGCCGTTGAGCGCCTCGGCGAGCGCGCCGTTCGCGGGCGGGGCGCCGGAGGAAACCGGGGTGACGGTCACGTCGACCGACGGAAGACCGTCGATCAGCACGTCCAGGCCTTTACTGGCGAATTCCTGGCGGATGTGCGCGAGAATCTCCGGACTGGAGATCGCGATACGCACTCGTCCGCCGGTTGTGCCTGGGGTGGGGGTGACCGTGGGCATGATCGCCAGTTTGCTGAGGCTCGCTTCAGAGCCTCTTCATAATCTCTTCACGAGCGCAGGAGCAGCGGCTCCTTGAAGAGACCGGTGTCGACCTTGCCGTCCGTGCTCACCGTGAAACGCCAGGTCGCGTTCTCGCCGTGCACCGACACCACCGTCCAGCGCCGGACCGGTTCCTCCAGCAGCCGGTCCACCAGGTAGAGGTCGCGGCCCTGCGGGGGAGCGGCGAAGAGCACGATCCCGCCTTCCGGCGCGTCCAGCACCTGCGCGGCCTCGACCAGCCGGGACACGTCCCACCCGGTGAAGTCCTGATCCGGTTCGAACCCCACCCGGATCACCCGGGCGTTCGCCGCCCACGGACCGGTGGTCAACCGCCGCGACCACGATCTGACCATGCCCCGTGCCAGAGCGTCATCACCCGTGAGGCTGATCATTCCGTTCGCTTCGGCCAGATTGAGCATCACCCGGCCCTCGTCGCCGGCGCCGATCGAGACGAGCATCGGCAGCGCGTCGGTGACGTGGTCGCTCACCGGGGCCGAGTGCAGTTCCCGCAACGGCATCGTCCAGGTGCGGCCGGCCTGCTCGGCGATCCAGCCGGCCGGCGGGGCCTCGTCCGGGCAGGACAGGCGCAGCATCACCGAGTCCGGCCCGAGGACCAGCGCGCCGACCTGCGGGACCGGGCGCTGCCATTCGGCACACGCGGTAGCCAGGGCGCGTACGGCGTGATCGACGGTCCAGGCGCCGGATCGTTGCTGCGTGCCCTGGGCGGGAGGGCGTACGGGAGTCCGGTCCGGCCTGTTCATCCGGCGATCGTCGGTACGCGGGGTAACCGCTGTCAACGAGTCCCGTCGACATCCATGGGCCCAGGGGCCCAACATCACCAGAGGAAACTGGACCTTCCCGGCGTCCCTTCCTAGTTTGATCGACGTTGCCGATCGCCGGGCCGGGCGTTGCCGCGCGGCTCGCACTTCGAAGGGAATACCCGATGGCGAACCTGAACATCACCTACGGGGAGATGCAGGACAGCGCGACCCGGATGCGCAACAACAAGAACGAGATCGACTCTCGTCTGACCGAGTGCAAGTCCATCGTGGACAATCTCACCAACTCGGGCTTCGTGACCGACACGGCGTCCAAGGAGTTCGAGACCGTGCACACCGAGTTCGTCGGCGCCGCCAACGAGCTCATGGAGAACCTGACCCTGCTGTCCGAGTGGCTGGACAAGGCCGTCGAGGCGCTGCGCTCGATGGACACCGAGCTGGCCGGTTCTCTCAAGAAGTAACAACACCACAGAGGAGTACGCCGTGCGCATGCTGATCACCCTCGCGTCGCCGGAGGCGTGGTCGGCCGACGTCGTCGTGGACGCCGATCCCGCCACTCCGGTACGGGACATCGTCAAGACGCTGCTGGACAGCCTCGACCCGTCGGCTTTCGCGCACGGTGCAGTCCCGGACACCGGGGCGGTCCATCTCGACGACCGCCCGCTCGACCTCGACCTGCCGTTGTCCGCCAGTGGCGTGCACGACGGGTCGGTGCTGTGGATCGGTGGTCCGGGACCGGCGCCGTACGGCACCACCGGCGGCCTGGTCACGATTCGTGCCGTGACCGGCGCCGGTGCCGGGCGGGTCTGGTCGCTCGGTCCGGGCGAACACCGGATCGGCTCGGTTCAGGGCAGTGCCGTACGGCTGGACGGTGTGCCCTCGGTGGCCGCGATCGTCCGGGTCACCTTCGACGCCGAGGTGCATGTCCGCGGAGTCGAGGGCACCCTGCTGCTGGACCGCGAGGAGCTGGCCGAGGGTGAGGTGGCCTGGCGGGACACCTCGCAGCTGACCGCCGGCCCGACCACGCTGGAGGCGCACCCGCTGCTCCAGCCGGACGCGGTGATCGAGCCGTCGCCGGAGAACGAGTACCTGGACTACAACCGTCCGCCCCGGCTGCTGCCGCCGAAACGGCAGGACAAGTTCAAGATCCCGCAGGAGCCGAAGCCGCCGCAGCCGAACGCGTTGCCGTGGCTCGCCGCCGCGCTGCCCGCCGCTTTCGGCATCGTCATGGCGTCGGTCCTGCGCAACCCGATGTACCTGATGTTCGCGGCGATGACCCCGATCATGGTGATCGGCAACTACTGGACCAGCCGCCGGCAGGGCAAGACCGGTTTCAAGGCCCAGCTGGCCGAGCACCACGCGCGAGTGGCCGCGATCGAGGAGCACATCGCCGAGACGACCGTCCTGGAGCGCTCCGACCGCCGGGTGGCCTCACCCGACCCGGCCGAGCTGCTGATGGTCGCCACCGGCCCGCGTGCCCGCCTGTGGGAGCGCCGGGTCACCGACCCCGACCACCTGGTGGTCCGGGTCGGCATCGCCGATCTGCCCAGCATGATCACCGTCGAGGAGGCCGGACGGGACCGGCAGACCGACCGGATCCTGGTCGACGTCCCGGTGGCGTTCTCGATCAAACTCGCCGGTGTCTCCGGGGTGGCCGGCCGCGGCGAGTGGCCGCGCCGCCTGGCCCGCTGGATCACCGGTCAGCTCGCTGTCGCGCAGAGCCCCCGTGACCTGCAGCTCTACGTGCTCACCGACGCGGGCGGCAGCGCCCTGTGGGAGTGGGCCGCCTGGCTGCCGCACACCCGGCCGTCCCTGGGCCAGCAGACCCTGACCCTGATCGGCATGGACGCCGAGACGACCGCCCGCCGCATCGCCGAGCTGCTGGAGCTGGTCGACGCCCGCCGCCGTGCCCGGATGAACGCCCAGCAGGGCGGGCACGCCACCGACCCGGACATCGTCGTGGTCCTGGACGGCGCCCGCCGCCTGCGCGCGCTGCCCGGCGTGGTCTCGCTGCTGCTGGCCGGCCCGGCCGTCGGCGTCTACTTCATCTGTATCGACAACGACGAGCGCACCCTGCCCGAGGAGTGCTCGACCATGGTCCTCGGCGGCGACGGCCTGCCGACCACGCTGCGCCAGCAGCGCGCCGCGACGATCGAGGGCATCCGGGTCGACGAGGTGATCGACGACTGGTTCCCGAACACCGCCCGCCGGCTCGCCCCGGTCCGCGACATCAGCGACACCGCCGGGGACGCCGCCCTGCCGGCCGCCGCGCGACTGCTCGAAGTGATCAAGCTGGAGGACCCGTCGGTCGGTGCGATCAGCGCCCGCTGGAACGCCTCGCCGCGCAACACCCGCGCGGTGATCGGCTACAGCATGGACGGCCCGTTCGCGCTGGACCTGGTGGCGCACGGCCCGCACGGCCTGGTCGCCGGCACCACCGGCGCCGGCAAGTCCGAGTTCCTGCAGACCGTGGTGGCCTCCCTCGCGGTGGCGAACCGGCCGGACGCGATGAACTTCGTGCTGGTCGACTACAAGGGCGGCGCGGCCTTCAAGGACTGCGTCGACCTGCCGCACACCGTCGGCATGGTCACCGACCTCGACACCCACCTGGTCGAGCGGGCCCTGACCTCGCTCGGCGCCGAGCTGACCCACCGTGAGCACCTGCTCGCCGCGGTCGGCGCCAAGGACATCGAGGACTACGTCGACTACTCCACCCGGCGGCCGGTCCCGGAGGTCATCCCGCGGCTGCTGATCGTCATCGACGAGTTCGCGTCGATGGCCCGGGAACTGCCCGACTTCGTCACCGGTCTGGTCAACATTGCGCAGCGGGGCCGGTCCCTCGGCATCCACCTGATCCTGGCCACCCAGCGCCCCAGCGGTGTGGTCTCGGCCGAGATCCGGGCCAACACCAACCTGCGGATCGCGCTGCGGGTCACCGACGCGACCGAGAGCTCGGACGTGATCGACGCCCGGGAGGCGGCCAGCATCTCCCCGGCCACCCCGGGACGCGCGTACGCCCGACTCGGCCACAGTTCGCTCATCCCGTTCCAGACCGGCCGGGTGGGTGGCCGCCGCCCGCAGCAGAACGTCACCGAGTCGGTGATCGCGCCGTTCCTGCACCAGGTCGGCTGGCAGGACCTGGGCCGCCCGGTGCCGCAGCGCCCCCGCGCGACGGTCGAGGTCGACGAGGCCACCGACCTGTCCGTGCTGGTGTCGACGATCCGCCAGGCCAACGACATGATCGGGATCGCCGCGCAGCGCCGTCCGTGGCTGCCGGCCCTGCCGACCAACGCGATGGCCGACCTGGCGACCGAGCCGCGGGTGGACAGCCGGGGCGAGCCGACGTTCGCCTGGGCGGTGCAGGACCTGCCGAAGAGCCAGCAGCAGGTTCCGATGACCATCGACCTGTCGACCTTCGGCCACCTGCACATCATCGGCGCGCCCCGGTCCGGCCGGTCGCAGGCGCTGCGCACCATCGCCACCGCCGCGGCCTCCGCGGCGAGCACCGCCGACCTGCACATCTACGGCCTGGACTGCGGTAACGGCGCGCTGCTGCCGATCACCCGGTTCCCGCACTGCGGCGCGGTCGCCCAGCGCACCGACGTGGAACGCGCCAGCCGGCTGCTGCAGCGCATGCACGAGGAGGTGCAGCGCCGCCAGCGGATCCTGGGCCAGGGCGGGTTCGCCGACCTGACCGAGCAGCGGGCCTCGGCGCCGGCTGCCGAGCGCCTGCCGCACATCCTGCTGCTGCTGGACCGCTGGGAGGGCTTCCTCGGCACGCTCAGCGAGCACGACAACGGCACGCTGACCGACCAGATCTACACCCTGCTGCGCGAGGGCGCGAGCACCGGCGTGCACCTGATCGTGGCCGGTGACCACAGCCTGCTCAGCGGCCGGATGGCCTCGCTCGTCGAGGAGAAGCTGGTGCTGCGGCTGTCGGACCGTACCGACGCGGCCCTGGCCGGGCTGAACCAGCGGAAGATCCCGGAGAACATGCCGGCCGGCCGCGGGTACCGGGCGGTGTCCCAGATCGAGGTGCAGGTCGCCCTGATCGCCGCCGATCCGAGCGGACCGGCGCAGGTGGCCGCGATGCAGGAGATCGCGGTCCGGCTGACCGAGCGGGACGCCGAAGTGCCCCGCGCGCAGCGCCCGCAGAAGATCGCGACGATGCCCACCGAGCTCAACTTCGAGCAGGCCTGGGAACTGGTCGGCACCCCGCGTCCGGGTTACGCGCTGGTCGGTGTCGGTGGCGACGACCTGGCGCCGATCGGGGTCAACCCGCTGGAGGACGCGCCGACGTTCCTGATCGCCGGGCCGTCCCGGTCCGGGCGGAGCACCGCGCTGAAGGTGATGGCCGAGTCGCTGCTGCGGTCCGGGATGGAACTGGTGATCGGCGCGCCGATGCGTACGCCGCTGCTGGACCTGGTCGGCAAGCCCGGCGTACGCGGCGCGGTGACCGGCGAGAACCCGGAGGAGGAGGAGTTCGCCGCTCTGCTCGACTCCGCGGACGGGCCGGTCGCGCTGCTGGTCGACGACGCCGAGGTGTGGCGGGACATCGCCGCGAAGGACTACCTGCGCCAGTTGATCCGGACCGCGTCGGGCAAGAGCCGCGCGGTGATCATCGCCGGGGAGATCTCCTCGGTGGCGCTGGGCTTCTCCGGCTGGCAGGTGGAGGTCAAGAAGAACCGGCGGGGCGCGCTGCTCTCCCCGCCGACTCTGAGCGCCGGTGATCTGGTCGGTGTCCGGTTGACCCGGGCCGCCATCGCCGACAAGGTGGTCCCCGGCGTGGCCCGGGTGCACCTCGGTGACGGAACGCTCCAGGCAGTTCAGATTCCTCTGCCGGAACAGGCGGCGGGCGCGTGAACACGACGACACGGAAGGCGGTGTGCTGATGGCCGACATCGTGGTCAAGGGACTCAACGATCTGTCGCGCAACCTCGGTGAGATCATCTCTCAGTTCAAGGGGGCGCTGGACCTCGAGAACGGGCTGGAGAAGCAGTGGGGCCAGCACAACGCGAACCTGTCGATGGGTGACTTCGCGGACAACTGGACCGGCAACCGGGACAAGATGGTCGAGGACCTGGAGAAGTTCAAGGAGCGCATCGACAAGGCCGACGAGGCCTGGACCGAGGGCGACCTGCAACTCTTCAAGACTCTGCAGAGTGACGGAGAACAGTGAGCGACGGCCGTATCAAGACCATGCGTGCGTCCGATCCGGCCCGGATCGCCGAGGCGCACAAGAAGTACAAGCACATCTCCGACACCATCGAGGACACGGTCAGCCAGCTCTCCAAGATCGTCAGCGCCGGCGAGGAAGGCCTCAAGGGCAGCTGGGCCGAGAAGATCAAAGAGGATGCCGAGTCCATCAAGGAGAGCCTGCAGAAGGCCGGCACCCGGTACCACGACGCGGCGACCGAGATCGGGATCTACCAGCCGGAGCTCGAGCGGGCCTTCACCGACGTCGGCGCCGCCGAGTCCGCGGAGGCCGACGCCAACGCCTCACTGAGCCGGGCGAACGGCCTGCCGGACCCGCAGAAGGGCGCGGACGGCACCATCCCGCCCGAGGAGGAGCAGAAGGGCATCGACAAGAAGCGCCTCCAGGACGAGGCGAGCGGGGACGTCACCACCGCCAAGAACAAGCTGAACGCCGCGCTGGACGCCCTGAGCGTGGCCGGTAAGCGCCTGGGCGACGCGGTGAACTGCAAGAACTACGACGACGGCCTGACCGACAAGATCGGCTGGCAGATCATGAAGTTCTTCAAGTGGCTCAGCAAGATCTTCGGGTACATCGCGCTGGCCTTCGCCTTCCTGGCGGTGTTGTTCCCCGGCGTCGGATGGATCGTGGTAGCGGGGGTGGTCGCCGGCGCTGTCACACTGATCGCCGACAGCGTCCTGCTGGCCGGTGGTGATGGCAGCGTGCTCTCGGTCGTCCTGGGCGCCGTCGGGCTGGGTCTCGCCGGTCTGGGCGCCGCGGTGGCCAAGTTCGGCTCAAAGATCGCGTCCTACGTCAGCAGCTGGAAGGGCTTCCAGAACGGCTTCGGCGCCAAGTGGACGCTGATCCTGGGCCCGAACGGCAAGGTCACCAACATCAAGTTCAACTTCAGCGGCATCACCTTCAACCCCGGCAAGGTCGGGTTCTTCGAGGGCCTCGGCAACAAGTTCAGCGGCATCTGGGGCAACTTCAAGAACGGCTTCAGCAACATGTTCCTGAACGGCTTCGACGGCTTCAAGAACAGCCTGAACGGCCTGATGAGCACCTGGTGGAAGAACTTCAGCGGCCTGACCACGTTCAAGGACCTGAGCTTCCTGAAGGGCCTGCCGTTCCTCAACGGCGGCTTCAACGGCATCGGCCTCGGGCTGCAGGCGGCCTGGGGCGCCTGGGGCACGCTCAACCAGGCGTTCGGTATCGGGGTCAGCATCATCGTCGCGACCATGCAGGCGATGGAACACCCGGCGCTCGGGGACGCGTGATGCTGGAACTCTCCTGGACCTGGGACCTGGTCCCGGCCGCCGACGAGGACCGGGACACCTGGATCGCGTCGATGGGCAAGATCCTCGACGAGATGGTCGGCGACCAGATCGAGGTGGCCCGGGCCAACTGGCCCGAGGACTCCCCGGATTCGTTCCCGTTCACACCCGGCGCGATGGGCACGGCGGTGGCGAGCGATCTGATCGAGCGTGCCGACATGCTGCCCGAGGGCTGCCGCCTGATCTGGGGCGCCGGCTTCTTCGGCGAGCAGGTCCGCTGGGTGCCGCTGATGCTGCTGGCCGAGTTCAAGGCGCCGCGCGAGGGCGAGGACCCGGCCTACCTGATGGCCATGGTCGGCGCCGAGGGGATGCCCGACGACATCCGGGAGCCGAACGTCGAGTACTTCTCCACCTCCCGGGGTGACGGTGTCCGGGTGATCGCGATCGCCCGGACCGAGGAGGCGGGCACGTTCGGCCGGGTGCAGGCGGCCCTGCGCCTGGAGCGGCCGGAGGGTGACCTGGACGTCCTGCTGGACACCCGGATCGCCGACTTCGAGCAGCTCGGGGCGATCGGCCACGGGATCGAGGCCGCGATGAACCTGATCGCCGACAGCACCCACCTCCGGTTCACGCCGGTGGAAGCAGAAGAGCCCGTCAAGGTACAGGACCCCTCGTGATCGACTTCGAACTCGTCATCCCCACCGGCTGGGTGCACATCCCGACCCTGCCGGAGTACGCGAAACTGCGGGACCGCAACATCGAGGAGATCATCAAGCGGGCCCTGCCGGACACGCTGCCCCGGGACAAGGCCGGCCCGTGGCGCAAGATGCTGCGCAAGGACATGGTCGAGGCGGCCGTCGAGGCCCAGCGCCAGGGCGCCCGTGGCCTGGTCATGCCGCTGACCGAGATGCAGGGCATGCGCCTGCCCGGCTCGCTGCTGCTGACCGTGATCGGCGCCGACGAGGGCGAGCCCGAGGACCCGACGACGGTGCTGAACTCGGTCCTGGCCGACGCCGGCGACAACGGGATCGCGCTGGAGATCGGCGGCTGCCCGGCCGTGCGGGTCCAGCAGATCATCGACAGCGAACCCCTCAAACGCAAAGCCCCTTCGGTACGGGTGAGCTACTTCGTGGCAGCTCCCGACCATCCCGGGGTGTGGGGCCTGCTCACCTTCACCGTGCTCACCGACGGTGACGTCGAGGCCGAGGAGGTGCAGGCCATCACGCTGCTCTTCGACGCGGTGGTCGGCACCCTCCGATGGGCCGACCGGGTGGACGTCCCCACCGAGGACGAAGTCCTCGCCCAGATGCCGTCCGACTGACCGACTATTAGAAAGCGGTACCGATGTTCCGGATGCCGAGCCTGAGCCGCCCGGTGTTCCTGGGCTCCGCCCTGGCACTGATCGTCCTTCTGGGGGCCGGCGCGTTCGCCGCGCGTCGGGCGGCCATCGCCGCCGAGCCCCTGGAAGGTGGCAAGGCGTCCACCGCTGACGTGCGGATACTGGTGAGCGCGGCGGGTTCCTGCCCGTCGCTCACCCCCGCGCGCCTGGCCGGGCAGGTGATGGCCGCGTCCGCGTTCGGCGTCACCCCGGTCGAGGGGATGCGGGACAACGGCGCGACAGGTGTGGCCGCGCTGACCCCGCAGCAGTGGCAGGAGAACATCCCGTGGGAGGGCGCGCAGCCCACCGACCGGGAGGCCGCGATCACCGCTCTGGCCCACCTGACCTGTGGCCTGATCGGTCAGGCCCGCACGCTGAACCTCGAAGAGGACTCGTGGAAGCTGGCGCTGGCCGCCAAGCGGATCGGCCTGGACGGGGTGATCAAGGCCGGTGGCCTGGGCGCCGCACAGGAGCACGTGAACACCGTCGACCGGTACGCCACCTGGTACGCCCTGCAGCCCGAGTTCGGTGGCGGCGCGGCCTCTCCGGCCCCCGGCCCCGGGTACGCCACGGCCGGTGCGACCATCCCGGTGCCGGACGCCTACGTGGAGTCGATCGTCACCGCCGGCAAGGTCTGCGCCGAGGTCCCGCCGTCGCTGGTGGCCGCGCAGATCATGGCCACCTCCGGTTTCGACGCCGGCAAGCTCGGCCCGGCCGGTGAGCAGGGCATCGCCCAGTTCCTGCCGCGGGTGTGGACGGAGAACGTCAAGGCGGCGGCCCGCAGCCCCTGGCAGCCGGCCGTGGCGATCACCGTGCTCGGCCGCACCATGTGCAAGCTGACCAAGCAGTACGGCGGGCAGTACGCCCCGGCCCTGGCCGCTTTCACCCGCGGCAGCGAGAAGGCCGAGGTGACCGCGCTCGCTGAGTCGATCACCAAGGCGCAGGCCGAGTACGCCAAGGACACCCGGATGCAGCTGGCCGCGCCGAAGACCCCGGCGGCCGGCACCGGCACCGCGAAGCCGTCGAAGTCGTCGGCCGCCCCGAAGCCGTCCCAGGCTGGCCGGACCAACCAGCCGCCGCTCAAGGCCGCAAACGTCAAGGCCACCGAGTACGGGCCGTACTTCATCCTCAACCTGTCCACCCAGATGTGCGTCGACATCGGTGGTTACGGCGCCGGCGTCGAGAACGGCCCGGTCAACCAGTTCCCCTGTGCCAAGGCCACCAAGGACAACCAGGAGTGGATGTTCGTGCCGCGGCAGGTCGACGGTGAGGGCAACCAGCTCTACTGGATCAAGAACACCGCGGACGGTCTGTGCATCGACGCGCCGGGCTCCGAGGGCGTGGCGTCGGGCACCGAACTGGTCGAGCACCCGTGCCTGGAGAACGACAACCAGTACTACCGGCTGGAGAAGCGCAAGACCTCCGGCAAGTTCGTCTACTACTGGCTGCGCAACACGGTCACCGACAGCTGCATCGACGTACCGGGCAACGGGGTGAAGGAGAACGACCTGCACCTGGCCCTGGTCCCGTGTCTGGCCAACGACGACCACGACTGGGCTCTGGTCCAGAAGGCCGAGTGGTGAGGACGATGACGAGATTCCGCGCCGTGGCGGCCGCCGCCGCGACAGCAGCCGTGCTGCTGACCGTGGTCCCGGTGGCCCCGGCCTTCGCCGAACCGGCCACCGGCACCGCCGTCAACCGCCAGTACTACACGGTCACCGCCTCCTACCAGGGCTCTCCGGAGACGCTGTGGGAGATCGCGGCCCGGTTCCTGGGGGACAGCGCCCGGGCCGGGGAGATCCTCGATCTGAACACCGGCCGGATCCAGCCGGACGGCGGCCGTCTCTCCGACCCCAGCCAGCTGCAGGCCGGCTGGTACCTGGTGATGCCCTGGGACGCGGTCGGCTCCGACCTGAAGCAGGGCGCGCTCCCGGCCAGCGAGAGCGCCGGCACCACCTGCGCCCGCCAGGAGAACCTGCCCGCCGACGCGGACTGGGGCCAGAGCCTGCTCACCCCGGGCAAGGTGTGGACCAGCGCGACCGGCTCCGGTGTCAAGGTGGCCGTGATCGCCTCCGGAGTGGACGGTTCGGCGCCGGAGCTGGGTGGCCGGGTCACCTCGGGCGCCGACATCACCGGCGGCGCCGGCCGCGGTGACCTCGGCTGCCGGGCCGGGACCGGGCTGGCCGGCATCGTCGCCGGTGACGACGGCGCGCAGGGCGCGAGTTACGGGGTGGCCCCGGGCGCCCGGATCATCCCGGTCAAGTCCGGCACCAAGCTGACGCCCGCCCTGGTCTCGACGGGTATCGGTGTGGCCGTCTCGTCCGGCGCCGACGTGGTCCTGGTCGGTTCCGCGGTGGACGCCCGCGATCCGGCGCTGCTGGCCGCGGTCAGCGACGCGATCAGCCGGGACGTGGTGGTGGTGCTGCCGGCCACCGCCAACGCCGCGGCGACCGCCGGCCTGCTCCGGGTCGGTTCGGCCGGCCCGGACAAACAGCCGGCCGGTGACCACCTCGCCGAGTCGGCCGACCTGCTGGCGCCCGGTGTCACGGTGGCGACCATCGGCCGGGCCGGGACCGGTGACGAGTACGCGGCCGCCTGGGTGGCCGGGACGGTCGCCCTGGTCCGGTCGGCGTTCCCCGGGATGCACGCCGCCGACGTGACCGACCGGGTCGTGAAGACCGCCGCGGACGGCCTGGTCAGCCCGGTCGCCGCGATCAACACGCCGCTGCCGTCGGAGACCGCGGCCGCCGCCCCGGCCTCGGCGTCCAGCAACATGGACACCCTGAGCACTGTGCTGACCTGGGCCGCGGTGGCCCTGGCGGTGGCGCTGCTGCTGCCCTACCTCCTGCAGTACCCGATCCGGCTGGTGCGGGAGGCCGGCGCCCGCCGTAAGGAGCGCCAGCAGGCCCAGGAGACCCTGGACCGGCTGACCACCGGTGGTGACGACGAGTTCTGGAACGCCCCGAGCACGAGCACCACGGTCATCAGGAAGTAAGGGCCAGCACGATCCGATCAGTGGTACCCGAGGCCTGGCGCTGCCAGGCCTCGGCTGTTTCCGCGAACGGCACCGTCACGTGCCGGACGGTGAGCCGCCCGGCCGCCGCGTGCCCGGCGATCTCGGTGAGGGCGGCCGCCCGCTCCGCCGTCGACAGCGCGTTGTTGGTGTAGCCGAGGATCCGCAGCGAGCCGCCGCGCAGCGTGGCCGAGTCGATCGGCGCGGTCGCCGCGGCCGACGAACCGAGGTTGACCAGGCGCCCGCCGGGCCGGAGCACCCGCAGCGCGGCGGCCGCGGGCACCCCGAAGACCGGGTCGACGACCAGATCGGCCGGCCCGTCGAGCACCTCGCGCAGCCGGGCGGCGAGGGTGTCGACGTCGTCGTCCGGCCGGAGCGGGACGACGGCGTCGGCGCCGGGTGACGACGAGCGGGTCACCGCGATCACCCGGCGGGCGCCGCCGAGCCGGGCCAGTTGGACGGCCGCCTGCCCGACTACACCACCGGCGCCGAGCACGATCACCTGCTCCCCGGCGACCAGTTCGCCGGTCCGGTGCAGGGCCTGGTGGGCGGCGACGGCGGACAGGCCGAGCGCCGCGACCAGGGCCGGCGGAGCATCCCCGGGCAGCGGCACCACGGCCGCCGGGGGCACGGTGACGACGGAGGCCATGCTGCCGTCGCCGGGGCGCATCCCGGCGGCGGTGGCGAACCAGACGGGTGTCCCGTCCGGGAGTGTGCCGACCCCCTGCACCCCGGGCACGTACGGCGTGGCGGGTGTCCCGAAGTAGCTGGTCCCGGAGGCGCAGAGCAGGTCGAGCGGGGTGATCGGCACCGCCGTGACGGTCACCGTCAGCTCGCCCGGGGCGGGCACCGGAAGCGGCCGTGATTCCACGACCGGCGCCTGTCCGCAGGTGTGCAGCACGGCCGCCCGGATCATGTGGCGATGTCCGGGTAGGGCCGGGTGACGTGCGCGAGCGAGGCCCCGTACGCCTTCTGGTATTCGAGGGGTTCGGTGTTGTCCCGTTCGAACACCGCGATGAACAGGGTGAGCGTGAGGAACGGGTGTGCCCCGAACTCGAAGAGCCGCACCTGGTCCCGGGCGATCAGCGCGTCCCGTTCCTCGTCGGTGAAGGCCAGCCAGGTGGTGTTCTCGCCGCTGTGGCAGTTGAGCAGGTCGTTGGCCATCGTGGACTCCCACCAGGCGACCAGCTCGGCGGGATCCTCCCGGTAGCGCTCCACCAACAGAGGGTCGCGGTCGACGGTGAAGAGGAACTTGTTCAGTAGGTACTTGCTCATGCCGGAGCTCCCGAGGGGTACCAGGTGAAGTAGGCCTCCATGGTGTGGAACAGGTCGAGCGTGTCGACGTAGTCGGCTTTCACCCCGGCCCCGGCGACCCCCATCATCAGCATGAAGTCCATGAACCCGTGGGTGGCGTTGCCCGGCTCGTGCAGGCTGTCCAGGGTCACCTCGCGCAGGCAGCCGTCCAAGTCGCCGTTCGCGATCCACTGGACCGCCCGCTGGTCGAACTCCGGGTCGGGGCCCTGCGGGCCGAACTGCCGGGGACCGCCCAGCTCCAGCGACAGGTGACCGGTTCCGATCACGGCGACACGCAGGTGCGAGGGCCACTGCTCGATGATCGTACGAATTGACTCGCCGAGTTTGACGAACCGGGACGGCTGCGGCAGCGGCGGCGCGAAGATGTTCGTGTAGATCGGCACGATCGGCAGGTCGGCTTCCGGCCGCAACGTGATGATCGGGCAGGTCACGCTGTGGTCGATGCGCAGCTCGTTGCTGAACGCCAGGTCGAAGCCGGAGTCCAGGCCGGCCCGGAGGATGTGCGCGGACAGGTCCTCCTGGCCCTGGAGCCGCATCTTCGGCAGCCCGAACTCGCGTTCCTCGTTGTACCAGTTGGCGTCGTAGAACGGCGCCTTGCCGACCAGGAACTGCGGCATGTTGTCCAGCCACAGCTGGTGGAAGTGGTCCGACCCGACCATCACCAGCACGTCCGGGTTCGCCCTGGTCAGGGTCTCCCGGAACGCGGTGATCTTGCGGACCCACTCGTCGGCGAACGGGGGCCGGTCGTCGCCGGTGGCGGTGCTGGCCCGGTAGTAGAAGGGGTGATGCGTCGAGGCGATGACCGCGACGATGCTGGCCATAGTGAATCCTTAGGGTTCGTATACCGCGTTGCGATCGACAGCCATGTATACCTGGTTCGCGATGGGCCGGCGGTGCTCCTCGGCGATCTGCCCGAGCAGTCCGGCCGCGCGGGCCAGAAGAGCGAAACCCCGCAGCATCTCGACGGGGAGACCGAGATCGGCCAGTGCCGCCCCGCACACCCCGGCGCCGTTCAACGGCAACTTCTTGGGGTGTACGGCGGCAATCCCCTCCAGTAACCGCAGGTGGGGCCCGTAGAGCCCTTCCTCCTTGGCGATCCCGATCAGGACGGGAGTCCGGGGGTCCTGCACCTTGTGCACCGGATGCCCGAGGCCGGGAATGCGCTCACCGGAGCCGGCGATCTCCTCGGCGGTCCGACCGTCGCGCAAAGCGGCAGCCAGATACCGTCCACAGTCCTCGGTCACGCCCAGAAACCGGGATCCGCCACCGAGCAGTCCGGCCGCCATCGCGCCCTGGATCGAGTCCGGCGCGGACAGGTAGGTGAGCCGGGCGGCGATCGCGGTGGGAGTGAACCCGTGATCGGCCAGCGCGACCAGCACGGCTTCGAAGACCCGCACCTCGCCAGGGCTGGGGCGGCGCTGGGCGACGAGCCAGAACGCCAGTTCGCCGAACCCCACCTTCCCCATCAGATCGGCGGCCAGATCCTGCCCGAGCAGGGAGATCGACTCGGCGTCGGACGTACCCAGGCCGGTGGGGAATTTCAGCTCTTCAGCCATGCGCGGATCTCCTCGCCGTGCTCGTCCAGCCCCGGGGGCGGCATCTCGTACCGGGGCGGGGTCTCGGAGAACGTGATCGGGTTGCGGACCGACGGGATGCCGCCGGAGTCGATCACCGGGTCCAGGCCCAGCTCGTCGGCGTACGCCACGCCCTCGTCGATGGTGTTGATCGGCGCGCACGGCACCCCGGCGGCCAGCAGATCGCGGAACCACTCGTCCCGGGTGCGGGTGGCCAGCCGTTCGAGCAGGAGGGGCCGCAGCTCGTCCCGGTTGGCGGTGCGGTCCTGGTTGCGCCCGAACCGCGGGTCCTCGGGCAGTTCGGGCAGGTCGAGGACCTGGCAGAGTTTGCGGAACTGGCCGTCGTTGCCGGCGATCACGATCAGGTCGCCGTCGGCGGTGGGCAGTGGCTCGTACGGGAAGAGGCTGGGGTGGGCGTTGCCCATCCGGAACGGCACGGTGCCCCCGGCGACGTAGCCGCTGGAGTGGTTGACCAGGCCGGACAGTGCCGAGCTGAGCAGGTTGACCTCGACGTGCTGGCCCCGGCCGGTGCTCGCCCGGTGGTTCAGGGCGGCCAGGATGCCGATGTCGGCGTGCATCCCGGCCATCACGTCGAAGACCGAGATCCCGGCCCGGTACGGCGACCCGTCCGGATCCCCGGTGAGGCTCATCAGCCCGGAGATGGCCTGGACCATCAGGTCGTACCCGGGCAGTGCCGCGCCCTGACCGGACCCGAAACCGCTGATGCTGGCGTAGACGACCTTCCGGTTGCCGGCGGCGACGGTGTCGTAGTCGAGGCCGAACCGGGCGAGTCCGCCGGGCCGGAAGTTCTCGATCATCACGTCGGCACGCCGGGCCAGCTCCCGCGCGGCCTCCAGGTCGGCGGGGTCCTTCAGATCCAGGGCGATCGACCGCTTGTTCCGGTTGATCCCGAGATAGTAGGTGGAGACGCCGTCGCGGACCGGTGGCATCCAGGTCCGGGTGTCGTCGCCGGCCGGCCCCTCCACCTTGATCACCTGGGCGCCGAGATCGGCCAGCAGCATCGTCGCGTACGGCCCGGCCAGGATCCGGGAGAAGTCGGCGACGAGCAGGCCCGCCAGCGGTCCCGTGGGGTGCGTAGTCACTACCACCGTCCGTTCTACGGACACTTGTCCGTGAGATCAGCGTCTACCCGCTCAACTGCGTTGTCAACATCCCCGAAACAAATGCTTGACCCTAAAGGTGACCTGGAGCACGCTAGGAAAATCGCGCTGCCCGTACAGCGGACAGGCGTCCGAAAGAAGGTGACGATGAGTGTGATCTTCCGAAACGGCCTGGTGCTCACCATGGACGACGAGCGCCGGGTGCTGCCCGGGGCCGACGTCCTCGTGGTCGACGGCCGCATCGCCGAGATCGGTTACGGCCTGACCGCACCGGACGGCGCCGAGGAGATCGACGCCTCCGGGGGCATCCTGATGCCCGGCATGATCGACACGCACCGGCACATGTGGCAGACCGCGATGCGGGGCTACGGTGCCGACTGGACCCTCACCCAGTACTTCGTCTGGTACTACCTGGAATCCGGTAGACACTTCCGCCCCGAGGACGTGCACGCCGGCAACCTGCTCGCCGCGATCGAGGCCATCGACTCCGGGGTCACCACCACCGTCGACTGGTCGCACGGCCTGCAGACCCCGCAGCACGCCGACGCCGCGGTGGACGCCCTGGAAGCGGTGCCCGGCCGGTTCGTCCTGGCCTACGGCAACATCCAGCAGGGCCCGTGGGAGTGGTCCGCCTCGGCCGAGTTCCGGGACTTCCACCGGCGGCGGATCGACGGCGGGAAGCTGGCCGGGTTCCAGCTCGCCTTCGACGTCACCGGCGACCCGGCGTTCCCCGAGCGGGCCGCTTTCGAGGCCGCCCGTGAGCTGGGCGTCCCGGTCACCACACACGCCGGGGTGTGGGGCGCGACCAACGACGACGGCATCCGGCTGATGTACGAGAACGGCTTCATGACCCCCGGAACCGTCTACGTGCACGCCGCCACGCTCAGCGCCGACTCGTACCACCGGATCGCCGCCACCGGGGGTTCGGTCTCGGTCTCCACCGAGAGCGAGCAGAGCGCCGGTCAGGGCTACCCGCCCACCTGGCAGCTGCGGAAGTACGGCATCCCGGTGTCGCTGTCGATGGACACCAGCGTGTGGTGGAGCGGCGACCTCTTCTCCGCGATGCGCACCACGCTCAGCGCCGACCGGGCCCGTGAACACCTGGAGGCGCACACCGGCAAGAACACCATCACCCACCACCACCTGCGCGCCGAGCACGTGGTCGACTGGGCCACCCGCGGCGGCGCCCGCAGCCTGGGGATGGACTCCGAGGTGGGATCGCTGGTGGTCGGGAAGCAGGCCGACGTGGTGCTGCTCAAGAACGACGATTCCCCGGTGATGTTCCCGATCCTCAACCCGTACGGCCACGTGGCCTTCCAGGCCCAGCGCGGCGACGTGCACACCGTCCTGGTCGGCGGCCGGGTGGTCAAGCGCGACGGGCGCCTCGTCGATGTCGACCTGGCCGCGGCGCGGGCGAAGGTGCAGGCCACCGTCGATCACCTGCGGGAGACGATGGGCGAGGACGCCTGGTCGCGGGGGATGGATCCGGACGTGCCCGCGACCGAGCTGTTCGACAATCCCTATCAGTACACCGAGTGGGACGCGGGCAGCGCGCAATGGAAGCATTAGCCGGGTGACTGACACCGGAAGGAGCGCGGGGCCCGACTTCATCGAGGCGCTCGCGCGTGGCCTCGACGTCCTGCGTTCCTTCCGTCCGGGCACGCCGTCGATGACGCTCAGTGAGATCGCTGGGCAGACCGGCCTGGCTCGGCCCACCGTGCGGCGGATCCTGATCACCCTGGAGACGCTCGGTTACGTGCGCGGCGCCGGCCGGGGCTACGCGCTCACCCCGCGGGTCCTGGACCTGGGGATGGCCTACGTGAACGCGCTGAACATGTGGGACGTGGCCCGCCCGCACATGGAGAAGCTGGTCGCGCAGACCGGCGAGTCGACGTCGATGGCCCAGCTGGACGGCAGTGACATCGTCTACGTGGCCCGGGTGGCGGTCCCCAAGATCGTCACGCTCGCGGTGACCATCGGCACCCGGTTCCCGGCCGCCGCCACCTCGATGGGCAAGGTTCTTCTCGCCGCGCTGCCGCCGGGCTCGGTGCCGGGGGTGCTGGCCGAGCCGTCCCGCTCCGGCGTCACCGCGCGTAACGTCCCGGCCGCGGCCGATCTGGAGTCCACGCTGCGGGAGATCCGCGCCAAGGGGTGGGCGCTGGCCGATCAGGATCTGGCGCCCGGCATCCGCTCGGTGGCCACCGGAGTGCGCGACGGCGACGGTCGGGTATTGGCGGCGATAAATGTAACGGTGCATGCCGCGGAGACCTCGGTGGAGACGCTTCTCGACGATCACCTGCCGAAGCTCCTGCGCACCGCCGCTTATATAAGCCAGGACTGGGCTCTCACCGATTCGATTCCGTCGGCAACTGTGTGATCCGTTTTTGGGAGCGCTCCGTATCCCTGTGCACAACCTGTGCAGATGGCGCTCTTGGAGGTTCATAGTGGCTGTTGTCGGATCGAGGTCCTTGTGGCGGCGTCTCGGCAGCGCCACGCTGATCTCAGCGGTGTTGATCGTACTCGCGCCGGGCAACCAGGCCTGGGCCGCGGAAGTCCCGGTGCCCCCGGAGAACCTGCTCACCGATCAGGGGAAGGGCAAGCTCACGGCCGCCGACAAGGACTTCGTCACCAAGGTCCGGCTGGCCGGTCTCTGGGAGATCCCGGCCGGTGAGCTGGCCCAGGATCTGTCCGAGAACAACCGGATCAAGCGGATCGGCCGCAGCATCGCCGATCAGCACACCGAGCTGGACAAGCTGGCCCTGGACGCCGGCGCCAAGCTGAAGATCGACCTGCCGGACGAGCCGAACGAGGACCAGCAGGGCTGGCTCGACGAGATGGCCGGCGCGCAGGGCAAGGAGTTCGACCAGATCTACATCGACCGGCTCCGCGCCGCGCACGGCAAGATCTTCCCGGCCATCGCGAACATCCGGGCCAGCACCGAGAACGACACCGTGCGCAAGCTCGCCCAGCAGGCCAACCAGTTCGTCATGACGCACATGACCCTGCTGGAGAGCAGCCAGCTCGTCGACTTCGCCGACCTGGCCGCCGCGGCCGCCACGGCCGCACCCGCCGCCAAGGCCCCGGCCGCCCAGGCGCCGGCCCAGCAGCTGGCCTCGCAGGCGACCGCTGGCGGACTGACCGGCGCCAACATGGGCTTCATCCTGGCCGCGCTCGCCGGCGGCCTGGCCGTCGGCGTCTTCGCGACCAAGCAGCTCGCCGGCGGTCGCCGGGGTGGCTACCGCAGCAACAACCGAAGGGTCCGTTACTACGGCCAATGATCGTGGTTACGGTGGCGCGATGCTCTCCTGGATCGCGCCACCGGCCTCGCCCGCTCCGCACGAGTGGGTGCCGGACCTGGAGAAGTACGACGACCGGTGGCTGCGGTCGAAGCTGCATCCGCGCCGGGGCGGCCTGGACGCCGGAATCCGTCCGCTCGCCGGGGTCGGCGAGGCCTGGGACGGGCTGCGGTATTCGCTCTGGGCCCAGGACCGGCTGATCCGCGACAGATCGCAGGAATCCTCCCGGATCTGGCAGCTGGCCACCTCGTCGATCCGTGCGGATCGGGAACTCAGCGGGCGGCTGCTCGACCCGGCGGCCCGGATCGGGACCGAGGCCGAGGACCACACGCTGGTCCGGGCGGTCCGCGAGCGGTTCCAGTACTACGGCGACAGCAGCGACGAGTGGCTGGCCGACTTCCTCACCGCCGCGCACGGCCTGCCCGAGGCGTGCCGCCGGATCATCGGCGGTTTCCACGTCGACATGCCCTACCTCGGCGCCGGTGTCTTCACCCGGCTGCGCCAGCTGCTCACGATCACCGACGAGGCCACCTACGCCCGGGCCCGGGACACGATCCTGGCCGAACGGGACCGGGTGGCGGCCACGTTGAGCGAACGGACCCGGGCCGACCTGTTCTGGACGGTCACCTTCGTGCTCCCGCTCGGCCCGTCGGCCGGATCCGCCGAACGGGACGCGCACGCGGCGGCGATGCGCAACGTCGGCGAGTTCGGCAACGCCGATGTGCACGCGACCGGGCTCGCGGCCGGTGACCTGGACACCCTGGACCGGTTCCTGCACGCCAACGGACGGGTCCGGCACGAGTTCTTCGGATCGTCCGGCGGGCGGATCTACCTGGCGGGCCTCATCGACATCGCCGGGGCCGGGGCCGGGCCGGTGCTGGCCCGGATGCGGCCGGCCTACCCGTTCGAGGACGACGAGCACTACAACCGGGTCTGGTGCAGCCTGCTCGCGCACGCCGGCGAGGACACCGCGCGGGCGGTGCTGGAGCGGGAACGGGACGCCGGCCACGCGTGGGCGCACGGGTTCGCGGCGGCGGACGAGGACCTGATCGACGTACCGGAAGGCAAGCCCTCGGATTATTCGCCGCCGGAGGCGGCTCACCCGTCGATGCCGGCAGCCGCCGTGCCGGTGGAGCCGGTGATCCGTTTCCGCGACGACGAGCGGGCGGACGCCGAGCAGGCCGGGGTCTACGCCGACGCGGTGACCTGGGAGGGCAGGTCGATCGCCCGGGCCGGGGACGACGTCGTGACCGCCTGGCTGGAGCACCGGGAGCACTGGGCGCTCCCGACCCCGCTGACCGCGCTCGCGCTGGCCCCGCGCTGGACCCATGAGCGGCTGTTCGCGCTCGGGTTCGAACAGCACCACTACTGGGTGCGCCGGGTGATCGGGCTGCTGATGCTGCGGCACGGGACGAGTCACGTCGCGCCGCTGCTCGCCGCGTTCCAGGACCCGGCGAGTCTGGACGCGGCGCTGGAGGCGGCCCAGCCGATCGGGCACGTGTCCCTGGCCGCGCCGATGGTCCGCGCCTTCGCGGGCAAGAAGCACCGCCGGCTCGCCCGGTCGTGGCTGCTGCGGCATCCGGAACACGCGGTCGCCGGGGCCGTCGCGCTGTGGACCGCCGATCCGGACGACCCGGCGGCCGGGCGGGTGCTGCGCTACCTCGACGCCCAGGGCCATCGCGCCCTGCTGCTGCGGAACGCCGAAGGCCTGCGCACCCTGCTGGAACGCGACCCGCTGGACGCGCCCCGGGCGAAGATCCCCAGGATCCCGGCCTATCTGACGGACCAGGCGCTTCCCCCGCTGGTCTCTCCCGGCGGCGGCGAGGCTACCCCCGAGGAGATCGACCATCTGCTGGTACGCCTGGCCAGTTGCGACACCGACGAGGTCCATCCCGGGGTGCTCGCTGCCCGGGACAGGTGGACCGCGGAGTCCCGCGCCGGATTCGCGGCCGCCCTCTTCGACCGCTGGGTGGACGCCGGGGCGCCCGCCGCCGACGGCTGGTGCATGCAGGCCGTCGGGCTGATCGGTGACGACGCGGGCGCCCGCCGGCTGGCGGCCCACGCCCGGGTGTGGGCCGGGAACAACGCCGCCCAGCGCGCGCAGGCCGCCCTCGACGCGTTACGGCACCGGGGCACCGACGCCGCCCTGATCGAGTTGAGCCTGCTCGCCGAACGGTCCCGCTACCCGGTCTTCAAGAGCCGGGCCCGGCAGCACATCGAGGCGATCGCCGATCTGCGCGGGCTCACGCCGGACGAGCTGGCGGACCGGCTCGTACCGGCGCTGGGTCTGGACGAGGACGGCGACCTGCTACCGACCGCCAAGGGTGACTTCCGCATCGTCTTCGACCACCGGCTGCTGCCGGTGCTGCGCGATCCGGCCGGAAAGGTACACGCCGACCTGCCCCGCGGCAGTGACAGGAAGCGGCTCACCGCGCTGCGCAACCAGGCCCGCGCGTCGGCGTCGCTGCACGTGGCACGGCTGGAACGGGCCATGTGCGGCGAGCGGCGGATCCCGGCGGCGATCTTCCGGGACCGGTTCGCCGGCCACCCGTGGATGACCCATCTGGCCCAGCGGCTGGTGTGGGGTGTGCTCGACGGCGACACCCTGACCGGGACCGTCCGGGTGGCCGAGGACGGCACCCTGGCCGACCTGGCCGACAACGCGGTCCCGGTGGACGGTGACCTGGTGATCCTGCATCCGCTGCACTGCCCCGACGGCGAACTCGGCGCCTGGGGGCAGGTCTTCGCCGACTACGAGCTGCTGCAACCGTTCGCGCAGCTGGACCGGCCGGTGTACCGGTTCACGCCGGACGTCCTGCACGCGTTCGCCGGGCGCGAGACCACCTACGGCACGCTGCGCGGACTGGAACGGCACGGCTGGGTGCGCTGGTACGACGCCGGGGTCCAGATGGCGAAACCGCTCGGCGGCCGGGCGTCGGCGATCCTGCGCACCGACCCGGGCTGGCACGCCTCGGACACGGTGGACTCGGCGCCGCCGCAGACCGTGCGGGACATCGCCCTGTTCGGTGTCACCGGCGACGAGCTGCCGCCGGTGACGTTCTCCGAACTCATCCACGACCTGCGGGTTCTCTAGGTTCGGTGGGGCAGACCCCGCGGGGTCTGCCCCACCGAACCTAACGCGCGGCCCGGAACTGCTCGCTGTGCAGCTGGAACGAGCGGACCAGCTTCGGCATCCAGTAGGCGTCGTCGTGCCGGCCAGCGCCCAGCTGGTAGTCGTGCTTGACTCCCTTGCCGGCCAGCAGTGTGCTCATCTGCTGCGCGGCCGCCCCGAACCGGTACTCGTCGGAGTCACCGCCGTCGAAGTAGAACCGGTGCCGGTTCAGGTCGGCCGCCGTCATGCCCGCGACCAGGGTCAGCGGGCGCAGACCGGCGTTCGCGGCCTGCTCGGCGGAGGTGCCGACCAGCGGCGCCAGGCTCAGCGCACCCATGTGGCTGGCGATCGAGCTGAACACCGTGGGGTTGGTCAGGCCCAGGGTGAACGCGCCCTGCCCGCCCATCGACACCCCGCTGATGCCCCGGTGGTCCCGGTCGGCGACGGTGCGATAGGTCCTGTCGACCAGCGGCACGATCTCGTTCACGATCATCGAGCGGTAGTTGCCGGCCGAGGTGTCCACGTACCAGCCGCTGCCGCCGTCCGGGAACACCACGATCGTCTCGACCAGCCCGTTGTCCTTGATCAGCCGGTCCAGCACGGTGTCGATGTCCCGTGCCTCCCACTCGATGTTGCTGCCGTTGAAGCCGTTCAGCATGTAGACCACCGGGTACCGCTTGGTGCTGGTGCGGGTGTAGCTCTCCGGCAGGTACACGTTGAACTGCGTGCGCCGCTTCATCGCCGCCGACTCGTAGTTCGCCCGGAAGAACCGGGACTGGTCGCCGAGCTCCAGCTGCTTGCGCGGGTCGATGTAGAGCAGCTCACGGGCCGGTGGCTGCCCGGACCAGGTGCGGATGGTGTCCACCACGAGCCGGCCCCGGGAGTCCTTGAACACCTCGGCCTGGGTGTCGGTCAGGCTCGTCGCCCTACGCACCTCGGCCAGTCGCTGGGCGGCGGTGAAACCCTGGTGGAAGTAGCCGGACGCCAGGGTCGTGGCGTAGGCCCGGGAGTCCCGCTTCGCGACGGCGCTGTGCTGACGGTTCAGGACCGCACAGACATGGGCCAATTGGGTACGGGTGACAGCGGTCCCGTCCACCCCGGCCAGCGCACGCAGTCGCGCCTTGGAGAACAGGCCGACCGGGCCCTGGTAGAAGCCGCCGCCACCGGTGCCGTCGTAGACCCGGACCGCCAGGACGTTGCTGCCACCCCAGTTGAGCAGGCCGTCGGCCGGGTAGTACTCGCGCGGCACCTCCCAGGTGGAGTCGAACTGCGGCGGGAACCCGCCGGTGCGCCCGATCTCCTGCCCGTTCAGGAACGTCTGATCCGCGTCGTCGATCTTGCCCAGCGCGGCGACCACGGCGGAGTCGGTGACCCCGGCCGGGCGGGTGGGCAGCGTGAACGTCTTGCGGTACCAGGCGAAGCCGTCGTACGCCGACAGATCGCTGTGGTCGCCCCAGTTGTCCGGGACGCTCCAGTCCCGCCAGCCGGTGTCGCTGAAGGACGTCGCCGACCAGGCCGCGTCGTCGCCGGTGGTGAACTTCCAGCCGGATCCGGCCAGGTCCAGACCGAAGTCGACCGAGCCGGTGGTGGCGCAGGACGTGTCGGTCTTCGTGCCCTTCGGGTCGGCTTTCGTGCCTGCCGACGCGGATGTGGGAACGTTCACACACGCAGGGGTCAAAAGTAGGGTGCCCAGCAGGGCGCCGCTGTTCTTCAAGGAAAATGCCATCGGATCCTCACAGAGGTGCATCCAGGTTCGTCCACGTTCTTCGGTCGTTCACGAAACGTGGTGGACGCACACTCGCAACAAACGTGATCCGTGTCAACGCCCTCCCCGCAGAACGCGCAGCATGATCCGCGGCGTGAGCAGATGCGCCGGGTCCTCCAGCATGTTGGACACCCGCAGGAACGCCGCACCCAGAGCCGCGTCCCGCCGGGCCGCCGCCCGCAGCCGGGACAGGTACCCGTGCAGCGGCCGGTCGAGCAGTCCACGACGGCCCTTCACCTCGGGAAACCGCAGGTCACTCCCGGTCGCCAGGGACCACGGGCCGGCCAGCAGCCGGGCCGCCCGCGCGAAGTAGCGGTCGGTCCCGCCGGCCAGCAACCGCGCCTGCAGAGCGGTCACGGTCATGCCCTGCCCATAGATCGGGTTGAAACTGCACAGCGCGTCCCCGACCGCGACGAACCCGCCCGGCCGTCGGGTCATCCGCTCGTAGCGGTGGCGCACGCTCGACGGGTACCGCATCCGCACCGGCTCGTCGATCGGCTCGGCGGTCCGCAGGAAGTCCCGGATCTCCGGCCCCGGCAGCGACTCGGCGAACGCCCGCACCCCCGCGTCGTCCATCGGTGGTTCGGCGCCCAGCATGCCCGCCAGCAGCAGCACCACCCGGTCGCCGTCCTGCCGCACGAGGATCCCGGTCCGCGGCATCCCCGGATAGGGCGCCATCACCACGGCGAAGCCGGCGTCGTCAGGCACCCACCGGTAGTGCCGTGAGGTGTAGACCAGTCCGGTGCGGACGGTGCTCGACGGCACCTCCCCGTACCCGAGTTCCCGCAGCCAGACCGGCATCCGGCTGCCCCGCCCACCGGCATCCACCACCAGATCCGCAGGGATCTCGCCGTCCACCCCACCCCGCCGGACCCGAACCCCACAGACCCGCCCGGTTCCTCCGTTGCGCCGGTCGTGCAACAGCCCGGTGACCTCGGTGTCGTCGGTGATCTCCACATTGGGCAGCGCCCGGACCCGTCGCCGGACCAGGTGCTCCAGCAGCGGCCGGCTCACCCCGTAACAGGGCAGCGGCGACGGGGCCTGCCGCATCCGATGCCCGTCGAGGTACCACCGGCAGTCGGCGTGCGCGTCCCCCACCGGCACTCCCGCGGCCACCATCTCCGCCGCGAACCCGGGAAACATCTCCCCGAGCACCGCACCACCTTTGGCCAGCAGCACATGGGCCTGCCGGCTCTGCGGCACCCCGCGCCGAGCCTCGGCCGAGACCGGAAGCCGATCCCGATCGAGAACGACGACCCGCTCGAACCGCTCACTGAGCGCCCGGGCCACCAGCAGCCCGCCGACGCTTGCCCCCACCACGACCACACACCCCATGCCCGGATGATCCCGGTCCGGACCGCTCCGCCACCGCCTTTCCGCCCCCGGTCAAGCAAACGGGTCACCGTGGTCTGGTAGGAAGCAGGCGTGCGGCTGTTGACGTTCAATGCGCTTTTCCAAGGGGATGTCCGGGAGCGGCTCAGGGGGCTGGGGGAGCGGCTCGAGGCGTCCGGGTACGACGTCGTCTGTCTGCAGGAGGTGATGTACCGGCGGAACGTGCGGCTGCTCGAAGCGGTGGCTCCCGGCTATCGGTACCGGGTGTGCCATGGGGGCGTCGTACTCAAGGGCGGGCTTGTCTTTCTGTCTCGGTTGCCGATCACGCGCAGTGAGTTTCTGCGGTTTCCGTTGACCTCTCCCGCCCGGCCGGAATACCTCATGCGTAAGGGGGCTCAAGTGGTCACCCTCGACAACGGGTTCACCTTCGTCAATACACATCTGTCCGCCAACCGGGACGACGACTGGGCTCCGGGGAACCGGTATTCGGCGGCGCAGCGGGCCGAGTTCGCGGTCCTGGCGGAGCGGATCTCCCGGATCGACGGACCGGTCGTGGTGGTGGGGGATCTGAACGTGCCCCGGGAGTCGGCGGCGCTCGCCGGGTTCCTCGGCGCGACCGGGCTGCGGGACGTGTTGGCGGGTGACACCCGGCCGACCTACCGGCCCACTCCGGGCTGGCCGTCGCCGCCCGCTTTTGATCACGTTCTGGTGCGGCCCGCGGACCTACAGTTTCGTGCTGACCTGGTCTTTCAGGATGAGGTGCGGCTACCGGGTGGAGGCATGGCGTACCTCTCTGATCATTACGGGGTGGAGGCGGAGACGGTCCGTCCGGATTGACTACGCTGTCGGGGCATGAGAAACATATCGGGTCAGATCGATGCTGTTTCCGGTCTGCCCGACCCTGGTGAGGCGACCTCGCTGGACGGCCTGGTGGACCGCCTGCGCGCGCTGAAGGTGTGGGCCGGCAACCCGTCGTACGCGGTCATCACCGACCGGGTCAACACGGCCTGGCGCGCGGACGGGCGGCCCGTCGCGGAACTGGCCGGCAAGACGACCGTGGTGGATGCCTTCCGGACCGGCCGCCGGCGGCTGAACACCGATCTGGTGGCCGCGGTGGTGCGCTCCCTGCACCCGGACGTCGGTTACGTAGCGCTATGGCGCCAGGCGTTACGCGTCGTCAGCGGGGAGGCCGGGGCCGCCGCTCCGATCCGGGTGCAGGACACGCTGCCGCCGGAGCTGGCCGGGTTCACCGGGCGGTCCGGCGAGCTGGACCGGCTCACCGGCGGGGTCCACGTGATCGCCGGGATGGCGGGTGTCGGCAAGACGCAGCTCGCCGTGCAGGCGGCGCACCGGTTGCGCCGGGACCGGGCGTACGACCAGGTGCTCTTCGTGAATCTCCGGGGTTTCCACCCCGATCGCAGCCAGCCGCCGGCCGATCCGTCGGCGGTCCTGGACGGCTTCCTGCGGCTGCTCGGCATGCCCGGCCAGGAGATTCCACCGGGCCTGCCGGAGCGGTCGGCGGCCTACCGGCGCGTGCTGGCGACCACCCGGGCGCTGATCGTGCTGGACAACGCGACCGATGCGGATCAGGTGCGCCCCCTGCTGCCGGACGGCGGGGACTGCACGGTGCTGATCACCAGCCGGCGCAGTCTGACCGGGCTGACCGGCGCCACCTACCTGCCGGTCCAGGTCTTCTCGCCGGCCGAGGCCCAGCGCATGCTCGCCCTGGCCAACCCGGACGTCCCGGCCGGTGACGACCCGGGCGCGGCGGTCCGGATCGCCGAGCGCTGCGGGTACCTGCCGCTCGCTCTCGGCCTGATCGCCGGGCACATGCGCACCAAACCGGAGTGGCTGCTCACCGACCACGCCGACTGGCTCGACGAACGGCACCGGGCCGGTCACCTGGACATCGGCGTGGAGTTCGCGCTCGACCTCTCCTACCAGCACCTCCCGGACCGGCTGCGCCGGCTGTTCCGGCTGTTGGCGCTGCACCCGGGGCAGGACTTCGAGGCGTACGCCGCGGCCGCTCTCATCGGCGGTGACGTCGGCGTGGCCGGTGCCGACCTGGACCGGTTGCGGGCCGACAGCCTGGTGCAGGAGGGATCGCCGGGCCGGTACACGTTCCACGACCTGGTCCGGGCGTACGCCGCGGCCCGCGCCCGGGACGAGGAGCGCCCGGCGGAGCGACGTGCCGCGCAGACCCGGCTGTACGACTTCTACCTGGCCACCGCCGGGATCGCGATGGATCTGTTGCAGCCGGCCGAGGCGGCACAGCGTCCGGCACTGCTGGAGCCGCGGTCCCCGAGCCCGGAACTGACCGATCTGGACACCGCCCGGGACTGGCTGGACGCCGAACGGCACACCCTGATGGCGATCGCCGGGATCGCGCCCGATCATGCCGTCCGGCTGGCCCGCACCCTGTACTTCTACGTCAACGGGGTCAGTCCGGGTGACGCGGTCAGTCTGCACGAGAACGCGTTGCGGGCCGCCGGGGACAGCGGTGACACCGGCGAGCGGGCGCACACGCTCACCGACCTCGGCATCGCGTACCGGCGGACCGGCCGGTACGCGGTCGCCGCCGAGCAGTTCAACCAGGCGCTGGTCCTGTTCCGGCGGATCGGTGACCGGGCCGGTGAGGGCCGCGCCCTACTCCAGCTCGGGGTCGTCGAGCAGCGCACCGGCGACCACACCTCGGCGGAGGAGCGCTTCCGGACGGTTCTCTCCCTCTCCCGTGCGATCGGCGACCCGTTCTTCGAGGCCGGTGCGCTGGGCAATCTGGGCGATCTGTATCGCACGCTGGGCCGGGTCGGCGAGGCGATCGAACAGTACGAGGCCGCCCTGCGTCTCTTCCGGGAGCTGGGGCACCGGACCGGTGAGGCGATGGCCTACGGCGCGCTCGGGCACATCCTCAGCCGGGCCGGCCGCAACGAGGAGGCCGCCGGCCGGTTCCGGAAGGGTCTCGCCCTCTTCGGGGATCTCGGCAACCGGATCGGCCAGGCCGACACGCTGGACGGCCTGGGAGTGGTGCACACCCGGATCGGGCGCCCGGCGGAGGGCACCGCGTTGCACGAGCGGTCGCTGGCTCTGCTCAACAGCACCGATGACCGGGAGTTGCGGATCTGGACCTACAACGGGCTCGGTGAGGCGGCGCAGGCGGAGGGCCGGATCGACGACGCGGTCACGCATCACTCCACGGCCCTCGACCTCGCGATCGCCATCGGTCTGCGTGAGCAGGAGGCCCGGGCCCACGCCGGTCTCGGGCGCGCCCGGCACTCGCTCGGTGACCGGGACCTGGCCGCGGATCACTGCCGGACCGCCCTGGAGATCCATCCGGGGCTGGCCGAGGAGGACGAGATCCGGGCCCTGCTGGCGACTCTCGCGTAGGGCGGCGTTCGGATTCGGTCGGGATCGCCCCGTCCGCCCGAACGGTGCCGCACCGTGAACGCGACACCATCCACGGGGAGAGGAAAGAGCCGTGCAGAACTTCGGATTCCTGCTGCGCCGGTTGCGCCGGGACGCGGTACTGACCCAGGAGGAACTGGCCGAGCTGACCGGGCTGAGCACCCGGAGCATCTCCGATCTGGAGCGTGGCGTGCGTGCCCCGCGCCGCTCCACCGAGAAACTGCTCACCACTGCCCTCCGGCTGCCGGCTCCGGCCGCCTCCGAGTTCACCGACGCGGCCCGCAGCCGCAGGTTCGCCGTCTGCGAGTGATCTGGATGTGCTGCCCGGGGTCAGGCCCCCCGCGCGACCCCGGGCAGCACTTCCTCGTCGAGTCTGGCGTGACCGGGCGGAACCGGCCACGAGGTTCGACCGGAGGTTTCCGTCGTTCGGGGGAACCCTGATTGCAACCACATCGCAGTCCGGCGGAAGCTGGAGTGGACGCCACCACCGCCGATCGAGAAGGCAACCACTTCCGAGAGGCAGCGATCCCCCCATGAGCAGCTTGCGTGTCCGTGCCGGCCTCGTCGCCTCCACCGTTCTGATGACTCTGGGCCTCCCGGCCCTGTCGTCGCCGTCCGCGGCGAAGACTGCGGCCATGACCGTGCCCGCGCCGACGACGGCGAGCCGTCTCGCCGAGGTGAAGACCGCGAAGTCGATGAACTACTACCCGTCGGACGCCGGCTGGTCGGCCATGTGGACCGGGTTCGACGCCGCCCGGATCGACGCGGACCTGGCGAAGATCGCCCAGCTGGGCGCCGACAACGTCCGGGTGATCGTCTTCCCGCAGGCGTTCGGCTGGCCGGCCCCCAAGCCGGAGAACACCGAGAAGCTGCGCAAGTTCGTCAGCATCGCCGACGCGCACGGCCTGACCGTGAAGATCACGCTGTTCGACTGGTGGTCCGCGTACAACGAGGTCGGCAACAGCGTGAACTGGGCCAGGACCATTCTCGCGCCGTACGCCGGCGACCCGCGGGTGATCGCCGTCGAGCTGAAGAACGAGATCCAGCCCGGGGACACCGCCGCGGTCGGCTGGGTGCGGAAGCTCATCCCGGAGATGCGCAAGGCCCTGCCGGCGATGCCGCTGACCCTCTCGGTCGACGGCGGGGTCGGCGCGGCCGGCCTGGAGCGGCTCAGGTCACAGCTGCAGGCGGCCGGGGCCCCGCTGGACTATTACGACTTCCACTTCTACGGCTCGTCCGAGCGGGCGCTCGCCGAGATCCGCAAGGCGCAGGCGGCGGTCGCCCCGGACCCGGTGGTGATCGGCGAGACCGGGGTCAGCAGCGCCGTCGTCAGCGAGGGTGAGCAGGGCGCCTACCTGGCCCGGGTGTTCCGGGCGGCGGCCGAGGCCGGGGTCGGTTCGGTGTCGCCGTGGACGCTCAACGACTTCGCGAACGGGGCCATCCCGGCCAACTCGTCGGTGTCGGCGATGCCTGCCCAGTACAAGTTCGGGCTGTACCGCGCCGACGGGTCGGCCAAGTTCGCGGCGACCGTGGTCCGTACCGTGTGGACCACCGGCACGGTTCCGAACAGCCTGCTCAACCTGGGGTTCGAGGCGGCGGCGGGTGAGTCGCCCTGGCGGGCCGGCAACACCGACGCCGGTACCGCGGTAATGGCCGGTGACGTGGTCCGCAACGGCGCGCGGTCGGCCCGGTTCAGCGGCACCACCCGGACCGCGGCGGGTCTGCCGTCCCTGATCACCTCGCCGATCACTCCGGTGCAGGCCGGTTACCGCTGGCGGGCCGAGGCGTACGCCCGGGGTGTCAACGCCACCGGGACCACCGAGATCGCGCTGAGCTGGTTCGACGTCAACGGCAGGTGGATCAGCCAGAACCTGTCGAACCGGCTCCCGGCCGGGAACTCCGGCTGGACCAAGCTCTCCGTCGAGGCGGTCGCCCCGGCCGGCGCCACCAGCGTCCAGCTGCACCTGAAGTCCGGCGACAACACCGGCACGGTCTGGTTCGACGACGTCGCGATCTCCTGACCCGACCCGAGACCACGGGAGGGGCCCTTCCCCCCAAGGGCCCCTCCCGGCACTACTCGCAGGTCCAGAGGATCGGCCGGTTGTCGACGTCGTCTGGGCCCATGTCGGTGGTGTAGCCGCCGGAGACCTTGCCGTCCTCGCTGAAGCTGGTGGGCACGTACTCCTTGAACGTCCGGTACTCGGGCAGTTTCATGATCTTCTCGCCGGACAGGATCACCGGATCGTCCATTCCGCTGGTGCCGAGAACCCAGCCGTTGCCGGCCAGCATGGCGTAAGTGCCCTGGAACGACTTCGGCAGCCGCTGGATCGTCCCGTCGGAGATCCGGTACCGCAGGACGGCGAAGGTCCTTTCGAAGATGTTGTTTCCCCTCGGGTCCTTCTCGTCGGTCTCGGTCTCGAAGACCGCCCGGCCGAGGATCCAGCCGTCGGCGGTCGACGTCGGCCAGAAGTAGTCCGCCTTCCTCCCGTCCACGGTGGGCAGCGGGATCGTCGTCCCGGTTCCGTCGGGCGACCAGATGTATCCGCTCTGCTCGTGCGACTCGGTACCGACCGTGCCGATCACCGTGCCGTCCTCGGTGACCAGGTCCGCCATGCCTTTGGTCGCGCCGTCCGGCAGGGGGAGCCGCTCCACCTTCGCGCCGGCCGACCGCCAGCGGGCCGGGGCCTCGTCCAGGATCTTGCCGATGGCGCCGACGATCACCCCGGCCTCGTTGATCGCCCTCGCCACGGTCTCCGCACCGTCCAACGCCGAGAATGCGCCGTCGCGGTACACATAGGCCTGCTGTTCCTCACCGGGGAAGGACGACCCGACGCCCACCCCGGCCGTGGTGAGGTCGTTGATCTCGGCGTCCGCTCCGGGCATCCGGACCTTGGCGGCGATCCTGCCGTCCTTCCAGAGGATCACGTTCTCGGCCGCGTAGTAGAGCCGCCCGGCGTGCCAGTGACCGCTCGGATCACCCGAGCTGACGAGCGACTTCCGGACACCGCCGGTCGGCAGCATCCGGACCTTGCAGCTCTTCGGCGCGGGCGCCGCGGCCGCGGCGGCCGCTTCCACGCTCGGTGTCGTGGAGGTCACCGGGGCCGGCTTCTCGGTGGGTGCGGGTTCCGGTCGCATCGCGGCGACGGCGAACGTGCCACCGCCGGCGGTCAGCGAGGTGACCGCCACCAGGGCCGCACCCGTGGTCCAGCGGCGCAGTCCCCGGCGCCGGCGACCCTCCGCCATCGCCCGCGCCACGTCGTACCGGGGTGGACCGGATGGTTCCCCCCGCAGCGGGTGCAGCAAGCGCTCCGCACCGTCGTCGGTCATCTCGTCCTCACTCTTCATGATCGCTCCCAGGAGGCGGCGACGGCGGGTTCCCGGTGGTCCGGGCCGAGGATGTCGCGCAGCCGGGTGAGACCGTGCGACGTCTGGCTCTTCACCGTGCCCTCGGAGCACCGCAGCAGCTCGGCCACCTCACGGACCGGTTTGTCGCACAGGTAGCGGAGCACCAGCACCGCCTGCTGCCGGGCCGGCAGTCTCGCCAGCGCGGCCCGGACCACCGGACGGTCCGACGGGTCACCGGTGGCGGCCGCCCGGTCGGTGTGGCCGGTCGTCAGCCGCACCTTCCACCAGCCCCGCCGCCGGTCGTCGAGAAAGACCCGGACCAACATGGTGTGCACGTACGCGTCGACGTTCTCCACCCGCCCGATCCGCGGCCACCGGGCGTACAGCTTCGTCAGGGTCTCCTGCACGAAGTCGTCGGCCTGGTGGGTGTCGCCGCAGAGCAGGTAGGCGGTGCGGCGTAACTCGGCGGTACGCCCGTGCACGTACGCCAGGTACTCGTCGTCGGATCCGTCCGGCATTGGCCCCGCTCCCTGTCGCTGTCTCTGAACACCCGACGGCGAAAAGATGGGGATCGGTTGTAGCGAATCACAGAACAGGCTGAAAATCCTTCTGGGTACGCCAGGACGAGAGCCAGGTGATCAGATCGGCGGGCCGGACCGGCCGGCTGATGTGATAGCCCTGGGCGTAAGCGCAGTCCATGCTGCCGAGCAGGGCCAGGGTCGCCTCGTCCTCCACGCCCTCGGCCACCACCTCCAGGTCCAGGGCACGGGCCAGTTCCAGCACGGCCCGGACGATCGCGGCGCCACCGTGCGAGTCGGCGATCGTACGGACGAAACTGCGGTCGATCTTCAGTTCGTGCAGGGGCATGCTCTGCAGGTACGACATCGACGAGTACCCGGTGCCGAAGTCGTCCACCGACAGGCGTACCCCCATCTCGCGCAACCGGGTCAGGACCGTCGACGCGCGTACCGGATCGCTGATGATCGAGGTTTCGGTGATCTCCAGGGTGAGCATCGCGGGTGTCACGCCGGCCAGTTCGAGGGCCGCACCGACCCGGTCGGCGAACGCCTCGTCGAGCAGGCAGACGGTGGGCACGTTGACCGCGACCGACAGGAGCGTGCCGTCCTCGTCGCGCCAGTGCCGGTGCTGGTCCAGGGCCATCGCCAGCACCCGGTCGGTGAGCGGGATGATGATCTCGCTCTCCTCGGCCTGCGGGACGAAGTCGCCGGGCATCAGCAGGCCGCGGGACGGGTGCTCCCAGCGGATCAGCGCCTCGGTGCCGACCACCCGGCCGGTCCGGGTGGACACCTTCGGCTGGTAGAACAGCACCAGCTCGTTCTCGTCGATGGCCCGGCGCAGCTCGCCGATCAGGCCCAGCTCCTGCGAGTTGTGCCGGTCCGCCTCCGGGTCGTAGACGGCGATCCCGAGCCGGTTGCGTTTGGCGGTGTACATCGCGATGTCGGCGTGCTGGAGCAGTTCGGTGCCGGTCGAGCTGTGCAGCGGGAAGACGGCCGCGCCGATGCTGCCGCTGATGTCGACGGTGACGCCGTCCAGGTCGGCCGGGCCCTCCAGCGAGTCGAGCAGCCGCCGGGCCACCTCGGAGCAGTGCTCGGGGGACAGGATCTGCGGCATCAGCACGGCGAACTCGTCGCCTCCCAGCCGGGCCACCGTGTCGCTGTGCCGGACCGCGCCGGTGAGCCGGGTGGCGACCTCCTGCAGCAGCAGGTCACCGGCGTGGTGCCCGAGGGTGTCGTTGACCTCCTTGAACTTGTTGAGGTCGAGCAGCAGCAGGCCGACCGCCTCCTCGTGCTGCCGGGCGGTCCGCAGCGCCTTCTCGATCTCGTCGGCGAGCAGCGCCCGGTTGGCCAGCCCGGTCAGTTCGTCGTGCAGCGCCCGGTACCGGCTCTCCACCGCCTGGCCCTCGATCCGGCGCTGGTGGGTGAGCAGCACGCCGGCGCAGAGCACGAGCAGCAGGAAGTCGACACCACAGACGGTGATCGCGGCCAGGCTGAGCTTCTGGTTGAACTGGTCGGCCTCGGCCAGGTACTGGTCCATCGCCAGCCGGTGCCGGGTGACGTTGGCGTTGGCCGACTTGCGGACGAACGACGCGCTGAGGGTGGCCTGGTCGGCGAGGCTCTGGGTGCGTTCCCGGTCGGTGCCGGTGCGCCGCAGCTCGGTCAGGGTCTGGGTGAACGCGTTGTACGAGTCGGTCACCAGCACGACGTTGCCGACGTCCTCCGGGTCGCCGTAGCGGGCCTGCCAGGCCAGGTCGGAGACGGCCGAGTACATGGCGCTGTCCAGCAGGTCCTTGCCGAACTTCTTGGCCACCATGTAGTCGTTGAGCGCCTCGGACTCCACGCTGATGTGCAGGTCGATCTGCGCCCAGCGGTCACTGATCTGCGAGTTGTGCCGGATGTGACTGGTGGTGGACGCGTTGGTGGTGATGCTGACAGCGGCGAGCGCGGCCAAGGCGAAGACCCCGAGGGCGAGCCCGATCACCGCCGCGCGGGCCACCGCCTTGCTGCGGACCACCTTTGCCAACACCCCTGCGCCTCCCCGGGGACGTCAGATCGCGGCCGTGAAAGAACGGCCCGTTGTCCCGATCGGTCGAATGGCCGCCGGGATGAAGGGGATCACACATACTGAATTCGTCATGAGAAATCGGCGTATTCCGGTGCTGTTGGTTCTCCTGCTCCTCGGATCGGCCGCGTGCACCGAGGAGCAGCCGGGCCCGCCGGTGAAGCCCAAGGTCGGCTTCGTGGTGGCGAACAAACAGCTGAACTACTCGCAGGAGATGAGCCTCGGTTTCATCGCCGGGGTGGACGCCGTCGGCGGGGTCAGTTACCAGGTGGACGGGCCGAACATCGTCGACGGGCCGCGCCAGGTCTCGCTCTTCCGGGACATGCTCAAGAGCACCCCGGCCGGCCTCTCGGTCTTCACGCTCTCCCCGGACCTGTTCGCCGAGCCGATGGCCGAGGCGGTCGGCGAGGGCATGCCGATCATCGCGGTGGACAGCCAGCCGCTGGCCGCCGCCGACGTCGACCTGTTCATCGGCAACGACAGCTACCAGCTGGGCCGGCTGCTCGCCCGGGAGGTGATCGAGCAGCTCCCGTCGGACGCCAGCGGCAAGATCGTGATCGGGACGTCGGCGCCCGGGGTGCCGGTGCTCGACCACCGGGCCAAGGGCATCCGGGACGAGATCACCGAACGGCTGCCCGGTGTCGCGGTGTTCGGCCCGTTCGACACCAAGCAGGAGGTCGAGGCGAACCTGGACGCCTGGAGCACCCTGATCAAGGTCAACTCCTCGGCGCTGGCGTTCATCGGCACCGGCGACGCGGACGGCTGGAACCTCGCCGAGATCCGCCGCAACAGCGGGGCGAACTGGCTGGCCGGCGCCTTCGACATCGACTCGAAGTCCCTCGCGGCGGTCCGGGCCGGTGACCTGATCCTGGTCTCGCCCGAGCACTACATCAAGGGCGCGGTCGCCGGCCGGCTCCAGGCCGAGCACGCCAAGACCGGCAAGGCACTACCCCAGGGCTGGCTGTACGTCCCCGGGCTCGCCGTCGACAAGAGCAACGTCGACGAGATCCTGGCCCGGCAGGCGACCGTGGCGACCCGGGCGGACGCGTTCGCCGCCCGGATCGACCAGGTGCTCACCGATCCGTCGTATCTACGCCCTATTTCCGAGGTCCGCTAGTCATCAGGGCGCTCAGCCCGCCGGCCCGGTTCAGTTTCTGCCAGCCGAGCCGGATGCCACCGATGGCGGCCAGCACCGACTGGATCAGGACCAGATACATCAGCTGCCGGTACACGAACTGCTGCAACGGCACCAGCCAGACCGGGCGCAGCGACTCCTTGTCCAGCCGGAACGCGTACACCGTGCTGATCATCTGCACCGCCAGCATCGCCAGCCACGCGATCGCCGTCTCCACCGGGTCGAGGAAGAACAGGCCGTAGATCAGGAACACGTCGATCAGCGGGGACAGCAGGGGCATCAGCGTCTGGAACAGCAGCAGGTTGAGCAGCCCGCGCCGGCCGAACTTGCCGCTGGCGCCCTTGTCGGTCAGCGCCCGCCGGTGCTTCCACATCGCCTGCATGGTGCCGTAGCTCCACCGGTAGCGCTGCTTCCACAGCTGCCGCACGGTCGTCGGCGCCTCGGTCCAGGCCCGCGCCTGCTCCTCGTAGACGACCCGCCAGCCGGCCCGGATGATCGCGATGGTCAGGTCGGTGTCCTCGGCGAGGGTGTCGTCGCTGAGCCCGTCCACCTGCCGCAGCGCCTCCCGGCGGAACGCGCCGATCGCACCGGGCACGGTCGCCATGCACTGCATCACGTCGTAGGCGCGCCTGTCGATGCTGAACCCGACCACGTACTCGATGTGCTGCCAGAGGGCGATCAAACCCGTCCGGTTGGCGACCTTCGCGTTGCCGGCCACCGCGCCGATCCGGGCGTCGGCGAACGGCTGGACCAGCAGGCGTACGGTGTCCGGCTCGAAGACCGTGTCGCCGTCCATCATCACGACCACGTCGGTGTCGGCCGCCGCGATGCCGGTGTTCAGCGCCGCCGGTTTGCCGGCGTTCGGCTGCCAGATCACCGTCACGTTCGGGAACCCGAGCGACTCGGCGATCTCCGCGGTCCCGTCGGTGGACCCGTCGTCGACCACGATGATCCGGACCGGATGGGTGCTGGCGGCCAGGGACCGGACCGTGTCGGCGATGCACTCCTTCTCGTTGTAGGCCGGCACCACCACCGTCACCGGCCGGGTGTACGGCGCTCCCCACACCCCGGCCTGCTTACTGCGGCGTGCGTGCCGCCAGCCGAGGACCAGCATCAGTCCCAGCCGGGCGATGGTCAGCACACCGAACCCGATCAGCAGCGCGGCGAACCAGGTGGTGGTGTTCTTGGCGATCTGCACCGCGCCGACCAGGCTGAGCCCGAGGACCCGCTCGTCGGTGGTGGCCGCCGGGTTGACCGTGTCCATGCCGCTCAGGGCCGCGACGGTGGTGAACGTGTACCCCTGCTCCAGCAGCGCCGGGATGACCGTGCGCAGTGCCGCGGCGGTGTTCGACCGGTCGCCGCCGCCGTCGTGGAAGAGCAGGATCGCGCCCTCGCCGTCGTCCGGGGTGACCGCCTCGACGATGTCCGCATTGGTGACACCGGACTCCCAGTCCCGGCTGTCCAGGTCGTTGACCACGGTCAGGTAGCCGGCCTCGCCCATCTCGGCGATGACGCTCCAGTTGGTGTCGTCCAGGGCGGCGACCGTGGACGAGTACGGCGGCCGGAAGATCACGCTGGTCACTCCGGCCGCGCCGGCCAGGGCCAGCTGGGTCTCCCGCATCTCGACGGTGCGCCGCCAGTCGTTCTTGCCGGACAGCTCCGGGTGGGTGAAGGTGTGGATGCCGATCTCGTGGCCCTCGTCCACCACCTGCTGGACCAGGTCCGGGTACTTGGCGATCTCCGAGCCGATCATGAAGAAGGTGGCCGGCACGTCGTACTCGGCGAGCACCTCCAGGATCTCCGGGGTGTACTCCGGATCGGGGCCGTCGTCGAAGGTCAGCACGATCTGTTTGGCACCGGCGCTGACCGTGCTGGTGGTGGTGCCGTCGGTCTGGATGATCGGGCCGCCGGTCAGGGCCTCCGCCGGCACGTTCGAGGTCTCCGCCGTGGACTCGATCGCCCCGTCCTGGGTGAACTCACCCTGCACGAGACCGTTGACCAGCAGGATGCTGGCGAAGAGGGAGATCAGGACGGCGAAGACGATCCATCGGGGCTGCGGGGCCTTGATCCGGCGTACCGGAGGAGAGGGTTGGGGCTTCTTCTCGCTCTGATAGACGGCCATCAGCGGGTGCTGCCGGACGGACTGGTGGACACCGTGCCCTTCGTGGTCAGCTCGATCTGCGGGGACTGGACCAACCCGGCCACGACGGCGCTGATGTATATCACCGCCCCCACCGCGGCACAGACGCCGGAGAGCACGACCAGCTTCCGCCGCTTGCCGGTGTTGTCGACGAAGACCTTGGCGCCGGAGTCGCCGGAGTTCTCGTGGAGTTTGGTGGAGGCGTAGATCATGATGCGTTGTCTCCCAGGTGCTGTCTGGTGGGTTCCGGAACGCAAGTTATGCAGGCACTCTGGGCCGGGACTGTGCTCGCGCCCAGCGGGCTCTGTGCAAAAAGTGACGGATGGTAATGTCTCAAGGACTCCATGTGATCGGAGATCGATGATTCGTCGATGGCATGTCGCCCTGCTCGCCGTGCTAGCCGTCTTCGCCCTTGCGTGCGACGGCGCCGGCAACGCGGCACCTCAGCCCACGAAGACCAGCGCCAAACCGGCTGCCGGGTACCCGGCGTCGATGGTCGCCCTGGGGGACTCGATCACCGCCGGGCTGGGCAGCTGCCTGGCCTATCTCGGGTGCACCCGCAACTCCTGGTCGACCGGCAGCAACTCCGCGATCCAGAGCCACTACCAGCGCATCCTCGACAAGAACGGCAAGATCAAGGGCAACGCGGTGAATCTCGCCGAGCCCGGCGCCGAGGCGGACGCGCTGGACGGTCAGGCCCGCCTGGCGGTCGAGCGGAAACCCGCCTACGTGACCGTCCTGATCGGAGCCAACGACGCGTGTGCCGGCCGGGTGCAGGACATGACCTCGGTCGGCCGCTTCCGGGACGAGGTCGACGAGGGTCTGGCTCGGCTGAAGAAGGGTGCGCCGAAAGCGCGGGTGCTGATGGTCAGCATCCCCGACCTGTACCGGCTCTGGCAGATCGGCAGCAAGGACGCCAAGGCTGTCGAGGTGTGGAACAAGGGGCGGATCTGTCCGTCCATGCTGGCCGCGCCGACCTCCACCGCCGACGCCGACGAGCAGCGCCGCGAGAAGGTCAGGGACCGGATCGACGACTACAACACCCAACTGCGACAGGCCTGCCGGGCGTACGGCGGCAAGTGCCGTTGGGACGGTGGGGCGGCTCGCCGGGTGCGCTTCGGCCTGGACCGGCTCAGCCGGTACGACTATTTCCACCCCAACGCCGACGGGCAGAAGGAGCTGGCCGACGTGGTCTACCCCGGCCGCTTCACGTGGTGACGGGGGTCACAATCAAGGCGTTAGGCAACCTTTGGGTGATTTCTGCGGTCCCGTTGTGGAGATATACAGGCGACAGAAGCGACCAACGGATCGCGAGAGGAGCCCGATGTGGCCGGCTGGGTACTCGTGCCAAGTCTGGTCCAGCTGCGCGCGGAACTGAACAGGATCGCGCCGGGCCGGGACAAGACGAGCGACGGCACCATCGGCGACACGGCGCACCAGGGCCGGGTCTCCGACCACAACGACGACGAGGTCGGCAGAGTCCCGATCCGGGACGCCGACTCCAAGCACGAGGTGCACGCCATCGACCTGGACGTGGACCTGCGTGAGTCGGACCTGACCATGGAGAAGGTCGTGCAGCACGTGGTGGGCCGCTGCCGCAGCGGCGCCGAGAAGCGACTGCGCTACGTGATCTACAACCGGCGCATCTGGGAGGCGTCGAACGGCTGGAAGCAGCGGGCCTACTCCGGCGACAACGCGCACACCCAGCACGCCCACTTCTCCGCCTCGTACGAGACGAAACTCGAGGCGTCGACCGTCTCCTGGCATCTGGAGGACATCCCCGTGGCACTCACCGAAGCCGACAAGAAGTGGCTGACCACGCAGATCGACAAGGCCGCCACCAGTGCCGCCGAGCGGGTCTGGAAGACCAAGTGGAACATCAACTTCGAGCCGGGTTCGAAGCCGTACATGGCCGAGGCCGGATCGATCCTGGCGCACGTGCCCAGTGAGCACGGCCTCGCCGCCGAGGTGCTCGCCGAGATCAACACCAAGGTGGACAAGCAGCTCTGAGCCCCGTGGCGCTATGCCGGGGTGACGCGGCCGCGGATGCCGTCCAGCACGGCCTCCGCGGCCCACGCGGCGGCGTCGGCGATGTCGCGCCGATCCAGACCGAACTCGCGGCGGTACGTCACCCAGGTCCCGACCGAGTCGAGGTGCGCCAGCGCCGCGACGATCGCCCGGCGCTGCGCCGGGTCGAGAGCCGGCACCTCGGCGTCCAGCAGCCGTTCGAGCTGTTCCCGCCCGGGTGACGGCGCCGTACCGTTCACCCCGCGCATCGCCGTCTCGGCGACGACGTGCGCCAGTTCCGGCCGGGCGTCGTACCGCTGCATCGTCTCCCGGATCGCCAGGGGGACGTCGAAGATCGACTTCGACTCCTCGCGGGCGAACAGCGTCGCCTCGATCCACGCGGCGGTCGCCAGCAGCAGATCCACGCGGGTGGGGTAGTTGCGGAACACCGTGCGCTCGGCGATTCCGGCGCGGCGCGCGATGACCCGGTACGACACGTCGTCGCTGCCGAGTTCTTCGATCAGCTCGGTGAAGGCGGCGAGGATCGCCTCCTGCGTGCCGCTCAGAGCCGGGCCGGTCACGGTTCTGCCCACGCCGTGACGGGCGGGTTCGGCGTCTCCCGCGCCGTGGTGGGCCGGCTCCGCGTTGTGGCGGGCAGTTTTGCCAGGACCGGGCCGGCCGCGCGGTCGAACGCGTCGCAGATCTCGGCGGCGTCCAGGTCGAAGCCGGTGCGCAGCCGGGCCCAGAACATCGCCGACGAGAAGTAGCAGAGCGCCGTCGCGACCCGCCGCCGGTCCCGCCGGTTGAGCGTCGGCGCGGCCACGTCCAGCATCGCCTCGATCGCCCGCGTGATGTAGGCCGGCTCGGGATCCAGGGTCGGCGAGATCGCGGACGCCCGCGCGCCGACGAACGCATAGGCCGGCTGCGCGTCGAAGGCCCGGAAACGCTCGTGCACGGCGGCACAGAAATCGGACACGGTCACGAACGGCGGCAGCGGGAAACAGGTCTGCTCGATCCAGGTCGCGAGCGCGGCGAGCAGGTGGGCACGCGTCGGGTACTGGCGGTAGATCGTGCGCTCCGAGATGCCGACCTCGTCGGCGAGGGCACGATAGGAGATGTCGTCGAACGAGCGCTCGCGCAGCAGCACCGCGGCGCTCGCGAGAATCGCGGTCGCCGTGTCGACCGGCTCCTCCATCACGTCTCCCTACTTTCCGGCGGCCGCCCGGCGCGGGGGCCCGGTGACTTCCGGCGGGAGCACGTAGCGATCGGAATCGTCGAGGGTGAGCGCCAGCGACGAGACGTACTGCACCTCGCCGTGCGGTCCTCTCTCGGCCGACGCCAGCATATCCGGCCGCTCGAACATGTACCCGGTCACGTGACAGCGGAGCCGCTCGCCCGACGGGTTGCCGTCGGCGTCGAACCGGGGCGAGTCGATGCCGTCGGACCGGCGGCGCAGGTAGTAGCGCCCCCGGGTGGCGAGAGCCGTCGCCGGCGTGGTCACGAACGCGACGCCGATCGCGATGAGCACCGAGAACGGCTCGACGGCGGTACCGAACACCCCGGCGAACGCGAGCAGCGACAGCACCGAGGCGAGGCCCACCGACACCAGCCCGACCGGGTTCCAGCCGTGCAGCATGCCGCGGCGGAACTCCGGGAAACGTGGCGAGATCCGCAGCACCCACTTGTTGATCGCGATGTCGGTGGCGATCGTCACGAGCCATGCCATCACGACGTTCGCGTAGAGGCTCAGCACGAAGGAGATCAGGGTGAAGACGTCCAGCATCATCAGCGCGTACGCGATCACCAGGTTGAACAGCACGAAGATCGACCGTCCCGGGTAGTGCTTCGCCATCCGGGTGAAGACGTTCGACCAGGCGAGCGAGCCGGAGTACGCGTTCGTCACGTTGATCTTGATCTGGGCCACCACGACGAGCACCAGGGCGAGGACGATCGCGAGCCAGTCGGGGAAGAGGGTCCGGTACATCACCACGAACTGCTGGACCGGTTCGGTCGCCTGGTGCCCGAGCCCGGGGTCGACCCGGACCAGCAGATAGACCGCCAGGAACACCCCGATCACCTGCTTGATGCCGCTGAAGACGACCCATCCCGGGCCGGCGAACGCGAACGACGTCCACCACGAGCGCACGTTCGACGGCGTACGCGGCGGCATGGCCCGCAGGTAGTCGACCTGCTCCGCCAGCTGCGGGGTGAGGGCGAAACACACGGCCGCGCTGGACACCACGGCCCCGAAACCGACCGAGCCGTCCGAGTCGCCGGTGAACGACGTGAAGGCGCGGACCGCCCCGGGGTCGGAGACGACGATCCACAGCAGCGGCAGCAGCGCCAGGGCGAGCCACAGCGGCGTGGTCCAGAACTGCAGGCGCTCCAGCGCGCGCATGCCGTAGATGACGATCGGGATCACCACGACCGTCGACACCAGATAGCCGAGCCACAGCGGCATCCCGGTCGCCATCCGCAGGCCCTGCGCCATGATGGCGCCCTCCAGCGCGAAGAAGATGCAGGTGAAGCCCGCGAAGATCACGGTCGTGATGATGGAGCCGTAGTAGCCGAAGCCCGAGCCGCGGGCGATGAGGTCGAGGTCCAGGTTGTAGCGGGCGGCGTAGTAGGCGACCGGCACACCGACGACCAGGATGATGACCGACGCGAACACGATGCCGAGCACGGCGTTGGCGGTGCCGTGGTCGATGCCGATGCTCGCGCCGATCGAGAAGTCGGCGAGGAACGCGATGGACCCGAGGGCGGTCGCGCCGACCGAGGCCGCGCTCCACCGCCGGAAGGTACGCGGCACGTACCGGAAGGCGTAATCCTCCAGGCTGTCCTCTGCCGCCGCGCGCGCGTTGTCCGTCGACACCTGGCAAATTTCGCGGTCCGCTGTTACGGCGGCATTGCAGGTGTGGGTCATACCTGCTCAGATCGCCATGGCGGCTCGCACGGTGGAGGTGGCCGCCTGACCACCCACGCCGGTCTGGGTGACCTGGCCCGAGGCGAGCACGACGTAGCGTTCGGCGGCCGCCAGGGCGAAACCGATGTGCTGCTCGACCAGCAGCACGTGGAGGCCCTCGCCGGCCAGCTGCACGATGGTCTGCTCGATCTCGGCGACGATCGTGGGCTGGATGCCCTCGGTCGGCTCGTCCAGGATGAGCAGTTTCGGCTCGGTGATCAGGGCGCGGGCGATCGCGAGCTGCTGGCGCTGCCCGCCGGAGAGCAGGCCGGCCTTGCGGGCGGCGAACTGCTCCAGGGCGGGGAAGCGGGCCAGCTGCGCGTCGATCAGGGCCCGGCCGCCGCGGCGCCCGTCCGCGACCAGTTGCAGATTCTCCAGCGTGGTGAGCTGGCCGAAGGACTGCTGACCCTGCGGCACGTACGCCATGCCGCGAGCGACCCGCTGGTTGGGGGCGAGCGACGTGACGTCCGCGCCGTCGAACACCACGCGGCCCTTCGACGGCTTGATCAGGCCGATCGCGAGACGCAGCAGGGTCGACTTGCCGGCGCCGTTGTGGCCGAGCACGGCGACCACCTTGCCGGACGGGACCGTCACGCCGTGCAGCACCCGGGTGCGCCCGTAACCTGCTTCGATGTCGGTGAGCTCCAGCATGGTCAGTCCTCCGGGATGGCGTCTGCTGTGCCGAGGTAGACCTCCTGCACCTGGGGGTCGGCCTGGACCTCGGCCACGGTGCCCTGGGAGAGCACCCGGCCCTGGTGCAGCACCGTCACGCGGGTGGCGTACCGCCGCATGAAGTCCATGTCGTGCTCGACCACCAGCACGATCCGTTTCGCCGCGATGCGCTGGAGGAGCTCGCCGGTCGCGGTGCGCTCGTCCTGGCTCATGCCGGCCACCGGTTCGTCGAGCAGCAGCACCTTCGCGTCCTGCACGAGCAGCATCGCGATCTCCAGCCACTGCTTCTGGCCGTGCGACAGGATGCCGGCCGGGGTGGCGAGTTCGCCGGCCAGCCCGGTCTCCTCCAGCGCCCGCTCGATCGACGGGTCGACGCCCCGCCGGGCCCGCAGCAGCGAGATCGCGGGACGGTGGCGCCCGGCGGCGATGTCGAGGTTCTGCAGCACGGTCAGCTCGTCGAAGACGCTCGCGGTCTGGAACGTGCGGCCGACCCCGAGGCGGACGATCCGGTGCACCGGCCGGCCGAGCAGTTCCTTCCCGCCGAGCCGTGCCGACCCGGTGCCGCCGGCCAGGCCGGTGACGGCATCGATGCACGTGGTCTTGCCGGCGCCGTTCGGGCCGATCAGGAAACGGACCTCGCCGGGGTACGCGTCGAAGCTGACGCCGCCGACCGCGACAAAACCGGAGAACTCGACTCTCAGGTCCGTGACGACGAGCGCATCGGTCATGACCGCACCTCTTCGAGTTCGGCGACGACGGGCGCCGGGGCGGGCTGCTCGACAGGCTTCCGGCGGGCCGCCGCGATCCTGGCGGGCAGCGAGGAGAGCCCGTTCGGCAGGAACAGGATGACGACGACGAACATCAGGCCGAGGATGTAGGTCCAGCCCTCGGGCCAGGTCGAACCGAGGCTCGACTGTCCCCAGCCGACCGCCATCGCGCCGAGCGCGGGCCCGAAGAGCGACGCGCGGCCGCCGAAGGCGACACCGGCGATCATCAGGATCGAGGCGGCGGCGCCGATCTCGGCCGGGGTGATGATGCCGACGATGGGCACGAACATCGCTCCGCCGATGCTCGCCATCAGCGCGGAGACGACAAACGCGACGAGCTTGACGTTGGCCGGGTCGTAGCCGAGGAAACGCACCCGTTCCTCGGCGTCCCGGGTGGCGACGAGCAGCTCACCGAAGCGGCTGCGGTAGAGCTGCCACACCGCGAGCAGGCACAGGACCAGAAGACCGGCCGCCACGAGGTAGACCATCAGCTTGTTCGCCGGGTCGTTCAGCACGAAGCCGAAGAAGTACTTGAAGTCGCTGAGCCCGGTGTCACCGCCGGTCTCCCGGATCGTGGAGCTGATCAGGGTGGCCAGCGCGACGGCGAGCGCCTGGGTCAGGATCGCGAAGTACGCGCCCTTCACCCGGCGCTTGAACAGCGCGTACCCGAGGATGCCGGCCAGGACCACCGGGAGCAGCACGATCGCCAGCAGGGTGAACCCCGCGCTGCGGAACGGTTCCCAGAACATCGGCAGCGGCGCGAGCGGGTCGTAGAGCACCATGAACCCGGGGATCCGGTCACCCGCGGACTCCAGCGTGAGGTGCATGGCCATCGAGTAGGCGCCGAGGGCGAAGAACACGCCCTGCCCCATCACGAGCATCCCGCCCCGGCCCCACGCCAGGCCGATACCGACGGCGGCGATGGCCCAGCAGCAGTACTTGCCGACGTTGTTGAGCCAGTGATCGGTCAGCACCAGGGGAGCGACCGCGAGCAGCAGGACGGCGAACACCCCGATGCCGCCGAGGGAGATCCATGGTTTCGGCTTGGTCATGCCAGACTCCTGGTTCGCACCGTGAACAGGCCCTGCGGGCGCAGCTGCAGGAAGACGATCACGAGGATGAAGGCGAGCACCTGCGCCAGGCTGCCGGTGGTCCAGTAGGCGAAGAACGAGAGGGCGACGCCCACCGCCCACGCGGCGATGATGGTGCCCTTGAGCTGGCCGATGCCTCCGGCGGCGACGACGAGGAAGGCCGGGATGATGTACTGCGCGCCCATCTGCGAGTTCGTGCCGCCGATCAGCGACGCGGCCACCCCGGCGACCCCGGCCAGCCCCGACCCGGTGAAGAAGGTGAGCCGGTCGACGGTGCGGGTGGAGATCCCGGACGTCTCGGCGAGGTCCCGGTTGTGCACGGTCGCCCGGATGCGGCGGCCGAACGAGGTGTACCTGAGCCAGGCCGACAGCGCGGCGACGCAGACGGTCGCGAGCAGGATGGTGAACAGCTGCCGGAGCGGCCAGCCGTAACCGAGGACGGTCAGCTGCCCGTCGAGCCAGCCGGGTTTCTCCACCGGGACGCCCTGGGAGGGGAAGATCTGCAGAGCCGCCTGCTGGAGTACGAGGCTGACCCCGACCGTGACGAGCAGGGTGTCCAGGGGCCGGCGGTACATCCACTGGATGACGGTGATCTCCAGCAGGAGGCCGAACAGGCCCGCGACGACGAACGCGACCGGCAGCGCGACCGGGATCGACAGGTCGGTGGCGGTGACGACCTGCTGGACCAGGTAGGCGGCGAAGGCGCCGAGCATCAGGAACTCGCCGTGGGCCATGTTGATCACGCCCATCTGGCCGAAGGTCAGCGAGAGGCCCAGCGCGGCGAGCAGGAGCAGCGCACCCTGGGCGCTGCCGTTCAACAGCGGGGCGATCAGTGCGTCCACATTCAATCGCTCTCTCTATGGGGGTTCGCATGCCGCGGTCGGCATGCGAACCCCGCGTCTTTCATCGAAAGGGTGATCAGCCCGCCGCGTCGGTCAGCTGCTTGCGGATGTCGGCCGGGAACCAGTCGTAGCCCTCGAGGTACGGGTCGGGCTCGATGAACTTGTCCGAGGACCAGACGATGTCGAACTGGTTACTGGAGTTGATCTTGCCGATGTGGCCGGGCTTGGAGATGTGGTGGTTCTCGCCGTCCAGCGTGACGGTGCCCTCCGGCGCGTCGAACGTGATCGGCTTCGCCTTCGCCGCCGCGTTCACCGCGTCCACGTCGAACGAGCCGGCCGCCTCGACCAGGGCCTTGTACAGGTACAGCGAGATGTAGGCCGCCTCCATCGGGTCGGAGGTGACCCCACTGCTGTTCGGGTACGCCTTCCAGCTCTCGATGAACTTCGGGTTGGTGTCGGTCTTCAGCGACTGGAAGTAGTTCCAGGACGCGTACTGGCCGGTGACCTCGTGACCCATCGCCGGCGCCTCCTCCTCGGCGATCGACACCGAGATGATCGGCGTGGTCTCGGCCTTGAGCCCGGCGTCGTAGTACGCCTTGACGAAGCCGACGTTCGACGAGCCGTTGATGGTGTTGAAGACGAAGTCGGGCTTGGCCGCCACGATCTTCGCCACCTGACTGGTCCAGTCGTCCTTGTCGAGGGGCACGTACTCCTCGCCGACGATCTCGATGCCGAGCTCGGCCGCGTACAGCTTGATGATCGCGTTCGCGGTGCGCGGGAAGACGTAGTCGCTACCGGCCAGGAACAGCTTCTTCACACCCTGGGAGGCGAGGTAGTCCATCGCCGGGATGATCTGCTGGTTGGTGGTCGCGCCGGTGTAGTAGATGTTCGGCGACGACTCCAGGCCCTCGTACTGCACCGGGTAGAAGAAGAGGCCGTTGTTCTTCTCGACGACCGGCTTGACGGCTTTGCGGGAGGACGACGTCCAGCCGCCGAAGATCGCGGCGACGCAGTCCTGGGTGAGCAGCTTCTCGGTCTTCTCCGCGAAGGTCGGCCAGTCGGTGGCGCCGTCCTCCTGCACGTACTCGATCTTCTTGCCGAGGATGCCGCCGCCGGCGTTGATCTCGTCGGCGGCCATGTGCAGCACGTTGGAGACGGTCTTCTCGGAGATCGCCATGCCGCCGGTGAGGGAGTTGAGGAAGCCGAGCTTGACGCTGGCGCCGGAGGTGTCGACGCAGCTGGGGGCCGCGGACGTCCCGCCGGCGACGGCTTCGTCACCGGCCCGGGCACCACAGCCGGAGAGCGCGAGGGCCAGGGTCGCCCCGACGGCCACAAGCGTGCGCGGGCGCTTGCTGGAGGTGGACATATGTGAGAACTCCGTTCCTGGCTGCTTCAGGTGAGAGCAGATTGACCGCGCGTCATTGCTCTGACATTTCTTGACTGTTCCAACTCTGTAGCTGTAGCCCGTGCCGGGTAATTTATGTCCTAATTTGTTCGTTCTTACGATGTCAAATGTCTGCCATCAACGGCGCAGGAGGGGTAGCTATGGCACAGTCCTGACATCCACTGCTTCAAATTTCTGCAAACGTCGATACACAGTGGTCCGGTACCTTCCGGCTGATGAGAGCGATCATCGCCGCCGCGGCCGGTTTCACACTGGCCGCCGGCTTTCTCGCGACGCCGGCACACGCCGGTGACGCCCATCCCCGGAGAATCGTCGAGGCGTTGGACCGCGGTCTCGTCGCGGTGCCCGGACAGCACGGCGGCACGTACCTGAGCTGGCGTCTGCTCGGCACCGAGTACGGCAGTGACATCTCCTTCAACGTCTACAAGGGCGCCCGCAAGCTCAACCGCAAACCCGTCGACACGTCGACGAACTTCACCGATACCACTTCCGGTACGGGTACCTACACCGTCCGTGCCGTGGTGCGGGGCCGGGAGCAGGTGGCCAGTGGCCCGGCTGTCACGCCGGGCGACATTCCGCTGCTGCCCGCCGCGAACTACTACGTGCAGCACGCCTGGCCCGGTGACCTGGACGGGGACGGGCGCTACGAGATCGTCGTCTCCCGGCTGTCGTACGCGCTCGACCAGCCCGGCTATCTGGAGGCGTACACGCTCGAGGGAAAGAACCTGTGGCGGGTCGACCTGGGCGTCAACTCGTATGCCAGGGCCGGTGGCAACGCCGCCAACGATCCACCGCTCGCGGCGATCAGCGGCTACGGCGACGTGGCCGGATACCGCAACGACGACAACGTGACCGTCTACGACCTGGACAGCGACGGTACGGCCGAGGTCTTCGTGAAGACCGCCGCCGGGACGACCTTCGCCGACGGCGCGGTGGTCAAGGCATCGGGCGAGTTCGACCAGTTCGTCTCGGTCATCGACGGGCTGACCGGCGCCGAACGCTCGCGCGTGCCGGTGGCGGACGACTTCGTCGCCGACGGGCCCTCCGGCGGGCAGTACGGGGTCGCCTACCTGGACGGTGTGCACCCCAGCCTGATCACCAAGCAGGTGGTCCGTGCCGGGGCGCGGCGCGGGGACTTCCGGGTCCTGATCGGGGCCTGGGACTACGACGGCCGGCATCTGACCCGGCGGTGGACGTTCGTTCGTGGCGCGCAGGGCACCAGTTTCCACCAGTTGCGGATCATCGACGTCGACCGGGACGGGCGGGACGACATCGCGGACGGCAACTACGTCGTCGACAGCGACGGCTCGTTCCGGTACGTCGTCGACGGCTCGACCCACGGAGACCGGTTCCACATCGGTGATCTCGACCCGGCCCGCCCCGGGCTGGAGGGTTACGCCATTCAGCAGACCGAGGGCGGTGTCTTCACGAACTTCCCCTGGTACTACTACGACGCGGCCACCGGCGAGCGCCTGATCACCGGCTCGCACCCGGACATTCCGCAGGACGCGACACTCTGGGACATCCCGCGCGGCACCACCGCCGACATCGACCCGGCCCACCCGGGATACGAGTTCTGGGCCGCCACCGCGAACAGCGACCTACCCGGCGCCGGGGTGTGGAGCGCCGACGGGACGCGACTCTCGAAGAGCACGCCGAGTGTGAACTTCCGCATCTGGTGGGACGGTGACAAGGGCTCCGAGCTGCTCGACAACACGTATGTCGAGAAGTGGAACCCGCGGACCTCCACGAGTGCGAAGCTCTTCGAGCCGTCCGGGGTGGTGTCGTCGTGGCGCAACGCGGTCCCGTTCTACGGCGACATCCTCGGGGACTGGCGGGAGGAGTACCTCGCCGAGACCGCCGACCACACGGCGCTGCGGCTGTTCACCACGAACGTCCCGACGAACGTGCGGCTCTACACCCTGGCCCACAACCCCGGTTACCGGCTGGGCTGGACCGTCCGCGGTTACCTGCAGTCCACCCTGACCGACTTCTACCTGGGCTTCGGCGGCAAGCCACCGGCCAAACCCCGGATCACGACGGCGCGGAAGAGTTCCTGGTCCGTCATCGCGTACGACAATTTCGCGAAGGATTCCGGTAAATGGGCGAGCGAGCTGCAGAGCGGTGGCACTACACCTCGCCATTGATCGAGGCCAACGTACCGATCAAGGTCCGGATCGAGGTGGACGGGCCGAAGATCCGTTACTGGAGTGACGGCCGGCTGGTCTTCGACTACACCGACCCGGCCTCGTACCGCGACGGCTGGTTCGCCTTCCGGACCGTCGCGAGTCACTTCCACATCGAGGACTTCACGATCTGGCGCCCGCCGGTGAACGTCTGACCTGATGTGCGCCCGCCGAGGGATCACCCGGCGGGCGCACATCGAGTAACGTAAATCACATGGCGGAGGTCTATTCGCGACGGTCGTTCATGGTCGGGACGCTCAGTACCGGCCTGCTCTCATCGGCAGCCGGATACCTGCTCACCCGGCACGAACCGGTCCGGCTCACCCTCGTCACCGGCGGTGAACCGACAGGCGGCGGGCGGAACCTCCTGATCACCCTCTGGAACCAGCTCAACCCGGACATCTTCATCGACGCGAAGATCGTTCCCAGCACCACGTACGACCAGGTCGAGAAGTTCGTCGCCACCGACGCGGACATCTACAACCTCGACCTCATCCACATCCCCCGGTTCGTGGTCGAGGAACGGATCGAGCCGATCACCCCGCGCGGCGACCTCTCGCTGCTGGCGCCGGTCCAGCGGGTCTGCCAGGTCGACGACGGCTCCGGGCGACTGTGGGCGGTCCCGTTCAACAGCGACGTCGGCATGCTCTTCCGGCGGATCATCGACAAACGGGTCGCCGACCCGGAGCCGGAGCTGAAGGACGTCCTGAAACTGGACGGCTTCATCGGGCAGCTGGCCACCGTCGGCCCGCAGACCGACGAGGCGTTCGTCATCAACGTGCTCGAACACGCTCTGGCCCAGGATCCGCTGATCCTCGACCAGGAGGGTGTCCTCTCCACCAGCCTCAGCCAGTGGCAGAGCGCCCTCGCGCCGCTGGCCGACGCGATGCGGTCCGGCCGGATCAAGGCCAACCCCAGCGAAGAGGACACCATCCGCCAGTTCCGGCAGGAGAACCTGCGGTACATGCGCAACTGGCCGGTCTGGTTCCCGAGCGTCGACCGGGAGGAGCGGGCCCGGCCGACCACCGCGGAGATCCGGCTGAGCCGGCTGCCGGTCGGGATCCTCGGCGGGCAGAGCCTCGCCATCAGCAAGGACACCCGATATCGAGAGGCCGCCGAGAAGGTCATCCGGTTCCTCACCGACACCGCCGCGCAGAAACTCCTGGCCACGTACGGGTTCGCACCGCCCGGGCTGGACGCCTACATCGACGAGGAGCTGAAGGTGTCACAGCCGCACCTGGACATGGTCCGCAACGCGATAAACGACTCCCGGCCGCGCCCGATGCACCCCCGCTATCCGGAGTTCGCGCAGCGGTTCAAGGAGCACACCTACGCCTACCTGCACCGCGGCGAGGCGCTGACCCAGCGGTTCGCCCAGGACATCCAGGAGGTGCTGAAGAAATGAGCTGGCCGGGCCTGCAGGGCTGGCACATCTCGATCTACGTGACGGTGGCGATCCTGGTCATCCAGTTCATCGTCGACCAGGTCCTGAAACGGATCTACGCCGGCCGGGGCACCGAGCCGCCGGTCCCGGAGCCGACCCCCGAGGCCCTGAACCGCCAACTCGGCGGCAAACGCCTGCGAACCGGCATCCTGGCCCTGCTCGGCAGCATCGCGGTCCCCCTGTTCGCGATAAGTGTGCTGGGCCCCAACCTGGCCGACCAGCTGGCCGGCGCCACCGGAACCGGCCTGGGCGGCCTGACCCTCTGGCTGGCCTGGCAGACCCACAAGGAGTCCCAGCGCCTAGCCGACTACCTGCAGAACCTCACCGAGGTCAGTGATCGTCATAGTGGAACCGGCACGCCACCACCGTGATGACGTCACCGCGGATGTCGTAGACGAGCCGGTCCTTCTCGGTGATCCGGCGGGACCAGACCTCTCCTGAGACGTGTTTGAGGCGTTCCGGTTTGCCGGTCCCGCTGCGTGGGTTTCGGGTGATCTCCGCGATCAGCCGGATCGTGCGAGCCGGCACCTTGGGATTGCTGGTCGCCCAGAACTCCAGGTCCTCCATGGCGCTGGAGGCGACGGAAAGCTTCATTCGCCGGTCTCGGCCCGGAACCGTGCGGCCAGCTCGTCGGGATCGATCATCTCCGCCGATCCGGTGCGGGCCTCGGCAAGACCGCGCAGGATGTGGGTGGCATTGGCGCGGGTGGAGAAGAGGTGCAGGGTCTCCTGGAGCGACTCGTAGTCCTCGGCTGACATGAGCACCGCGTTGCCGCCGTTGCGGGCCACTATCTCGACGACGGTGTGATCTTCGTTGACCTGGCGGACCAGGGGAAACAGGTTATCCCGAGCCTGACTGATGCTGACCGCGACCATGTTCCCATTCTGACTCGTACAACTTTCCCGTACAAGTCCATCGAGCTAGTGAAAGCGCTCGACGAAGCGTTTCTGCCAGGGGGTCTCGACGGCGTGTTCGTTGTAGTTGCGGCGGATGAACGTGACCGCCTCGGTGGGTGGGACGCCGTCCAGGACGGCCAGGCAGGCCAGGGCTGTGCCGGTCCGGCCTACGCCGCCCCAGCAGGCCAGTTCGACTCGCTCGGCGTCGGCGTGGGTCAGGGCTTCTTGCAAGACCGATTTTGTGTACGCCCGGTCGCTCGGTAACCAGAAGTCGGGCCAGCGGATCCAGCGGGTGGTCCAGCCGAACTCGGGTGGGGGTTTGCCGAGCAGGTAGACGCCGAAGCGGGGCGCGTGCCCGGTCGGCATCGGGGCGCGCAGGCCCCGGCCCCGGACCAGCCGCCCGGACGGCAGCCGCAGCACACCCTTGTCGTCCTCGTTCCACCCCGTCATGGATTCGATCCTTCCAGGCGGGCTATCATCGCCGCATGTTCGACTTCAGCATGCGACGCCGGCGTTCCTCGGACCGCCGCTGAAGTCATGCTTCCCACCCGGCGGGTCGATCCCGCCGGAGCTGGTCTGAAGCCGTCCCCGGTTCGGCCCGCCATCGTCTCGTACCGATGGGGTCATACCGATGAATCTCGAAGAACTGCTGCACGACAAGCTCGCACCCGCCCTGGAAGCGGTCGCCGGGCATCCGGTCGATCCGGCGGTCCGGGCCTCCCCACACGCCGACTTCCAGTCCGGCGCGGCCCTCGCCCTGGCCCGGGAGCTGGGCCGGCCGCCCCGGGAGATCGCCGCCGAGGTGGCCGCGGCCGCGGACCTGGCCGGGATCGCCGACGTGACCGTCTCCGGCCCGGGTTTCCTGAACCTGACACTCACCGATGAGCTGATCGACCGGTCGCTGCGGGCGGCCGCCGCCGACTCCCGGCTCGGTGTCGCCGTGGAGCGGAAGCCGGAGCGGATCGTGATCGACTACTCCGGGCCGAACGTGGCCAAGGAGATGCACGTCGGCCATCTGCGGTCGACGATCATCGGGGACGCCCTGGCCCGGACGTACGACTGGCTGGGTCACGAGGTCGTCCGGGTCAATCACCTCGGCGACTGGGGCACCCCCTTCGGCATGCTGATCGAGCACCTGCTGGACACCGCGACGAGCGACGACGGCCACTCGATCGGCGACCTGACCGCTTTCTATCAGGCGGCGCGGTCCAAGTTCGACGGCGACGACGACTTCCGGACCCGGTCCCGGCTCCGGGTGGTGGCGCTGCAGTCCGGCGACCCGCTCTCCCGGGAGCTGTGGCGGAAACTGGTCACCCAGTCCGAGCGGTACTTCCTCGACGTCTACCAGCGGCTCGGCGTCACCCTGGGCCCGGACGACTTCGCGGGGGAGAGCCGGTACCAGGACGACCTCGCCGGGGTGGTCGCCGGCCTGACCGCACAGGGCCTGCTGGTGGAGAGCGACGGCGCCCTCTGCGCGTTCCCACCGGGTTTCACCGGGCGGGACGGCGCCCCGCTGCCGCTGATCGTGCGGAAGGCGGACGGCGGTTTCGGGTACGCCGCGACCGACCTGGCCGCGGTCCGGCACCGGGTCGGGAAGCTGGCCGCGGACCGGATGCTCTACGTGGTCGGCACCCCGCAGCGGGTCCACTTCCAGATGGTGCTCGCGGTGGCCCGGCAGGCGGGCTGGCTGCCGGACTCGGCGCACGCCGAGCACATCGGTTTCGGGTCGATCCTGGGCGCCGACGGGAAGATGCTGAAGACCCGGGCCGGCGACACCGTCAAGCTGGCCGACCTGCTGGACGAGGCGGAGTCCCGGGCGACCGCACCGGAGATCGCGATCAGCGCGATCAAGTACGCCGACCTCTCCGGCGACCGGCGGGGCGATTACACCTTCGACTGGGACCGGATGCTCGCCATCACCGGCAACACCGGACCTTACCTGCAGATGGCGTACGCGCGGATCTGCTCGATCTTCTGGAAGACCGACCGGGGACCGGGCGTGGTGACCGTCGGTGAACCCGCCGAACGGGATCTGGCGCTGGCCCTGCTCGGGTTCGAGCCGGCCGTCCGGGCCGCCGCCGCGCTCGCCGAACCGCACCGGCTCGCCGGCTACCTGCACGGTCTGGCCGCGACGTTCTCCACGTTCTACGAGAAGTGCCCGGTGCTGAAAGCCGGCGACCAGGTCCGGGACAGCCGGCTGGGCCTGGCCGACCTGACCGCCCGGACCCTCCACACCGGAATGTTTCTGCTGGGTATCGAGGCGCCCGAGCAAATTTGATCTTCACGCAACCTGTCGTTGATCGACCGATCCCGTTCCCGGTGGTTAGGGTGCTGGTTTCGATGCATCCCCCCTGTTTCACGGCGAAAGGCCCGTCATGACCCCCGTATCGCGCCGTACCGTCCTGGCCGCCACCGCGGCCGGCGTCGCCGCGCCCCTGGTGATCTCAGAGGCGGCGCAGGCCGGTGCCCCGAAGCCTTCTTCGAAGCCGGACACCACCTACCGGCTGACCGTTCTGGGCACGTCGGACACCCACGGCAACGTCTACAACTGGGACTACTACCAGGACGCCGAGTACGACGACAGCGCCCACAACGACGTCGGCGTGGCCAAGCTGGCCGCGCTGGTGACCAAGCTGCGCGCCGAGGCGACCGGCCCGGTCCTGGTGCTGGACGCCGGTGACACGATCCAGGGCACCCCGCTGGCCACGTACTACGCCAAGCAGGAGCCGATCACCAGCACCGGCGAGAAGCACCCGATGGCCCGTGCCATGAACGTGCTGCACTACGACGCCATCACGCTGGGCAACCACGAGTTCAACTACGGACTGCCGCTGCTGAACCTGTGGATCCGGCAGCTCGGGTTCCCGGCACTGGCGGCGAACGCCGTCAGCGTGAAGACGGGTAAGCCGGCGTTCACCCCGTACGTCATCAAGAAGGTGTCCCTGGGGCGCCACGCGCCGACCCTGCGGGTGGGCATCCTCGGACTGACCAACCCCGGCTCGGCCATCTGGGACAAGGCCAACGTCGAGGGGAAGATCGCGTTCACCGACATGATCGCCAGCGCGGCCAAGTGGGTGCCGATCATGCGGGCCCGCGGCGCCGACGTGGTGCTGATCTCCGCGCACGGCGGCGACAGCGGCACCTCCAGCTACGGCGACGAGCTGCCCAACGAGAACCCGACCGCGCTGATCGCCGAGCAGGTCCCCGGCATCGACGCGATCCTCTTCGGGCACGCCCACCGCGAGGTGCCGGAGCGGTTCGTCACCAACCTGAAGACCGGCGAGCGGGTGCTGCTCTCCGAGCCGTCGAAGTGGGGCCAGCGCCTGACGAAGATGGACTTCACCCTGACCCGGGTCAAGGGCCAGTGGAAGATCACCGGCAAGGCCGCGGCGTCGCTGAACACCAACACGGTCGAGGCCGACCCCAAGGTCCTGGCGGCGGTCCGCAAACAGCACGAGAAGACCGTGACGTACGTCAACCAGGTCGTCGCCGCCTCCACCGAGGAGCTGTCCGCGGCCACCAGCCGGTACGAGGACACCCCGATCCTCGACTACATCAACAAGGTGCAGACCGACACCGTCACGGCGGCGCTGGTGGGCACTTCTTTTGAAAACCTGCCGGTGCTGTCGATCGCGGCGCCGTTCAGCCGGACCGCGGTCTTCCCGCAGGGCGACGTGAAGATCAAGGACGTGGCCGGGCTCTACATCTACGACAACACCCTGGAAGCGGTCGTGCTGACCGGCGCCGAGGTGAAGGCGTACCTGGAGTACTCGGCGAAGTACTTCCGCACCCACGCCGCAGGTGCCCCGGTCGATCCGGAGACGATCGCCGACGCGTCGATCCCGGACTACAACTACGACGTGTTCTCCGGCGTCGACTACGACATCGACATCAGCAAGCCGATCGGCAGCCGGATCACCCGCCTGCAGATCGGTGGCGTGGACGTGGCCGCCGGCGCCGAGTTCGTGGTCGCCGTCAACAACTACCGGCGCTCCGGCGGCGGCAGCTTCCCCGGCATCGTGAAGACCCAGGTCTACAACGAGCAGCAGGAGATCCGGCAGCTGCTGATCGACTGGGCGCAGGCCAAGGGCGCCATCGACCCGGCCGACTTTTACGCCCGCAACTGGCAGCTCGTCCGCGAGGGTGTGCCGGTCACCTTCTGAGTCAGTCCTTGGCCAGCCACTTCGCGTTGGTGTCGGCCTCGACGTACATGCCGCTGCTCTTGCCGGTGGCGAGCTGGAACGTGCACAGATAGGTGCGCACGCCGTCGGCGTCCCGCTCGCCGTCCGGCCGGCAGGCGACACTCGTCACCGCGCCGAACTTCTTGATGACCGTACGGTCGCCGATCAGGCTGTCCTGCAGCAACGTCGTGATCTTGTGCTCTTCGCGGTACTGGTAGTACGGGATCGCGACGTTGACGGTCAGCGCCGACCAGAACGCGGCGCCGGCCAGCAGGGTGGTGACGAAGGCGATCCAGTACGGGCGGCGCTGACGGCCGTACCGTTTGGCGGTCGCGGACCGCCGCAGCGCCGAGATCACCCCCAGCGCACTGAGGAAGAACGTCCAGGTCACCACCGGCCGCCACGACGGCGCATCCGGGCGCCCGGCCGCGTGCACCTCACCCGGGAACCGGACCAGCAGCTGGCCGTGCCGGTAGACGGGGGAGTAGGCCGGGGCGTCGTGCGGCGACGCCACCGGCGGCTGCTCGGGAGCGGGCGGGGTCGCCCAGGGCGGGGCGGTCGGATAGTGCCCCGGCTCCGGCGGAGTCTGGACTGTCATGTGGCGACCCTCTTCCCGTACGCGGTACGGCGCTGTACGCCGTACCCGGGACCATCGGCCGTGCCCCGGCCGAGTTGAGGATCAGGCCGCCCCGTTGCCCACGATCGGCGGGACGACCGGCGGATCCGGCGACGGGCTCTCCTCCGGGTCCGGCGACGGGCTCGCCGGCGCCGAGGAGGTCGGTGGGCTCGGCGAGGGCGACGACGGCTCCGGCGAGGGTGACGTCTTGCTCGGCGAAGGGCTCGGCTTGGGGGACTTGCTGGCCCTGGTCCGGCTCGGCTCCGGCTCGGCCGACTCCTCGGTCTCGGTCGGTGAGACGTCCACCGACGGCTGCTCGTCGATCGTCGGATCGGCCTGCTCCGAGGGGACCACCGCGCCCGGCTTGGTCGACTTGCTGTCCGTCTCGTTGTCCGAGGAGAACGCGAACGCCACCCCGAGGCCACCGGCGACCAGGAACAACCCGATGATCGCGAACATCAGCACCCGCTGCGCCCCGGTCTGCCGGGCGGCCGGCGGGGCGGAGACGCTGCGCTGCATCGGCGTGGGCATCGGCATCGGCCGGGGCGCCGCCGGACTCATCGGGCGGGTCGCGCCGGTCGGGAACTGCCCGCTCGGATAGTTGCCCGCCGGGTACTGCCCGCTCGGGTAGCCGGCCGCCGGGTACTGCCCGCTGCCGTAGTTGCCGGGATTGTGGTACGCCCCCGGGCCCTGGAACTGGGTGGTGCCGCCCGGCTGCTGGGCCGGGCTCACCGGGGCGACCAGCGACGTGCCGGTCAGCCGTTTCCAGTCGATCGGCCCGGCCACCGCGAACGCCGCCTGGGCGAACTCCTCGGCGCTCTGGAACCGGTCGGCCGGCTGTTTCGCCATCGCCCGCGCGATCAGCTCCCGCACCTCGTAGGGCACGTGCTCGGGCAGGGGGTCCGGCTCGTCCTCCAGGTGGCGCAGCGCGACCTGGAGGGCGTTGTCGCCGTCGAACGGCGGGCGGCCGGCGATGCAGTGGTACGCCACCGCGCCGAGCGCGTAGATGTCGGTGGCCGGCGTCAGGTTGCCCTTGGCGACCTGCTCGGGGGCCATGTAGAGAGCGGTGCCGACGATCGCGTTGAGGCCGGTGACGCTGGTCATCGCGGTGGACCGGGCCACCCCGAAGTCGACCAGGATGACCGCGCCGGTCGGCTTGACGATCAGGTTGCCCGGTTTGACGTCGCGGTGGACGATCCCGTTCTCGTGGGCGGCGTGCAGCGCGTCGGCCGCCTGCGCCACGATCGCCATCGTCTCGGCGACCCCGATCGGGCCCTCCTTGACCCGGGCCGACAGCGCCTCGCCCTCGACGAAGGCCATCACCAGATAGGCGACCTTCTCCGGGCCCTCGTAGTCACCGTCGCTCGCGTAGTCGTAGACCTCGACCACACCCGGGTGCCGGAAGGCGGCCATCATCCGGGCCTCGCCGTAGAACCGGGCGGCGAACTCCGGGTCCTCCAGCATCGCCGTCCGCAGCACCTTGACCGCTACGGTCCGGCCGAGCACCACGTCGGTGCCGCGCCAGACGTCACCCATGCCGCCGGTGGCGACTCTGTCGTCCAACCGGTAGCGGTTGTCCAGGAGGCTTCCTGCACTGAGCACCAGCGGACCTTATCTGTTGGGAGAACCACGGGCCGCTCAACTGTACAGAGCCACGGCCTCCAGCGGGAGATCGGCGACGATGCGTGAGCTGACCACCGAATATGTCAGTGGTCATCGTAGGTGGGAGTGACCACCACCGCTGTCTCGGCCAGTTCGGCCTCCTCTTCCTCGGCCTGGCGCTCCAGCGCCGCCCGCGCCGCGCTCGCGACCGCCCAACCGGCGGCGAGACCGGCCAGGGCGACGATCGCGATCAGTCCCCAGGGCCGGGCCGGACGCCGACCGGCCAGGGCGTCGGCGGCCGCTCCGGCCCGGGCCAGGGCCTCGTCGGTGACCGAGCTCACCCGCTCACCGGCCCGGCCGGCGCTCTCCCCGGCGGCCGACCAGGCGTGCGAGAGGTGCTCCCAGGCCTCGTCAGCGGTCTTCTCAGCGCGGTTCTTCCGTGCGAACATCCTCTGCACCTCCCAGCAATACGGTCGTCCCGGGGACCGTTCCCCGGGCCCGGCCGTCGCAAACGTCCGTTGTGGACGTCATCACGGTTCGAAAACGATTTGACGCGCCACAGTACTGTTGACCAGGTTCACACGGGCCACTCAGGTGGCTAACAGGTTCGGGGCCTAACCTTTCGGGCAGTTTCACCGAACCTTCCGGGGGCAGTTCCCGTCGTCCCACCCGGGGCCGCGGTCTGCCGCTCGCGTAGTCAAGAGGAAACAGCGCCCGGACCTGCCGGGTGGGTGGAGGGATAGAGGCGTGACGCTGTCGATAACGACGTCGACGCTGGCCGACGGTGCGGTGGAGGTCTCACCGCGCGGCGAGATCGATGTCGAGAACGCGTACGAGATCCGTGAAGCGGTGCAGACCCAGCTGACCGCCGGATGTCCCACCCGCATCGAGCTCAACATGCAACACGTGACCTTCATCGACTCGGTCGGCATCAGCGCCCTCGTGGCGGCCTTCCAGCTCGCCGGGGTCAGTGACGTGAAACTCGTCGTCACCCGCCCGAGCCGGTTCGCGCACCGCCAGCTCTGGGTGACCGGCCTGCTCGGCCTGTTCGGCAACCCGCAGCCGTTCGAGGAGTCCGTCACCGCCTAGGGCGTCCGGCGACGATCAGAGCGCCGACGTCTGCACCTTGATCGCCCCCACGTTGATCCGTACCTCGTCGTCCTCGTGGGGCGCCCGGATCGGGGTGACCACCGCGAAGTTCTCGGCCAGAGCGGCCAGGTCGCTGCCCTCCTCGAGGGTCTCCTCGGCGGCCTGCACCGCGGTCCGGACATATCCGTCACCCGCTTCGGCGATGCTCATCTGCACCTGGCCGAAACGGGCCAGGTGCGCCTGCCGCAGCCCGCGGATCCCGTCCACGTGCAGATCCGGCACGTTCAGGTTGAAGACCGTGCCGGGCGGGGTGTGCAGCAGCGACGGGAGCAGGCGGACCGCCAGGTCGGCGCCGCTGATCCAGTGGTGCTGCTCGTCGTCCAGGGCGTCCAGGGCCGCGATGGCGGCGCCCCCGCTGGAGGCGCTGGCCGCGGCCGGGGTGAGCACGTCGAGCGAGACGGCGAGCCCGTGCAGCCCGGCGTGCGCGGCGGTCAGGCAGGCGCCCACGGTGCCGGAGTGCACCACGGCCGCCCCGGCGTTGGCGCCCCGGTTGATCCCGGAGACGACCAGGTCGGGCGCCGGGCCGAAGGCGTCCCGCAGGGCCAGCAGCACGATGTAGGCGGGCGAGGCGGCCACCCCGAACGCCGGGACGCCCCGGCAGCCGGCCAGCTCCCGCGGCTCGGAGACGATCTTCCCGTCCTGGACCACCGCGGTCATCGAGGCGCTGGCGCCGCTCGACTCGCTCAGTGGTGCGGCGACCACCACGTCGTACCCCGCGTGGGCCACCGTCCGGGCCAGCCAGCGGATGCCCGGAGCTTCGATGCCGTCGTCGTTGGTGATGAGGATGCGCATTCGGGGTTGATTGCCCGCTGTGGGGGTCATGATGCCTTCTCTATCAGGGGCGTGTTCACGGTCTGCGCCAACGGCGTCAGCCGGACCCGTTCGGTCAGGACCCGGACCGCGTCCACGTGGCCGGTGCCCAGACCGTGCCGGGTGACGTTGAGCGCCCCGGCCGCCGCGCCGGTGCGGACCGCCTCGTCCATCGGGCCGCCGTTGGCCAGGGTGGCGGCGACCCCGGCGGTCATCGAGTCGCCCGCCCCGCGATGCTCGGCCGGGGTCAGCCGGGGCAGCGCCACCGAGTAGATCTCCTCGTTGAACAGCGCCAGTGCCCCCATGTCGGCCCGGGAGACCAGCACCGTCTCGGCGCCGCGCTCGTGCAGCCGGACCAGGGCCTCGGTCAGGGCCCCAGTGCTGCCGTCGGCGGCCATCCCGTCGGCGATCAGTTCCTCGTGGCTGATCTTCAGCACCGAGATGCCGGCCTCCAGCACCGCGGCGAGGTGGTTGCTGCAGAGGTCGGCGATGACCCGGCAGCCGTTGGCCCGGAGATCGGCGGCCAGCCGGCCGTACACCTCGGGCTTGACGACCGAGGGGTGTGCCGGGCCGCTCAGGATGGCGATCCCGGCCCGCAGGCCCTCGGCGAGCGTCAGGTTGTACAGCTCGTCGAGTTCGTGCCGGGACAGCGGGCTGCCGGGCCGTTCGGCGATCTCCTGGCGGGAGCCGCCCCGGCGGTCGTGCACGTACCAGCCGCTGCCGTGCTCCCGGTTCACCAGGCGCAGGGTCACGCCCGGGAGTTCGCCGAGCAGCGGGCTGAGCACCCGGCCCACCTCGCCGCCGGCCGCCGTGCAGAGCGTCACCTGTGCGCCCAGCACCGTGATCATCCGCGTCTGCCAGATGCCCTGACCGCCCGGATGCACGTGCAGCTCCGGTTGATCGTGGTGTTGCTCGATGGTCACCGTCAGCTGTGGGGCCGGCGCGAAGACCATGACACGCCCGTCACTCATGTTCGCATTGTTATCTTTTTGCGCATCCGGCGTGGCGGATCGCAAAAAGTACAGATGACGTTTATAGCCTCACCAGCTAGTAGGCGTGCACTGGTGTCCCGGGCCGGCCGGTTCCAGCTGAAGCGTCGCGTGATCGATGTGGAAGCCGTCGTGCAGGGCTTCCCGGGCGTCCGCCAGCACCGCGCCCAACTCGGCCCGCGGATCCAGGCCGAGATGCGCGGAGGCCACGTCCATCCCCTCGGTCAGCGTCCAGACGTGCAGATCGTGCACATCGCGGACACCCGGCACGGCGGCCAGCCGGTCCCGGACCTCGGCCATGTCCACGTGCTCGGGCGCCGCCTGCACCAGGATGCGGATCGCCGACCGGCCCAGTGCGAACGTCCGCGGCAGGATCATCAGGGCGACCAGGACGGCGACGATCGGGTCCGCGTACGTCCAGCCGGTGCCCCAGATGATCAGCGCGGCCACGATCACCCCGGCCGAGCCGAGCAGATCCCCGAGCACCTCCAGGTACGCCCCGCGCACCCCGATGTTCTCCTGGGCCCCGGAGCGCAGCAGCCCGAACGCGACCAGGTTCGCCACCAGGCCGCCGACCGCGACCACCAGCATCCACCCGGCCGGCACGTGCGGTGGATCGGTGAACCGGCGCACCGCCTGCACCAGTACGAAAGCGGCGACCCCGGTGAGCAGGGCCGCGTTCGCCAGCGCCGCGAGCACCTCCAGCCGGTAGAGCCCGTAGGTGCGGCCGGAGGTGGTGCCGGCCTTGCGCGCGGCGGTGATCGCGGCCAGGGTCATCCCGATCGCCAGCACGTCGGTGAACATGTGTCCCGCGTCGGAGAGCAGCGCGAGCGATCCGGTGCCGATCGCGGCGGCCGTCTCCACCAGCATGAACACCGTCAGCAGCCCGGCCACCCACCAGAGCCGCCGGTGATGTCCGCCACCGCCTTCGAGGAAGGCACGCGTCCCGTGGTCGTGGCCGGCTCCCATGTGTCACCTTCTCCTCGCGCGTACGCTGGGGATCTTGATGTCCCGTTCTGCAACGGAAAGGAAGTTTCGTGCTTCGCCGTACCCTTGCGAACGTCCTCTGCCTCACCACTCTCGCGGTGACGGTAACCGCCGCACCCGCCGTCGCGGCGCCGACCAGCGCATATCCGCGCACAATCACCCTGCCGAGCGGCTTCCAGCCGGAGGGTATCGCCATCGGCGACAAGCCGTACGCCTACTTCGGATCCCGGGCCGACGGCGACATCTACCGCGCCGACCTGCGCACCGGCCGGGGGTCGATCCTGACCGAGGGCCCGAGCACCGCCTCGCTCGGCCTCAAGATCCACGGTGGCCGTCTCTTCGTGGCCGGTGGGGCCGGCGGTGACGCCCGGGTGATCGACCTGCGCACCGGCGCCGTGGTGAAGTCGTACCAGCTGCGGCCGGCCGGCCCGGACACGTTCATCAACGACGTGGTGATCACCCGCGGCGCCGCCTGGTTCACCGACTCCCGCAGCGCCACCCTGTTCAAGGTGCCGCTGAGCCTGCCCGCGGCCGCTCAGGAGGTGCCGCTGACCGGCGACTTCCAGCTCCAGCCCGGCGTGATCAACGCCAACGGGATCAGCGCCACGCCGGACGGGCGCGGGCTGATCATCGTGCAGTCCGGCACCGGGTTCCTGTTCCGGGTGTCGTTCGCCGGCGTCACGTCCCGGATCGACCTGGGCGGCGAGACGGTGGTCAACGGCGACGGCCTGTGGCTGCGCGGGAAGAACCTCTACGTGGTGCAGAACCGGCTCAACGTGATCGCCAAGGTCGATCTGGGCGCCGGCCGGGTGGTCTCCCGGACCGGTGACCCGGGCTTCGACGTGCCGACCACCATCGCCGAGTACGGCAAGCGGTTCTACCTGCCGAACGCCCGGTTCACCACCACACCGACCCCGGAGACCGCGTACGACGCGGTCTCCGTGCCGATTCCCTAGGACGTCAGGGCAGCCAGCCGGGGACCGTGCCGACCGTGGTCAAGCGCTGCGTCGCGCGGGACAGGGCCACGTAGAGGGTGCGGACCCCGGCCGGGTCGGTCGCGATCTGGGACGGCTCGACCAGGACCACCGCGTCGTACTCCATGCCCTTGGCCTCCAGCGCGGTCACCACCTGCACCCGCTCCGGCAGCCCGGCCACCCAGCCGGCCACCTCGGTCTGCCGCGGCACCGGCATGATCACGCCGATCGTGCCGTCGACCTCGGCGAGCTGCTTCTCGGTCAGCTCCCGGACCGTGGCCGGCAGGGCTCCGGTACCGGCCACCACGTCGGCCGGGACCACACCGGTGCTGCGGACCGCGGACGGCAGCGGCAGATCGGGCATGATCGTCCGGATCACCCGGGCCGCCACCTCGAAGATCTCCGACGAGTTCCGGTAGTTCGTGGTCAGCGCGTAGCTGTTGCGCGCGCGGGTGCCCAGCGCCTTGTCCCGGGCCCGGTCCAGCTCCTCCGGGTCACCGGACCAGGCGGTCTGCGCCGGGTCGCCGACGATCGTCCAGGAGGCGTACGAGCCCCGCCGGCCGACCATCCGCCACTGCATCGGCGACACGTCCTGCGACTCGTCGACGACGATGTGGGCGTACTCCCGGTAGTCCTCCTCGCGCTGCAGGTGCTGGGTGCGCTGGGCGGCCTGCCGGTCGGCGAACGTGCTGACCTCCTGGATCCCGTCCCGGACGTGGAACGGGTTCTTCGACTTCTTCTGCGGCTTGCGGGGCCGGCCCATCAGCTCGTCCAGCTCGTCCAGGAGCGCCACGTCGGCGATCGTGGGCCCCCGGGTGTCCAGGGCGTCGAACGAGCCCTGCAGCGTGGCGATCTCGTCCCGGGACAGCACCCCGTTGGCGTACGCCCGCAGTCGTTTGGGGTCGGCCAGCCAGCGCAGCACCCGCATCGGGGTGAAACGGGGCCACCAGGCCTTCAGGAACTCCCGGAAGTCGTTGCGGTCGGCGAGTTCCGACTCGAACTCCCGCTTCTCCGGCAGCCCGCTGGGTTTCGCCTCGCGGGCCTGCGCCCACAGCGCGTCGAAGACCCGGTCGAAGCCGTGCCCGCGGACCTCGTTGCGGCGCGCCCCGCGCTGCAGCACCCGGCGCCGGATCTGCTCCAGGTCCGCCGCGTTCAGCCGCAGCAGGGTGCCCCGATAGAGCAGTTTCAGCTCGGTGGGCGCACCCGGCACCGCGTCGTGCGAGGCCCGCTCCAGGACCCGGCGCATCCGCAGTGAGCCCTTGATCGAGGCGACCGGGCCGGAGTCGACCCGGGTGGCGTCCCAGCCGGGCACCAGCGAGCCGAGCGACCGCAGGGTGGCGGTGTCCTCGCCGAGTGACGGCAGGACGGCCGCGATGTACTCCACGAACACGCCGGACGGCCCGATCACCAGGACGCCGCCGCCGGCGAACCGGGAGCGGTCGGAGTAGAGCAGGTAGGCCGCGCGGTGCAGGGCCACCGCGGTCTTGCCGGTGCCCGGGCCGCCGGTGACGATCGTCACCCCACCGGCCGGGGAGCGGATCGCGTCGTCCTGCTCCTTCTGGATGGTGGAGACGATGTCGCGCATCCCCTTGCCGGTGGCCTTGGCCAGGCTGGCCAGCAGGGCGCCGTCGCCGACCACCCGCATGCCGTCCGGGGCCGCCTCCGGGTCGAGGAGGTCGTCCTCGATGCCGGTGACCCTCTCCCGGCTCGACTGGATCATCCGGCGGCGGATCACGCCGAGCGGATCGGCCGGGGTGGCCCGGTAGAACGCGGCGGCCGCCGGGGCCCGCCAGTCCACGACCAGGGGCTTGGAGGCGTCGTCGCGGATGCCCATCCGGCCCACGTAGTGGGTGGCCCCGTCCAGCTGGTCGAGGCGGCCGAAGACGAGGCCCTCGTGCTCGGTGTCCAGGGCGTGCCGGCGGCGGGCCGCGTGGAAGACCATCGCGTCCCGCTCGACCAAGGCCCCGAAGGTGCCGACCCCGGCGAGCTGGTAGCCCTCCTTCTCGGCGCGTGACGCGTTTCTGCGCAGCTCGGCGAGCCGGGCATACACCCGGTCCACGTGCTGCTGCTCGACCGCGATCTCCTGCTGAAGGACGGTGGTGTCGCTCAAGTCCGTTGCTCTCCCTCTCATGGCGCACCACCAGTCGCGCGAAGGCGCTCGCGCGAAGGGGGCAATCGAACTTACTCCTGCCCGTATGCCCGAGTCGAACGCACCCGGAGGGGCGAACTTCTCAGGATCGTCGGAGAATCACCGCGAGGTGTGCATTTCCCCGGAAAACGAAACGACTACGCGGCCGTCCGGCAGCGGGTGCCGTCCGTGATCGGTCGCCGCGCCCGCTTCGCCTGCCGGGCCACCCGCCGCACCACGGTCAGCAGAGCCGCCGACACCTCGTCCGGCCGCTCCAGCGGCAGCATGTGGCCGGCGCCGGGCACCACGGTCAGCTCGGCACAGGGCAGGGCCCGCGCGATCGACTCGGCGCACGCCGTCGGGGTCAGCCGGTCCCGCCCGCCGACCAGCACCGCGGCCGGCATGTCACCGAACTCGGCCAGGGTGTCCAGGCGCAGCTGGCCGCCGATCGAACCGCGGAAGCCGCCGATCGAGTTCAGCGGGGCCCGGCCCAGGGCGCGCATGGTCAGCAGCATGGCCTCCTCGCCGCACTCGTCGCCGAAGAGCAGCCAGCGCAGGGCCGGGCGCAGCGCGGGCAGCATCATCCGGTGCGGGCGCCAGGCGCCGGAGCGGGCCAGCAGGCCGGCGCCCAGGGTCTCGCCGAGCCGCAGCACCTGCGCCAGCTGCGGGGGCAGGCCGTACCGGGTGTGGGCATGGCCCTCGGCGGTGGTCGACACCAGCAGCAGCCCGGAGACCCGGGAGGCGAACTCCGCCGGGTGCCGGTGGGCGTACTCCATGATCGTCATGCCGCCCATCGAGTGGCCGGCCAGCACGACCGGGCCGGTGGGCGCGTAGCGGCGGATCACCTCGGCCATGTCGTCGCCCAGCCGGGCCAGGGTGGCGCCGGCCATGTCGGTGCTGCCGGACCGGCCGTGTCCCCGGGTGTCGTAGGCGATCACCCGCGGCGCCTTGCGGCCCATCCCGGCGAGCGCCTCGACCTGGTGCCGCCAGGTGCGCCGGTCCTGGCACCAGCCGTGCGACAGCACCACGGTGACCGGGGCGTTCTCCGGACCGGAGACGGAGACGTGCAGGCGCACGCCGTCGGCAAGCGTGATCATGGGTACCTCCGTGCGGCTCACGGTCCCCGCAGTACCCGCGGGTAATAAGCATCACTCGTGCCCGTTGATATTTCCAGCATGTTTCGACCGGACTTTTCGGAACAGTGAGTTAGCTCGCAGTCACCTCATCGGACGCCTCGGACAGCCAAAATGTGCACCATGACGGCTACTCGCGACGCCCAGATCAGCACCCCCGCAGCCGCCTTGAGTGAGCTCATCGCGGGTAACAAACGTTTCGTCTACGGCAGCCCCCGGTACGGGCACGACGTGGCGCAGGCGGCCGCCACCGCGAACCAACAGAAGCCGCACTCCCTGGTGTTCGGCTGTATCGACTCCCGGGTTCCCCTGGAGGCCATCTTCGATCAGTCCTTCGGCTCCATCGCGGTGGCCCGCTCCGGCGCGCACGTGCTCGACCGCTCGCTGATCGGCTCGATCAACTTCGCGGTGGCCGAGCTGAGCGTCTCCCTGGTCCTCGTGGTGGGCCACAAGCGCTGCGGGGCGGTGACCGCGACCGTGGAGGCGCTGCGGGCCGGCGCCACCGTCGGCGGCGACGTGGGCTACGTGGGTTACCTGGTCGACGAGCTGGCCCCGGCGGTCCGCACGGCGGGCCTCGACGAAGAGGACGCCACCGAGAAGGCCATCCGGGTCAACGTGGTCCGCACCGTCGAGCGGCTGCGGAACGTGCCGGGACTGGCCGAGGAGATCGAGGCCGGCCGGGTGGACGTCGTCGGCGCCGTCTACGACCTGGACAGCGGCTGGGTCGAGTTCCTGCACTGAAGACGCGAAAAAAGGCGCCGCCCACCGGGCGGCGCCTTTTTTCATGCTACGAGGATCAGCCCTCGAAGACGCCCGCGTCCACGAGGCGCTTCTCGGTGCTGTCCCACCCGTGCTCCGGGTTGATGCTGTGCAGGCTGGTCAGCTCGGTGCGGATCTTGGCACCGTGACCGGCCGCGGCCAGCACCCGGATCTCCTCGACAAAAGCGTCCGAGTCGGTCCGGAGGTGCTGGGTCTTGCCGTTGGTCAGGTTGCGAACGTACGCGAAGCGGCCGTTGGCGAGCGGGATGAGGTACTTGTACTCACCGAGCACGCTGAGGGCGCCACCGCTGCCCTGGCCGGCGCGGACTGATGCGCGGGCGGTCTTTGAAGTGTTGCTCGCCACGGCGGTACTCCTTGGAGAAAGCTGAGAAGAGTAGATAAAAAAGGCCGTGGCAACTCTACACGACGGCCGGTCAACCATACCGTCGGAGCAGGTAAGGGCGTTGGGCAGGGTATGCCACTACGGCTGCTCCCATAGTCGATGTTGCGGATTCTCTGGCGCACCGTCCGTACCACCCGGCATCATGGGACACGATCAACCGCGGTCGAGGTCGTAGGGGAAGACGCACCTCGGTCTCCGGGAGGTCACCGTGCCAACGTGTGGCGTCGTATACGTCCACTCGACCCCACTCGCCGTGTGCCAGCATGTCGAGTGGGCGATCGCGCGCGTCCTGACCGCGCCGGTCAAACTGCAATGGACCGTGCAACCGGTCGATCCCAGCATGCGCCGAGCGGAGTGCAGCTGGACCGGCCGGTCCGGTACTGGCGCCGAGCTGGCTGCTGCCCTCCGGCAATGGCCCATGATCAGGTTCGAGGTGACCGAGGAGCCCAGCCCGGGCGTCGACGGGGAGCGGTTCATGCACGTTCCCGGTCGTGGGCTGTTCCACGGGGTCATGGGCGCGTCGGGGGACATCCAGATCGGCGAGGACCGGCTGCGCGCCATCATGTCCTCGGCCCGGGCGCCCGAGGCGCTGTCGCATGCGCTGGAGAAGGCGCTCGGCACCGCCTGGGACGCGGAACTGGAGCCGTTCCGTTACGCCGGCGACGGCGCCCCGGTGACGCTGCTCACCCGGGTCGGGTGACGGGTCACCCTTCGGGGTCCGAGTAGCGACGATTGCCGTGTACTGGTTCGATGGCGATCGTGAGAAATCTCCAGCGCGTGTTGGCCGTACCCCTGGTTCTGTTCCTCGGGGCCTGTGGCGACGAGGCGGCGCCGGTGCCGACCACGCCGAGTGCCGCCGCGCCCGCGCCCACGGTGGCCAGCGCCGCGGCCGAGCCTCCGGACCCCACCGATCCGGCCGCCCGCGCGGCCGCGATCGTGGCCCGGCTCAGCGACGAGGACCTGGCCGGGCAGGTCCTGATGCCGTACGCCTACGGCAGTTCCGCGACCGAGGTGGACGCGGACAACGCGAAGGCGAACCAGGGCCTCGCCGGGGTGAACACCCCGGCCGAGATGATCACCAAGTACCGGCTGGGCGGCATGATCCTGGTCGGGTTCACCGTGGACGACCCGACCAGCAAGACCAACCCGACCACCAACGTGGAGAACCCGAAGCAGGTCCGTGAGCTCACCACCGGCCTGCACGAGGCGTCCCGGAAACTGCCCGCCGCGGCCCCGCTGATGATCGGCATGGACCAGGAGTACGGCGTGGTCACCCGGGTCACCGAGGGTGTCACCATGCTGCCGGCCGCGATGGCCTTCGGCGCCGCCCGCAAGCCCGAGCTCACCGAGGCGGCCTGGCGTGCCGCCGGTGAGGAGCTCGCCGCGATGGGTGTCACGGTCGACTTCGCGCCGGTCGCCGACACGCTGAACACGCGCGGCGGCGGGGTGATCGGCTCCCGCTCGTTCGGCAGCGACCCGAAGGTCAACGCCGAGCAGGTCGCCGCCTCGGTCCGCGGTCTGCAGGAGGCCGGGGTGGCCGCCGCGATCAAACACTTCCCGGGGCACGGCCACACCACCGCCGACAGCCACGACGAGCTGCCGCTGATCGGCCAGAACCGGAAGACCTGGGAGAGCCAGGACCTGCCGCCGTTCCGGGCCGGGGTGACCGCCGGCGCCGGCGTGGTGATGTCCGGCCACCTGAACCTGCAGTCGGTCGACAAGGGCGTGCCCGCCACGTTCTCCAAGAAGATCATGACCGACGTGCTGCGCGGCCAGCTCAAGTTCACCGGCGTGGCGGTCACCGACGCGATGAACATGGCGCCCGCGAAGAAGTGGCCGGCCGGCGAGGCCGCGGTCCGGGCCCTGAACGCCGGGAACGACATGCTCCTGATGCCGCCGGACATCGGCGCCGCCCGCGACGGGATCCTGGCCGGGCTGAAGGACGGCTCGCTCACCCGGGAGCGCCTCACCGAGGCGGTCACCCGCGTCCTGACGCTGAAGTTCACCACCGAGGCGACCCCGCAGCCGGAACTCTCCGTGGTCGGCTCCGAGACGCACGCACAGGCCGTCACCGCCCTCAACGCGGCCGCCGTGACCGTCCTGCGCGGCCCGTGCACCGGTCCGCTGATCTCCGGGCCGGTCACGGTCACCGCACCGGGCAGCCGCGAGGTCGCCCGGGTCAACCTGATCAAGGCGCTGCAGGCCCAGGGTGTGCAGGTCCAGACGTCCGGCGGCTCGGTCGTCCGGCTGGTCGGCTACGGCGACGAACGTGTCGACCTCGACGACGCGGCCGCGATCACGGTGATGATGGACTCGCCCGGTCTGCTCGCCCAGGCGCAGACGCCGACCCTGATCGCGACCTACTCGTCCAGCCAGCTGTCACTCACCGCGCTGGCGGCCGTCATCGCGGGAAAGGCGAAGGCGTCCGGCTGGTCACCCATCGTGGTCGGCAAGCTGCCCCGGTCGGCGTGCGCTGAATGACCTTTTCTCGTACGCCCGGGTAAGGCCCCGTGGCCACCCGCGAGGTCCGCGGGACGCCGGGCCGCCCCGCGACCGCCGGGCCGGACGCGGTGGTCACCGTGAAAGCCCCGAACACACGAACGCCCGGCTCTCCGTCAAGGAGCGCCGGGCGTCGTCGTGCTCTCCGTCAAGGAGAGCTGGCCTTCGTTATGCTCTCCGTCGAGAAGAGCCGGGCCGGAGAGCCGTGCCGGGACGATTTCCCGAGTCGTCCCGGCACGGTGGTCCGCCGGCAGCCCCGGAGGATCAGGGCTGGGTGAAGATCAGCGCCACGTTGTGGCCGCCGAAGCCGAACGAGTTGTTCATCGCCACCCGCAGCTCGACGGAACGCGCCTTGTGGGCCGCGACCTCCAGATCGAGACGGTCGTCGGGCTCGTCGAGGTTGATGGTCGGAGGGATGACACCGTCCCGGAGGGCCAGGATGGTGGCGATCGACTCGAGCGCGCCGGCCGCACCGAGCAGGTGGCCGGACATCGACTTGGTCGAGGTCAGGATCGGGTGGCTGCCGATGGCCTCCCGGATGCCCTTGATTTCACCCATGTCGCCGACCGGGGTCGAGGTGGCGTGGGCGTTCACGTGCTGGATGTCGGCACCGGTCAGGCCGGCGTCCCGGATCGCCATCTTCATGGCGCGGATGCCGCCGTTGCACTCCGGGTCGGGCTGGACGATGTCGAACCCGTCGGAGGTGATGCCGGCTCCGGCGAGACGGGCGTAGACCCGGGCGCCACGAGCGGCGGCGTGGTCGGCCCGCTCCAGGACGAGCGTGCCGGCGCCCTCACCGAGGACAAAACCGTCCCGGTTCTTGTCCCACGGACGGGACGCCTTCTCCGGCTCGTCGTTGCGGGTCGACATGGCCCGCATCGAGGCGAAACCGGCTATCGGCAGCGGGTGCACGACCGCTTCGGTGCTGCCCGCCACGACCACGTCGGCCCGGCCGAGCCGGATCAGGTCGAGGGCGAGCGCGACCGCCTCGGCGCCGGTGGCACAGGCGCTGGCCATGGCGCGGACGCCCGCCTTGGCGCCGAGTTCCAGGCCGATGTACGCCGCGGGGCCGTTCGGCATGAGCATCGGCACCGTGTGCGGGCTGACCCGCCGCGGTCCCGACTTCTCCAGGATCTCGTTCTGGCCCAGCGTGGTGAGCACCCCGCCGATGCCGGTGCCGTAGCTGACGGCCAGCCGCTCCGGGTCGTACGAGCCCTCGGCGAAACCGGCGTCGGCCCAGGCCTCACGGGCCGAGATCACGCCCATCGCCTCGGCCCGGTCCATCCGGCGCAGCTTGACCCGGTCGATGATCTCGGACGGGTCGACCTTGAGCTGGGCGGCGATCCGGACCGGCAGTTCACCGGCCCACTCCTGGGTGAGCGGACTCACCCCGGAGCGTCCGGCGAGCATGGCGTCCCAGGTGGACGCGACGTCCCCGCCGAGCGGGGTCGTCGCGCCGAGCCCGGTGACGACGACGTCTACGTTGCTCATGTCAGTGGTTCGCCTCGATGTAGTTCACGGCGTCGCCGACGGTCTTGAGGTTCTGCACCTCGTTGTCCGGGATCTTGACGCCGAACTTCTCCTCGGCGGCCACCACGACCTCGACCATGGACAGCGAGTCGACGTCCAGGTCGTCGGTGAAGGACTTCTCCTCGGCGACGTCGTCCGGGTTCACCCCGGCGACCTCCTCGAGGATCTCACCGAGGCCGGAGGTGATCTCTGCGCGAGTTGCCATTGTGGGAATCTCTCTTCTCTGTGGTGCGGATCTGTCGTGAATCTCGTCGGTCAGGAGAAACCGCTGCTCAGGGGCAGCGGATGACCTGGCCGGCGTAGGTGAGGCCGCCGCCGAAGCCGAAGAGCAGCACCGGCGCCCCGGAGGGCACCTCGCGGCGCTCGATCAGCTTGGACAGGGCCAGGGGGACACTCGCCGCGGACGTGTTGCCCGACTCGACGAGGTCCTTGGCGACGATCGCGTCCGGGCTCAGGCCGAGCCGCTTGACGATGCCGTCGATGATCCGGGTGTTGGCCTGGTGCGGGACGAAGGCGGCCAGCTCGGACGGCTCGATGCCGGCCCGCTTGCACACCTCGGCCGCGAACGGCGCCAGCTCGGTGGTGGCCCAGCGGAACACCACCTGGCCGGTCTGCTTGATGTACGGCCGCCAGCCCGCGATGGTCAGGGCGTCGCCCTTGTCCGGGGCGGAACCCCAGAGCACCGGCCCGATCTGGGTCTCCTCGCCCTCCGGGACCGCGCTGACCACTGCCGCGCCGGCGCCGTCGGCGAAGAGGACCGCGGTGGTGCGGTCGGACCAGTCGACCACGTCGGAGAGCTTCTCCGCGCCGATCACCAGGGCGTGCCGGGAGGCGCCGGCCTGGATCGCGTGGTCGGCGGTGGCGAGCGCGTAGGAGAAACCGGAGCAGGCGGTGTTCAGGTCGAACGTGGCCGGGGCCTTGATGCCGAGCCGGGCCGCGACGGTGGTGGCCACGTTGGGGCAGCGGTCCTCGGCCGAGCAGGTCGCGACGACGACCATGTCGACGTCGGCGGCGGTGATGCCGGAGGCGGCCAGGGCCTTCTCCGCGGCGAAGACGGCCATGTCGGCGACCGACTCGTTGTTGCCGGCGATGCGCCGCTCGGCGATGCCGACCCGGTCCCGGATCCACGCGTCGTTGGTGTCCAGGGTGTTGGCCAGGTCGTCGTTGGTGACCACACGCGTGGGCTGGTAGTGGCCCATCGCGGCGATGCGGGAACCCGCGGTCATCGTGTCTCTCCTTGCAGGCGGGCGATCAGGTCGCGGGCGGCGGGAAGGTCGTCGGGCGTGTTCAGGGTGACGATCTCGGGAGCCCCGTCGCCCTTGAGCTCACGCTTGATCAGGCCCGCGAGGGTGCCCGCCGGGGGCAGCTCGATGACACCGGTGACCCCGAGGTCCTTGAGAGTGGCCATGCAGAGGTCCCACCGGACCGGGGCGGTGACCTGGCGGATCAGGCGGCGCAGCATCTCGGCGCCGTCGCCGACCGCGGTGCCGTCCAGGTTCGACAGCAGGGTGTGCGCCGGATCCGACACGGTCACCCCGGCCGCCTCGGCGGCCAGCGCGGTCTCGGCGGGCGCCATGAACGGGGTGTGGAACGCGCCGGCCACCTTGAGCGCGATGACCCGGGCCCTGGCCGGGGGTGCAGCGGCGAAGTCGGCCAGCGCGGGCAGAGACCCGGCGGCGACGATCTGGCCGGCGCCGTTGCGGTTGGCCGGGACCAGCCCGTGCTTCTCGATGGTGGCGACCACCTCGTCCGGGTCGCCGCCGAGGACGGCGCTCATCCCGGTCGGTTCGAGCGCGCAGGCGGCGGCCATCTCCCGGCCGCGGACCCCGGCGAGGGTGATCGCGGTCTCGGCGGAGAGCACTCCGGCGATCGCGGCCGCGCCCAGCTCGCCGACGCTGTGGCCGGCGATCACCCGGACGCCGTCCAGCGGCAGCTGTCCGGCGGCGAGCAGACCGGCGGCGACCAGCAGCGGCTGGGTCCGGGCGGTGTCCTTGATCTCCTCGGCGTCGGCACGGGTGCCGAGATGCAGCAGGTCGACGCCGGCGAGGGCGGACCACTCGGTGAGGCGGGCCTCGGTGCCGGGAAGGTCGAGCCAGGGAGTCAGGAAGCCGGGCTTCTGGGAGCCCTGGCCGGGCGAGAGTACGGCGAGCACGTCCCCGACTCTTCCGGATCGGAGAGCTTTGCGCGGTAGCCGGGCACGACGAAACCCTACGATCGCGTTTGTAGGGTTCCTACAAAACGGGGGTTGGCTTGGGTGGTTTGCGCCTGATTCATGCCGTCGGACGGCGTCGCGGATGGTGAGAGATCCCGCTCACGTCGCGGGGTCGAGGCGCCCCACGGTCAGCGCCATCCGCAGCGCGAAGGCGTCCCGGCCGTCCAGCGGGGAGAGCGCGGTGACCTCGGCGACCCGCCGTAAACGGTAACGGACCGTGTTCGGGTGCACGTACAACTCCCGGGCCGCGCTCTCCAGCACACCCCCCGAGGCGAAGAACGCGTCCAGGGTCTCCAGCAGCCCGCTGCCGGCCCGGGTCAGCGCCCCGAAGACGTCGTGCCGCAGCTTGCGCCGGGCGTCCATGTCGCCGGAGAGCACCCGCTCCGGCAGCAGGTCGTCGGCGGCCACCGGGGACGGGGCGCCGGGCCAGGCCTGCGCCGCCCGGAACCCGGCCAGGGCGGCCCGGGCCGACTCGGTGGCCTGGTCCAGCGAGGGGACCGCGGGCCCGACGACCACCGGGCCCTCGCCGAACGCGGAGTCGAGCGCGGTGGCGGCGGCGACCGGTTCGGTGGCCCCGCCGACCACGACCACCAGGCGGTCGCCGTGCACGCCGGCGATCACCTCGAGCCGGGAGCGGCGGGCGGCCCGGTAGACCGCGTGCAGCACGGCGCTGATGTCGCCGCCGGGGGAGCGGCCCACCACGACCGCCACCGGCGGGGCGTCCGCCCAGCCCAGCGCGGCGGCCCGGCTGGCCAGCACGTCCGAGGAGTCGCCGCGCAGCAGGGCGTCGACCAGCAGCGCCTGCAGACGGGCGTCCCAGGCGCCGCGGGACTCGGCGGCTCGCGCGTAGACCCGGGCGGCGGAGAACGCGATCTCCCGGGAGAACCGCAGGATCGCCTGGATCAGCGCCTCGTGCTCACCCTCCTCGGCGAACCCGGGCACCTCGGCCTCGGCGACGTCGATGGTCACCTTGATCAGCTGCACGGTGTGGGTGAGCGTGATGACCCGGGCCAGCGCCCGCGGCGCGGCGGCGAACACCTCGTCGGAGATCTCGGTGCTGACCGCGACGGTGCCGCCCGAGCGCAGCCACTCGACCAGGGACCGGACGCCCGCCTGTGCGACGAGCATCACCCAGGACCGCTGATCGGCGGGCAGCGCCCGGAACCACGGCAGCGTCTCGTCCATCCGGGTCACCGCCGAGCTGGCCAGGGCGCCCGCGTGCCGTTCGATCCGGCGCAGGGTGCCCGGGAGCAGCGGTTTGGCCGGGCTGTCCGGGTGCCCGGCGGCCGCTGGACCGGTGTCGTCGTCTGCCACGGGCACAGGGTTGCACGCCGGTGCGGGCGTCCGGCATCCGGATGACAGGAGAGAAAGCCGGGGACAGCGGGAGGTTTAGGGGGTTTTATGACAATTGCCCGCTGTAGCGGTGCGCCTCTCCCGTGATTTCTGTCGGTGACCTGGCAAGGTGTCGGACGGTGGTCCGGGCGGGGAACGGGTCCTGCCGCGCTTCGCGGGTCAGGACCTCACACCGGGCGAAGCGGTGCCGATGAGGAAGCGGTGCCGGAAGCCGGTGCCGAGGGCACGGATCGAGGAGGCGAGATGATGGAACGGGACGACGCGTTCGCGCGCACCGACAGGGATCCCGCCGTCGACGACCCGGCAGTGCTGCCGGCCGACGAGGAGCCGGTGGCCGAGACCGGTACGGGACGGGTCGGCTGCAAGACCGACCTCCGCGGCTGGGCCGGCGCCCACCTGCACGGCGCGGTCCGCCCGCGCCGCCGCGCCGCCGGACGGGGCCGCCCACCGGGCCGCTGGTGCTGAGAACGCCCCCGATCGGGTGAGTGCCCGGCGGTTACGGGCGCGTTTCGCCACCAGGTGACCGTCGTACTGGTCAGGTTGGGGTGGTGGATGACAAACGACGGCAGATCCTCGATCAGGCGCTCGCCCTGGTGGACGAACGTGGGCTCGCGGCGATGTCGATGCGGGCCGTCGCGGAACGGGTCGGGCTCACCTCGATGGCGCTCTACCCGTACGTCGGGGGCAAGGACGCCCTGCTCGACGGCCTGGTCGACCTGCTGCACCTGGAATTGGGCAGCGCCGTGGGCGGCGACCCCTCGGACATCGACTGGAAGCACCGCCTGTGCGCGGTCGGCCGGGCGGTCCGGGCTCTGGCCCGCGCGCACCCCAGTGCCTTCCCCCTGCTGCTGAACCGGTCGGCGGCCGGTCCGTCGGCGGCCTGGCTGGCCGGTGCGCTGCAGAACATCCTCAGCGACGCGCGGGTGCCCGCCGCCGAGGTGCCCCGGACGGCCCGGCTGATCTGCGCGTTCCTGCTCGGTTACACCACCGGTGAGGTCACCGGCGGGCTGCCCGGATCGAACCCGGAGACGCTGGAGGGCGCCGCCGAGTTCGATGCCGACCTGGAGGATCTGGTCCGCCTGGTCGAGAACGCGGCGACGCCCTCGGAGAGAGCGACTTCAACGACGCCCTCGAAGAGCGCCGAACTGCCGGAGGGCGTCAGACCCGCCGGCGGATGAGGAACGCCATGCCGGCCAACCCGGTGAGGATGACCAGCAGCAGCGCCCCGTTGAGCAGGAACAGCCGCCGGAACTCGCCGAACGCCTCGGTGACCTCGGTCATCGCGCTCGTCTCGTCCTCGGCCAGGTCGGTCCCGACGCCACCGCCGATGCCGTTGCTCACGACATCGGGCTTGCCCTCGCCCAGCGGGGCGCCGCTGAGTCGCAGCGCCTCCGGCATCGAGAGCCGGCCGTAGAACCAGCCTTCCGGCTTCTTACCGCTCGGCTGCTTGGCCGGGCGGTGTGCCCGCGGGCCACCGGCGGCCAGCGGGTAGAGGTTGTAGACCTGGTTCGGCGCGTCCTGGACCAGGAGCGTCACCGTGTACTTCGGTCCGAGTTTCGCCGCCTTCGGAGCCGTCGTCGACGACGATGTCGACGATGACGCCGTGGACAGCCAGCCGACCTCGGTCATCAGCATCTGGAAGAGCTTCGGGCGCTCCTCCTGCCGGACCAGGATCGCCTCGGCCAGATCGCCGCCGGCGATCGAGACCACTGTCGGTTTCGGTGCCGCTTTCGGCGCTGCCTGAGCGGCCGGCGCCGCCCCGAACGACAGCGCCAGCGCCACGGCGGCAGCCGTGGCCCCCGACACCAGCCTTCTGATCGTGCCCCGCACCATCCGAACCTCCCCCGCCCTGGATGGACATGGATCCACGCGACCCGCTGCTCGTTGCCCGGTGGTGGAACCGCGCAAACGGCCCCAGGTCTTCAGCCTTCCCCGACATGGCTTCGCCCGCATCTTGAGGCCGGGTGAATTGGAGCCATGTGGGGGATGGCCGTGAAGACGCAACGGCCGTTGATCAGCCGCCGAATAGTACCCACCCCGTGCAAACGGTGGGGGTGGTGGTCACCCGGTTCGCCGGCCCGCTGTCCACAGCGCGCCGGCGAACCGGGTGAACGCCTCAGAGACGGGCGCGAGCTGCGGAAATCCTCGCCAGCGTACGGTCCCGGCCGAGCAGTTCGACAGACTCGAAAAGCGGGAGGCCGATCGTCCGACCGGTCACCGCCACCCGTACCGGCGCCTGGGTCTTACCCAATTTGAGACCTCGCGCCTCGCCGACCGCCTCGAGTGCGGCCTTCAGGGAGTCCGCGGTCCAGTCCGGAAGGGCGGCGAAGGCGGCCGCGGCGCCGTCCAGGATGTCCGCCGCGCCCTCCTTCATCGCTTTCGCCCACGACGCCTCTTCCTGAACCGGCTCGTCCAGGAAGAGGAAGTCGACGTTCTCCACGATCTCGGCGAGCACCGCGATCCGGGTCTGTGCCAGCGGGGCGATGGTGGCGAAGATCTCGGCGTCGAACTTCGCCGGCGCCCACGGCGGGGCCGGGATGGTCTCGGTGCCGGTCAGCCACGGGGCGCAGACCTGGGTGAACTCACTCACCGACAGGGCCCGGATGTACTCCCCGTTGAAGGCCCGCAGCTTCTTCACGTCGAAGAAGGCCGGAGCGTGGTTGACCTCGTCGAGCTTGAACTCCTCCTCGATCACCGACCACGGGACGATCTCCCGGTCCCCGGACGGCGCCCAGCCGAGCAGCATCAGGTAGTTGCGCATGGCGGCGGCGAGGTAGCCCTCGTCCCGGTACGACTCCAGGGCGACCTTGTCCCGGCGCTTCGACAGCTTCTGCCGCTTCTCGTTCACGATCACCGGCACGTGGCCCCACACCGGCGGGGTGTGGCCCAGCGCCTCCCACAGCAGCTGCTGCTTCGGCGTGTTCGGCAGATGCTCCTCGGCACGGAACACGTGGTTGATGCCCATGCTCATGTCGTCGACCACGTTGGCCAGCAGGAACACCGCCGAGCCGTCGGAGCGGGCGATGACGAAGTCCTCGATCAGCTTGTTCTCGAAGGTGGGCTTGCCGCGGACCAGGTCGACCACCACGGTCTCGCCCTCGTCGGGGGTGCGGAACCGCAGCGCGCGGCCCTCACCCGCCTCCAGCCCCCGGTCGCGGCAGAAGCCGTCGTAGCCGGAGTGCTTGTTGCCGGCCCGGGCGACCACGTCGTCCCGGGTGCAGTCGCAGTAGTAGGCCTTGCCCTCGCCGTAGAGCCGGGTCGCCGCGGCGGTGTGATCGGGAGCGTAGGAGGACTGGTAGTAGGGGCCCTCGTAGGTGCCGCGCTCGATGCCGATCCAGTCGAGCGCCGCGAGGATGCCTTCGGTCCATTCGGGTTTGTTACGAGCCGCGTCGGTGTCCTCGATCCGGAGCACGAAGACACCGCCGTGCTGCTGGGCGTAGATCCAGTTCTGCAGCGCCGTGCGGGCGCCGCCGACGTGGAACATGCCGGTGGGAGAGGGGGCGAAGCGTACGCGAACAGTCACCGCACCAGCGTACCGAGACGACTCTCACACGGTGAACCGGCCGACCAGACCGGTGAGCCGCTGGGCGGTGGCGGCCAGTTCGTCGGCGGCCCGGTGCGACGACACCACCGACTGGCGGGTGCTCTGCATCGCCCCGCTCACCGTGTTGATGCCGTCGGCGATGTCCCGGCTGCCACCGGCCGCCTCGGCGATGTTGCGGGCCATCTCGGCGGTGGTGGCGGCCTGCTCCTCGACCGCCGCCGCGATCGCCGTCTGATAGTCGTTCACCTGGGCGATCCGTTCGGAGATGGCGTCGATGGCCTGGACCGCGCGGGCGGTGTCGGCGTTGATCGCGGCCACCCGCGCGGTGACGTCCTCGGTGGCCCGCGCGGTCTCCTGGGCCAGTTCCTTGACCTCGCCGGCGACCACCGCGAAGCCCTTGCCGGTCTCGCCGGCCCGGGCCGCCTCGATGGTCGCGTTCAGGGCGAGCAGGTTGGTCTGCTCGGCGATGGTGGCGATCAGCTGGACCACGTCGGTGATCTTCGCGGTGGACGCCCGCAGTTCGGCGATCACCTCGGAGGCGGCCGCGGTCAGGCCGACCCCGTCCCGGCCGGCCTGGGCGGCCTCCTGGGCGTTGTGCGAGATCTCGCTGATCGACGCGCCCATCTCCTCGGCGCCGGCCGCGACGGTCTGCACCACCAGCGACACGGTCTCCGCCGACGAGCCGACCGAGCCGGCCCGGTCCGCGGCGGTGTCCGCGGCGGCCGACATCTCGCCGCCGGTGCTGCTGACCCGCCGGGCGGTGCCGGTCACCTCGTCGGAGGCGGTGGTCACCTCCCGCATCACCGCGCGCAGCTCGACGGCGGCGGTGTTCAGCGCGGTGGCTGCCTCGCCGATCTCGTCCGAGCCCTTGTCGTCGATCCGGACGGTCAGGTCGTGGTCGGCGAGCCGCTGCAGCCCGCCGGTCAGCCGGGCCATCCGCCGGGAGATCCGGGAGGCCTGCAGGTACGCCAGGGCGGCGCCCGCCAGGGCCAGCAGCACCCCGACGACCACGAACCAGGTCAGCATCGTCCCGCGGCCGTCGCGGACCACGGTGACCGCGGTCGCGGCGTCGGCGTCGTACCCGCCCACCGTCACCGCCCACTGGTACGGCGCGTAGAACGCCACCGACGTGGTGGTGTCCCCGGCCGGCGCCCCGGCGGCTCCGGCCAGCTGGTACGTGCTCTGCCAGGTCCCGCCGTCGGTCAGCTCCGGCGCCTTGGTGACGATCTCCTCCACGTATCGCACGCCCGCGGCGTCGGTGCCGTCCAGCGCGACCTTGCCGACCGCGTCGGCCAGGTTGGAGGCGACGATCCGGCCCTTGTCCGCGGCGGCGGTGCTGAAGACGGCGACCCAGCCGTTGGTCTGGATCTTCGTCTCGGCGATCGCCTCGGTCAGGGTGGCCAGCGCGTCGGCCTGCGGGACACCGACGAACAGCGCGCCGGTCACGTCGCCGGCGGAGTTCTTGATCGGCTCGTAGACGGTGATGTACGGGGTGCCGACCACCGCGGCCACGCCCCGGTACGTCTTGCCCGCCAGGATCGCCGCGGCCACCGCGTTCGGCTTGCCGTCCGCGGTCGCCGGGATGTAGGTGCCGATCGCCCGGGTGCCCTTGGCCGACTTGACGGTGGTGCCGACCCGCAGCAGGTCACCTGCCGCGTTCATCCGCTGGAACACCGTGACGTCCGCCCCGGACAGCTCCTTCGCGTCGTCGACGAACGTGGTGGTCTTCTTCAGGTCGGTGTTCTGGCCCAGCCAGGTGCCGCCGATCTCGACCCGGGGCACGGTGACCGAGGTCGCCTCCTGGGTGACCTGGTTGGTGGCGGTCCAGGTGACCTTCCGGGAGGTGGTCCGCATGCCGCCGTTCTGGGACAGGAACGACGAGGCGCTGTTCATGCTCTTGTCGACGCCCTCCTGCACCTCGTCGCCGACGGTCCGGACGAGCGAGCTGACGTCGGCGGCACTCTGCCGGAGCGCCGCCTGGTTCTGCCGCAGCACCTCCCGCTCGGTGTTGTCGGCGAACCGGCTGCTCTGCCAGGCGCCGACGGCGACCAGCAGGACAGCGGTGATGAGTACGCTCCCGAGACCGAGAAGAAGCAGCTTGTGACTGATGCGGAATCCCACGACGTGCTCATCGGCAGCGATTGGCCGGATTTGAGAAGTCCGGTCCCCGCCACTGAGTACGGCAACGGCTCGTTGCGGGGGAAACAGTCGCAGACAGAGGGGTGAGGGCGATGGGCAAGATCGTTGCGGTGGAGTACGTGACCCTCGACGGCGTGTTCGAGGAGCCGGTCTGGAGTGGGCCGTACTTCAACGAGGAACTCGGCGCGTGGCAGGACTCCAACCTCCAGGAGGCCGACGCGCTGCTGCTCGGGCGCAGGACCTACGAGGGCTTCAAGGCGGCCTGGCCGCAGATGGAGGCCGAGACCGGGCACTTCGGGGTCAAGATGAACGCGATGCCCAAGCACGTGGCCACCACCACGCTCACCGATCCGGAGTGGAACGCGACCTTCCTGACCGGCGAGGTGGCCGACGCGGTCACCGAGCTGAAGGCCGGGTCCGGCACCTTCCTGATCAACGGCAGCGGCACCCTGGTCAACTATCTGACCAGGCACAACCTGATCGACGAGTACCGCCTGATGATCTACCCGGTGGTGGTCGGCGAGGGCACCCGGCTGTGGGAGCCGGGCACCCGGCTCGCCCTGACCCACTCCGGCAGCTGGCGCTCGGCGACCGGCGTCGAGGTCATCAGCTACGTCCCGGCATAAAAAAAGGGGGCCCCGAGGGGCCCCCTTTCCCGGTGCGGTTCCTACGAGTCGCCGCCGGTCTCGCCCACCGGCGCGGCGTTGACGTCGTCGATCGCGTACTTCTTGGCCGCCTCGCCCGGCACGTGCGCCGGGACCAGGCCCTTCAGGGCCAGCTGGCGCAGCGTCGCCACGGCCACCGACTCGCCGTCCACGTGGAAGTGGCGGCGCAGCGCGTGCCGGGTGTCGCTCATGCCGAAGCCGTCGGTGCCGAGCGAGGTGTACCCGTTCGGGATCCAGCGGCTGATCAGGTCGGGCACCGCCCGCATCCAGTCGCTGACCGCCACCGACGGGCCCTCGGTCACCTCCAGCTTCTGCTGGATGTACGGCTTGCGGGGCGCGTCGCTCGGGTGGAGCAGGTTGTGCTCCTCCGCCTCGATCGCGTCCCGGCGCAGCTCGGTCCAGGACGTGACCGACCAGACGTCGGCGCTCACCCCCCAGTCCTGGGCCAGCAGCTCCTGGGCCTTCAGAGCCCAGCGCATGCCGGTGCCGGAGGCGAGGATCTGCGCCTTCGGGCCGTCCTGCAGGCTGCTCTCACTGAACCGGTAGATGCCCTTGAGCAGGCCCTCGGTGTCGAGGTTCGCCGGCTCGGCGGGCTGGATCGCCGGCTCGTTGTAGATGGTGAGGTAGTAGAAGATGTTCTCCTGCTTCTCCCCGTACATCCGGTGCAGGCCGTCGCGCATGATGTGCGCGATCTCGAAGCCGAACGCCGGGTCGTAGGAGACCACCGCCGGGTTGGTCGCCGCGATCAGCAGCGAGTGCCCGTCCTCGTGCTGCAGGCCCTCACCGTTGAGCGTGGTGCGGCCGGCGGTGGCGCCGAGCAGGAAGCCCCGGGTCATCTGGTCGGCGGCCGCCCACAGCTCGTCGGCGGTCCGCTGGAACCCGAACATCGAGTAGAAGATGTAGAGCGGGATCATCGGCTCGTCGTGCGTCGCGTAGGACGTGCCGGCGGCGATGAAGCTCGCGGTCGAACCCGCCTCGTTGATCCCCTCGTGCAGGATCTGGCCGTTCGTCGCCTCCTTGTAGGACAGGAACAGCTCCCGGTCCACGGAGGTGTAGGTCTGGCCGTGCGGCGAGTAGATCTTCTTGGTCGGGAAGAGCGAGTCCATCCCGAAGGTACGGGCCTCGTCCGGGATGATCGGCACCCAGCGGGATCCGAACTCCTTGTCCCGCATCAGGTCCTTGAGCAGGCGGACGAACGCCATCGTGGTGGCGATCTTCTGCTTGCCGCTGCCGGCCTTCAGCCCGTCGAACGCCTTCTGCTCCGGGATGGCCAGGGACTTCGCCTTGGTCCGCCGGCTCGGGATCGAACCGCCCAGCTCCCGGCGGCGCTCCATCATGTACTGGTACTCGTCGGACTTCTCACCGGGGTGGAAGTACGGCGGGAGGTACGGGTTCTCCTCGAGCTGCTTGTCGCTGATGTCGAGGTAGAGGCGGTCCCGGAAGCCCTTGAGGTCGGGCAGGGTCAGCTTCTTCATCTGGTGCGTGGCGTTACGCGCCTCGAAGTGCGAACCCAGCGTCCAGCCCTTGACGGTCTTCGCCAGGATCACCGTCGGCTGACCGGTGTGCTCGGTGGCCGCCTTGTAGGCCGCGTAGAGCTTGCGGTAGTCGTGCCCGCCGCGCTTGAGGTTCCAGATGTCGTCGTCGCTCATCGGGTCGACGAGCTTGCGAGTGCGCGGGTCACGGCCGAAGAAGTGCTCGCGCACGTACGCCCCGGACTCGCCCTTGTAGGTCTGGTAGTCACCGTCGGGCGTGACGTTCATCAGGTTGACCAGCGCGCCGTCGGTGTCGGCGGCGAGCAGCGAGTCCCACTCGCGGCCCCAGACGACCTTGATCACATTCCATCCGGCGCCGCGGAAGAAGGACTCCAGCTCCTGGATGACCTTGCCGTTGCCGCGCACCGGGCCGTCGAGACGCTGCAGGTTGCAGTTGATCACGAAGGTGAGGTTGTCCAGCTCCTCGCGGGCGGCCAGGCCGATCGCGCCGAGCGACTCGACCTCGTCCATCTCGCCGTCGCCGAGGAACGCCCAGACGTTCTGCTGGCTGGTGTCCTTGATGCCGCGGTTGTGCAGATACCGGTTGTACCGCGCCTGGTAGATCGCGTTCAGCGGGCCGAGGCCCATGCTGACCGTCGGGAACTCCCAGAAGTTCGGCATCAGGCGGGGGTGCGGGTACGACGGCAGGCCGCCACCCGGGTGCGACAGCTCCTGGCGGAAACCGTCGAGCTGGTCGGTGGTCAGCCGGCCCTCCATGTACGCCCGCGCGTACATGCCGGGGGAGGCGTGACCCTGGTAGAAGATGTGGTCACCGCCGCCCGGGTGGTCCTTGCCCCGGAAGAAGTGGTTCATGCCCACTTCGTAGAGGCTGGCGCTGGACGCGTAGGTCGAGATGTGCCCGCCGACGCCGATCTCCGGGCGCTGCGCGCGGTGCACCAGCATCGCGGCGTTCCACCGGATGTAGGCGCGGATCCGCCGCTCGACGAACTCGTCGCCGGGGAACCAGGGCTCGCGCTCCGGCGGGATGGTGTTGATGTAGTCCGTGGATGTCAGTGGAGGAACGCCGACCTGTCGCTCCCGGGCCCGCTCGAGCAGGCGCAACATCACATAACGGGCTCTTTTGGCGCCGCGTTCGTCGATGACTCCGTTGAGCGACTCGACCCACTCGTTTGTTTCCTCGGGGTCGATGTCAGGAAGCTGGCTCGGCAGGCCATCGCTGATCACCGGGCGCTTGCGCTCCGTGGCCACAGGCAATCCTCAGGGTGTGAGTGTCGGACCTCCGGGCGATCTAGGTGGCGAATCGCTCGGAACAGGCCTCCATCCTGCCCCCTTGCCGTGCGCCGCGTCACGCCTACCCACGGTCTCAGCGATGCGCGACACATGTACTGAGCAGTAACTTTGTGGACACACTGGTAAACGGCTGAGAAATATGGGCCGTGAGCTATCTTGAACGACCGATCCAGAACCGGCTAGGGTACGGGTATGGCCAGGTTGCGGGAGTTCGACACCGAGCGGGCGGTCGCCCAGGCCATGGACCTGTTCTGGGAGCGGGGCTACGAGGCCACCTCGGTGCGCCACCTGACCGAGCGGCTCGGTGTCGGGCAGGGCTCGCTCTACGCAGCGTTCGGTAACAAGGACGGTCTGTACCGGGCCGCCCTGGAGCACTACCGGGACAGTCTGGCCGCCACCGCGCTCGCCGAGCTGGCGACCGGCGGCGACGTCCGCGCGGTGCTGCGGGACATGCTGCTGGAGCGGATCCGGCTCGCCACCGGCCGCGGCTGCCTCTTCGTGAACGCGGCCGCCGAGCGGCTCCCCGGTGACGCGCCCACCGGCCGTTTCGTGCGGGACGCGATGGCCGCCTCCACCGTCGCCCTGACCGGGCTGCTCACCGCCGCGGCCGCCCGGGGCGAGATCACCACCCGGCACGATCCGGTGGCACTCGCCGGCTTCCTGGTCACCTTCCTCAACGGCCTGCTGATCACCGTGAAGGTGACCCCGGACGAGCGGGTGCTGGCCGGTCACCTGGAGGTCGCCCTGTCGATCCTGGACTGATTTTTTCGTACCTGAATTCTGTAACGAACGATCAAGTATCGGAGGACACCATGCTCGGAGCAGATCGCTGGAACACCCTGCCGGAGCGTTCCGCGATGACCGCGGAACGGTTCGCGACCACCCTCGAACCCCTGCTCCAAGGGGTCGCGGACGCCGTCACCGGCTTCGACCCGGAAGTCCTGAACGCCCAGATCCGGGCCACCCTCGCCACCGCCGGGCGGGAGACGTCGCTGCCGCTGACCGCGAGCGCCGGCGAGTTCGCCGGACAGGCCGCGGCGATCGGCGCCGAGCTGGCGGCGTGGGCCGGGGACGCCCTGGCCCGGCTGGCCGCCGCGCCGATCGGGTTCCCGGCCGGGCCGCTCGTGGTCCGCAGCCGCTGCGACGGGCACCTGCTCACCCCGGACGCCACCGAGATGCTGATGGGCGCCCGGGGCGGGCCAGTCGCCATCCAGCTCTACAACGAGTGGCTGCACCAGACCGTGCTGCTGCGGGACGCGCTGCTGCCCTTCGCGAACTGGCGGGAGACGCCGCTGCTGGTCACCCCGCGCGGGCTGCGGCACACCGAACAGGCGCGCGAGCGGTTCCTGGCCGAGCTGCTGTTCCGCCGGGTCCGGCACACGAGCGTGGTGGAGTACGCCCGGCGGGTGGTCACCGGGGACGGCGGGCCGGCCGGGTACGGGTTCGACCACGACGGCGGGACCGTGCTGCCGGCGGTGGTGGACGGTGACGTCCTGGCGGCGCCGCGGTACCTGCTCCGGTGGCGGCCGGGCGCCGGCGGGACGGACGCGACCTGGGTGCCGGCCGTCGAGGACTATGCGGCTGAGGGTCGTACCGCCGCGATCGGGGTGGGAACGGCGACCGGAGGCGGACCGCTCGCCGCGCGGATCACCGCGACCCCGGCGAAGGACGGCGTCCGCACCGCAGTGATCGAGGTCACCCGGGACGGTGCGACCACCCGGGTGGATCTGGGACAGGCGCTGCGCGGCCACCGGTTCGCCAGTGGCGGCCCGGCAGCCGGCGACGGACCGGTGCTGGGCGCCTGGCCGGTGCTGACCGCACCCGGCCTGGTGGAGAACACCGACGGGGACGCCGTGCTGCCCGCCGAGGGGGACGACCTGGTGCTGCTCGCGCTGCTGGGGCGGCTCTACCCGGAGAACGTGGTGCTCGCCGGCGCGCCCGGCCGACCGCAGACCCCGCCGGGAGTGGCCCGGACCGTGCTCACCCCTGCAGGCGTGCTCACCCCTTCAGGAACGAGAACCTGACCTGGCGGATCGGATTGTCACCGTTCGGGTCGACCAGGCAGATCGACTGCCAGGTGCCGAGTGCGATCTCGCCGCCGATCACCGGCAGGGTGGCGTACGGCGGGATCCACGCGGGCAGCACGTGATCCCGGCCGTGCCCGCGGGAACCGTGCCGGTGCTGCCACTTGTCCTCGGTGGGCAGCAGGTCGTCGATCGCGGTCAGCAGGTCGTCGTCCGAACCGGCCCCGGTCTCGATGATCGCCAGACCGGCCGTCGCGTGCGGCACGAAGACGTGCAGCAGACCGTCCTGCTCGGACCGCACGAAATCCGCGGCCTCCCGGGTGATGTCCTCGACGACGGGAGAGCCGCCGGTCCGAACAGTGATCAACTCGCTACGCATCGCCCGAGCCTATGTGTACAGATCGAGCAGCAGGAACACCGTTGTGGCCCCGGCCACCCAGCCGGCGCACTGCAGCAGGCGCAGGGCGGCGTACCGCAAGATCATGTCTCTGAGTAGACCACCGCGTCACCTGTCGTGTGTGGCAGATCGAACCATCTCGCAGTGGTACTACCGGCCCGCGTCGGGAATGCTGAATCTCGTGACCACCCCGCAAAGCCTCGACGAGCGGTTCCGCGAAGCGGTCTCGGCCCTGCGGACACCGGAGACCGGGCGTGCCCCCGGCGATCCGGTCCGGGACGGCACCGGTCTGACCGGCGCCCAGGCGAAGGACCTCTTCGACGCCCAGCTGACCAGCCGCCACCTCGATCTCGCCGCGCGCTGGCTGCGCAGCTTCAACGAGGGCTTCCACACCGCCGCGTCGTCCGGGCACGAGGGCGGCGCCGCGGTGGCTGCGGTGCTGCGCGGCGACGATCCGGCCCTTCTCCACCACCGCTCCGCGGCTTTCTATTGCGTACGGGCGGCCGACGCGTCCGCCACCAGCGGCGCCGACCGGGCCCGCCGTCTCGAGGAGGCCGCCCGCGACGTGCTGCGCGGCGTGGTCGCGTCGGTCCGCGACCCGATCACCGGCGGGCGCGACAAGATCTTCGGCAATCCGGCTCTGCACCTGATCCCGGCCCTCTCCGCCGGGGGTAGCCACCTGCCCCGCGCGGCCGGCCTGGCGCACGCGCTCACCCGGTCCGGTTCTTCGGGGGGTTCTTCCGATGGCCGGTCCGGCTCTTTCGAGGGCTCTTCCGATGGCCGGTCCGGTCCTCTTGAGGGCTCTTCCGATCGTCGGTCCGGCCTTCTCGAGGGCTCTTCCGACGGGCGGGCCTGGCCGGACGACGCGATCGTGGTGGCCTCGTTCGGTGACGGCGCGCCCGGCCGGGCCGGTGGGGTCGCCGGGCTGGACGTGGCCGGCCGGCTCGACTTCGCCGGGCAGCGGGTGCCGCTGCTGCTGGTGTGCGAGGACGACACTCCCGGCGGGCCGGACCCGGACGGCTGGACCGCCCGGGTGCTGCGCGGGCGGCCCGGCCTGCGGTACTCGTACGCCGACGGCTGCGACCTCGCCGCGGTGTTCGACGCCGCCGCCGAGGCGGTGGAGTTCGTCCGCACCGAGCGCCGGCCCGCCGTCCTGCACCTGGCCACCGTCCACCTGCTCGGGCCGGCCGGCGAGCCGGATCCCGGGCGGGATCCGCTGATCGACACCGCCCGGCTGCTCGCCGAGGCCGGGCTGTACACGCCGGACGAGGTGCTCACCCGCTACGACGAGGTCGGCTGGCAGGTCCGCAAGGCCGCCGAGGAGGTGCTCGGCGAGCCGAAACTGGCCGCCCTCGGCGAGATCGCCGGCACCCTCGCGCCACGCCGCCCGCTGCGGGTCGCCCAGACCGCCGGTGAGGTCCCCGAGACGGCCGTCCGGGAGCGGCTGTTCGACGGCCGGCTGCCCGAGGACGCCGCCCCGATGACACTGGCCCAGACCATCGGCGCCACCCTCACCGACGCCCTCGCCACCTATCCCGGTCTGCTCGTCTTCGGGCCGGCCACCACCCGTGGCGGGCGGCACGGCGTCACCGCCGGGCTGCACGCCCGGGACGGCGACCGGATCTTCGACAGCCCGCCGGACACCACCACGATCCTCGGACTGGCCCTGGGAGCCGGGACGGCCGGTCTGCTGCCCGTTCCCGAGTTGGACGGCCTGGCGGCCCTCTGGGGCGGTCTGGAGCAGCTACGGACCGAGGCGGCCACCATGGGGCACCTGTCCGCCGGGGCGTACCGCAATCCGATGGTCCTGAGGGTTCCCGGTCTGGCCCAGCCCTTCGGGGTCGGCGGCCATCTCGACAACGACAACACCGTGGCCGCCCTGCGGGACGTGCCCGGCCTCGTCGTGGCGGTCCCGGCCCGTGCCGCCGACGCCGCCCCGATGCTGCGCTCCTGCCTCGCCGCCGCGGCCGTCGACGGGACCGTCAGCGTCTTCCTCGAGCCGGTCGCCCTCTACCAGACGAGGGACCTCTATCAGCAAGGCGACAACGAGTGGCTCGCCCCGTATCCGGCGCCCGGTGAGTGGGCCGAGGACCACGTTCCGATCGGCCGGGCCCGCACCTACGGGCTCGGCTCCGCCCAGGATCTGACGATCGTGACGTACGGCAACGGGGTGCGCATGTCGCTGCGTGTCGCCGCACAGCTTGCCGCCGACGGGTACGGTTCCCGGGTGGTCGACCTGAGATGGCTGAACCCGCTGCCCACGGCCGATCTGGTCCGTGAGGCCGGGATGACCGGGCGCGTGCTGATCGTGGACGAGACCCGGCGGTCCGGTGGTGTCGGGGAAGGGGTGCTGGCCGCCCTGGTGGATGGGGCATTTGTCGGATCCGTCCGCCGAGTGGCGGCCGCTGACGCCCCTGTTCCGCTGGGTCCCGCCGCCCAGCACGTTCTCGTGGGAGAGGATGCCATCACACAGGGTGCCCACACCCTGCTGGCGCGGTAAATTGCCACACACTCGGTGTGCCACTTGCGCACCGGCCCCGGAATGTGTGGACTACCCCAAAGGTTCGGGAATTTTTTCGTTGACGGCTAGGAGGATTTGGACAGTGAGCGCGACCGCGGGTCAGGCCGACGGCGTACGCAGCCTGGCGGACCGGTTCGGCCTGGAGCCGAACATGGTGGTCATGGAGATGGGCTACGACGACGATGTCGACGAGGATCTCCGTGACGCCCTGACCGAACGCGTCGGTGAGTTGGTCGACGAGGACACCGACGAGGTGGTCGACGCGGTATTGCTGTGGTACCGCGACGGCGACGGTGACCTTTTCGAGATTCTCACCGATGCTCTCGGCCCCCTCGCCGACAACGGCGTGGTGTGGCTGCTGACCCCGAAAGCCGGCCGCGACGGACACGTCGAGCCGAGCGAGATCAGTGAGTCGGCCCCCGCGTCGGGGCTGCAGCAGACCTCGACGGTGAACGCCGGCAAGGACTGGACCGGGGCACGCCTGGTCTCCCCCCGGGGCGCTGCCAAGAAGAAGTAGCTCACTGGCCCCTCAGCCCAGGTCGGCGCCTTCACCGGCGCCGGCCTACGGGCGTTGTAGGGTGGGCCGATGCCCATCGACGTGGGAGCCGCAGCCCCCGATTTTGTCCTCAAGGACCAGAACAACCAGGAGGTCCGCCTCAGCGACTTCCACGGTCGCAAAGCGGTCCTGCTGGTGTTCTACCCACTGGCGTTCACCGGTCGATGCCAGGGCGAGCTGACCGAGATCCAGGAGAACCTGGACGTCTACGCCGGCGAGCACCTGCAGGTGCTCACGGTCAGCGTCGACTCGGTCTACAGCCACAAGGTGTGGGCGACGCGGGAGGGCTTCGACTTCCCGATGCTCGCCGACTTCTGGCCACACGGCGCGGTGGCCACCGCGTACGGCGTCTTCGACGACGAGCGCGGCATCGCCAACCGGGGAACCTTCCTCATCGACGAGACGGGCACCGTCCGATTCGCCGAGATGGCCACCCCCGGCCAGACCAGGGAGCAGACCACCTGGCGAACGGCCCTCGCCACCCTCGGCCGACGATCAGCCGACAAGGTAGGATGACGGCTCCGGTCTTCACTGGAGATCGGGCGCGTAGCTCAGTGGGAGAGCACTCGCCTTACAAGCGAGGGGTCGTAGGTTCGAAACCTACCGCGCCCACGTGAGTCGGAGGCCTCTGTCCGCGGAAAGCGCGGACCGGGGCCTCACGTCTTGTCTGCTCCGGGGGCCGAGCCCCCGGAAACCCCGCATCACGGCTGGTTCGCCGTTTGCCGTTCGGCGTCGCTCGATCTTGTGGCGCATCGCCTGGTCTCAGTTTGTCCGGCACAGCCATGTGAGCTGCCTCGCCCAGGGCCCGGTGACGCGATCGGAGACCTGGGCGCCGGTCGGGCCGGCATCTGTTGCTCTTCGTTTGAGACGCAGATCAAGCATTCGGTGGCCGGCAGAGGAATAAATTATCGATGCTTGCCGTCATGGAAACCCGAAAGGTCGTCGGATTTGCGTGGGCTTCTCATAATCGCTGGCATGCATGAGGTCAACTGTCAACGTTTGATGTGCCTGCTGCTGATGGGGACACACGCCGTATGGTCGATCTCGTATCAGGGAAGCCCTGTGAGTGTTGGGAAATTCGCCGTTTCCTCTTCGTCGTCGCAGGTGGAGCGTGTAGAGCTGAAGGGTAAGTTCGACAGCGAGGAACGGCCACGCGAAGTCGAGAGCCGGTCGCAGTCCACCAGTAGGTCCGGAGGTGGTGGCCGAGTGCACGAAGCCGATGTCACTCTCTCGGCTTTCGGTTCCCTCAGCGTCTGAACGGCCCAGCCTGCGGAGACCGAGATTGGCGTCGAAATTTTGGTCCGACGCGCCGTTCCGGGGGAAGGTTCCGATGGATTCTTCTTGTCTGCGGCAGTGAATGTGATTCTTATTTGTTGATTGATGTCAGGTGGGTCAGCCATTTTTGGTGGTGGCCGTTGAACGGGGCGGCTGGGGTGGTCAAGGCCTTTTGGAGTGTGGCGGCTGTGGTGGTGGCTGCTGTGATCACTTCTTCTGGGTAGGCGTATTTTCCGGTGTTTTCTGCGAACTCGTCTTCGTCTTCTATTTCTACGTGGTTGTTCGGGCGTCGGCGTACCACGTCCAGGTCCAGGTCGATCACTGTTATCGCTGTTCTGGATCTGACTGCGGGTGTGATCACGTCGCAGTAGATCTCTGTGGGGTCCGGCGCTGGTAGGAACATGGCCATCCACCAGGCGTCGTGGGCTATCACTCGTACCGCGTCCTGGGTTGTTGTTCTGGTTCGGGTCGGGCCGTAGTGGAAGTTGATCACCGATCCTCTCGGGGTGCCCAGCCATGTGCCGAACTCGTCGGTGCCCAGCAGCAGGGTTCTGATCGATCGGTGGGGGGTTCCGTCGTACTTCGTGAGTACCAGGTCCAGCTCGGGCATCCGGTGAGGATAAGCGGCAACCGGGGTGCAACCCGGGGGGACTCAAGTGGGGATGGTGTGGGGCCGATCTCAGTGGCGTCCGGCCGGTTGAACCGGTGGGCGGGCGGGTCCGGCCGGTTTCCCCTCGGCGGTTCGGGCCCGCCCGGGCGACCGGTCTGGGGAGGCTGCGGTGGACGCGGAGCTGTTTGTCGGGGCCGATGCCGAGAAAGTGGTCGTCTCCACTCGTCCGCTTCGGGTGCGCAGTGGGCTCGTCCGTAGGGAGCGGAGCGGGTCGCTTGTCGAATTCGTCTGCCGGCCGCCCGATGGGCGTGGGCTGGATGAGCGGATCACCGTCGTTTCCCGTATCGCGCTTCCGTTGATCTTTGTCTCGGCTGTTCTCTGCGCTCTCGGGGTCAGTTGGCTGCTGGCCGTCGGTGGGTGCGCCGGGGTGATCGCTGCGGTGTGGCGGAGGCAGGCGCGTGCCGCGCAACCGGCAGCGTTCGCCGTTCCCCGGGAAGAAGCCGTGACTTGGAAAGAAGCCGGATCCCGGAAATCAGCCGAGTCCCGGAAATCAGCCGGGTCCTGGAAATCAGCCGGGCCTCGTGAAGAAGCCGGAACCCGGAAGGAAGCCGGGCCCTGGGAGGAAGCCGGAACCCGGGAGGGAGTCGGCGCCCGGGAAGAGGCGTGGGTTTTGTGGACGGTTCCGGAGCGGGGCGCCTTCTATGACGCGCTGGACACCGCGCGGCGGATTCGGAAGACCTGGCCGGCGCTCGGCGGGATGATCGATCCGGTTCTGGCCGACCGGGCTCTGACCGGCGCGCTCGCTGAACTCGCCGAAGTGCTGGAGCGCCGGCAGGAGCTGCGCCGGCTGCGGGCCGACCTGGCCGGTGTCCAGGGCGCCGACATCCCGGCGGACAGCCCGGCCCGGCGCGCCGCCGACATCCAGCGGGATCGTGCCGAGCAGGCGTGGCGGGAGGCCGGCGACGACGCGAACCGCATCCTGCGGGCCGTCGACGCCGCCGCCCGAGCGGGTGAGAGCTTCATCCGGGAGAGGCAGGTCGCGGCCGTGGCCCGGCACGCCGAGCGGACGCTGGCCCGGGTCACCGGTGCCGGAAATGTCGCCGGCAACGGTCCTGAGCTGGCCGATCGCACCGAGGCTGTGATAGCCGCTTACCGCGAGCTGGACATGAAGTAAAGCGATTCACTCACGCGTGTTTCCTCCCTCAGGGTGATGTGATCATCCCCCTCGATGGGGTTATCTAGTCTCATGCCAGCTGTTCTCGCGCTCAGGTCGAGGATGCTCAGGTCGAGGATGCTCAGGCCGAGGATGCTCAGGCCGAGGATGCTCAGGCCGCCCGGCGGGTGGTCGACACCTGCCTCGGAACCCGGGCCACCGCGGGCCGGGCGACGGCCAGGCCCACCACCAGATGATCCTGCACCTCGTCGAGGGCGGGCAGGCGCCACTGGACCCGGCCCGGCGGGATCTGCCAGCGCACCGGGCCCTCGGGCAGCCGGCTCGGTGGCGCGGGGATCCAGGAGCCGTCGCCGTGCAGCACGACGTCGAGGCGGTTCTCCAGCTCGGGGCGCAGTGTGCCGCCGGGCCGGGTCAGGAACATCCAGCGTCCGCCCGCGGTCACCGCGACCGGTCCGACTTCGGGGCCGGGCCGGCCGATCGCGGCGGGCACCTCCAGGACGTCGAAGACCGATCCGGTGGTGAACAGGACGGTGTGCGGCCGGCGCCGCCACCACGTGGCGATTCGTGTGGAATCGTCGCTCGCCGAAGCGGCCCCATGCTCAAGGGCCGGATGGCAACCGGTGATCGGGCACCCGGGTCGGCCACAGTCGAACCGGTGACCGGTCAGATAGGAGCCAGGGGTGACGGGCCAGCCGTGCGCGGCATAGCGCAGGGCGGCCCGGCGAAGGATCGTCCGGTCGAGGATTGACGATGGGACGAACGTCTGACGGCTGGTCCACTGCATAGCTCGATACCCCCGGGATCGGGCTGGAGGGCCGTATCCCGTCCCGACGCTCGTCGTTGGGACCGGCAGATCCACCCTTTGCAACTTGCAAGGAAAACTACGAGCATCGGTGAGCAGGCGATCACACACGCTGTGCGATCTGCGCGCACGTGGGCGGTCCACACTGCGATCAACACCGGATGGCTCACCGGCGGAGACACCGCTGGTTGAGTGGGGGAGGCACCGTGGACGAGCTGCCGATCGGCCGCCGCGTCGCCTATTGGCGGGGCCGACGCAAGATGTCCCAGCAGGTGTTCGCGGACCGGCTGGGTAAATCCAAGAGCTGGGTCGACAAGGTGGAACGCGGGGTCCGCCGGCTCGACAAGTTCTCCGTTGTCTACGACATCGCCGATGTGCTCCAGGTCGATGTCACGCTGTTGCTGGGCAAGGAAGTGGAACGTAAGCCGGAGGCGCAGAACTGCATCGACCAGGTTGAGGTCGAGGAGATTCGGGCGGCTCTGGAGCGGTATGACCAGATGAGCGCGTTCTTCCAAGCGGTGCCACATTCCCCACCGCTGCCGGAGATGCGCAAAGCGGTCAGTCACGCGTGGCTCACCTACCAGCACGCGAAGTACGGCGTACTCGCCCGTGCCCTGCCCAAGCTGCTGCGTGACGCGCAGGCCGCGGACAGCGCCCACGCGAACAGCGAGGAGGCGTCGCACGCGGCGCACCTGCTCGGGCAGGTCTACCAGATCGCCTCGTCGGCGCTGCGCAAGGTCGGCGAGCACGAGTTGTCCTGGCTGGCGGCGGACCGTTCGATCGCGGTCTCGCAGCGGGCCGGTGATCAGTTGCTGGCCGGGCTGGCCAGTTACCGGGTCGGCAGTGCCCTGCTCGCGCTGGGCCGGGTCCGGCCGTCGCTCGAGGTCAACGTCAACATCGCCAACCGGCTGGCGCCGGTCGGCCCGGAACGGCCCAAGGCGGACCAGCTTTCCGTGTACGGGATGCTGCTGCTGAACGGGGCCATGGCCGCCGCCCGGATCGGGGACGCCGCGACCGTGCGTGACCTGCTCTGCGGCGCCGATCAGGCGTCACTGGAGCTGGGTGGCGACTTCAACCACTACTGGACCAGTTTCGGCCCGACCAACGTGCAGTTACACCGCTGCGCGACCGCGGTCGAGCTCGGCGACGGTCGCCTGGCCGTCGAAGCGCACCTGAGCATGGACAAGGCCGGGTTCCAGGCGATGCTCCCGGAACGCCGGGCGCATCACTACCTCGACATCGCTCGCGGCTACACGCAGATCGGTGATGTGGAGAGAGCGGGCGAGATGCTGCTGGAGGGCGATCGACTCGCCCCTTCCGAGATCCGGTGCCGGCCACTCGCCCACGAAGTCCTTTCCGACGTGCTCCGGCGTACCCGGGGCACGCCGCCCGCTCCGATAGCGGAGCTGGCTGAACAGATGGGAGTCGGCGTATGAGGTGGGTAATCGAGTGATGTCCGGTAACCCCCACCCCTCACCCGGTGTGCTGTACGTGCTGGTGTGCGGCTCGCCGATGGCCCGGGACGTCGGGATCCTCGTCGGGCTGGCCCAGAGCGAAGGCTGGGACGTCTGCGTGATCACGACCCCGGACGGCCGCAAGTTCGTCGACGTGGCAGCCCTTCAGGCCCAGACCGGCCATCCGGTACGTTCCGACTACAAGAGTCCCGGCGACCCGGACACGCTTCCCGCGGCGACCGCGATGATCGTCGCGCCGGCCACCGTCAACACCGTCAACAAGTGGGCCGCCGGGATCACCGACACACTGGTCCTCGGCCTGCTCGTCGAGGGGTACGGGTACGGCGTTCCGACAGCTGTCGTCCCGTACACCAATCGGGTCATGGCCCTTCATCCGTCGCTGCACGAGAGCCTGGCGAAACTGCGGGACTGGGGTGTGCACGTCCTCTACGGGGAGGACGTGTGCCGCCTCGGCAACCCCGGGCAGACCGACCGGTACCGTCCGCAGTTCCCCTGGCGGCGGGCGTTGCAGGCGGTGAGCAGCCCGATGGCGGCGGCGAGCCGAGTCGAGCCGGGGGCGGTTTCCTAGCGGTATAGGGTTTGCACTCGTGACCGACTGCACCGTCCGAACCGTGGTGGATGCCCTGGACTCGCGTTATCCGCGGGACTGGGCGGAGTCCTGGGACCGGGTCGGGCTGGTGCTCGGCGAGTTCGACGCTCCGGTCACCCGGGTCCTGTGCGTCGTCGACTGCGTCCCGGAGACCGTGGAGCAGGCGCTCGACGCCGGCGCCGATCTGATCGTCGCCCACCACCCGCTCTTCCTGAAACCGGTGTCGTCGATCGCGCCCGACACGTTCAAGGGCGCCCTCGTGCACCGGCTGATCCGGGCCGGCGTGGCGCTCTACACCGCGCACACCAACGCCGACGTCGCCAACCCCGGCGTCTCCGACGCGCTCGCCGCCCGGCTGGACCTGACCGGGCTGCGCCCGCTGGTCCCGGCCGTGGGCGCGGCCGCCGGCGAGGGCCGTGGCCCGGGCCGGATCGGCACCCTGCCGGCGCCGATGACCCTGGCCGCGCTGACCCGGTTCGCGGCGGAGCGGCTGCCCGCGACCGCCGCCGGGGTGCGCGCGGCCGGCGACCCGGAGCGGCTGATCGGCACGGTCGCCGTCTGCGGTGGCGCGGGCGACTCGTTCCTGGCCGACGCCGCCCGGGCGGGCGCCGACGCGTACCTGTGCGCCGATCTCCGGCACCACCCGGTCAGCGAGCATCTCGCGGCCGGTGGCCCGGCGCTGCTGGACGTCGCGCACTGGGCGAGCGAGCGGCCGTGGCTCGATGACGTGGCGGCCTGGCTGCGCGCGGAGGTCGGCGTCGAAGTGCTGGTGTCGGACCTGGACACCGACCCCTGGACCGTCCATGCGATTCGCGATGATTTGGAGATCCGCCCGTGAAGGCCGCCCCGGAAGCGCAGCGTCGTCTGCTCGACCTGCAGTCCGTCGACACCACCCTGGCCCAGCTCGCCCACAAGCGGAAGTCGCTGCCCGAGCTGGCCGAGATCGACGCGGTCGCGCGGGAGATCTCCGCGCTCGAGGACGAGCGGGTCCGTGCCCAGGTGGTCGTCGACGACCTGGACCGGGACATCGCCCGCCTGGAGAAGGACATCGACCAGGTCCGGCAGCGCAAGGAGAAGGACAAGAAGCGCCTGGACGCGGGCGGGTCGCTGCGTGAGCAGGAGGGTCTGCAGCACGAGCTGACCACGCTGAACCGGCGGCAGTCCGAGCTGGAGGACTCCGAGCTGGAGCTGATGGAGCAGCGGGAGACCGCCGAGGCGACGCTGGCCGAGGTGCAGGGCCGGCTGACCGCGGCCGCCGAGCGGCGTGCCGACGCCGAGCGCCGGCGGGACGAGCAGTGGGCGGAGATCGCCAAGGAGCTGGAGTTCAAGACCCAGGCCCGCGCGCCGCTCGCCGCCGATCTGCCCGAGGACCTGGTCGCCCTGTACGAGAAGATCCGCACCGACACCGGTCTGGGCGCGGCGCTGTTCCACGCCGGCCGCTGTGGTGGCTGCCGGATCGAGCTGTACGGCGCCGACCTGCACCGGGTGAAGGCGGCGGCCAAGGACGAGGTGGTCCGCTGCGAGGAGTGCCGCCGGATCATGGTGCGTACCGCGGAGTCCGGCCTGTGACGGGGCTGCGGGTAACCATCGAGGCCGACGGCGGGTCGCGGGGCAACCCGGGGCCGGCCGGGTACGGGGCGGTGGTCTTCGACGCCGAGTCCGGTGCGGTGCTGGCCGAGCGGTACGACTCGCTCGGTGTCGCCACCAACAACGTGGCGGAGTACTCGGGGCTGATCGCGGGCCTGGAGGCGGCGGCCGAGCTGAACGCCGAGCGGGTCGCCGTGAAGATGGACTCGAAGCTGGTCATCGAGCAGATGTCCGGCCGCTGGCAGATCAAGAACGCCGGTCTGCGCCCGCTCGCCGCCGAGGCCGCCGCGCTGGTCGGCAAGTTCGCCGGGGTCACTTACGAGTGGATCCCGCGGGAGCGCAACAAGGCCGCCGACGCGCTGGCCAACCGGGCGATGGACGAGGCCGCGGGCGTCTTGAAAAACGACGAGACGCCGAAGTCGTGGGCGCCGCCCGCCTCGCTGAGCGACGCCACCCGGATCATCCTGGTCCGGCACGGTGAGACGCCGATGACGACGGCGGGCCGGTACTCGGGGCGCGGCGACGTGCCGCTCACCGACGAGGGCGAGGCGCAGGCGATGGCCGCGGCCGGCCGGGTCGCCGGGATCTCGCCGGAGATCCACGCGGTGCTGAGTTCGCCGCTGCTGCGGTGCCGGCGGACCGCCCAGCACATCGCCGACGCGGCGGGTGGCGTGCCGGTGACGATCATGGACGATCTGATCGAGTGCGACTTCGGGGTCTGGGAGGGCCGGACCTTCGCCGAGGTGCAGGAGGGCTGGCCGGCCGAGATGGCCGCCTGGCTGGCGTCGACGAGTGTCGCCCCGCCGGAGGGGGAGTCGTTCCAGACGGTCGCGAAACGGGTGCGGGGCGCTCTGGCGACCGTGCTCCAGGCGTACCCGGGAAAGACCGTCGTTCTGGTCTCGCATGTCTCGCCGATCAAGCTGATCCTGCGGGACGCGCTGGCCGCGGGCGACGCGTTCCTGCACCGGCTGTTCCTCGACGCGGCGGGTGTGTCGACGATGGACGTCTGGCCGGACGGCAACATCGCGGTGCGTTCGGTCAATGAAACGGCCCACCTGAGATAGATGAACGTGGCGGTGTGCCCGTTCGGCGCACCGCCACACCCGTTCGGCGCACTTGGGATCGCCCGACCCTCCGATATCTCGTTAGCGTGACGTAACGCACACGAAATGTTGGAGTTCTCATGACTGAGCCGCAACCTCCCCGTAGCGATAGAAGTCCCTGGAACTGGCTGCTCGTGGTGCCGATCGTGGTGCCGCTGCTGACGTTCCTGTTCAATCACGACGAACCGCGGATCGGCGGATTCCCGCTCTTCTACTGGCTGCAGTTCGCCTTCATCCTGCTCGGTGTCACCACGACGACGATCGTCTACCAGATGACCAAGCGGAGCCGGTCATGAGCGATCACGTGGTCGAGATCGCCGTCTTCACCTTCCTGTTCCTGCTGGTCAGCGTGATGGGGTTCGTCGCGGCCAAGTGGCGGGCGCCCAAGGACATGGCCCACCTCGACGAGTGGGGACTGGGTGGGCGCAGCTTCGGCGGGTGGGTCACCTGGTTCCTGGTCGGTGGTGACCTCTACACGGCGTACACGTTCGTGGCCGTGCCGGCGCTGATCTTCGGAGCGGGCGCGGCCGGGTTCTTCGCCGTGCCGTACACCGTGGTGATCTATCCGCTCTTCTTCCTGATCCTGATCCGGCTCTGGTCGGTGTCGCACCGGCACGGGTTCGTCACCCCGGCCGACTTCGTCCGCAGCCGGTTCGAGTCGCCGACCCTGGCCCTGGTCATCGCGATCACCGGGATCGTGGCGACCATGCCGTACATCGCGCTGCAGCTCGTCGGCATCGAAGCGGTGCTCAAGACGATGGGCGTCACCGGGGAGAGCACCATCGCCCGGCACGCGCCGATCATCGTGGCGTTCGCGATCCTGGCCGCCTACACCTACCAGTCCGGGTTGCGGGCGCCGGCGCTGATCGCGTTCGTCAAGGACACGCTGATCTACATCGTGATCATCGTGGCGGTGCTCTGGCTGCCGTACAAACTCGGTGGCTGGGGTGCGATCTTCGATGCCGCGGACGCGAAGTTCCAGGCCAGTCCGGCCCCGAACGACGGCATCATCCTGAACGCCAACAACCAGGTCCAGTACTTCACGCTCGCGCTCGGGTCGGCGCTCGCGCTGTTCCTCTACCCGCACAGCATCACCGGGGTCCTGGCCAGTAGGAACCGGGACGTGATCAAGCGGAACATGAGCGCTCTCCCGGCGTACAGCCTGCTCCTGGGGTTGATCGCGCTGCTCGGTTACATGGCCATCGCCGCGGGCGTGAAGCCGCTGCCCGGCAACAAACCCGGCAGCGTGGACAGCAACACCGTGGTGCCGCTGCTCTTCGACCAGCAGTTCCCGTCCTGGTTCACCGGGGTCGCCTTCGCCGCGATCGGCATCGGCGCGCTGGTCCCGGCCGCGATCATGTCGATCGCCGCGGCGAACCTGTTCACCCGCAACATCTACAAGGAGTATCTGCGCAAGGACGCCACCCCCGCGCAGGAGGCGAACGTCGCCAAGATCACCTCACTGGTGGTGAAGGTCGGGGCGGTCGCCTGCATCGTCTTCCTCGACCCGCAGTTCTCCATCGACCTGCAGCTGATCGGTGGTGTGATCATCCTGCAGACGGCGCCGGCCGTGGTGATCGGGCTCTACACCAGGTGGCTGCACCGGGGCGCGCTGATCGCCGGCTGGGCGGCCGGGATGTCGCTCGGCTTCTGGATGCTCTGGCAGATCCCCAACGCGGCCACCGGGCGGCTGCACTTCGGCGGATCGGCGTTCCCGCTGTCCGAGTTCGGGTTCGACACCCAGAAGACGATCTACGTCGGGTTCGTCGCGGTCCTGGTCAACGCGCTGGTCGCGGTCCTTGTCACGGTGGCGTTGCGAGCTGCCAAGACGCCTGAGGGTACGGATGGGACGGCGCCCGACGACTACTTCGCCGACGAGGGGGATCCGCGAGTGAAGCCGGTCGACGTCGTCTGAGGCCGGTTCCGAGGGCGCGACTTGGTCATGGTCGCGCCCTCTTTGGCGGTTCGCCCGAAACGTGAGGAAGCTACCGGTAGCGTCGGTTCCGTCGCCGTTTCGGAAGGGTCCCGCGTTGTCGAACCATACCCTGACGCAGCAGTTCGCCACCGAGTACAACAAAGGTGCCGTGCCCGGCATGATCAGGGCGATCCGGACCATCAAACGGGCCAACAACCTGATCCTCGTCGGCGCCCTCGCCGCCAGCTATCTGCACCAGGCCCACTACCTGATGATGCTGGGCGCCGGGATGTTCGCCTGGATCGTGCCCGCGGTGTTCGACCTGGCCATGCTCTCGATGCTGACGATCACCCAGACCACCGGGATGGCCGTTGACGCCAAACGGGCCGCCATGAAGATCCTGTCCATCGTGGTGATCATCTCGGCGGCGGTGAACTTCGCGGCACCCGGCCCACTCGGGCTGCGGATCATCTTCGCCCTGGTCGTCGGCCTGGTCGCCGGCGTCGAATGGGTCGCTGGAAAGATCCGCCCCGACTTCGCCGCCATCGAGGCCCGCGAGGTCGAAGTGATCACCGAGGTCCGGGCGAAAGGCAAACTCGACCCCGAAGTCGCCCGGGTACGGGCCGCGAAAGCCGCCGCCACCCGCCGCGCCAAGCAGGAGGCCGCCGAGGAGGCCGCCCGCGCGAAGGCCGCCCGCGCCGCCGAACGTGCCAAGGCCCGGGCCGACCGGGAATCCCTGGACCAGGACGAACTCGACCGCTTCCTGACCCAGGGCCGGGTGGAGCTGGCCCAGGGGCGGGTGGAACTGGCCCCGGGCCGCGTCGACCTGGAGTCCTCCGGCGCGCACCGGGCCCCCGAGCAGTCGATGAGCCGGGCGTCCTGAGGGCGACGGACGAGTCGGCCGGTACGCCGGATTCTGTCCCGGGCCCGAGGGCCCGGAGGCGGTCATCCATCTCGGCGCGCCGTTGCCGGCGTGCTCTTGCGGCCTACCCGCAGGCTCGGGCGAGCAGCCCTCGAACGCCTGCGCCGGCCACCACCTCGCGGCAGTGACCTTGCTTGGCCTTGCTCCGGGTGGGGTTTACCTAGCCACCCCGGTCACCCGGGGTGCTGGTGAGCTCTTACCTCACCGTTTCACCCTTACCGGCTCCACGCCGAAGCGTGTGCCGGCGGTCTGTTCTCTGTGGCACTTTCCCGCGGGTCACCCCGGGTTGCCGTTAACAACCACCCTGCTCTACGGAGTCCGGACGTTCCTCGGCGGCACCCGGTGAAGGATGCCGACGCGACCGCCCAGCCGACTCGTCCGTCGCACCGTCATCTTACGGACGTGCCGTTGCGGCCTGTGTTGAGGTGGGTCGTCACCCTGGGTTCATCCACTGATCTCCATCTCACTGGCGTTCGTCGTTTTCTCTCGCCGGGCCGCCGTTTCTTTCGCCGGGCCGCCGTCCTCTGTCGGCGGCGTCGCCGGGCCGGGACCGGGAGTGCCGTCCGGTCCCTGGCCCGGCGACTGGGGCCGGTAGCCAGCCGGCGTCAGGTGGTTCGGGGGCCGTGCGTTTACCACTCCGCGGTGGGCCGTAAACCTGAATCGCCGAAATTTTCTCGCCGGATTCCGCCGGCCAGGGCGAGCAGGACTTCGAGGGCCTCCTCCTCGTCGAGTCCGTGCAGGCTGCGGCAGGGGAGCGGGCGCAGGGCGCGGGGCGCCGCACCGGCGTCGAGGCGGACCGCGAACAGTCGGCCCGCCAGAGTCGGGGCCTGTGCCAGCATGGTCCAGTCGGCGGGGGTGGCGCGGTGCTCGGCGGAGAGGAGCAGGAGCACCGGATCCGGACCGGGCGGGGCGGCGCAGAGCCGCCGGGCGAACGCGCGGTCGGCCGGGTCGAGCCGGGCCGGATGACCGGCGGCACGCAGCGATCCGGCGATCCACTGTGCCCAGGGTTCGTCGGCGCTGGCGTGGGAGACGAGGACCGGCACCACTCCAGCATGCCGGACGGCTGTCCACAGTGCCCGCCCGGGTTTGTGAGAATGTCGTCCGTTGACGTGCAACTTGCACAACTCATAGTGTCGGTGTCGTGACGGCGGGTGGACCCTGGTGCGAACGGGTGCGGCCATGTCACAGGGCAAACACTGACAAAGGAAAACAAATCGAGGAGCGCTCGATGACTGTCGCGATCGGGATCAACGGACTCGGGCGGATCGGCCGAAGCTTGACCCGGATCGTGGCCGCCATGCCAGACGCCGGTGTGCAGATCGCCGCGGTGAACGACATCGCGTCCACCGACAAATTGGCCTACGGGCTGCGCCGGGACAGCATCCGCGGCGCGTTCCCGGGCACGGTGGCCGCGCGTGGGGACTACCTGGTGGTCAACGACCACGCCATTCGTGCCTTCCACCACGAGCGGCCGGAACGCATCCCGTGGGCCGACCACGGGGTGGACGTGGTGATCGAGGCGACCGGGCGGTTCCGGGCCGGCACCACCGCCCGCCACCACATCACCCACGGTGGCGCCCGCAAGGTGGTGATCAGCGCCTCCGCCGACGACCCGGACGCGTTCCTGGTCTTCGGCGCGAACCACCAGAACTACGATCCGGACGGCCACGACGTGGTCTCCCCGGCGTCGTGCGGGGTCAACGCGCTCACCGTGATGGCCAAGGTGCTGCTCGACCGGTTCGGGCTGGGCTCGGTGAACACCTCGGTGATCCTGGCGTCCCAGGGCTGGCAGCGGGTGCACGACTCGGCGGTCGGCACGTCGCGGGACGATCCGCGGCTGGGCCGGGCCGCCGGGGAGAGCATCATCCCGCACAACTATGTGGTCGGTGACCTGGTCCGGGTGGCGCTGCCGGAGATCGGCGAGATGCGGTACAGCTACTACTGCGTGCCCACGCCGATCGGCTCGCTGGCCGAGCTGTCCGGGACGACCGGGCGGCCGGTGTCGGCGGAGGAGGTCAACCGGGCGATGGCCGAGGCCGCGGCCGGGCCGCTGCGCGGGATCCTGGCGTACGACCCGGACCCCACCGTCTCGGTCGACGTCAAGAACAATCCGGCGTCCTGCCTGTTCGACCCGTCCGGCACGCAGACCACCGCCGACGGCGGGGTGAAGGTGCGCGGCTGGTTCGACAACGAGTGGGGCTTCTCGAACCGATTACTGGACCTGGCACGCCTGGTCGGCGAGCGTTTACCGGTTCCGTCGAGCCGGGTCAGCTGGAGCGTGGCCTAGGCTGGTTCCATGATCACCCTGGCTGACGTGCAGGCCGCCTCGAAGCGCATCGACGGCCGGATCCGGCGGACCCCGACCGTCCAGGCCGGGCCGGACCTGTGGTTCAAGCTCGAGTATCTGCAGCACGCGGGCTCGTTCAAGACGCGTGGCATGTTCAACCAGATCCTCGCCGGGGATCCACCGTCGGCCGCCGGGATCGTCGTCGCCTCCGGGGGCAACGCGGGGTTGGCCGCCGCCTGGGCGGCCCGGGAGCTGGGGATCACGGCCGAGGTGTTCGTGCCGGTCACCGCGCCGCCGGTCAAGGTGGCGAAGCTCGGGAAGCTGGGTGCCCGGGTGGTGCAGTACGGGGCTGAGTATGCCGAGGCCTATGCGGCGTCCGTCGTGCGGGCTCAGGAGACGGGGGCGAAGTTCTGCCACGCCTACGACGATGCGGCGATGGTCGCGGGCAACGGGACGCTGGTGGGCGAAATTTCGGAAATTACGGATTTCGACACCGTGCTGGTGGCGGTCGGCGGTGGCGGGCTGATCGCTGGAGTGATGGCGGCGGCTCCGGATAAAAAGGTGGTCGCGGTCGAACCGGTGAACGCCCGCGCCCTGCATGCCGCTCTGGAGGCGGGACAGCCGGTGGACGTCCCGGTCTCCGGGCCGGCCGCGGATTCGCTCGGCGCCCGGCGTACCGGACAAATCGCTTTTGACCTGGCTGTGGCCCGGAAGATCGACGCGGTGCTGGTCACTGACGACGCGATCGTCGAAGCCCGCCGGAATCTGTGGGACGAGCACCGGATCGTGGTCGAGCACGGCACCGCCGCCGCGCAGGCCGCGCTGGTGTCCGGCGCCTACCGGCCGGAGCCGGGGGAGCGGGTGGTGGTGCTGCTCTGCGGCGCCAACACCAACCCTGTTGATCTTGCGATGTGATCAGCGACCTTGGTCACCTCATGAACCGGCAAGTACGGTCGATCCGTACTTGAAGTGTCAAGTGCAGGGAGAGGGCATGCCGGTTCGTACTCGCGTCACCGTTCCGCTCGAGTTCCCCGACGGATACCGGGCCACCGCCGAGGTGGTCACCTTCACCAGTCTGTCGGACGGCAAGGAGCATCTCGCGCTCGCTTTCGGCGACGTCGCGGGAGCCGAGGTCCCATTGGTCCGTCTGCACTCGGAGTGCATGACCGGCGACGTCTTCGGCTCGCAGCGCTGCGACTGCGGCCCCCAGCTGCGCGAAGCGGTCCAGCGGATCGCCGAGACCGGCGGCTACCTGCTCTACCTGCGGCAGGAGGGCCGGGGCATCGGGCTGTACGCGAAGCTCGACGCCTACGCGCTGCAGGACACCGGCATGGACACCTACGAGGCCAACCGGGCCCTCGGGCACGCCGACGACGAGCGGGACTACACCGCCGCCGCGCAGATGCTGGAAGCCCTCGGCGCGTCGACCGTCGACCTGCTCACCAACAACCCGGACAAGTCCCGGCAGCTGCGGGACCTGGGCGTCGACGTGCGCACGGTCCAGCCGACGGCGGTGCACGCCTCCCCGGCGAACGTGCGCTATCTGCAGGCCAAGGTGGCCCACACCCAGCACACGATCGATCTCGCCTCGGCGTCCTGAGTAATTTTCCGGTTGCTCCTCAGTTTCCGCCCGGCTCGCCGATCGAGAAGTCGTGGGCGGAATCGAGGGAGTCAATTCGCGCATCGCGAGTATTCAGAGCCGGATGATCCAGCTGCAGGGTCAGCAGGCCACGACCACGACCGGGGCCACGTCGGCCAAGACCGGCGCGGCGCCCGCCCAGGGCAGCTTCGCCAGCCAGCTCCGGAACGCGGTCGCGGCCAACCAGGGCACCGACAAAACCTACAAACTGAACAGCAAGGGCATTCCGGAGGATCTCGTCGCGTACGGGAACGGCAAGATCCCTCCGACGGCCCTCGGGCAGGTCGGCGACACCCGGCACAAACTGTGGGCGCCGGCCGCCGAGTCGCTCACCAAGATGATCGACGACGCCAAGAAGGACGGGGTCAAGATCGGGATCACCGACTCCTACCGGCCGTACGCCGAGCAGGTCGACCTGGCCCGCCGTAAAGGGCTGTACTCACAGGGCGGGCTGGCGGCCAAGCCCGGCACCAGCGAACATGGCTGGGGCATGGCCACCGACCTGGATCTGAACTCCGACGCGCTGTCCTGGATGCGGAAGAACGGGCGGAACTACGGGTTCGTGGAGAACGTGGCCCGGGAGTCGTGGCACTGGGCGTACCGGCCGAAGTCCTAGATTTTCGTTTCTTGTCCGCTTTTTAGGCTCTGCAGATGATCTCGCCGTGTGGGACGGTGAACCAGCCGTCCCGAGCCTCGGCCCATTCTTGCCAGCCGGCCGAGATCTTCTCCAGGTCCTCCTGGGTCGCTGCTCCGGACTTCAGTGCTTTGTCGGACATGTCCGATTTCAGGATGCGGTCGGCCCACATCCCGCCCCACCACTGCCGGTCCTCGTCGGTCGCGAAGCCCCACACGCTCGCCGTGGCCGTGACCTCGGTGAACCCGGCCGCGCGCGCCCACGACAGCATCCGCCGGCCGGCGTCCGGCTCGCCACCGTTGCCGCGCGCCACCCGCTGGTAGAGAGCCATCCACTCGTCCAGCTCGGGCAGCAGCGGGAACCAGGTGAACCCGGCATAGTCGCTGTCCCGTGCCGCGACCACCCCACCCTTCTTCGTGACCCGGCGCATCTCCCGCAGTGCGGCGACCGGATCGGTCACGTGCTGCAGCACCTGGTGGGCGTGCACCACGTCGAAGGTGCCGTCCGGGAAGTCGAGCGCGTGCACGTCGCCGACGGTGAACTCGACGCCGCTCAGGCCGCGCCGCTCGATCTCCGCGCGGGCCAGGCCGAGCGCCGGCTCGGTCTGCTCCAGCGCGACCACCCGGCCGGGTGTGACATGCGCTGCCAGGTCGGCGGTGATGGTGCCCGGGCCGCATCCGACGTCCAACAGAGAAATTCCGGAGGAAAGATGCGGCAGCAGGTAGGCCGCCGAATTCTCTGCGGTGCGCCAGCGGTGCGAACGCAAGACCGACTCGTGGTGTCCATGGGTGTAGGTCGCCATGGGCACCACGCTAAGCCCGTTGTCCTCAAATGTGGGATAGGAATCCCATCATATGAACAACGCGATTTCTTTACTCGCTGTTCAGGCCGTACTTTGGTGCCTATGAGGATCGGTATCGTCGGGGCGACGGGACAGGTCGGCAGCGTCATGCGCCGCATCCTGGCCGAGCGCCAGTTCCCTGTTTCCGAGCTCCGGCTCTTCGCCTCCGCGCGCAGCGCGGGCCGCACTCTTCCGTGGGGCGACGGCGAGGTGACCGTCGAGGACACCGCCACGGCCGACTACTCCGGCCTCGACATCGTGCTGTTCTCCGCCGGCAAGGGCGGTTCGCTCGAGTACGCTCCGCGCTTCGCCGAGGCCGGCGCGGTCATCGTCGACAACTCGTCGGCGTACCGGATGGATCCCGATGTCCCGCTCGTCGTCGCCGAGGTCAACCCGGCCGCGGCCCGGGTCCGGCCGAAGGGGATCATCGCCAACCCGAACTGCACCACCATGGCCGCCATGCCGGTGCTGCGCCCGCTGCACGACGAGGCCGGGCTGGTCTCCTTCATCGCCACCACCTACCAGGCGGTCGGCGGCGCCGGGCTCGCCGGTGTGGCCGAGCTCGACGAGCAGATCAAGAAGGTCGCCGACCGGGCCACCGAGCTCACCCACGACGGTTCGGCCGTCGAGTTCCCCGAGTCCAAGGTGTTCCCGAAGCCGATCGCGTTCAACGTGATCCCGCAGGCCGGCTCGTTCGTCGACGACGGCAGCTTCGAGACCGACGAGGAACAGAAGCTTCGCAACGAGAGCCGCAAGATCCTCGACCTGCCGGAGCTGCTGGTCTCCGGCACCTGCGTGCGGGTGCCGGTCTTCACCGGACACTCCATCCAGGTCAACGCCCGGTTCAGCCGGCCGCTGCCGCCGGCCCGCGCCCAGGAGATCCTGGCGTCCGCGGCCGGTGTCGAGCTGTCCGACGTGCCCACGCCGCTGCAGGCGGCCGGCCGCGACCCGTCCTACGTGGGCCGGTTCCGGGTCGACCCGACCGCGGTGAACGGTTTGTCGTTCTTCATCTCCAACGACAACCTCCGCAAGGGCGCGGCCCTGAACGCGGTCCAGATCGCGGAGCTGGTCGCCGCCGAACTGGGCTGACCTCTCCACCTTCGGCTCTGCTGCCCCGGTTGGTTCGCGGTCTTCTTCCGCGGGTCGGCCGGGGCTGCTTTCCTTCTGCCGCCGGGCCGTTTCGTCCTCCCTTCGCGGCCGGACTCTTCCTCCGCGGCCGGACCCTTCCTCCGCGGCCGGGCTCTTCGTCTGCCGCGGGACTCCTCCTCTCGTTCGCCGTTCCGGCTGTCCTCCCTCTTGCGCCGTTCCACCTTCCCTCGCTGCCGTTCTTCCTTTTCGTCGCTCTGGTTGCGCCCTCCTTTCGCCGCCCCTCCTCTCGCCGCCCTTCCTCCTTTCGCTGTCCTGACCGCGTTTCTTCCCTTCGTTGCTCTGGCCGTGGCTTCCCCTCCTCGGACGGCCCGGCCATGTCCTTCTTCTCCGTCCCCTCGGGTGGCGGCCTTCCCTCCTGCCGCTGCCTGCCGCCTGCCGCTGCCTGCCTCCTGCCGCTGCCTGCCGCCTGCCGCTGCCTGCCGCCTGCCGCCGCCGGCGCCTGCCGCGGCCTAGCCGTCGCGGGCTTTCGTGCCCATGGTGGGCTTTCGTGTGCGCTACAAGGGAAATCTTGGACATTTTGGCTGAATCGGTAGCACTTGGTCAGTTTTAGCGGCACAGTGATGGAATGAACGACAGTGGGCTGGGCGGAGCAGGCTACTTCTGGTGCCTCCGCGACCACCGCGTGGAGAGCGGCGACGACGTGTGCCCCGCTCAATACCGGCTCGGTCCCTACGCCACGGCTGACGAAGCGACGCGGGCACTCGAGACGGTCGAGAAGCGCAATGCCGAGTGGGATGCCGAGGACGCCCGCTGGACAGGGGAAGCCAGCTGACGTAGACCGCCGTTCCCGGCGAGTCCTCACCCGGCGCCGACGTGCCCGCAGTCATTCGAAAGGAAACACCTCGATGCCCGCTGCCAAAAAGGCTTCGACAAGGCACGCTGCCTCCGGCACGGGCCCCAACCCCCGATCAAACCCGGTTGCCGGTACGGCCACCCGAACCACCGTCACCAACCCTTCCCCGGGAACCGCCCCTCGCCAGGCAGCCCGCTCCACAACCAAGCCCGCAGCCCTCAAGTCCGCGGTCGCCAAGCCTGCAGCCCCCAAGCCTGCAGCCCTCAAGTCCGCGGTCGCCAAGCCTGCAGCCCCCAAGCCTGCAGCCCCCAAGCCTGCAGCCCCCAAGCCCGCAGTCGCCAAGCCCGCGGCATACAAGTCCGCAGCCCTCAAGCCGGCGGCCAAGCCGGTCGCGCCGAAGTCTGCCGCCCCCAAATCGACTGCGTCGAGACCGGCCGCGACCAAGCCGGCTGCAGCGAGGCCCGTTGCCGCCAAACCGACTGCGGCCAAGTCAGCTTCGGTGAGGTCAACCGCCACCAAGCCGAGTGCGGCGAGGCCCACCGCGACCAAGACGAGTGCGGCGAGATCTGCCACCGCTAAGTCAGTTGCGGCAAATCCTGCCGCCACCAAGTCGGTTGTGGCGAAGCCTTCTGCCGCTAAAGCCGCTGCGGTGAAGCCTGCCCCCAAACCGGCCGCGGCGAAAACCAAGCCGATTGCCACCGTTGCGAAGGCGAGCAAGGCGGCACAACCGACCACTGTGGTGAAACAGCCCACGAGTTCCCAGCGAACCGTCGCCACAAAACAGTCCGCAACATCTCAGCGGACCGTTGCATCAAGACAGTCCCCGATGTCTCAGCGGACCGTTGCGTCAAAACAGTCCCCGACGTCCCAGCGGACCGTCGCCGCGAAACAGCCCGTCACCAAAAGCCCGAGCGTGACCAGGGCCGCCGTTGCCGCAAATGCGGGAAGCGCCCGGAACGCCAGCGCCGCCAAGAGCGCCACTACTGCCAAGAGCACCATTGCTACCAAGAGCACCACTGCTGCCAAGAGCAACGCTGCCGCCAAGAGCGCTGCCGTTACCGATACGCGCCGGAAAACAACGGCTGCCGCCCCGATCGTGAAGCCGCGGGTACCGAGCGGCAAGACCATGCCGGCCAAACCAGCATCAGCGAAAACCGCCGTTGCGGGAAGGACAGTCCCGAAGCCCGCCGCCGCTCGAACGGTTGCCGCCAAGTCGTCCGGTGTGAAACCGGTCGTGGCCAGGGTGCCGTCCGGCAAAGCGGTGAAGGCACCCACGACCAAGACGGTTCCGCTGACCAAGACGTCGGTGGTAGCTCCCCGCTCCGGCAAAACCGGAAACGTGGCCGCCAGAACCGGAATCGACCCGGCAAAGAGTGGAAGCGGCGCTGCAAAGAGTGGGACCGGCGCCGCCAAGAGTGGAACCGTAGCCGCCAAGAGTGGAACCAGTGCTGCCGCGAAGGTGACGACGCAGCGCACCGGTTCGACGACCAGCCCGAAGAGCGCTTCGAAGCCCACCCCGAAGACCACTTCGAAAGACACCGCGAAAACCGGTCCGAAGACGAGCCCGGCGACCGTAGCAGCGAGCAGTTCCGCCTCGGCACCCAAGAAGACGGTGAAAGCCCCGATCGGAAAGCCTACGCCCACGACGGCGAAGAAGCCCACGACTCCCAAAGCGCCGGTCGGGAAGTCGTCGATCGGCAAGGGCAAGGCCCCCATCAGTTTGGGGCGTAGCACCGTGGTCTCCCCACTGACGGGAAAGACCGTCGTGCTGGCTCCCGCCGCGAAGAGCCTGGCCGCGAAAGCATTGGCCGGAAAGAGCGCCGCAGTCAAGGGCGCCGCCGGAAAGAGCCCCGGTTCCAAGGCCATGACATCAAAGAACACGCCTACCAAAGGCATCGCCGCAACCGTAGGCACGGCAAAACCCTCCACGACAAGGACTGCCCCGAAGGCTGCAACAGAAAAGGCCCCCACGCCGAAGGCCAGCACGAAGGCCCTCACAGCGAAGGCCCCCACGTCGAAAGTCGGCACGAAGGCCCCCACAGTGAAAGCCCTCACGGCGAAAGCCGGCACGAAGGCTCCCACGGCGATGGCCAGCACGAACGTGACGACCGCTGCGAGGAAGGCTGTTGCCGGAAGAGGTCACGCAGCCAAGACTGTCGCAGCGAAAGGTCTGGCTCGGAAAGCTGTCACGGCAAAGGCCCCTGCCGGTAAGCCTTCCACTTCGAAAGCCGTAGCGGGTAAGGCCGTTGCACTGAAAGCGCCTGCTGGTAAGGCTGTCGCAGCCAAGACTCCGGCTGGCCGCGTAGGCGGGGCTCAGGCGTCCGCCGGCAAGGCTCTCGCGGCGAAGGTTCCCGCAGGGAAGACCGTTGCCGCGAAGGCACCCGCCGGAAAGACCGCTGCCGCGAAGGCCTCCGTCGGCAAGGCTGTCGCTGCGAAGACGCCTGCCGGGAAGACCGTTACCGCGAAAGCATCCGCTGGCAAAGCCGTTGCTGCGAAAGTTGTCGGCGGGAAGTCTGCGACCAGAAGCGCCGCTGCTGGGAAGAGCACCTCGGGGAAGGCTGCTGCCGGGAATGTTGTGGAACTCAAGCGTTCCGCAGCACGGCAGTCCGCGAACGCGACAGCTGGCAGTGGTGGCGGTAAGGCCAGTGGAGTTTCGGGTGGGCGGCGGGATCCCGGCAAGAGCGGGAGGAAGACAACCGGCGCCGGGGTCACGGTTCTGATCGGGACCGAAGGTGACGGAGATCGGGCCGGGCAGTCCGGACGATCCGGCCAGGCGTCGCGTGCAAGCCAGGTAGGCCGTGTCGGGCAGGCGGCGCGTGTTGGGCAGGCTGGGCGTGGTGGGGCTCGGCGGGTGGCTGCTGCTATGAGTAGCCTGCCTCGGAACCAGGTGACCGTCTCCACCGGGAGTGATGAGCGGGACGAGGAGACCAGTCGTACCGCCGCTTATCTTTCTGAGCGTATGCGTCCGGATCAGGTTGTCTCCGGTTTTCAGGATGATGTGGAAGAAGACGCCGTCGACGCCGGTGATCTGGCTGACAAGACTCTTGTCGGGGGATGGTTCCCGGGTGACCGTGGTTCGGATGGACCGGATCAGGAATCCGACCAGTGGGGGGCCGACCGGCCTGACCTGGAGGCGCTCGGGGCTGACGATCCGGCCGATGGTTCCGGAACGGACTACAGCGGGCCCGCCGACGCCGTCGAGTCGGGATGGGTGTCCACTCTTGCCCGGATCTCCGGTGCGGACGGCCGCGAACTGGCAACCACCGAAGCTGGTGCCCCCTCCGAAGAGGCTACCGCCGACGAACTTCGGCGCCGGATCGCCGCCGCTTCCAGCGGGATCAGCTCGGGTGGCCTGGCCGGTACGAGCAGCGAAACCGTCGGCGAACTCGACCCCGGCAGCCTGGCCCAGGACGATCTCGACGACGAGTACGACGACGACTCGGACGATGACCGGAACGACGACCAGGATGACGACCGGGACGACATGTCGCCCGGTGACGACAGCATCCAGGCCGCAGCCGGGGGACGATCCGTCCGAGGCGTTGCCGGGACCAGCGACGACGACGGCGAGGACGACGAGGACGAGGACGACGCGAGCGACGAGGACGAGGAGCTCAGCGAAGATCTTGCGGAGGTGACCGACTCGGAGGGGGAACTCGGCGACCAGGGTTTGCCGGCCGGGGCGGCGATGGCCTCTGGGTCTCAGGCTTCGACGGCTCGGGCGGGTGCTTCGCGGAAGTCCGCAGTACCTAGGAAGTCTGCTGCGAGGTCTGCCGCGGCGAAGTCGGCGGCGGCGAGGTCGGCGACGTCGGGTTCGGGCGTCGCGGCGCAGGTCGACGGAACCGAGGCGGCCGAGGTTGAAGAAGCAGGTGCTTCGAACGCTGGGGCTACTGCCGGAACCCGGACTGCTGGCAAAACAGCCGCGACCAAGGCTACCGCCAGTAGGGCCAAGGGGAGCAAGGCCACCTCCGGAGGGACGACCGCAAGGAACTCCGCGCCCAAGGCGACGGGCACCAAAGCGACGGGTACCAAGACGGCGGGCACCAAGACGGCGGGGACTAAGGCCACCACGGCCAGGGCGGCGTCACCCAAGGCGACGAGCACCAAGGCCACCACGGCCAAGGCTGCGTTGCCCAAGGCGACCGGTGCTAAGTCAGCGTTGGCTACGGCAACGGCTGCCAAGAGCGCGGCGGCCAAGGCTACGGCCGCTAAGACGGCAGGTAGCAAGGCCAGCGCGTCCAAGGCGACAGCTACCAAGGCGACAGCGACCAAGGTCGCGGGAACCAAGGTCGCTGGAACCAAGGTTGCTCCGTCTAGGTCGGCAGGGTCCAAAGTGGCGCCGGGGGTTAAGGCGACGGCGACTAAGGCTGTGACTGCCAAGGCGACTGGGGCCAAGGCTACGGGTAGCAAGGCGGCAGGAACCAAGGCTACGGCTGCTAGAGCGACAGCGAGCAAGCCGGCAGCGAGTAGGGGCACGGCGTCTAAAGCGACAGGTGGCAAGGCGGTGGCCACCAAAGTCGCGGCTTCCAAGGCGACGGCTACTAAAGCTGCGACCCCGAAGGCGGCAGCGAGTAAAGGTGCGCCTTCTAAAGCGGTAGCTAGGCCTTCTAACGCGGTGGCTAGTAAGAGTGGGGCTTCTAAAACGGCGGCCGGCAAGGCGGCGGGTGCGGCGACTGTTGGTAGGGCCGCTGTTGGGAAAGCGAAAGCCGTTGCCACTCAGGGTGCGGCGGTGAAGAAGGCGGCGGCTGGTGGAGGCGGTTCGGGTAGGGCTGCGGCTTCGGGTGTGAGCGCTGGCAAGAAGGCCGCAGCCAAGGCGACGCCGACCAAAGCAACGCCCACGAAAGCCGCCGCTACGAAAGCCGCCGCTACGAAGGCTGCTGGGACGAAGGTCGCCGCGACGAAAGCTGCCGCTACAAAGGCTGCTGGGACGAACGTTGCCGGGGCGAAAGCTACCGCGGCCAAGGCCGGCGGGGTCAAGGCCACCGCGACGAAAGCTGCTGCGAGTAGGACGAACTCGGCCAACGGTGCCGCGGTGAAGGCTGGGTCGGCTAAGGCTGGTGGGGTGCGGGGCGGAGCGAGGGCTGGTACTTCGAAAGCTGCCGCTGCGAATTCTGCTGCTTCGAAGGCTGGGACGGTGAAGAGTGCTGGGGCTCGGGGTGGGGCGGGGGCTTTGAGGGTGGGGGCGGCCAAGGCTGCTGCTACCAAGGCTGCTGCTACCAAGGCTGCTGCTACTAAGGCTGTTGCTACCAAGGTCTCTGGTGCGAAAGCCACGACTGCCAAGGGTGCGGCGGTCAAGGCCACGGGTTCGAGAGCCACGGCTGCAAAAGCTGTGGGTGCGAAAGTGGTGGGCTCAAAGGCGACTGGCGCGAAAGCGGCGGTGGGGAGGGGCTCGGCTGCCGTGGCTTCTGGTTCGAAGGTGACTGGTTCGAAGGTCTCGGGTGGGCGGGCCGCAGCCTCTAAGGCTTCGGCTGCGAAGGTTGCGGCGGCTCCGGGCTCGGTGGCCAAGGGCGGGGTTGCTAAGGCGGCCTCTGCTAAGGCGGCCGGTGGGCGACCTGCGACCGCGGTCAAGGCGACCGCGAGGAGGGCGACTGGGGCCAAGACCACCGCGAGCGAGGCTGGTCCGGCTAGGGCGTCCGCGAGCAAGGCGACGGCGAGTAAGGCGGCTCCGGGCAGGGCATCTGCGAGCAAGGCGACCGGTGGTAAGGCGACCCAGGCCAGGGTGACCGCTGGTAAGGCGGCTGTGTCTGGTGGGAAAGCCGGGAACTCCAAGAGTGGGGCCGGGCGGTCGGTCAACAAGTCGGTGGCTGCGGGGGCCGGGCGTGCTGGTGGCAATGTGGCCAAGGCTGCACGGGTTTCGCGGACCTCGGGGGACAACGTCGGGGCTTCCGGGCGTGCGGCGGGAAGTGCTCGAGGTGGCCGGACCGCCGCTGACGGCGAGGTAGTGCGGGCGTCTCGTCGGCGATAGGGGCCGAGACCGGCGGGAATGGTGGGCCGGTTGGCGGGAATGCCGAGGGCTGGTCGGCGGGGCACATTGATGGGCTGGTCGGTGGAAACGCCGGGGCTGGTCGGTGGGAACGCCGGAGGGCTGTTGGTGGGACGCCGGTGGGCTTGTTGGTGGGACGTCTGTGGTGGGGTGGGGCGTGGTGGGGTCGGGGCTGTCGGGGTCGGGTCCACCACGTGACTGCGGTTCGGTGGGGAAGTGGTGTGTGGGCCTGGGCTCGGCGGGGGGCTTGTTGCCTCTGGGCTGGGATGGGGCTGTGGTTGTGGGGTAGGAATGTGGCGTGCCGATCAAACGGGTGGTGGCGCCGCATATTGACTTCTCCGGGCTGCGGCGGGAACTTGGGCTGCCGGATGTGTTTCCGGAGAATGTGCTTGCCGAGGCCGGGGCAGCGGTGACCGAGACTCCGCTGCCGTCGGTGGATCGGACCGATGTCGCATTTGTGACGCTTGATCCGGCCTCGTCCCGGGACCTGGATCAGGCCATGCATCTGAGCCGGCTCGACGGTGGTGGTTATCGGGTTCGGTATGCGATCGCCGACGTCGCCTCCTACGTGCGGCCGGGTGGGGCGGTCGAAGCGGAGAGCTGGGTCCGGGGGCAGACGATCTATCTGCCGGACGGGCGGGTTCCTCTGCATCCGCCGGTGCTCAGTGAGGACGCGGTCAGTCTTCTGCCGGATGGGGAACGCGCCGCCGTGGTCTGGACCATCGATCTCGACAGCAGCGGGGAGACCGTGGCCGTCGACGTCGAGCGGGCCCGGGTTCGCAGCCGGGCCAAGCTGGACTATGCGGGGGTGCAGCGGCAGATCGACGCCGGCACCGTTCCGGAGGCTCTGGCTCTGCTGCCGGAGATCGGGGCGCTGCTCGCCGGGCGGGCCGCCGACCGGGGCGCCGTGAACCTTCCGCTGCCCTCGCAGGAGCTCGAACGGGAACCCGAACACGACGGTGGCGGGTGGCGGCTGGTGCTGCGGGCGCCCCTGCCGGTCGAGGAGCACAACGCGCAGATCTCGCTGCTCACCGGGATGGCCGCGGCCGGGATCATGCTGCGGGGCGGGATCGGGCTGCTGCGGACCATGCCGTCGCCGAAACCGGAAGCCGTCGAGACGCTGCGGGCCGCCGCCGCGCCGCTCGGGATCACCTGGCCGGACGGGGCCTCCGTCGGTGCGGTGGTGGCCGCTGTCGACCCGGCTGATCCGCGCGGGGCCGCCTTCCTCGATCAGGCCGCTGAGCTGCTGCGGGGCGCCGGCTACACCGCGTTCGACGCCACCGTGCCGGCCGGGCCGCCGGATGCCGGGCGGAACGGGACCGGGCTGTCGGCGGTGCCGGGGCCGGCCGAGGCCGGGCACGGCGGGGTCGGGGCGCCGTACGCGCACGTCACCGCCCCGCTGCGGCGGCTGGCCGACCGGTACGCGACGGAGATCTGCCTGTCGTTGCACGCGGGACGGCCGGTTCCGGAGTGGGTGTCGGCGGCGCTGCCCCGGCTGCCGAAGGCGATGTCGTCGACCGACCGGGTCGCGTCGGCCGCCGATCGTGGGGCGATCGACCTGGCCGAGGCGGTGCTGCTGCAGGGGCGGGTCGGGGAGCAGTTCGACGCGGCGGTGCTGGACCGGGCCGAGGCCACGGCGAAACGGCCGGCCGGGGGCACCATCGCGCTGGACGATCCGGCGGTGCGCGCCAAATGTGTGGGCGACCTGCCGCTCGGACAGCGGATCCGGGTGCGCTTGACGGCCGCCGACCCGGAATCCCGGACGGTCGGTTTCGAGAAGGCCTGAGAGACGAAAAGCCTGAGAGACGAAAAAAGCCTGATGAGCGGGGCCCGCGGGTGCGGCTCACGGCGATGGGGGAACGCTGCGTTTGTGGGCCGCGTTCCCCCGTACCCGAAGAAGGGTCTTTAGAAGGTGTGCTCCTGGGCCGGGAACTCACCGGAGCGGACCTCGTCGGCGAACTGGCGGGTGGCCTCGGTCAACGCGCCGGCCAGGTCGGCGTAGCGCTTGACGAACCGCGGGGCCTTGCCGGTCCGCAGCCCGGCCATGTCCTGCCAGACCAGGACCTGGGCGTCGGTGTCCGGGCCGGCGCCGATGCCGACCGTGGGGATCGGCAGCTCCTTGGTGATCTGCTTGGCCACGTCGCCGGGAACCATCTCCAGGACCACGGCGAACGCCCCGGCCTCGGTGACCGCCCGGGCGTCCGCGATCACCTCGGCGCCCTCGTTCTCCCGGCCCTGCACCCGGTAGCCGCCGATGGTGTGCTCGCGCTGCGGGGTGAAACCGATGTGCGCCATCACCGGGATGCCGGCGCCGGTGATCGCCTCGATCTGCGGGGCCATCCGGCGGCCGCCCTCCAGTTTCACCGCGTGGCAGCCGCCCTCCTTCATGAACCGGACGGCGGTGCGCAGCGCCTGGGTGGGGCTCTCCTCGTAGCTGCCGAACGGCAGGTCGCCGACGATCAGCGGGGTCTTGGTGGCTCGTACCACCGCCCGGACCAGCGACAACATCTCCTCGACGGTGACCGGGATGGTGGTCTCGTGACCGAAGACGTTGTTGGCGGCCGAGTCGCCGACGAGCAGCACCGGCACGCCGGCCTGGTCGAAGATCTGGGCGGTGTACATGTCGTACGACGTGAGCATCGGCCAGCGGTCGCCGCGAGCCTTCGCGTTCAGCAGGTCACGGGTGCGGACGCGGCGTGTGGCGGGACCGCCGTACAGGGTCGGGATCTCCGACATGGTCAGACTCCTCCCTCGAGGCCGCTCGGATGCGGTCCCCGGGTCCGCCCATCGTTACACTTCACCGGCCCTCGCGAAACAAGTTCGTGATAGGGAGACGACGGTCACGGCCGAAGGCCTTTCCGGAGATCTTGGTGCCCGGCGCGGACTGCCGGCGCTTGTACTCGGCCAGGTCGATCATCCGTAGCGTGCGGTCCACCAGCGCCGCGTCGTTACCGGCCGCGATCAGCTCGTCCCGGCCCAGGTCGTGGTCGACGTAACCCTTGATGATCGGGTCGAGGATCGCGTAGTCCGGCAGCGAATCCGAGTCCTTCTGATCCGGCCGCAGCTCGGCACTGGGCTCCTTGGTGATCGAATTCTCCGGGATCGGGGCATCGCCCTGCGTGTTCCGCCAACGAGCCAGATTCCACACCATGGTTTTCGGTACGTCCTTCAGCGGGTTGAACCCACCGACCGAATCCCCGTACAGAGTTGAGTACCCGACGGCCAGCTCGCTCTTGTTCCCGGTGGTCAGCACCAGGTGGCCGTCCTGGTTCGAGAGCGCCATCAGGATCACGCCGCGGACCCGGGCCTGCAGGTTCTCCACGGCCAGCCCGGAGAGCGACATGTTCGCCAGGAACGCGTCGACCATCGGCTGGATCGGCTCGACCCGGTAGTCCAGTCCGGTGCGTTTGGCCAGGTCGGCGGCGTCGTCCTTGGAGTGGCCGGAGGAGAAGCCGCTGGGCAGCGAGACACCGGTGACCCGCTCCGGGCCGAGGGCGTCCACCGCGATGGCCGCGACGACAGCCGAGTCGATGCCGCCGGAGAGGCCGAGGACCACCGAGCGGAAGCGGTTCTTGTCCACGTAGTCGCGCAGGCCCAGGACCAGGGCGGACCAGATCTCGGCCTCGTCCTCGATCCGCTCGGCGACGCCACCGTCCCGGGTATCGGAGACGTCGGCGATGTCGCTGTCGATGGTCGTCCGCTGGATGGCCATGCCGTCGCTGGGAACGACAGCCGGGTCCTCCGCGAGAGCCGCCAGCGCCGCCGCTGCCGCGGTCGCCGCCGAGGTCGGGGCCGCCGGCAGCGACAGGTCGTGGACCAGGAGTTCCTCGGTGAACTGGCCGGTACGCGCCAGCAGCTCCCCGGACGCCGACACGATCATCGAGTCGCCGTCGAAGACCAGCTCGTCCTGCCCGCCGACCATGTTGACGAACGCGACAGTCGCCCCGGCCTCCACGGCGCGCCGCTGCACCAGGGCGAGTCGCACGTCGTCCTTGTTCAACTCGTACGGCGAGGCGTTGATGTTGACCACCAGCCCGACGCCGGCCCGCCGCGCCGCGGTGAACGGCCCCCCGGCCTGCCAGATGTCCTCGCAGACGGTGAGGGCGACGTCGACCCCGCCGAGCCGCACCACGGTGAGGGTGTCGCCGGGCTCGAAGTAGCGGTCCTCGTCGAAGACGCCGTAGTTGGGCAGGTGGTGCTTGTAGTAGGTGGCGACGACCGCGCCCCGGTGCAGCAGCGCGGACGCGTCCCGCCGCCCGACACCGGGCACCGCGTCCGAGCTGATCGCCGGCGGGCCGTCGGCGTCCACATAGCCGACCACGACGGCCAGCTCGCCGAGACCGTCGGCGGCCAGGTCAGCGGCGAGGGTGGCGAGCGCCTGCCGGGAGGCGTCGACGAACGAGTTGCGGAAGACCAGATCCTCGATCGGGTAGCCGGTCAGCATCATCTCCGGGAACGCCACCAGGTGCGCGCCGGCCGCGGCGGCCTCCTGTGACCAGCGGCGGACCGCCGCCACATTGCCGGGAATGTCGCCGACTGTCGAGTTCACCTGGGCGAGAGCGATGCGCAGCGTGGGCATCCCCATATTCTTGCCCGTGGACGGCCGGTTTGATCCTGACCCGGACCGACGTCACAAGCCGTGAACAGCGTAGTCTCGGCTCGATAGGTAGGCATCCGGACTAGGGGTGGAAGTGGACCGACAGCAGGAGTTCGTGCTTCGCACGCTCGAGGAGCGCGACATCCGTTTCGTGCGTCTCTGGTTCACCGATGTGCTCGGCACGCTCAAGAGCGTCTCGGTCGCCCCGGCTGAGCTGGAGTCCGCCTTCGAGGAGGGCATCGGCATCGACGGCTCGGCGATCGAGGGCTTCGCCCGGGTCTTCGAGTCGGACATGGTGGCCATGCCGGACCCGACCACCTTCCAGGTCTTCCCGTTCGAGGGCGGCGTCTCCGGCGAGAGCGCCCGGATGTTCTGCGACATCCTGCTGCCCGACGGCAGCGCCGCCTGGGCCGACCCGCGCCACGTGCTGCGGCGTTCGCTGGCCAAGGCCGCGGAGAAGGGCTTCACCTTCTACACCCACCCCGAGGTCGAGTTCTTCCTGATCCAGGACGGGGAGAACGACGGCTCGGTGCCGATCCCGGTGGACAGCGGCGGCTACTTCGACCACACCACCCACGCGGTGGCCCGCGACTTCCGGCGGCAGGCCGTGCTCGCGCTGGAGCGGATCGGCATCTCGGTCGAGTTCAGCCACCACGAGGTCGCGCCCGGCCAGCAGGAGATCGACCTGCGTTACGCGGACGCGCTCACCACCGCCGACAACATCATGACGTTCCGGCACGTGGTGAAGGAGGTCGCGCTCTCCCAGGGCGTCAAGGCCACCTTCATGCCGAAGCCGTACACCGATCAGCCCGGCTCCGGCATGCACACCCACCTGTCGCTGATGGAGGGCGAGCGCAACGCCTTCTACGACAGCGAGGACCCGCAGAAGCTGTCGAAGACGGCCCGCTCGTTCATCGCCGGTCTGCTGGTGCACGCCCGGGAGATCACCGCGGTCACCAACCAGTGGGTCAACTCGTACAAGCGGCTGTTCCCGCTCCAGCTGCCGGACCGGATCACCGAGTCGCCGGCGTTCGTGAGCTGGGGCCACCTGAACCGGTCGGCGCTGGTCCGGGTGCCCGCGTTCGGCAAGCCCAGCTCGGCCCGGGTCGAGGTCCGGTCGATCGACTCGGCGGCCAACCCCTACCTGGCGTTCGCGGTCATGCTCGGCGCCGGTCTCAAAGGCATCGAGGAGGGCTACGAGCTGCCTCCGGGCGCCGAGGACGACGTGTGGTCGCTGTCGCCGGCCGAGCGCAAGGCCGCCGGTTACGAGGCGCTGCCGGAGAACCTGGCCGAGGCGATCGACGTGATGGCCGGTTCGGAGCTGGTCGCCGAGGTGCTCGGTGAGCACGTCTTCGACTTCTTCCTGCGCAACAAGCGGGCCGAGTGGGAGCAGTTCCGCCGCGAGGTCACGCCGTACGAGCGCCAGCGCTACCTCGGCGCGCTGTAGACAGCTCGAAAAAAGGGGCCCCTCGCGGAGGGGCCCCTTTTTTCGTGGCGCCAGGCGGTGACGGTGTCCGAGCCGTCACCGCCTGGCTGGTGCGATCATCGTGTGCTGAGTGGGGGCGACCCAGCCGATGACCGACCGTTCAAGGCACCCGGCGGACCGCCCGTTCCCCAGATCCGGTCCGCCGAGTGCCGGCTTGTGTCAGCGGTGCGGTTGTCCCGCTCCGCCGGTGTTTCCACCCCCTTGTTGCGGCTCCCGTTCGGGGGTTCTCGTTCCGCCACCGTTGCGATCCCGGAACGGTTCCCGGGAGGGCTGGCGGGCGCTGGGTGACGTGTTCGGTGCGCCGGCCCGGGTGCGGCAGGTTCGTTCCATCTCGACCTGGTTCTTCCCGGCGCGCCGCACCTGCTCCCGGAAACGCTCGTGGTTCCGCTGGAAATCGGTGCACAGATCGGTGTCGGTCACTCTTTTCTTCGGAGTCGCCGACGATGTGGTGCCGACTTGCGCCGGGGGTGAGACGGTCGGTGAGACCGGCGGCGAGACCTGCGCGGCTTCGGACGTGGCGGTCGCCGACGGCTCCGGGGCGCTGAAGGTGGCCTCGTGCAGGGCGCCGGTGTTCGCGGCCAGGGCCATTCCGCCGACTGTCGCGCTGGTGGCGAAGGCGACCGCGGCGACCTTGAGGGTCAGCATCCGGGTCAGGCAGGACTGGATCACCGACGGCCGCTTGCGGTGTTTCGCCGGGGCCTGCGCGGCGGCCCGGAACGCCGCCATCGCGTCGGCCTCCCCGGCCAGCTCGGCCGCGGTCGCGGGGGCCTGTGCGGCGGCCAGCACCCGATCGAGGGCATGCCCGGTCCGGTCACCGCGCAGCAGACTGTCTGCGGTCTTCCGGTCCATCGGGGTCCACTCCTCGGGGCTGGTCATCTCATCTCCTTCAGCGCCGGCGCCGCCGAAGTTGTCACCGGGTTGCTCCACGAGGCGGATCTGCGCTGCTCAGGTGGAGGCTGTGCGGGCTGGGCCAGGCGGGCGGCGAGGTTCTTCAAACCCCGATAGGCGGCGGTACGGATGGCGCCCGCCCGCCGTCCGAGGATCTTCCCGGTGCTCTTCGCGTCCAGGCCGACCACCACCCGCAGCATCACCGCCTCGGCCTGCTCCGGGGGCAGCGCGGCGATCAGCGCGACCGCGGCGTCGGTGGTGACCAGTTCCAGGGCGCGGTCGGCGGTGTCGTCGGCGGCGCGCAGCTCGGCCAGGAACTCGTCAGCGGCCGCCGGCTGTGGTCGGCGGCGCTGGGAACGCAGCAGGTCCATGGCCCGGTGCCGGGCGATCGTCGCGGTCCAGCCCCGGAATCCGTCGAAGTCGCCGGAGAACGTCCGCAGGTCCCGGGCGATCTGCAGCCAGGCCTCGGAGGCGACGTCCTCGGCGTCCTCACCGACCAGGATCCGCAGGTAACGCAGCAGCGCCGGCTGCTGTGTCCGGTAGAGGAGACGGAACGCCTGCTCGTCACCCGACTGTGCCGCGATCACGACGGCGTCGAGGTCCTCCGCGTCCATCATCCGAAGACCACCGACCCCTCGTTCCGCCCTCACACCGCATGCGGGCTCCCCTGGTACAGCGCCACCTGGCGGAAAAACGTCACCGCTGGTCCCGGCGTCCGATCGACGCGGTAGATCGGCTCGGATACGGTCTGGGGCGGACTACACATGATGAGGGAGAAACCGTGCTGGAGGATCTGCTTGAGGGCGCCGGGCGCAGCATAGTGTTCGGGGTGGTCGGCATCGGGCTGATGGCGGTCGGATTCGTTCTGGTCGACCTGCTCACCCCGGGCAAACTGCGCGACCTGATCTGGGTCGAGAAGAACCCGAACGCCGCTCTGCTGCTGACGGCGAACCAGCTCGGTATCGCGGCGATCGTCTTCACCTCGATCTTCACGACCTGGGACTCGTTCGGTCAGGGCCTGGCGTCGACGGCGCTGTTCGGCCTGATCGGCATCGCCATCATGGGCCTGGCGTTCCTGGTGCTGGACTGGATGACCCCGGGCAAGCTGGGCGAGGTCATCTGCACCCAGGAGAAGCACCCGGGGGCGGTGGTGAGCGCGGCGTCCCACTTCGGTGCGGCCGTCATCGTGTGCGCCTGTATCGCCTGAGTTCTTGTCGTACCCCCGGGCTAGCGTCCCGGGGGTGAACCGTACCGATCGCCTCTACGCCATGGTCGAGGAACTCCGGGCGGTGGCTCCGCGCCCCCGCAGCGCCAGCTGGCTGGCCGGCCGGTTCGAGGTCAGCGTGCGCACCGTCGAGCGGGACATCTCGGCGCTGCAGCAGTCCGGCACGCCGATCTACGCGGAGACCGGCCGCACCGGTGGTTACTGCCTGGACCGGGCGCACACCCTGCCCCCGGTCAACCTGACTCCGGACGAGGCGGTCGCGATGGCGCTCGCGCTGCGGAGCATGGAGGGCACCCCGTTCCGGCATCCGGCGGCCAGCGCGCTGCGCAAACTGCTCGCCGCGATGCGCCCGGAGGACGTGGCCGAGGCACGTGACCTGGCCGGGCGGATCCAGCTCACCGGTGACACGCCGTCGGCCGAGCTGCCCCGGCTGGCCGGTGGCGCGCTCCCGGTCGGCTGTGTGCTCCGGATCGGTTACGCCGACCGGCACGGCACGGTCACCTCGCGCGACATCGAGCCGCTGGGTTACGTCGGGGCCCGCGGTCACTGGTACCTGATCGCCTGGTGCCGGCTGCGCGAGTCGGTGCGGGTGTTCCGCCCCGACCGGATCGCCACCGTGACACCGACCCGGGAGACGGTCCGGCCGCGGACGCTGGCGGAGGTCCAGCTCGACCTCCCCCACCGCCTGCGGCCGTTGACTCTCACCTAGGCGGCCGGCGGCTTGAAGATCTGGAACTGGTTGCCGGCCGGGTCGAGCAGGTGGGCGATCGACGTGCCCTCGGCGGCCACCCGCTTGACCAGCACCTTCCCACCGGCTGCCTCGGCCGCCGCGCACGTCGCGTCGACGTCGGCCACCAGGACCGAGAAGACCGCGTGGTTCGGCCCGCCGCCGCTGGTGTCGGCGAGACCGCCCGGGATGCCGTCCTCACCCGGGGTCTTGATGAACTTGTACGTCGGCACGGCCTCGGTGAAGGTCCAGCCGAACAGCCCGCCGTAGAACCGCTCCGCCTCGGCCGGCTGGTCGGTGCCGATCTGGAACCAGCCGATCCCGTTCACTGCGGTCATGTCGTACTCCTCGATGTCGTCGGATCTGCTCCCCACTCTGCGAGCCACCGGCGACACCGTCCTGTCGGTGTTTCGGCGGTGTTTGACAGGATCACCCGAATGACCGACATCAGGCTCGAGCCCGTCACCGCCGCGAACTGGCGGGACTGCGCGGCCCTCAGCGTCCACCCCGGGCAGCGGGACTTCGTCGCGGAGGTGACCTACTACCTCTGTCTGTGCCACTACGGCGACACCTGGAACCCGCTGGCCGTGGTGCGTGGCGGCGAGGTGACCGGTTTTGTGATGTGGGGCCGGGACGACGACGGCAGTCACTGGATCGGTGGCGTGGTGGTGGACGCGAGACACCAGCGGCAGGGGATCGGGCGCGAGGTGGTCCGGCAGTTGCGGGAGCGCCTGATCGCCGAGCCCGGCACGCCGAACGTGGCGCTGAGCTACCAGCCGGCCAACACCGCGGCCCGTGACCTCTACCTGTCGATGGGCTTCGAGGAGACCGGCGAGGTCGACGACGACGAGGTCATCGCGAGATGGAAACCGGCTGATTTCAGATAAAGATCTAAATCCCTGACCGTTGTCAAGAAGATCGCTTGACAACGGTCAGAACGGATGCCGTACGTCGATCAGCGGCTTGCCGGCCACCACCCGGTTCTCCAGATCGGTGTGTGCCCGGCCGACCGCTGACAGCGGGTAGACGGGACTCTCCGGGAAGGTCAGCACACCCCGTTCGACCAGGTGGAACAGCCGGGCCGCACTGGACCGGTAGAGCTCCTCGTCGGCCAGCACCTGCCTGAGGTCGAAGCCGAGCACCCCGGTCGAGGCCGTCACCAGCGGGGCGACCGGGACGGAGCCGAGGGGTTCGCCGTACGTCACGATCCGCCCGAAGGGTGCCAGCACCGCCCGCAGCTGCTCGAACAGCCGCCCGCCGATCCCGTCCAGGATCAGCGTCGGGGTGCCGTCCTGCACTGACGCGATCACCCGGGCCCCGGCCGACCGGGCCAGCTGGATCTCCAGGTGCCCGGCCCCGCCCGCGCCCGCGGTCGCCACCAGCACCACGTCACCGGGGTCGACCCGGCCCACCGTGTGCAGGCAGTGCCAGGCGGTCAGCCCCTGTTCCAGCACGGCCAGGGCCTGTTCGTCGCCGACCTCGTCCGGCACCTCGACCACGTGACCGGCCGGAGCGGCCACCACCTGGGCGTACCCGCCGCCGTCCGGGAGCAGGGCGGCGACCCGCCGGCCGTCGGAGCGCCGCCGCCCGACCACGTCGGTGCCGAGCACCGGCGGCGCGTGCGGGCCGCGCCGGTGTTCCAGGTCGCGGAGACTGACCCCGGCCAGCGTCACGTCGATGAGAATGGCGCCGCCCGAGGGTTCCGGCACCTCGTCCAGTGCGAAGACGTCCGGCCCGTCGGAAGCGGCGATCACGGCAGCGAGCATGCCTTCATCAAACCGCCTCCGATAGCCTCGACGGGTGGGCACCGCACTAGTCATCGAGAACGACCCGAGCGACGATCTCCGGCGACTCGGGGACTGGCTGACAGAAGCCGGTCTGGAACTCACCGTGCTCCGGCCACACGCCGGGGACCAGCTGCCGGAGACCCTGGAGGGTTTCCTGGCGCTGATCGTGCTGGGAGGTGATCAGAACGCGTACCCGGACGACTCCGGCACTCCCGGCGCGTCCTGGTTCCCGGCGCTGGAGGGGCTGCTGCGCAAGGCGGTCCGGCACCGGGTGCCGACCCTGGGCGTCTGTCTCGGCGGCCAGTTGCTGGCCCGGGCCAACGGCGGCCGGGTGGAGCGCAGCGAGGGGGGCCCGGAGATCGGCCCCGGCCTGGTCGCCAAACGGGACGTCGCCGACGAGGATCCGCTGTTCAAGTGGGTTCCGCTGCTGCCCGACGTGCTGCAGTGGCACCGCGACGAGATCACCGAGCTGCCGATGAACGCGGTGCTGCTCGCCGCGTCCAGCCGCTTCCCGAACCAGGCGTTCCGGATCGGCGACCGGGCCTGGGGCCTGCAGTTCCACATCGAGTGCGACGCCGCGATGATCGCCGACTGGGCGCGCGCCGACGAGGCGACCCTGATCGAGCTGGACTACGACCCGGAGAACGTGGTCGAGGCCACCACCGGCGCGCTCGCCGACGTCGAAGAGGTGTGGCAGCCGTTCGCCCAGCGTTTCGCCTCGCTGGCCCTCGGCACGCTGCCGGACGCCGACCTGCCCGATCCGAGCGGCCGTCCCACCCTGCCTCTGCTGGGGCAGTGATGACCCGGCCCACGCGTCTCGCCCGGTACGGGTTCGCCGACAACGGGGCCCGCGCCACCGACCTGCTCGGGCCCGGTGGGCTACGGCTCTGGGACGTCGAGGCGCAGGTCCCGGTCGACGAGGACGCGGCCGGGCTGCTGGACGCGCTCTCCAAGGCCGCCGAACCGAACCTGGCGCTGCGCCAGCTGCACCGGATCGTCGAGTCGGCCGGGCGGGGCGACGAGACGAAGGCCGCCGAGCTGCTCGCCGGGCTCGCCGGGGACCTCGGGCTGCGGCGGCGGTTCCTGGCCGTGCTGGGGGCGTCGTCGGCGCTCGGCGACCACCTGGTGGCCAACCCGGACGAGTGGCGGTCGCTGGCCACCGGGCGGACCGGGCTGCCGCCGGAGGCCGACGGCGGGCTGGCCGGCTTCGAGCAGCTCACCGTGCCGGCCTTGCGGAAGGCGTACCGGATATCGCTGTTGCGCATCGCCGCCGCCGACCTGACGGCGGGCCGCGGCCTGGAACCCACCATGGCGGCCCTGTCCCGGCTGGCCGACGAGACCCTGGCGGCGGCGTACGCGATAGCCGTCGACGGTCTCCCGGCCGGCACCCCGGAGCCCCGCCTCGCGGTGGTGGCGATGGGCAAGTGCGGCGGTTACGAGCTGAACTACGTCTCCGACGTGGACGTGATCTTCGTGGCCGCCGGTGACGAGGACCTGAGCGCGGGCACGACCGTGGCGGCCCGGCTGATGGAGATCTGCGGCATGGTGGCCTGGCCGGTGGACGCCGCGCTGCGTCCCGAGGGCAGCCGGGGCCCGCTGGTCCGCACCCTCGCCAGCCACCAGGCGTACTACCGGCGCTGGGCCCGGACCTGGGAGTTCCAGGCGCTGCTCAAGGCCCGGCCGGCCGCCGGTGACCTGGCCCTGGCGCAGGAGTGGATCGCCGACCTGGCGCCACTGGTCTGGCACGCGGCGGAACGGCCCGAGGCGGTCGCCGACGTCCGCGACATGCGCCGGCGGATCATCGACAACATCCCGAAGAAGGAACAGAACCGGGAGATCAAGCGCGGTTCCGGCGGGCTGCGTGACATCGAGTTCGCGGTGCAGCTGCTCCAGCTGGTGCACGGCCGGATCGACGAGTCGTTGCGGGATCCGGGGACCATCCCGGCGTTGCGCGCGCTGGTCGCCGGCGGCTACGTCGGACGTCAGGACGGCGAGACGCTGGTCCGGGGATACCGGTTCCTGCGCGGGGTCGAGCACCGCCTGCAACTGCAACAGCTCAAGCGCACCCACACCGTGCCGGACGACCCGGCCGGGCTGCGCTGGCTGGCGGCCGCCCTCGGTTACACCGCCGTGCCCGGCCGGGACGCCGTCGAGGCGTTCCGCTCGGACTGGGTCGGCCACGCCGCGAGTGTCCGGCGCCTGCACGTGAAACTGCTCTACCAGCCGCTGCTCGAAGCGGTGGCCCGGGTGCCCGCCGAGGAGCTGCGGATGGTCCCGGAGTCGGCGAAGCGGCGGCTGGAGATCCTCGGGTTCGCCGACGCGACGGGCGCGCTGCGGCACCTGGAGGCGCTGACCGGCGGGGTGACCCGGACCGCGGCGATCCAGCGGACCCTGCTGCCGATGCTGCTGCAGGACTTCGCCGACGCCCCGGAACCCGACCGGGGCCTGCTCAACTACCGGGCCGTCTCGGACAAGCTGGGCAGCACCCCGTGGTATTTGCGGCTGCTGCGCGACGGGGGTCCGGTGGCCCGCCGGCTGGCCCGGGTGCTGAGCCTCTCCCGGTACGCCACCGACCTGCTCACCCGCGACCCGGAGGCGCTGCGGCTGCTCGCCGACGACGGTGAGCTCCTGCCCCGCGCGCGGGAGAAACTGCTGGACGGGTTCGCCGCCGCCGGGGACCGGCACCCCGACCCGGTCAAGGCGATCGCCGCGGTCCGGGCGCTGCGCCGCCGGGAACTGTTCCGGATCGCCTGCGCCGACATCCTCAGCCAGGGCGGGGACCTGGCCCCGGACCGGCCGCTGGGTGTGGACGCGATCGGGGTCGCCCTGTCCGACGTCACCGACGCCACCCTGAACGCGGCGCTGCGGATCGCCCGGCGGGTCAAACCCGGCCCGGACGGTCTCCGGTTCGCGGTCATCGGGATGGGCCGGCTCGGCGGGTACGAGATGAGCTACCCCTCCGACGCCGACGTGCTGTTCGTCTACGAGAAACCGGAGGGCTGCCCGGACGGCGAGGCCAGCGCGGCCGCGCACGCCGTCGCCGAGGAGATGCGCCGGCTGCTCAACGCGCCCGCCCCCGACCCGGCCCTCGGTGTCGACGCCGACCTGCGCCCGGAGGGCCGGCAGGGCCCGCTGGTGCGCAGCCTGCCCGCCTACCGGCAGTACTACGACCGCTGGTCGAAGGTGTGGGAGGCGCAGGCGCTGCTGCGGGCCCGGTTCGTCTGCGGCGACGTCGAGCTGGGCCGGCGGTTCGAGACGCTGGCTGACGGCTCCCGCTACCCGGACGGCGGCCTCACCCGCGAGCAGGTGATCGAGATCCGGCGGATCAAGGCCCGGGTGGAGACCGAGCGGCTGCCCCGCGGCGCCGACCCGAACACGCACACCAAACTCGGCCGGGGCGGGCTCTCCGACGTGGAGTGGGCGGTCCAGCTCACCCAGCTGCGCAACGCGCACGCCGTCCCGGAGCTGCGCAAGACCCGGACCCTGGAGGCGCTCGCCGCGGCGGCCGCCGACGGGCTGATCAGCGAGTCGGACGCGGCCGAGATGACCGCCGGGTGGACCCTGGCCGCCCAGGTGCGCAACGCCCTCACCCTGGTCCGCGGCCGGCCCACCGACCAGCTGCCCCGGCACGGGGTCGAGCTGGCGGGCGCGGTGCTCCTGCTGGACGGCGGCGACCCGGGTGAGTTCGTGGACCGCTACCTTCGCCTGACCCGGCGGTCCCGGGCCGCGATGGAGCGGGTGCTGGAGTCCTGATCAGCACGGCTCCGTGACGGCGTCGGCCTGCCGGATCCGGAACCGCCCGGCGTCCGTGCTGAGGTGGTAGACCACCCGCCAGCGGGTGCACGTCTCGTTCAGCCGCCCGGGCGGGCCGTGCCCGGCCCGCTGGCTGCTGCGGAACGTCACCACGGCCCGGGTCCGCCCGTTGCGGGCCGGATCCAGGTCCCGCAGCACCACGTCGGAGTCCCGGGTGGTCGACGTGCCCCGGGCGAACGCGGCCATCTGCCCGGGTTTCTCCGGATCCAGTTCACCGTCCGGGTCCAGGACCCGCGCGACCGCACGGTAGTCCCGCTCGTTGATGGCGGTGAAGAACGTCTCGAACAGGGCCGCCGCCCGCTCGGCCCGGGGATCGGTGACCGCCGGGTCGACGGTCACCAACCGGACGTCGTCGTCCTCCAGGATCGGGATCTGCGCCGGGACGGTCGGGACCTGCTGCCGTACCGGGGCCGCCGCCGGTGAGTCGTCGCCGAGCAGCCGGGGGCCGCCGAAGACCGCGGCGGTGATCAGGGCGCCGACCAGGACGACGATCGGCAGGGCGGGCAGGATCCGGCTGTGGACCGGCTCCTCCGGGGGTGGGGCGGCGGCCCGTTCCGGGATCCACAGCGGCTCCGGGGGCTCCGGTTCCCAGAACCGGGCCCGCGGCGGCGCCTCCCACGGCAGCATCGATCGCCTCGGCCGTCCGCACGCCGCGCATCCGTCCGGCCCGGTGTTCCGCTCCCCGCAATTGACGCAGTTCCACATGTGGCCTCGTCCTCCCACCGTGCCCAACGACGGCTACGGATGGGTGCCGAGGAATTCACGCTCCCGTGTCTCTTTTACGAGCCGGCGGCCGTGATCACCCGGGTCAGGGCCGCGTGCACACCGCGGAGCTCCTCGATCGGCAGGCCGAGACGCTCGACCACGGCGGGCGGGATCTTCTCCGCCTCGGCCCGCAACTCGCGGCCCCGGTCGGTCAGTGTGATGGCGAGGCTGCGCTCGTCGGCGCGGTCCCGCTCACGATGCAGGTAGCCGATCGCCTCCAGCCGCTTCAACAGCGGGGAGAGGGTGCCGGGGTCGAGTTGGAGCAGCTCACTGAGCCGGCGCACGGAGAGCGGGGCGTGCTGCCAGAGGGCGAGCATCACCAGGTACTGCGGGTGGGTCAGGCCCATCGGCTCCAGCAGCGGGCGGTAGAGCGCGACCACGCTGCGGGCGGCGACCGACAGGGCGAAACAGACCTGCTGCTCCAGGGCCAGGGGGTCTTCCGGGATCTCGCTCACTTGCGGTTCTCCTCAGGTCACCGGGTACTCTACCAATAGTTGGGGTACCAATCATTGGCCCACTAACTATCCTGGGGAGACGCTGTGGAGAGGTTCAAGGCCTGGTACCACCGGACGTTCGACGACTGGGCCTTCCGGTCCTTCATCGGCCCGGCCCAGACCAACGGCGCCGTCCAGGGTTGCGACGAGGGCGCCCGCGAGCAGTGGAAACGCGACCTGGAGAACCGCAAGCGCATCACCCGCGAACAGCGCGAACGCAAACGCGCCGAGCGGGCGGCGCGCCGCTAGAACAGAGCGCTGCTCAGTGTGTACCGGCCCGGTGCCGGGAGGCGGAGGCGCGTCCAGTCGCCGTCGGCGCTGACCGTCGCGCCACCGGACGCGGTCAGCCAGCGGTGGTGGCGCACCCGCACGGCGATGTCGCCCGCCGCCGGCGCGTCCAGGACGATCGACGCGCCGTCCTGGCTGACCAGGGTCGCGGGGGCGGCGACGATCGGGCGGGGCGTGGCCACCGCGTAGAGGCGCCAGTGTTCGCCGGACCAGACCGGCGTCAGGTAGGGCAGGCCGGCCGCCACCAGGTCCGCCTCGGGACGGCCGGACCAGGAGATCTCCACGTCCGGTACGGCTACGAACTGCACCGCCTGCTCGTCCAGCCACGCCCGGTAGCTGTCCGCGGTCAGTTCCACCCCGGTGCCCGACGCGCCGGGGACCGTGGTGAAGAACAGCGGGTTCCGGTCGATGTCGGCCTGCCGCAGCCAGCCCCGGGCCAGCGGGATCCCACCGAGCGACGCCGCCTCCCAGTACGACCGGGTCGGCGGGATCTCCACCCGCCCGGTCAGTTCCTCAGCCGCCAGCCGGTCCAGCAGCGGCCGGAAGTACCCGGCATCGGCGGACGGGTTCCCGATGTCCCGCACGTCACCGGCCACCACCGGCGGCTGCCACCACACCATCACCGCCACCAGCGGGTACACCAGCCACCGCCGGGGCAGCCGGGCGCAGGCGGCCAGCAGCGGCAGCCCGAACATCACCGCGAGCCGGGTCGCGTTCAACCCGGCCGGCGTGTGGACCAGGGCGGCGGCCAGCACCCCGGCCGAGGAGAGCAGGGCACCGATCCGAATCGGTCGCGCCGGGATCAGCAGCGCGACGATCAGACCGGTCCCCACGGCCTGGACGGTGTCGGTGCGGCTGATGTTCATCCAGCCACCGTCGCCGAACAGCAGCGCGGTCAGCCCGAGCGGCACGGCGGCCGGCACCGCGACCAGCAGCCCCTGGCGGTACCGCCGGGACAGGATCAGCGCGGTCCCGGCCAGGCCCACGAAGAGCCCGGCGACGGGGCTGGTGGCGGCCGCGAGGAAGGCGGCGACGCCGGCGAGGGCCCGGCCGCGATCAACGGTCAGCAGGAGCAGGGCGGCAAGACCGAGACAGACCCCCATCCCGTACGTCACCCGGCCGCTGATCAGGTTCCCCGCGAACGCGACGGTCCCGAGGACGGCGCCCGGCACCGGCCGCACGGCGACGGTGCCCGCCCGGCGCAGCAGCATCGTCAGCAGCACCGGCCCGGCGATCAGGGTCAGCACGCCGGTGACCCGGACGCCGAGCAGGGACATCACCGGCTGGGAGACCAGGCTGTAGCCGAACTGCTGGACCCCGGCGTACCACCGCAGGTCGACCGGGGTGAGACCGTGCGCGGTGAAGAAGCCGGTGCGGGCCACCTGGGCGGCCAGGTCCGAGCCCATCGGCGGGAGCAGCAGGTAGATCACGCCGAGGACCGACGCCGCCAGCGCGGTGCCCCACTCCAGCCGGTGCCGCGCCCACATCCCGACGACCCTACCGGTACGTCAGCGGTTGCAGCCTGTCACGGTAGGGTCGTCGGCATGCCCCGTCCGAATGCCGTCCGATACACGGGGCTGGCAGGAAGTCTCTTCCTCGCCGGGGCGGCCTGGCTGGGCGGGGCCACCGATCCGTGGGAACCCACGGTGACGCCGCGCACGATCCTCGCCGGGCAGAACGGGGTGCTGCTGCCGCTCTGCTGGCTGTTCGGCACCGTGCTGCTGATCCTGGCCTGGTGGTGGGGCCGGCGCAATCCGCCGTCGGTGCGCTGGGTGTGGGTGACGGCCGGGCTGTGGGCTCTGCCGCTGCTGGTGTCGCTGCCGCTGGGCAGCTACGACATCCATTCGTACGCGTGTCAGGGCTGGCAACAGGCGGCCGGGCTGAACCCGTACGCAGGCGGCGTGGATCTTCTGGTTTGTCCCTGGATCGACGCGGTCGCGCCGACCTGGCGCTCCACCCCGGCCCCCTACGGCCCGGTCTTCCTGGTCCTGGCCGCGGCGGCGGCGAAACTGGGCGGCTCGCTGCTCGGGACCATCGTGCTGCTCCGCCTGATCGCGGTGCTCGGCGTGGTGACGATCGCGTGGTGCCTGCCGGTGCTGGCGAGCCGGACCGGGGTGTCGCCGGAGAGGGCGACCTGGCTGTTCCTGGCCTGCCCGCTGGTGCCGGTGCACCTGATCTCCGGCGCCCACAACGAGGCGGTGATGATCGCGCTGATCCTGGCCGGTCTGGTCGCCGCGACCAGTGAGCGGGCGCTGACCACCGGGATCCTGCTGGGGCTGGCGGTGGGCGTGAAAGTGACGGCGTTCGTGGTGCTGCCGTTCGCGCTGCTGCTGATCCCGGGCCGGATCAACCGGTTCGTCCGGTCGGCCGGGGGAGCGGTGCTGGCCCTGGCGGTCGTGTCGCTCGGGTCGGGGCTCGGCTTCGGCTGGCTCGCCGGGCTGAGCGGCAGCGGGGTGTCGGTGCAGTGGACCGCGCCGTCGACGGCGATCGGGATGACCCTGGAGATGCTGGGCGTGCCGGGCGCGGTTCCGGTGACCCGGCTGATCGGGATGGTCCTGCTGGCGGTGCTGCTGGTGCTGCTCTGGGTGCGTACGGTCCGCCGCGGCGACGTTCTCCGGCACGCTGCCCTGGCGCTGGCCGTGACGGTGATGCTGGCCCCGGTGTTCCATCCCTGGTATGTCCTGTGGCCGCTCGCGGTTCTGGCGGTGACCTCGATGGAGATGACCAGGTGGTTCCTGGTGCCGATCACCGTGGCCGCCGCCCTCTGCCTGCCGGACGGCTACAACCTGGCCCTCGCGACGAAGGCGCAGGGTGCGGTGCTGATGACCGTGCTCGCCGGGTACCTGACGTGGAAAGTGTTCTATGAAGCGAATCGCAACGGTCTTCGGTCTGTTTTCGGTGGCGGTAGCCCTGATCGTGATCAGCGGGCTGCGTAACGAGTTCTTCGACTCGAAGGTCTACCACGGGGCGGTCCAGTACTGGTTCCGGGACGGCGGCATGGTCTACGACTGGCTGCGCCCGGGCACCCCGTACGGCTTCACCTATCCACCGTTCGCCGGGCTGGTGATGGCCCCGATGGCGTGGCTGCCGCTGCCGCTGGTGGTGGCGCTCGCGACGATCGGCACGATGGTCACGGTCGCGTTGCTGGTGCACTGGATGGCCGGGCCGTACCTGCGGAGCAAGGGGTGGACCGGCTGGTTCCCGCTGGCTGGCGCGTTCTGTTTCGCGCTCGCCTTCGAGCCGGTCCGCGAGACGATCACTTTCGGTCAGGTCAACACGCTGCTGCTGGCGGTCGTCGCGTTCGACATGCTCTTCGGCGTCGGAAGGGACCGGAAGTGGGCGGGCATCGGCATCGGCCTGGCCACCGCGATCAAACTGACCCCCGGCGTCTTCATCCTCTACCTGGTGGTCACCCGGCGCTGGCGGGCCCTGTTCACCGCGATCGGGGCGGCGACCGCGGTCACCCTGCTGGCCGGGGCGATCTTCCCGGACCAGTCCCGGGTGTTCTGGACGTCGGCGCTGTGGGACACCAACCGGGTCGGCGTGCTGTCCTTCCTGTCCAACCAGTCGCTGCGCGGCATGCTGGCCCGGGGCCCGTTCGACACCGTCGAGTCCACGGTGTGGCTGGTGGTCGCGCTGGCCACCCTCGGCTTCTGGGCGTGGCGGGTGGCCCGCACCCCGGAGGACGTCGCCGGGGGACTGGCCCTGACCGGTGTGCTCGGCTGCCTGCTCAGCCCGGTCACCTGGGTTCACCACTGCGTCTGGCTGATGCCGGCGCTGATCCTCTGCCTCAAGCTGTACGACACCGACCGGCGCCGGTTCTGGCTGGGTGCGTCCGCGTACGTGCTGATGACCTCGCACGCCACCTGGCTGTGGGAGACCGGGCCGCGACCACCGCTGGCCGTCGTCGGGTCGAACATTTATGTCCTGTTCAGTCTGGCTCTGCTGGTCTGGACACCTCTGGGAACTTCGCGTTCGTCCGACGTCCATGAACGGGACAAGATCCTCGCGTAGGCAGAACGCATGTCTCTACGCCGTTCCACCTCGGTGGCCGTGACCGCCGTGGTCCTGGCCGCGACCGGGGCCGTGCCCACCGCGGCGGCCGCCCACGGTCGCACCCAGGAGTTCCGCCGGCTCGCCACCTTCCCGGCCTACCTGAACTCGTCGGTCGACGACACCGCGGCGGCCGAGATCTCCACGGTCACCGAGGACGGCCGCACGGTCGTCTACACCGACAGCCCCGGCAGGCGCCTCGGCTTCGTGGACATCACGAACCCGTCGGCGCCGAAGCCGGCCGGAACCCTGGCCGTCGGCGGGGAGCCGACCTCGGTCGCCCACCTCGGGCGGCTGCTGCTGGCCGGGGTCAACACCAGTGCCGGTTTCACCGCACCGTCCGGCAAGCTGGTCGTGATCGACTCTGTTTCCCGGAAGGTCGACCGCGAGATCGATCTCGGCGGGCAGCCGGACTCGGTCGCCGTCGCGCCGAGTGGCCGCTACATCGCGGTCGCGATCGAGAACGAGCGGGACGAGGACGTCAACGACGGCGCCATCCCGCAGGCTCCGGCGGGCTACCTCGCCGTGATCGACGTTCGCACCTGGGCGGTGACGAAGGTCGACTTGTCCGCAATCTCCACTGTGGCGCCGACCGACCCCGAGCCGGAATACGTCAGCATCAACTCCCGCGACGAGGCGGTCGTCTCGCTGCAGGAGAACAACCACCTCGCCATCGTGAATCTCCGTGACAAAAAGGTCCAAAAGCACTTCACTGCCGGCAGCGTGACGGTGAAGAACGTCGACACCCTCGACGACGACAAGATCGAGCTGACCGGGCGGATCACCGCCAAGCGCGAACCCGACGGCGTCGCCTGGATCACCGACGACCTGTTCGCCACCGCCAACGAGGGTGACTACGAGGGCGGCTCCCGCGGCTGGTCGATCTTCGACAAGCGGACCGGCAAGGTCGTCTGGGACGCCGGCAACACTCTCGAGCACATCGCCGTGGCGCACGGCCAGTACCCGGACAAGCGCTCCGACGCCAAGGGCATCGAGGTCGAGAACGTCACGTTCGCCGTCCTCAACCGGATCCCGTACGTCTTCGTGAACTCCGAGCGCGGCAACTTCACCGCCGTCTACGACATGACGAACCCGCGCAAACCCCGCTTCACCCAGCTGCTGCCGACCACCAACGCGCCCGAGGGTGTCGTCGCCGTCCCGTCCCGCAACCTGGTGGTCGTCGCCAGCGAGGAGGAGGACGCGTCGATCGGCATCCGCGGCAGCATCCAGCTGTTCGGGTTCGGCACCCCGCGCCTGCAGCACCCGGTCTCCACCGGCAGGATCCCGTGGGGCGCGCTCTCCGCCCTCTCCGCGGTCCCCGGCAAACGCGACAGGCTCGCCGCCGTCACCGACTCGGTCTACTCGCCGACCCGCATCCTCGGCCTGACCACCGGCGGCGTCATCGACACCCGGATCACCGTCACCAAGGACGGCAAGCCGGTCGGCTACGACGCCGAGGGGTTGGTGGTGCGCAAGGCAGGCGGCTACTGGCTGGCCGTCGAGGGCACCGGTGCGGGCAAGGACCCCGACTTGCTGGTACGCCTGAACAAGCGCGCCGAGGTCGTGGAGGAGATCGCCCTGCCCGCCGACGTGGCCGCCGCGATCACCAGCAACGGGCTCGAAGGCGTCGCCGAATCCGGTGACAACGTCTGGGTGGCCGTGCAGCGGGCCATCAAGGGCGACCCGGCGAACACCGCCCGGATCGGCCGCTACCACACCGTCACGAAGACCTGGTCGTGGCTGCTCTACCCGCTGGACACCGCCCCCACCGGCTGGACCGGCCTGTCCGAGCTGGTAGCGGTGGACGCCGACACCTTCGCGGTGATCGAACGCGACAACCAGCGGGGCCCGTCGGCCGCCATCAAGAAGATCTACACCTTCGACGTCCCGAAACAGTGGACCGGAACCCCGACCGTACGCAAGAAGCTGGCCAAGGACCTTCTACCCCTCCTGAAGAGCGACAACGGCTGGGTACAGGACAAGGTGGAGGGCTTGACAGTGGCCGGCAACGGCCGCACCTACGCGGTAACCGACAACGACGGCCTAGACGACGCCACCGGCGAAACCGTCTTCCTGGACCTGGGCCGCCTCCTCTGACACCCGTGGCCCGGTCTGACCGCAGACCTGGCGCCGATCAACCTGCGAGACGGCGGTCATGTTCGGCTCCGGCCCGGCATGGCCGCCGTCTGGCGTACCGACATCCCTCCTTCTCGAACGCATGTTCGATGACATGGATTCGGCGGTAGGATCAGGAGGCACGGAGGCACACCATTCGTGCTGCTCTCGGCGGCCACGGCCGGCCGACGGGTTCCGGCCGGGTCAGCGAGGGGGTGCGGGTGTGGCTACTGTTCATGATGTCGCTTCAGAGGTCGTCGAGCAGCTCGGTGACATGACCGCCATGAAGCTCGAGAAACTCGTCTACTACTGCCAAGGCTGGCATCTGGCGCGGCACAACCGGGCGCTCTTCGGTGAGACCATCGAGGCCTGGCGACAGGGGCCCGTCGTCCCCGAGCTCTACGAACATCACCGGCGTCAGTACACGATCTCCCAGTGGCCCTGGGGGAACGGCACCGAACTGACCGCCACCGAACTGGCGACGGTGCGGTGGGTGACGAATGAATACGGGAGCTTCTCCGCGGTCGAGCTGTCCCGGATGACCCATCATGAGCTCCCGTGGAAAGCCGCTCGCGGTCCGCTTCCGGACTCTGCCAACTCCTCCGCTCCGGTGAGCACCGAGATCATGCGGTCCTATTACTCTCGCCAGATCGCCGACACCGAGACCGCCGTGGCGCTCGCGACCGCTAACGCGGCCTTGGAAGGCGTGGAGTTCGACGAGGAATGGCAGGATCGCCTGCGCGACGTGGCCTCCGGGACCATCAGCGCCGACGAGTTGATCGCCGCGGAGATCGCCCGGATCAGCGGTGACTGATCCGTATCTCACGCCTGGCACCGACTGCTTGGCCAACAGACTCGGCATCACCGACTCGGCGAGACTCTCCGAGGTGGAGTTCCGGATCGTCTCCGTTCGTGACGTGCAGGCCGCGAGGACATCGATACCAGGTGGGTACGGTCTCACCCACCTCCAGGCCTTTCACCGCTTCCTCTTCCAGGACCTCTACCTCTGGGCGGGAAAGACCCGGACCGTCGACATCAGCAAACCCGGCGCCCGTTTCTGTCACTGGCGTTTCATTGACGACCAGGTCGGGGCCGTGCTGTCGGAGCTGGAAGAAGAGGAGTATCTGATCGGCCTCAAGCACGACATCTTCGTGAACAGGCTGGCCCACTACTACGGCGAACTGAATGTGCTCCATCCCTTTCGTGAAGGCAACGGGCGCACGCTCCGCGCGTTCCTTCGTCAGGTCGGTGCGGCCGCGGGCTTTCAACTGGACTGGTCGGAGTTGAGCAAGACGGAGAACATCGAGGCCTGCCGGGTTCACCTGAACACCGCGGACATCACGATGCTGGTCACGGTCCTGAGGCCGATCGTCTCGCGCCTCGGCTGATCGGGCGGGGCACCCGTCCCTCTGGTCAGGGCAAGAGCGGTCACCTGCCCGGACGGCCTCGGTGGGCTTTGATGTAGCGGGCCAACCGCCGCAGGTTCGCCTCGTGGTGGGGGTCGTGGGACGGCCACTGGGGGTTTCGGCGGAACGCCCGTAGAGCGGTGTGGTGTTCGCGGCCTGACGTGTCCTGCCAGGTGATGCCGGGCAGCATGCCCCGGTCCAGGCGGATGATGGCGGCGCACGGGATCGTCCGGTTGCGGAACCAGCCCCGGACGGTCACCCGGCCGCCTTCGCAGTCGGCTCGCAGACGGTAACCGCGGAGGCCGAGTGTCGCGGCGGCCGCCACCAGGACGGACCCCGACCAGTCCGGCAGCGGGGTCTCCCCGGCGAGGACCGCGAGCGCCGGAAATCCCGGCAGCAGCCCGGCGACCGCGTTCATCAGCCGTGCGCCCAGCGGTGGCCGTAACCGGGATCCCGTCACAGGAAGCGGCTCAGTTTCCACATCAGTTCGGAGCGGCGGGTGGCGGCGGCGATCGCGCGATCCGGCGACGGCGGCAACCCTACTGTGGTCAGCCAGCTCATCACCGAGATGATCGGCTTCTCGTGGAGGGGATCACCGGGCACCACCACCCCCAGGTACGACCGGCGCAACGTGCGCGGAGCGATCACCGACAGGATGCGCCGCAGATGGCCCCGGTGCGAGACGATCGCGATCGGGCGGCTGTCGCCGAAGCAGGTGTCCGAGCGGAGCAGGTTGGTGACCGTGTCGACGGAGTCGCGTTCGGCCCGGACCAGCCCGGGGTCGGCCCCGGCGCCGACCATCCACGACCGCATCAGATCAGCTTCCGGAACGCCCTGGTAGGAACGCCCGTCGATGACCCGCGGTGTGCCGGTGTGGTCGGACGGGGACTTGTAGCCGGAACACACGACCACGCCACGGCCGAGGGACCGGTGCAGGGCGAGACCGGTCCGGCAGCGGTCGGTTCCCCCGAGAGTGAGGGCGGTGGCGTCGGCGAGGCGGCCGTACCCGGGGATCAGGACGTGCGCCACCGAGGCCAGCGTCAGCCCCGGGGTTCCGGGCAGCACCTCGAACTCCACATGATCAGTCTGACAGCGCAGAATCGAACACGTGGAGATCGGGGTGCTCGGGCCGGTGCTGGTCCGGGGGAAGCCGGTGGTGGGGGCGCGACTGCGTACCCTGGTGATTCTGCTCGCCCTGGACGCCGGCCGTGAGGTGTCCGCGGACCGGCTGGTCGACGGCATCTGGGGTGAGCGACGGGCCGCGAATTCGTTGCAGGCGCTGATCTCCCGGCTGCGCCGCACCGGCCTGACGGTGGAGGCCACCCGGACCGGTTATCGCCTGGTCGTCGCGCCGGAGCAGGTCGACGCGCACCGGTTCGCCGAGCATCCGGAGGAGCATCTGCACCTGTGGCGGGGCGAGCTGGACTTCCCGGCGGCCGCCGAGCCGGAGGCGGTCCTGCTGCGGGAGAAGAGGCTCAGGGCCCAGCGGGCGACCCTGGCCGGCAACGTTCCCGAGCTGGAAGCCCTGGTGACGGCGCACCCGCTGGACGAGCCGCTGGCCGCTCTGCTGATCCGGGCGCTCGACGACGACGGCAACCGGGCCCGCGCCCTGGAGGTCTTCGACACGGTCCGGCGGCGGCTGCGGGGTCAGCTCGGTGTCGACCCGTCGCCCGAGTTGTCCGGCCTGCACCGGGAGTTGCTGGCCGATAGGAGGGGCAATCTGCCGGTCGAGGTGAGCAGTTTCATCGGCGACCCGGGTGCCCTCGACGACCTGCTCAGAGCCCACCGGCTGGTCACGCTGACCGGTCCGGGTGGCAGCGGCAAGACGAGGCTGTCGGTCGAGGCCGGCGCCCGGCTGCCGGGTGAGGTGTGGCTCGTCGAGCTGGCTTCGGTACGGGATCCGGCCGAGCTCGCGCCCACGATCCTGACGATCCTGGGGCTGCGGGTGCACGGCAGGCCGCTGGACCGGTTGCGGGAGGCGCTCACCGGCCGGGAGATGCTGCTGATCCTGGACAACTGCGAGCACGTGATCGAGGCGGCGGCCGAGTTGGCCGGTGTGCTGTTGCGGGCGGCGCCGGGCCTGCGGATGCTGGCGACCAGCCGGGAACCGCTCGGCATCACCGGTGAGCGGCTGTTCCCGGTCGAGCCGCTGGCGCTGCCCGACGCGGGCGCCGATCCGGAAAGCGCGGCGCGGGCTCCGGCGGTCCGGTTGCTGCTGGAGCGGGCGTCCGGGTTCGAGCTGACCGAGCACAACACCCCTGCTGTCGTACGGGTGTGCCGGGCGCTCGACGGCATTCCGCTCGCGATCGAACTGGCCGCGGCCCGGTTGCGCACGTTGCCGCCCGCGGTGCTGGCGGATCGTCTGGCCGACCGTTTCCGGCTGCTGACCGGGGGCAGCCGGACCGCGCTGCCCCGGCACCGCACGCTGCGGGCGGTGGTGGACTGGAGCTGGGATCTGCTGTCCGATGCGGAGCGACGGTCGTGGCGGCGGTTCGCGGCGCTGCCGGGTGGCGCCGACGTGACCACCGCCGAGCAGGTGTGTGCCGCCGACCCGGACCTGCTGGGCGCGCTCGTCGACAAGTCGCTGCTGAACCTCGGCGCGGACGGCCGGTACCGGATGCTGGAGACGATCCGCGAGTACGGCCTGGAGCGTCTGGCCGAGGCCGGCGAGGTGGCGTCGATGCGCCGGTCCCTGCTGGATCATCTGACCGCGCTGGCCGTCGAGGCGGAACCGCATCTGCGCCGCGCCGAGCAGCTGGAGTGGCTGGACCGGCTGTCGAGGGAGCAGGACAACCTGCACGCGTCGGCGCAGGACGCGATCACCGCCGGGGACCGGGCCGGCGCGGTGCTGCTGGTGGCGCATCTGGGCTGGTACTTCTGGCTGACCGGCCGCCGCACCGAGGGCACCGCGCTGTGTGTCGCGGCGATCGGTCTGGACGGGCCGGCGGACCGGGCCGCTCTGGCGATGGTGCACGCGTTCGCGGCTCTCAACGGTGTCGAGGGACTGTTGCCGTTCGACGAGGTGAAGCGATATTTCCTGGAGGCGCGGCGACTGGCCGAGGGGCGGGAGCACCGGCATCCGGCGCTGCGCCTGCTCGACCCGCTGGCGACGATCTCCACCCAGCCCATGGCCGCCGGGTACGGAGGAGCCGAAGCCCTGTTCGACGACCAGGATCCGTGGCTGCGGGCGGTGTCCCGGATGCTGATCGGCCAGTTGCGGGTGAACCTGGGCGAGGCGCCGGAGGCCGCCGAGGCGGATCTGCGCGCCGGGCTGGACGGGTTCCGCCTGATCGGCGAACGCTGGGGCATCGGTTTCACGCTCAGTTCGCTTGCCGACATGGCCGCCGCCCGCGGCGATTTCGGGCCGGCGCTGGTCTGGCAGCGGGAGGCTCTCACGCTGCTGGAGGAGGTGGGGATCCGGGAGGATCTGCCGCAGCTGGCGGTGAAGATGGCCCATCAGATGTGGCTGGACGGTTCGCACGAGGAGGCGCACCGGATGCTGAAACGGGCCCGGGAGATGGCGCGCGAGGTGGGGCTGCCGGAGGTGATGGCGTCGGTGCACCACTGTCACGCGGTGATCGCCCTGGCCGAGGGCCGGCTGGACGAGGCCCGGGAGCACAACGTGCGGGCGGTGCACCTGATCGAGCATTCGACGTTCGCGCCGCAGTTCCGGTCGATGGCGCACAGCACCGCCGCGCTGATCGAGGGCGCCGCCGGTGATCTGGTGTCGGCCCGGCGGGAGCACCGGACGGCGATCCGGATCGCGATGGATTCCCAGGACTCGCCGGTGATCGCGCAGGTGCTGGCCGGGATCGGGGATCTGGCGCTGCGGGAGGGCGATCCGGAGCGGGCGGCGTTCCTGCTGGGTGCGGCCGATGCGGTGCGCGGTTCCCGGGACCGGACGGTGGAGCAGGCCGAGGTGACCCGGGCCGGAGCCCACGCCGCTCTGGGCGACGCGGGCTTCGACGAGGCGTACCGGAAAGGGGGTGGGATCTCCGTTGTTGATGTGATCGAGGTGGCGGGGCTGGAGCCGTTGTCAAGCGATCTTCTTGACAGCGGCTTGGGACTTGGATCTTTAAAAGAATCAAACTCTGCGGCGGAACGCCCACACCGAGAGCGGACCGAAAACGATCAGGAAGCCGGCGGCCCAGATCAGTGACTGGGTGAGCGGCCCGGCCAGTGGCCCGCCGGTGAGCAGGCCACGGACCGCGTCGGCGACGATGCTCGTCGGGTTGACCTTCGCGAACGCCTGCAACCAGCCCGGCATGGTGTCGACGGGCACAAACGCGCCGCTGGCGAAGGTGATCGGGAAGAGCAGCACAAATCCGAAGATCTGCACCTTCTCCGGTTCGCTGACCAGCATCGCGACCAGCACCGACATCCAGGAGACGGCGAACGCGAACCCGAGCAGCAGCACGAACGTCACGAGCACCTCGACCGGCCCGGTTCCGATCCGGAAGCCGAGGATCATGCCGATCACCAGGAGCAGCGCGATCGCCCAGGCCTGCTTGATCACGTCGGCGACGATCCGCCCGGCCAGTGGCGAGAACCGGGCGATCGGCAACGACCGGAGCCGGTCGAAGACACCTTTGCTGATGTCGGTGTTCAGCCCGACGCCGGTGTTGAGGGTGGCGAAGAGCATGTTCTGCACGATGATGCCGGGCAGCGCGTACGTCAGGTACTGCCCCGGACTGTCCGCGATCGCCCCACCGAACACATAGGTGAACAGCAGCAGGAACATGATGGGCTGCACACTGAAGTCGAACAGCTCGAACGGGTTGTGCTTGATCTGCACCAGCGTCCGCCAGGCCAGCGTCGCGGTGTTCCGCAGAGCCATCGTGCTCATGACTGGACTCCCGTCAGGCTGAGGAAGACCTCGTCGAGGTTCTGCGATCCGGTCCGTGACTTGAGGTCCGCCGGGGTGCCGGTGGCGACGACCCGGCCGTGGTCGATCACCACGATCTCGTGCGCGAGCTGGTCGGCCTCGTCCAGGTACTGGGTGGTGAGCAGCACCGTGGTGCCGTCCGCGACCATCGTGCGGATGATGTCCCAGACCTCGTTGCGGCTGCGCGGATCCAGGCCGGTGGTGGGTTCGTCGAGGTAGAGCACGTGCGGCCGGCCGACGAGACTGGCAGCCAGGTCGAGCCGCCGGCGCATGCCCCCGGAGTACTTCCCGGCGGCCCGGTTGGCGGCGTCGGTCAGATCGAACTGCTCCAGCAGTTGCCCGGCGCGGGCCCGGGCATCCCGCCGGGACAGCCCGAGCAGCCGCCCGATCATCAGCAGATTCTCGGTGCCGTTGAGGGTTTCGTCGACGGACGCGTACTGCCCGGTCAGCCCGATGAGCTTACGAACCTCATGAGCGTCCCGGACAACATCGTGCCCGCCGACGGTGGCGTGCCCGGCATCGGGCCGGACCAGGGTGGCCAGAATCCGGACGGCGGTGGTCTTCCCGGCCCCGTTCGGCCCGAGCAGCCCGAGCACGGTCCCCGTCCGCACAGCCAGGTCGACACCGCCCAGAGCAGTGGTGTCGCCGTAGCGTTTCACCAGCCCTTCGGCGCGGATCGCAAAGGTGGTATCCATGCCGGACAACCTGCCGAACCCCACTGACACAACGCTGACACGCCCCCAGAACCCACGTCAGCCAAACCCCCGCCGACACAAAAACGGCGGCCACGTCGGCCGAAAGCCGAACATGACCGCCGTCCCGTGAGCGCGACCGGGCTCTACATCAGACGTTGTAGTACATCTCGAACCAATCATGGGTCTGCAGTGACCTGCCGAGACGCGTCCGAGACGGCCTGCGAGCAGCGTAGAGACGTGCCATCGACTGTCGTCGTTTTCCGGTGGTTTCTGGGCTGGATTGGGCCCTGGCTGGGCCTGGTGATCTTCGTAGCCGACCGGGTCACCAATAGATCGAACCGGTGGGTCCAACTATCTGGAGTGGCATCCCGTCGCGCAGGCACCGCCCAGCCGGGCCGCGTCTGCCCGGTCCAGGTGGAGCGCCCCGCCGGACGAACGACCTGGACCGGGCAGACGCGGTCTGGTCGCCTCCGGTGCGTGAGGGGTTGTCACTCGCAGCGGCCATCCCAGAGCAGCCCGGGTCCAGGGCGGGAAGCCCTGGCCGCCGGAGGCCACGTACGGGTCGTAGGGCCCAAGGCCCTGCCCGCCGGAGGCGAATTTGGGGTCTGCGGAAGCCAGGGTCGGGAATGCCTTCCATGTGTACAAAATGATTCGAGATCCGCACTTGACCTGTGCCACCATCTCGCGATGGACGATCAATTGGACAGGCTCGGTGTACAGCTCTTTGAAGCACGGAGACTGGCCCACGCCGGAGGGGTGCCTCGGGCAAGGCTCGCACTACTACTTGTGGATAACGCTGCCGAGACCTTGCTTCGTATGAGCGCGCAGTCGTACCTCGCTCAGGCGGATCTCTACGGCGATGTGGTGCGCACCTTGCAGATCACTCCTGTAGTTAGCGATGAGGGGCAAGCGTTGCTTCAGGAGTACTCGCACCTTGTTGTCTCGAAGACCCGACGGAGAAAGATCGACAGAGATTTCGGCGCGCTGACCGACTACGTCTTCGAGCAGGAAGACTGGCCGCTAGGGTCAGAGTGGGCCACCTGCATCAAGGTCCTCCATCGGTATCGCAACGACGCGTATCACAACGACAAGGTGAAGACCGACGTTCTGGACTCTGCCGTAGCTATCTACTTCTACTTAGTCGCGCACCTGCTGAAGCACCGGAAAGCAGTCGTCTGGCTGATAGCTGCGCCCTCACCTGGGGTCCTGGAGTTACTGGGCGTATCGGAGCTGGACCGTGGACCTGATCCGATTCAGTCCGGCTCATCGAGTCACTACGGCCGGTTGATGGCAGATCGCCTCCTGCGCGACTTCGTACCGGACCACGCTGGTATCGCGGCTGCTCTGGCCCGCCACATGCAAGGACGTCTCGGTGGCATCGAGCGGGATCTCAAGGAAATAGCCGACTTTCACGACTTCCCGCTGAGGCATCCTGAGTTTGCGATCCGCCTAACGCAGTGCACCGACGACGAATGGCACTCGGCGGGGCCACCTAGCGACTTTTGGACGCGAGAGCAGGACGTAACCCCCAGTGTCTTCGAAGAGTGGAGGGCGGCGGCTGCTGATTTGGCGAAGATTGCCGATGCGCTCGAAGCGCTCCGGACCTTCGCTATGCAGGAGGAGGCCTTGGCTTCCTTCGAGGAGCGTGCGGCTGCGTTGTCGCTGAAGGTTGACCATCAGATTCAGCAGGACATCGACTTTGCGCGGGGAAAGTAGCCTCTCGCGACCTGCCTCTTCGGTCCCGGTCTGTCCCTCGGTGGGGATAGCCGGGGCCTCGGCGCGTTCACTGGTACTGCGCTCAGACAGCCAGCGCGCGCCGGGAGCGAAGCGGCAAGGCGCGAGCGGCCGGCGGAATGACTGCGCGTGGCCCGAAGGGCCGCCTTGAAGATGTATAGAAAGTTCTCACCGTCGTCCCGGAGATCCAGGAAATGGCGGTGCTCAAGTGGATGCCGTAGCGCGGTGCGTTCGAACTTTCTGTACACGTTCAAGGGCGCCAGCGAGCCACGGTCTTACGATGGTGGGTCGAGGGTGACGAGACGGCACGGGGCCGGTACTACGGCGACCCCAACCGACTCGCTCGCGGCTCCGTTAACGAAAGACCATGGAAAAGCGCCGGATGAATCCATGCCGTGCTATCACCTTCGAGTGAAACCGTATCACCTTCGCAGCGATAGCGGATTCTTTGGCGTCGAACTTTTCGAGGAGATGCGCCGAGAACGCTAATCTCCATGAGCCAATCAACCAGGTCTCGGATGGACATTCCCCATTGATTGAGTCGAGCTATATCGGCGCGTTCACCGAGACGTTGCTCCAGCTCTACTCTCGTATCGAACTTGTTCGGTCCTTGCCTTAGCGACTCAATCGCTACGTCGATCCAAGGCGCGCCGCGCCTATACTCTTGGCGGAGATCATCGACTTTATCGCGACTGTACCGAGTTTCCGCCTTCTCAACGATGCGGCTGGTTATATTCGTGGCGTCTGGGTTCTCGGAACGAACGGCGTTCAAGAATTGCAGTAAGTCGCGAGGGCGCATGAAGGTCCGACTAACCAAATAATTGAACGATCCCTTAGGGATGCGGCCCTTATGGATATCCGTACTCGTCTCGAAGATCGAGTTTAAGGTAATGGAGTCAAGTCGCGACTCAAGCATGTGCTTAAGTTCATCGTTTCCCCATCGAATCTCATGAACCGTATCTCTCACTTTATCTTTATCGTCGAAATCCAAAGAATCATAGATATCAGTTCGGAGAAATGCGACGGCTCTTACGCCTTGAATGGGGTCATTTCTCCATCCGAAGTCGTCATTTACGCGCTTTACTGCTTTGATGAGTCCAACGAGAAGTTGCTTCTTTTCCTGCGAGCCATCCCAAGACTCGTCAAGTTGATCCAACATGCACATCCATGCAGTTTCCTGCAGCGGTGCAATTAGGTGCTGCGCGATAGTATCAACCAGGCCGGGAACGAGTTCCCGCGGGGATCCTGCCCTGTCTTTCCACTGCGTTTCTAGTCCAGTGCCGAAGGCTCCAACCTTCAGGGAACTAATTTGGCCGATCAATTTACTCGACTTGGAAAGGTCGGGGCGAACCTCGCCAAAGTTGTCAGTAATAAACTTATGAAGGACGCGGATGTCGTCAACGGCCTTCTTGGTCCATTGTTCCATCGGGGCAGCCGCTGCCGCGATCGATAGTTGAAGCAGTAAGGCAAGTTGCCAGGAGACGGTGGCGGCGTGTTCAGAAGAAAGGCCGAGGTCTTTAAAGTCCTTAAAGGCACCCCATGCGTGATCATCCATGTTCAGTCGAATCAGGTTTACTTCGCTTAGGCCAAATTCACGCAACAGCTCTTCACCTTGCCGGAAAAGTGCCGTCTTACCCGATCCTTTTCGGCCCAACACGAGCCCAATGCGCTCATTTACGATTGTTTCTGCATCCGGAGTAACGACGAAGTAGTTGAACAGTTCCTCGTCGCTCTCGGCCGCTAGTGAACCGATGCGTAGGTGCTTGAGTTGGACCATAGTGACATCATAGTTACTCCTTGCCGCTGGTTACATGCCCAGACGCGAACTGCAGAAGAGCGCATGTGCCAGTTCAGGGGTGCCGGCCACGCCCCAGTCGACTGGATCGAGGTCGGCATGGACTCCACGGATCGGCGGACTGAAGACGGTCGGCCAGATGGGGTCATGGCGCTGTCAAGGCAGCAGTCCGACCAGCCTTGGTGACAATTGCGGGTGATCGCAGCGGACATCCACGGACAGCGGTGCACAAAGGCGTGCAGTTCATCGTCCTGTTGGACCAAGCCTATTCAAGATCGTTAGTTGCCTGGGGTCGAGTGCTGAGTCTGATTGGAAATCACCTGACCTCGCTCAGTCGCCCAGAACCTCGGGCGCGATCTCTTCCGTGAGAAGGCTGACGCCATTGTGCAGACGGATGGCGACGTCGACTGTATCGAGGGCATCTAGGACGCGCACTGCGAAGGTCTCGCTCATCTGCTCGGTGACCTCGTCCGAGGTCCACCAGTCGATAGCGGCGCTTTCCTCCGTGGGGCCAGGTGTGCCGCTGGTGACGCGGGCGCGGAAGACTAGGGCGACCACACCTAGGCGGAGGTTCTTGTAAACGCCTGTCAGCCGCTCGGGCTCGATAGTTACACCGGTTTCTTCCTCTACCTCTCGGCGCACGCCTGCGTGGACGGATTCGTTGAGTTCGAGGATGCCGCCGGGGATCTCCCACTTGCCTGTGTCGCGTCGTTGGACCACCAGCACGCGGGACTGTTCGTCGGTGACGACGGCAGCGACGCTGACGGAGTGCCGGGGGCGTTCGGACTGGGTCACAGGTCGGTCCCTTCGAACAGGCAGATTGCGGCGGTGGCGTCGTCGTACTTCTTGTAGCGCGAAAGCGTGGATCCGGGTTGGTCGGCCTTTTCAGCGCGGCGTACGCGTCGGATGAGCTGGCCAGGTCCAGAAGCGACCAGCAAATCTAGGAGGTCGTCCCATCCGAAGAGGGCGAACTTGTCTACGGCGGCCGACGCGCCATCGGTCAGCAGAGCTGCCCGGCGGAGGCGTTGGGGGCCAGTCAGAGGGACAGACCCTGTCACGGCTTCGAATGCCGCTTGCGGGGCGGCGGCGGCGATCCAATACCCGCCGGGTCGATTGGTGTGCTGCCACTTCTCGACCGTGACGCCTGGAATCTGTCCGAGGCCCGCCGCGCTGGGAACCAGTGCCTTGTTTCGCAGTTCAGCGATGAGTCGGCCGAAGCGGTCATCGGTCACGACCTCGGCCCGGTCGCCTCGGTCGAGAACCAGCGGGCTGTCGCAGAGGACGAGATAGTCCGCTTGGGCGCCGCCTGCGCGGAGAAGACAGACGGTCGATGCTGGTGTTCCTGGACGAGTGAGGTCGCAAGTGTTGCGGTGGGCGTCGGCGACGCCTTGTATCGCTGCGGCCAGTAGCTCCGGCAGTGGGTCGAGTGGAGCGGCGGAGAAGGCGGCAGCAAGTTGGGCGGACAACCGCCGGACGTACCAGGCTGGGCCGTGGACGCATCCGGTGTCGAAGCCGGGGGGTTGGGTGACGCCGTCGAACACCGCTACCAGGGTGCCGATGGACAGCGCGGCGTCCTCGTTGACGTCGCGGCCGGGCGCGACTTGAGAGCTGATCCTGACTTCCATCAGTGGCGGGCTCCGCTTCGGGTCTCGTCGTCCCAGTCGTAGCGCAGCGTCCACAGGTGGCCGGGCATGACGTGGATGCAGAGTTCTACGGGCCGGTCCTCGGCGTCGTACGCGACGTGCCAGATTTCGAACACGGGAAGGGTCGCCTCGATGTCCAGCAAGCGTTGCTCGGCGTCGTCGGGAACGCGGACGTTGACATCCTCGGTGAAGCGGACCGGTCCGTGTCCCAGCTCGGCGAGACGGGAGTAAGAACCGCCTTTGCCGGCGTCAGCGCGCAGTAGCGCATCACATCCGTCGGCGATGTCCCAGGGGATGTAGGAGTCTGCGATCTGGGTCGGTTCGTTGTTGGCGTAAAGGACGCGGCGGCGTACGAGCGCATCCTTGTCGCCCTCTAGGCGCAGGACTTTTGCGGCTGCCGTTGGCGGGTGGACACGGCCGATCTCGCGGTAGTCGGTGCGGGACTGCAGGTTCAGTCCCGTCACCTCGACTTCGCCTGCACCCGTACCGTGGTCCCGAGCCGCGTACCGGCGCTTGGCGTCGCGGAGGATCCGGGACAGGCTCCGCACGTAGGTGCCTGCCCCTCGGCGTACCTTCACATCCCCTGACGCGCGGAGCAGCGTCAAGGCCTTGTTGACGGTCACGCGCGAGACGCCTAGTTCATCGGCGAGGCGCTGCTCGCTGGGCAGTGACGTCCCAGCCTGGTAGACCCGCTGGTCAATGCGGGCGCGCAGTTCATCAGCAATCTGAATGTACTGCGGCTTCGACGGCTCGATGACCACTTGCTCTCCCGGCGTAGGACGTCTTACGGGGTTCACGCTAGGCCTATGCACCATCCTTGCCAACTGGTGCACCCTCCTTACCCGCCAGCGGACGTATTACGTCTTGTGATCATCGATTGTCGCCTTTACCTTGAGACGTAGTACGTCTTTCGTGCATCGTCTTAGGGAGGTGGCAATGGCTGGTGGGGTGTTCAAATCCGCACCCGTCGGCACGGTGGCGTTGGTGGAGACGCCGGTGTCGCAGTGGTATGTCAGGCGGGCTCGTCTGGCGTTCATCGGTGTGAGCCTGGGTTGCTGGGCTGTGGTTGCTGCGGTGGCGTCGGCGTTCGTGCCGGTGTTGTACGCGGTGGCGCTCGGTCTGGTGTCCGGCGGCGTGTTGGGTCTGTTGACCGCTGTGATGGTGCGGGTCTGGCCGGTGCTGCGGGTGTTGTGGTGGTGGTCTCTGGAGATCGCCGTTGCGGCGCTGGTGGTGGCTGGTGTGTCGCTGGCGGCGCGGGTGTGGCCGTGGTGGCTGGTGCTCGGTGCCGTGGTGGTTCTGGTGGCCGGCGTTCTGCTGGTTGGCCGGGTGCGGCGGTTCGTGTTCGCGTGGTCGTGGTGTGTGGTGGATCGTCATCGGCTGCGGCTGGCGTTCACGCAGTTCGTTCGTGTCGGTGGGCAGGGCGGTTCGCGGCCGTTGCCGGTGCCGCTGATGTTGTGGGCGCGTCCGACTCTCGCTGGTGAGCGGGTGTGGGTGTGGCTGCGGCCGGGCCTGTCGCTGGACGACCTGGACGGGAAGGCCGACCGGATCGCGGTGGCCTGTTTCGGGGCGAGTCTGGTGCGGGTGTCACGTGCCCGGCAGAACCTGTCGTCGCTTGTGCGGGTGGACGTGACGCGTCGTGACCCGTTGACCGGCATGGTGCCGTCGCCGTTGTCCGCGCTGCTTGGCGGCTCGGATCTCGATGACGAGTGGGCGGATGCGCCGGTGTCCCCGGCCGTGCCGCTGGTCGGCCTGGACCTGGCCGACGTCGATGAACCTCCCGCTCCGGAACCGTCTCGTGGCGGTGGCCGCCGGTGACCTCGGCGGGCGTGGTGCGTGTGTCGTATCCCTTCTGTTTCAAGGAGTGACCAGCATGGCTGGAGAGACCCAGGTGACGATCGTCGGGAACCTGACCGGCGATCCGGAACTGTCGTACACCGACAAGAGCGTCGCGCGGGCGAAGTTCACCATGGCGTCGACGCCCCGGATGTTCGACCGTGAGGCCGGGCAGTGGAAGGACGGCGACCCGCTGTTCATGACCTGCACGGCGTGGCGGGACTTGGCCGAGAACGTGGCCCAGTCGCTGAGCAAGGGCAACCGGGTGGTTGTCGTCGGTCGGTTGAAGCTGAACCGGTGGGAGACCCCGGAGGGCGAGAAGCGGTCGGCGCACGGCTTGGAGGTCGACGAGATCGGCCCGTCGCTGCGGTTTGCGTCGGCGAAGGTCACGAAGATCTCCCGGGCCAAGGGCGGTGACGGCTTCGTTCCGGAGTCGGCTCCCGCAAGCCCGTGGGACAGCCCGAAGGTTCCGGTCGGGGCGGAGGGTTTCTGATGGACGCCACACGCTACGGCGACATGTTTGCCGGCGGCTCGGACGGTGCTGTGCTGGCACCGATCTGGCAGGGCGCGATGCTCGCCACCACGGCCGAGGACTGCCGACCGCTGATGGTCGACTTCGTGGCCGCGTGCCGGGCGCTCAGCGTCCCGGACCGGGTGCCGGTGATGGAGCACGGTCCCTACGAGGGCTGGCTGTTGGTTCCGGCTCCGCGCGAGTGTCCTGCCGATGCGGTGCTGCTGTCTCCTGACGGGCACGTGGTGATCCGTCTGGAGTTGGCCGAGTTGCTGACGGCCTACTGGTCGCAGCAGACGGACGGGCGGGAGGACCGCTGATGTCCTCGACGGTGCCACGTCCGGCCGACCTCCGGCCCGGCAAAGCGCTGTCGATCTTCGATCCGGTGTTCATCGGGATCGACGAGTTCGGTCAGCCGGTGTATCTGCCGCTGATCTACCGGAACCTGCTGATCGGCGGGGAGCCGGGAGCGGGAAAGTCCGGTCTGCTCAACGGTGTGGTCGCGCATGCGGCATGTTCGCTGGACTGCAAGCTGGTGCTGTTCGACGGCAAGCAGGTCGAGCTGGGCCAGTGGCGGCGCTGCGCCGAGGTGTTCGTCGGTCCGAAGCTGGATCAGGCGCTGAGCGTCCTGCGTCGGCTGCAAATCATGATGGACCGCCGGTACGCGTATCTGCTGGCGTGGGACCGCCGCAAGGTCGGGCGCAAGGACGCCTTCGATCCGTACGTGGTGGCGATCGACGAGATCGCGTATTTCTCCGCGACGGTCGGCCGCAAGCAGGACCGCGAAGAGTTCGCGTCCCTGCTGCGGGACCTGGTGGCCCGTGGTCGTGCGGTCGGCATCATCGTGGTCGCCGCGACCCAGCGCCCGTCCAGCGACATCATCCCGACGTCGCTGCGGGACCTGTTCGCCTGGCGCTACGCCGGCCGTTGCACCAACGACAGCTCTTCGGACATCGTGCTCGGCCACGGCTGGGCGCAGAAAGGCTGGACGGCCAACACCATCTCGCCGACCAACCCCGGCGCGGGTCTGCTGATCGCTGAGAACGGCAGCCCTCGCCTGGTGAAGGTGGCTTTCCTCGACGACAAAACCTGTGCGCGGATCGCCCGTTACGCGGTCGACCTGCGCGCTGACGACTGGAACGTGCCCGTAGAACGCCCGGTGTTCGCGTCCTGACCGTCGTCGCTCTGAACTCCCGAAATCTTTCGGGACGGAACTGTCCAACCCCATCTGATGGGAGGCCTCTGATGGCCCGAACCAACCGCAACAACCTGCCGATCCCGGCGCCGGACACCCGGATCATCTACATCCCGGACCCGACGATGCAGGCCGACCTGCAGCGGCTGACCACCAGCCAGCTGGAGACCCAACGCCAGCAGCAGGCCATGTTGTACGGGATCTGGAAGCAGCGGCAGGAACGGATCGCCGAGCAGGACCGTAAGGCCCGGCGCTTCTGGAGCAGCTTCGGAGCGGTGATCGGCCTCGCGTTTCTCGGCGCGGTCGGCTTCGTCGGCTGGTGGCTGTGGACCGTCATCGGTCTCGGCGCACTCGCTATCCCGCTGCTGCTGGCCGGCGCGACGGCGACCGCTGTCGGCGGTCACCGCTGCATCACCATCGTCCAGCACATGCACTGACCAGCACCAACACCTAGTTCAAGCGGACGACACCAGGCCCAACGCCCTGGAAAGCAAAGCCCCGGTGCCGCCGCCCTGAGAACCAACCCGCATCCGATGGAAGGAGTCGGCGTAATGAACCCTACCCAAAACCAGGTGCCCGACAGCGAGGGCATCACCGCACCGGTCCCGGCTGAGCAGAACGGTTTCACCGATCTCGGTGGCCGTCTGGTCGAGGACCCGGCCGACGTCGCCCGGCTGCTGCCGGACGTCGTTACCCGCCCCGGCGGACACCACCCGGAGTGCTGCTGCCCTACCTGCCAGGGTGAGGACCAGTGCGACCAGCCGATCGGCTTCGCTTTGACCGCTGCTGGCCTGCTGGCCCTCGGCCGGATCGATGAGGCTGCCGAGGTCTGGGGTGACGACGAACTCGACCAGGACCGGATCCCGACCGCAGAGGGGTTCGCGGGCTGGCGCGAGCGGATGTCGAGCCTGGCGTCTGCCGATGGCAGTGCCGAGCAGCACGACGCTGATTGGGCTGAGGGCTACGGCGAACGCCTGATCGACGCCTACACCTCGCACTACGAGTCGGCGGACGCCCGCGAGGTCACCGACGACGGCGACGAGCCGGGTTCGGTGCCGAACGTGCTGCGATCGGCGGCGACGTACCTGGAGCGGCACGGCTGGATCCAGGGCGCGTATTACGACGCCACGTCCGGGGTGTTCACGCCTTCGGCGTGCATGGTCGGCGCGATCGGTATGGCCTGCTACGGCGGCCCGGTCGACGTTCCGGCGCAGATGTTCGACCAGCCCGGCTTCGCCGAGTTCGAGCAGGCGGTGTTGCACCTGGATCGGTACCTGCTGGTGCACCACAACACCGAGTCCTACGCGTTCAACGACGCGCGAGGGCGCACTGTTGGCGAGGTCATCGACGCGCTCCGTACGGCGGCAGAGGTGCCGGCCGAGGAGCTTGTCGAGACGCTGCGGGCGATCGACGAGATGGACGATCGCCTGGCTGACTCCGGACTCACCTTCGAACAGATCGTCGCCCTACTGCGAGACGGGGACGGCGAACTGGCCAACCTCACGGACTGCCAGCTGTGTGGAGCGCCCGGGGGCTACCCCTACTGCGAGGGCAACTACGGCGGCCGCGTGTGTTGCGCGGACGTCGCCCGCTCGACCGCTGAGGGCGGTGACGCCTGATGCGTAAGAACACCGTCAAGCCCACCTTGACGCGCAACCGCCGTAGTCGGGCGTCGCGTCTGCGCCTTCCGGCGCTGGTGGTGCTGCTGGTGCTGTTTCTGTCCGGTCGTCCGCTCGACGGGCGGCGGCACAGCAACGGCACGTTCTGGATCGCGGGAACCCGCCGCGTCGGCCGGCCCGCCTATCTCGTCACCTGGCAGTGGTGGGCGCTGGCGGCCGGATGGCAGCGACTCGGCCTGCGGCTCACCGCCCTGGCTGCGGTGGCCATGGTCGTGGTGGGGGTGGTCGCACGATGACCGGTAAACCCTCGACGACCAGGAACGAGGAATCCACGACCAAGGGCAAGCGCAAGCGTGCCCCTCGGAACGTGGAGAACCCCGCCTTTGACGCGTTCGCGCGCCGGATCCTGCGGTCCTACGGCAAACGCGTCGCCGCCGGTGACGTGGAGGCTCTGGCCTCGCTGACCGAGCTTGCCGCCGAGTTGGACGCCGTGGTGCGTCTGGCCGTGGCCGGTCTGCGAGCCAAGCCGTACTCCTACTCCTGGAGTGAGATCGCCTTCCGGCTGGGCACGTCCCGGCAGGCAGCGCAGCAGCGCTATGGCGAACGCTCCGACCGCAACGCCCTGGACTCCCGGCTCCTTGAGGCCGGCCTGGGCGTGACGGTGGCGACCCTCGTCGAGGTGTTCGCCGATCACGACATCGGTAGCCCCGCAGCATCGTGCTGCCCGGGCTGCGGCTTCCGCTACCCCGACAACGTCTTCGAATGCCCCACGAACGCCACCGTGCGTCCGCTGCTGTACCGGCGGCGTGGAGAAGACGAGACAGCGGTCGCTCGACTGACCCCCGACCAGCGCGCCTACCTGCACAACCCCACCTCCCGCCGCCCGCGCGGGATCAAGGTTCGGCAGGCGGCCACTACCTCGCCGAGTCCGAACCGGAACACCGCAACACCGCTGTTCCCTATCCACGGAGAGGACCCGGCGCTATGACCGACACCGACCTGAACACCACTGACGACAGCTTCGCCGTCGCCGAGAAGATCGCCGAAGTGCAGGCCCACATCGCGCGGGCCGACACCAAGGCATCGATCCTGACCGGTCTTTCCCTCGGGGCACTGACCGGCGGGGCCGCGCTGGCGGGCAAAGCCCACCTGCACGGCATCTCCCTCACGATCGCTGTCGCCACGGCCGTTGTGGTCGGTGCGGCGATCCTGCTGCTCGGCGCGGCCATCCGGCCCGACCTCGGCGGCTCGTTCGGGTTCATGGACTGGGCGTACGCGCCCTCGGCCATGGCTCTGGAAGCCGACTTGCAGCGCGACGCCGGCGACAGCTCGAAGCTGCACCAGATCGAGCAGATCGGCTACCTCCTTCTGCTGTCCCGGTCCGCCCGCCGCAAGTACCAGCGGGTGCGCCTGGCCGTAGATCTCCTCGGCGTCGCACTGCTGTGCGCCGCTGTCACCGCCATCCTCTCGGCTCTGGACTGAGGCGGGGGACCAGCGATGACCAACAACCGACCCCAACCCACTGCCGGTACCCCGCAGACTCCCGTCGCGGAGCCGTCGCGCTACGCCTACTTCATCAGCGTGATGGACACCGCACGCGGCGGGCTGCGTATCTCGCAGATCGAGGTCTTCCGGGTACAGCGGATCACCACTCTGCAAGACGTCCAGGACGTCCAGGAGATGATCCGCCGCGACATGCACCTGCCGCACGCGAGCGTGCTCGGCTGCACACTGCTGCGCAAGGTGCCCGCCTCTGATGCTCAGGGGCGACAGTGACTACCCGCAAGAGCGGCCGTGGCTGGGCCTACACCGGGGCGTTCCTCGGTGGCGCGGTCTCGATCGCCGCGAACGTCGCTCACTCCTTCATCCCGCCCAAGGAAGTCGCCAACCCTGCTGGCTGGTCACCCGAACTGGGTGCCGTCGTCGGTGCGGTCGTCTGGCCCGTCTTCCTGTTCGTGGCCGTCGAGATCCTGGCCCGTGTGGCCTGGCCGACGACCCTCGTCTGGCAGATCGTCCGATGGGGCGGAATCCTCCCCGTCGCGTTCGTGGCTGCCCTGGTGTCCTACCGGCACCTGTCCGGTCTCCTCGGCCACTACGGCGAGGAACCCATCGTCACCATCCTTGGCCCGCTCGCTGTCGACGGGCTGATGGTCATGGCAACCGGCGCCATCCTGGCGACCGGAAACCACCGAACCACCCCGGCAGGCCTGCGCCTGCCGAACCTTCAATCCCTGCTCAACCTGGCCGACCAGGACGCTTCCAACGTCCCGGCCCCGACAGACACATCGACCCCGCCGAGTGTGCCGCCCGTCCCCGTGGACGTGCGTACGCCGGCCGTCGACACCCCAACGGTGACCCCTGCTCCGGCACTGCCAGTGGCGGAGGAATCGGCACGGACGCCGGAACACGACAGCACAGCTGCCCCGACGCCCGATGTCGTCGCTGGCCGGATCACCAGGCCGACCTCGACCAGCCCGGACCGATCGACCGCCACGTCTCTACCGGTCACCCCGGCACCTCGCCCGCGTCCCCGCAAGCCCGACGCCACACCGACAGCCCCACTGCCCCGTCCCGCCATCGGCACCTCTGCCAACGAGCCGGACGTGGAACAGCTGAAGCTGCCGACCGTGACGCCTGACCTGCTGAACCGCGCCCGCGAGGCCGCCCAGCGATACCGCGCCGAGAACAACGGCGAACAGATCAGTGCAGGCCAGCTCGCGGCCCGGCTTCGGATCAACTCCGGAGAAGCGGCCGACGCCTTGGCACACCTCGCCATCGCGCCGATCCCCTCCCTCAACGGCCGTCGCCCGAGCAGAGCGACCCGGTAAGCGACTCGACAACCAGCGTCGTACCCGAAGCCTCCCAGCTTCGGGTACGGCCCTGGCTCTCCAGCCGCACCCCTTGCCATCACACCTCAAAGGAGCAGCGAACCGTGACGCTGTCGACGCTTCCCGTCGCACCCGAGCCCACCAGCTCGGGCACGACGACATGCGCCGACATCCCGGCCTGGTACCGCACCTCTGCCGACCTCACCCGCCAAGCGGTCGCCCGCGCCGCCCGCGACGACTACCCGGCCTGGCTCTCCCACGTCCGCCCGGCCGCCGACTGCACCCGCCCGGTCCGCCTCGCCGGAATCCTCGCCACCGTCGAGGCCGCCACCGGCCGCCTGCTGGCCGCACGCTCCACGGCCGACATGCCCGACGGCGTCATCTACAAGCCGTGCGGCAACCGCCGCGCCAGCGTCTGCCCGGCCTGCTCCAAGCGCTACCAGAACGACGCCTACCAGGTTGTACGCACCGGCCTCATCGGCGGCAAAGGCGTGCCCGAACAGGTCGGCGCACATCCCGCTGTGTTCCCCACCTTCACCGCCCCCAGCTTCGGTGAGGTCCACACCCGTGCCGTCCGGCGGCACACCTGCGCCCGGCGCAAGGACTGCGACTGCCGACCGGAACCGTGCCACGCCCGCCGCGACCTGACCGTCTGCCCGCATGGCATCCGCCTGGCCTGCTTCGCCCGCCACGACACCGACGACCGCCGCCTCGGCACCCCGCTGTGCCTGGACTGCTACGACCACGACGCCCAAGTCGTCTGGAACCATGCGGCCGGCGAACTCTGGCGGCGGACCACCATCGCCATCACCCGCCGCATCCACGCCCGCTCCCGCCAACTCGGCATCCCCGACGTCCCGATCGTCACCACCAGCCGGGGCAAGACCCGCATCCGCTGGGTGCCGCCGGTGCGGCTGTCATTCGGCAAGGCCGCTGAGATGCAGCGCCGCGGCGTCGCACACTTCCACGCCATCATCCGCCTCGACGGCTTCGACCCCGACCAACCCGACGCGGTGCTACCTCCGCCGCCGGGCCTGGACGCTGCCGACCTGGTCGACGCGATCGATCACGCCGCCGCCACCGTCGCGTTCACCACCGCCGCGCACCCGGCCCGGCCCGGCGGCTGGCCGATCGCCTGGGGCGAACAGATCCTCACGAAGGTCATCACCGTCGCTGGGAAAGGCGAGGTCACCGACGGCCAGGTCGCCGCCTACCTCGCCAAGTACGCGACCAAAGCGACCGAGGTCACCGGCCACGCCTCCAGCCGACTCACTGATACCACCGTCGACCTGTACGCCGACCCCGACGGCACCCACACCGAACGCCTCATCGACGCCTGCTGGCGACTCGGCAACTTCCGCCACGACCCGACCCCACCAGCGCGATTGACAGACCAGCCGCTGAGGGAACCTCCGCCGCCCGCTGGCTTCGTCACGTCTTGGACCTGCCCGACCTGCGGCACCGGCACCCGGTACCGGGCGTGCCCGACCTGTACCGCCGTCGACCTGGACGCGCCAGCCGAGCCGGATGACGCACCCGTGCGGCGCAACCCATACGCCCGGCTTCGCCGCTGGGCTCACATGCTCGGCTTCGGCGGCCACTTCCTCACCAAATCCCGCCGTTACTCCATCACCTTCGCCCTGCTCCGTGACCAGCGCGTGGAATTCCGGCGGGCACAGTCGGCCGGGCCGGAGCAGATCGAGCCGGGCGCGACATCGACCACCCTGGTCGTCAACTTCCTCGAATTCGTTGGAGCAGGGTGGCGCACACCGGCAGACGCCATGCTCGCCACCACCTCTGCCGCCATGGCCCGAGAGCACCAGAGCGCCGCCAGGGACTACCTGACCACCCTGGCCGCGTGAGCGGTCATCGACTGTCAAGGACACCTTGACGCCCCGCTGCGCTCGGCAGCGACCGTGACTCTCGGGATAGGAACGAGGAACCAATGACGACAGCGGCCGTCTCGGCGACGCCTGTCGAAGGGCTCTGGACGATCGACGACGTCTCTGCCTTTCTGCGGGTGCCGACTGCCACGCTCTATCAGTGGAGGCATCGCCACATCGGGCCTCCGGCGTTCAAGGTCGGACGCCATCTGCGCTACGACCCGGCGGCGGTTCGCGCCTGGCTCGTCGCGGGGGAGGCCTGACCGATGCCCGTCGATGACCTGTGGTACCTGGTGAAGCGTGGGCCGGACGGTGCCCGGCTGCCGTCCAAGAAACACAACCGGGGTAAGCGCTGGCGGGTGCGCTGGGTCGACAACACCGGCGCCGGCCGTGAGCGGCTGTTCGAGCGCAAGGTGGATGCCGACCGGTTTGACGCCAACGTGCGGGCCGACCTGAGCCGTGGCCAGTACATCGACGACCGGGCGGGCCGGATCACCGTGGCCGCTCTCGCCGAGTCGTGGCGGCTCGGCCAGCTGCACATCGAGAGCACCGCGATCCGGGTGGAACACTCCCTCCGGCTTCACATCGTGCCCGGCCTGGGCCAGTTGCAGATCGGTCAGGTGCGGCCCAGCAAGGTGCAGGCATGGGTCCGTGACCGGTCGCTGGTGCTCGCACCGACGACGCTGCGGGTGATCTACGGGCATCTGAGTGCCATGTTCACCTCGGCGGTGCGAGACCGGTTGATCCCGAGTTCGCCTTGCGACAACATCCGGCTCCCGGCGATTGATCGCGGCAAGCGGGTGATCCCGCCGCCGGAACAGGTGCACCGCCTCGCGGAGCTGATGCCGCGGCGACTGTCGGCGGCGGTCTACGTTGCGGCCGGGTGCGGGCTGCGGCTGGGCGAGGTGCTCGGCCTGGAGGTGGAAGACATCGACTTCGAACGGGCGGAGTTGTCGGTCCGGCGGCAGCTCAAGTCGCACAAAGGCCGGCGGCCCTACCTCGGACAGCCGAAGACGAAGACGAGCGTGCGGACGGTGGAGCTGCCGGACGTGGTCGCCGCTGCGCTCCGGGAGCATCTGGAGTCGCTGCCGGAACCGGTCCTGGTCGACGACGACACCGATCCCCGTCGACCGGTCCGGCGACTGGCCGCGCTGGTCTTCCGAAACGCTGAGGGCGGCCCGGTACTCGCGTCCACGTTCTCGCGCACCTGGACGCCGGTGCGGACCAAGGCGGGTCTTCCGATGCGGTGGGGCTTTCATGGCTTACGGCACTACTACGCGACGTTGCTGATCCACGCTGGAGCGAGCGTCAAGACGGTGCAGCTGGCGCTCGGGCACTCGACCCCGACGGTGACGCTCAACGAGTACGTGCACGAGTGGCCGGATGCCCTCGATCGGACCCGAGCGCTGGTCGACGGGGCTCTCGGTGGACACAAAACGGCGGCCACGTCGGCTGGGAGCCGAGCATGACCGCCGTCTCGCGGGTTGTGCCCACGTTGTGCCCAAGATCAGGTCAGCGGGCGAACCCGCTGGTCAGGGCCTTGGCCCACGTCAGACGTTGTAGTACATCTCGAATTCGTGGGGGGTCGGGCGGAGCCGGACCGGGTCGATCTCGTTGGTGCGCTTGTAGTCGATCCACGTCGAGATCAGGTCGTCGGTGAAGACTCCGCCGGCGGTCAGGAAGTCGTTGTCGGCTTCCAGGGAGTTCAGGACCGCGTCCAGGGAGCCGGGGACCTGCTTGACGTTGCCCCACTCCTCCGGCGGCAGGTCGTACAGGTCCTTGTCGATCGGGGCCGGGGGCTCGATCTTGTTCTTGATGCCGTCCAGGCCGGCCATCATCTGGGCGGAGAACGCCAGGTACGGGTTCGACGACGGGTCGGGAACCCGGAACTCGATACGCTTGGCCTTCGGGTTGCTGCCGGTGACCGGGATGCGGGTGCAGGCGGACCGGTTGCGCTGCGAGTACACCAGGTTGACCGGGGCCTCGTAGCCGGGCACCAGACGCCGGTACGAGTTGACGGTCGGGTTGGTGAACGCCAGCAGCGACGGCGCGTGGTGCAGCAGGCCACCGATGTACCAGCGGGCCATGTCGGACAGGCCGGCGTAACCGGTCTCGTCGTAGAACAGCGGCTCGCCGTTCAGCCACAGGCTCTGGTGGGTGTGCATGCCGGAGCCGTTGTCACCGAAGAGCGGCTTCGGCATGAACGTCGCCGTCTTGCGGTGCTCCCAGGCGGTGTTCTTGATGATGTACTTGAACAGCTGCATCTGGTCGCCGGCGTGCAGCAGCGTCGAGAACTTGTAGTTGATCTCGGCCTGTCCGGCGGTGCCGACCTCGTGGTGCGAGCGCTCGACGGTGAAGCCGGTGTCGATCAGCCGGCGGACCATGGCGTCACGCAGGTCGCTGTAGTGGTCGACCGGCGAGACCGGGAAGTACCCGCCCTTGTACGCGGTCTTGTAACCCTTGTTGCCGCCCTCTTCCTCGCGGCCCGAGTTCCAGGCGCCCTCGATCGAGTCGATGTAGTAGTACGACTGGTGGGCGGAGGTCTCGTGGCGGATCGAGTCGAAGATGTAGAACTCGGCCTCGGCCCCGAAGTAGGCGGTGTCGGCGATGCCACTGGCGGCCAGGTAGGCCTCGGCCTTCTTGGCCACGTTCCGCGGGTCGCGCGAGTAGGCCTCGCGGGTGAACGGGTCGTGGATGAAGAAGTTGAGCGCGAGGGTCTTCTGAATCCGGAACGGGTCGACGAAGGCGGTGGCGACGTCCGGCAGCAGCATCATGTCGGACTCGTGGATGGCCTGGAAGCCGCGGATCGAGGACCCGTCGAAGGCGAGGCCGTCGGTCACCACACTGTCGTCGAACGACTCGACCGGGATGTTGAAGTGCTGCATCACACCCGGCAGGTCACAGAATCGTACGTCGACGAATTTGACGTCCTCGTCTTTGAGGTATCGCAGGAGTTCCTCGGGATTGGCGAACACACGTCCTCCTGGCACAGTTTTCCGATACCGGGCGGCATCAGCCGCCACCTGGCAAGGCTGCTCGCGACGTTATGACCCCGCGGTTGCCCAGGCGTATCCCAATCGTTTCCGCCGTGTTACGTAGCGCGACGAGCAGGCACAGCGGTAGCGCGATCAGGACCACCGGACCATATCGCGTAGGCTTCCCAGCCGTGGCTGCTTCAAAGAACGCGGAGCCCGCCGGCCTCGGCCCGCGGCTGGGCGCTCTGGTGATCGACTGGGTGCTCTGCCTGCTGATCGCGAGCCTGTACGCGAGCCCGGTCGAGAAGTCGTGGCCCGCGGTTCTGGTGCTGATCGTCGCCAATACCTTCTTCCTCGGCCTCTTCGGACAGACGCCGGGCATGCGCTTGATGCGGGTGCGCTGCGACGCCTACCCGGTCGGCGGTGTGATCGGCCCGGTCCGCGGCCTACTGCGCGCGTTCCTGCTGGCCCTGTTCGTCCCGGCGATCATCCTGAACAGTGAGGGGCGCGGCCTGCACGACCGCGCCGCCGGCTCGATCGTGGTGGCCGTCCCCCGCTAGTCCTCAGGTCGGCCGGTCACCACGCCACCGCCCGGGGTTCGTACGCCGAAGGCCTGTTTGCCGGTGATCGGGTCGTGCTCCTCCCGGACCGGGATCGGGGTGCCGCCGCCACGACGCCGGCCCAGTTCGGGCGCGACCGTCGCGGGACGATCCGGCTGAGCGGCCGGGCTGCGCAGACCCCACGGCCCACCGTCCGGCCGGGCCCGCTCGGGAGCACCGACAACGCCGTCACCGGCGGGTTTGCGTGCCTGCTCGGCACCGAACAGATCGGACCAGGCGGCACCGGGACGGTCCCGGCGTTCGGGCCGCCAGGGCGGGGGAGCGGCGGGGGAGACGGGCCGGTTCAGCACCGGCGGTGTGGTTCCGGGCCGCTGACCGGTGGGTCGCTGTCGCACCTCCGCCGCACTGCCGGGCGTCGTTCCACGATCTTCAACCGGATTCTTCAGTACGGGTGGAGCCGCGCTCGGACGGCTGAACGTCCCGGGCGCGGTGGCCCCGGTCGTCGGGCGTCCGGCGGGCGGTGTGACATCGGTGCCGGTGCCGGGACGCCTGGTGGGCAACGGCGGCACGACTCCCGGCGTGGTCCGCACCGGAACCGGAGTGGTGCTGCGCCCGGCCGGCGGCGGAACGCCCGGGGTGGTGCGCCCGGCGGGCGGTGTGGTGCGTCCCGGGCGGCCGTTCTGCGGCGGCGGAGTGGTGCCGGGTGTGGTGCGGCCGGGCCGTCCGGCGGGACCGGGCCGGGTGCCGATCGGCGGGATGACGGTCGGGGTGGGCCGCGCACCGGACGCCGGCGGGGTGGCCGGGGTGGGACGGGTGCCGGCGGGCGGAGCGGTCGGGGCGGGACGCTCGATCCGGCGGCCACCGGTCGGCGGCACGACCGGCACCACCGGGCCGATCGGACGACGGATCGTGCGCCCGGGCAGTTGACCGGGCGGGGGCACGACGACCGGCCCGCGGCCACCGGGCGGCACCACCTGCGGCGGCAACGTCGGGCGTACCACCGGGGGAATGATCGTGCTGCCCGGCGGCGTGCCGGGAACCGGAACCGGCTGGCCCGGCGGCAACGACCCGGGCGGCAGCGAACCCGGCGGAAGGGTCGCCGGAGGCGTCACACCGGGAGGCACGACAACCGGCGGCGGTACGAATCCCGGCTGCTGTGGCGCCGGAAGCTGAACCACCGGCGGCAGGGCCCCGGGCGGTAGAGCTCCCGGGGGCAGGGCTCCGGGCGGCGTGGTTCCCGGCGGCAGCAGTCCCTGCGGTGGCGGATTGCCGACCGGCAGTGGCGCGAACCCGTTGCCGGGCGGGGCCGGAGCGTTGCCGTTGCCGAGCCCGTTGCCCGGGCCGCCGGTGCCGCCGGGCACCCCGCCCGGGTCGCTGAGCACCGCGTTCAACGGCTGGACCGGCGGACCGACCCCACTGGACACCACCGCGATGTAGTCGAAGAACTGGTCCCCGTAGTGCTGGGCCAGCTGCTGCGCCTCCAGCCGGTACTTCTCCCGCACCAGCCCCTGGTCCTCCTCGATCTTCTCCAGAGCGGCGGCGTTCCAGCTCACGCCCTCACTGACGAAGGCGCCCAGGTTCTCCAGGAAACCGACGTTCTGCGCTTCTTTCAGTTCCTGCTCGTAGTCCCGTAGCAGCAGTTCCATCTGGTGCCGCGCCTCCATCGAGACGGTCACCATGTGGCGCAGCGCGACCACGTTCTTCTGCGCCGCCTCCATCCACACGTCCAGGTAGGCGAGGGTCTCGCCGGGCCCCATCCGCAGGAACGTGTCCCGGGCGGCCGGCGACTGCCAGGTCTCGTCCCGCAGCACCGTGCTCTGCCGGTGCACGCTGTCGCGGACGTCGGCCAGGAACGCCCAGGCGTTCTGCCACTGGTCGGCCAGTGCCGCCATCTGCTCCGGGTGCAGGTTCCGGATCCGCTGCGAGATCTGCTCGACGGTGGCCGGGTTGCCCGCTCCGGGCGGCGCCGAGAACGGCAGCGTCGACGGCGGGTAGCTGCCGTAGTGGGTCTGGCCGCTGTACGGGCTGTACCCGTAGTTGGGGTCGGCGGTGGCGCCGAAGGAGTCAGCCATCGAGATCACCCGTTCACTCGGTACCGGTCGGCGATCGGGGCGGGGGTGGACGTCTGCCCGTCGGTGCGGATCCCGGTGACCACCCGGTTCGTCTCGACGAGATCGCCCTTGTCGTTGCGTTCGGAGGTGACGGTGACCTGCTCACGGGTCGCCGTGTCGGTGGTCTCGAAGGTCCGGTGCACGGTCTGCCCGTCGATGTCACGGACGTCGGTGCTGCGGCCGGCGAGTTCCGTTCCGTCGTACCGCTCGCGGGTCTCGGTCGTCCCGGTCCGCCCGCCGTCGGCGCCGAACCGTTCCTCGACGGTGACCCGCACGTCCCCGGTCTGCTCGACGCTGGTGCGGGTGGTCGCCACCGAGTCGGTCTCGCCGCTCGCGCGGTAGATCGTGGTGGTGGTGGTCGTGACCGGGCCGCCGGGCGGGGCGAACGTCAGCGTCTCGCGGCGTTCCCCGTTCGGCCCGTCCGCCGTCTCCAGCGTCTGGTGCGACGAGATCCGGGTCGACGAGGCGGGGATCCAGGCGGTGCTGGTGGCGCCCGGCGCCGGCGGGCCGACCGCCGTCTGGAAGTCCTGGAAGGTGGCGCCGACGTTGTCCGGCAGTCCCGCCGGGCGGGCCACGTTCTTGTCCCCGTAGGCGAACAGGACGTCGTTCAGCGACGCTGCCGACACCCCGTCGGTGTGGCCGTAACTGTTCGCCACCACCCGGGCCGCGTTGCCGATGTTGCCCACCGACTCGGCGAGCTTCTGCAGGTAGACGGTGAACTCGCCGGCGTTGGCCACCAGCCGGGCCCGGACCGCGTCCGCCTCGCCGAGCACCTCGCCGTCGAACGCCGCGCCCGGCATCTCCCCGAGCGGCTGCAGGAACGCGGCGCGGGAGGCGATGTCCTGCTGCTGGTTCGTCATCGCGGTCGCGTAGTCACGCAGCCCGTCCAGGTCGACGTCGACCGCCGGCCCGCCACCGAGCCACGGTGTGTTGGTGTTCTGCTCGGTCTGATCCGCGTAAGGATTGTCCGCGCTCATCACGCCTCCAGTTTTCTGGGTGACGCGGAAGAGTACGCGCGAATGCCGGATCAGGTTCGACAAGATTCTTTTAAATGCTTCGAACCGCTGCCGTACGGCCGGTGTACGGATAGGCATAACCACCGGCACGAGCCGGCCAAGAGAATCGGGGAGTGACATCGTGGCAGGAACGCCGGGCATGGGTCAGGTCCATGCCACTCAGGAACAGCTCAACACGATGGCCGGCCGTTGCGCCGACACCGGGCAGAACATCTCGCGCGGCATGAACCAGCTGCTCGGCCAGATCCAGGGCCTCAGCGGCGGCGCGTTCGCCGGCACCGCGAACAACGCCCTCCAGGACGTGTCCATCCAGCTCAACGACGGCCTCTCGAAGATCATGCAGGCGCTCGACGAACTCGGCGGCAAGATGACCGCCGCCTCGCAGACCTACGGCGTCAACGACGACGAGGCCGCTCAGACCATCCGTGGTGCCGCCGCCGGTGGCGACAGCGCCGTCATCAACGCCCTCCGCGGCTGACCGGGAACGGGGAGAAGACCACCATGAACATCACCTACAACTTCGGCCAGATCGCCGACGTCTCGTCCTCCATCAACAGCTTCCAGGGCCAGATGGACCAGCAGCTCAACGACCTGTATACCCAGTTCACCCAGCTGTTCGCCCAGGACTGGACCGGCGCCGCCGGCACCGCCTGCGACGAGGCCCGGCAGAAGTGGAACCAGGGCGCCACCGAGATCAAGCAGGCTCTGGCCATGGTCGGCGTCAAACTCGGCGCCTCCGCCGAGCGCATGCAGCAGGTCGACGCGCAGATCGCGTCCAACATGTGATTCGTCTACGGGCCGCCGGTATTCACACCGGCGGCCGGACTGTATTACTTCGCCTTCCGGGGTGGCCCTGATGATTGTTCGCGTTTTGATTTCGGCGGCGCTCGTCGCGCCTTTTCTGTCCACCGCTCCGGTCTTTGCCGCCCCCGGCCAGAATTGCGCCGAACCCGGGCGGGCGCAGATCAACGGATCTTATGCGCGGGTCATGTTGCAGGCCGACGCGATCATTCCCATCGAGAACGGCGGCGGTACGACGGTGGCGGTGCTCGCCACCGGTGTCGACGCCGGCCAGCCCCAACTCGGCAACCGTGTCCTCACCGGCGCCGACGTCCTGCCGGGCGGCAGCCGGGCCACCGCCGACTGTGCCGGCCTCGGCACCCAGGTGGCCGGCGTGATCAGCGGCCAGCGCGGCGCGGCGGCAGGCCTGAGTCCCGGCTCCCGCATCCTGCCGATCCGGGTGATGCCCGACGATCCGGCCGGTTCCGAGCCCACGCCCGGTTCACTGGCCAGGGGGATCGACACGGCGGTGCAGAACGGCGCCGACGTGGTCGTGGTGGCCGTTCCGGTCCGCACCGACCAGGCGGTCCTGGAGACGGCGGTGGCGAACGCGGTCGCCCAGGGCGTGATCATCGTGGCCGCCGTCGGCGAGGAATCCCCCTCCGCGGGCGCCTCCGAGGACTCGTCCGTCCCCTACCCCGCCGGCTACCGCAACGTCATCGGTGTCGGCGCGATCGACCGTACCGGCCAGCTCCTGAGAACGTCCCGCTCCGGCGGTTTTGTCGACCTGCTGGCCCCGGGGGTTGCCGTCCCCGCCCTGCAGACCGGCCGCGGTCTGGTCGAAGTGGACGGTAGCGCCGTGGCGGCCGGTTTTGTCGGCGCGTCGGCGGCCCTGCTCCGGGCCCGCCGCCCCGACCTGACGGTCCCCGAGGCGATCACTCTGCTGAAGGCCACCGCGAGCCCGGCCGCCTCCAGTGCCGGGGTGGTCAACCCGTATGCGGCCCTGACGACGAGAGTGTCCGGCACCGGGGCGCGCGACCTGCCGGCGCTGAAGCCGGCCGCGGAGCCCGACCGGACCGCCGAGTCCTACCGCCGAACCGTGGCCCTGACCAGCGCTTCCCTGGCCACCATCCTGGTGCTGGCCCTACTGCTGCTGGCCGCGGCTCTGCGCCGGAGCCGCCGCCGCCAGTGGCGTCCCGCCCTGGCCCCGCACCTCTGCACCCCACCGGAGCCGTTGGAACCGGGCCCACCGGTGATGCTCCTCGACCCACCCGTACCGGTCGCAAAGCAGTCGTGAGCACCGGGCCGCTCACCCGGCGTGCCCGGTGAGCGTGGCAGGCTGTGCGGGTGGAACAGAGTGCCTGGGCGGAGATCTCCGCGTTGATCGAAGCGGCTCCCTACCCGGTGGAGGTGCTGCCTGTCGATGCCGAGCGGGGGGCCTCCTGCCTCGGGGTTCTCGGGGTGACCGAGCGGTCGTGGCTGGGGGCCGTCGTGGCCAACAGTGGGGGGCTCGTCGTCGATCACGGGTGGTTGCGGGTTCTCGGGGGTGGGCACGACGGGCTACCCGATGTCGTCGAGGCCATGCCGGAGAGCGGTGGGCTGGTCGTCGCGTTCGATGTGATGGGTGGGCAGTTCGTGTGGGGGCGGCCGCAACCGGGGGCTGCTCCTACGGTGAACTACTTCGGGCCCGAGGATCTTGTCTGGCAGGACCTCGAGCGTGGGTACGGGGACTGGCTGCACGCGATGCTCGCCGGGGCACTCACCGGGTTCTACGAGGGACTGCGGTGGCCGGGGTGGGAGAACGAGGTCGCCGCCGTCGCCCTCGACAACGGGATCGACACCTTTCCGCCTCCGTGGACCGCCGAGGGGAAGGATCTCTCCCAGGTGTCGCGTAAGGCGGTTCCGCTCGGCGAACTCGTCTCGGTGCACCACGACGCGGCCCGTCAACTCGACGGGTAGCCCGCGAGGGTCGCACACGCCCGGCGGTCGCGGGTCGGTCTCGAGGGGGCGCCTGGCTCGCGTCGTCGGAGCGAGGGGAGCCGGTGCGGTTGTGGGGCTCGTTTACCCCGTACCGGAAAGGGCTGGTTTGAGGGCTTGTGCCGGGTCCAGCGTGACCCCCGCCGGAATCGAGTTGATCAACGCGGTGGGGGCCTCGAAGGCGAGTGACGCGGTGTAACCCAGACGGTTCACGGCGTCCTCGGACGGCACCGCGTGGCGCAGCGCCACATCGGTGACCAGCATGAATCCGCCGGAGCCGGGCACCCGGACCAGGGCGAAACGGCCGGCCGGGACCAGGACCGCGTCGGCCAGCGGGCGGCCGTCCTCGGTGGCGCCGGTGGTGGGGATGGCGGCGTTGAAGGCGGTCGCCGGGCCACCCACCGTGATCGTGGGGGGCTTCGTCACGTCCGCGGTGACCGCGCAGGCGGACTCGCCGCCGGGTATCGCGGCCAGCGTGGGGACCTTGTCGGGGCCGCGGGTGGCCGGATCGGCCGGGGGCAGGGCGTCACTCTCCGGGATGTCGTTCAGGTCGTTCACCGAGATCTGCTGCGGCCGGGCGGGGAACGCGGCGTTCAGCACCGCCTGCTGGAGCGCGGTGATCGCGGCGCGGCCGTCGTTGAGGATCAGGTGGAACTGCTGACCACTTCCGGTCTGGACCACCAGGATGTCGCCGTTGTCGAAACCGGCGGCGGCGTTCGAGTTGTTGCCACGCCCGTTGACCGTGATCGGGGCGATGTCGGCGCCGGACGGGAGCGCGTTGAGCCAGGCGGTGCCCAGGCGGATCGGCTGGACCGCGCCGAACAGCGCCTGCACCGTCGTGTCCGGGTCGACCACCGGGTGTTTGCGGCCCTGCCAGATCAGGTGCACCACCTCGCGGTCGGTGGCCAGCAGCGCCCGGTCGCCGAGCGCGGCGCCGGCCGGTCCGGTGGCGCCGACCAGAAGGATCGACCGCGGATCGGTGCCGGGCACGCCGCACATCGCCCACGGGAGACGGGCCTGTCGCCCGGCGTCGGGCAGGGACGCGGGCGCGCCGGCGATGCCGATCGTCACGCCGCGCGGGGTGCCGGTCAGGGATTTCGCGGCGACCCGGAACACCTGCGGGTTCGGGCGGCCGGCCGCCAGTTTCGCGGACGCGAAGTTGAGCGCCGGGTTGAGCCGGTCGTTGAGATGGACGAAGACCGCGCCGCTCTCCCGTTCGACGACCACCGCGCCGTCCTGCTGCCACTGGTTCGCACCGGTGCGGGTGAGCACGCCGTAGATGCCGAAACCGGCCGCCACCAGGATCGCGACCATCACGCCGCCGAACAGGGCACCGATGCCGCGGCGCAGCGGGGACTGGGCCGGATCGGTCTCGCGCATCACGAACGCGGAGATCACCCGCTGGTTCATGAACTGGTACGACTGCAACTGGTCGCGGCGTGACGTCACGGATCACCCACCGATCCCGGCGAACAGGCCGCGGACGTCGTCGAAGACACCGATCACCCCGCACGCGAGCGGGATCAGCGCCATGATCGCGACGATGTCCAGGATGTCGGCGGCCCGCCCGAGGTACGGCGAGGGGGCCTTGCGGCTGTAGATCAGCGCGGCCGGCAGGGCCACCGCGGTCACCACGCCCGCCACCGCGACCAGCACCACGCCGGAGACCGCGCCGGTCACCACCGGGCCGACGCCCAGCCCGGCCAGCCCGAGCAGCCCGGCGACCAGCAGCGGCACCCGCTGTTGCGGGGTGGGCAGCAGCCGGGCGCGCAGCAGCAGGGCGGCGATCGCCGCGATCATCAGCAGCACCGTGGGGACGTCCGGGGTGGACAGCGCCAGCCAGACCATCGCCACGATGCTGCACAGCGCCGCCGACAGGATGAACCCGGTCAGCACCTCGGAGGCCCGCACCACGGCGGCGAACACGTCCGCCCGGCGCGGGGTCTTCTCCTCTTTCAGCAGCTCCTCGGCGCGGCTCGGCAGGTCCGGGAACGGCAGCCGGCCGAGCCAGCCGGCCAGCACCGGATAGGCCGGCAGCAGCCCGATCGCCGCGGTCAGCGCCACCGCCGCGGCGCCCTCGGCGGACACCCCGGTCAACGCCAGCAGCGCGGTCAGCAGGCCGGTCAGCGCGGCCGCGATCCCGGCGACGAACAACCGGGTCAGCCCGGCCACCCCGGCGTGCCCGATCACGCTGACCACGAGCAGTGCCGACGAGCCCAGGACCAGGCCGGGGGCGCCGACCGAGAGGAAACCACCACCCGGCTGGGTGAGCAGCCAGGCACCGCCGAGGAACGCGTAGGGCAGACCGCTCGCCGCCACCACCGCGCCCGCCGCCGCGTCGCCGAACGCCCGGGACAGCAGCACGCCCAGCACCGCGCACGCCACCGAGACGGCCAGCGCGATCACCCCGGGCAGCACCCAGCCGGGACCGGTGGCGGCCAGCCCGGCCAGGCCGAGCAGCAGCGCCCCGGCGGTGACGGCCAGGCCGGTGCGGCGGGTGGCGGCCGGGCTCCAGGTCCGCCCGGCCCGGCGGGCGCCACTGGCGATCACTTCGACCACGTCGTCGTACGCCAGCTCGGGCCAGTCCTCCCGGGCCGGATCGAGGTGCAGCAGCTCGCCGTCGCGGACCCCCTGGGCGGCCAGACTCCGCCCCGGATCCAGGACGGTGCCGGTGGCCCGGCGCAGGACCCAGCCGCCGTAACGCTCGGACGGCTCGCCCAGCGCGCCCTCGGCGTGCCGGAGCAGATGCGGCAGCAACTCGGCGACGAGCATGTTGTCGGGCAGGGCGAGGTCGAGGCGGCGGGTCGGGGCCGCGATCGTCACCCGGGCCAGGGAGGGCCCACTCGTCGCCGGTGCGCTCACAGTGGACAACGTAGCAGGATCGCCCGGCGATCACGGATAGGATGTTGTCGCTGCGTCACCAGTGGGGAGCCCTCAGTGACAGTAACGATCATCAAACGGCCACCGCGCCGGCCCGCGCCGGTGATGCCGTCCGGCGAGGTCGCGCTGGACCCGCCGCCCGAGGTGCCACCGCCCGCGGGCAAGGGCTGGACACGGATGCTGATGATCCTGCCGATGGGGGCCGGAGCTGCGGCGATGGGCCTGATGATGGGCGCGCAGCGGGGTGGCGCGATCACCTACGTGGCGGGCGCGATGTACGGGGTCTCGATCCTCGGCATGATCGGCATGATGGCCACCAACACCGGTGGGCCCGGCAAGCGCGAGATGATCGAGGCGCGGCGGCAGTACCTGCGTCAGCTCTCCCGGCTGCGGGCCCAGGTGCGTGACACGATCAGGCGACAACGCGAGGCGCTCTACTATCGCAATCCCGACCCGGAAACACTGTGGACGTTCACCGACAGCGGCCGGCTGTGGGAGCGCCGGCGGGGTGACGCCGACTTCACCGTGGTCCGGATCGCGGTCGGCCCGCAGGAGGTCGCCACCCGGCTGGTGCCACCGCAGACCCGGGCGGTGGAGGAGCTGGAGCCGCTGTGCACGATGGCGCTGCGGCGCTTTCTCCACACGTACAGCGTCGTCCCCGATCTTCCGGTCTCGGTGGCGTTGCGGGACTTCTCGCACATCTACGTGCGCGGCGCCGACCGGGTGTCGCATGACTTCACCCGGGCCCTGATCGCCCAGATGGCCGTCTTCCACGCCCCCGACGACCTGCGGATCGGCGTCTGCGTGCCGGACCACGAACGCGCCCGCTGGGAGTGGGTGAAATGGCTCCCGCACGCCCAGCACCCGGACAAGACCGACGCGATCGGGCCGGTCCGCCTGGTCGCGCCGAGTGTGCCCGCGCTGGAGGCGATGCTCGACGACGTGCTGGCCAACCGGTCCCGGTTCGACCCGTCCGGCGCACCCGGCGGCGGCCCGCACGTCATGGTGATCATCGACGGCGGATCGACCGCCGGCTCCGACCACCTGATGACCGAGGGCGGCGTCGCCGGGGTCACCATCGTCGACCTGTCGGTGCCACCGCCCCGGCTGCTCGACGACAGCTCGGTGGTGCTGGAGATCGACGGCGACGGCGCGATCAACGGCACCACCATGGACGGTCCCACCGAGGTCGGCCGGGCCGACGTGCTGACCCTGGCCGAGGCCGAGGTGCTGGCCCGGGAGCTGGCGCCGCTGCGGCTGTCCGCGGTCTCCGACACCGACACCCCGGCCATCTCCCGGGACACCGGGCTCGACGGCCTGCTGGACCAGGCCGACCCCTACCTGATCGACCTGAACGAGCTGTGGGCCAGCCGCCCCAACCGGGACCGGCTGCGTGTCCCGATCGGGGTCGGCGCCGACGGCCGGCCGGTCGAGCTGGACCTCAAGGAGTCCGCGCAGGACGGCATGGGCCCGCACGGCCTGCTCGTCGGCGCCACCGGCTCCGGCAAGTCCGAGCTGCTGCGCACCCTGGTGCTCGCGCTCGGCCTCACGCACAGCCCGGAGATCCTCAACTTCGTGCTCGTCGACTTCAAGGGCGGCGCCACCTTCGCATCGCTGGACCGGCTGCCGCACACCGCCGCGATGATCACCAACCTGGAGGACGAGCTGCCCCTGGTCGACCGGATGCTCGGCGCCATCCAGGGCGAGCTGACCCGGCGGCAGGAGCTGCTGCGCAAGGCCGGGAACTACGCGTCCCAGCGCGACTACGAACGGGCCCGGTCCGCCGGGGTGCCGCTCGCGCCGCTGCCCAGCCTGCTGTTCATCGTCGACGAGTTCTCCGAGCTGCTCAGCGCCCGGCCGGACTTCATCGACATGTTCGTCCAGATCGGACGGGTCGGCCGGTCGCTCGGCATCCACCTGCTGCTGGCCTCGCAGAAACTGGAGGAGGGGCGGCTGCGCGGGCTCGAGTCACACCTGTCGTACCGGATCGGGCTGCGCACCTTCTCGTCGATGGAGTCCCGGGCGGTGCTCGGTGTGCCCGATGCCTACGAGCTGCCCCGATCTCCCGGGCACGGCTATCTGCGTACCGGAACCGAGGGTTTGATCCGGTTGAAGGCCGCCTACGTCTCCGGGGCGGTCCGCCGGGACGGAGCCCGGCCCGGCGCCGGTGGCCGGGGTGGCAACCCGATTCGGGACTTCTCCACCTTCTACGTGGCGCCGCTGCGCGAGGAGACACCGCCCTCCGAAGATCAACTTCCCGAGGAGACCGCGGTCGGGGACACCCTGATCGAGGTGCTGGTCCGGCAGATGGAGGGCAAGGGCGCGCCCGCCCACGAGGTGTGGCTGCCGCCGCTGGACCGGGCGCCCACCCTCGGCCAGATGCTGCCGCCGATGATCACCCTGCCGGAGCGGGGGCTGACCGTCGACGCCGAGGACCGGTTCGGCACCCTGCACGCGCTCGGCGGCATCATCGACAAACCGTACGAGCAGCGCCGCGACCCGATGTGGCTGGACCTGGCCGGCGCCGCCGGAAACGTGATGATCGTCGGGGCGTCCCAGTCCGGCAAATCCAACCTGCTGCGCACCCTGGTGGTCAGTCTCGCGCTCACCCACACCCCGCGTGAGGTGCAGTTCTACGGGCTCGACTTCGGTGGCGGGCCGATCAGCGCGCTCGCCGACCTGCCCCACGTCGGCAGCGTCGCCACCCGGCGGGACGTGGACAAGGTGCGCCGTACCATCGCCGAACTGCACGGGCTGATGCGCGCCCGGGAGGAACTGTTCGCCACCGCCAACATCGAGGGCGCCGCGGCCTACCGGCGGGCGCGTGCCCAGGGCCGGTACGCCGACGACGCCTTCGGGGACGTCTTCCTGGTCGTCGACGGCTGGTCCACGATGCGCGCCGAGTTCGAGGACCTGGAGACGACGGTGCACGAACTCGCCAACCGCGGGCTCGGCTTCGGTATCCACGTGCTCGCCGCCACCAACCGCTGGATGGACGTGCGCCCGCAGATCCGCGACGTCTTCGGCACCCGGATCGAACTACGCCTCGGTGAGGCCGCCGACTCGGTGATCAACAGGCGCGAGGCGGTGAACGTGCCGGAGGGCGCCCCCGGCCGGGGCCTGACCCCCGACGGCTACCACTTCCTGGCCGCCCTGCCCCGCATCGACCGCGAACAGCGCGTCGACGACCTGGCCGAAGCGGTCGCCGACCTGGTCCGGCACGCCGCCGAGCACTGGACCGCCACCCCCGCCCCGCCGGTCCGGTTGCTGCCCGCCGAGCTGCCGTTCGAGGCGCTGCCACCGGCGCGCGGCGCCCTGGTCCCGATCGGCATCGCCGAGGTCGATCTGCAGCCGGTCACCCTGGACTTCGACGCCGAGCCGCACGCGCTGCTGTTCGGCGACGTGGAGAGCGGCAAGAGCTCGTTCCTGCGCAGCCTGGCCCGCTCGATCGCCGCCGCACACCCACCGGCGTCGGCGATGCTGCTGCTGGTCGACCTGCGCCGCAGCCTCCTGGGCTGTGTGCCCGCCGAGCACACCATCGGCTACGGCACCTCCCACCAGGTCACCGCCGACCTGATCAATCAGGTGGCGGTGGCGATGCGCGAACGCCTCCCCGGCGCCGACGTGACCCCCGAGATGCTGCGCGACCGCAGCTGGTGGAAAGGCCCCGAACTGTACGTCCTGGTCGACGACTTCGACCTGCTCGCCTCCGCCACCCCCAACCCGCTCAGCCCACTGCTGGAGTTCCTGCCCCAGGCCCGCGACATCGGCCTGCACGTGATCATCACCCGCCGCATCGGCGGCGCCGGCCGGGCCCTCTTCGACCCACTCATCAGCCGCATCCGCGAACTGGCGTCCCCCGGCATCATGATGTCCGGCCCGCGAGAGGAGGGAGCCCTGTTCGGCAACGTCAAGCCCCAGCCCCTGCCCCCCGGCCGAGCCTGGATGATCACCCGAAAACACGGCGCCCGGCTGGTGCAACTCTCCTGGTCACCGCCAACCCGTTAACCCCTTTTCCGGTACGGGATCAGCGTGGCCCCCAACCACACTCCGCAGTCCCGCCCCGTCCCCGCAAGCCGTGCGTCCCCTCCCGGCCGACCCGCGCCCACCGGGCGGATGCGTCCCTCGAGGCCTCCACCCGCCGCCTCGCTGAGTTTCGGCAGCAGCGCGTTCGGGATCGACGCTGTCAGCGGCGGGGGAGGCCCATGTACTGCTGTTCGATGCCGGTCTGGTTCAGGAACAGGTAGCGGTCGTCGCCGTCTCCGAAGAGCGCCAGCATGTCGTCCTCCATGGACTGGAGCAGCTGGCCGCTCGGTGGGCCCAGTTTCCGGGCGGCCGCCGCCAACGTGGCCTCCTCGCTGCCGAGACGTTGCATCACGGCCAGTTCGGCTTCCTGCAGCACGGCTGTTCCGGGGCGGTCGAGTTGTCGCAGCACGGTGAGCTGGCTGTGCCACGGGCCGAGCGGCGGACTGGTCGCCGGTCCGGTCATGCCCAGATCGAAAACGGTCAGTACCGGAGATTGTGCGGTGCCGCCATAGGGTTGGTCCGGTTCACCGCCCACGATGGTCAGACGGCTCTGCTGTCCGGTGGCGCGTTCGCCGAAACCCTGCCAGGCCTGCGGTTCGGTCGTCACCACGAAGACCCGGGCCCCGATCGCGAAGGCCCGGAAGATCAGCAGCTGGGCCGCCCACACCCCGCCGATCAGGGTGACCCGCACCGGTTCGGGAGCGAACAACCGCAACGGCACCGGAACCTGCCGCTGATCATGCCCGAGCACCAGCCCCGCCGGAAGCGGCCGGGTGACGGTGACCCGCCGCAACCCCGTCCGGGCCACGGCATGCCACCCGATCCGCAGCCGACTGACCCGCCCCGACGGCCCACTCCGCTCCCGCGACTCGGCCGTCCCGTCACCAGGCCCGTCCGGCTCATCCGGTGGACGCCCCGGACGCCCGCCCGCAAACGTGCCGGCACCACCCGGCCGGACCAGCGGCGCCGAAGTCACCACAGGCGCCGAATTCCGCTCCACAGACGAAGCAGACGCCGACGGACCAGCCGTAGACGAGGCAGGCCCTGACCAGGCAGGCCCCGACGGGGCAGCGGCTCGCTGCTGGCTTGAGGGAGCAACCGGCGCCGAAACCGGCCGCACCGAAGACACCGGCGGTAAAGCCGGAGACGCTGGAGGCACCGCAGCCCGCCCGGACGTGACCCACCCAGGTTCCCTAGGACCCGGCAGGACCTGCTGCCATCCGTTACCGTCGACCTGCGGAAAAGCGCCGGAAGCACCCCGCCCGGATTGCCGCTGATCCCCACCGCCGACCGGCCCCGAGCGCCCAGCCTCGCCCGGCCAGGCGGAACCGCCACCGTCCGGCGAGAACCCGTCACCATCCGGGCGTGGGTATCCGTCCCGCCGCGGTCGGGGGGATTCGGTGCCGTCCCGGTGGGAGCGGGCGTCGTCGGGCGGCCAAGGGTTGTCGGTCATCCGGTACCGCCTCCGGTCGGGGCGGTCGCGTAGGCCGCCGGGCCGTGTTCGCCGTCCAAGGGCTGCAACTCGCCGCCGACCCGCCGGACGCCCTCCTGCAGCACCCGGTCCAGGGCGGCCAGGTCGGCGCCGGGGCGGGTGGCGAGCCGGATGAAGGCCCGCGCCCGGATCTCCTCGCCGGGAGCCGGGTCGATGACGAGCGCGACGCTGGTCTGCGCGGCCGGTGCGGTTGCCGCCCAGCCGAACAGCGAGCCGATCTCGGTCGCGGACGAGGGCCAGGTCTTCAGCCAGTACGTCCGGTGGATCAGCCGCGCCGACCGCCAGTGGGTCCACTCCTCGTCCACGCCCGGCCCCTCGGCCAGCGCCCACGGTTCGACGTCGCAGGAGCGGGACAGCAATGCGAGCAGCTGGTCCGCGTCGAGGGGCCGCCCGGAGATGCCGAGACGGCGCAAGCCGTTCGCCACTTTCCGGGCCAGTCCGGCGACGAGCCGGGCGGCCTCCTCCGGGTCGGTGGTGTGGTCGAGCAGGGCCTCGGCCAGGGTCTGTGCGTCGACCCGGATGCTGATCGTCGACTCCCGGAACGCCGGGACCGGACCGGGACCGGCTGATTCGGTGAGCTGCCGGTAGGAGGCCCCGGACGGGGTGGCCGCCGGCATGTCGGGGCTGGGCGCCGGAACGGTGTGCGTGACCAGCCCGAGGAGGAGCCCGGGCTGCCCGGTGCCGGAGACCGCGGTGACCAGCACGTCCAGGGGGAGCAGTGCGGCCGCCGGATCCAGGGCGACCACGCTGAACCAGCCGGCCTCGTCCCGGCCGACCCCGACCGGGACGAGGGCGCCCCCAACCGAGGCAAGGGCGTTCCCGGCCGAGTTGTAGGCGCCTCCGGGCGAGGTGTGGGCGCTCCCGGCTGAGGTGTATGTGCTCCCGGCCGGGGCGAGGGCGCTCCCGGCCGACGTGTGGGCGCTCCCGGCCGCGACCGAGGTGTCCGGGGCCGGACCCGGTGCGACGGGCCCGATGTCGCGGACGGTGAGCCCGGGGGCGATCGCGCGCAACGCGGCCAGCACCGGACCGTGCCGGGTGTCGGCGCGCGCCGACCGGCGGCGCCGGTGATCGCGGGCGACCTGCTGATGATCCAGCCACCAGCGGTGCCGCCGCCGGGCGAAGAAGATCAGGCACACCAGGCCCCCGGCGGCCGCGGCGAGCAGGACGGCCAGCGGTGTCCGGGTGAACGAGGCGGCGAAGGCGAGCAGCGCGGCCTCGGCGACCACGATCTGGACGAGGCTCAGCGGCCCCAGATGACCCTTCCGCGGTACGGCCCGGACCGTCGCCTCGGGCACCTGACGGGACGGGGCCACCCGCGGTGGTGGCGGGCCGGGATCCGGCGGGGCGGCCGCACCCCAGACCGGTGTGCCCGGCGGCCGCAGCGGCGCCGGTGCGGCGGTGGCCTGCCGTGCCACCGGCGCGACACCGCCGTACGTCGTTCCCTCTCCTCGGTGCACAGGTCACCTCCCCGTTCGGATCGAAGCAGTTCAGCGGGTCGCCACCCGCAGATCGGCGAGCATGAGTGTCCGCAGGTCGTCGCGGCTGGGCATCCGCCCCATCGCCCGCAGCCGCCCGGACTGTGCCTTGCGCATGCCTTCGAGCAGCTTGCGAGCCTCGCGGGCGTTGCCGAAGTTCCGGTTGCGTTCCAGCTTCCCGAAATACTCGTAGAGCGCCTCGGACAACCCGATCGCGAACACGTAGTCGTCGTTGCGGGCGATCCGGCCGGCGATCCGCACCAGATCCTCGGGCCCGTAGTTCTCGAACTCCATGGTCTTGGCGAACCGGGAGGCGAGACCGGAGTTCGTATCCAGGAAGTCGGACATCTCGCTGGTGTAGCCGGCGACGATCACCGCGACCTGATCGCGGTGGTCCTCCATCAGTTTCACCAGGGTGTCGATCGCCTCCTGGCCGAAGTCGGCGGCCGCCCCACCGGCACGGGCCAGCGTGTACGCCTCGTCGATGAACAGGACTCCGCCCATCGCGTCCTCGAAGACCGAGGTGGTCTTCTCCGCGGTGTGACCGATGTACTGCCCGACCAGGTCCCGGCGGGACACCTCACGGAACTGCCCGTTCGGCAGCACGCCTAGGGCTTTCAGCAGCTGGCCGTAGATGCGGGCCACAGTGGTCTTTCCGGTGCCCGGTGCGCCGGTGAAGATCAGGTGGTGGCTGACGGTGCCGACCGACAGGCCCGCACCGCGGCGCCACTCGTTCACCTGGATCTCGTCGATCAGGGCCCGGACCTCGCCTTTCACCCCGGCCAGGCCGATCATCGAGTCGAGCTCGGTGAGCAGGCGCTCGATCTCCGCGGCGTCCTGCGCGGTGCCGGCGGCGACCACACCCGCCCGGGGCAGCCCGATGTCGGCGCTGAGGGTCACCGTCGCGGTGGCGCCCGGGTCGACGTGCACCGGTGGATCCGCGGTCTCCTCGACCCGGCACTGCTCGACCACGGCGGTGCAGCCGGCGCCGATCACGATGCCCGGCCCGGACGTCTGGTGCACCCAGGTCTCGACGATCCGCGACTGGCTGGCGTGCGCCACCACGATGCCCGCGTCGCCGGTGCCGGAGACGTCGCAGCGCTCGATCACCGGGCGGCCGGACTGGTAGACGTAGACACCCCGGTAGCCGCAGTCGCTCACCACCGTGCCGCGGATCACCGGGTCGGCGCCGAGCCGGACGATCACCCCGTCGTTGGAGACGCCCCGGATCTCGCACGAGTCGATCGTGCCGCCCGCGTCGGAGAACACCAGCCCGTGCTGGCCTCGACTCACCCGTACCTCAACGGCGTCGACCGTGGCACCGCCCTCCGCCTGCAGACCGGAACCGTAACCGGCGGAGAGCTCGCAGCGGCGCAGCCGCACATGTCCACCGGAGACCACCGCGGCCGGATAGTCGTCGGTGACCAGCGTCAAACCGTCGACCTCGACGTCTCCGGAGGAGACCGAGAGGGCGGGGCCCTCCAGCCCGGACGCGTCCACCACCGCCGAACCGGGATCACCGGCCGCCCGCAGAGTCAGCCGGCGGCCGGTCAGGTCGACGCGCTCCCGATAGGTGCCCGGGGCCAGCACGACCACCGCCCCGTCGGGTGCCACCTCGAGGGCGTCGCGCAGAGTCGGATAGATGCCGGGAACCGCCAAGGTGCTGACCACGAGCGCAACTCCTTCGTGCGCCACCGTCCGGCATGGACGCCGAAGCGGCGGCGCAGCTCCGAGATTAGCGCCTCGGAGTGATCATGGAGTCACCCTGTGGATACAGAGATGCCCGCCTCCGACGGGAGACGGGCATCGATTCAGCGCGGGCGCTGCTGGCGGAACGCGCCCTTGCTCGGCCGCATGTTCTTCGGGATCGCGCCCTTCGGCATCTGCGGTCGCGACATCAGGGCGCCGAGACGCTTGTCGAGCGAGTTCACGTCCTTGCCGGTGAGGTTGCGCGGCAGCTTCAGCATCGTCGAGCGGAGCTTGCGGACCGGCAGCTGACCCTCGTCGGTGCCGATCACGTAGTCGTACAACGGCGCGTTTCCGATGACCTTGACCAGCCGCTTCTTCTCCTGGCTGAGCAGGCTGCGGACCCGCTGCGGGTCACCCTCGCCGAGCAGGATCACGCCGGGCTTGCCGATCACCACGTGCACCATGTCGAACTGCGTGGTGGAACTCGCGGCCGGGCGGACCCGCCAGTCGCCGCGCATGTTCTCCATCAGCGAGGCGGCGGCGCCGGGCTGGCCCTCCGCCACGTTCATCATCGCCGTGTTCGACCGCAGGTTGAGCACGATCAGGACGGCCAGCAGCGTGAACAGGATGCCGACCGGGATCCAGAGGTAGCCACCCGTCAGGAGCACGACGACCACGGTGATCGCCAGCGGGATGGCGATCGCGCCGATCACCAGCGGGACGAACCACTTGTCCTGCTTCGCCGTGAACGCGAACACCTGGCCGATCTGCTTCAGCCGCTCGCGGAACGACACCTTCTCCTGGGGTTTTGCCATAGCCGCAAAGTGTAGTGGGACTCAGGTACCTTGCGGCGTCCCGGGCACCTCGGCGGCTCCGGAGACAAGGCGGCCGCCGTGCCCCGGCGCTGCCTTCGGGCGAGGAGCCGGTGTCACAGCAGCCGACAGGAGCCCCGGAAATGATCCCTCTCACCAGCCTGAGCCTCGGCTACGACCGTGTCGACGGCCTGCTCCGGAACGCCGAGAACTACCGTCTCGTGCACCGGAACGCGCCCGAACGGCCCCACCGGCTCAGGCGGTGGCGCATCCGGCGGGCGCGTTGACCGCCACGATCGGGCCGGAAAATCTGCCCTACCCGCGTGGCATGCTCGACCACCTGACGGTGGCGGCGCACAGCGCGATCCTGGTCGGCCGGTGCCCCGAACTGGAGGAGCCTACTGGTCCTGGTGCTGGGGGACCTGCACTGGGCCGACCGGCCCACTCGTGACCTGATCGCCTTCCTGGTCCGGTCCCCACGCACCCAGGCTCCTGCTGATCGCCGAGCCATCCGAGTCGTCGGCGTCATCCGTACTTTCGAATAGCCGTTTTGTCTGCAATGACTACCTTCGGCCGCAATCCTGTCCTGCTGTGAGGCACGGCCTGGTAGTCCGGCGGTTTGGCCCGTCGGGGAGTTTTCGGGACTGCCCGGTTGGGGTGGATGACCTGGTGGGGGAGAGGCTTGCCGGTTTGTCGGAGGGAAGGCGCGGTTTGCTGATGAGGTGGGGGTTGGTTGCGGGATGGGGACGAGCGGCCCGAAGGCTAAAGGGCTCAGACCGGGATCCGATATCTGTGGCTGATTCCCTAGAGCGGGCACGGTGCTTGTTCTGATCAGCTCGGGCCGGAGGCAGAGGTATGGATACCGCAGTCCAGGTGAGTAACGCCATGGCCGCAATGCTGATCGGGCCCGGGTCGCTGGTGCCGTGGTGGGCCTGGCTGGCTCCGCTCGCCATGATCTTCCTGAAGCTCCTTTCCCCCGTTCTCCTCCCCGAGGTCGCCGAGGCCAAGCTGAACTCGGAAGCCGACGAGGAGAAGGAAAAGGGCAAGAAAGGCAAGAAGAACAAGAAAGACAAGAAGTCCCAGAAGAAGTAGCTTCCGCGCCGACCGCGGTCCGCGCCGGCGGTGAACCATGCCGGCCGTGATCCGAGCCCGCTGCGATCCGTGTCTGCGGTGATCACCGCTCGTGGTGTTTTCCGAGTGTGGCAGGGGCACCCGTGCGGTAGCCGGGATGAGCGCCTCTCGTCCGAGGCTGCTGCCGGCGGCGATCTCCTCGGCACTGATGTCCGGGCGGGCGTGGTGCGACAAATGGTGCTGTTCGAACATGGCAGGGCAACCGGTGGCTGTGGAGTCGCCGGTTGCCCTGTCTGTGCTGGTCAGGCTCGGGCTTCGAGGGCCTGCTTGTAGAGACGGCCGGCCCGGTACGAGGAGCGGACCAGCGGACCGCTCATCACGCCGGCGAAACCGATCTGCTCGGCCTCCTCGCGGAGCTCGACGAACTCGTGGGGCTTCACCCAGCGCTCCACCGGGTGGTGACGCGGGGTGGGCCGCAGGTACTGCGTGATGGTGATCAGCTCGCAACCCGCGGCGTGCAGGTCGCGGAGGGCGGCGGACACCTCGGAACGCTCCTCGCCCATGCCCAGGATCAGGTTGCTCTTGGTGACCAGACCGGCCGCCCGGGCCTGGGTGATCACGTCGAGGGAGCGCTCGTAACGGAAGCCGGGGCGGATGCGCTTGAAGATGCGCGGAACCGTCTCGACGTTGTGGGCCAGCACCTCGGGGCCCGCACTGAAAACCTCGGCGAGCTGGACCGGGTCGGCGTTGAAGTCGGGGATCAGCAGCTCGACACCACAGTCGGGGAGCAGCTTGTGGATCTGGCGGACGGTCTCCGCATACAGCCAGGCGCCGCCGTCGGGGAGGTCGTCCCGGGCCACACCGGTGACCGTGGCGTAACGCAGGCCCATCGTGGCGACGGACTCGCCGACCCGGCGGGGCTCGTCGGCGTCGAACTCGGCCGGCTTGCCGGTGTCGATCTGGCAGAAGTCGCACCGGCGGGTGCACTGATCGCCGCCGATGAGGAAGGTGGCCTCGCGGTCTTCCCAACATTCATAGATGTTGGGGCAGCCGGCTTCCTGGCAGACCGTGTGCAAACCCTCTTTCTGCACCCGGCCGCGCATCTCCGTGTACTCAGGGCCCATCTTGGCCTTGACCTTGATCCACGGCGGCTTCCGCTCGATGGGAGTCTCGGCGTTGCGCGCCTCGATGCGCAGCATGCGGCGGCCCTCGGGAGCAATAGTCACACCCCGAAGATACGCCCGACACCGGCTGCCGCGCCGCAGGGGCGACGAGGCTCACGTGACCATTCCTGTGAGTGCGGTCACCCTTAATTCAGGAGAAAGCCGCATCGGCGACTGTTAGCGTTCCCGTCACGGCGATGATGGGACCGAGTAGCGCTTCGATCCGCCGGCCGAGAGAGCCACCCGGCAGCTGTGAAGGGTGGCCCGTGCGCCGGAGCGTGAAGACACCCCGGAGCCGCAGCACGACAAAGAGGCGCCGTAAGTAGGCGTGAAGGTGCGGTGGTACCGCGAGGATTCCCGCTCGCCCGCACCTCCCTGGGGCCGCGTTGCAGCACCTGAGGAGGTAACCCGCCATGCAACGCATCCTCTCCACCGAACTGGCCGGGTTCAAGGGCGAGAAAGTCCTGATCGCCGGCTGGATTCATCGCCGCCGGCTGCTCAAATCGGTGGCTTTCCTGATCGTCCGTGACGCCGCCGGGCTCAGCCAGGTGGTCGTCACCGACCCGCAGACCCGTGAGCAGCTCGAGCAACTCTCCGAGGAGAGCGTCGTCGAGGTGACCGCCACGGTCACCGCCAACGAGCAGGCGCCACACGGGGTGGAACTGACCGGGCCGGTGATCCGTGAACTGAGCCGGGTGACCGTACCGCTGCCGTTCGAACTGCATCGACCCACGCTGACCGCCGGTCTTCCGGCCCAGCTGGACCACGCCGCTCTCGCTCTGCGGCATCAGAGCCGGACGGCGAGCCTGCGGATCGCGGCCGCCGCGACCAAGGGTTTCCGGGAGTCGCTGGAGGCGCAGCGGTTCGTCGAGATCCACACGCCGAAGATCGTCGAGTCGGCGACCGAGTCCGGGGCGAACGTCTTCAAACTGGACTACTTCGGACGGCCCGGTTATCTGGCGCAGTCGCCACAGTTCTACAAGCAGCTGATGGTCGGCGTCTTCGAGCGGGTGTACGAGGTGGGCCCGGTGTTCCGGGCCGAGCCGAGTGACACCGCACGGCATCTGGCGCAGTACACGTCGCTGGACGCCGAGATGGGTTTCATCACCGACCACCGGGACGTGATGGTCGCGCTGACCAGGACGATCACCGGAATGCTCGGCGAGATCGGCAACCACGCCAGCCTGAAGGCCGACCTCGGGGCGGAGATCCCGCACGTCCACTTCACCGAGGCGTTGCGGATCGCCGGCGCACCCGAGGACGAGCCCGACCTCGCACCCGCCCACGAACGGGCGCTGGGCGAGTGGGCGAAGCGGGAACACGGCTCCGACTTCCTCTTCGTCACCGGTTACCCGATGCGCAAACGCCCGTTCTACACCCACCCCGACCCGGCCGACCCGACCTGGTCCAACGGCTTCGACCTGCTCTTCCGCGGGCTGGAGATCGTCACCGGTGGGCAGCGCCTGCACCGGTACGAGGACTACGTCACGGCTCTGGCGGCCCGCGGTGAGTCGCTCGAACCGTACGCCGGCTATCTCGACGGTTTCCGGTTCGGCATGCCTCCGCACGGCGGCTGGGCGATCGGGCTGGAGCGTTTCGTGGCCCGGCTGACCGGGATCGCGAACGTCCGTGAGACCACCGCGTTCCCGCGCGACCTCAACCGGATCGCACCCTAGGACCGCATCGGGCAGTGACCCGTGGGGCCGGATCGAGCCGTAACCAGGGGCCTCTTGACGCCGGGCTAACGGACGGCGGGGTCGAATGCGATCGTGCTCATCGATCTCGACCACACCCCGCCGTCCCGCCCGGCGCCGCCCCGCCGGTTCCGTGGCCCGAAGTGGGTCGTCCCGATCGTGCTGGCGCTGTCTCTCGGTGGCGCGCAGGTTCCGGCGGAGGCCCGGATCCTGCGCCCGTCGGTGGTGAGCGCCGAGCGTGCCGTCACCTGGATGCTGCACGACGGCGTCTTCTACAGCCTGCACTCCCGGCCCCAGGACGGGGTGCTGGAGCTGCAGGCCCGGCGGGTGCCGAGCTCCGACCCACTGTGGACCCGCATGGTCGACGCCGCCGGCGAGGTGCCACGACTGCGGATGGCCGGGCCCTACCTGGCGCTCCGGTTCGGTGCCGAGATGCTGCTGCTCGACGTGGAGACCGGCCGGGCGCGCTGGCAGGACGACGACAACTCGACGGCGTGGCCGGCCGGGGACGACGTGCTGCTCTGGACCCCGGAGGGCCGGATCGGCCTGCTCGATGCGGGGACCGGGTCGATCCGCTGGCGCAAGGAGGTGAAGGCCGAGCCGATCGGGGTCACCGGCACCGAGCGGCACGTGCAGGTCCTTTACGACGACGGCTCGGCGGTGGCTTACGGCCGGGAGACGGGCGAGGTGGCGAACACCGTCGCCGGACTGGCGGTGCGCCCGGCGGAGATCGACGGCTTCGGCAGGCTGGTCGACGACGGGCTGCCGGCGCTGATGGCCATGGGTGATCTCGCGATCGTCTTCAGCCCGGACCGGATCGCCGCGTTGCGCCTGCCGACGCTGGAACAGCTGTGGACGGCACGGCTCCCGCTGCCGGCCGGGGCAGCCCGCTGCGGAGAGCGGCTGTGTGTGCTGCACGGCAATGGCATGACCGCTTTCGATCAGAACTCCGGCGCGCCTCTGTGGAGCGGCACCGAGTGGACCACCTGGAGCGGAACCCTGGCGGGCAGCCCGGCCGGACGGGTCGCCCGGGTTGATCCCGACACCGGCCGGGTCGTGCGCGATCTGGGCATGGGACGGCTCTCCGGGAGCGTGCTGATCCGCACCGGCGGTGATCGCACCGGCGTCTTTGATCAGGTCAGCGGTGATCTCCGGGCGATCATCCCGGCCGGGTTCCTCTGGTGCGACGGCCCCGGCGATCAGATTTCCTGCCAGGGCGCCGGCAGTTCGGTCACGGTCTGGCGGATCCCGAAAACCTAGCTTTTGTACGTTCGGCGAAAGGACCCGTGGCCACGACGCGAGGTGGGCGACGGCCCGGACCGACCCGCGACCGCCGGGCCGGATGCGCTGGTCACCGCCGTGTGGGTTCGACCCGAACCGGTGATGGCGGTTCGCGGGTGAGGTGTCGCATGCTCGCGACATGAGCTTCCTGGACAAGGCGAAAGATTTTCTGGACAAACACGACGAGCAGGTGGATGCCGGGCTGGAGAAGCTGGGCGAGCAGGTCGACCAGCGGACCGGCCAGAAGTATTCGGGCCACATCGACAAGGCCGTCGACCTGGCCCAGCAACACACCGGCCAGGGCAACACCCAGCAGCAGGCCACGGGTGAGGGCAACACCCGGCAATAGCGTGCCGGCGGGCCCGCGTCCAGCAGCAGGTCGACGGGCCCGCACCCGGCAGGAGCGGGGCGGCGAGGATTGCGGCCCGCAGCCGTGCCGCCGGCTGGGCGAGGCCGGACATGGGCCGGTTGCGGACGCTGGACCGGCTGCTCGTTGAGGGCGCGGGACGCCTAGAGGAAGACTGCGATGGTGACCACGGTGACGATCACGAAGGGGATGATCGTTGTGCAGGCCAGGATCGCCCACGCTATCGGGTGACCGAAGTTGAGCACCATGCTTCCGTTCGGGCGGGGTACGAAGACCCGCTTGTCGCGCGGATTGCGGTACAGGTCCATCAGATCAGCGTCGTCAGGTGGCGTTCGACTACCGGCATTACCTCGGTGACCGGGATCGGGCGGCCGACCTCGACGCTCAGGGAGGTGACGGCGGCGTCCCGGATACCGCACGGGACGAATCTGTCGAAGTTGGACAGGTCGCAGTCGCAGTTCAGGGCGAAGCCGTGTTGGGTGACGCCGCGGGAGACGCGGATGCCGATCTGGGCGATCTTGCGGTCGGGGGCGCCGTCGGTTCCCCGGACCCAGGCGCCGCTGCGGCCCTTGATGCGCTCGGCGGTCACGCCGAACTCGGCGCACACGTCGATCAGCAGTTTCTCGGTGCGCCGCACGTAGGCCACCACGTCGACCGGAGTGTCCAGGCGGAGGATCGGGTAGCCGACGATCTGGCCCGGCCCGTGCCACGTGATCTTGCCGCCGCGGTCGACGTCCACCACGGGAGTGCCGTCGAAGGGGCGGTCGGCGGCCTCGGTGCGCTTGCCCGCGGTGAAGACGCTGGGGTGCTCCAGCAGCATGATGGTGTCCGGCTGAGCACCGGACACCACCGCCTCGTGCAGACGCTTCTGCTCCTCCCAGGCCTCCAGATAGTCGACCAGGCCGGGGCGCAGGACGGTGAGAAGAGAGGAAGTCACGCCTTGAAGCCTAGCCCTGCGTCTCCTCGATCACGTCGACCGGATCCACGCCCGGCCGGATGCGCCACACCAGTACGTCCTGGACCTGCTCCGGTTCGCCGAGCAGTTGGGTGGCGAGGCGCAGCAGGGCATCCCGGTTGAGCGGGCCGTTCGGGCCGGTGACCGTCTCCGGGAGGAAGACCGCTTGCAACTCCCAGTACGCGAAGTCGACCCGGGCCTGCAGCCGCTGCTCGTTGGTGATCCTCGGCACCTGGCCCCAGCGGGCGGCCTTGTAGAGCAGTTGATCGGTCGGGCGGTCCGGCGCCCCGACCCGGCCGACCAGGTGCCGTCCGGTCTCCTCGTAGTCCTGGGGGCCGAGGAAGTAGCCGGCCGGGATCCGGAACTGCGAGTCGCCGCCACGGGCCATCGTGTACGCCTGCCAGCGCATGCTGTCCACGGCCACGTCGATGGAGAGCGGCAGGGACGTCATCACGCCGTCGTCGGTGACGTAGTCCTTCCACTTGCCGCTGGAGATGAAGAGCGGTTCCGGAGCGCGTTCCAGGGTGCGCAGCGGCAGCGGGGCGATCGGGGCGACGGCGAGGAACACCACACCCACCGCGGCCAGCCGCACCGCGATCCGTTTGGTCAGGAACTCGTCCAGGAACAGGGCGATCACCAGCGCGATCGCCACGACCACCACCAGCGTATAGCGGACCGGCAGCGCCGAATCGAACAGCGGCGCCTCCACCAGCAGCGCGTACAGCAGCGGAATGTGCGACTGCTCCTCACCCAGGAACCGCAGCCGCGGGCCGAGCGACAGCAGGAAGAACAGGATCGCGATCACGGTCAGGGCCCGCAGGGTGACCCGGCGCTCCGGCGACGACCGGCGCCACAGCAGCGCCACCGCGGCGATGAACAGCAGGATCAGTGGGGCGCCCAGGAACGAGGTGGCCTCGGTCGCGTTCGGGGCCAGGTCGGCGCCCCAGCCGAACGCGCCGGCCACCGAGGGCAGGGGGAACGCGACGTAGGAGACTAGGTCCTCGGAGTAGAACCGCATCCGGAAACCGGTCCCGGAGAACTTCAGCGGCCCGTGGAAGTGCATGTAGAGCGGCCAGGCCAGCAGCGTCCCGGCGACCAGCGCGGTCACGCCCAGCGATTTGAGCAGTGGCGGCAGTGCGGTTCTGGCCCGTTTCAGGCCGGGGCGCGACAGCAGCCAGACGAACAGGAAGATGCCGCTGGCCAAGGCGGCGAAGAAGAGCGCCTCGGCGGCCACCGAGAACCCCATGGTGCAGAGCAGACCGAGCACGATGCCGTTGCGCAGCCAGTGGTCGCGGTCGGTGAGCTTGAGCACCCACCACGCGACGATGCCGACCATCCAGCCGGAGGTCCAGTTGAGGTGACCGTTGGCGTGCGAGACCAGCCCGGGGGAGAACCCGAAGATCAGCCCGCCGACGGCTGCCGCGAGCCCGCTGCGGACCAGCCAGCGGCGCAGGAAGAGGTACCAGACGAACGCCGAACCGGACAGGTTGAGCGTCAGGATGGTCACGAAGGTGACCTGCGGCCCGGCGAAATGGGTGAGCGGCGAGAACAGCACGGCGTAGAACGTGCTCGACGTGTTCATCGCCAGGTTCACACCACGGGGCGCGTTCAGCAGCTCGGTGAAGAACGGGTTGCCCAGATGCTGGAGCACGTAGACGCCGTACGACAGCATCCACTCGAACTGGCCCTGATCGCTGACGTTGTCGGCGACCACGTTCTGCTGAGGCGCCCGCCAGAGCCCCTGACAGACATAGACGGCAGCCGCCAGGGAGAAAGCGGCCATGGCCAGATGAGCAGGCCACTTACGTCCGGATATATCAGCCTTCTTCGACGAGGGGTCGGAGGTGATCGGGGCAGGCGCGGCGATCGTCACGTCGCGGAGGTTATCCAGCCCCGAACTCATCGATCGATCGGGTCCACGCCGGGACGAATGCGCCACACCAGCACGTCGTCCACCTCCTCCGGAGGGCCGAGCAGATCGGTCGCGGTCACCTCGACGGCGTTGCGGAACAACGTCATGTGGTCACTTCCGGTGATCGTCTCGGGCAGGAAGACCGCCTCCAGGCCCCAGTAGGCGAAGTCGGAGCGGGCCTGTGCGCGGTCGGCGTTGCTCAGTTCGGTGACGTAGCCGTAGAGGGCCGCCCGGGTGAACAGCCAGTCGGTGGGGAGCGTGGGAGCACCGATCCGCCCCATCTGCTTGCGCCCCTCCTCACCTTCGGTCATCGGGCCGAGGAAGTAACCGCCGGGCATCCGGTACTGGGCGCCGCCGCGGGCCATCGTGTACGCCTGCCAGCGCTGCCCGTCGGCGTGCACGTTCAGGGCGAACGGCAGGGACGACATCACACCGTTCTCCGACACGTACCGCTGCCAGGTGCCGTTGGCGATGAAGGCGGGCTCCGGCGACCGGTCCTGGTGCCGCACCGGCAGCGGGAAGACCGGGATCAGAGCCGCCACGATGGCCGCGGTCAGCCCGGTCCGCAGGTTCGGCCCGTCGATCCGCCCGTCCAGCAGCTCCTGGGTGACCAGCGCCAGCAGGATGCCGAACACCACCGCCACGATCAGCGCCAGCCGCAACGGCAGCGCCGCGTCGAACAGCGGCAGCCGGGCCAGTGCCGCCCACGGCAGCGGGATCGGCCACTCGGCGTCCATCCAGTTGAACCGGGGCCCCCAGGACAGGACCATGAATACCCCGCCGACCAGGTAGATCGCGCGCAGGGTCGCCTTCCGCCCGGGCGCCGCCCGACGCCACACCAGCACCGCGGAGACGATCATCAGGGCCACCAGCGGTACGCCGAAGTAGCTGGTCTCCTCGGTCCGGTTCGGTCCCAGATCGGAACCGAGCCCGAACAGCGCCGCCACCGACCGGCTCGGGAACGACAGGTAGGCCGCCACGTCCTCGGCGAAGTAACGCTGGTTGTAGCCGGTGCCGGAGAACGTCTGCGGCCCGGCGAAGTGCATGTAGAGCGGGTACGCCAGCAGCGCCCCGGCGACCACGGCGGCCACCCCCACCGCCCGCAGCACGGTGCCCCAGGCGGCCCGGACCTCGTCGCGCACCGGCCCGGCCGTCGCCCAGATCACCACGAACAGGCCCGCGGCCAGCGCGGTGTAGAACAGCCCTTCCGCGGCGATGGTGAAGAATGCCGCCAGCATCAGCCCGAGGACGAACCCGTTGCGCAGCCACCGGCCCGGCTGCCGCAACCGCAGCACCTGCCAGACCACCAGCGGCGCCACCCACCCGGCCGTCCAGTTCAGGTGGCCGTTGGCATGCGAGATGAAACCGGGCGCGAACCCGCAGAACATGCCGCCCAGCCCGGCCGCGACCGGGCTGCTCACCAGCCAGCGGCGCAGGAACAGGTACCACAGGAACGCCGACCCGGCGAGGTTCAGCGTCAGGATCGTCACGAAGGTGACCTGTGGCCCGGCCAGCCAGGTCAGCGGCGCGAACAGGATCGTGTAGACCGAGATCGACGTGTTCGCCGCCAGGTTCACACCCCACGGCACGTTCATCAGGTCGGTGAAGAACGGGTTCGCCCCGTGCCCCAGCGTGTAGACGCCGTAGCCCAGCAACCACTCGAAGAACGCGGTGTCACCGACGTTGTCGGAGAGCACATGGTTGTACGGATCCCGCCAGAGCCCGTTGGTCACGTAGACGGCCATCCCCAGCGCCAGGGCGGCGACGGTCAGATGGGCCCGCCACGGCCGGGCACGGCGTGACGGCGGCTGGGCAGGCGGATCGGCGGACGCGGCAGGGGCGGTGGCGGCGACGGACATCAGCCGCAGAGTAGCAAGCGAGCCTGAAATCCTAGGAGGTCATCGCCGCTTCGGGGCGCACCGAGACGGCGATCGCCTCGGCCATTCCGGGGTAGGTCCACGCGAACCCGGCACCCGACAGCACCCCGGGCAGCACCCGCTGACTGCGCTGCAGCTCACCGGCCATCTCACCGAGCACCACGTCCAGCACCGGCCCCGGCACCGCCAGCAGAGCCGGCCGGCGCACCGCACCTGCCAGGTCGCGGGTGAACTCGTCGTTGCGCACCGGCCGCGGCGACACCATGTTGACCGGGCCGGCCAGGTCCTCCCGCTCCAGCAGGAACTCCGAGGCGGCCAGCCAGTCGGCGCCGGAGATCCAGGCCATCCACTGCCGCCCACCGCCGAGCTTGGCGCCGCCACCCAGCTTGAACAGCGGCAGCAGCGGCTTGAGCAGGCCGCTGTCGGGACCGACCACCGGCGCGGTACGCAGCAGCACCACCCGGGTGCCGGCGTCCTCGGCGGGCCGGGCGGCGGCCTCCCACACCCGGCACAGGTCGGCGAGGAACGTGTTGCCGGCCGGGGCCTCCTCGGTGACCTCCTGCTCGCCGGTGTCGCCGTACCACCCGGCGCCGGACGCCTGCAGCAGCGTGCGGGGCCGCTCGTCCGCCGGCAGCCGGCCGATGGTGCGGGCGATCGTGTCGGTGGTGTCGATCCGGCTGGACCGCAGCACCCGCTTGTAGGCGGCCGTCCAGCGCCGCCCGTTGATGTTCGCCCCGGCGAGATTGATCACAGCGCCGGCGCCGGCCAGCACCTCGGCGTCCAGCCGGCCCTGCGCCGGATCCCAGGTGGCCTCACCGGCCCGGTCGGTGGGCCGCCGGACCAGCCGGACGATCTCGTGGCCGCTCTGGCTCAGTCGTTCGGCGAGCCGGGTGCCGAGGAAACCGGACGCACCGGCCATGACGATCCGCATGTCGTGATTCTTTCCCGGAAACCGATGGTTTGAAAACAAATGGAGGGGCACGCCGCAGTGGCGTGCCCCTCCATGAGAAAACCCTTACAGACCGAGGTCGGCCTCGAAGTTGCCGGCCTCCAGCCGCTCCTTCATCGTGCCCAGGAAGCGGGCCGCGTCGGCGCCGTCCACGATCCGGTGGTCGTAGGAGAGCGCCAGGTACACCATCGAGCGCGGCGCGATGATCTCGCCCAGCTCCGGGTCGTTCACGATCACCGGGCGCTTGACGACCGCGCCGAGACCGAGGATGCCGACCTGCGGCTGGTTGATGATCGGGGTGTCGAAGAGCGCGCCCCGGCTGCCGGTGTTGGTCAGCGTGAAGGTGCCGCCGCCGATCTCGTCCGGACCGATCTTGTTGTTGCGGGTGCGGTCCGCGAGGTCCGCGATCCGCTTGGACAGACCGGCCAGGTTGAGGTCACCGGCGTCCTTGATGACCGGGACGACCAGGCCCTTCGGCGCGTCCACCGCGATGCCCAGGTGCTCGGCGCCGTGGTAGGTGACGGTGCCCGCCTCCATGTCCAGCGACGAGTTGACCACCGGGTGCTGCTGCAGCGCCTCGACCGTGGCCAGGGAGAAGAACGGCAGGAAGGTCAGCTTCACGCCGTGCTTGGCCTGGAAAGCGGCCTTCGCCTTGTTCCGCAGGTTGGCGATCTTGGTGACGTCCACCTCGACCACCGTGGTCAGCTGAGCCGAGATCTGCAGCGACTCCACCATGCGGCGGGCGATCGTCTGACGGATCCGGGGCAGCTTCTCGGTGCGGCCACGGAGCGGGCTCGGCTCCGGCTTGGCCTTCGGCGCGGCCGACGGGGCCGGGGCAGCGGCGGGCGTCTCGGCGGCGGCCGGCGCGGCGGCAGCGGCGGCCGCCTTGTCGGCGGCGTCGATGACGTCCTGCTTGCGGATTCGGCCACCCACACCGGTGCCGGTCAGGCTGGACAGGTCCACGCCCTTCTCGGCGGCCAGCTTGCGGACCAGCGGCGTGACGTAACCGGCGTCGCCGGCCCCGTTCGAAGAGACGGCGGCGGGCGCCGGGGCGGCCTTCGCGGTCTCGGTCGCCTGCGGGATCTGCGGAGCCGGAGCGCTCTCCACCTTCGGCGCGGCCGCCTGCGCGGGAGCCGGCTTCTCAGCGGCGGGCGCGGGCTTCTCAGCGGCGGGGGCCGGGGCAGCGGCGGGCGCCGGCGCGGCCGGAGCCGGAGCGGCGGCCGGGGCGGCCGACGGCGTGCCGACGATCGCCAGGACGGCGCCGACCTCAGCCGTCTCGTCCTCGCCGATCTTGATCTCCAGCAGCGTGCCGGCGACCGGCGACGGCAGCTCGGTGTCGACCTTGTCGGTGGAGACCTCGACCAGCGGCTCGTCCGCCTCGACGGTGTCGCCGACGGCCTTCAGCCAGCGGGTGATGGTGCCCTCGGTGACGCTCTCGCCCAGGGCGGGCAGCTTCACCTCGGTGCCCTCGCCACCGGACTGCGCGGCCGGGGCCGGGGCCTCCGCCTCGACCGGCTTCTCGGTCGACGGCTCGGCCGGGGCGGCGGGCTCCGGCTCGGCCTCTTCGGCGGGCGCGGACGAAGCGGGCGCGGCCGAAGAGGAATCCGAAGAAGCGGCGGAACCGGCGTCCTCGCCGTCACCGGCGATGACGGCCAGCTCGCTGCCGACCTCCGCGGTCTCGTCCTCGCCGACCACGATCCGCGAGAGGATGCCCGCGGCGGGCGACGGGATCTCGGTGTCGACCTTGTCGGTGGAGACCTCGAGCAGCGGCTCGTCGGCCTCGACGCGCTCGCCCTCCTGCTTGAGCCAGCGGGTGACGGTGCCCTCGGTGACGCTCTCACCCAGCCGCGGCATGGTTACCGATGTCGGCATTATTTCCCAAACTCCTTAGACGTCAGAACGCGATCGAAATCAGCTGTGCGCGTGCAGCGGTTTGCCCGCGAGCGCGAGGAAGGCCTCGCCCAGCGCCTCGTTCTGCGTCGGGTGGGCGTGTACGAGCTGGGCGACCTCCTCGGGGAAGGCCTCCCAGTTGGTGATCAGCTGGGCTTCGCCGACGAGTTCGCCGACCCGCGCGCCGACCATGTGGACGCCGACGACCGGGCCGTCCTCGACCCGGACGAGCTTGATGAAGCCCGCGGTCTTGAGGATCTGGCTCTTGCCGTTGCCGCCCAGGTTGTAGTTGTACGTCGAGACCTTGTCGGCCCCGTACTTCTCCTTGGCCTTGGCCTCGGTGATGCCGACCGACGCGACCTCGGGGTCGGAGTAGGTGACCCGCGGGATGCCCGCCTCGTCGATGACCGCCGGGTTCTTGCCGGCGATCTCCTCGGCCACGAAGATGCCCTGCTGGAAGCCGCGGTGCGCGAGCTGCAGGCCGGGCACGATGTCGCCGACGGCGTAGATGTTGCCGACGCCGGTGTGCAGGCGCTCGTTGACGATCACGAAGCCCCGGTCGAGGGTGATGCCCTGCTCCTCGAAGCCCAGGTTCGCGGTGGTCGGGCCACGGCCGACCGCGACCAGCAGGACCTCGGCCTCCAGGGTCTCGCCGCCCTGGATGGTCACCTTGACGCCGTTCTCGGTCTTCTCGACCTTCTCGAACGGCTTGCCGACCTTGAAGTTGATCTTGCGCTTGCGGAAGGCGCGCTCGACCTGCTTCGAGATCTCCTCGTCCTCCGCCGCGACCAGGCGGGGCAGGGCCTCGATGATGGTCACGTCGGCGCCGAACGACTTCCACACGCTGGCGAATTCGACGCCGATCACGCCGCCGCCCAGCACGATCGCCGACTGCGGCACCCGGTCCAGCTTCAGGGCGTGCTCACTGGCCAGCACCCGCACGCCGTCGACCTCCAGGCCGGGCAGCGAACGGGAGTAGGAACCGGTGCCGAGGATGACGTTGCGCCCGGTGTAGCGCTTGCCGTCGACCTCGACGGTGTCCTTGCTGACGAGCTTGCCCGCGCCCTGGACGATGGTGATGTTCTTGTTGTGACCGAGCAGGCCGGTCAGGCCCTTGAAGAGGCGCCCGACGACACCGTCCTTATAGGCGTTCACGCCGGCCATGTCGATCCCGACCAGATCGGCCTTGACACCGAACTGCTCGCTCTCGCGGGTCTGGTCCGCGATCTCCGCCGCGTGCAGCAGCGCCTTCGTCGGGATACAGCCGCGGTGCAGGCAGGTGCCGCCGAGTTCGGCCTTGTCGATCAGCGCCACCTTGAGATCGAACTGGGCGGCACGCAGAGCGGCCGCATAGCCACCACTACCTGCGCCGAGAATGACGATGTCGAAGGTTCCGCCGTTGGGCTGGCTCACGTTGACTCCAGTGGTCGCATCGTCTCCGGTGTGGGTCACACAATGGAAACGGTCACAGTCCCGTCGTTGACATCTTGTCACTTCCCGACCCGGTCAATGCAGCCAGGTGCCCCACGACACGTCGGTCCGACGTACCCTTGCGGGATCGAACGTGAGGAGGCACGGTGGCTTGGTTTCGACGGCGTCCCCGGACCGCCGGGCCCGGCGGCAAGCAGGTCAACCAGGCCGATCTTGAGCATCTTACGCAATTCTTCCGCTCCCGTCGGGGAGTCGAGGCGTTCATCGAGCCGCAGACGACAGTGACCGAGACCACCCTGTTGCTTGTGGCACACGACGGTGAATGGACCCGGCGCCGGATCGGCTCGCCCGACGTCGCGTGGAAGTTCGCGCACCAGCTCAGCATGCCGACGTACGACATCAAGCTGCTCGGATACCCCCAGCGGATGCGGGACTACAACGAGCGGCAGAAGCGCCGCCCGGCCTGAGACCGGGCGGCGTCCTGAGAAAGATGAAGATCAGGCCAGGTCGTCGATCACTGCCAGCAGGGTGCGGACCGGAACACCGGTGCCGCCCTTCGTCCAGTAACCGGTGGCCTCACCGGTGTGGTAGGCGGGACCGGCGATGTCGATGTGCGCCCACTCGACCCCCTCGGTCACGAACTCGCGCAGGAAGACCCCGCCCTGCAGCATGTGCCCGGCCCGGTCCAGGTTCGCGTTCGTCTGGCAGATGTCGGCGATCTCCGACTCCATGCCCTTGCGCACGTCGTCCGGCAGCGGCATCCGCCAGGCCGGCTCGCCGACCGCGGTGCCGGCCGTCTCGACCAGCGCGGTCGCCTCGTCCGAGCCCATCAGCCCGGCGATCCGCTTGCCGAGCGAGATCACCTGCCCGCCGGTCAGCGTCGACGTCTCGAACAGGTAGTCGGTGCCGTCCGCGCAGGCCCGCGCCATCGCGTCGCCCAGCACCATCCGGCCCTCGGCGTCGGTGTTGAACACCTCGACCCGCTTGCCGTTGAACATGGTGATCACGTCGCCCGGCCGGTACGCCGATCCGGACGGCATGTTCTCCGCGATCGCCAGGTAACCGGAGACCGCCACGGCCGGCTTGAGCGCCGCGACCGCGAGCATGGCCGCCGCCACCGACGCCGCACCGGCCATGTCGGACTTCATCTCCCACATGCCGGCGGCGGGCTTGATGCTCACGCCACCGGTGTCGAAGGTGATGCCCTTGCCGACCAGCGCCACCCGCTTCGGGCTCTCCACCCCGGACGGCGTGTAGGTCAGCCTGACCAGGCGCGGCGGGGCCTCGGAGCCCTGGCCGACCGCCACGATACCTCCATAGCCACCGGCCTTGAGCTGGTCGAAGTCGAGGACCTCGACCTCCAGGCCGGCCTCGGTCGCGGCCGCCGCCACCTGGTCGGCGAGGTCGGCCGGGCGCAGCGCGTTCGGCGGGGTGTTCACCCAGTCCCGGCTCTGCCGGACCGCGCGGGCCACGATCGCGGCCCGCTCCAGCTCGGCCAGCGCGGTCTCGTCGGCGGCGTCCGGCACGTGCAGGCGCAGCTCGGCGACCGGCTCCCGGCGGCCCTTGGCCGGCTTCGACTTGTAACCGGCGAACCGGTACCCGCCGAGCAGCGCGCCCTCCAGGGTGGCCCGCAGGACCGGAGCGGCGTCCGAGTCGTCCGGCACCGGCAGCGCCAGCACCACGGTGGAGCTGCCGGCCAGCGCGCGGACCGCGGCGCCGGCGCCCCGGCGCAGCGTCTCCAGCTCGGGGGCCGGGCCGGTCGGCTCGGTGCCCAGGCCGACCGCGACCAGCAGCGGCGCGGAGATGGTGCCGAGGGTGGCCAGCTTGGTGACCTCGCCGGCCGCGCCGGTCGCGCCGAGCAGAGCCAGCGTCGCGGTCAGCTTGCCGTCGAAGGCCGCGGCGATGCTCTCGGCCCCGGCGGCCGGTAGCAGGGTGCCGTCCTCGTCGGGCTGGCTGTGCAAGCCGATGACGATGGCATCGACCGCGGATTCGGCCGGGTCGGTGTCGACCAGGCTGAGGGTGGGCTGGGTCACTCGGACTCTCCGGGACGTCGGGGCCGGGAGCACGCCTGTGGGCGCGTTCCCGGCTATCGGGAAGCATGTGTTGTCTCCGCGACTCTAAACCCGCCCAAGGTCACCGGTAAGTTGAGTCTCATGTCTGCCGAGCTTCTCCAGTCTCCTTTGCACGACCGTCACGTCGCCCTCGGCGCCAAGTTCGCCTCCTTCGGAGGCTGGGACATGCCTCTGGAGTACGCGGGTGGAGGAGTCCTGAAGGAACACGCCGCGGTCCGTGAATCGGCCGGCGTGTTCGACGTGTCGCACCTCGGCAAGGCCCGGGTCCGTGGGGCCGGCGCGGCCGCCTTCGTGAACTCCTGCCTCACCAACGACCTGGGCCGCATCGAGCCCGGCAAGGCGCAGTACACGCTCTGCTGCGACGAGTCCGGCGGTGTCGTCGACGACCTGATCGCCTACCTGTACGGCGACGACCACGTCTTCCTGATCCCGAACGCCGCGAACACCGCCGAGGTGGTCCGCCGCCTGGTGGAGGCCGCCCCGGCCGGTGTCGATGTCACTGACGAGCACCGCGGGCACGCCGTGCTGGCCGTCCAGGGCCCGCAGTCGGCCGAGATCCTCGGGAAACTCGGCCTCCCGGTGTCACACGGCTACATGTCGTTCGAGACCGGTGTGCTGGGCGGCACCGAGCTGATCGTCTGCCGGACCGGGTACACCGGCGAGCACGGCTACGAGCTGGTCGTCCCGTGGGACAGCGCGCCCGCGGTGTGGGACGCGATCATCGCGGCCGGGGTCCGCCCGTGCGGCCTGGGCGCCCGGGACACGCTGCGCACCGAGATGGGCTACCCGCTGCACGGCCAGGAGCTCACCCTCGACATCAGCCCGGTGCAGGCCCGCTCCGGCTGGGCGGTGGGCTGGGGCAAGCCGGAGTTCTGGGGCCGCACGGCTCTCCAGGCCGAGAAGACCGCCGGTCCGCGCCGGTCACTGCGGGGCCTGGAGCTGACCGGTCGCGGCATCCCCCGGGGACACATGAGTGTGTACGTGGGGGAGCAGCTCGTCGGCGAGACCACCAGCGGCACCTTCTCGCCCACGAAGAAGATCGGCATCGCCCTCGCCCTGATCGACACCGCCCCGGGCCTGGCCGACGGCGCCCTGGTGGAGATCGACATCCGTGGCCGCCGGATCGAGGCGCGCCTGGTCAAGCCGCCGTTCGTCACCCCGTCCGTCCGCGGCTGAGCCGGCGCCGGTGGGTCGTGGCTCTCAGCCGAGGGTCACGACCACCAGCGTGATCGTCACGGCCAGCTCGACACACGCGCCGAGCACGTCGCCGGTGACGCCGCCGAGACGCCGTACCGCATGACGCAGGAGAAGGACCACCGCGAACCCGGCGGCGACGACGGCGACCGGCCCCTGCCAGGGACGGTCCGGGACCGCGGCAGCCCCCAGGAGCGCCGTGGACGCCGCGCCGAGCGTCAGTGCCCACAGCGGCACCGTGGACGCCACCAGAGCGCCCAGGCCCTCCGGACGGGCCGCGGGGACACCCCGGCGGCAGGCGACGGTGATCGCCAGCCGGCCGGCCGCCCAGGCCGTCACGATCGCCCACGGGCCGGCGGACGCGACCGCGGCGGTCTGGACCAGGACAGTCGCGGCCAGGGCCACCACCCCGAACGGTCCGATGTCCGGCTTTTTCATGATCTCCAGGGCGGCCGGGCCGGAGCGGTACGAGCCGAGCGCGTCGACCGTGTCGGCCAGCCCGTCCAGGTGCAGCCCGCGGGTCAGCAGCGCGCCCGCCGCGACCGTCACCCCGGCCGCCACCAGCACCGGCGAGCCCAGCGCCCGTAGCCCCTCGTGCAGCCCGGCCAGCACCAGCCCGAGCAGCGCCCCGACGGCCGGCGCCACCGCCATCGCCACCGCCGCGGCGGACCGGTCCACCCGGCCCGCCCGCAGCGGCAGCACGGTCAGCGTGGTGACCGCCAACCGGATCCCGTCAAGCACCCGGCTCGCGGTAGTTCAGCGCGTTGAACGCCGACGTGTTGAAGTCCAGGTCCGGACCCTCGTCGTCGACGTCCTCGGGCGCCGCGGGGGAGGAGTCCAGGCCGTCGTCGCCGACCTCGCCGAGCAGCGCCGGATGCACCGGCGCCGCCGAGGCCAGACTGATCGCGGTCCGCAGCAGCGGCAGTACCGCCAGCGCGTTCGCGCCCTCACCCAGATCAAGACCGGTTTCCAGTACGGGGGTGAGCCCCAGCACGTCCGCGCCCTGCTTGACCAGGGCGAGCGTGCCCGCCTCGGGAAGCAGGCACCAGTGCCGGGTCTGGCTGGCCAGATCCCGCGCGACCAGTCCGGCGGCGAGCCCCAGCGGGCCGTCCACCAGCACCGGCATCCGCCGGGCGGCGGCGCCCAGCAGCAGGCCGGTGGCGACCGCCACGTCCAGGCCGCCGATCTGGCGCAGGATGTCGGTGGCGCCGCGCGGCTCCTGCCGGATCCGGTGCAGGGCGTCCCGGATCGCGGCACAGCGCGTCATCCAGGCGGAGTCGTCGAACCGGGCGCCCGGGACCAGCACCCGCGGCAGTGTCGCCACCGGCTCCGAACCGGTGGTGGCGGCCAGCACCGCGGTCGCGGCGGCCTCCACCCCGGCGCCGATCCCGGCGAGCACGATCACGTCCCGGCCAGCGTCGGCCGCCGCGTCGGCGAGCTTCCAGCCGTCCCGCAGCGCCGTCTCCACCGCCGCCTCGTCGGTGACCGGGCCGTGCTCCATCGCGCCGACCGGCGCGGTCCGCAGCACCGAGACGTCCGCACCGGCCTGCGCGGCCAGCCGGCCCAGCAGGCCCTCGCCCCGCTCGGCCTCGGCGATCCGGCGGTCCACATCGGCCGTGTCCGTCCCGGCGACCGCGCCACCGGCCCGGCTGCCGGCGATCACCACCAGGCGTACGGCGGACCAGGCTCTCGGGGTGGTGGTGTTCTGGGTCGCGGCGGCGAACTCGATCGCCTCGCTCAGCGCGCCCAGCCCACCACCCGGCAGGTCCAGGCCGGCCAGGCGCTCGCGGGCGTCCGGGCCGGCGTCACTGCTCGGCAGCGGCAGGTCCATGCCCGGTTTGATCTCGGTGAGCCCGGACGCCACCAGCGGCAGCATCATCGTGGACTCGCTCAGGGCGGCGCTGGGTGGCGGCTCGGGCGCGGTGACCGGGACGACCACAGTGGCCGGCTCGAACTCCTCCACCACCGGCTCCACCGGCGGCTGGGCGGGCGGCGGCGGGGGAGCGGGAGCAGTCGGCGTCGCCATCGCGATCGGCCGGGACATGACGACGGTCGGTTCCTCGGGAGGCGTGACCGAGAAAGGTGCCGCGGAGCCCTTCAGCCACGTCGGCTGGCCGGCCACCACCAGGGCCACCGCGTCACAGGCCGACGCCAGCTCCTGGTTGGTGGTGCCCAGCGCGTCGGCGAACGCCCGCCCGACCGGCGTGAGCGGCACCAGCGACAGCCCCACCTCCGGGCTGACGATCACGACACGCGCGGCCGTCCCCCGTACCGCAGCGGCAAGGTTCTTGACGTCCGCCTCGTCGTCGTTGGGCTGGCGAGCCGGATCGAGGACGCCCGCCACCCAGCCGCCCATGTCGTCGACGAGCAGCGTCTCGTCGCCACCCGCGGACAGCAGCAGCTCGGTCAGCAGGACGGGATCACCGCTGACCTCCTCGGTCGACCACGACTGTGGCCGCCGACGTTGATGGGCCTCGATCCGTGACTGCCACTCGGGATCGTCCTCGCCGCCGGCCGCGGTAGCCACATATCGCACCGACGGCGCGCCGGCCACCAGGGACTCGGCGAACCCGGATTTGCCGGAGCGGATACCACCGAGCACCAGAACCGTGTTCCACCGATCTTCGGACATGCCCCGTACCTTAGAGCCGGGTCGCACGGGTGGAAGCCGTAGGGTGGAAGCCCAACGAGGTATGTGACGTGAGGGGGCGGCTCTATGCCGTGGAGTTGGCGCTACGAAGACGTCGATGGCAAGCCGGTCGAAGGCCCTGCCGAGACGTTTCCCAGCCAAGCGGACGCCGAGTCGTGGATCGGGCAGGAGTGGCGGCAGTTGCAGACCTCCGGGGTCGGCACGGTCACCCTGGTCGAGGACGACCGGGTGGACTACCAGATGAGCCTCCAGCCGGCCGAGTGATCGGGCTGACGACGTGACCTACGAACCGGTTTACACCCGTACCCCGCGCAACGCCTTCGTGCCGAGCCCGGTCTTCATCGGCATCGTCGCGGTCTTCGTGGTCAGCGGCGTCATGACGTGGACCGGGTTCGGCAACGTCGGCCTGGACGTCTTCCTGTTCGTCATCTCCGGCTGGTTGATCTCCCTCTGTCTGCACGAGTACGCGCACGCCGTCCTCGGTTACTTCTCCGGTGACCTGACCGTCGCCGACCGGGGCTACCTGCGGCTCAACCCGCTGAAGTACACGCATCCCCTGCTGTCGATCGTGCTGCCGGTGGTGGTGGTGATCCTCGGCGGCATCGGCCTGCCCGGCGGTGCCGTCTGGATCGACCACCGCTACGTGCAGAGCAAGGTGAAGGACTCGCTGATCAGCGCGGCCGGTCCGCTCACCAATGTGGTGCTGGCGATCGTCGTGGCGATCCCGTTCCTGATCGGTCTGGCCCCGGAGCTCGGCCAGGACGTGAGCGGGCGCTACGTCGTCGACGAAGGTGACCACATCGCCTTCTGGGCCGCCCTCGGCCTGCTCGTCTTCCTGCAGATCAGCGCGAGCATCCTGAACTTCCTGCCGCTGCCCGGCCTGGACGGCGGCGGCATCATCCACCCCTGGCTGAGCCCGGCCTACCAGCGCGCCTGGAACCTGATCGCCCCGTGGGGCTTCCTGGTGCTGTTCCTGCTGCTCTGGCAGACCGAGGTCGGCTCCTACTTCTTCACCGCCGTGGACTTCCTGGCCGGGATCCTCGGCGTCGACTGGCAGTTCTACGCCAGCGGCTTCCAGCTGATGCGCTTCTGGGAGAGCTAGGCCGTCACGGACGCTTGGCCGGGCTGGAGGTGAGCGACGGGTCGCGGGTCACCACCGGATCCACGATCTCGTCGATCCCCTTCAGCAGGCCCTCGTCCAGTTTCACCCCGGCCGCCTTCACGTTGTCGCGCACCTGCTCCGGCCGGGACGCGCCGATGATCGCCGCCGCGACGTTCGGGTTCTGCAGCACCCACGCCAGCGCCAGCTGCGCCGTCGTCAGCCCGGCCTCGGCGGCCAGCGGCTCCAGCCGGGCCACCGCGGTCAGCACGTCGTCGCCCATCCAACGGGCGATGAATCCGGCGCCCGACTTGTCGTCGGTGGCCCGCGAACCGGCCGGCGGCCGCTCACCGGCCTTGTACTTCCCGGTCAGCACCCCCTGCGCCAGCGGCGACCAGACGATCTGACCCAGGCCCAGCTCCAGCGACGCCGGCACCACCTCGGCCTCGATCACCCGCCACAGCATCGAGTACTGCGGCTGGTTCGACACCAGGCGGATCCGCAGCTCGTCGGCGAGCGGCCGGGCGGCCCGGATCTGCCCGGCGGTCCACTCCGACACGCCGATGTAGTGGGCCTTGCCCTGGCGTACCACGTCGGCGAAGGCCTCCATGGTCTCCTCCAGCGGCGTGAAATGGTCGAAGCGGTGCGCCTGGTAGAGATCCACGTAATCGGTGCCGAGCCGGCGCAGCGAACCGTCGATCGACTCCAGGATGTGCTTACGGGACAGGCCGCTCTCGTTCGGCCCCGGACCCGTACGCCAGAAGACCTTGGTGAAGATCTCCACCCCGGACCGGCGCTCACCCTTCAGCGCCCGGCCCAGCACCTCCTCGGCCCGGGTGGCGGCGTAGACGTCGGCGGTGTCGAACGTGGTTATGCCGCACTCGAGGGCCGCCCGCACACACGCGAGGGCGGCCTCCTCCTCCACCTGCGAACCGTGGGTGATCCAGTTGCCGTAGGCGATCTCACTGACCAGTAGGCCGGAACGGCCCAGATGACGAAACTCCATGGTTCTTTATAGAACCGGGCGCTCCTCGTCCGGCAGGGCCTCCACCGCGGAATCCCGGTCCTTGTGCACCACGTCCACCAGCGGCTCGCCCTTGCGGTCCAGCGCGCCCCACGACCCGGCCGGATCCCGCACCAGGAACGCCGACGGATGGATCACCACGGCGGCGTGCACCGGCGGGACCACCAGCTTCCCGGTCCGGTCCAGCACCCCGAACCGGTCCCCGGCGTCCACCACGGCCAGGCCCTCGTCGGAGAACCCGTCCACCGGGCCGCCGATGTGCAGCACCGTCAGGAACCGCTGGAACGCCGGCGGCACCGCGATCCGCCCGGTCCGGTCCACCGCGCCCCAGACACCACCCTGCCGGACCGCGGCGAGACCACTGCGGAACGGGCGGGCGTCCTCGAACCCGGCCGGCGGCACGATCAGCCGGTTGTCCCGGTCGATCGCGAACCAGCCGCTGTCGTCGCGCCGCACCCAGGCCAGACCCTCCGCGAACGGGCCCGCCTCCAGGTAGCCGTGCGCCGACACGATCACCAGTTCACCGGTGGTGTCGATCAGTTCCCAGGCCGGCGAGTCCGGGCGGCGCGCCCACGCCACCCCCTCGGCGAACGGCTGCGCCTCCGCGAACCTCGGCTCCACGGCGGCGGCGTACCCCCAGAGGCCCGGTCCGGCACTCTCGTCACCCTCGTCGAAGATCCGCATCGGCGCCTTCGGAAGATCCAGGACCTCGTCGCGGGTACGCGGATAGGGGCCCCAGCCGTCGGTGCTCCGCCGGCTGATCTCGTCCAGGGCCAGTTCGACCCGCTCCACCCGCTCCGGATCCTCAGCGTGCCGGACGTCCAGCGCCCGCTCGAAGTGATTCACCGCCTCCAGGAAGCGCCCCTGATCGAAAACGGACCGCCCGGCCAGTTCGGCGATCTCCGACCGCACCACCGACGGCAACTCCACCGACTCGGCCCGCGCATAGAGCCGGTCCGCCTCGTCGAACTCGCCCCGCCAGTGCAGCACGTGCGCCAGCCGAGCCTGGGCGATCGCGACGGTCCGGAAGTCCCCGCCGGACTCCGCGTGCCGCAGCCCTTCCCGCCCGTCGGCGAGCGCCTCGTCCAGCTCCCCGAGAACCCGCGAGACCACGGCGCGCAGACTCAGCAGCCCCGCCCGGACGTTGTCCCGCTCCGCGAACTCCAGCCGATCGGACAGCCGATCCGCGAGATCCGCCAGCCGCTCCACGTCATCCACGGTCTCCCGCAGAGTCCCCGGATCGAACACCCACGAGTAGGCGGCCAGTATCCGCTCCGGATCAGCCCGCCGCCGATCCGCCGGAGCCGTCACCCCACGCCGCTGCCGAACCGGTTCCCGCCGCCCGGGGCCGGCCTTCTGCTCCGCTCCCGCCGCGACCTCGGTCTCTTGCTCCGCTCCCGCCGCGGTCTCGGTCTCTTGCTCCGCTCCCGCCGCGGTCTCGGTCTCTTGCTCGGCTCCCGCCGCGGTCTCGGTCTCTTGCTCGGCTCCCGCCGCGGTCTCGGTCTCTTGCTCCGCTCCTGGCGCGGTCTTGGTTTCTTGCTCGGCTCCCGGTGCGGTCTCTTTCTCCGCTTCCTGGACAGCTTCCGGCGGGGTTTGTTTCTCCACTTCCAGCTTCGCGGCCGGCGCGATCTCCTGCCGCGCCTCCTGCAGTGCCTCCGGTCGCGCCTCCTGCCGCGCCTCCGGTCGCGCTTCTTGCCGCGCCTCAGGCAAGACCTCCCGCGAGGCGGCCCCGGCACCGGTCTCCACCGCGCCACCGGAGAGCTCTTCCCCAGCCGTCACCCCTTGCGCCGGTACGGCCGGAGCCCCGCCTTCCTGAGCCCCCGCCTCCCCGACACCGACGCCCGCCGAGCCCACACTTCCGTCAACGTCCGCGACACGCCCGCCGTCACCAGCCCCCGAGACCTCCGGTCCGCTGGCAGCCAGCCCAGAGCCGTCCGGCCCAGCGTCCCCCAGTTCGGCGACATCATGCGCGGACTCATCAGGTCCGCTTTCGCCCAGCCCAGAAGCACCCGGCCCAGAGCCGTCCGTCTCGGCATCGTCCCGCCGATCCGGACCCACCGTGCCGCTTCCGGCCTCGACAGCCCCCTCGGCCCCGGCTGTTTCCTCGGCCCCGACGGTTCCGTCAGCCTCGGCCGATTCCTCGGCCCCGGCCACATCGTCGATGTCGTCCTGGTCCAGGTCGTCCCCGTCGCCGAGCACACTCTTACCGAGCGCACCGTCGCTGGGTTCACCGTCGCCGGGCTCACTCTCGCGGGGTGCATCCTCGCCGAGCGCTTCCTCGCCGAGCGCATTCTCGCTGGGTTCGCTCTTGCCGAGCGCACCGTCGCCGGGCTCACTCTCGCGGGGTGCATCCTCGCCGAGCGCTTCCTCGCCGAGCGCATTCTCGCTGGGTTCGCCCTCGCCGAGCGAACTCTTGCCGGGCTCGCTCTCGCCGGACTGATCCTTGCGGGATTCGCCCGTGCCGGGCTCATCGTCTACGGGCGGAGCGGGAGTCTCGGTCTCGCCGTGCCCACCGAAGGTCTGCCAGTCAGCCCAGGCCTTACCCCAGTCAGCCTCGGACAGACCGCCCAGATCCCCGTTCCCGCCGAAGTTCTGCCAATCAGCCCAAGCCGCAGACCAGACAGCCTCGGAAAGCCCACCGGTATCGAGCCCACCGTCGCCGTCCCCCGCTCGGCCATCGGCGCCGTCCTCAGCACCACCCGGAACACCACTCGTCAGACGGCTCGGGGCATCGCTCTCCACACCGGCAGGGACATCACTTTCCGAACCAGCAGGGACATCGCCAGCGGTGCCAGTGTCGCTATCACCACTGGCATCACCCACGGTCGCAACCTTGGCGCCGGGCCCATCCGCAGCCGCAAGGTCGATTCCCCCGAGAGCACGAGCAATGTCGACGTCCGAGGAACCGCCCGCCACGATGTCGACGTCCGGGGAACCGTCCGCCACGATGTCGACGTCCGAAGAGGCACCCACCACACGGTTCGCCGAAGAATCTGCGGATTCGCCGATCTCCGGAACATCCGGCTCGCCCACCACGGGGTTCGCCGAGAAACCTGCTGAGTCTCCGCTCCCCGAAACCTCCACGGAGGCCCCGCCCAGCAAGGATGCCCGCGATTCAGAGTCAGCTTGATGATCGGATCCCTCGATCCGATCAACAGCCGTCACATCATTGGTGAGGTCGACATTCCCCGTCGCAACAATGTCCTTCGCGGCGGCAAGGCCGCTGATCCCACCAGAGACCTGCTGTTCCGACCCCGGCGAACCGTAGTCACCAACCTCGTGGCCCTCGGTCCGGTCCTCGACCCCATGGCCCTCGACCTGACTGTCGCCCTCGTGGGTGTTGATGTCTTGGCCGTCGACCTGTTCCGGCGAATCGAGCGCGTCCGCTTCCTGGCCACTCCGAGCTGAGAGTTCCTCTACGTCGAGGGCACTTTCCGTCGCGAATTCGTTGTCCGTCGCGAAATCGTTGTCCGTCGCGAGGGAGTGGTCCCTCGTGGAGTCGGTGTCAGTCGCGGACGTGTTGCTCGTCGCGACGGCGTCGTCTGGCTCCAGGTCGGTGTCGTCTGATCCGGTCAACGTCCGGACTACCGCGATCGGCTCGTACGGAACCTGCTCCGGCTCCACCTCGCCCATCGCCACGACGGGCTGCGCCACACCAGCCGGGTCGTCCTCAGCTCCCGGCTCGATATGAACAGAATCGGACACATCCTGCGCCGGCCCAGAACCTGTATGCGGCAAGGAGGAACCGGCATGCGGAAGGGAGGAACCGGCGTGCGGGAGGGAGGAACCGGCGTGCGGCAGACCGAAACCGGCGTGCGGAAGCTCGGATCCGGCTAGCGGGAGCTCAGCCTTGTTGACCGACAGGTTGTTGTCGGCTTGCGGCAGTTCTCCTTCAGCGGGCACCGCTTCAGTCCGCGCGCTACCCACCTCGGACGGGGTAGCGGCCGCATCGTCGTTGATGTCCGTTCGGCTCTCGTCTGCAACGTCCTGGCTCGCGATGCCATCGCTGGCAATGCCTTGACCCGCGATGCCATCGCTGGCAATGCCTTGACCCGCGATCCCATTGCTGGCAATGCCTTGACCCGCGATGCCTTGGCCTGCGACATCCTGGCTCGCGATGCCATGGCCGGCAATGCCATCGCCCGCGATGCCCCGGCCAGCAGCATCCTGGCCATCAACATCTTTGGCCGGTGTGTTGTGGCTGGTGGGGGCGTGGGTCTGGGTGTGTTGGGTTTCTGATTCCTGGGCTGGGGTGTCGTCGTCCGTGGAGGGGTCCTCCTCCGCGGGCGGGGCGAACCAACCCAGGGGACGGGGCGGCTCGGTTTCGGGAACTGCCTCGGTGACGGGGGCTGGGTCCTCCTCGATCACCGGGGTTGAACCGCCGTGGCCGCTTTGTGACAGCAGCCAGCCGAGGCCGTGACCTGCGGACTGGACTTCCGGCTCGGCTAGGGGTGTTCCCTCGGCGCTGGTTGAACCGACGCCCACTCCCGGTGTGCCGACCGTGCCGGAGGCGTCTGGCTGGTCGGGGACTGCGGCGCTGACATCGGTTCGGTCGTTCGTGGGCGTGGTTCGGTCGTTCGTGCCGGCGGCGGCGTGATCTGCGGGGGGAGGGCCGAGTCGGCGTGGGTCTATGGCTCGGGTTCGGTCCTCGTCGCGGGTGCGGGATCCCTGCGTGTTGCGTCGTAGCCCGAACGGGCGGGTCGGGTCTTCCGGATCGGAAGCGATGCCGGGGCGGCCGGCCGGCGTCGCGCCGTGGCCGAGTCGGCGTGGGTCGAGTGGGCGGGTCGGCTCCTGCTCTTCCTCGTTTTCCCGCTGCTGGTTCGGGGTCTGCGGGTATGCCGTTCCACCACCGGGAACGGTCCCGGCGGAACCGGCCCCGGCGCGCTGGTCCGGCCCGGTGGCACCGGCATACGGGTCCGGGCCGACGGAATCGGCGCCGGCATATGGGTCCAGGCCGGCAGGCGTGGAACCCGGTGCCGTTCCCGCGGTCGGGCGAAGGTCCATGCTCGGCGCCGTGTGCGGATGGGCAGCGGCGATGCCGGAGACCGGTGCGGCCTCGGGCGTCGCATACGCCGACGGTCCCGCAACGCCGGAACCCGGCGCCCCAGTCTGGGCAACGCCAGATACCGGCATTCCTCCGGGGGTAACGCCAGATGTCGGCGCGCCTCCCGGTGCGGCGGCGGACCGGTCCATACCGGACTGCGGCCCGGCGTGACCAGGGAAGCCCTGGCCAGGCGCGGGGTGTCCCGGAGTGGCCAGGTCCGCCTGGGGAACGAATCCCGGGGGAGTAGCCGGAACATGTGGGGCCGCGACGCCGGAAACGGGTGCGGCACCGCCTGCCGACACCGGCCTGGGGCCGCCCGGTCCTTGGGCGATGCCGGAGACCGGAGCGACACCAGACATTCCGTGGGTCACGCCAGAGACGGGCGCGACACCGGGAGTTCCGTAAGCGACACCGGAAACCGGAGCGGCACCAGCCGTGCCGTGGGCGACGCCGGAGACAGGTGCCACGCCGGCCACGCCGGAGACAGGTGCCACGCCGGCCACGCCGGAGACCGGGGCCACGCCGGGGGCTCCGTGGCCCGGGGTGGGCTGGCCGGCGACCGGTGGGTAGACCGCTGCCGGTGGCATGACCGGCTTCTGTGGTGTCACCCGGGTCGGTTGTGCGGCCGGGCGGGCGGGTGCGGGCGAGTTCCGGTCCTGCGGTGCCGGGCGCAGATCGAACGGCGAATCCGGGGTACGGCCCTCGCGCGGTCCACGCCCTGGGAACGCCTCGGTGGGGGTCGGACGGGCGGCACCATAGGCCGGACTGGCCGGCGAGATCTGCCCCGGCGTCGGGCGACCTTGCCGGTCCGAATAAGGGCGACCCTGCTGGTCCGGATGCGGACGGCCCTGTTGATCCGGATGCGGGCGACCCTGCTGGTCCGGGTAGGGGCGACCCTGCTGGTCGAGATGAGGACGGCCCTGTTGATCCGAATACGGGCGTCCGTACTGGTCCTGGCCGGGGCGATCCTGCGCGGGACGGTCCTGGCCGGGCCGCCGGTACTGGTCGGCTCCGGGCTGTCCGTACTGGTCCGGTCCAGGACGGCCCGGGTAGCCGGGGTTCTGGTCGGGCCGTCCGGGCGGATAACCGCCCGAAGCAGCAGGCGCCACAGGCCCGTCGAAGCGGCCGGGCGGAACCGGCCCACGCTGATCCCGGCGATCCGCCCCACCAGGAACGGACCCCCCGGGACCAGGCCCACCGTGCGAACCCGGATGCACCGGGCCCCCGTAAGAACCCGGCCCCCCACGACCAGGCGCGCCATAAGACCCCGGAGCACCGGGACCACCAGGACTGCCCGGAGCACCGGGACCACGCCGGTCCGGGTTGCCGACCGGTCGCTGTGGCAGTGGCGGCCGCCCCGAAGGATCAGGTGCGGGCCCACCGGCATGCGGCGGCCGCCCACCAGAGGCACGCGGGTCAGCAGCCGGCGGCGGATAACCCGGCTGCCCGTAAACGGCCCGCTGGTCATGCATATGAGCCGGCCGGTTCCAGGACGGTTCATCCCGAGGAGTCCGCGACTGATTCTGATCGCCCGCCCATCCAGGAGCAGGCGAGGACGGCGGAGGAGTGGGCACCGAAGCGCGCCCGGCCGGACTGACCGGCGCCGAACTGGCCGGCGCGGAACCACCCCGGGAGGCCTCGTAAACCGGCGTGTGCACAGCTTTACGGCGCCCGGGATCCCCGGGATAGCGCTGACCGGGAAGCGGCTCCCACTCCCAGGTGATCTCGTAGACCCAGGCGGGTTCGTCGTCCCAGCTGTCGCCCGGCCGGGAGCCCCATCCGTTCATCGGGCGCCCCGGCCCACGGATTGGCAACGCTCCGTCACGGCGAACTCCACCTGTCAAGAAAAATGGGCCACATCCGGCGGGAGAGCCACGTAGAGTCTCCCGGCTCCGACGCGGGGTTTCGGAAAGGAGATTAACGGCGTGGACCAGCGAGACGCCAGCGTGCCGACGATCTCTCGATTAGGTCCGTTCCGCGCCTCCGTTGCTACTTTCGGTGCACTGATCGGGTCAGGTTTCCGGCGGTACGCCACCTACCGGCAAGCCACCTTAGCCGGAACGTTCACCAACGTGGTGTTCGGCTTCCTGCGCTGCTACGTGCTGCTGGCGGTGGCGGAGGGCGCGGCGGGCAACATGCCGGCCGGTTACGACGCGGAGCAGCTGGCGACGTACGTCTGGGCCGGTCAGGGTCTACTCAGTGTCATCGGCATCTGGGGCTGGACGGAGCTGGCCGATCGGATCCGCACCGGTGACATCGCCGCCGACCTGTTACGTCCGATCGGCCCGGTGACCGCCTTTCTGGCCGCCGACCTGGGCCGGGCTCTGCACGGCATGCTGACCAGGTTCGCCGCGCCGCTGCTGGCCGGGGCGATCTTCTTCCCCCTGCACACTCCGGCACGCTGGCAGACGGTCCCGTTGTTCGCTGTCTCGATCGCGCTCGCGGTGATCATCTGTTTCGGCTGTAAATATCTGGTGAACGCCACCGCCTACTGGCTGCAGGACGCCCGCGGCCCGATCATGTTGTGGACGCTCGGCTCCGGGGTGCTGGGCGGCCTCTACTTCCCGTTGCGCCTGCTCCCGGACGGTTTCGTGACCGCGTTGTGGCTGGGCACCCCGTTGCCGAGTCTGTTGCAGACACCGCTGGACGTGATCGCCGAGCGGGACGGCCCGGTGACGCAGATCGCCCTGGTGGCGCTGCAACTGCTGTGGGCGGTCACGATGCTGCTGCTGGCCGGCCTGGTGCAGCGACGGGCGGAGCGCCGCCTGGTGGTGCAGGGTGGCTGAGTTCCGAGCCTATGTCGCTCTGGGCACCGCGCAGATCCGGTCGGCGGCCTCGTACCGGGCGTCGTTCCTGGTGGAGTTGTTCGGCAATGTCGGCGCCACGGTGTTCGACGTACTCACCGTGCTGGTGCTGTTCCGGGCCACCCCGGCTGTGGGCGGTTTCACTCTGCGCGAGGCGATCCTGATCGTCGGCATCAGCTCGGCCGGGTTCGCGCTGGCCGACATGCTGGTCGGGAACGTGGACAAGCTGAAGACGTACGTGCGCACCGGCACCCTGGACGCGGTGCTGGTCCGGCCGTTGCCCGCGCTGCCGCAGCTGCTGTTGATGGATCTGCCGGTCCGCAAGGCGCTGCGGGTGGTGTTCGGGTTCGTGGTGCTGGGCCTGGCGGTCGCCGCCAACGACGTCGCGTGGACCCCGGCGCGGGTGCTGCTGATCGCCCTCGCACCACTGATGGCAGGCGTGTTCTTCAGCGCGATCTTCGTGACGAGCGCGAGCCTGGCGTTCTGGTGGGTGGATTCCGGCGAGATCGGGTCGGCGTTCACCTACGGCGGGCGGGACTTCACCTCGTACCCGATCTCGGTCTACGGCAGTTGGTTCCGCAACCTTTTCGCGTACGCCATGGGCTTCGGTTTTGTCGCCTATCAACCGGCTCTGACGCTGCTCGGCCGGGACGATCCGCTCGGTCTGCCGTCCTGGACCGGTTTCCTCTCGCCGCTGGTCGCGCTGGTCGCGGCCGTGATCGCCGGGGTCGTCTGGCGGTCCGGCATCCGTCACTACCGGAGCACTGGCTCATGATTCAGATGCAAGACCTCAAGAAAGATTTCGTCGTACGCGTGAAAGCCGGCCGTCTCCGGCGGAAAAAACGCGTCGTGGCGGCGGTCGACGGGGTGAGTCTCAGCATCGGCCGCGGGGAGATGGTCGGCTACATCGGCCCGAACGGCGCCGGCAAGTCGACCACCCTGAAGATGCTGACCGGGGTGCTGACGCCCAGCTCCGGGACGGTGTCGGTGTGCGGGCTGACCCCGGTCCCGCAGCGGACGAAGCTGGCGCTGCGGATCGGCGTGGTCTTCGGCCAGCGCTCGCAGCTGTGGTGGGATCTGCCGCTGCGGGAGTCGTTCGCGCTGCTGCGGCACGTCTACCGGGTGCCGCCGGCCGAGCACGCCGCCCGTCTGGAACGGTGCCGGGAACTGCTGGATCTGGACGAGTTCATGGAAACTCCGGTCCGTCAGCTGTCGCTGGGGCAGCGGATGCGCGGCGAGCTGACCGCGGCCCTGCTGCACGGCCCGGAGGTGCTGTTCCTGGACGAGCCGACGATCGGCCTGGACGTGGTCAGCAAACAGGCGGTCCGGTCGTTCCTGGCCGAACTGGGCGCGGCCGGCGACGTCACCCTGGTGCTGACCACGCACGATCTGGCCGACATCGAACGTCTCTGCGAGCGCCTGGTGGTGATCGACCACGGCCGGGTGGTGCACGACGGCAGCATCGAGGCGCTGCACGCCCGCTACGGTTCGCGCCGCAGTCTGGTGGCCGATCTGGCGGCGCCGCTGCCGGACGGCTTCACCCTGCCCGGCGCCACCCTCGCCGCGGTGACCGCTAATGGTCATCGGGTGACGTTCACTCTGGACTCGTCGACGGCCGGCGCGGCGGTGGCCGGTCTGGTGGCCGCGGTCCCGGTCCGCGACCTGTCCGTGGTCGAGCCGGACATCGAGGACGTGGTCTCCCGCCTCTACAGCGAGCGCTAGCAGCGCCCCGCGACGAGCGTCAGCGGTGCTCCATCACCAGCACGGCCCAGGAGCCAGGATCAAGAGCCTCATAACTGTGCGGTACGTCACCAGGGAAGGTCACGTAGTCGCCCGGCCCCACCTCGACCAGCTCGTCGATCGGCCCGATCCGGATCCGCCCGGCCGACACCACGACGTGTTCGACGCTGCCCGGGATGTGCGGATCGGCGTGCCGGAGCGCGCCCGGCTCCAGTTCGAGCACGTAGACGTCCCGCCGGGTGCCCGGGATCCCCGCGGTCAGCAGGGTGCCGTAGAAGTCCGCACCCTCGGACCGCACCCGCGGGCTGCTGCCGGCCCGGACCACCCGCACCGGTGACGGCGGCGGCTCGACCAGCCGGCTGAACGGGATGCCGAGCGCCACTCCGAGCGCCCACAGCGTCTCGATGCTCGGGTTGCCGCTGCCCGACTCCAGTTGGGAGAGCGTCGACTTGGCCAGTCCGGCCCGGCGGGCCAATTCGGTCAGGGAGATGCCGGCCCGGTCCCGTTCCCGGCGCAGGGCGGCGGCGATGACGGCCAGCGGCGGTGCCGGCTGCTGCATGTGTTCGCTCCATCGGTCCATTACGTTCGGTTTGACGAACGCTGGGTTGTCGTTCAGCATGTCGAACTATGGGGACGTTATATCGAACGCGGGCTCAACGGCGAGACATCGGTGCCCTGGGCGCCGCGACGCTCGCGGTCGGCGCCTCCTTCGGTGCCATCACCATCGCGTACGGGCTGCCGGTCTGGGTTCCGGTGGTGATGTCCGTCCTGGTGTTCGCGGGCGGTTCCCAGTTCCTTGCGGTCGGCCTGTTCGCGGCCGGCAACCCGGTCGCCGCCGTCCTGGCCGGCCTGCTGTTGAACGCCCGGCACCTGCCGTTCGGCCTGGCCGTGGCCGACACCATCGGCCCCCGCTGGCGGGACCGGCTGATCGGCAGCCACCTGATGACCGACGAGACCGTCGCGTTCGCCCTGGCCGAGGACACTCCGGCCGCCCGCCGCCGGGTCTACTGGCTGGTCGGCGCCACCATCTTCGTCTCCTGGAACACCGGCGTGGTCCTGGGCGTCCTGCTCGGCGGCGCCACCGGAGACCCCGACGCGCTGGGCTTGGACGCGGCCTTCCCGGCGGGCCTGATCGCCCTGATCCTGCCGTCGTTGCGAGACCGGGACACCCGTCTGGTGGCCCTGACCGGGGCAGCCGTGGCAGTGCTCCTGACCCCGGTCCTGCCCGTCGGCCTCCCGGTGATGTCCGCCCTCCTGGGCCTGTTCGTCCTGTTCCGCCCCAACCGCCGAAGTCCCGCCGCCCAAGGCCCCGACCGCCAAGGCCCCGGCGACCGAGGCCCCGCCGACCGAGTTCCCAACCGCCAAAGCCCCGGCGATCGAGGTCCCGACCGCCAAGGCCCCGGAGACCGAGGCCCCGGCGACCGAAGTCCCAACCACCGAAGCCCCGGAGACCGAAGCCTCGACAACCGAAGCCCCGACCGTCGAAGTCCCGGAAGCCAGAGTCTTGGAAGTCGAAATCCCGATCGTGATCCCGCGACCGATTCTGATTCCGCTTCCGCCGCTGAGGAGAACCGATGCTGATCGCCGCGATCCTGACCCTGGCGGCCGGCACCTACGCCATCCGGCTCAGCGGAGTCCTGCTGCGCGACCGCCTGGAACTCTCCGACACCCTGCAGCGAGTCCTGCCGATGTCCGCGGCCGCCCTGCTGGCAGCCCTGGCCGCCACCGCGGCCCTGACCGCCGGAAGCGAGTTCGCCGGCCTGGCCCGCCCCACCGGAGTCCTGGTCGGCGCCCTGCTCGCCTGGCGCCGGGCCCCCTTCGTGGTGGTGGTCCTGGCCGCCGCCGCGACAACAGCCCTGCTGCGCCTGGCCGGCTTGCCGTAACGAAAATCCGCCCGGCCGCCCGGCTGTAACGAAGGCCGCCCCGGCCCCGGCCCCGGCCCCGGCCCCGGCCCCGGTCCCGGTCCCGATCCCGGCCCCGGTCCCGGTCCCGGTCCCGGCCCCGGCCCCGGCCCCGGCCCCGGCCCCGGCCCCGGTCCCGGTCCCGGTCCCGGTCCCGGTCCCGG
>NZ_BOMG01000025.1 GCF_016862075.1 Actinoplanes couchii | reverse complement strand
CCCGGTCCCGGCCCCGGCCCCGGCCCCGGCCCCGGCCCCGGCCCCGGTCCCGGTCCCGGTCCCGGTCCCGGTCCCGGTCCTGGCCCCGGTTCCTGGTCCTGGTCCTGGCCGCCCGGCCCCGGCCTTGGTCGCCTGGCCCTGGCCCCGGTTCTGGCCGCCTGGCCGCCTGGCCGCCTGGCTCCGGCCCCGGCCGTAACGAAAACCGCCCGGCCGGGGGAAAAGCAAAGCGACGCGGCAGCCCGGTGGGGCCGCTGCGTCGCTCAGACGTCGTGCGGGTCGCTCAGAAGCGGGTCGCTCAGAAGCGGGTTGGTCAGACGGTGGCGCCCAGCTCGACCTTCGGCTTCGGGATGCGCATCCGGCGGAAGGTGAGCCCGCGCATGATGCCGTAGAAGTACAGCGAGCCCAGCCGCTGATCGGTCTGCGGGAAGCGGGCCAGCATCTGCTTCTTGATCCGCCGGGCGATGAAGATGCTGTCGATCACGACGGCGATCGCCAGGGCGGCCCACAGCAGGTTGCTGGCGAGCTGCACGGCCGGGATGGCGATCGACGAGCCGATCAGCACGATCACGGCGCCACCGATGAAGTACGACCCGACGGTGCGGCGCGAGTCGACGATGTCGCGGACCAGTGAACGCTCCGGGCCCCGGTCGCGGGCCAGCAGGTAGCGCTCGTCGCCGTTGCGCATGCCCTCGGAGGCTTCGGCCCGCTCGGCCCGCTGCCGCTCACGGAGCTGCTTGTAGGCCTCTTTGCGGTTGGCCGGCGCGGGGTCCTGCACCCGGCGGCCCTGGGCGACCCGTTTCGGAGTCACCTTGCCCCGCTCTTTGTTGCTCGGGGTGTAGCCCTTGGGGTAAACCACGGCGGACTCCTCCGGGGTTACCGAGGAGCTCGCGTCGGCGACGAGGTCGTTTGACTTGCGGCGAAACAGCGGGGACACGTCAGCAGCGTAGCCAAACAGCGCGGTGTGTCACACACCGCGTGGTTGATCGTGACTAAATCGCCGACCGATCCCGGCCGGGAGTCGAGGCCGTTCCACCCGAAAAGAGCGGAAGGCCGGGATCGCGACGAACGCGGATCCCGGCCTTCCCGATCATGCGAGTGCCGTGGGTCAGGCAGTGCCGTGGGTCAGGCAGTGCCGTGGGTCAGGCAGTGCCGTAGGTCAGGCGAGTGCCGTGGGTCAGGGCCGTTCGACGTGGGCGCCGAGCGCGGCCAGCTTGGCCTCGAAGTCCTCGTAGCCACGCTTGATCAGGTCCACCCCGTACACCCGGGAGGTGCCCTCGGCGGCCAGGGCCGCGATCAGGTGGGCGAACCCGGCCCGCAGGTCGGGGATCCGCAGGTCGGCCGCGTGCAGCTTGGACGGGCCGGCGATGACCGCGGAGTGCATGAAGTTGCGGCGGCCGAAGCGGCACGGGGTGCCACCGAGGCAGTCGCGGTAGACCTGGATGGTCGCGCCCATCGTGTTCAGCGCCTCGGTGTAACCGAGCCGCTGCTCGTACACCGTCTCGTGCATGATCGAGATGCCGTGCGCCTGGGTGAGGGCGACGACGAGCGGCTGCTGCCAGTCGGTCATGAACCCGGGGTGCACGTCGGTCTCCAGCGCGACGGCCTTGAGCTCGCCGCCGGGGTGCCAGAACTTGATGCCGCCCTGGGCGCCGGTGATGCCGTCCCGGGCCACCCGGTCGTCGGTGATCTTCAGCTCGCCGCCGATGGACCGGAAGACGTTCAGGAACGTCATCATGTCGGCCTGGCGGGCGCCGAGCACCTCGATCTCGCCACGGGTGGCGAGCGCGGCGGCGGCCCAGCTGGCGGCCTCGATGCGGTCCGGGATCGGCTTGTGCTCGTAGCCGTACAGCCGGGGCACGCCCTGGATCTCGATGACCCGGTCGGTGTGCACCGTGATGATCGCGCCCATCTTCTGCAGGATGCAGATCAGGTCCATGATCTCCGGCTCGATGGCGGCGTTGCGCAGCTCGGTGACGCCCTCGGCGCGGACGGCGGTGAGCAGGACCTGCTCGGTGGCGCCGACGCTGGGGTAGGGCAGTTCGAGCTTGGCCCCGTGCAGCCCGTTGGGCGCGCTCAGGTGCATGCCCTCGGGGGTCTTGTCGACGACCGCGCCGAACTCACGCAGCGACTGGATGTGGAAGTCGATCGGGCGCGGGCCGATGTGGCAGCCGCCCAGGTCAGGGATGAACGCGTGACCGAGGCGGTGCAGCAGCGGGCCGCAGAGCAGGATCGGGATACGGCTCGAGCCCGCGTGCACGTTGATCTCGTCGGTGCTGGCGCTCTCCACGTTGGTGGGGTCCATCACCAGTTCGCCGTCCTCGGCGCCGGCGGTGACCTTCACACCGTGCAGCTCGAGCAGCCCGCTGACCACCTCGACGTCGCGGATTCGCGGAACGTCGTAGAGGCGGCTCGGTGACTCGCCGAGGAGGGCGGCCACCATGGCCTTGGACACGAGATTCTTGGCGCCACGGACCCGGATCTGACCCTGCAGCGGTGTGCCACCGTGCACGATCAGGACATCGTCGGTCAACGTAACCTCCAGCCGGTGGGCGAGTGAACGCCCGGTGAACGAGTAGGCAGAGCGCGGGCGGGGGTACCCGATCCTGCAACCGGGGAAGCATAGCGCTGAGTGACAACAACGGCAGCCGCTGCAGGGCTTGAATCGCCGTTTAAATGCTCGTGACTAAGGCAGGGCCAAAGAAATCCACCAAAAGGATGGATTCGTTCAGCTACAGAGAGTCACGGAAGGGCGAGCATCTGGTCCAAGGCGACCCTGGCCTCGTGTGCCGTCTTCTCATCCACCGAGATGACGTTCGGCACCCGGCCGGCGACCAGCTCCTCCAGAGTCCAGACCAGATGGGGGAGGTCGATGCGGTTCATCGTCGAGCAGTAGCAGACCGCCCGGTCGAGGAACATGATCTGCTTGTCCGGGTGGGCCAGCGCCATCCGGCGGACCAGATTGAGCTCGGTGCCCACCGCCCACGCCGAACCGGCCGGCGCCGCGTCCAGGGCCTTGATGATGTACTCGGTCGAGCCGACGTAATCGGCGGCGCGCACCACGTCGTGCCGGCACTCCGGGTGGACCAGCACGTTGACCCCGGGCACCCGCTCGCGGACCTCACGGACGCTGTCGAGCGTGAACCGGCCGTGCACCGAGCAGTGCCCGCGCCACAGGATCATCCGCGCGTTGCGCAGCTGCTCGTCGGTCAGGCCGCCCTGGGGCTTGTGCGGGTCGTAGAGGACGCAGTCGTCCAGGTCGAAGCCCATCTCCAGCACCGCGGTGTTGCGCCCGAGGTGCTGGTCCGGCAGGAAGAACACCTTCGAACCCTGCTCGAACGACCAGTCCAGCGCCCGCTTGGCGTTGGACGAGGTACACACCACACCCTTGTTACGGCCGACGAAGCCCTTGATGTCGGCGGACGAGTTCATGTACGTCACCGGCACGATCTGGTCGGTGATGCCCAGGTCCTCGAAGTGCTCCCACGCGGTCTCGACCTGGCCGAGCACCGCCATGTCGGCCATCGAGCAGCCGGCCGCCAGGTCGGGCAGGATGACCTGCTGGTCCGGGGTGGTCAGGATGTCCGCGCTCTCGGCCATGAAGTGCACGCCGCAGAAGACGATGAACTCGGCGTCCGGGCGGGCCGCGGCCTGCTGCGCCAGCTTGAACGAGTCACCGGTGACGTCGGCGAACTGGATCACCTCGTCGCGCTGGTAGTGGTGTCCGAGAACGAACACCCGGTCGCCGAGGGCGGCCTTGGCCGCGGTCGCCCGGGCCACCAGGTCGGGGTCGCTGGGCGCGGGCAGATCGCCGGGGCAGTCGACACCGCGCTCCGAAGCGGGGTCGACGCCCTTACCCAGCAGGAGCAGGCTCAACGGGGTGTTCGAGGGTTCGATCCATGTCGCCGTCACGCCGCTCATGGTCGCACAGCCTCTGGGACGGTAGCTGCGCCACGGAGAGTGGCCTGCCACACTCGCGGGGTGCGCGTACTGATCTGCCCGGACAAGTTCGCCGGAACCCTCTCCGCTCCCGAAGTCGCCCAGGCCGTCGCGGACGGCTGGACCGTTCCCGGTGACGTCCTCGTCCAGCGGCCGCTCGCCGACGGCGGTCCCGGATTCGTCGAGGTCCTCGCCACCGCCCTGGAGGGCCGGCGCATCCCGGTCGACACGGTGGATCCGCTGGGCCGCCCGGCCCGCGGCGAGATCCTCTACGCCGCCAGCGTCGCCTACGTGGAGAGCGCCCAGGCTTGCGGTCTGCATCTGCTCACGGTCGAGGAGCGCAACCCCAGGACCACCACGTCGTACGGTCTGGGCCTGCTCCTGGCCGCCGCGGTGGAGACCGGGGCCACCGAGATCGTGGTCGGTCTCGGCGGTTCGGCGGTGAACGACGCCGGTGCCGGCATGCTGGCCGCTCTCGGTACCGCGCCACTCGACGCCACAGGCATGGCTCTGCCGTACGGGGGAGCCGCCCTGCTCGCCGCGACCGCCCTCGGCGGGGTGCCGCAGCTGCGCCAGGTCCGGCTGGTGGCGGCCACCGACGTCGACAACCCGCTGACCGGTCTGCATGGCGCCAGCAGTGTGTTCGGGCCGCAGAAGGGCGCTTCCCGCGAGGATGTGCTGCTGCTCGACGCCGCTCTGGAGCACTTCTCCGGCGTACTGGAAAAGGCCTTCGGGGTCGAGGATCTGGCTCTTCAGCCGGGTGGCGGTGCGGCCGGTGGGATCGGGGCGGCCCTGATCGCGCTGGGTGGCCGGGTGACCTCGGGTATCAACCTGGTCACGAATCTGATCGGCTTGGACCGGGAGCTGGACGCCGCCGACCTGGTGATCACCGGCGAGGGTTCGTTCGATCACCAGTCGCTGCGCGGCAAGGTGGTCGCCGGGATCGCGGCCGGCGCCCAGGAGCGCGGCCTGCCGTGTGTGGTGGTGGCGGGCCGTAACGAGACAGGTCAGCGCGAGGCCTCGGCGGCGGGCGTGACCGAAACCCATACCCTCGTCGAGCATTTCGGCAACGTCGAGACGGCACTCACCGAACCGGCCCGTGGCCTGCGGGAAATCGCCGCACGCCTGGCCGGGCAGTGGAGCAGGTAGGGAGCAGGTGATCTGCGACCCGCCCGGATTGGGAATCCCCGGGAATGGGGTTAGCGTTGGCCTGTACGGCACATGACCGCACCTGGCAGGGAGATACCTACGTGACCACTGAAGCGCACACCGAGTCGACCGAGGCGACTGCCCCGACCGGCATCAACCTCACCGACGTCGCCGCGGTGAAGGTCAAGGCCCTGATCGAGCAGGAAGGGCGCGACGACCTGCGCCTGCGTATCGCCGTACAGCCCGGTGGCTGCTCCGGCATGCGCTACCAGCTCTTCTTCGACGAGCGTTCGCTCGACGGGGACGTCGTCACCGACTTCAACGGTGTCGAGGTCGTGGTGGACCGGATGAGCTCGCCCTATCTCGCGGGCGCGACCATCGACTTCGCCGACCGGATCGACGCCCAGGGCTTCACGATCGACAACCCGAACGCGCAGAACTCCTGCGCCTGCGGCGACTCGTTCCACTGATCCGACCGCAACACCGCAACAGGCCGTCCCGTTCCCGGGGCGGCCTGTTGCGTGTGCCCGGCCGGTAGTCTCTAGCCGTAACGCCCCCCTGCTCCCCGACACCTGAGGGCCGAAATGAAGATCGCCGTCACCGGCTCGATCGCCACCGACCATCTGATGCACTTCCCGGGCAAGTTCGCCGAGCAGCTGATCGCGGATCAGCTGCACAAGGTCTCGCTCTCCTTCCTCGTCGACGACCTGGTGGTCCGGCGCGGCGGGGTGGCCCCCAACATCGCCTTCGGGATGGGCAAGCTGGGCCTGCGCCCGATCCTGGTCGGAGCGGTCGGCGCGGACTTCGCCGACTACCGGTCGTGGCTGGAGCGGCACGGTGTCGACTGTGACTCGGTGCACGTCAGCGACGTGGCGCACACCGCCCGGTTCGTCTGCACCACCGACGACGACCTGAACCAGATCGCCTCGTTCTACGCGGGCGCGATGGCCGAGGCCCGCAACATCGAGCTGGCCCCGGTGTACGAGCGGGCCGGCGGCCTGGACCTGGTGCTGATCGGGGCGAACGACCCGGCCGCCATGCTCCGGCACGCCGAGGAGTGCCGGGCCCGCGGCTACCGCTTCATCGCCGACCCGTCGCAGCAGCTCGCCCGGGTGGACGGCTCCGACGTGCTGAACCTGATCAGCGACGCGGAGTACCTGATGACCAACGAGTACGAGCGCTCGCTCCTGGAGACCAAGGCCGGGCTCACCGGTGACCAGGTCCTGGAGCACGTCAAGATCCGGGTGACCACCCTGGGCAGCGGCGGCGTGGAGATCACCGGCAAGGACATCGAGCGGATCCACGTGCCGGTCGTCCCGGACGTGATCGGCGAGGACCCGACAGGTGTCGGCGACGGTTTCCGGGCCGGCTTCTTCTCCGGCGTCTCGTGGGGCCTGGGCCTGGAGCGGTCCGCGCAGATCGGCTCGCTGGTCGCGGCCCTGGTGCTGGAGACGATCGGCACCCAGGAGTACGACGTGAAGCCCGCCGAGTTCACCAAGCGGTTCGCCGCGGCGTACGGCGACGACGCCGCTGCCGAGATCTCGCCCTTCCTCGGCCTGTAGGGGGCGTAGACCACAGGAATGGTTCTAGCGGTTTTCGCCGGGCTCCCCGGAGTCGGCAAGAGCACCCTGGCCGCCGCGGTCGCAGCCGAGCTGCCCGCGGCGGTCCTCGCCGTCGACACCGTCGACTTCACCCTGCAGCGCTACGGCATTCCTGGCTGGCCAAGGACCCGGTCCCGTCGGTGATCGACTACCTCAGCTGACTCTTCGCACGTCGAAGGCGTGGCCGTCGGCCGCGACGAACTCCTGGCCCTTCATCCGGCACCAGGCGGGGATGTCGTTGGCCGCGGCCGGGTCGTCGGCGAGCACCCGGATCGTCGCGCCGATCGCCACCCCCGGCATCGCCTTCGCCAGCCGGATGATCGGGATCGGACAGCGCAGCCCGCGGCAGTCGAGCGTGATCAGAGCCCGGCCTCCGCCCGCAGATCCGCGACCACACCCGGCAGCACGGCCAGGAACCGGTCCACGTCCGCCTCGGTGGTCTCCCGGTGCAGCGAGATCCGCACGTTGCCGTGACTGAGCACACCCATCGCCTCCAGCACGTGACTCGGCCGCAGCGTCGACGACGTGCACGAGGAGCCGGACGAGACCGCAAACCCACGCCGGTCCAGGGCGTGCAGCAGCGCCTCACCGTCCACGTACAGGCAGCTGAAGGTCACCAGGTGCGGCAGCCGGCGCTCCGGGTCGCCGACGATCTCCACGTCCGGCACGGTGGCCGCGACCCGCTCCCGGATCCGGTCGATCAGCGCGCTCAGCCGCTCGCCCTCGGCCCGCGCCTCACCCACCGCGGCCCGCAGACTCGCGGCGGCCGCGACCACTTGCGGCAGGCCGGGCGCGCCCGGGTGGTTCCCCGGCCGGTGCAGATCATCCTGCGGGTACGGCGAGAGCCAGCGCACGCCCTTACGCACCACCAGGACACCGACCCCGGCCGGGCCACCCCACTTGTGGGCGCTGGCACTCAACAGTGACCAACCCGACGGCAGCGGCGCGCGCCCGACGGTCTGCGCGGCGTCCACGAACAGCGGCACCCCGGCCGCGGCACACGACTCGGCCGCCGCCTCCACCGGCTGCACCGTGCCCACCTCGTGACTGGCGCTGATCAGGCACGCCAGGGCCACGCCGGGCCCGGCCACCGCCGCCGACCAGGAGCCCAGGTCGAGCCGGCCCAGCCGGTCCACCCCGATCTCCACCGCCTCCGTCGTCCGGGCCGCGTGCAGCACCGCGGAGTGCTCGATCGCCGAGTGCACCAGGACCCGGCCGGCCCGTTTCCGGCCACCGAGCCCGCCGAGCACCGCGGCCTGGGCGGCGGCCGCCCCGGACGGCCAGAACGAGACCTCGTCCACACGTACCCGCAAGGTGTCCGCGATCGCCTCGGCCGACGCCTCCCGCAACCGCTGCGCCCGCCGGCCCACCGCATAAAGCCTGGTGGGGTCGGCCCAGCCGTCGGCGAGGGCGGCGATCATCGCCTCCCGGGCCACCGGATGCAGCGGCGCGGAGGTGGCGGCATCCAGGTAAGCGTGCGTCCCGGCCGGATCGCCTGTGTAATCCACACAGGGAACGGTATCGTCCGGTTGTCCGGGTGTTTTCCGCGACAGGCCCTTGCGAAGGGGGCCAACGCCCCCCGGTGGCGGGCGGCCCGTTCCAGGTCGAGTAGTGTGCGACCGTCGGTGAGCCTTGCCGCCAGGTGTCCGGTTTCGGGCAGGCGGCGCTGCTAAGGAGGCATAAGCAGGTGGGCGCAAGGAGTTCGGCCAGAAGGCCGCGGGCAGTAGGCCGGGCGGCCGGGCTGGGTCTCGGTGGCGTGACGCTGCTGATGCTGCTCTCGGGCTGTTCGATCGAGGACTGGGGTAAGGCGTTCGGCCACTTCGGCTGGCCGGGACGCGGCATCACCCTTCAGGCCCATGAGATGTACGACCTGTGGATCGCGTCGACGATCGCCGCCCTGACGGTCGGCATCGGCGTGTGGGGTCTGATCTTCTGGTGTGTGATCCGGTATCGCAAGCGTGGCGAAGAGCTGCCCGTGCAGACCCGGTTCAACATGCCGATGGAGATCCTCTACACGGTCACGCCGGTCCTGATCGTCGCGGTGCTGTTCTACTACACCGCGATCGTGCAGACCAACGTGGACAAGCTGTCGAAGAACCCCGACCAGGTGGTCGAGGTCGTCGCGTTCAAGTGGAACTGGCAGTTCAACTACCGCGACGGCATGGGCGAGGAGGCGAACACGGTCGCCTCGACGGTCGGTTCGTCGGACGTCATCCCGATCCTGGTCCTGCCGGTCGGGCGGAAGATCCGGTTCGAGGAGACCAGCAAGGACGTCATCCACTCGTTCTGGGTGCCGGAGATGCTGTTCAAGCGGGACGTGTTCCCGGGCAGTGTGCGCAACGTCTTCGAGGTCACCCTCGACGGCGAGGGCCGCTACGTGGGCCGCTGCGCCGAGCTGTGCGGCACCTACCACGCGTTCATGAACTTCGAGCTGGTCACGGTGCAGCCGCCCCAGTTCGAGCAGTTCCTCGCGGCGAAGAAGGCCGGTAAGTCGACGCAGGACGCGCTGACCGCCATCGGCAAGGAGCCGTACGCGACCACGACCACTCCGTTCAACACCCGGCGCCAGGCGCACACCTGGAACGCGCCCGAGACCCAAGCCGCAGGGAAGTAGGGCTGTAGTCGTGAGGACCGAATACAAGATCTTCGCCGCGGTCGCCGTGTTCCTGTTCGGCGCGGCCGCCGTCTACGGGGTCTACACCCACAACGTCGTCAACGACGGCAGTGGCCAGGGCTACAGCGGTGGCATGGAGTGGGTCGGCGTCATCGCCCTGATCCTCTCCGGGCTGTTGTGCTCGATGTGTGCCGGCTTCTTCTGGTTCGTCGCCCGCCGCATCGACCTGCGGCCGGAGGACCGGGAGGACGGCGAGATCGCCGAGGGCGCCGGCGAGGTCGGCTTCTTCAGCCCCGGCAGCTACTGGCCGTTCGGTATCGCGCTGGCCTGTGCGGTCGCCGGTATCGGCCTGGTGTTCTGGATGTGGTGGCTCCTGGCCCTCGGCCTGATCTGCGTCATCTTCACCTCGTGCGGCATGCTGTTCGAGTACTACTCGGGCACCCGCCACCCCGAGGCGCACCTGTAGAAGACACGAGAGAACGCCCGCTCCCCGGCACGGGGGCGGGCGTTTTCCGTGTTCCGGCCAGCCCGGCACAGGGGCGGGCGTTTTCCGTTGGCCGGCCGGCCCGGCCTCCCACGCCGGAACCTTGCCCTGTGCCCCGGGTTCGGCCGGCGTGTGCGGTTCCGGTTCCGGATCTCGGCTCCCGTGGCGGCCGCTGTGTGCGGCCCTACTGCCCCTCGGGGTGGCTTCGACCCGGGCCACCGCATCCGGCCCGGCGGCCGCGGGACGGTCCCGGCCCCGTCGTCACCTCGCGGGTGGGGGCGGGACGGGCTGTTGCTTCTGTCCGGCCCCGGTGGCGTACCAGAAGATGGTCTTGATCTTTTTCGGTCAGGCGGCGGTGCGCTGAGCCGGTGCGACGCGTCCCTTACCGGGGTTCCAGAGGTGAACGACGATTGGGGCGACCACCTCGGCGGCGCCGCAGCGGGTGCAGACCAGCTCGGGGCATTCGTCGTGGCCGTCTTCGCAGGGCGGCACCTCGAAGAGCATGTCGCCGTCGCAGATGACGCAGCGGAATTCGCGTTCCGGCACGGGGAGTCTCCTTCACGGGAAGGCGGAATTACCCGAATACCATTCGAAGATAAACGCGTCGTTCGGGTGGTTTCGGGTAATTCGGGCGGCGTGTTGTCGGAAATTCCCGTTACTCGGCGGCCTTCGCGGCCTGCGCCGCGGTGACCCAGCGGTCCAGCTGAGCGGTGGTGGCGCCGGAGTCGATCGCCTCGGCGGCCCGCTTGATGCCGGCCCGCAGCGTCTCGTGGAAGTCGCCCTCGAAGCCGCCGTGCGCGGCGAACGCGGCGGCCGCGTTGAGCAGCACCGCGTCCCGCACCGGCCCCTGCTCGCCGGCGAACGTCCGCCGGGCCACGTCGGCGTTGAACGCCACGTCACCGCCCCGCAGATCGGCCGGCTGACTGCGCGGCAGGCCCAGGTCCACCGAGTCCACCAGGAGCTCCTCGACCGTGCCCGCACGGGCCATCCAGACCCGGGTGGGAGCGGCCGTGGTGAACTCGTCCAGGCCGTCCTCACCCCGCATCACCAGCGCCGAGTCACCGCGCTTGGCGAACACCTCGGCCATCACCGGCGCCATTCGCGGGTCGAAACAGCCGACCGCGGCCGCCGTCGGGCGGGCCGGATTGGTCAGCGGGCCCAGCACGTTGAAGAACGTCGGCACGCCCAGCTCCCGCCGGGTGACCGAGGCGTGCCGCATGCCCGGGTGGTAGCGGGCCGCGAAGCAGAACCCGATGTTCGCCTCGGCGACCGTGCGGGCCACCCCGGCCGGGCCCAGGTCCAGCGGCAGGCCGAAGTGCTCCAGCAGGTCGGCGGTGCCGGTGGTGGACGACGCCGAGCGGTTGCCGTGCTTGACCACCGTCACACCGGCCGAGGCGGTCACGATCGCGGCCATGGTGGAGATGTTCACCGTGTTGGCCCGGTCACCACCGGTGCCGACCACGTCGACCGCGCTGGTCCGGGTCTGCTCCGGGAGCTTGACCAGCGTGGCGTTGGCGATCATCGCCTCCACCAGGCCGGCCAGCTCGTCCGGCGTCTCACCCTTGGCCCGCAGCGCGATCGCGAACCCGGCGACCTGCACCGGGGTGGCGTTGCCGGCCATGATCTCGCCCATGGCCCATGCGGTGTCCGCGGTGGCTAGCTCCTCGCCTTTCAGCAGGGCGCTCGTCAGATTGGGCCAGGTGCGTGCGCCCATGGCGCTGCCTCCATCAAGGTGTCGTGGTGTTCAAGGTGCCCAGGGGGATCGCTCCGTCGCGGCGGGCGCGCAGCAGGCCGGCCACCACACGGCCGGTCTCCACCGGGTCCAGCGGGGCGACCAGGGTGGCGTCCACCTGCGCGTACGCCGCCAGCCAGCGGTCCGCGGCGCGGGCGATCACGACGCACGTGGGCGGGGGAGTGAGATACTCGTCCTTGGTCTGGCGAGCGATGCCGATGCCGCCGGCGGGGGTCGCCTCGCCGTCCAGCATCATCAGGTCGATCTCGTACTCGTCGAGCAGGCGACGGCACTCCTCCCAGGTGGAGGCGTCGGCGAACTCGACCCGGAGATCAGCGGCGGGCCGCGGCCCGATGGCGAGCCGGATCCGGTCTCGCACGGCGGCGTCGTCGCTGTAGAGCAGAACGGTGTACTGGTTCGGGGTTTCCTGGCTCATGTTGTGCCCCACCTCACGTCCTAGGTGCCGCCGATCGTACCGAACTTGTTATCCGGCGTTCTCCCCGGCTTCCTGCCGGTTGTCTTCCCGCTCCTGCCGGTCCAGGGCCCGGTCGATGCGTTTGGCCTCCCGCTCGGACTGACGGACCCACTGGACCACCAGGATGCCGAGCATCGTGACGCTGACGATCTCGCCGCCGGCCCAGAGGATGCCACCCGCCGTGACCTGGTCAGCCTTGGGATCTAGCCAGCTCAGGCCCAGGTTCGGGTACCAGTCGCCACCCAGCAGCTGGTTGCTCTGCATGATCGTCAGGCCCAGCACGGTGTGGAACGGCACGCTCAGGACCATCAGCAGGGCGCGGGCCGGGTACGGCCACCGGTTCGGCAACGGGTCGAGGCCCAGCAGCGGCCAGAAGAAGAGGCAGCCGGTGACGATGAAGTGGATGTGCACGAACTCGTGCACCCAGACGTGCTCTAGGGTCAGCCGGTACGCGTTGCTGAAGTAGAGGACGAACGGGTTCGCGATGAACAGCCCGAACGCCACCAGCGGGAAGGTCAGGACCCGGACGTACCGGCTGTGCAGCACGCTGAGCAGGACTTTCCTCGGCTTGCCGGTCAGGATCCGCAGCGCCAGGGTGGTCGGCGCACCCAGGGCCAGGAAGATCGGCCCCACCATCGACAGGACCATGTGCTGGACCATGTGGACCGAGATCAGGGTCGTGTCGTACGCCTCGATCCCGGTGACGGTCACGGCCGCGATGGACCCCAGTCCACCCGCGACGAACGCCGCGGTGCGCCCGGCCGGCCAGTGGTCGCCCCGCTGCCGCAGGCGGTGGACGCCGTAGCAATAGAGGGCCGCGGAGACGAACAAACCCAGCGCTATCAGGCTGAACAGGTTCACCTCGGTGAAGAACGCGACCGGGGTGAAGGGCGGAAGTCCAGTGTCCCCGCCATCGGCCGCGAGAGGGGGCAAATCGTGAGAGTGCACCCTTCGAGGCTAGGCCTACCCGCTGGTCACAGAATATTCCGGGCTGCCCACGAGGCCGGATTGGGGACCCCGGGGGACCTTGGGCCTATCTCGGATGAATAATGAGGCCGTGACAGCGGCAGCCATCGACAAGAGCCGGATCCACTCGCTGACCCGACCGAACATGGTCAGCGTCGGGACCATCGTGTGGCTCTCCAGCGAGCTCATGTTCTTCGCGGCGTTGTTCGCGATGTACTTCTCCATCCGTGCTGCGGACTACAGCATGTGGGAGGAGCACACCAAATCGCTGAACATCCCATACGCCACAACATTCACGGTGATCCTGGTTCTTTCCTCGGTGACCTGTCAGTTGGGTGTCTTCGCGGCCGAGAAGGGGGACGTGTTCGCGCTCCGGCGCTGGTTCACGATCACCTTCGTGATGGGCCTGATCTTCGTTCTCGGTCAGGTCAACGAGTACGTCGAGCTGGTCCACCACGGCGTCAAGATCAACGCTGACGGCTACGGCTCGATGTTCTACCTGACGACCGGGTTCCACGGTCTGCACGTGACCGGCGGTCTGATCGCGTTCATCATCTACATGATCCGGACGACCATGGGCCGCTTCACTCCGGCGCAGGCCACCTCGGCGATCGTCGTGTCCTACTACTGGCACTTCGTCGACGTGGTGTGGATCGCGCTGTTCGCCATGATCTATTGGCTTCAGTAACCAGCGCCACCGGCGAGGATCGCAACAACAAACCAGAGGGACATCACCCATGACTTCTGACACCCCCGCCCGTAGGCGTGCCCGGGTGTTCGCTCGGCGGGCCGGCGCGCCCAGCCGGGTGCGCCGGCGACTCGGCGCGGCGGTGCGCATGCTCGCCGCCCTGGCCCTCGCCGGCGGCGTCTACACCGCATTCACCCCCGGCGCCTTCGCCGAGGACAACGTCCAGCTCTCCGCGGCAGCGCAGGAGGGCAAGGCGATCTACGACACCAGCTGCATCAGCTGCCACGGCCGCGACGGCCAGGGTGTCACGGAGCGCGGACCGAGCCTGATCGGCGTCGGCTCGGCTTCGGTGGAGTTCCAGGTGGGCACCGGCCGCATGCCGATGACCCGGCAGGAAGGCCAGGCCGAGCAGAAGCCGCCGCAGTTCGACGAGACCCAGACCGAGCAGCTCGCGCAGTACGTCCAGGAGCTCGGTGGTGGCCCCGAGCTGCCGTCCGGCGCCCTCGTCGAGAACCTGGAGAGCAACCCCGACGCACTGGCGCGCGGTGGTGAGCTGTTCCGGGTCAACTGCACCTCCTGCCACGGCTTCGGTGGTGGCGGTGGCGCTCTCTCCTCCGGCAAGTACGCCCCGAGCCTCGGCGCATCGACGCCCGAGCAGCTCTACGCGGCGATGCTCACCGGCCCGCAGAACATGCCGGTCTTCGGTGACAACCAGCTGACGCCGGAGCAGAAGAAGCAGATCATCACCTACATCACCCTCCAGCTCCAGGAGGACAAGGACCCGGGCGGTCTGTTCAACCTGGGCCGGTACGGGCCGTCGACCGAGGGTGTGGCCATCTTCCTGGTCGGCATCACGCTCCTGGTCTTCACGTCGCTCTGGATTGCGGGGAAGTCATGACGGCTGTCGATCATCACGGCGAGACCGGCACGCCGGTCGACGTCAATGATCCGCACCTGACGCGGTTCGACGTCGTCAAGGAAGGCCTGCGGCGCGACGACATCGAGATCGTCACGTACGAGTCGCACTTCCACGGGCCGAACTCGAAGGCGGAGAAGCGGATCGTCCGCAACATCTCCTTCCTGTTCCTGCTCTCGGGCCTGCTCACGCTGGCGTTCCTCGGGTTCTACATCTTCTGGCCGTGGCAGTGGGAGCTGGGGCACCAGCTCAGCGACTACTACACGCCGATCCTGGGCATCACCCTCGGCCTCGGTCTGCTGAGCCTCGGCTTCGCGATCCTGGCCTGGGCCAAGAAGCTGCTGCCGCACGAGCTGTCCATCCAGCAGCGGCACGGCGAGCCGTCGTCCGACGACGAGCGGCTGATCGCCGGCCAGACCATGCTGTACGTGGCGGACGAGCTGGGTGTCCAGCGCCGGCCGCTGCTCAAGGGCGCGATCGCGCTCGGCATGGCGCCGCTCGGCCTGGCCATCGCGGCCCCGGTCGTCGGCGGCCTGATCCAGAACCCGCACAAGGGTGACGAGCCGATGATGTTCCGCACCGGCTGGAACCCCGCCACCAACGACGACAAGCTGGTCCGGCTGACCCGTGAGGACGGCAGCCCGATCCGGCCCGACGACGTCAGCGCCGGTGGCCAGATGACCGTCTACCCGGGCATCCCGCACGGCGCCACCAACGAGCACGCCGACTCGCCGACCCTGCTGATCCACCTGCGGGCCGACGACGCGGCGACCACTCGTGCCGCGGCCGAAGGTGACAAGAACGGCCGCAACAAGGGGTCGATGTGGGGCAACTACGTCGCCTACTCCAAGATCTGCACGCACGCGGGCTGCCCCGCCAGCCTCTACGAGCAGCAGACCAACCGTCTTCTCTGCCCGTGCCACCAGTCGCAGTTCCTCATCACCGACAACGCGCAGCCGGTTTTCGGACCCGCGACCCGGCGTCTGCCGATGCTGCCGCTTACAGTGGATGAGGAAGGTTTCTTCGTGGCAGCGTCCGACTTCAAGGACACCGTCGGACCTGACTTCTGGGAGCGGCCGTGAAGCGCCGAAAAATGGACCTCGCCGAGGCCCCCAAAACGTTCGCCAAGGGGGTGGACGACCGGTTCCAGGCTGCCACTCCGCTGCGTGGCCTGCTGAACAAGGTCTTCCCGGACCACTGGTCCTTCCTGCTCGGCGAGATCGCCCTGTTCTCGTTCGTCGTGCTGCTCGGCACCGGCGTCTTCCTGACCCTCTTCTTCGACCCGTCGATGAAGGAGGTCGCCTACGACGGCGAGTACCTGGGCCTGCGCGGCACGATGATGTCGGCGGCGTACGAGTCGTCCCTGCACATCTCGTTCGAGGTGCGCGGCGGTCTGTTCATGCGCCAGATGCACCACTGGGCGGCGCTGCTGTTCATGGCGTCGATCATCGTGCACATGGCCCGGGTCTTCTTCACCGGCGCGTTCCGCAAGCCGCGTGAGATCAACTGGGTCATCGGCGTCCTGCTCTTCCTGCTGGGCTTCTTCGCCGGCTTCACCGGTTACTCGCTCCCCGACGACGGCCTGTCCGGCACCGGTCTCCGCATCGCCTCGGCGATCATGCTGACCCTCCCGGTCATCGGCACCTGGCTGTCCGCGGCCATCTTCGACGGCGAGTTCCCCGGCCACGTCATCATCGGCCGGTTCTACATCGCGCACGTCCTGCTCATCCCGGGCATCCTGCTCGCGCTGATCGCGGCCCACCTGGGCATCGTGTTCAAGCAGAAGCACACCCAATGGCCCGGCCCGCTGCGTACGAACACCAACGTGGTCGGCGAGCGCATGTTCCCGCGGTACGCCATGAAGCAGGGCGGCTTCTTCATGGCCGTCTTCGGTGTCATCGCGCTGATGGCCGGCATGTTCCAGATCAACCCGATCTGGCTGTTCGGGCCGTACCGCGCCGCTGAGGTCTCCTCCGCGTCGCAGCCCGACTTCTACGTCATGTTCATGGACGGCCTGGTCCGGCTCATGCCGAACTGGCAGATCTACATCGGCAACTACAGCCTCCCGCCGATGTTCTGGCCCGCCGTGGTCGGCCTCGGCGCGCTGTTCACCCTGCCGATGGCCTACCCGTGGCTGGAAGCGCGCAAGCTCAAGGACTACCGGACCCACAACCTGCTCCAGCGTCCCCGGGACAACCCGGAGCGCGTGGGTATCGGCATGATGGCCCTGACGTTCTTCGTCATCGCCACCATCTCCGGCGGCAACGACGTCATCGCCGACAAGTTCCACATCAGCCTCAACGCGATGACCTGGGCCGGGCGTATCGGCCTGGTCATCCTGCCGCCGCTGGCCTACTACATCTCGGTCCGCATCTGTCTCGGTCTCCAGCAGCACGACCGGCAGGTCCTGGCCCACGGTGTCGAGACCGGCATCATCAAGCGCCTCCCGAACGGCCAGTTCGTCGAGATCCACCAGCCCCTCGGGCCGGTCGACGAACACGGGCACCCGATTCCCCTCGAGTACGCGGGGTGGGTCGTCCCGAAGAAGATGAACCGGATCGGTGCCCTGGCGCCGGCCGTCAAGGGGTTCTTCTTCCCGGTCGAGAAGCCTGCTGAGGCTCCTGTTTCTCCCGCTGTCGGCGGTCCCGCCAAGCGTGAAGAGATCAAGTCCGGTCGCTGATCGGTTTTGGGAAGGGCCCGCCGGGGTTTGTCCGGTGGGCCCTTTCTGGTTTTCGGCTTCATCCGGGTTTCAGCTTTCATCCGGTTTTCGGCTTCGTCCGGTTTGCGCCTTCATCCGGTTTGCGGCTTCGTCTGGTATG
>NZ_BOMG01000024.1 GCF_016862075.1 Actinoplanes couchii | reverse complement strand
GCTATCCCTGGGCGGGGCCTGCCCGGTTCTTGCGGTCAGCGGGCTTGTCGGGCCGCTGTGCGGTGTGTCCTTGTCGCTTCCGGCCTTGGTTCCGACGGTCTGGGACCGCCGTGGGGTCGGCTCCGGCCTTGATTCCAAGGATCTGTAACCGTGGCGCGGTCGGCTCGGGCCTTGGCTCTGGCGGTCCGGAACCGTGGCGCGGTCGGCGGGCCGTAACCAGACGTAGTCGTTCGGGTTTCATCGCGGCGCTCAGGTGTGGCTAGGTGTTTGCCCTGGCGTGGCGCAGCTCTTGCGAGGCGAGTCAGGGATGTGGCTTCTGCTGGATGAGCCAGGGGGTTTCGCTTCTGCTGAGTGATCCGGGGGACGTGGCTTCTGCTGGGAGGGCCAGAGGGATGTCGCCCTCGCAGTGAGTCGTATCTACCGCGGTGCGGTCTACCCCGGTTCGGTCTACCGCGGTGCGGTCTACCGCGGTGCGGTCCACCCCGGTCCGGTCTGCCTTGGTGTGGCGTGACGGGGGCTGTGCCTGTGGCCGAGTAGTTGCTCGTTCTGTTTTCTTGCCGAGCCCTACTGCCGCCGCACGCCGGTCATGGGGTCTGCCGGCCGCAAGGAATCGTTGCCGTCCCGAGCGGCCCTCCGGCCACATTCGCGGTCTGGCCGCATTCGCGGTCTGGCCGCATTCGCGGTCTGGCCGCATTCGCGGTCTGGCCGTGTTCGTGGTCTGGCCGTGTTCGTGGTCTGGCCGTGTTCGCGGCCCGGGCGAACAGAGGATTGCCGAAACCAAGGCGCGAACCGCATCGGAATCGGCAGAGACCTGCGGTGCGGTGCTGAGTTCTTCGTCTGTCGGCGCGCTTGGCCGTGAGCCTGGCGTTCAGCCGTGGGCTGGCCTGCCTTCCTGCGTGGCCCGTTTCCAGCCCGGCCTGCTTTCCTGCCGGGCTCGCTGTCCAGCCTGGCCCGTTTGCAGCCGGGCCCGCTGTCCAGCCTGGCCTGCTTTGCAACCTGGGTCGTTTGCAGCCCGGCCCGTTCCAGCCTGGCTCGCTGTCCAGCCTGGCCTGCTTTCAGCCTGGCCCGGCCGTCCAACGCGGCAGGTTGATTCTGGTGAATACCCGTTGGCCCGTTGGCCCGTCGGCTGTGGTGGGGTGTTAGTCGGCGTCGGGGAGGCCGATGGCGAAAGCGTCTTCCAAGTCGTGCTTGGAGTAGGCGCGGAACGCTACGAACGTTTCGCTGTTGATTACGCCTGGGGTTTTGGAGATGCGGCCGGCGATGACCTCGGCGATGTCGTCGAAGCGGGGGACTCGGACGATGGCGATCAGGTCTACGCCGCCGGCTACCGAATAGACCTCGCTCACCCCGTCCAGCGCGGCGAGGGCTTCGGCGACCTCGGGGATCGAGTCGGTGGCGCAGTCGATGTGGACGATCGCGGTGTTCACCAGCGGGCTCCTCAACTGTGAGGGGTGGATCTCGGTTGGCCCCATGCTATGCCGTTCCGCGTACCGCCTGCAGCGGCCTGTGGATGACGGAGTGTGCCTGTGGATGACGACAGCGGCGGAGGTTCCGGACCGGATAGCTTCGGGACCGGAAACAGCGTGCTGAACCGAGAAGGGACGTGGGTCAGTGGATGGTCAGGCCGTCGGCGGTGCGGATGGCGTCGGTCAGGGTTTCACCGGCGTGCACGCGGGCTCCGGGGAGGATGACGCAGCGGGTGATCGTGCCTTCGACGTGGGCTTCGGCACCGATCACGGAGTCCGTGGCGGTCCCGGTGATGACGGCTGACGGGTCGGCGAGCAGGCCGCCTGTCGCTGAGTCGCCCGTGAGGGAGCGGCCGTCTGTGGGGGAGCGGTGGTCTGCGGGGGAGCGGTGGTCTGCGGGGGAGCGGTGGTCTGCGGGGGAGCGGTCGCCCGTTAGGGAGTGGCCGTCCGCGGGGGAGCGGTCGGCTGTGAGGAAGTTGCCGCCTGCGAGGGAGCGGTCGGCTGAGAGGGAGCGGCCGTCTGTGGGGGAGCGGTCGGCTGTGAGGGAGTTGTTGGCTGCGGCTGCGGCGTGCAGGTTGGCGGCCAGGTAGTCGGCGGGGGTGCCGGTGTCCAGGTAGTAGCCGTCGTAGGTGACCAGTTCCAGGTCGCCGGCGGCCTCGGCGGGGCGCCAGACGGTTCGGACGAGGCTGCTGTCCGCGTCGTCCAGGTCCTTGAGGTAGCGCCATGGGATCAGGGAGAAGCCGGCGAAACGGTGGCCGCTGAAACCGCCGGTCTCGCCGGGGCGGCAGGGCAGGGTCAGCATGCGTACGGTGTCGCCGGACCAGCCGTCGAACAGGGCTGCGATGTCCTTGCCGGGGTCGCGGAGCGGGTCGTGCAGGTAGGCGTCGGCGTTGCCGGCGAGTGCGGCTCGGCCGTCCAGCCAGGGGCGCAGCCGGGCCAGGCCGCCGGAGGTGCCGATCGGGCCGTCGTGCTCCACCGAGAGGTGGGCGCGGTCGCCGACGTGGGTGACGACCTGGTCGGCGAGGTAGGCGGCGTTCACGGCGACCGTGGCGGGGCCGGTGAGTCCCAGGCCGGCCAGGCGGCGTAGGCCGTGGTCGAGTAGGGCCAGGTTGCCGACGGGGCAGAGGGCCTTGGGCAGCGTCAGCGTCAGCGGGCGCAGGCGGGTGCCCTCACCGGCTGCGAAGACGACCCCGGCGACAGCGCCGGCGGCAGCCGCGGCTGCAGGGCTGGCAGCCGCGGCGACAGCCCTGACGGCGGCCCCGGCCGCGGAGCCGACGGCGGTTCCAACGGCGGAATGAGTGGTGGTTCCATCAGCGGGCCCGGCCGCGGAACGGGTGGTGCTGCGGGCATCAGATCCAGCGGTGCTCTTCGCGCCGAGAGCGGCCTCGGCGCGAAGAGCACCGGAACTGGCAGCGGGCCCGGGGGAGACGGATGCGGGGCCGGAGCCGGCGGCGGTCACTGCGGGCCGCCAGGGACGGTGGCCGCACCAGAGGGCACGGCGGAGGCGGTGGGAGAAGGCGCAGCGGTGGCAGAGGGCACGGCGGAGGCGGTGGGAGAAGGCGCAGCGGCGAGAACGACGCCGGAGAACCATCCGGCGGTGGTGGGGACCGCGGCGGTGGGAAGGGGTGTGAGGCTGTGTGTCACTGGGCGTCACCTGGGAAGGAGGCGTGGTAAGGGCCTGTCGGGAGGGACGGGGGGAGCTGGCCCGCTCGGGGGCCGATGCCGTAGATGCCGAGGAGGCGTTCGGTGGGCCAGGTCAGCTTCGGGAGGTCGGTGACCGGGAACCAGGCGGCCTCCAGCACCTCGCCGCCATCGACGGCCAGGGGGGTGGTCGAGGCGGGGACCGAGGCGAACCACACCGTGTCGACGGAGCCGACTCCGGGGTGCAGGATCGCGTTCGGGTTGCCGGCTGCCAGGTCGCCGGGCTCGACCCGTACGCCGGTCTCCTCGAAAAGCTCGCGGGCCGCGCCCACGGCGGGCAGCTCGCGGGCCTTGAGCAGGCCGGCCGGCAGGCCCCAGCCGCGGCCGGGGGGCTGGCGCAGCAGCAGGATGCGGTCGGGGGACTCCGAGTCGCGGACCACGGTGACCGCGCCGACCAGGTATTTCGGTGACACCAGCCGGGCTATCCGGCGGCGGATCGGGAGGGGTAGCCCATAGAAGACCTGATAGGCGAGTCCGCGAATCTGCCGGTGAATGTCCACGCGCGTAAGGCTAACGGGGGATGCGAAACGCTTCAGTCCGGGTGGTCGACGAGGGCGATGAGCTGCTCGACGACGGCGTCCGGTTCGAGACTGCGTTCGCAGACGGCCACCAGGAGGGTTTCCAGGTCGGGGTAACCGAGTTCCTCGGCCAGACGGCGCAGCGGGACCTCGCTGGCCAGGCCGCGGTCGTGTTTGCGCAACGTCAGGCCGATGGTGGCGCGGCCGAGGCGGACCTTGTCGGCGATGCTGATGCCGGGTTCGTTCTGTTCGTCGAAGAACCTGTTGATCTGCATCTGGGCCTGGCTGGACTTGACGAAGCCGAGCCATTCCTTGCGCGGGCCGCGGGTGGCGTCCGGATCGGTGTCGGCGTCGGCGAAGATCTCGACGACGTCGCCGTCGCGGAGGGGGGAGCTGAGCGGGGCGAGCCGGCCGTTGATGGTCGCGGCGAGGCAGTGGTCGCCTTGGCGGGGGCCGAGTTCGTACGCCAGGTCGACGGGCGTGGACTGGCCGGGTAACTCGTACGCGTTGCCGTGGGCGAAGACGGTGATCTGGCCTTCGGCGAGGTCACATCGCAGCGAGTCGAGGAACTGGGCGGCGTCGGTGGTGTCCTGCTGCCAGTCGAGCACCCGTTTCAGCCAGGTGAGCTGGTCGGCGCCTGGTGGCTCGTCCGATTCCTTGGGGTACCGGTAGCTGGTGGCCACGCCGTACTCGGAGTAGCGGTGCATCGTCTTGGTCCGGATCAGCACCTCGACCAGCCGCCCGTCCGGCCCGACGACCGTGGTGTGCAGCGAGCGGTACAGGTTGTTCTTCGGGGAGGCGATGAAGTCCTTGAACCGGCCGGCCACCGGTCGCCACTGGCCGTGGATGGCGCCGAGCGCGGCGTAACAGTCGGTGTCCGGCCCGTCGACGACGACGGCGATGCGGGGAAGGTCGAGCGGCACCGGATGATCGCCAGCGACGGTGTCCTTCCAGATCGAGTAGTAGTGCCGGGGGCGCGGGGTGACCTCGGCGGTGACCCGGGACCGGCGCAGCGCGCCATGGGCCTTGCGGGAGACGTCGGTGAGGTACTCGGTCCAGCCGGGCCGGTTCTTCACGTGCTCGTCGATCCGGGCGAACTGGTCCGGCTCCAGGTGGTAGAGCACCACGTCGTCGAGGTCGCGTTTGAGGGCCTGGATGCCGAGCCGGTCGCAGAGCGGGACGAGCACGTCCAGGGTGGCGGTGGCGATGCGGGCCCGGCTGGCGGTGGAGCGGGCGCCGAGGGTGCGCATGTTGTGCAGCCGGTCCGCCAACTTGATGATCAGGACCCGGACGTCCTTGCCGGCGGCGACGATCATCTTGCGGATCGTCTCGCCCTCGGCGGCCTTGCCGTAGTACGCCTTGTCGAACTTGGTCACCCCGTCGACCAGGTGCGCCACCTCGTTGCCGAAGTCGCCCTGCAGCGCCTCCAGGGTGTAGCTGGTGTCCTCGACCGTGTCGTGCAGCAGGGAGGCGACCAGCGTGGTGGTGTCCATGCCCAGCTCGGCGCAGATCTGCGCGACGGCGAGCGGGTGGGTGATGTAGGGGTCGCCGCTCTTGCGCATCTGACCGCGGTGCATGCTCTCGGCGATCTGATAGCTGCGGCGCAGGATGGCCACGTCGGCGGACGCGTGGATGCTGCGGTGTGTCCGTGCCAGTTCGGCGACGGGATCCTCGTCGTTGTGCTGAAAATTCAGCAGCGAGCGCAAGCGTCGCGTGAACGAGGGGGACGTGCTGGTCGGCATGGCGCGACCGAATGCGGCGCCGTGGCCGGCGTCGACGTCCACCCGGACACCCCCTCACCGATCGTCCGCGCCTCACCCGGTGCGCGGAGTCGCTCGCGTTTCCTTCCCCAGCGAATCATCGTCGAGGCCGGATCGCCAAGGAGCAGGCCCGCAATTGTGACGAATCATTTGCGAAAGGAGTGCGTGCCCTACAGCCTATGCGAGCGGGCGTCATCCAAACGGTCAGTTACCGATAGGCGAACGGATGAGTCGGCCACTTCGGCCCTGTTCAGCAGGCCGATGAATCGCGCGGCGCCACGAACCGGTGACACCCAGTCGCCGGAGGTTTCCACCAACCGGGTGTCCGGCCTCTCCAGCCAGGCCAGGATCCGCTCGGTCTCCTCGGCGGTCGCGGCCGGCACCGGGCCGAATCCGGGGAGCACCGTCTCGGCGGTCAGCTTCGCCGCGTCCAGTGTCGGGCGGGGGTGCTCGCGGGGCGGCGAGGTGGCCGCGGCGGCCAGCCGCCCGTGCCGGATCACCGCGATCTCCCAGCCGCCCTTGTCGTCGCGGCGGGCCGCCACCAGCTCCGGCAGCCGGGTGACGGCGTCCAGTTTCTGCATCCGGATCAGCGCCCGCAGCAGCGCGATCAGACGGGACCGGACGACCGCCGCCTCCTCGTAGCGCTGCCTGCCGGAGAGCGCCTCGATGCGGGCCAGGATCGCCTCGATCACCGGCCCCGGATCGCCCGAGGTGGCGGACCGGAACGGCAGCGCCGCCCGTACGTCGTAGTCCTCCGGGGTTATCTCGTGCTCGCACGGCGCCGGGCACCGGCCCAGCTCGGCCAGCGCGCACGCCGGCGTCTTCGAGCGCAGCGAGAGCTTGTGGTTGCACTGCCGCAGCGGCACGGCGTCGTAGACGCCGGCCGCGGCCAGTTCCGCGGTCCGCCGGGACGAGAACGGGCCGAGATAGGTGGCGCCGTCCTCGGCGAGACGCCGGACCACGGACAGGCGCGGGTAGGCCTCCGCGGTCAGCTTCAGCCAGACGATCCTCTCCGGAAACTTCGACCTGCGGTTGTACGGCGGGGCATGCGCCGCGATCAGCCGCAGCTCACGCACCTCGGCCTCCAGATCGTGCGCGCACTCGACGGCCTCCACCCGGGTCGCCGCGGTGAGCATCTCGGACATCCGGGCCCGCTTCTCGCTCGCCGTGAAGTAGCCGCGGACCCGGGTCGCCACGTCCTTGGACTTGCCCACGTAGAGCGGCCGGTCGTCGGCGGCCCGGAAGATGTAGACGCCCGGCACGTGCGGCAGGCCGTCGGCCAGGTGCCGCTGCCGGCGCTGTGCCGGGGTGACCGCCTTGGCGAACTCGATCGCGTCGCCCAGCGTGTACACCTTGAAGCTGCCGAGCCGCTCGATCAGCCCGTGCAGCACGTCGACGGTGGCCTTGGCGTCGTCGAGGGCCCGGTGGTTGGGCTGGACCGGGGAGCGGAAGAACTGGGCGAGGGTGCCGAGCTTGCGGTTGGGCACCTCGTCCCGGGTGAGCGCCCGCCGGGCCAGCGCCGCGGTGTCCAGCACCCGCGGGTTGGGCCACGGGTAACCGTGCCGGGCGCAGGCGGCCTTCAGGAAGCCCACGTCGTACGGCGCGTTGTGGGCGACCAGGACCGCGCCGCGCAGGAACTCCAGCAGCGTGGGCAGCACCGTCTCGATCGGCGGGGCGGGCCGCAGCATCGCCTCGGTGATGCCGGTCAGGACGGTGATGAACGGCGGCAGCGGCTCGCCCGGGTTGACCAGGGTGGCGAACTCGCCGAGCTGCTCCCCGGAGCGCACCTTGACCGCGCCGATCTCGGTGATGCCACCGCCGTCCGGCGCGCCGCCGGTGGTCTCCAGGTCGAGCACCACGAACGTGGTGTCCGCCAGGGACAGCGCGGCCGGGCCGACCGTCCCGTCGGCGGCCAGCAGCGTGTCCAGAGTGCCCTGGACGTAGGCGGGTTGAGTCACGGGCGGCAACGATAGAGCCGGGGTATGACAGAAACCTGAGCCGGGGCGAGAAAAGATCACTTGCTCCACTGGGGCAATCACCGGTGCACGGTGTGAGAATGGGTGGATGTCCGCACTGCTGAACCCAGATGACCGCCCCGAGGAGGAGGCGGTACCGGAGGCTGCGGACCTCTCGCTCGAGTCGGGTCTGTCACTCGAAACGGAAATATCACCCGAACCGGTGTTACCGGAGGCGGTCCGTCAGCGGATCACCGTGCTGGCCGCGGCCGCCCTGCCCGGCCTGCCCGCCGACGAGATGCCCGTCGCGCTGCGCCGGGTCGCCCGTTTCGCCCCCAACCGCCGGGCCCGCCTCGGCGGCCGCGACATCGCCGCCCAGCTGGTCGCCGACCCGCTCTTCCGGCAGCGCATCGGCGCCCGGATCGTCACCGAGGCCGGTGACCTCGGCACCGCGGTGACCAGCGGCGTCGCCCCGGCCGCCGCCGACCCGGTCGAGGTGGCCGCGCTGGCCTACCTGGCCCGCCCGGACGGCTGGCGCGAGCTGATCGGCGCGGCCGGTGACGCGGTCCGGGCCGAGGCCGACAGCGCCGCGGTCACCGCTCAGGCGCGCGCCGCCGAGCAGCGCGCCACCCGGGCCGAGCACGACCGGGCGGTCGCCCGGGTCGAGGCCGACAAGCTCCGCGACGAGCTGGCCCGGGTCCGCGAGGAGCTGGGCCAGCTGCGCGAGGAGGCGCGGACCACGGCCAAGGCGCTGCGCGAGGCGCAGGCCGCCCAGAAACGGGCCGCCGACCTGCTCGCCACCGAGAAGGGCCGGACCAAGAACACCGCACAGGAACACGACGCGGAGGTACGCCGGCTGAAGTCCCGCCTCGCCGACGCCGAGGCCGCCGCGGCCACCGGCAAACAGGCCGCCAAGGACGCCCGGTCGGTCGACGACGCCCGCCTCTGGCTGCTGCTCGAGACGATCAACCAGGCCGCCACCGGGCTGAAACGGGAGCTGGCCCTCAACCCGGCCGACAAGCTGCCCGCCGATTTTGTGGCGGACGTCGCCGCCGAGCGTCCCGGCGCGCCCGAGCGGTCCACCGCCCGGGCCCAGGACACCGACGACCCGGGCCGGCTGGACCAGCTGCTCGCCCTGCCGCGGGCGCACCTGGTGGTCGACGGTTACAACGTGACCAAGCGCGGCTTCAACGACATGTCGCTGGAGCAGCAGCGCAAACGCCTGATCACCGGGCTCGGCGGGATCGCCGCGCAGACCGGCGACGAGGTGACCGTGGTCTTCGACGGGGCCGAGCGGGTGCACGGCCTGCCACCCGCCCCGCGCGGCGTGCGGGTGCTGTTCTCCCGCAAGGGGATGACCGCCGACGAGCTGATCCGCCGTCTGGTCCGGGCCGAGCCGCCGGGCCGCCCGGTGGTGGTGGTCTCCTCCGACCGCGAGGTGGCCGACGGGGTGCGCCGGCACGGGGCCTACCCGATGGGAGCGGATTCCCTGCTGCGCCGGCTGTCGCGTTCGTGACGCCGAGACTCTGGGCGGCCGGCACGTTCGCTGTGCTGCTGGTGGCGCTGATCGTCTTCGCCGTGCTGACCGTGCCCCGGCACCGCTCGCCGGCGCCGCGTGCCGATCAGCTGGCCGCTCTCCAGCAGCTGCCCGCGGAGAAGGTGGACCGGGGCCGGGCCTTCCACGCCGCGTTGCGCCCCGGGTCGTACGCCAGCATGGTCCTCGGTCTGGTCCTGGCCCTGCTCCTGGGTCTGACCCCGCTCGGCGCCCGGCTGGTCGAGCTGGCCGGCCAGCCGTTCGGCGACCACTGGCTGGCCCGGGCGGTCCTCGGCGGGCTGGCGATCGTGCTGCTCACCGAGCTGATCACGCTGCCGCTGGCGGCGTGGCGGCACACCATCGTGGTCCGGTACGGGATCTCCACCCAGTCCTGGGGCGGCTGGACCGTCGACCTGTTGAAGTCCCTCGGGCTCGGCGCGGTGCTCGGCGCGATCGTGCTGGCCGCGTTCTTCACCGTCACCCACTTCGCGCCGCGCTGGTGGTGGGCGTTCGGCGCGGCCGGGGCCGCCGGTCTGGTGGTGCTGCTCTCGTTCGTGCTGCCGGTGCTGGTCGAGCCGGTCTTCAACAAGTTCACCCCGATGGCCGACGGGCCGCTGCGCACCGAGCTGCTCGAGCTGGCCGCCCGTGACGGGGTGCCGGTCAAGGACGTGCTGGTCGCCGACGCGTCCCGGCGCACCCGGGCGGTCAACGCCTACGTCTCCGGGCTCGGCCCGACCCGGCGGATCGTCGTCTACGACACCATGCTGACCGAGGCCACCCCGGACGAGGTCGTCTCGGTGGCCGCGCACGAACTCGGTCACGCCAAGGACGGCGACGTGCTCACCGGCACGATCCTGGGCGCCCTGGGCGCGGCGCTCGCCGTGGTCTTCCTCTTCCTGCTCGGCTCCTGGCGGTGGCTGCTCGACCTGGCCGGTGTCGACTCGATCGCCGAGCCCCGGGCCATCGGCCTGCTGCTGGCCGTCACCACAGTGGCCGGTCTGGTCGCCGGGCCGGCCCAGGCCTGGGTGTCGCGGCGGGTCGAGGCCCGCGCCGACACCCACGCGCTCGCCCTCACCGGCGACCCGGAGACCTTCGAGGCGATGCAGCGCCGCCTCGGTACCGTCAACCTGTCCGATCCCGATCCGCCGGCCTGGGAGCACACCATGTTCGCCTCGCACCCCTCCACCGTGCAGCGGATGGCCGCCGCCCGCGCCTGGGCCCGGGGAGAACGCTGATGGGCCGGACCCTGCTGGTCACCAACGACTTCCCGCCGCGGCCCGGCGGGATCCAGCAGTTCGTGCACAACCTGGCGGTCCGCCAGCCGGCCGGCTCGATCGTGGTCTACTCGTCGACCTGGCGGGGCGCCGCCGCGTTCGACGCCGAGCAGCCGTTCGAGGTGGTCCGGGAGAAGACCGGGATGCTGCTGCCCACCCCGGCCGTCGCCCGCCGCGCCGCCGAGCTGGCCCGCGCGCACGACTGCGACAGCGTCCTGTTCGGTGCGGCCGCCCCGCTCGGGCTGCTCGCCCACGGGCTGCGCCGGACCACCGGGATCCGCCGGGCGGTCGGTATCACCCACGGGCACGAGATCGGCTGGGCCGCGCTGCCCGGCGCCCGCACCCTGCTGCGGCGGATCGCCCGCGGCAACGACGCGCTCACCTACCTGGGGGAGTACCAGCGGACCCGCCTGGACAAGGCGCTGCACGGGCTGACCGAGCTGAAACGGCTGGCGCCCGGGGTGGACGTGGACAAGTTCCATCCCGGCGTGGACGGTTCCGCGGTCCGGGCCCGGCACGGGCTGACCGGCCGCCCGGTGGTCGTCTGTGTCTCCCGGCTGGTGCCGCGCAAGGGCCAGGACATGCTGATCCGGGCGATGCCGGAGATCCGCCGCCGGGTGCCGGGGGCCGCGTTGCTGCTGGTCAGCGGCGGTCCCTACCGCAAGACCCTGGAGCGGCTGGCCCGGGAGAACGACGTCGAGGCCGACGTGGTGTTCACCGGGTCGGTGCCGTGGGCGGAACTGCCCGACCACTACGCGGCCGGGGACGTCTACGCCATGCCCTGCCGTACCCGCGCAGCCGGTCTTGACGTCGAAGGCCTGGGCATCGTCTATCTCGAGGCGTCGGCCACCGGGTTGCCGGTCGTCGGCGGTGACTCCGGCGGGGCTCCGGACGCGGTCCGCGAGGGCGAGACCGGCTACGTGGTCGGCGGCAGCGACGTGCCGGCGATCGCCGGACGGGTCGCCGAGCTGCTGGCCGACCCGGTCAAGGCGAAGACGATGGGCGAGGCGGGCCGGGCCTGGGTGGAGCGGGAGTGGCGCTGGGAGACCCAGGCCGCCCGCCTGACCGGGATGTTGAAAGTGCATGAGTGAGTGACCCGATTCCGGATCTTTCCGGGATCGGGTGGTGGCCGCAGCGCATAGAACAACAGTTATGTCTGACGATGAGGCGGTCACCCCCGAGGGGATGCTTGCCGAACAGGACGGCGAGTTGGCCCTGCCCTACTGGCTGACCAGCACCGAGGAGGCGGCCAACACCACGGTTCTGCAGATGGTCCGGCGGCTGCCGCGACTGCTGCGGGAGGCCTGGCTGCTCGCCTGGCGGGCCAGTCCACGGACCACCCTCGCGGTGCTGATGTCGCAGCTGGCGGCCGGGATCGCCGCCGCGGTGGGACTGATCAGCGTGGTCGGGGTGCTGGACGGTCTGCTGCGGGCCGGGCCCACCCCGGAACGGGTGCGGGCCGCCGTACCGGCGCTGGGTCTGCTGGTCCTGGCCCTTGCCGTTCGGGGTCTGCTGCAGTCGGCGGCGACGGTGGCGCACGGGCGGCTGTCGCCGATGGTGTCCGAGGCCGCCGAGTTGAAGCTGATGGACCTGACCACCCGGGTGGACCTGGCGACGTTCGACGATCCGGGTTGGCGCGACGCGATGGAACGGGCCCGGGACCGCGGTACGTTCGCCGCCCAGCAGGTGGTGGACCAGGGGATCGAGCTGCTCACCCATCTGGTGGGGCTGGTCGCGGCGGCCGGGGTGCTGGCGGTGCTGCATCCGGCGCTGCTGCCGTTGCTGGTCCTGGCGGTGCTGCCGACCGGCTGGGCGGCGGCGCGGGCGGCCAAACTGGGGTACCGCAGCCGGCTGCGGCTGATCGCGGTGTGGCGGCGGCAGCGGATGCTCAGCCACCTGCTGGCGGCCCGGGAGCCGGCCGCCGAGCTGCGCGCCTTCACGGTCCGGCGGTTCCTGCTCACCGAGGCCGGCCGGCTGATGCGGATCTCCACCCTGGAGGAGATCCGGGTGATCGGGCGGGTGGTCCGGACGAACCTGATCGGGCAGGCGCTGAGCGGGCTGGCGACCGGGTTGGCGTACGCGATGCTGTTCTGGCTGCTCTGGACCGGCCGGATGGCGCTGGCCACCGCGGGCGCCGCCGCCTACGCGATCAACATGGGCATCGGGAAGCTGACCGAGCTGGCGTTCACCGCGAACCGGATCTACGAACAGGGCCTCTACTTCGCCGACTTCCAGGGGTTCTGCGAGCTGTCGCTGGCGAAGGCGGAGCCGTCCGGGAGCCGGGCGCCTGACGTCTTCACCGAGATCCGTCTGGACCGGGTCACCTTCAGCTACCCGGACGCGGAGAAACCCGCGGTCCGCGACGTCAGCCTGGCCCTGCGGCGGGGACAGATCATCGCGCTGGTGGGGGAGAACGGCTCGGGCAAGTCGACGCTGGCGGCGGTACTGGCCGGGCTCTACCGTCCGCAGTCCGGCACGGTGACCTGGGACGGCCGGGACGCGACCGATTTTGATCCGGAGACGATGCGGGAGCGGGTCGCGGTGGTCATGCAGGAGCCCACCCGGTGGCCGCTGTCGGCGCGGTTGAACATCGCGATCGGGCGGCACGACCGGCCGGTCACCCTGGAGCAGGTCCGGGAGTCGGCGCGGGCCGGTGACGCCCACGACTTCGTGATGGAGCTGCCGAGGGAGTACGAGACGCTGCTGTCCCGGCACTTCACCGACGGCGCCGACCTGTCCGGCGGGCAGTGGCAGCGGCTCGCGGTCAGCCGGGCCTTCCACCGGGACGCGCCGCTGCTGATCTGCGACGAACCGACCGCGAACCTGGACGCGCGGGCCGAGCACGAGGTCTACCAGCGGCTTCGCGACCTGGCCGCGGGGCGGACCGTGGTGCTGATCACGCACCGGATGGCCAGTGTGCGCGAGGCGGACCGGATCTACGTCCTCGATCACGGGGCGGTGGTCGAGGAGGGCGGGCACGACGAGCTGCTGGCGGCGGACGGGCTCTATGCGCAGTTGTTCACCTTGCAGGCCAGCGCCTATCAGTCCGCCTGATCAACCTGGCCGCTTCTGGTTTCACGAGCGAAGATCAAGACATGGTTTCCGGTACGCCCATCGATGCCCGCCTCCTGGAACGGCTGGGAGTGGAGCCCGCCTCCGCGACCCTGCTCCAGTTCTCCACGGCGTTCTGCGCGCCCTGCCGTGCGATGCGCCGGGTCAGTGCCGAGGTCGCCGCGCTGCTCCCGGGCGTGCGGCACGTCGAAGTGGACGCCGAGAGTCATCTGGCCGAGGTACGGGAGCTGGAGATCCGGCGTACCCCCACGTTGGTGATCCTGGATTCCGCGGGACGGGAGGTCCGCCGCGCGACGGGGGTGCCGGCCAAGCCGCACCTGATTGCCGCGCTGGCGGCCCTGCTTTAGACCAATGCCGGGTCGCTGTGCACCGGATCCGGGGCCGGCTGACCGGTTCGGATCAGGCGGCGGCAGCCCGGGACCAGCAGCATCGAGACACTCGCCGCCAGCAGCACGCACGCGCACGCGGTGAGCACCCGGTCGGTGCCGAACCGGTCGGACAGCGGGCCGGCCAGGGCGTTGCCCACCGGCATCGCCACGAACGACGTCATGTAGTCCCACGAGCTGACCCGGCCGAGCACCCGGTGCGGCACGTTCTCCTGCAGCGAGGTGTCCCAGGCGACGTCGTAGAAGAGCAGGCCGGCGTACCCGATCACGGCGCCGATCATGACGGCGGCCAGGGTGCCGGGCCAGACGTACGCGAACGCCCACACCGACATCAGCGGCAGCGCCAGCAGCCCGGCGAACAGCAGCCGCCGGGGCCGGAACCGCATCCCGATCGCCGAGCCGATCACCCCACCCAGGCCCTCGGCGGCGGCGATCCAGCCGATCGCGTGCGCGCCGCCCAGCCGCTCGAACGCGACCATCTGCACCAGGACCAGGATCACCCCGTTGGCCACGTGGTACGTGCTGGCGCCGAGCAGGTTGGCGAACAGCCAGTTGCGGCTGCGGACCTCGAACCAGCCGGCCCGCAGTTCGTGGACGGCTGACGCCCGGGGGCCGCGCGGGGCCCGTACCCGGATCAGGGCGACCGCGGCCATCGAGGCCAGGAAGCTGACCGCGTTGATCGAGAAACCGATCGTCGCGCCGAAGGCGGCGACGGTGATGCCCGCGGTGGCCGGCCCGGCCACGCCGCACATCGACTGCAGCAGGCTGAGCGTGGCGTTCGCCTTCTGCCGGTCCTCGGCCGGGACCAGCAGCGGCTTCAGCGCGCTCATCGCCGGGTTGAAGAAGCTGCCGGCGGCGGCCGAGACGACGGTGAGGCCACAGAGCAGGGCCAGGTGGTAACCGCCGGTGGCGAACATGGCGGCGATGCCGGCGGTGGCGGCGAAGCGGATCACGTCGGAGGCGACCATGACCCGCTGAGGTTGCAGCCGGTCCGCCCAGATGCCGCCGAACAGGGTGCCGGCCAGCAGCGTGAGGATGTTGGTCGCCATGACCAGGCCCAGGTCACGGGCACCACCGCCGGTGGTGATCACCGCGACGGCCAGCGCCACGGTCTGGAAGGCGTTGCCCAGCCAGGAGAAGCCCATGCCGATGGCGATCAGGCGGAAGTCACGAGTCATGAGCGGAGAATGTAGTTCATCGTCTAACTATCAGCAATCGAATAGTCAGAGAGGTGGCAGACTCGTCCCATGGAAGACAGCGTGGATCAGCATGTGGCCCGGTGGGCCGGGTTCTGGAAGAACGAGCCCACCTTCGCGCCCGAGGTCGAGGGCGCCCTGGTCCGGATGAAGTTCATCCAGCGCTGGATCGACCGCGCCGACCTGGAGATCTTCACCGAGGGCTTCACCGTGCAGGACTACAAGACCCTGCACGTGCTGATGGTGCAGCCGTGGCCGACCGAGGCGACCCCGGCCCAGCTCGCCGAAGCGGCGAACGTCACGCGCGCGGCCATGACCAGCCGGCTCGACCGGCTCGACGAGGCCGGGCTGATCACCCGGCAGATGGACGCCACCGACCGGCGGCGGGTGATCGTCCGGCCCACCCAGCAGGGCCGGGAGATGTGGAGCAAATACATCTTCAAGGGCATGGCGGTCGATCAGCGCGCGCTCGCCGCACTCGACCACGACGAACTGCGGCAGCTCAACGGGCTGCTACGGAAAGTCCTGCGAGCCCTGGAGGAATAACTGGATTCGGCGCCTCAAAAACAGAAACGCCGAATCTGTCCGATACGTACTTCTTTTCGTCGGGTCTAGAACTTCGGGGCGTCCGGCGCTTCCAGCAGACCCAGCCGCAGCGCGGTCATCAGCGCCTGCGCCCGGTTCGCCGCGCCCAGCTTCTCGTACAGCTTCGAGATGTGGGTCTTCGCCGTCGACTCCGAGACGAAGAGCTGCTTGGCGATCCCGGCCACGCTCATGCCGTCGGCGAGCAGGCGGAGCACCTGGCCCTCCCGCGGCGACAGCTGCGGGCCGGACGGGGCGAGACGGCGCTTCATCGCCTCGGCCAGATCGGCCGCGGTGAACGCGCTCGGCGCCGACGCGGCGTGCCGGGCAGCGGCCACCACCTCGTCCGCCGGAGCCGTTTTCGGGACGAAAGCGCTGGCCCCGGCCTCGAGAGCGCCGAAGAGCTGGTCATCGCCGGCATACATGGTCAGGACCACGATGCCCATGTTCGCGTTGTTCTTGCGCAGGGCGCGGGTCGCCTCCAGGCCACTGCCGTCGGGCAGGCGGAGGTCCATGATCACGACATCGGGCTGCAGCGCACCGGCCTGGCGCACCGCCTCCGCGGCGGTGGCTGCCTCGCCGACGACCTCGAACTGACGGTCGCGCTCGAATGCGTGTCGCAGCCCCTTGCGAATCAGGTCGTGATCGTCGACAAGGAGGACCTTGGTGCGCGTCGTCGGCGCCGGACTGGTCGACATGCTCGGGTTACTCCCCTTCTTGCGCGGAAACGCCATCTCGCACGCTATCGCGCCGAGGCGGTGTTCCGAGCACTACAGCGACGGTTGTCCCGCTGGGGTGTCGCGGCGTGATCTCGAGACGGCCTCGGATGCGTTCGGCGCGTTCCGCCATGATGGTAAGACCGTAGCGTCCGTCGGGGCGGGTGTCCGCGAACCCCTTGCCGTCGTCGGAAACTTCGATCTGAGCGTACGGCGGATCGACGGTGCAGGTCACCCAGAGATTCGACGCGCCCGCGTGCTTGCGGGCGTTGGTGATCGCCTCCTGCGCGATCCGCAGCAGCTCCGCCTCGGTCGCCGCCGGCAGTCGCGCCGTCGACTCGTCGAACGTGAAGTGCACCCGCAGGCCGGCGCTGGTGCCCAGAGTCCGCGCGTACTCCGCGATCGCCGGCGCCAGACCGCCGTTGCGGTCGACCTCGGACCGCAGCTCGAACAGGCTCAGCCGCAGCTCGGTGATCACCCGGGTCACCTCGGCCCGCAGCGCGCGCAGCTCCTCCGCGGTCTCCTCGGCCCCCTCCGGCAGCGTCGCCTGCGCGTTGTCGATGCCGTAGCCGACCATCACCAGCTCCTGCGCCACCCCGTCGTGGATCTCCCGGGCCAGGCGCTGACGCTCCTCGTTGGTCGCCAGCGAACGGACGTCGTCGAACAGCAGCGCCGCCTCCAGCCGCAGCGAGGCCGGGCCGGTCACCTCGGTCACCGCGAACACCACCGACGACGGGTACGCCCCCGGCTCGTCCGTCTCCAGGATCACCAGACCGATCGTCCGGACCCCGGCGACCAGCGGCACCACCAGCGAGGACACCTCGCCGCCCTGATGACTGCGCGCCTGCGAACGGCTCGCCGTCTGCGGATTCTGCGTCGCCCAGGCGTCCGCGATCCCGGAATCGGCGTCCAGCGTGGTCTCCCAGTCGACCCGCTCCGCGCCGGTCTGCGCCAGCACCACCAGCCGGCCACCGCCGCTCGCCGACAGCACCGCCGCCCGGTGCCCCGGAGCCACCGCCCGCAACTCCTCCAGCAGGTGCTCGGAGATGCCACCCGGGTCCAGCGTGGCGCCCGGCAGCGAGCGGGCCACACTGCGCAGCTGGGTCAGCAGGCGGGTGGCCTCGGCGTACGGCTGCGGGGTCGGGTCCGGCGGCTGCAGCAACTGGCGCATCGTCTCGGCGGCGAACGTGATGATCGCGCCGAGGACCAGCCACTGCGCACAGGCCGCCAGATAACCCGGCTGGCCCAGCGGCTCACCCGGACCGGCCAGGGCGCCACCGGCGGCCATCGTGACAGCGGTCAGGCCGAGCAGCCCGATCCCCTCCATCGGACGGCGCCGCAGAGCCGCGGTGAGCAACGGCACCGCCAGGTACGGCAACACCGCCTCGGCGCCGAAACCGGCGTCCACCCGATCGGCGACCTGCGCCGCCGCGGCGATCCAACCGGCCGCCAGACAGGTCACCACCACCTCGGCGGCCCGGCCCAGCGGAGCCAGGAGAGCATGGCCGCGGGCCACGAAACTGGGCGCCGCCGCGACCGCCAGCGCGGCGATCCAGCCGAGCTGGGCCGGCTGGCCGGTGGCGGTGACGGTCAGAGCCGCGACCAGCAGGAGCATGACGACGCGCGCCGCGGCTTCGGCCGGGCGGATACGCGCGGGACCACTGACGAGTGCTGGCACGTGACGGATGGTATCCGCCGGGACCGGCATCGGCTCGGGCACGCACGCCCCGGTGCGGTCCGGGGGTGCTTCCGGCAGGTAGCCTCCGGAGCATGGCGGACACCTCCACACAGTCGATCCAGGTTGATGCGCCCCTGGCCCGGGTGGCCGCGGTGATCTGCGACTTCGCGTCGTACCCGGAGTGGGCCGAGTCGATCAAGAAGGCGGAGATCACCGAGGAGTACGAGGACGGTTACGCCGCCCGGGTGCGCTTCCAGATCGACGCCACGGTGCTGGTGGACGAATACACGTTGGAGTACGCGTACGCCGACGACCTGTCCCGGATCGAGTGGACCCTGGCCGAGCCGTCCAAGACGCAGCGCTCCCAGGAGGGCTCCTACGACCTGGTGGCCAACGCCTCCGGCGGCACGACGGTGACGTACACGCTGGCGGTCGACCTGGCCATCGGCATGCTCGGCATGTTCCGCCGCAAGGCCGAAAAGATGATCATGGACACGGCGTTGCGCGAGCTCAAACGCCGAGTCGAAAGCCAGCCCGCGGTCTGAGCCGCGGATCGAGCGTCAGCCCGCGGCCCCGTCGCGGGCCGAGGGGAGTGCGGATGGCCGGGTCAGCGCGCGAGGAAGCGGAACGATTGGTCGCGGCCGTCCTCGCCAGGGCGTCCGCCGGGTCACCGTTCGGCCCGCCCTCCGACACCACCGAGCCGGCCGGCCCGGCCTCCGATTCATCCGGTCCGGACCGGCCGTCCGCATCGTCGGGATCGGTGGAGGACGGGCTGGGGCAGCTCGGTGAGACGGTGCTGGGGCTGCTCAACAGCGTGGGTGCCCAAGCCGCCTCACATGCCGCTTCGGCGGGCGCGAGCGCCGCCGCCTCGGCCGGGGTCAAGGCCGTCGCCGACGCCGTCTCCGCCTGGTCCGCCGGGAGCACCGGCCACGGTTCGCGGTCCGAGGGCAGTGCCGGTCCCTGGTCCACCGGTAGCGCCGAGTGCTGCGTCTGCCCGGTCTGCAAGGCCATCGCGGCCGTCCGTGACCCCAGCCCGGAGACCGCCGAACGGCTCGCCACCAGCGCGGGCGAGATCGCCAGCGGCGTGGCCGGCCTGATGCGCACCCTCTCTTCGATGACCGCACCGCCACGCACCCCCGCGCCCCGCCCCAAGCCGGCCCCGTCTCCGGATCAGGCGTGGTCGGCGGCGACGACGGTCTCCGCGGCGGCGGAGACGGGCGGACCCGACGTGCCGGAGGCGCCGGTCGACCCCGAGACGGATCCGTGGGGCGCGGTCAGCGCGGATGACGCACGCCGAGCCGCGGCCGAGGCGGAGCGGGTGCGGGCGGAGCGGGCCCGCGCGGTGGAGGCCGAGCGGCAGCGCGCGCGGGAGGCCGCCGCCGCGGCCCGGGCCCGCGCCGCGGCCGCGGAAGAGGCGGTGGCCAGGGCGGTCGAACTGGCCAGGGCGGCCCGCGACGCCGGGACTTCCGGCCATGGGGGTACGGCCACCGATCCCGCATCCTCATCGGTGCGGCCCCCGGCCGGTCCGGCCCGGGCCGACGTCTGGGCCATGGCGACCGCTGCCGAGCCGGAGAGCCCACCGGAGCCGGAGGCCACGCCTGGAGCGGAGGCCGGAGCGGTGGAGGCGGCGGCGGGTGGTGGCGGGGCGACCCGTAGCGTGGATCATGTGCGGGGTGCCTCGGCGCCCGAGGACCGTGAAGCGGGGAGCGGCGACGGCGCCCGTCCCGCCGGCGCGGTGTGAACTGTTTGCAGAGGGGACGGGCAGCGTGACGCTGACCATCGGAATCGACGTGGGTGGCACCAAGGTGGCCGGCGCTGTGGTCGACGAGCACGGCACCGTGCTCGCCGCGAACCGGCGGCCGACGCCGGCCGAGGACCAGGCCGGCACCCGGGACACGATCGTCGAGGTGGCGGCCGAGCTGGCGGCGCAGTACCCGGAGGCGACCGCGATCGGGATCGGCGCCGCCGCGTGGATCGACGCCACCGGGTCGACGGTGCTGTTCGCGCCGAACCTGGCCTGGCGGGACGAGCCGCTGCAGGCGTACGTCAGCAAGGCGACCGGTCTGCCGGTGGTGCTGGACAACGACGCCAACGTGGCCGGCTGGGCCGAGTTCCGGTTCGGGGTCGCGAAGAACGCCGACTCGATGGTGATGATCACCGTGGGCACCGGGATCGGCGGCGCCGTGGTGATCAACGGCAAGTTGTGGCACGGCGCGCACGGCATCGCCGCCGAGCTGGGCCACATCCAGTCGGTGCCGGACGGGCATCCGTGCGGCTGCGGCCGGCTGGGCTGCCTGGAGCAGTACGCCAGTGGCAACGCCCTGGTCCGGTTCGGCCGGGCCGGCGCGCGGCAGGAACCGGACCGGGCGGCGAAGCTGCTCGAGCTGGCCGGCGGCGACGCGCTGGCGATCACCGGCCGGCAGATCACCGAGGCGGCCCGGGCCGGCGACGGGGTGGCGATGGACGCGTTCGCCCAGGTCGGCTACTGGCTGGGGGTGGGCCTGGCGGATCTCGCGCAGAGCCTGGACCCGGAGATCATGGTGATCGGCGGCGGCGTGATCGACGCGGGCCCGCTGCTGATGGGCCCGATCGAGCGGGCCTACCGGGAGCAGCTGGCCAACCGGAACCGGTTCCCGGTGGCCGATGTCCACGCCGCCCTGATGGGCAACGACGCCGGCGTGGTCGGCGCCGCCGACCTGGCCCGAGTGGTCTGAGGCGAGAGGCCGGGAAGAGGGGCCGGGGAATGGTTCCGTTACGGGTGGTCAGCTGGAACGTGCACGGCCTGCGCGACGACCGGGCCGCGCTGACCGGCCTGGTCCGGGAGCTGGCCCCGGACGTCCTGGTGGTGCAGGAGGCGCCGCGCCGGTTCGGGTGGCGGCAGAAGTGCGCGCACCTGGCCGCCGACTGCGGTCTGGTGGTGGCCGAGGGCGGGCTGCACTCGCTGGGCAATCTGCTGCTGGTGAACCTGCGGGTGCGGGTGCACCGGTCCTGGTGTCTGCGTTATCCGCTGACGCCGGGCCGGCACCTGCGGGGCGCCGCGTTCGCCGAGGGTGAGGTGCACGGCGCCCGGTTCACCGTGTCCGGCTCGCATCTGGCCACCGATCCGGCCGAGCGCCCGTCCCAGGCCGCTTTCTGGAAGACCGAGTTGGATCAGGTCAAGGGCCCGCTGGTGGTGGCCGCCGATCTGAACGAGGGCCCGGGCGGCAGCGCCTGGCGGATGGTGGCGGACGGCCTGTCCGGGGCGGCCGGCGACGTGCCGACGTTCCCGGCGCGGGAGCCGGCCCGGTGCATCGACGGGCTTTTTGTCAGCCCGGACGTAGCCATCGAACGTTACGAGATCGTCGCTTCCGATCGGGCACGCGCAGCGAGTGATCATTTACCGCTCGTGGTGGACCTTTTGCTCCCTTCCTCCTAGGCGCGCCGTCTGCAAGGATCGCCGGGTGCAAGACTCCCCGGACCTCGGTGACCGTGGTGACGCCGTCTGCGTCGTCGGTGCCGGCGCCAGCGGCCTGACCGCCATCAAGAACCTCCGCGAGCAGGGCTTCGCGGTGGACTGCTACGAGCGTGAGACCTCGGTCGGCGGCGCCTGGAACTGGCGCCACGACCGCAGCCCGGTCTACGCCGGCACCTATCTCGTCTCGTCCCGCCCGCTGACCGAGTTCCCGGACTTCCCGATGCCGGACACCTGGCCCGACTACCCGCACCACCAGCAGGTGCTGGAGTACCTGGAGCGGTACGCGAGGCATTTCGGGCTGGGCGAGCACATCTGGTACGGCATGGAGGTCGTGAGCATCGTCCCGGTCGCGGACGGCCGCTGGGACGTGACCATCCGGTCCACCGGCGGCGGCTCCTCCCGGGTGCAGCGGTACGCCGCCGTGGTGATCGCCAACGGGCACAACTGGGCGCCGGTGCAACCGGAGATCCCCGGGGACTTCCTCGGCCAGGTGATCCACTCCAGCGCGTACAAGGATCCGGCCCGGCTGCGCGGCAAGCGGGTCCTGGTGATCGGTGGCGGCAACACCGGCTGTGACCTGGCGGTGGAGGCCGCCCAGCACGCCGATCAGGTGTGGCATTCGACCCGGCGCGGTTACTGGTTCGCCCCGAAGTACGTGGGCAGCCGTCCCGCCGACCAGCTGGCCAACGAGCGGGCGCCGTCCTGGCTGCGCCGCCGCCGCAACCGCCGGGTCGCCGCCGACCTGACCCGATGGGGGATGCCGGCGCCGGAGCACACCCCGTTCGAGAGCAACCCGGTGGTCAACGGCCTGCTGCCGCACTATCTGGGGCACGGCCGGATCATGCCGGTGCCGGACGTGACCGGCTGGGACGGCACCGAGGTGACGCTGGCCGACGGCCGGATCATCGAGCCGCAGCTGGTGATCACCGCGACCGGGTACCGGCCACGGTTCGACTTCGCCGCCCCGGAACTGCTCGACGCCGACGAGCACGGCCGCCCGGACCTGCACCTGCACACGTTCGCCCGGCGGCATCCGACGCTGGCCGTGGTCGGTCTGGTCCAGCCGGACAGCGGTCTGTTCCCGATCGCCCACTGGCAGAGCGTCGCGGTGGCCCGCTGGCTGAAACTGCGCGCCCGCGACCCGGAGAAGGCCACCGCGGTCCAGCGTGAGGAGTCCGAGCGGCCGCTGGAGTCGTGGTCCCGGCGCAAGGTGGTGCCGACCCGCCGCTACTGGTTCGAGGTCGGCCACGTCGACTACCTGCGGGCCGTCGAGAGCCTGCTGAATCGTATGGAGAGCGTCAAGTGAGCGAGATCCTTCGCTTCCAGGACTGGTCGGACCCCGTACCGGCAGGTGATCGTGAGGTCGTGTCACGCCTGCCGGAGGAGGACGACGGCGAGCGGCCACCGCTGTTGTTCGTACCGGGAATGGGTCATGGGGGTTGGGCCTTCACCGAGCACTGGCTGGCGCATGCCGCGTCGCGGGGCTGGCCGTCGCATGCGGTGACCCCGCGCCCCGGCGGTGACCTGCGGGCCCAGGCGCACGACGTGGTGCAGACCGCGGCCGCGCTGCCCCGCCAGACGGTGCTGATCGGGCACGGGACCGGCGCCCGGGTGGTGGCTCGCGCGCTGGGCCGCTATCCGGCCCGGGCCGCGGTGCTGGTGTCGCCGGTGCTGGACGGCTGGGCGGCGCTCGGTGCGGCGCTGCGCGGCAACCCGGCCGGGACGATTCCGGCGCTGTTCGGCGGGCCGCTGCGGTTCTCCGCGAAGCAGCTGTTCGGCCCGGGGCTGCCGGCCGAACAGGCGCAGGCCCACCTGGAGCGGATCGGGGCCCGGCCGCGGGCCGAGCTGTTCGGCCGGGACGCCCTGCCGGAACCGGTCGGCGGACCGCCCACCCTGGTGGTGGGCAGCCCGGACGACCGGGTGGTGCGGCGGCCCGAGCTGGACAAGGCGGCGGCCCGGTACGGCGGCGCGCCGCTGCTGTTCCCCGGCATGGGCCATTACCTGATGCTGGAGACGAGCTGGCAGGAGCCGATCGACGCGATCCTGGACTGGCTGGGCAAGCAGACGCCGGCCCGCTGACGATCGGGGCTCAGGGCAGGGACTCGGCCAGCCGTCCGGTGTGGTCCAGCGCGGACAGGTAGGCGCGGGCCCACGCCAGGATGTCGTGGTCGGCCAGGTGCTGCCGCATCGCCGACATCCGGGCGCGCAGGTCGGCGGGGTCCGTCTCCATGGCCTGCAGCAGGGTGTCCTTGAGGCCGTCGACGTCGTGCGGGTTCACCAGGAAGGCCTGTGCCAACTCGGCGGCGGCGCCGGTGAACTCGCTGAGCACCAGCGCGCCGGCGCCGTCCTCGCGGGCCGCCACGAACTCCTTGGCGACCAGGTTCATCCCGTCCCGCAGCGGGGTCACCACCATCACGTCGGCGGTCCGGTAGAGGGCGGCCAGCTGGGACCGGCTGAACGGCTGGTTCAGGTAGTGGATGGCCGGCTCGCCGACCCGGCCGAACTCGCCGTTGATCCGGCCGACCTCGGCCTCGATCCGGTCCTTCAGCTCCCGGTAGCTCTCCACCCGTTCCCGGCTGGGCACCGCCACCTGCACCAGCACCGTGTCGCGGACCTTGACGTGGCCGTCGCGGAGCAGTTCGCGGTACGCGGTGAGCCGGTGCTCGATGCCCTTGGTGTAGTCCAGCCGGTCGACGCTGAGCAGCACCCGTTTCGGCCGGCCGAGGCTGTCCCGCAGCTGTTCGGCCTGGGTGACCACGTCCGGCCGGGCGGCCAGCGCGCGCATCTCGGTGACGTCGATGGAGACCGGGAAGGCGCCGGTGTGCACGGTCCGCCCGTCGACCGTGATGGTGTCGCCGGCGACCTCCGCGCCGAGCAGTTTGACGGCCAGCTGGGCGACGTTGTGGGCGGCCTGTTCGCGCTGGAACCCGACCAGGTCCGCGCCGAGCATGCCGCGCAGCAGCTCGACCCGGCGGGGGAGCTGCATGTAGAGCTCCGGCGGCGGGAACGGCACGTGCATGAAGAAGCCGATCATCACGTCCGGCCGCAACTCCCGGAGCATCCCGGGGACCAGCTGCAGGTGGTAGTCCTGCACCCAGACGGCGGCTCCGGGCTCGGCGACCTCGGCGGCCGCCTCGGCGAACCGCTGGTTGACCGTCCGGTACGTCTCCCACCAGCCCCGGTCGAACGTGGGCTGCTGCACCGCGTCGTGGTAGAGCGGCCACAGGGTCGAGTTGGCGAACCCCTCGTAGTAGCCGCGCAGCTCGTCCTCGGTCAGCGGGACCGGCCGCAGGCGCAGGCTGCCGATGTCCGGCAGGGCGGGCGCCGGGCCGACGCCGCCACCCCAGCCGACCCAGGTCGCCGGGGTCTGTTCCAGGATCGCGTGCAGGGCGCTGGCCAGGCCGCCGGGGCTGCGGCGCCACTCGCAGGCTCCGTCGGGGGCGGCGCTGTCATCCAGCGGCAGGCGGTTGGCGATGACGACGAGCGAACTCTGACGCATCACCGTAGGTTATCGGTCGGACACCCAAGATTGTCTATACGACGGCGCCGTCGTCGAATTCGTCGTCGTCGTCACCGGAGCGCAGCCGCCAGACCAGTGTGACCGCCCCGCCGACGATCGCGGCGAAACCCAGCACCGAGACCGTGAACGAGTCGATCGGCACCAGGCCGGGGAAGACCAGCAACAGGAAACCGACCACGACGCCCAGGATGCCCAGCACGGCGTACTTCGAGATGTGGGGCAGGGGTGGGGGTGGGGGCGGGACGTATCGCTCGTCCTCGTCCTTCTCGTCGGGCAGATCGGTGCCGAACGTGTCGAGTCCGTAGAGGAGCGACGGCTCCTCCTTCGGATCGGTGCGCCGCCGGTTGTGCGGCGGGTTCTCCTCGGCGACCGGACGGGGCTCCTCGTGGCGGGGGCTGTCCTCGGCCGCCGGCCACGGTGGCTTCTCCGTCTCGACCGTGGTGTGGAAACCCGCGATGATCCGGGCCCACTCCTCGTCCACCTCGGCCTGTGGCCGAGGCGCGGGCGCCGCGGGAGCCGGTGGGGTCGGCGGAACGCCGCCGGTCACCTTCTGCAGGTGCTCCTTGGCGGTCTCCAGATGGGTCCGGTCCACGAACAGCCGATCGATCGGCCGTGCGGGCAGCGTGGTCGCCCGCAGGATCGGATTGAGATCGGCCGTGGGCTGCAGGTAGGCCGCTATGCCCCCGGCCGCCAGCACGTCGAGCAGATGCTCACCGATGCGTGGATCCACGTCGCCTGCCGCCGCGTAGTCGGCGGCGTCGAGCCCGTTGTCGCGCCGCCCGCGACGGGCGCCACCCGCTGTCACCGATGCACACCCCCTTGCCGACCGTGCCTTGAATGGTGACACGGCAGGCACCTGTTGCGGGAGTGCGTTGTGGCGCGCCGCCCCCGCTTCGTACGCTTCCTGTCGCCCCGGACCCGCGGAGGCCCGAAGTCGAAAGGACGTCAGTGTTCTACTGGATGCTGAAGTTGGTGCTCCTCGGACCGCTCCTGAGACTGCTCTTCCGTCCCAAGGTGGAGGGCCTGAGGAACGTGCCCCGGTCCGGGCCGGTGATTCTGGCCTGCAACCATCTCTCGTTCTCCGACTCGATCTTCACCCCGCTGATCATGAAGCGAAAGGTGACCTTCGTCGCCAAAGCCGAATACTTCACCGGCAAGGGGATCAAGGGGTGGTTCTCCCGGATGTTCTTCACCGGCGCCGGGACGATCCCGGTGGACCGTTCGGGCGGCGAGGCGGCCCAGGCGGCTCTGGACACGCTGCTGCGGGTGCTGCGCGAGGGCAACGTCGCCGGCATCTATCCGGAGGGCACCCGCTCGCCGGACGGGCGGCTCTACCGCGGCAAGACCGGCGTCGCCCGGCTGGCCCTGGAGAGCGGCGCCCCGGTGGTGCCGGTGGCGCTGCTCAACACCGACGAGATCCAGCCGACCGGCGCGATGATGTGGTCGGTCAAGCGGGTCCGGATCCGGGTCGGCGCGCCGCTGGACTTCTCCCGCTACGCCGACCAGCGCGGTGACCGCTTCGTCGAGAGAGCGATCACCGACGAGATCATGTACGAGCTCATGGCGCTGTCCGGCCGCGAGTACGTCGACGTCTACGCCTCGACCCGGAAATGACGGCCTGACCCTCAGCCCTGCATCCCGGCGCGCCGCCGCAGGGCCTGCACATCGGTGACCACGATGCGCCGGCCCTCGGTGCGCAGCCAGCCACGGCTCGCGAACGAGCCGATCGCCTGGTTGACGCTCTGCCGGGAGCCGCCGGCCATCTCGGCCAGCTGACTCTGGTTCAGCTCGATGGTGATCATCGGCGCCTGGCTCTCCCCGGAGAGCCGGACCAGGGTCTTGGCCACCCGGCCGGGCAGGTCGAGGAAGACGTGATCGGCGTTCTGCTCGGTGAGCCGGCGGATCAGGCCGCCGACCGAGCGCATCACCGCGTCCAGGATGCGCGGGTTGGAGTGCACCAGCTCCATGAAGGCGACCCGGGACAGCGACAGCGCCTGGGAGTCCTCGATGGCCTCGGCGGACGCGCTGCGGGTCGACGCGTCCAGCAGGGACACCTCACCGAGGACGTCCGGTGGTCGGACCACGGTCAGCACGGCGCGCTCCCCGGTCGGCGCGGTGCGGAAGACGGCGACGGCGCCCCGTTTCATGATGATCAGGGAATCGCCGGGGTCGTGCTCGACGAAGAGGATCTGCCCCTTGCGGTAGTGGCGCGGAACGGCCGCGGCGATGACCCGCTGGCGCACCTCCGGCTCCAGCCCGGCGAACATGTCCACGCCAGTCAGCGCGTCGCCGGGATCCGGCATGCGATGGTCCACGGCGTTGATCCCTCCCCCGGTGGGGACCGCGATCGGACTCCGGTCTGCGTCGGCCCCAGGACGCGAACGATCACTCTTAGCATGAAGCGCGCTCGCGGCGCCATTTAGAAAACGGACATCGAAACACGCTCCGTACGATCATGTCCCTTCGGTAGCGTTCTGTAAACCGTCTATCTCGCTGAGTGACTGTCGCCCCGGTTGTCCGTCGCTTTGGTGGCTTGTGTCGAGATAATCCCGCGGTGCCGGATGACGAATTCCTTCGATCGGTGCTGCGCGACCAGTGGCACCTCGTTCCGTCCGAATTGACCGGACTTCCGTTGGTCCTGATGTCGTGTGGATGGGACTTCACCGCGGGCGGCGCCCGGTACGTGGCCCGCCTCGCCGAGAGTGCCGCCCGGCAGTCGGTCGAGGCCGGGCTCGCCGCGGCCCAGCACCTGCTCGGCGCGCGGATCGACGCGGGAGCCCCGGTCCGCACCCTCGGCGGGGCGCTGACCGTGGTCGTACCGCAGGGGGTGCTCGCGGTCCTGCGCCGGCTGCCCGGGCGCTGCCTGGACGGGCGGGATCCGGTGGACCAGCAGTGGTGGGGCGAGCGGCTGGGCGCCGTGCACCGGGCACTGCGCGGTTTCCGGCACTCCGGCCTGCGCCCGGTCCAGATGCCCGATCCGGACGCCGGGCACCTGGACGCCGAGCCGTGGGTGCGGGACGCGGTGGCCGGCGCGGTCGGGGCCGTCACCCGGCTGACCGTGACCGATCAGCTCACCTACGGCGTGCTGCACGGCGACCCGGCCCCGGACGTCTTCGCGATCGATCCGGCGACCGGACGCTCCGGGCCGCTGCACTGCGGGGCCAGCGGCACCGGGCCGCTGGTCTACGACCTGGCCGCCGCGGTCGCCTACGCCGGCGGGCCGGAGCACGCCGCCGAGCTGGTGGCCGGTTACCTGGGCGCCGGGCCGGTCAGCGCCGACGAGGTGGAGGCCGCGCTGCCGGTGCTGCTGCGGCTGCGCTGGGCGGTGCTGGCCGACCGGTCCGCCCGCCACGACTGCCCGGAGGGTCTGATGCTGGCACGGGCGGCCCTGACGGAGACCTCCTGATCGGCGTAGGGGAAACTGATCCATAAGGAGTTCTTCATCCTCTTTACGGGTGGAGGGTGGGGAGGTCGGCGGTGGTTTATCGCTATTTCTATGACTGTGAATTCATCGAGGACGGTCGGATCGTCGACCTGGTCTCGATCGGTGTCGTCGACGAGTTCGGCCGCGAGTTCTACGCGGTCAGCACCGAGTTCGACGACTCTCGCGCCGTGCCCTGGGTGCGGCGCAACGTGCTCGACAAGCTGCCCTCGCCGTCCGACAAGTCCTGGCGCAGCCGGGAGCGGATCCGCGAGGACCTGTACGAGTTCCTGATCGAGCCGATCCGCGGCCGCGGCGAGCAGATGGAGCTCTGGGCCTGGTACGCGGCGTACGACCACGTCGCCCTGGCCCAGCTGTGGGGCGCCATGCCGGCGCTGCCCCGGGAGATCCCCCGCTTCACCAAGGATCTGCGCCAGAAGTGGGACGACCTGGGCCGCCCGCACCTGCCGGAGATGGCCGGCCGGCACGACGCCCTGGTCGACGCGAAACACAACCTGGCCCGGTGGAACCGGATGACACAAAAAGACTGACGCATCCCTCAGCCGGATGACCGGCCTGCCGACTGGAGTGGAACCACGCCCCAGCCACGGAAGGCCCGGAACAACAATGAGCAGCACCGTCGTCGAACGGCCGACATCCGCCGGACGGGACACCGGCCGCTGGTGGGCCCTGGTGGTCCTGGCGCTGGCCCAGCTCATGGTGGTGCTGGACGCCACCATCGTGAACATCGCGCTGCCCACCGCCCAGGCCGACCTCGGCTTCGACGACTTCGGCCGGCAGTGGGTGGTGACCGGTTACGCCCTCGCCTTCGGCAGCCTGCTGCTGCTCGGCGGCCGGCTCTCCGACTTTTTCGGCCGCAAGCGGATGTTCGTCATCGGCCTGGTCGGGTTCGCCCTCGCCTCGGCGCTCGGCGGCGCCGCCCAGAACCTGGAACTGCTGATCTTCGCCCGCGCGCTGCAGGGCGCGTTCGGCGCGGCGCTGGCCCCGGCCGCCCTGTCGCTGCTGTCCACCACGTTCACCGAGCCGGCCGAGCGCGGCAAGGCGTTCGGCATCTTCGGCGCCATCTCCGGTGCCGGCGGCGGCATCGGCCTGCTGCTCGGCGGCGTCCTCACCGAGTACGTCTCGTGGCGCTGGTGCCTCTACGTCAACCTGGTGATCGCCGCGATCGCGGTGGCCGGCGCCTTCGCCAAGCTCACCGACGAGCCGGTCCGCGCCCACGGCCGGATCGACGTGCCCGGCACCATCACCGCCGTGTCCGGCCTGGTCGCCCTGGTCTACGGCCTGGGCAACGCCGAGACCGACGGCTGGACCGACGCGATGACCCTCGGCCCGATCGCGGCCGGTGTGATCCTGCTGATCGCCTTCGTCTTCATCGAGCGCCGCGCCGCCCACCCGCTGCTCCCGCTGCGCGTCGTCCTGGACCGCAACCGCGGCGGCTCGTACGCCTCGATCGCGATCGCCGGCGCCGGCATGTTCGGCATCTTCCTCTTCCTCACCTACTACCTGGCCGGCATCCTGCAGTTCACCCCGATCCAGACCGGTCTGGCGTTCCTGCCGATGCTCGGCTCGGTCATGCTGACCGCCACCACCGCCGGCTCGATGCTGGCCCCGAAGATCGGCCCGCGCCCGCTGGTCCCGGTCGGCGCCTTGATGGCGGCCGGCGGCATGCTGTTCCTGACCCGCCTGGAACTGGACTCCACCTACGTCACCGGAGTCCTGCCCGGCCTGATCATCATCGGTCTTGGCCTGGGCCTGGTCTTCGCGCCGACCCAGAACGCCGCCACCTCGGGCGTGGCACACAGCGACGCCGGCGTGGCCTCCGCGATGATCAACACGGTGCAGCAGATCGGTGGCTCGATCGGCACCGCGCTGCTCAGCTCCTTCGCCGCCACGGCCGCCGAGGACTACCTGGTGGGCAGGACCGCCTCGCAGCTCACCCAGGCCCAGGCCGCGCTGGAGAGCTACCACACGGTCTTCTTCTGGTCGGCCGGCTTCTTCGTCCTGGCCGCCGTGGTCGGCGCGCTGCTCTTCCGCACCGGCCCCCTCACGGTGGACCCGGACGCTCCCCGGGCGATGGCCCACTGACCCGAGACCTGACGCAGCCCCGGCCGATCATTTCCGGCCGGGGCTGCGTCATTTGAATAGAACGGGTCAAGGGCAGAAGATCAACTTCGCGGCTTCGCTACGAATAGCACCTCACCGGCCGAACCATCGCTCCCGTGGTTACACCGCCCGTGGCCACCCCGCGCGGCAGGCGACCCCTTCCGGTCACCCCGCGACCGCCGGGCGGATGCGATCCGCACCGGCGAGCGGCCGCCGTGTGGATGCGCTCCGCACCGCCGGGCGGCTGCCGTGTGGATGCGCTCCGCACCGCCGGGCGGCTGCGGTTCACACCGCGGGGCGGCCGCCGTCCGCCGCCGGGAAATCCGGGGCGGCTCAGGGGAGCGGGACTCCGTGGCCGTACCGGAAAAGCGGGTTGGCGGTGTCGTTGGGCACGTCCTCGCGGGACGCCGCCACCTCGGCCATCGACGACGGCAGCTCGAACGGCAGCGTCCCGGTGGCGGGGGAGCGGCCGAACAACACGTCCAGCAGCGCCTCGTCACCGGACCCGAAACTGCCGGTCAGCGCCGTGCGCCCGAGCAGCGGGGTGAGGACGGCCGGCCGGTCCAGCCAGACGTCGACCACGGTCGGCAGGCCGGCCGACAGTTCCAGCACCGGTGCCAGCTCATCGGGCGTCCACTCCAGCCGCCCGGCGTGGAAGAACGCCTCGAACCCGCCGCCGCGCGGATCGAACGGGGCGGCCTTGCGGACGATCGCCACGTCGGCCTGTGCCGGATCGTCGACCACCTTCGCGTAGCCGGCCGCCACCGCCGGGTCGACCCCGTCCAGGTAGACGGAGCAGCCCTCGGTCAGCGGCAGCGTGCCCGCCGCGTCCAGGACGACGATCGAGCGGCGCTGGGCGTCCAGGCCGGCCGACCGGAAGGCGGGCTGCCCGGCGATCCGGCCGGCCGCGGCGACGTCGACGAGACGGCGCTCGTCGAACAGGCCGAGCCGGAACTTGTCCCGCAGGATCCGGCGCACCGACACGTCGATCCGGGCCTCGCTGATCCGGCCGTCGGTCACCAGGTCGACGATCAGCTCCGGGCAGTTCTCGCCGCCGAGCTGGTCGGCGCCCGCCTCCAGGATCCTCAGCACCCGGGCGTGCCGGTCCAGGTGCTCGACACCCCAGGCCCGGGCCGGCATGTCGGAGCCCATGATGACGGCGTCGGTGACCAGGCCCCAGTCGGTGCAGACCACGCCGTCGAAGCCGTACCGCTGCCGCAACAGGCCCTCGATGATGCCGTGGCTGAAGCTGAAGCCGACCTCCTCGTGCTCGGTGCCGACCGGCATCCCGTAGTACGGCATCACCTGCGCGACCCCGGCCTCGAACGCCGCCTCGAACGGCTTGAGGTGGTACTCCCACATGCCACCCGGGTAGACCTGCTCCCGTCCGTAGTGGAAGTGCGCGTCCTCCCCGTTCATCTGCGGGCCTGCGCCGGGGAAGTGCTTCACCATCGCGGCGACGCTGTCCGGGCCGAGGGTGTCGCCCTGCAGCCCCAGGACGTACTCGCGGATCATCGCGGACACCATGTCGGCGTCCGACCCCAGAGTGCCGTTGCCGCGGGCCCAGCGCGGTTCGGTGGCCAGGTCGGCCATCGGGTGCAGGGCCACCCGGATGCCGGTGGCCAGGTACTCCTGGCGGACCACGTCGGCGAATCGGCGTACCGCCGCGGGGTCCTTGGTCGCCCCCAGCCCGATCGGCTCGGGCCACGCGGAGAAACCGCCGGCCGACGCGGACGCCGCGGGGTTGTCGATCACACCGTGCCGGGGGTCGGTGGAGACGGTGACCGGGATGCCGTTGCCGACGCCGGCGGCCAGCTCCTGGATCCGGTTGTGCCACTCGGCCAGCCGCTGCGGCGGGACCGGCGCGGACGTCAGGATGTTGACGTGGTTGATCAGCTTCCCGGCGATCAGGTCCCGCGCCGACAGCATCATCTCGGTGCCGTCGGCGAAGGTGCCGTCCGGGTCGACCCCGACCATGGTGTGGAACATCAGTCCCGCCTTCTCCGCCAGGGTGAGGCGGGAGAGCAGGTCGGTGACCCTTTCCTCGATCGGAAGAGCAGGGTTCTGGTACGGGTTCATCGGGTTCTCCACGTTCTTCTCAGCTCCTTCAGCGGGCGCCGCGTCGCTCAGCAGGCACCGCCTTCTCAGCAGGCAACGCCTTCTCAGCGGGCGCCGCGGACCATCCGGACCAGGACCGCGCCGACCAGGGCGACGGCCGCGCCGCACAGGAACAGCAGGCTGTAGTTGGAGTTGGTGCTGCTGCCGATGGCGAGGATCGGGGCGGCCAGGATCGGGACCAGCGACTGCGGCAGCGCGTTGGCGATGTTGAGCACGCCCATGTCCTTGGCGGCGTCGTCCGGGTCGGGCAGCACGTCGGTGGCGAGCGCCAGGTCGACGGCGAGGTAGACGCCCTGGCCGAGGCCGTAGATCGCGGACGCGGCGAGGAAGACCGGGAAACTGCCGGCGAACGCGATCAGCGCGAGGGAGATCGCGAGCACGATGCCGGCGCCGAGCACGAACGGCTTGCGCCGCCCGAGCTTGTCGGAGAGCGTGCCGCCGACCGACGAGCCGATGACCAGACCGGCGGTGCTGACCAGGGTGGCGACCAGGATGCCGCCGGCGACGGTGTCGGTGGTGTAGCCGAACCGATCGATCAGCAGGTACGCCTGGTAGGTGGTGACCGAGGCCAGGCCCATCCAGATCAGGAACCGGCTGACGATGTTCCAGACGAAGTCCGGGTGCTGCCGCGGGTTGACGTAGAAGGTGTGCAGGAACTCCTTGACCCGGTAGGGCGCGAAGTGGCCCTTCTCGGCCGGGCGGTCCTTGAGGATCGCGACCAGCAGGCCCACCGTGGCGATGCCGATCAGGGCCGGGACCACGAACATCAGCAGGGTGTTGCCGGCCAGCACGGCGGCCAGGGCGGTGCCGCCGAGGATCGCCGCCGACGTCATCAGGCCGAGGATGCCGCTGACCCTGCCGCGCTGCTGGGCCGGGATCTGGTCGGGCATCAGCGCGAACAGCGTGGCCAGGGTGGCGTTGATGCCGAGCTGGGCGATCGCCCAGCCGACTGTCAGCACCGCGATGGTGCCGCCGGTCGCGACGATCAGCAGGCCGGCGAACCCGAGCAGCATGCCGCCGATCAGCCACGGCCGCCGTCGCCCGAACCGGGAGGTGGTGCGGTCGGACATGGCCCCGAAGAACGGGTTGCCGATCAGCGCGAGGACGGCGCCGACCGACAGGACCGTGCCGAGGGCGGCGGCCTTGTCGTCCGGGGCGATCTGCGCGACCCGGATCGACATGGTGACGATGACCGGGGTGAGGATCGCCAGGTAGGCACCGAACATGGCGAGCGCCATCGCGACGATCAGTCTGGTGGGTGCGTTCGGTGCTACCGGGACGGTGGCCGGCGGACGGGGTTCGACAGTCGTCATCGCACACCTCGAGAAAAGAAGTAACGGGAGTCCACCGGGCCGGCACCGGTGGTTTGTTAACGCCTTGTTTCCGAAGGTATCGAGTTGATTAGCGTCGAGCCAGAGCCTAAAAGGCCTGCTCACGGCTTTGATTCGCCTGTGTCTCGCGTATTGGCGGCCCGATTTGCCCTGAGCTGCGTGTGACGGCGGTCGCAGTTCTCCGGTAATTACGTCTAGTTCTGGCAAAACTTGACGGATGTCCACCCGACGCGACCTGGTCCTCGCCGCCGTCCGCGAGGCCGGCCGGATCAGCCGCGCCGACCTCACCCGGCGCACCGGCATGGCCCGGATGACCGTCAACCGGGTCGTCACCGAACTGTTCGACGCCGGCCTGCTCGCCGAGGAACACGCGGTCGCCGACGGCGCCCGGGCCGGACGGCCGGCCCGGTCACTGACCCTCGGCCCGGCGGCGGGTGGGGTGGTGGGCGCGCTGGTCACCACCGACGGCGTACGGGTGGCGGCGGCCGACCTCACCGGCACGATCCGCACCGAACGCTACGACCCGGACACCGGCCTCGACACGCTCGCCGCCCTGATCGCCGAGTGCGAGGCCGAGACGGGCGGCCGGACCTGGGCGACCGTCGCCGGCTTCGCCACCCCGCCGGACGGCGACCCGCGACAGCACCTCGGCCGCCGGATCATCGTGCGGACGGTCGCCGAGCTGAGCCTTCTCGGCGAGGTCGGATACGGGGCCGCCGCCGGCCGGCCCGACGTCTGCTACCTGCGCATCGGCACCGGCATCGACTGCGGCCTGCTCCTCGGCGGCGTCCTGCACCACGGGGCCAGCGGCGCCGCCGGGCAGATCGGGCACGTGCAGATGGACGAGATCGGGCCGTTCTGCCGCTGCGGCCACCGCGGCTGCCTGGAGACCATCGCCTCCACCCCGGCCATCCTCGCCGCCGTCGGCACCCCCTACGGCGGCGTCGTCACCGCCGGGCAACCCCGGATCACCGCCGCCCGGGCCCTCGAACTCGCCCGGCACGACGCCGCCGCCGAACGGGTCCTCGCCGACGCCGGGCACATGATCGGGCGGGTCGTCGCGGACCTCGCCAACACGATCAATCCCGGACTCGTGGTGCTCGACGGGCCCCTCGTCGAAGCGGACGGGCCGATCGTCGCCGCGGTGCGGGAGACGGTTGCCTGGTACGCCCAGCCCGAAGTCGCCGCGGCCACCGGCATCGTCACCGGGACGCTCGGGGCCCGGGCCGGGCTGCTGGGGGCGCTGTTCGCCGGGTTGCGGGCCACTCCGGGCGGGCGCGGTGGGCGTACGCCAAGCCGGTCCGTCGTCTCCTCCGGACCGCCCTCGCTCATATCGCCTTCCTCGTCTTCCTCGTTTGTTTCGCCCTCCTCGCCCTCCTCGCCCTCCTCGCCCTCCTCGCCTCTTTCACCTGCCTCGCCTGCCTCGTCTCCTTCGCCTGCCTCGCCTGCCTCGTCTTCCTTGCTTTCTTTTCCTGGCTCGTCTTTCTTGCCGGGGGCCGTTTCGGGCGTCGGCTCGCCGGTCTCGCCGGGGGCCCGGGAGCGGGCCGCGCGCCGGGAGGCCCTCGTCGAGGCGTTGCACGAGCGCGGCCCGATCGCCCGCAGCGACCTGGTGAAGGTGACCCAGCTGCCGCGGCCGGCCGTCGCCGAACTGCTCGCCGGGCTGGTCCATGACGGGATCGCCGAGCGGTGCGCCCCGGCCGAGGTCCGGCCCGGCCGCCCGTCGCCCTACTTCCGCCTGGTCACGCCGTCGGCGCTGCTGGTCGGCATCGAGATCGGGGCGTTCGGGATCCGGGTGGCCGCCGCGGACGGCGCCGGTCAGGTCCGCTACACCGGATTCCTGCCGTCGGCGCTGCCAGGCGACTCCCGGCCGCTGCTGCGGACCGCCGCCGAGTACGCCCGGGACGTGCTGCGCGAGAACGGCGACCGGATCGGCCCGGACACCCGGTTCGCGGCGAGCGTGCCCGCCCCGGTGCACCCGGTCACCGGCGGGTTCGGTGAGCGCAGTGTTCTCCCGATGTTCTCCGGATACGTCCCGGGCGACGACATGGCGGCGGTCCTCGGCCGCCCGGTCCAGGTGATCAACAACGGTCATCTGGCGGCTCTGGCCGAGTCCCGGCGGGGTGCCGCCCGAGGTGCCCGGGACGTGGTCTACCTGAGCGCCGACCAGTACGCCGGGGCCGGACTGGTGGCCGGCGGCCGGATGTATCCCGGCGCCATCGGGTACGCCGGCGAGATCGGCCACCTCACCGTCCGGGAGGTCGGCCCGTTCTGCGCCTGCGGCCGCCGGGGCTGCCTCACCCCGTTCCTCTCACCGGCCTACTTCACCGCCCTGCACGACCACCGTCCGGGCGAGGGCCCGCCCACCGAGGAGCGCCTGCTCGCCCTGGCCGGGGCCGGTGACCGGCCGGTCCAGCGGGCCCTGCGCGACGCCGGGCGGCTGATCGGGCGGACCGTCACCCCGCTGGTCACCGTCTTCAACCCGGCGGTGGTGGTGGTCGGCGGCCGGTTCACCGAACCCGGCCCGTTCGTGGTCGACGGCATCCGCGAATCTCTGCTGCGGCACTGCTCCCCGGCCGCGTCGTCGGCGCTCACCGTGGTCCCGGCCGCTCTGGGCCGCGACGCCGAGGTGCTCGGAGCCATCGAGTCGCTGCTCTGAGCCGGCGTTTGTGCCGTTGCTCGGTCTGGCGTTCGCGCCGGTGTTCGGGCTGGTGCTCGGGCCGGTGTTCGCGCCGGTGTTTGGGCTGGTGGCCGGGCCGGTGTTTGTGCCGGTGTGCCCGGGGCAGTCCGGAGACATGGCCACTTCTGAGCAGGAACAGCGCGACAAGGTCAAGGCGATGGTGTCGGACGCGAGGATCGCGATGCTGACCACGATGACCGAGGACGGCAAGCACGTCAGCCGGCCGATGGCGGTACAGGACGTGGAGTTCGACGGAGACCTGTGGTTCTTCACCTACGCCGACTCCGACCTGGTCCAGCAGATCACCGTGCATCCCCAGGTCAACGTGGCGTTCAGCGACACGAAGCACCACAACTGGATCTCGGTCTCCGGCGTGGCGGCCCGGGTCGACGACCCGGCGAAGGCGAAGGAGCTGTGGAATCCGTTCCTCAAGGCGTGGTTCCCGGACGGCCTGGAGACCCCGAACCTCACCCTGGTCAAGGTGGACGCGGAGACCGCCGAGTACTGGGAGGCCGCGCACAGCTCCAAGGTCGTCACCCTGCTGGGCTACGCCAAGGCCGCCGTTACCGGAAAGACGCCAGACGCTGGCGAGAACGAAACCGTCAGGCTCTAGCGGCTGTTTCGGCAGGGGGCTGGGCTGCGGCGTGGCCCAGCCGCCGTCTGGCCGCACGGCACGAACACCCGGATACAACACCGGTATCCGGGCGCCCGCGCCGCACACCCAGACGACACCTGGACCTCGCCTCGCTCCTGCCCCCTGCCGAAACAGCCGCTAGTAGGCCGAGTTCGGGCTGGTTCGGGGCGGCGGCTACAGTTCGGGTGCGGCCCGCCCCGGGCCCCGGCAACGCAGCCGACGAAGATCGTCAACCTGGGGCCTGACGGGCTATCCGCATCTCGCTACCCGATCCAGGGGGAACAAAAATGCGTATCGGCGTGCTCACCGGTGGCGGCGACTGCCCCGGTCTCAACGCGGTCATCCGTGCCGTCGTCCGTAAGGGCGTGTCCGCTTACGGTCACGAGTTCGTCGGCTTCCGGGACGGCTGGAAGGGCCCGCTCGAGGGTCTGACCAAGCCGCTCGGCATCGCTGAGGTCCGCGGCATCCTGCCGCGCGGCGGCACCATCCTCGGCTCCTCGCGCACCAACCCGTTCAAGATCGAGGGTGGCGTCGAGAAGATCAAGGCGAACCTGGCCGAGCAGGGCGTCGACGCGCTCGTCGCGATCGGCGGCGAGGACACCCTCGGTGTCGCCACCAAGCTGGCCGAGCTGGGCGTCAACGTCGTCGGCGTGCCGAAGACGATCGACAACGACCTCAACGGCACCGACTACACCTTCGGCTTCGACACCGCGGTCAACATCGCGATGGAGGCCATCGACCGGCTGCACACCACCGCCGAGTCGCACCACCGCACCCTCGTCGTCGAGGTCATGGGCCGCCACGCCGGCTGGATCGCGCTGCACGCCGGCCTCGCCGGTGGCGCCAACGTCATCCTGCTGCCCGAGCGCCAGTTCGACGTCGAGCAGGTCGCGACGTACGTGACCAAGCGTTTCCAGGTCGAGTACGCCCCGATCGTCGTCGTCGCCGAGGGCGCCCAGCCGCTCGACGGCCAGATGGTGCTGCACAACCAGGAGAAGGACAGCTTCGGCCACGTCCGCCTCGGTGGCATCGGCCAGTGGCTCGCCGAGCAGCTCGAGGAGAAGACCGGCAAGGAGGCCCGCACGGTCGTCCTCGGTCACATCCAGCGTGGTGGCACCCCCACCGCGTTCGACCGGGTCCTCTCCACCCGCTTCGGCCTGCAGGCCATCGACGCCGTCCACGAGGGCGACTTCGGCAAGATGGTGGCCCTGAAGGGCACCGACGTGGTCCGGATCCCGCTGATCGAGGGCACCGGCGAGCTGAAGACCGTTCCGATCGAGCGGTACGAAGAGGCTGAAGTCTTCTTCGGCAGCTGACAGTTCTAACGTCGAAGGCGTCGCCCCCGTCCGCGGGGTCGGCGCCTTCCGTCGTTCCCGTCCCTCCTGCCCGCCCTTGCCCGTCCCTCCTGCCCGCCCCTGCCCGTCCCTCCTGCCCGCCCCTGCTTTCCTTGCCGTCCCTGCCCTCCTCGCTGCCACCACCCTCCTCGCCGTTCCGCTTTCCTCCGCGTTTGCATTCTTGCCGCTTTTAGCCCTTTTTCGGTAAGGAGTTTGTTTTGTCCGAGCAGACCGTCGCGATCATCGGGGCCGGCAAGATGGGCGAACTGGTCCTCGCGGGCCTGATCCGTTCCGGACATCCCGCCGATCGGGTGCTGGCCACCGCGCGCCGCCCCGACCGGGCCGCCGAACTGACCGAGCGGCACGGCGTGACAGTGGTGACCAACATCGAGGCCGCGACCCGTGCCGACGTCCTGGCGATCGGCGTCAAACCGCTGGACGCCGGGAAGGTTCTCGACGAGATCAGCTCCAGCGTCACACCCGGCAAACTGATCGTGTCGCTCTGCGCCGGCCTGCCCACCTCGTTCTTCGCAAACCGTCTGCCCGAGGGCACCCCGGTGATCCGGGTGATGACCAATACCCCGGCGATGGTCGGCCACGCGATGAGCGCCATCTCCCCGGGTGACCACGCCACCGACGAGCACGTGGCGATCGCCGACGATCTCTTCAAGCCGTTGGGCGCGACGGTCCGGGTGCCGGAGTACCAGCAGGACGCCGTCACCGCGGTGTCCGGCTCCGGCCCGGCCTACTTCTACCTGGTGGTGGAGGCGATGATCGAGGCCGGCGTGCTGCTCGGTCTTCCGCGCCAGACCGCCCGCGAGCTGGCGGTCCAGACCGCTGTGGGTTCCGCTCTGATGCTCCGCGACTCCGGCGGCCATCCGGCCGAACTCCGTGAGGCGGTGACCTCCCCGGCCGGCACCACCGCCGCCGCCCTGCGCGAGCTGGAGAGGAACGGCCTCCGTACCGCGTTCTCGGACGCCCTCTCCGCAGCCCACTCCCGAGCCCAGCAGATCGCCGCCCAGGCGAAGTAGCCCGCGCTTCAGGGCGGTGGCCCGGCCCGCGCTTCAGGGCGGTGGCCCCGGCCCGAGTCGCGGGGTGGTGGCCTCGGGCCGCGTCGCGGGGTGGTGGGCCCGGCCCGCGACGCGGGGTGGTGGCTCCGGCCTGCGCCGCGCGCCCGGGTGGTTCAGTACCAGATGGCTATCCGGCTGCCCTCGTCCTCCTCGGGAGGGCTCGGATGGCTCAGGGCGGTGCCGGTGGCGACCCGGTGGGCGGTCCACGCCACCGCCGCCGCGTCCAGGATGTCGTCGGGCGGGGCCTGGCCCGCCGGGCCCAGTCTGTCCGGCAGGACGATGCCGTTGCGGGCCAGGAGTTCGCGGCGGCGGGCCTGGCCGCTCCACGTCTTCTTCGCGTGCGGCAGCGGCTCGCCGGCCATGGTCCGGAACGACACCTCCGGATGCGCCTCGAACAGCAGGCCGGGGTGCCGCTCCCAGATGGCGTTGGCCTCCAGCAGCTTGGGGCGCAGCGCCCACGACTGGCGGCTGAGCCCGGCACCGGTGAGTTCGCGGCAGAGCCGGTTGGCGGACGCGAAGTCGGTCTCCTGCCAGACGGCACGGGGCGGCACCCGGAAGACGCTGGCGCGGCGCGGGCCGAGCTGGTCGGCGGCGAGGGTGTCGGCGGCACGCCAGCGGTCGGGGAGCATGCCGAGCGGGATGTCGACGCCGATGACGGCGGCGCCCGAGCTGCCGGCGACGATCTCGTAGAGGGTGGCGGCGAGGACGGCCCGGCCGAAGACGCCGTCGCGGAGTTCGACGCCGACCCAGCCGAGCGCGTACGCGTCGACGCCGATGACGTGGATGCTCATCGGTCCACCTCCGCTGTGCTGCGGCGGCCCGATGAGTACCTCACTGCACCTGATGATTCGCTCGCAAGCTCGCTCATTGGCGCGGCAGCAGCTTCTCGATCGTGGCCAGCAGGTCGGTGTCGTCCGGCGTGGTGCCGGGGCCGAACCGCGCGGCGACCGTGCCGTCCGGGGCGACCACGAACTTCTCGAAGTTCCACTGGATGTCGTCGCCGTCGCCGACCAGCTCCCGGTAGAGGGGGTGCCGGCCGGGCCCGTTGACGTCGACCTTCTCGGTCACCGGGAAGGTGACCCCGTAGCTGGTCCGGCAGAAGTCCTGGATCTCGGCGGCGGTGCCGGGCTCCTGGTCGCCGAACTGGTTGCACGGCACCCCGAGCACGACGAACCCGCGATCACGGTGTCGTTCCCAGAGGTTCTGCAACTCGGCGTACTGCGGGGTCAGGCCGCAGCGTGAGGCCACATTGACCACCAGGACGACCGATCCGCGGTAACGGTCCAATTCGGTCGCGCCGCCGGTGAGGGCGCCAATGTTGACGTCGAAGATGGTCATGACGGAAGACTACTGGGTGTATCCGCTCGATTGCACCCTGTCGAGCGGTCCAGTGGTGTCGCCGCCGGTCAATTTTTAACTGTGTTCACCTCGCTTGACTGTTGTTAATCGATGTGACTACCGTCTCTGTCATCCCTCTCTTTGGAAAGTTTCCTAACGGTTGAGGAGACCCCCAGTGCAAAGAACCGCCCGCCGGGCGATCGTCGTCGGCACCGCCATGATCGCGGGCGGCCTCGCCGTCCCGGCCATGTCCGCGTCGGCAGCCGCCGCCTGTGCCCCCGCATGGAGCGCGACCGCCGTCTACGTCAAGGACAACGTCGCCTCCCAGAACGGCAAGAACTACACCGCCAAGTGGTGGACCCAGAACGAGTCCCCGGCCGCCAACAGCACCGAATGGGCCGTGTGGAAGGACAGTGGCGCCTGCGGTGGCAGCGACCCGACCACTCCGCCGACCACGCCCCCCACCACCCCGCCCACGACACCGCCGACCACGCCGCCCACCACGGGTGACAAGTGGGTCGTCGGCTACTTCGCCGAGTGGGGCGTCTACCAGCGCAACTACCACGCGAAGAACATCGACACCTCCGGCTCGGCGTCCAAGCTCACCCACATCCTGTACGCGTTCGCCAACACCACCGGCGGCCGCTGCAGCATCGGTGACTCCTACGCCGACTACGAGAAGGCGTACACCGCCGCGGAGAGCGTCGACGGCGTCGCGGACACCTGGGACCAGCCGCTGCGTGGCTCGTTCAACCAGCTCCGCAAGCTGAAGAAGAAGTACCCGCACCTCAAGGTGATCTACTCGGTCGGTGGCTGGACCTGGTCCGGCGGCTTCACCCAGGCCGCGGCGAACCCCACCGCCTTCGCCGAGAGCTGCTACAACCTGGTCGAGGACCCCCGCTGGGCCGACGTCTTCGACGGCATCGACATCGACTGGGAGTACCCGAACGCCTGTGGCCTCAGCTGTGACGCCAGCGGCCCGGCCGCGTACGCCAACGTCATCTCGGCGCTGCGCACCAGGTTCGGCAGCAACAACCTGATCACCTCGGCGATCACCGCCGACGGCAGCAACGGCGGCAAGCTCGACGTGGCCGACTACGCCACCGGCATCGCGAAGCTCGACAAGGTCTTCCCGATGACGTACGACTACTTCGGCGCCTTCGCCGCGCAGGGCCCGACCGCCCCGCACTCGCCGCTGAACTCCTACACCGGCATCCCGCAGGCCGGCTTCAACTCCGACGCGGCGATCCAGAAGCTGAAGAGCAAGGGCGTCCCGGCCAGCAAGATCCTGCTCGGCATCGGCTTCTACGGCCGCGGCTGGACCGGTGTCTCCCAGGCCGCCCCGGGTGGCAGCGCGAGCGGCGCGGCCACCGGCACCTACGAGCCCGGCATCGAGGACTACAAGGTCCTCAAGACCAAGTGCCCGGCCACCGGTACGGTCGGCGGAACCGCCTACGCGTACTGCGGCAACAACTGGTGGAGCTACGACACCCCGTCGACGATCGCCGGCAAGATGACCTACGCCAAGAACCAGGGTCTCGGCGGAGCGTTCTTCTGGGAACTGTCCGGTGACACCACCAACGGCGAGCTGATCACCGCCATCAAGGGCAACCTGTAATCACTGATTGAGAAGAGGGGCACCGGCCGCGAGGCGGGTGCCCCTCTTCCGTAGGCTTTCCGGTATGCGCCGAGAGTGGCATCAGCTCAGTCATCCCGGGGTGAACAACCCGGCTCTGCAGACCTCCCGCCCGTCGACGGACTCCGCCGAGGACGAGGCACTGGGTCTCGACCACTGGCGCGGCCTGCCGCGCCTGCAGATGCCACCGTGGCCGGACATGGCCGAGGTCGCCGAAGTCTGCAAGGTCCTCGACAACGTGCCGTCGATCGTCGCGCCCTACGAGGTCGACCAGCTCCGGCACCGGCTCGCCGAGGTCTGCGAGGGCCGCGCCTTCCTGCTCCAGGGCGGTGACTGCGCCGAGACGTTCGCCGACAACACCGAGAGCCACCTGCTCGCCAACGCGCGCACCCTGCTGCAGATGGCGGTCGTGCTCACCTACGGCGCGTCGATGCCGGTGGTGAAGGTGGCCCGCGTCGCCGGGCAGTACACGAAGCCCCGCTCGTCGCCGACCGACTCGCTCGGCCTCCCCGCGTACCGGGGCGACCTGATCAACTCGCTGGACGCCGACGCGACCGCCCGCGTCGCCGACCCGCAGCGGATGATCCGGGCCTACGCCAACTCGGCCGCCGCGATGAACATGCTCCGGGCGTATCTTTCGGGTGGTCTCGCCGATCTGCACGGCCTGCACGACTGGAACAAGGACTTCGTCCGCGCCTCCCCGGCCGGCGAGCGTTACGAAGCCATCGCCCGCGAGATCGACCGCGCGCTCGACTTCATCCGCGCCTGCGGCATGACCGACAGCGAGGCCCTGCGCACGGTCAGCCTCTACTGCTCCCACGAGGCCCTGGCCCTGGAGTACGACCGGGCACTCACCCGCGTCTCGGACGGCCGTGCCTACGGACTGAGCGGCCACTTCCTGTGGATCGGCGAGCGCACCCGCCAGCTCGACCACGCGCACATCGACTTCATCAGCCGCATCGCCAACCCGATCGGCGTCAAGATCGGCCCCGGCACGTCGCCGGAGACCGCCATCGAGCTGTGCGAGAAGCTGAACCCGGAGAACATCCCGGGCCGGCTCACCCTGATCAGCCGGATGGGCAACGGCAAGGTCCGCGACGTGCTGCCGTCGATCGTGGAGAAGGTGCACGCCACCGGCGCCAAGGTCGTCTGGCAGTGCGACCCGATGCACGGCAACACCCACGAGTCGTCGAACGGGTACAAGACCCGCCACTTCGACCGGGTTGTCGACGAGGTGCTCGGCTACTTCGAGGTGCACCGCGGCCTGGGCACCCACCCCGGCGGCATCCACGTCGAGCTGACCGGTGAGGACGTCACCGAGTGCCTCGGCGGCGCCCAGGGCATCGAGGACCTCGACCTGCCGGGCCGCTACGAGACCGCCTGCGACCCGCGGCTGAACACCCAGCAGAGCCTGGAACTCGCGTTCCTGGTGGCGGAGATGCTCCGTGGCTGACCTGCGGTCGGACACCGTCACCCGGCCGACCGCCGGGATGCGTGAGGCGATGGCCAAAGCAGCCGTCGGCGACGACGTCTTCGGTGACGACCCGACGGTCAACGCGCTCGAGGCCCACGTGGCGGGTCTCTTCGGGCACGAGGCGGCGCTCTTCGCCCCGTCCGGCACGATGGCCAACCAGATCGCGCTGCAGCTCGTCGTCCCGCCCGGCGGCGAGCTGCTGGCCGGCGCCGACGCCCACGTCGTCACCTACGAGGTGGGCGCCGCCGCGATGCTGGGTGGCATCTCCACCCGCACCTGGCAGCCGGACGGCGCCGCCATCGACGTCGAGGTGATCGCCGGGATGATCCGCCCGGCCGGTTACCCCTCGGTGCCGACCGCGGCGATCGCCGTCGAGCAGACCCACAACCTGGGTGGCGGCGGGGTCGTCCCGCTCGCCACCATCAAGCACCTGCGGGCCGTCGCCGACAAACACGCGATCGCCCTGCACTGCGACGGCGCCCGGATCTGGCACGCACACATCGCCGACGGGGTGACCCTCGCCGAGTACGGCGCTCTTTTCGACACCCTCTCCGTCTGCCTCTCCAAAGGACTCGGCGCTCCGGTCGGTTCCCTGATCGTCGGCAGCCGGGAGAAGATCGCCAGGGCCCGGGTGATCCGCAAGCGGCTGGGCGGCGGCATGCGCCAGGTGGGCATCCTGGCCGCGGCCGGCCGTTACGCCCTGGACCACCAGCTCCAGCGTCTGACCGAGGACCACGAGCGGGCCCGCATCATCGCCGAGGCCCTGGCCCCGTTCGGCGTGATCGACCCGGAGCGGGTCCGCACCAACCTGGTCCCCCTGGACTTGTCAAAACACGACCTGGACGCGCCGACCCTGGCAGCCCGGGCCGCGGAACGCGGCGTCCTGATAGCCGCGATGCTCCCGCAGACCGCCCGCCTGGTAACCCACCTGGACCTGGACGACGAGGCCATGGACCAGGCCATCGAGGTACTCAGCGACCTGCTGAACACCTGAACACCTGATCGCCGAACACCTGAACACTGAGCCGAAACCGCGCCCGCGCCCGCGGCCGACGACCGCCCACGGGCCTCTGAGGCGTGTTTCAGCGGCGGCGGCGATGGCCGCGGGTGGGCGCGGGTAACGGCGTGATGTCCCGGCCGTGTACAGGCCTCGGCAGACCGCCCAAGGCCTGTTCCAGCGCCGGCAACACGACGGCACCGGTTGGTTCAGGAGTCAGACCGACCCGGAAGAGCACCCACCCAGCCTCGCAATTGGTCTGTGGTCGGTAGGGCAGGTTTTCGTCGCGCGGACGCCCAGGTCGGAGGCGTGCCCAGGTGCGGCGTTGCGGTGGAGTTTTCCCTGGTGGCGGCCTTGGGTGCGGTGGCCGCCACCGTCGGGGATGGTGCCGAGTTTCTTTGATGGCGACGTGGATCAGGTCGCCGGGTGTCGGATGTTCGTAGCGGCGGATCGGCTCGGCAGTGGTTCTGTCGAGGTGGGACAGACGGGCGGCGCCAGCGCGGCGCAGGTGCAGGACCTTGCGTTCGATCGTGCGGGGTGTGCGTTTCGTGCCGGTGTGTGGCCGGCTGGACCGGTCGGCCACGCCCCTCACGCCTTGCGCCCGGTAGCTGTCGATAGCGCCCGGTAGCGGTCGGCCCAGCGTTTTGCGGTGGTCGGGCTGACCGCAACGGCCGCGTTCAGCCAGCGAGGCTTGACGTGGGGCATGGAGGACCTTCAGGGCGAAACGGAACTCTCGACAAGCTCCATCTCGCCTGGAGGTCCTCACCTATTCCTGGAACGCCGCCGTGTCACCAACGTCCGTGGTCGGAACAAGTAGAGCCAGAAGGTACCGACGCTGATCGTGACCGCCGCTCACGCGGGATCAGGAATGCATCCCGAGCAAGGCCGGCGAGGACTCCCACCGCAGGGCCAGAGGCTTCGGAGGCGGACGACCACCCGCCTTCGGCAAGGATCTCTACCGGCCTCGTCCCGGCCTACCCCGACCAGCCTCTGGCCGACGGCTGCGCGGCCCGCTCGAGCGCGTCGGCGGGAACGTCTCGGTGACTCGTTTCTGCTGCTTCTTGCGTTGGGCCCGGCCGAAGGCGCGATGGGCCGGCGCGTTGGGCCCGGCCGAAGGCGATGGGCCGACGTCGGATATCGCCCGGCGCTGAGGCCAGATTGCGCGTGACAGGACTCTTCTATGCGGCGACCGATCCGCCTTCGCCGCCGTCGTGGGGGTGGGGCTTGAGGGCTGGGCGGTCGGTGACGGCTCGGACGAAGCCCCGGATGATCGGGTGTGGGTCGGTGCCGTCGCCGGACAGCTCCGGCTGGAAGAGCGTGGCCAAGTAGAACGGGTGGTCCGGCAGCTCGGCGGCCCGGACCGCGCCGCTCTGGTCCCGGCCGGTGAACCGCATGCCGTGCTCGGTGAGCAGGTCCAGATGCGACTCCGACAGGCCATAGGAACAGCGGTAGCGCTCCACCGTCCGGGAGGCCCCCAGCAGCCGCTCGATCAGCGACCCGAACGTCAGGTCGACAGCCGCCTCGTGCCCGGCGAGCGAACAGGACAGCTCGACGATCAGGTCGTTCTCCTCGCTCTCCTCCTCGTGCGGATCGTCAGCGGCATACTCCGCGTGCTGGGCGTTGCCGAAACCGCACACGTCGCGGGCGAACTCCAGCATGGCGTGCTGGAAACCGCCGCACGTGCCCAGGAACGGAATGCCCTCGGTGCGGGCCACCCGGGCCGCGGTGATCCCGCCCTCGGCGTCGCGGTAGGGACTGCCGGGCACCAGCCAGATCCCGTCGAACCCGCGCAGCGAGTCGGGATCACGGGCGGCCGGCGTCGGGATCCAGTAGACGTCGAGGTCTGCCTCCTCCCGGAGGACGTCGAGCACGGCGGGAATGCGGAGATGGGCCCGGACCGACGGTGACCGGTCTCCGACCAGGGCGATTCTCTTCATGGATCCACTCTCCCGCCGGAGTGAGATCAGGTCCAACGATGATTGCTACTGGCCGGATTAGCATCGCTGATGTGGATTCGTATCTGCTGCGCACCTTCGTGGCCGTCGCCGAGACCGGCTCGTTCTCGGCGGCCGCCCAGCGCCTCAGCTTCACCCAGTCGGCGGTCTCCCAGCAGATCGCCGCGCTGGAGACCGACCTGGGCACGCCGCTGCTGACCCGCCGCCCGGTCGCCCTCACCCCGGCCGGCGAGCGCCTGCACCGGCACGCCACGCAGCTGCTGGCCCGGCTGGCCGCGGCCCGTGCCGACGTGGCCCGGGCGACCGTCCCGCCCGGCCGGCTGACCGTCGGGCTCACCCCGCTGGCCTGGTCGCCGCGGATCTCGGCGGCCCTGGCCCGGATCCGTGCCGAGTCGGCCCGGCTGAGCAGCCGGGTGCTGGTCGCCGACCGGGACCGGATCGCCGGCGCGGTCGCCACCGGCGAGATCGACGTGGGCCTGGTGGACGGTTTCGTGGCGCCCAGCGACCCGCTGCCGCTCCCGGAGGCGGGCGCGATCGGGGTGGCCGAGGACGGCGCGGTGGTGGCGGTCCCGGCCGGGCATCCGCTCACCGGGCGCCCGAGTGTGGACCTGGCCGATCTGGCCGACGCGTACTGGATCGACGCCCCCGCGGTGACCCCGCTGTCCCGGCTGCCGATCGACGGCCCGCGGGCCGGTCTGCGCTACGACGGCACCGACGTGACGGTGCTGACCGGCCTGATCGGTTCCGGTCACGGCCTGGCGCTGCTGCCCACCAGAATCCCGGAAAACACGAAAGCCCAAAAATCCGATCTGCCGGTACGCGGCATCCCGGTCCCGAGACTGGTGCACCGGGTGGAACTGCTGCGGGCAGCCGGCTCAGAAGGCCCGGCCGCCCGGCTCAGCGATCTTCTCGAAGCCCCTTGAGCAGGGCGATGTCCGCCGCGTGCCCCTCGTGCTCCACGGACGGGGTCTCCACGATGATCGGCACCCCGGCAGCCGCCGGATGGCGGAACAGTTCCGCGAACGGCGCCGAACCGATCTTCCCCTTGCCGATCGTCTCGTGCCGGTCCCGGGTGGATCCGCACTCGTCCTTCGAGTCGTTGGCGTGGATCAGCTGGAGCCGCCCCGGCCCGGTGGCGGCGACCAGCTCGTCCAGGGTGGCCGTCATCCCGCCGGGAGTGGCCAGGTCGTGCCCGGCCGCCCAGGCGTGACAGGTGTCGAAGCAGACGCCCAGCCACGGGTGCTGGTCGACGGCGGCCAGGTAGGCGGTCAGGTCCTGCACCTTGGATGCCAGGCTGCGCCCACCACCGGCGCTCGGCTCCACCAGCAGTTTCGGCAGCCCATCGGCGGCCGCCCGGTCGAGCAGCGGCAGCAGCTGTTCGTGCAGCTGGTGCATGGCCTTCTCGGCGTGCTCCTCGTCGACCGAACTGCCCGCGTGGTAGACGACCGCGGTCGCGCCGATCGCCTTCCCGCGCAGCAGGGCGTGTTCCAGGGTGGCGAGCGAGCGCTCGACCGTCAGCGCGGTCGGTGAGCCGAGGTTCACGAGCAGGGAGGCGTGGATGTACGCGGGCAGATCCCGTTCGCCGATGCCGTCCCGGAACAGGGTGTCCTGCTTCGGGTCGCCGGCGGGCAGGGCCCAGCCACGGGAGTTGGAGACGTACACCTGAAGGGTCTCCGAACCCGCGGCGTCGACGTAGGGGAGGGCCGCCTTGGCCAGCCCTCCCGACGTCTTGGTGTGTGAGCCGATCCGGTGCACCGTCACAGGAAGCAGACCAGCTGGACGGTGCTGCCCGGCGGGACCTGCGAGCCCGGCGGCGGGTTCATCTGCCGCGCGGTCTGGTTCTGATCACCGTTCAGCTGCACCTGGAGTCCCTGTTGCTGGAGTTGCGCGGCTGCGTCCTGGCACCGCTGGTTCGTCACGTCGGGCAGGGTGATCTGTTGCGGACCCTTGCTGACCTTGAGGGTGACCTGGGTGCTCTTCTCCGCCCCGGTGCCCGCCTTCGGTGTCTGGCTGAGAACCTCGTCGGCCGGCTTGGTGCTCTCCTCGTACTCCTCGGCGGCGCTGAGGCCGGCCTGCCCGAGGAGCTGCCGGGCCTCGTTGATGTTCTTCCCGACCACGTCGGGCACGGTGATCGGCGGCTTGCCCTTGCTCAGCACCAGCGTGACGGTCTCGCCGGGTTTCAGCTCGGTGCCGGCCTTCGGGTCGGTGGAGACCACGACGCCCGCGGGCGCGGTGTCGCTGTAGACCGCCTTGCCCTGCTTGACCTTGAGTTTCAGGCCTTCCAGGGTGGCTTTCGAGAAGGCCAGCTCCTGGCCCTCCAGCTGCGGCACCGGGTGCACCTCGGGGCCGAGCGACAGGTTCACCGTGATCGGGTCGCCCTTGATGATCTTCTCGGCCGGGCCGGGGTTCTGTGTCACCACGGAACCCTTCGCCACCTGGTCGCTGTAGACCCCGTCGGCGACGTACAACGTGAAGCCCTGTGCCTCGGCCGCGGTCTTCGCGGCGTCCTGGCTCATGGTGAGCAGCCGGGGCGCCTCGGTGTACCGCCCGAGCGTCACCCACCAGGTGCTGCCCAGGATGACCAGGGCCATCACGGCGACCAGTGCGGTCAGCATGACCCGGCGGCGGTCGCCGAAGAAGCCGGCGGCCCCGGGCGGCGGTGCGGCGGAGCGGCGGTGCGGCTGGCTCGGGGCACGGCCGCCCTGCTCCGGGAGGCGGGCCCAGTTGGGCCGGTGGGAGGCCTGGTAGGCGGTGCCGGCCGGGACCGGCGGCACCAGGGCGGTGGCGTCGTTCGCCGGTACGGCCGGGACGAGCCGGGTCGCGTCGGCGCTGCGGGGGCCGGGCGGGACCTGCCGGAGCAGGGCCGTCTCCACGTGGCTGACGCCGATGCCGTCCCGGGCGCTCTGCACCTCGGACAGCAGGCCGCCGGCGTCGGTCGGCCGGGCCGACGGGTCGCGGCGGGTGGCGCGCGTGACCAGGTTGTCCATCACCTGCGGAGTGCCGGGGACGAACCGGGACGGCGGCGGTACGTCGTTGTCGACGTGCTGCCACGCCACTTCGATCGGCTCGTTCCCGTCGTACGGCACCTTGCCGGTCAGCATCTCGAAGAGCACGACACCGGCCGAGTAGACGTCGGTGCGGGCGTCCGCCTGACCGGTCTGCACCAGCTCCGGAGCCACGTACGCCACGGTCGCCATGAGCTGACCGGAGTCGTCGACGGTGCTCGCCTCGATGGCCCGGGCCAGACCGAAGTCGGCGACCTTGACCACCGCGTCGACCAGGTCCGCGGAGCCGCCGCTGGGCGCCTCGGCGACCAGCACGTTCTCCGGTTTGACGTCGCGGTGCACCAGGCCGGCCCGGTGTGCGGCGGCGATCGCGGCCAGCATCTGCTCCATGATCGCCAGGGCTTCCACCGGGGTCAGCCGGTTGCGCTGGCTGAGCAGCTCACGCAGGGTCTTGCCCTGCACGAACTCCATCACCAGATAGGGGAGCCCCTGATGGCGACCCTGGTCGTAGACGGCTACGACGTTCGGGTGAGCCAGGCGGGCGATCGTCTTGGCCTCGTCGGTGAAACGGTCGACGAAGTGGACGTTCGTTGCCTGCGCCGGGTGGATTATCTTCAGCGCGACGGTGCGCTCAAGCCGCTCGTCGGTGGCCCGGTAGACGGTCGCCATGCCACCACGGGCGACGCGACCGGTGATCCGGTAGCGCCCGTCAATCGTTGTGCCGATCAACGTATCGGCGACTGTGGTGTCCATCGGCGTGAAGTGTATGTGTCTTTCCAGTGAGGGTGACCCAGGATGTCACAGCTGAGTCCAAACGGGTACCCAAACGCTTGTGACCTGCACTGATTGACGTGGAAGCTATTCACATAAAGGAAATTTCCGGCTTTGCCCAGCGGTGACGGCGGTCACTGTTCGTGGAGGGTGACGGCTCGCTCGCGCTCGGTTCCGGATCGTCCGGTTCCGGGGACGGCCCGGCACTGTCCGAGGGCGACGGAGCGGTCGGTGTCGGCACCGGCGGGGTTTCACAGTCGCAGTCCGATTCGTCCGGTGCGGGGCGCGCCTTCTCCGGCGTACGGAAATCGCTGATCGTGGTTTTTTCGCTGGTGGGGGTGGGTGTCGGCCGGGTGGTGACGGGGACCTCGGGTGCCGGGCGGACCGTGCGGTGCCGCCGCTGCCGGGGCGGTGCCGAACCCATCCCGGCGTCCTCCTCGGCGACCTCCACCGGATGATCGGAAACGGGCGCCGCGATCGGCACCGGATCGGTCATCCGCCCGGCGAACGTCGTCGTGGCGACCAGATAGGAGCCGGCCGCCCCGCCCAGGCCGAGTGCGCAGAAGGCGGCAACCGCGACGAATCGCCGCGGTGGTGCGGGGTCGTCGTCGTGCGGCTCGGCGACCGGGAGGGAGACCAGCGAACCCGGAAAGGTGTTCATCCCCGTGAAGGTGACGTCCGGCCGCGGATCCGACGGCCCGGCGGGCGGCCGCCCCAGGTCGTAGCGCAGCGAACGCCAGGCCCCCGCCACCTCGCCCCGGACGCTGTCCCACAGGCTCATCAACGGATCTCCGATCTGGTCTGGCAGGCTGTACGGGTGACCGATCCCGTAATCCCCGGCCCGGCAGGCTGGATCACCCTGCCGGACGTCTCCGAAAAACTCGGTGTGCCGATCACCAAGGTGCACCAGTTGATCCGCGAGCGCGCGCTGCTCGCGGTCCGCCGAGACGGCATCCGTGTGGTGCCCGCCGAACTAGTGGCCAACTCCATCGTGCTCAAGCACCTGCCCGGCGTCCTCACCGTGCTCCATGACGCCGGGTACAACGACGAAGAGGCCGTCGGGTGGCTCTACGAACCCGACGAGACCCTCGGCGGCAACGCCGCGATCGCCCTCGGCGGCGACCGGGCGCGCGAGGTCAAACGACGGGCCCAGGCCCTCGGCTTCTAGCCGGAGAACGCGGTCACCCGTCAGACCGACCGACGGGTGGCCGCGTCCGCCAGCTCCCGCAGCACCGACCGGGCCTCGTCCTCGATCGCGGCCCCGGCCAGCGCGGTCAGCGCCTCCCCGGTCAGCGTCTCGATCCGGCTCTCCGTCGCGTCCAGCGCGCCCGACTCCCGGATCACCGCCCGCAACCGCTCCACCCCGGCGTCGTCCAGCTCCGGCGAGCCCAGCGCCGCGTCCAGCTCGGCCCGGCCCGCCTCGTCCAGACGCTCGAACGCCGACGCCACCAGATAGGTGCGCTTGCCCTCGCGCAGGTCGTCACCGGCCGGCTTGCCGGTCCGCTCCGGATCCCCGAACACGCCGAGCACGTCGTCGCGGGTCTGGAACGCCTCACCCAACGGCAGACCGAACGCGGCGTACGACGCGAAGATCTCCGGCCCGGCGCCGGCCAGAGCCGCGCCCAGCAGCAACGGGCGCTCGATCGTGTACTTCGCCGACTTGAACCGGGCCACCTTCCCGGCCCGCTCCAGCGACGTGTTGCCGGTCGCCTGGGTGTGCACGTCCAGGTACTGCCCGACGGTCACCTCGGTCCGCATCCGGTCGAAGACCGCCCGCGCCCGCCCCAGCTCGGCCAGGCCCATCCCGGACGTGTGCAGCATCTCGTCCGACCAGACCAGCGACAGGTCACCGAGCAGCACCGCCGCCGAATCCCCGAACCCGGTCGCGCCGCCACCCCCACGCCAGCCCTCGGTGCGGTGCAGCAGCTCGAACCGGCGGTGCACCGACGGCTCCCCGCGCCGGGTGTCCGACCGGTCCATCAGGTCGTCGTGGATCAGCGCGCTCGCCTGCACCAGCTCCAGCGCCGAGACCGCGGCCACCACCTCGTCCGAGTCGAGCCCGCCGGCACCCCGGAAACCCCAGTAGGCGAACGCCGGCCGCAGCCGCTTGCCGCCACCCAGCACGAACGCCGACACCACGTCGGCCACCTCGGCCAGCGCCGGATCGATCTCCAGCAGAACCGTCCGCTGAGTGGCGAGGAAACCGGAGAGGGCCTTGTCGACACGCGGCCGCAGACCGGCACGCTCGAGCGGGGAAATCGTCACCCCGATCACGCTATCTGGTCACTCACGAGCCTGTTCGGCCAGATCACCCGCTCGGTACAGTGGCAGCGTGTCCCTCGGTCTCCCCTCCCGGCTCCCCGGCGCCCCCTCGATCGGCGAGCTGATCCGCAGGCCCGGCCCGACGTTCTCGTTCGAGTTCTTCCCACCCAAGACGCCCGCCGGTGAGCAGGCGCTGTGGCAGGCGATCCGAGAGCTGGAGTCGCTGCGGCCCGATTTCGTGTCGATCACCTACGGGGCCGGCGGCACCACCCGGGACACCACCGTCGCGGTCACCGAGCGGGTCGCCACCGAGACCACCCTGCTCCCGATGGCGCACCTCACCGCGGTCGACCACTCCGTCGCCGAGTTGCGCAACGTCATCGGGCGCCTGGCCGGCGCGGGCATCTCCAACATTCTTGCGGTACGCGGGGATCCCCCCGGCGATCCGGGCGCCGAGTGGGTGCGGCACCCCGACGGGGTGCTGTACGCCGAGGACCTGGTCCGGCTGATCCGTGAATCCGGCGACTTCAGTGTCGGCGTGGCGGCGTTCCCGTACAAACATCCCCGCTCCTGTGACGTGGAGAGCGACACCCGTAACTTCGTCCGCAAATGCCGGGCCGGCGCCGACTTCGCGATCACCCAGATGTTCTTCGACGCCGACGACTACCTGCGCCTGCGGGACCGGGTCGCCGCGGCCGGCTGCGACACGCCGATCCTGCCCGGGGTCATGCCGGTCACCCGGCTGGCGACCATCGACCGGGCGGTGCAGTTGTCCGGCGCCCCGTTCCCACCCGCGCTGCTGCGTCGCTTCTCATCGCTGGCAGGCGGCTCCGCCTCCTCCTCCGTCTCCTCCGTCTCCGAGGATGCCGTCCGGGCCCTCGGCATCGAGCTGTGCGCCGAGATGTGTGCGCGGTTGCTCGCCGAAGGGGTGCCCGGCATCCACTTCATCACCCTCAACCGGTCCACGGCCACCCGCGAGGTCTGGCAGCAGCTGGCCCCGGCCACGGTCTAGCTTTCCCACCATGACCTGGGAGGAGTACGCCACCGCCTGGTCCCGGTTGCACGGCGGCTTCGACCCGCGCGAGGCGCCGGCGGTGGTCCGGGGCTGGATCCGGTTGGCGTACATCATCGGCAGTTTTCTGGGTCGTCGGCGGGTCACACCGTTCGCGGTGACGGTCGCCGGGCTGCTGCTCTGCCTGGCCGTCCCGCTCGCGGCGCTCCTCGGGCCGCCCGGCCTGGCCCTGGGCGCCGTCCTGGTCCTGCTCGCCGCGGTCGCCGACGGCCTGGACGGTGCCGTCGCCGTCATCACCGGCAAGATCACCAAGGCCGGTTTTGTGTACGACTCGGTAGCCGACCGTCTCGGAGAAGCGGCCTGGCTGACCGCTTTCTGGCTGGCCGGCGTCCCCGGATGGCTGGCGGTGACCGCCGGGGCCGCGGGGTGGCTGCACGAATACGTGCGGGCCCGCGCCACCACCGCCGGCATGCCCGACATCGGCGCCGTCACCGTCGGCGAACGCCCCACCCGGGTCTCGGTCGCCATCACCGCGCTGCTGGTGGCGGCACTGTCAGCCCTGGTCGACACCGGATGGCCGCCCCTGGTCCTGACCGCCGGGGCCGGGGTGTGGCTGGCCCTGCAATCGGTCGGCTTGGCGCAGTTGGGTGTGGCGGTCCGGAGCGCGCTAAGGCCCTGACCGCCGCCTGTTCCCCTGTTCCACCGGTTCCACCTGTTCCCCATTCCACCTGTTCCCCCATTCCGCCGGGGCCGGGGTAGCCGCCGTTATTCCGCGGGGGCTGGGAAGCCGAGCTTCTCGGCTAGGTCCCGGACCCGGGCCGGATCGGAGTCCGGGCCGAGAGCCCTGATCACCGCGCCCGTCAGCGGCTGGAACGTGGTGACGTGCCGGATCGCGGCCAAAGGGAGTTCGACCTCGAGAACCTCCTCGGCATACTCCTGGTACTTCTCCGCGATGTCGTCCCCGAGAACATCCAGCAGCCAGGACCCGTCCGGATTGACTTCGTCCTCATCGGCCGGCGAGAAGTCGATGTCCTTTCCGGCCCGCCATGCATCGTCGCCGGCTGATCGCCACAGAACAAAGGTGGCGTCCAGTATGCCGTCGGCCCGGGTGAAAGCGGGTTCGGTCACCTGGTCCCCAAATTCGGGCGGAAGACCATCGAGAAGCCCCGGCCACAACTTCCCACCGGAATGCTCGAACATCGACGACTCGTGATAAACGCCCCGAATGAAGACACCGGCGGGAGTGAAGACGACGTCGAACTCCTCACCGCTGCCATTACGCATCGCCCCGGCCTCATCATCACCCCAGGCGGTGTCGTAGGTGTAGTAGTCACCGCCAACGATCAGGTCCAGCACCGCGAGCGCTTTACACCGCTGCCGCAGAACATCAACAGTGGGCAACAGAGCGGCAATGTCATAGACGGTCACGCCCGGCATCGTATGACCACCCACCTCCGTCCCCGGGTTCTCCGCGCCTGGCCCGCGTCCTCCGCTGGCGCCGGCCTCCTGTCCCGCCCTCAGCCTGGCTTCTCGGGAGGGGTGTATTTGCGGCTCCGGCCGGGGTGCGGCGGCATTAAATCGGTTGTTCGGGGTCGATGGACTGTCTATTTTTTCTTCAGCGGATCCGGGCGGGGTGGAACGCCTCTGAGCTGTGGATTCTCTTTTTGCAAACGATTTTCCGGGGGGGGGTGACGAAATGAGTGCGGTGCTGGTGCTCAATGCTGACTGCGGGCCGTTGCACCGGGTCAGTCTCCGGCACGCGATCCGGATGCTTTTCCGGCAGGTGGCCGTGGTGCACGAGGCCGAGCCGGACGACCGGATCGGGGTCTACCCGGTGCCGACTGTCGTGCGGCTGGTCTCCTACGTGGTCACCCGCTGGCGGCGTGGCCGGGGCCCGGGCTGGTCGCGGGCCGGTGTGCTGGTGCGGGACGGGCGGAAATGCGCCTACTGCGGTGCCGCCGCGTCCACCATCGACCACGTCCTGCCGCGTTCCCGCGGCGGCCGCAACGAATGGCTGAACACGGTGGCCGCATGCGGGCGCTGCAACAACCGAAAGGGCGACCGCACTCCCGCCGAGGCACGCATGCCACTGCGGACGACCCCGTTCGCCCCGATCTGGTCTGCGTCCTTCGCCTGACGCAGCCCCCACCCGGGCCTTCACGCTCGGGCCTTCACGCTCAGGGCTTCAGGCCCAAGGCTTCACGCCCAGGGCTGTGATTCCATGGCTTTATTCCCAGGGCGGCCGGCGGATTTACACGGGGATCCGTCGGCCGCCGCCCCTCGTTTCGGTGTGGGGCGCGGTCATCCGGCGATTGCAGTCGTTCCCCTCGTTAGCTTCGAACCTAAGTTGTCAATGATTCGTTGACAACTTAGGGTTGGGCCATGGTGAAGGCGGAGAAGTCAGCGAACCCGTCACTGGACCCGGAGGTGCCCGTGGCTTCGTCGGAGGCCGCGGGGTTTGCGGAGCCCGCGGGGTCTTCGGGGTCCGCGCGGTTGTCGGAGCCTACGGGGTCTTCGGAGCCCACGCGGTTGGTGGAGCCCGTGGGGTTGTCGGAGCTGCGGGAGGTTCCGGCCCGGCGGGCGGCGATCGACGCTGTGGAGTTGGAGTCGATCGACCGTGCGCGGCGTTCCGGTGCGTCCTGGGCGCAGATCGCGTCGGCTCTCGGCCTGGCCAGTCGCCAGGCGGCAGAGCAGCGCCGGCAGCGTCTGGCCGAGGCTGCCGAGCGGGCCTCCCGGCCGCAGCGTCGAAAGCTCGACCGTGATTACGGTCCGAACGTCTCCAACCTGCGAGAACGCGCCGTGGAGCTGCATCGCCGGATCGGTGCCGACCGCCGTTGGGACCGCCGTTTCACCCGCGCCGCCCTGGTGCGCGAAACCCTGGCCGCCACCCCCGACGCGCCCGCCGGCGCCTTGTACGACCTGGTGGTCGTGGCCTTGGCCGACCTGTCCGGACCCGACGTCCCGGTCTTCCCGGGCCCCCTGCGGTCCGCGATCGCCCGCCTCCGCGCAGCCGCCGTCGTCGGCTGATGCCCCCGTATTCGGTCACCTGACCACTCGCGGTCCTTCTCGCCCGGTCGGAACCGGGCGCTCTCCCCAAGCCCGTCTCCCGGCTGCTGTCTCGTGCTGGGAGGGCGGGCTGGGTTGTTGTCCTCTGTTGACTTCGGGATGGTGGGGTGGCCAGGATGTGAGTCCTCAAGACTCAAGTCCTTGGCTCTGGATGTGTCGGCCGAGGGCTCCTTCACTGTGCCCGGTCGTGGGTTTGCGGCGTGGGCGATCAGGGGTGTGGCATGCGACGGAACGCTGCTCTGTTGGTACTCATCTCGGTCCTGTCCGGGTTCGGCGGGACCGCTCTGGTCCTGGCGGCGGGTGTCTGGATCTTCGATCTGACCGGGAATCCGGGGCTGGCGGCTCTCGCCGCGCTCGGGGTGTACCTGCCCAGTCTGGCCGCGCCCTGGCTGGGTGCTCTGGTGGACCGGTTTCCCCGGCGGGGTCTGCTGATCACCGTCGAGTTCGTGGTCGCGGCTCTGCTGCTCGCCCTTCTTCCGGTGGATTCGGCCGGACAGGTGTGGTTGATCTACCTGGTGATGCTGGCGCGGGGCTTCGGCTACGTCCTGCTCGATGCGGGTGAGACGGCCATGCTCCCGTCGGTGTTGCCGGCCCGGATGCTCGGTGACGTCAACGGCTGGCGATCGAGCGGTCAGGAGGGGATGAAGTTGCTGGCCCCACTCGCCGGGGCGGGCCTCTACGCCTGGGCCGGCCCCCACCCGGTGGTTCTGCTCTGCGCGGCGCTCCCACTGCTCAGCGCCCTCTGTTACGCCCTTCTCCGCCGTCACATCCCCGCCTCGGAGCCCGCCACCGTCGCAACCGCCCCGTCCGTCGGGAGTGCGGCGGTCGGGCCGGCCACGAAGGCAACGGAGGTTGAGGGAGATGCGGGTGATGGGAAGGCCGTGTGGAGTGCGGAGGCCGTGCCGGCTGCGGGGACGGCGAGGGCCGCGGGTGATGCGGGTGATGGGAAGGCCGCGTGGGGTGCGGAGACCGTGCTGGCTGCGGGGACGTCGGGGGTTGAGGGTGATGGGAGGGGCTTGGGGAATGCGGAAGCCGAGCCGGCCGTAGCGGCAGCGGGGGATGCGGGAGCCGGGCCGGGCGTAGCGGCAACAGGGATGGCGAGGCCGGCGGGGGTCGTGCCGGTTGTGGGGGTGAGGGCTGAGGCCGGTGAGGAGGGGCGGGAACGGCGGGTCGGGTTGGGGTGGGCGAGTGTCCGGGAAGGGCTGGTGGTCTTGGGGCGGGAGCCGTTGCGGACGCCGGTTCTGGTGGCGACGGTGGCTATTGCGGTTGCCGGGCTCACCAATGCGGCTGTGTTGTCGCGGCTGGTGGATGGGCTGCACCTGCCCGCTACCTACCTCGGGGTGCTCTCCAGTGCCCAAGGGGGCGGGTCGATCGTGGCGGGGCTTCTGGTGGGGCGGCTGCTGGGCCGGATGTCGGCGGCGCGGGTGGCTGCGGTCGGGGCGGTGATCTTCGCGGTGGCCTGTGTGGCTCGGATCGTGCCCTGGTGGCCGTCGATGATCCTGGGGAGTGTGCTCACCGGGATCGGGCTGGTCTGGGCGCTGATCGCGGCGGTCACCGCGATCCAGACCGGTACCCCGGAGCATCTGCTCGGGCGGGTCGCGGCCACCGGGAACACGGCCATGTTCGGGCCGCAGGCTCTGACGATTCCGCTCGGGGCGGCCATGATCGCTCTCGGGGACCAGGTCACCTTGGGAGTGGGCGCGGTCCTGATCCTGGTCACCGTTCTGCTGGTGCGACGGTCGATGGCGCCCCGGGTCACCGTGTGAGGTGTCGCTCCCCGGAGGGTGCGCCGGGCACACCGCGTGAGGTGTCGTTCCCCAGGGGGCGTGTCGGGGGCGGGGGTCAGAGGGGCATCCGCTTCAGGTAGGCGGTGATGTCGGAGGGCTCGTGGGTGGCGCAGCCGATGTAGTTGTCGGGGCGGATCAGGAGCAAGGTGGGGGCGGTGATGTCGTAGCTCTCCGCGGCCGCGGTGGCGTCGTGGGCCGGGATCCCCAGGTCGGGGAGTGGTGTGGGCCAGTGGAAGGCGAGCAGGGTGGCGTGCGGGCCGCGCAGCAGGTCGAAGATGCGGCCCGAGTCGGTGCGGGCGTCGGGGGCCCGGTCGCCGGCCCGGATCGCGCCGGGGGCGGGGCGGTGTTCGGCGGTCAGGGACGAAGTGCGGTAGTGCAACGTCAGCTGGCGCAGTGCGGGGTCGTCGCGGCGTAGCGCGTCCTCGTCGCCGTCCACATGTTTCCGGTGCAGGTGGGTGGTGATGCCGAGGACGCCGGCGGCCACCGGCAGGCGCTCCTCCTCGTAGGTGTCCAGGATCGTGGGGTCGCCGGTGGCGATCTTCCAGCCCAGGTTGTAGGCGTCCTGCACGCCGGTGTTCAGGCCCTGGCCGCCGGCGGGGGAGTGCACGTGGGCGGCGTCGCCGGTGAGGAAGACGTGGCGGGAGCGGAAGCGGGCGGCCATCCGCATGTTGGCGCGGTACTCGGACTGCCAGCGGACCTCGGTCAGCGTGATCGACGGGTCGGCGGCCGTCACCAGTTCCTGAAGTGGCAGGGCCGACGGCGGGGCGGTGAGCTGGAAGTCGTCGGTGCCGGGCAGGGGGCACAGGGTCAGGTGTGCCGACGGCCAGACGTGCCAGTGGTCGCGGGACAGGCCGGTGAGGCGCACGTCGGCGATGGTCAGGCGCTCCTCCTCCTGGGTGTTGCCGTCGAACGGGATGTCCAGGAGCTTGCGGATCGTGCTGCGGCCACCGTCGGCGGCGACCAGATAGCGGGCGGTCGCGATCTCGCCGGTGCTCAGGGTGACCTGGACGCCGTCGGCGGTCTGGGTGAAGCCGGTGACCGAGACGCCGTATTCGATCGGGAGACCTTCGGCGAGCAGTTCGGCGGTACGCCATTGCGGAAGCATCAGCATGTTCGGCCACGGGACCGCGGTGGTGGGGGTCTTCGGCTCGTCGAGGCGGAACTCGTGGACGCCGCCGTCGGGGAGGTGGGCCAGCATCGGCGGGTAGTCGCCGCCGACGGCCTGGAAGCCGGCCAGCAGGCCGAGGTCGTCGAGGACCTCCAGGGTGCGGGGCTGCAGGCCTTTGCCGCGGGAGCCGGTGAACGGCTCGGTGGACCTCTCGACCAGACGGAACGGGACGCCGTGCCGGGACAGCTGGCGGGCCAGGGTCAGGCCGGTCGCGCCGGCGCCGGCGATTATGGTGAATCTTGATTCAGTGAACATGGATTCACCATAGGGCTGCTGATAATCTCCGTCAAGTGGTGGTGGGCACACGAAAGCAGCAGGCGGAACGGACCGAGGCGGAGCTGAAGGCGGCCGCTGTCCGGGTGTTCGCGCGGGTGGGATACCTGAACACGAAGATCACCGACATCACCGCCGAGGCGGGCCGGGCGACCGGGTCGTTCTACAAGCACTTCACCGGCAAGGAGAAGCTGCTGGAGGCGCTGCTTGCCGACATGCTGGCCGAGGGGGACGCGCGCGCGGAGCTGCCGGAGCATCCGACCGACTTCCGGGACCGGGCGGCGGTGCGCTGGCACGTCGAGCTGTACTGGGGCTTCTACCGGGAGAACCGGGCGGTGATGTCCGCGCTGCAGCAGGCCGCGATCGTCGACGAGGAGTTCGCCCGCCGTAGCCGGGAGATGCTCGAACCCGATCTGCAGCACATCGCCGGGCATCTGGCGGGGCTGGAGCTGCCGGGGGATCCGATGACCGCGGCGTCACTGTTCACCACGACGCTGTCCGGCGCGGTGGCCGGCTGGTTCGAGGAGAGCGAAGCCGGCCGGGATGACGAGACCGCGCGGATCGAGGCGCTGACGACGTTCCTGCACCGGGGCATGGGCGGCTGACAAGCCGGGGTATGGGTGACTGGCAAGCCGGGGTATGGGCGACTGAAAATGCCGCAACGGTCGCATTCGGCCCGGCGGCCGCGATGTCGGCCGTGCGGGGCCGCCTACCTCGCGCTGACCTGACGGGACTTTGGATAAATCGTACTAGAAAAGAAAAACCAGGCGCCCGGCACGTCGTTGTGCCGGGCGCCTGGTGTCTGGAAGGGATCAGCGCTTCGTGATCGCCTTGCGGTAGTCGCTGTTCAGGCGGCCGATCAGGCTCAGCGGAATGCCCTTCGGGCAGACCATGGTGCACTCGCCGGCGTTGGTGCAACCGCCGAACCCGGCGTCGTCCTGCGCCTGCAGCATGTCGATGACCCGGCTGTCGCGCTCCGGCTGGCCCTGCGGCATCAGACCCAGGTGCGAGATCTTGGCCGCGGTGAACAGCATCGACGAGCCGTTCGGGCAGGCCGCCACGCAGGCGCCGCAGCCGATGCAGGTGGCCGCCTCGAACGCCAGGTCGGCGTCCTTCTTCGGCACCGGCGTGGCGTGGGCGTCCGGCGCGGTGCCGGTCGGCGCGGAGATGTAGCCACCGGCCTGGATGATCTGGTCGAACGCGGACCTGTCGACGATCAGGTCCTTGATGACCGGGAAGGCGGCGGCGCGCCACGGCTCGACGTCGATCACGTCGCCGTCCTTGAATTTGCGCATGTGCAGCTGGCAGGTGGTGGTGGCCTTCTCCGGGCCGTGCGCCACACCGTTGATGACCATGCTGCACGCGCCACAGATGCCCTCACGGCAGTCGTGGTCGAACGCGATCGGGTCGTCGCCGTCGAGGATCAGCGTCTCGTTGAGCACGTCGATCATCTCGAGGAACGACGCGTCGGGGGAGATCCCCTTCACGTCGTAGGCGACCATCTTCCCGCCGGCCGAGGGGCCGGATTGACGCCACACCCTGACCTTGATGTCCATTACTTGTAGCTCCGCGTGCTCGGGTGGACGTACTCGAAGTTGAGGTCTTCCTTGTGCAGCGTGGGCTTGCCGTCGGCGCCGAAGTACTCCCACGCCGCGGCGTAGCTGAACTCGTCGTCGTGGCGCAGCGCCTCACCGTCGGGGGTCTGCGACTCGCCCCGGAAGTGGCCGCCGCAGGACTCGCGGCGGTGCAGCGCGTCGATGCACATCAGCTCGCCCAGCTCGATGAAGTCGGCGACCCGGCCGGCCTTCTCCAGGTTCTGGTTGAGTTCCTCACCCTTGCCGGGCACCTTCACCCGGGTCCAGAACTCCTCCTTCAGCGCCCGGATCAGGCCGATCGCCTTGGTCAGGCCCTCCTCGGTGCGCTCCATGCCGCAGTACTCCCACATGATGTGGCCGAGTTCGCGGTGGAACGAGTCGACGGTGCGGTCGCCGTCGATGGACAGGAACTTCTCGATCCGGTCCTCGACCTGCTTGCGGGCCTCGACGACCGGCGCGTCCGTCTCAGTGACCTTGGGGAACGGCCCGGAGGCGAGGTAGTTGCTGATCGTGTTCGGCAGCACGAAGTAGCCGTCGGCCAGGCCCTGCATCAGCGCGGACGCGCCGAGCCGGTTGGCGCCGTGGTCGGAGAAGTTGGCCTCGCCGACCACGAACAGGCCGGGGACCGTCGACTGCAGGTCGTAGTCGACCCAGAGGCCGCCCATCGTGTAGTGCACGGCGGGGTAGATGCGCATCGGCTGCTCGTACGGGTCCTCGCCGGTGATGCGCTCGTACATCTCGAAGAGGTTGCCGTACTTCGCCTCGACGGCCTTGCGGCCCAGCCGGCTGATCGCGTCGGCGAAGTCCAGGTAGACGCCGAGACCACCGGGGCCGACACCGCGGCCCTCGTCGCAGACGTTCTTGGCGGCCCGCGACGCGATGTCCCGGGGCACCAGGTTGCCGAACGACGGGTAGATGCGCTCCAGGTAGTAGTCGCGCTCGTCCTCGGGGATGTCGGACGCCTTGCGGGTGTCCTTCTGCGCCTTCGGCACCCACACCCGGCCGTCGTTGCGCAGCGACTCGGACATCAGGGTCAGCTTCGACTGGTGCGAGCCGGACTCCGGGATGCAGGTCGGGTGGATCTGCGTGTAGCAGGGGTTCGCGAACAGCGCGCCCTTGCGGTGCGCCCGCCACGACGCGGTGACGTTGCAGCCCTTGGCGTTCGTCGACAGGAAGAAGACGTTGCCGTAGCCGCCGGAGGCCAGCACGACCGCGTCGGCGAACTCGGTGCTGATCTCGCCGGTCACCATGTCGCGGACCACGATGCCGCGGGCCTTGCCGTCCACGATGATCAGCTCGAGCATCTCGTGCCGGGCGTTCATCTCGACGTTGCCGAGGCCGATCTGCCGCTCCAGGGCCTGGTACGCGCCGAGCAGCAGCTGCTGCCCCGTCTGGCCCCGGGCGTAGAACGTGCGGGACACCTGGGTGCCGCCGAACGAGCGGTTGTCGAGCAGGCCGCCGTACTCACGGGCGAACGGGACACCCTGGGCCACACACTGGTCGATGATGTTCACCGACACCTGGGCCAGGCGGTACACGTTCGACTCACGGGCGCGGAAGTCGCCGCCCTTGACCGTGTCGTAGAACAGCCGGTAGACGGAGTCGCCGTCGTTGCGGTAGTTCTTCGCGGCGTTGATGCCACCCTGCGCGGCGATCGAGTGTGCGCGGCGCGGGCTGTCCTGATAGCAGTACGACTTGACGTGGTACCCGGCCTCGGCCAGGGTCGCCGCCGCCGAGCCGCCGGCCAGGCCGGTGCCCACGATGATGACCGTCAGCTTCCGGCGGTTCGCCGGGTTGACCAGCTTGGCACTGAACTTGCGGCGGTCCCAGCGGGTCTCCACCGGGCCGTCGGGGGCGGCCTTGTCGACGACGGGTTCGCCCTCGGACCAGAATTCCGTAGCAGCCATGATCACTTCACCAATCCGAACGTGACCGCGATCGGCACCGAGAGGTACATCGCGACCAGGACCACCGAGAGCACCAGCGCGATCGCCTTGGCCCGGCGCTCGCCCTTCGTCGTCTGCTGGCCCATCGTGCGGACCGCGCTCCAGATGCCGTGCCGCAGGTGGAAGCCGACGGCCACCACGGCGAGCACGTAGAAGAGCGTCACGTACCACCGCTCGGGGTCGAAGCCCTGGACCACCCGCTGGGAGGCGTCCGAGTCTCCGGTGGCCGGGTTCACCACACCGAGGGTCAGGTCGAGGATGTGCCAGATCACGAAGAGCACGATGATCACGCCACCCCAGCGCATGGTGCGCGCGGCGTAGCTGCCCTGGACCTTGGGGCGGTGGGCGTACTTGACCGGGCGGGCCTTCTTGGCCCGGATGGTCAGCACGGTGGCCGCCCAGATGTGCAGGCCGATCGCGGCCAGCAGGCCGAAGCGCTGGATCCACAGGAACCAGGCGTGCGGGAGCAGGGGCGTGCCCAGCTCGCGGAGCCACTCGGCGTAGTGGTCGAAGTCCGGCAGCCCCACGAAGATCTTGAGGTTGCCGGCCGCGTGTGCGAAGAGGAAGAGAACCAGCAGCGTGCCGCTGGCCGCCATGATCAATTTGAGGACGACCGACGAGGGTCGCTGCTTCTTACGAGCCGGGACGGGCGTTGCCGCGCCCGCCGGCTTCGAAGCCTTGGATGAAGTCGTGTCTACCGCCACAACCTGAAAGGTAGAAAGGCTCTGGCGATTCGTCTAATGCATGAAAGGTAAGATGTTCATAGCGATAGGCTATTAGGATGCAGCTGCAACAACTCCGGTACTTCGTCATGGTGGCTGAGCTGCGACATTTCACCCAAGCGGCGGACGAAATGGGCGTCTCGCAACCTACGTTGAGTAAGCAGATTCACACTCTGGAAGCATCTCTCGGCGCGCCGCTCTTCGAGCGCATCCGTGGTGACGTGACCCTGACCGTCGCCGGTCAGACCCTGCTCCCGCTGGCGCAGCGGATGATCGCGGACGCCGACGCGGCCCGGGACGCGGTCGCCGACATCGTCGGGGTGCGCAAGGGCGAGGTGCGGCTCGGCGCCACCCCCAGCCTCTGCTCCTCGCTGGTCCCGGCGGTGCTGCGCACCTACACCTCGGACCACCCCGGCATCCAGCTGCACGTCAGCGAGGGCAGCTCGCAGGACCTGATCGACAGTCTGCTCGCGCACGGCCTCGACCTGGCCCTGATCGTCCAGCCGGAGCACGGCGTCGACCCGGGGCTGGACGCGATCGAGCTGCTGCGGGAGAGCCTGGTGGTGGCCTCGGTCCTGGACGGGCCGCCGCCGACGGTGGCCCGCCAGCTCGACCTGATCGAGCTGCGGCACACCCCGATGGTGATGTTCCGGACCGGCTACGACATCCGCGACGTCACCATCCAGGCCTGCGAGCGGGCCGGGTTCAGTCCGAAGTTCGCGGTCGAGGGTGGCGAGATGGACGCGGTGCTGGCCTTCGTCGAGGCCGGGCTGGGGGTCGCGCTGGTGCCGAGCATGGTGCTGGCCAACCGGCCGCTGCTGCGGGCCACCCCGCTCGCCCCGCCCGGGATGCGCCGCACCATAGCCCTGGCTCAGCGCAAGGGGTCGGTCCTGCCGCACGCCGCCGCCGCGCTGCGCGAGGTGATCATCGAGCACATAGCGGCCGGCGAGTTGCCCGCCGGGGTCAGAGCGTTGTGAAGCGTCCACTTAGGGTGGTCAGACCGCAACTGTACGTCTAGTCTCGTCGATGTGTGGCATGGCGAGTACCGGGATCCCCGGCTGGTCGAGGTCTACGACGCCGAACGCGTCTGGGGCTGGGAGCACGACTTCTTCATGCGGGTCCTCGCCGACCGCATGGCGCCCCGCGTGCTGGACCTGGGCTGCGGCACCGGTCAACTGGCGATCCGGATGGCCGGCGACGGGCACGACGTGACGGCTGTCGATCCGGCCGGTCCCGCCCTGGACGCCGCCCGCCGCAAGCCCGGCGCCGCCCGGGTCCGCTGGATCCAGGGCTCGTTCGAGACGCTGCCGTCGCAGGCGTTCGACGCCGCGTTCCTGACCGGCCACGTGGTCCAGCACCTCAGTGACCAGGAGTGGACCGGCGCCCTGCACGCGCTGCGGGAGGCTCTGGTCACCGACGGCCGGCTGATCTTCGACGGGCAGGATCCGGCGCACCGTCCGTGGGAGGGCTGGGGCCGGGAGGCCACCGAGCGGGGCATCGTCCTCGACGACGGCTCGCTGGTGCTCGCCTGGACCGAGCGGGCGAAGCCGGAGGGTGACGTCGTCCCGGTCGTCCACCACTACCTCTTCGAGGACGGGGTGGAGCTGACCAGCACCGCCGCGCTGCGGTTCCGGGACGAGGACGAGCTGCGCGACGCGTTGCGGGCGGCCGGTTTCCGGGTGGATCAGGTGTACGGCGGATGGGGCCGGGAACCACCCGGGCTCGGCCACGACGGGGAATTGATCGTGATCGCTGTGGCGGAGCCTCGTATGGTCCGGTGAGAATCTCGCCGAACGTGCCAGGATCTGCCGCTTTCTTACTGAACCATTGCAGGCCATGAATCCCGGACTAGCATCCGGCAGGCATCGGTACCGACCCATGACGACGGGCTAGGTGGTATGTCCGACAACGAGTGGCCCCCTCCGGGCTCCGGCGAGTGGAGCGATCCACCGCGGACGCGCAGCCGTGTGCTGCTGTCCGCGGCGCTGGTGGTCGTGGTCCTGCTGGTGGCCGGTGGAGTCACCTGGCAGCTGATGCGGAACGGGTCGGCCCAGCCGATCGCGCAGTCCACCGTGGCGCCGTCGCAGTCCGCCGGCCGGCCCACCGTCGCGCCCTGTCCGGACCCGGAGCTGACGGTCGCCGTGGCGCCGGAGATCGAGCCGGTGATCCGGGCCGCCGCCGACGGTCTGAAACCGGCCAACCAGCGCTGCGCGCCGATCACCGTGCGGGCCGAGGAGCCGGGTGTCACGCTGGCGTCGAAGCAGCGGCCGGACGTCTGGATCCCCTCGTCCACGTCCTGGCTGACCATCGCCGCCCAACAGAAGATCAACTTCAAGCCGTCCGGGGCGACGCTGGCCTGGTCGCCGATCGTGCTGACCGCGCCCGAGTCGTTGGTCGGCCTCTACTCCCCGGACGGCAAACCCGCGTGGACCGCCCTGCTGCGGGCCGTCACCGAGGGCCGCATCCCGGTCGTCACCATGCCCGACCCGCTGCTGACCACCACCGGGCTGCTCAGCGTGCACGGGGTGCACGCGGCCGCCGCACTGACCACGAAGGACCCGGGGATCGCCCAGCTGCGGGCGCTCACCCTGCGCAGCCGCCTGGAGGACGCCGACGCCGACCCGGTCTCGACGCTCAAGAAGCTCGGCGCCCAGACCAGCCCCACCGACGCGAGCTACGCGGTCGGCGTCTACCCGATGGTCGAGCAGCAGCTCCTCGCCTATCAGAAGCAGGGGCACGAGGTCGCGCTAAGCGGTGCGCCGCCGGTCGACGGCCTGGTCCAGGCCGATTATCCGTACGCCGTGCGCAAGGGTGTGAAGACCGAACTGGTCGAGCAGCTGCGGTCGGCGATCAGCCGGGAGGCCCTGGAACAGGCCGGGTTCCGTACCGAGCCGACGGCCGGCAGCGCCCGGCTGCCGGACACCGCGGCCGGGCTGCTCACCCCGGCCAAGCAGTGGGCGCAGTACCAGAAACTGGCCTTCCAGGTGCTGCTGCTGATCGACGCGTCCGGTTCGATGAACGAGCGGATCGGCGGCGGCACGGCCACCAAGGCGTCCCTGCTGCGCGAGTCCGGGGCCACCGCCGCCGACCTGTTCAATCAGGACACCACCATCGGCATGTGGTACTTCGGCGCCGCCTCGGCGAACGCGCCGGCGCACACCGAGGAGGTCTCGTTCGGCCCGATCACCTCGTCCGTTGACGGCAAACCACGGCGTGACCTGCTGGCCGAGAAGATCGGCTCGTACCGGCCGGTCACCAGCGCCGGCACCCCGCTCTTCCAGAGCGTGCTGGACGGCATCGAGACCATGCGCAAGGACGCGTCGCCGACGTTGCCGTCGGTGGTCGTGGTGCTCACCGACGGCGCCGACGGCGGGACCAGGTTCACCATGTCCAATCAGGAGTTCCTGAAGAAGATCGCGGACGGCCGGGATCCGAAACGGCCGATCCCGGTGATCGCGGTCGGTTACGGGCCGGGCGCCAACATGGCCGCGCTGCAGAGCATGGCCAAGGCGACCGGCGGGCAGGCCATCGCCGCCCGCAACCCGGCCGACCTGGCGTCCGCCATGGCCAAGGCTTTCCTGGCCGCGCGGGCCACTCCCTGAGGCGCGCTAAGCGGGGCCGACGCTGTCGGCGACGATCCGGGCGGACAGGGCCACCATCGGTAGCCCGCCGCCCGGGTGCACCGAACCGCCGACCAGGTGCAGTCCGGCGATCGGGCCCCGGTTGGCGGGCCGCAGCAGGCCACCGGCGGTGCCGTAGATCGCCCCGCCCGGAGCCGCGGTCGTGTCGGCCAGGTCGGCCGGGGTCCGCGTCTCGACGAACTCCAGCCGATCCCGCAGATCCAGACCACGATCCCGCAGAACCTTCAAGATCCGATTGGTGTACGCCGGGGCAAGGCCCTCCCGCCGCCAGTCCACAGCGGACCAGCCGGTCCCGTGCCGTGGCGTGTTGACCAGCACGAACCACGCCTCGCTGCCGCCCGGGTGGACCGCCGGATCGTCGGCCCGGGTCACGAACACCGCCGGATCGCTCACCGGCCGGGCCCGCCGCCCCGGGCCGGGGAAGATCGCGTCGAACTCGGCGTCGTAGTCGCGCGGGAAGAACACCGTGTGATGGGCCAGCTCGGGGGTGTGCCCGCGCACGCCCAGGAGCAGCACGAACCCGGCCAGGCTCCGGTCGGCCAGCCCGGTCAGCCGCCGCGGGCTGGGCAGCAGATCCCGGTAGAGGGTGAGAGCGTCCACGTTGGAGACCACTATGTCGGCGGGCACGAACGCGCCACCGGACAGGCGCACCCCGCGGACCCGGTGGTCGGCCTCGATCGCGGTCACCTCGGAGCCCAGCTCCACACGTACGCCCGCCTCGTCGCACTTCGCGCGCAGCGCGCCGGACAGGGTGCCCAGCCCACCCGGCAGGTACCAGCCGCCGTGAGCCAGCTCCGCGTAGGGGATCGCGGCCAGCGCGGCCGGCGCCCGCCGCGGATCCGTCCCGGTGTACGTCGCGTAGCGGTCCAGCAGCATCCGCAGCCGGGGATCGCGCAGGTACCGGCGGCCCAGCGACCGCAGCGACCGGCCCGGCGCGATCGCCATCAGGTCGGGGATCCGCCACGACAGCCGGGCCAGCGACGCCGCCGACACCGGCCGTTGCAGCACCGACTCCCAGGACGCCCGCCAGATCCGGGCCGCCCGCCGCCAGAACCGGTCCCAGTCGGCGGCCGCCTCCGGGCCCAGCGCGGCGGTGATCCGGTCCAGGAACACCGCGTGATCCGACGACGAGTCGAGCACCGTGCCGTCCGGGAAGACGTGCCGCACCACCGGGTCCAGCGGGGTCGGCCGCAGATCCAGGCCCAGCTCCTCGAAGACCCCCGGCAACGTCAGCAGGCTCGGGCCGGTGTCGAACCGGAAGCCGTCCCGCTCGTGGACCGCCAGCTTGCCGCCGACCTCCGCCGACCGCTCGTGCACCGTCACCCGATGCCCGGCCCGGGCCAGCCGCAGAGCCGCCGCCAAGCCGCCGACACCGGCGCCGATCACCACCACGTCGCTCATACCGGGCGTCCTCTCCAGGTCAGCAGGTTGCGGCGGCGGCGATGGAACGACCGGGCCACCAGCCAGGCGAACAGCACCACCGACAGGGGATGGGCCAGTGAGTCCAGGATGCGCCCGCCGGTGGCCGCCGCGCTGACCGCCCGGCCGGCCACACCCAGCAGATAGGCCGAGAGGGCGATGGTGGGGAACAGCAGTGGGGCGACGTACAACAGCAGGAGAAGACCCACGACGGACGCCGCGCCGAACGCCGACCCGAAGGACGCCCACAGCGATTTTCCGTAGCCGTCGGCCAGATCGCGCCACGAGTCGTACATCCGGCAGGTCGCCAGGTGGGAACCGTCGGCCAGCGCGATCCGGCCACCCGACCGCTTCACCGCGCGGGCCAGGCCGATGTCCTCCAGGACGTCGTCGCGGACCGCGGCGTGCCCACCCGCCCGCTGATAACCGGCCCGGTCCAGCACCAGCCACTGGCCACCGGCCGCGGCCAGGGACGGGCGCGGGGAACGCTCCATGCCGCGCAACGGCAGAAACGTCAGCCAGGACCACTGCAGGAGCGGCTGGACCAGACGGCCGGAACCGACGATCTTCGGGTACGGGGACAGCAGAGTGAACCGTTGCGCCCGGAGGAGGTCGACCGCGCCCGCGATCGCGTCCGGTTCCAGAACCACGTCGGCGTCGACGAAGACCAGCACGTCCGCGCCGGTCGCGTCGTCGGCCAGCTGGCGGCAGGCGTTCGGTTTGCCCAGCCAGCCGTCGAGGGGCGGGGCGCCCCGGAGCAGGGTCACCCGGTCCCCGGCGATCTCCTCGACCACCCGGGCCGTTCCGTCGGTGGAGTTGTCGTCCAGGACGTGGATCGTCAGGTTCGGGGTTCCCCGCTGCGCCAGCAGCGACTGCAGGCAGGGGGTCACCCGGGTGGCCTCGTTGCGTAGCGGGAGCAGGACGGCCACGCGTTCCTGCGTCGTGGCGTTCCGTTTCGGGCGTCTCAGCAGCAGCGCGTTCACCACGGTATGGGCGGTCAACAGCAACAGGGCGATGATCATTTGCGGAGCTTGAGCACTAGGGGGAGCACTGCCGCGCTCATCGTGATGCCGCCCCACGCCGCCGAGGCGGGCAGGTCCAGGAAGACCAGGTGCGCGAGGACCGACGATGCGTACGTCCAGATCCACAACGCGTACATCGGCTGATCGTCGGTTCGTGGTTCTTGATCTTTTTTAAGAGACAAGACGGTCATTATCAGTACGGCGAACCCCAGCCAGCCCAGGTAGTTGCTGATCGGGATACCGTCCAGCCCGGGCAGCGCCGGCACCGGGTCGTGCCAGCTCCAATAGCCCTCGGCGACCATCTGTGGATCGAGGAACAGATCCCAGCAGGCCAGCCCGAACGCGGCCAGCGCGATCCGTTTCAGCCGGCTCCCGGTGACCCGCACCGCCGCCAGCCACGCCGGCCAGGCCATCCACGTCCAGGCCAGCGGAATGATCAGCGGAACACCCAGCACCTTCGGGCCCAGCTCGCCGGAATAGTCGTAGGTGCCGAACGGGAAACCGGTCGCCACCCCGACCGCCTCGACCAGGAAACCACCCACACCCGCCGTGCCGACCAGCGCGACCACCGCCCACCGGCCGCGAGTGATCAGGGCGTGCGACACCGACAGCAGCACCCCGATCACCACCGTCGCCATGGTGATCGCGGCCCGGTCGGTCAGCAGCGGATAGCAGATCTGCGCCAGGATCAGGGAACCCAGCAGAACCCAGGGGATCGTACGCAACGCCGGGATCAGCCGCCCTCGGCCGGAAGCGGGATCTCCCGCCCCAGGATCGCGAACGCGCGCTCGTCACCCGGGAACAGGAAACTGCGCAGCACGTCGCTGAAACCGAACCGCCTATACAGCCGCCAGGCCCGGGACGCCTGCTCGTCGGCCTCCGGCGTGGACAGCAGCACCGTCTTGCCGTCCGCCATCGCCAGCAGGGCCCGCAACTGCTTGGCCCCGATGCCGTGCCCCTGCGCGGCCGGGCGCACGTGCAACTCGACCACCTCGAAACAGTCCGCCAGCCAGAAGCGCCGGGCCGTCTCGTCCACCGCGGAGCGCACCTGGTCGTGCCACCACTGGCCGGGAGCCGACGTGTAGCCGTAGCCGAAACCGGCCAGATTGCCCTCCGCGGTCAGCGTCGCCACCGCCCGGAACCCCGGCCGGCGCACGTGCGAACCGATGTAACCCCGCCGGGTCTGCAACAGCTCCTTGCGGTACCCCATCGCCTCGCCGTAGACGGCCACCACGTCATCGAGCCGGCGCAGCAGGTCATCCGGCTGCCAAGCAACGAGCCTCATCGGTCTACCTGCCCTTCTCTCCACCCGAGTACGGTGCGGTCGCCACTGATCTCGCGCACGGCGAAACGGGCGAAAAGCTCCTCGGCGTACCAGCGATCGGTGGGGGTGCGCGCGATCGCCGAACGGTGCCGCGGCTGACGGTACGCGAAAGCGGTCAGATCCGTCGTGTTGCGCCACACGCTGACCGTCCCCTGCCAGCCGATCGGCGCCTCACCCACCCCGAACCCGGCCAGCAGACCCGGCGCCGCCGCCAGCTCCCGCGCCACGTCCGGGACCGCGCGCCAGAACCGCAGCGCCCGTGACGGCCGCAACCGGGCCCTGGTCAGAGCCAGCACCATGCCGTCGGTCCTCCGGTTCCGGGCCTGGAACGGGCTCCGGCCGGACCACTCACCCCGGCTCACCAGCGGCTCCAGATCCACCCGGGCCTGCCGTTCGGCGATCGCGTCCCACCGGGGGAACCGGACCGGGGCGTCGCTGACGGTCACCGCGGCCCAGCGGGTCAGATCGGTGTCACGCACTCCGAAGGTGGTGCCGGTTCCCGTACCCAGAAATTTGCCGAATTTGACTTCTCTCAGATCTTTTCCGGCCAGGGCCATCCGCAGCATCGCGGAGCCGACGGCACGCCGCGGAACCCGCCAGACGTGCAGGCTGACCTGGTCGTCGGTCACCGCGTCACGCTACCTCCGCCGGAGTGCCCGACGTGACGCGGACCAACTCGGCGAAGGAGATCGGAAAGACCGATTGCGGTACGCCGGCAGCCGCCCAGATCACCGGGTACTGCTCCAGATCGATGTCCACCAGGGTGCGCAGTGGTTTCGGATGACCCAGCGGGGCGACACCGCCGATCGCCTGGCCGGTGTGCTCCCGGACGAACTCCGGCGTGGCCCGGCGCAGCCTGCCGACGCCCAACAGGGCCTCGACCTTCCCCGTGTCGACCCGGTGCGCGCCCGACGTCATCACCAGCAGCGGCTCCCCGTCCGCGTCGAAGACCAGCGAATTGGCGATCTGGCCGACCGTCACGCCCAGGGCGGCGGCCGCCAGCGCGGCGGTGTGCACCGCCTCGTCCAGGATGACGATCTCGGCACCGCCCAGGGCCTCGCGGACCGCTGTCACATTCGGGTGATCGTGCATCCTCACTCCTTCACCGCCGCGGTGCTGGCCTCCCACAGCCGCTCCGCCAGGTCGGTGCTCCTGGTGGGGGCCGCCGGGGTCGTCTGCTTGCGGCCCACGTAGTACCCACCGTTCACCAGATCCGTCTCCGGGGCGGTCGCCAGCCACACCAGCAGCTCACCGGCCTTCTCCGGAGTCACCAGGAACGGGGCGTGCCGCCAGAAGAACCGGGTCACCGCGCCGGCGCCGAAGTTGGTGCGCACCACACCCGGGTGGAACGACACGCTCGTGATGTCCGGCCAGCGGCGGGCCGCCTCGGCGGCGAACAGGACGTTGGCCGCCTTCGCCGCGCTGTACGCGCTCCAGGAGTTGTAGCGTCCCGGATCGCCGGTCAGATCCGCCGGATCCGGGGTGCCGCGCCGGTGCGCCTGGGACGCGGTGTTCACCACCCGGGCGTCCCTCAACTGCTCCCGCAGCAGGTTCGTCAACAGGAACGGGGCCAGGTGGTTGCCCTGGATCGTCGCCTCGAAGCCGTCGGGCGTCCGGCGGTAGCCCTCGACCATGCCGCCGGCGTTGTTCGCCAGCACGTCGATCCGGCGCTCCGCCAGGAACTCGGCCAGGGCCCGGACCTCGGACAGATTCTCGAAGTCCGCGCGGAAATGGGACTGCGCCCCGGTCTCGGCCACTGCCGCCTTCAGACGCTCCGGATCACGGCCCACCAGGATCACCTCGTCGCCGCGGGCCGTGAACTGCTTCGCCGCCGCCCGGCCCACCCCGGAACTGCCACCCGTCACCACGATCGTCGCCATTCACCGAAGAGTACGGTCCTCTCCTCCAGGCCCCGCGGCGGGTCGTCGATCATCTGTTCGAAAAAGCTGGCGAAGTGGCGTGTGGAAGCTTGCGTTCGGGTCCTAGGGGGGTGTTAGTCTCTGGGGAGTTAGAACGGATGTTCGAAAGAGTGTTCGTTCTGCTCCGGGAGCGTGTTTCGCGGCTCGCCTCCCGGGGTGTGGCGCTTCGCGGGCGCTGCACCGGTGGTCCGGGCATTCGCGGGTCCGGGCCGCGGTGAAGGCAGGCCGTCGCTCGCTGCCCCCGACCCCCGGTGGCGGGCGACGGACCCGCCGGCGGTGCCGGCCGGGTGTGGTGTGGGGAAGCTTCACGCCCGGCCGGCGAACCGCTCGGGCGGCCGGTCACGGTCGCCTTTGCCGGGGTTACGGCCGCCCGCCGGAGCCCCGGTTCTGGTTCACGCCGGTCCTTGGTTCCGGCTCGGGCCGGCCCGGGTTTCGGCCTTAGGGCGGCCCGGGTTTCGGCTGACGCCGGCCCTGGTTCCGGCTTGGGCCGGTCCCGGGTTCGGTTTGTGCTGGCTCTGGTTCCGGTTTGTGCCGGACCCGTTTCGGCTCATGCCGGACAGGCAGGCTGCGTCTTCCTCCGCAGCGAATCGGTTCGACCCACCAAGTCGGATGCGGAACAGGCGAGGAGAAACGACGATGGCGAGCAACCCGGCTTCGGGCCTGACAGCACGGCCCAGCCCGCCCCCACCGACTCCAGCGGCCGCCCCGCCCCACCTCGCCGCCCCGCCCCACCCCACCGCTCCCACTCCACGACGTGGTGTAACTCCCGCCTTGAGCCCTGGCGCACCGCCCGCCGCACCACTAGGCGTAACTCCCGCCGTTCGACCAGGTGCGACGCCGCCCGATTCCGTTGAGGTCCCCGTCCCGCAGCCTGCCGAGTCCCGCACCGGACAGCCCGTTCCGGTGCGGCCCACCATCTCGCGGAACGGTGCCCGGTATCCCGTTTCGGTGCAGGCCGGTGATCCGCGGCCGGATACCCCGCGGCCTCTTTCGGCGCAGGCCGGTGAGCCTCAGCCCGGCCCGGTGCCGGCCGGCGCTTTTTCTGCTCCGCAGGCCGGTCCGGTGCCGGCTGGGGTTGCTGGTCGGGCGGAGGCGCCTACGGTTCCGGCGCACATGCTGCCTCATCGCACCCCCGCACAGTTGCTGGTCATGGCGCGGGAGGGGTTGGACGAGGCGGCACACACCACTCCCGACGGTCTCCGTTATGCGGCGGCGCACATGGCTGCGCTGCGTGCGGCGGCTGCCCTGCTTGCCGCCCGTGCACGCCCGGCTCCTCGCGACCGGCGGACCAAGGTGACAAGTGTGTGGTCACTGTTGGTCATGGTCGCGCCCGAGTTCAGCGAATGGGCCGGCTATTTCGCACTGGGCGCGGGCAAACGAGCCGCCGCCGAAGCCGGAATCCCCCACGTGGTGAGCCCTCGCGAGGCAGACGACCTGCTGCGCGCGGCCGAACAGTTCGTAGCGGTCGCCGAGTCCTCCTTGGGCTTGTCCTACCAGCCACGACTGGCCGCTTGAGCCCCGATTCGTTCCCTCGATGCGCCGCTCCGTTTCACGTGCCCCGCTCATAGCCTTCGCCCGTCCAGGCCCCGGCGGTCCTAGCCCCGGCGGTCCTAGCCCCGGCGGTCCTAGCCCCGGCTCCAACGGTTTCGGCGGTCCTTCTGGTCCCGGCTCCATCGGCCCTGGCGGTCCTTCTGGTCCCGGCTTCGGGGGTTCCGGTGGTGCCGGCGGGTTCGGTGGTTCCGATCGGGCGGTTCCGATCCCCGTCCTGCTTGGTGAAGCGCTGGTTCTTTGACGCTGCTCTTCTGGAAAGCCGGTTCCTCGGTGGCGGTTCCTGCGGAGACGGGTCTTGGCGGACCGGCTTTTCGTGGCCAGATGGTGCCGGTGGCTGCGGTCCTGGGGCAGAGGGGAACGGTCCGGCCAGCTGGATGACGGTGCCGCCCTGGTCGGTCAGTGTTCGGGCTGCCTCGGGTCTGCGTCGGGCCGGATCGGGTCGAGCGGATGGGCTCGAGGTCGAGGGGATGGGCTCGAGGTCGAGCGGATGGGCCTGAGCCTGGGCTTACCTGGTGGTTTTGTGCGGGGGCGCTTCACGGGGAAGCAACAGAGCGGGGCGTGACGGTGGCGGGGCGCATGATCAGTGGGACGGCCGCGCTTGCGGGGAAAGTCTGGACGGCCACCGGAGGTGGCGAGCCGGACCTGGACCGGATGCTGCCGGTCGCGGATGAACTGGCCGGACTGCTGCCGTGGCGTGGACTACGCCGGGGCAGCACCGTTTCCGTTGCCCCCGGACGTGATCTCTTGACCGGCGTCGTCCCGGCCGGTCAGGGAACCTCCTCCCAGCGGATGCCTTCGGCCGATCGAACCTCGCCGGGGCAGGGCATTTCGCCGGGAACCTCGCCGGGGCGGGGCGTTTCGCCGGGACAGGGTGCTTCGCCTGGGCGCGAGGTTTTTCCTGCCCGCCAGGCCCCTCCTGGGCGAGATGTCTCGGGTGGCCGATTCTCGGCGGCTGGGCGGACGGAGCCGGGCGATCGGATCTCGGGCGATCGGATCTCGGGTGATCGGATCTCGGGTGATCGGGCTTCGGGTGGGCGGGGTGTTTCGGGTGGGCGTAAGGCTCCGGCTGGGTGGGAGGTTCTTGGTGGAGGGCTGGCCGCTGGGCGGGGAAGCCTGACCGAGAGGCGGGCATCCGGGTGGGATGGGGCTGGGGGGAAAGCCGCTGGGCGGGGGCTTTCTGCTGGTGGGGGGACCTCGCTGATGTTGGGGCTCATTGCTGCGGCTTCTCGTGGTGGGGCCTGGTGTGCGGTGGTGGGGGTTCCGCAGTTGGGGGTGCTGGCTGCTGCGGAGAGCGGGGTCGTGCTCGAACGGCTCGCTCTGGTACCGGAACCGGGGCCGGACTGGGCCACCGTTGTCGCCTCTCTCATCGATGGGGTTGATCTGGTGGTGGTGGCTGTTCCCGGGCCGGTTCCGACGGGGATCGTCAGTCGGCTCGCTGCTCGGGCCCGGCAGCGGGGGAGTGTGCTGGTGCCGTTCGGGGACTGGGCCGGGGCTGACGTCACCCTTGCTGTCGATGGTGGACGTTGGGAGGGGCTCGGGGCCGGGCGGGGTCGGTTGCGGCGGCGGGAGGTCACCGTTCTGGCTCGTGGGCGGGGTGCGGCCGCCCGGCCTCGGGAGATCACCACGTGGATGCCGGGAGTCGCGATTCGGCAGGAACCGGTGCCGCCGCGGCCCGAGGATCCCGCGCCCCGGCGCCGATCACCTGCCGCCGAGGAGCGGCCGGTCGCGGCGGAAACCCCGGCGGCCGGGCTCGCCGTCGTCCCCTCAGGTCAGGTGGGAGCCGAGATCGGGGCGCGGGTTGTGGCTGGTGGGGCCGGAGAAAAGGCCAGAGCCGGGGACGGAACCAGAGGCAGGGATAGAACCGTGACGGAGGTGGGATAGTGGAGGCGGGGGTTCGTACTCTGCTGGTCTGGTGTCCTGATTGGCCTGTGGTGGCTGCTTCGGTTGCCGGTGGGGTGGTGGAGTCGGGGGCTCTGGCCGTCATGTTCGGGAATCGGGTTCTGGCCTGTTCGGAAGGGGCCCGGCGGGAAGGGGTGCGGCGGGGGCTTCGGCGGCGGGAGGCTCAGGGGCGGTGTCCGCAGCTCGTGGTCGTCGAGCATGATCCGGGGCGGGATGCCCGGGCCTTCGAACCGGTGGTGGCTGCCGTCGAGGAGGTCGCCGCGGGGGTGGAGGTGCTACGGCCGGGAGTGTGTGCGGTCGCCGCCCGTGGGCCGGGCCGGTACTTCGGTGGGGAAGAGGCGGCCGCCGAGCGGATCGTCGAGCAGGTCGCGCTGGCCACCTCGGTGGAGTGCCAGATCGGGATCGCGGACGGGGTGTTCGCCGCCGGGATCGCCGCCCGGACGGGGCGTGTCGTGGAGGCGGGCGCCAGCCGGGACTTCCTGTCTGGCGTACCCGTCGAAAGCCTCGAGGAACCGCAACTCACCGACCTCCTGAAGCGTCTCGGGATCAAGACCCTCGGGGATTTCGCGGCTCTGCCGCCGGGGGATGTGCTGACCCGGTTCGGGTTCGAGGGGGCGCTGGCGCACCGGCTCGCGTCGGGGGCCGACCATCGGCCGCTGGCGGTGCGCCGGCCGCCTCCGGATCTGGCGGTGGAGGAGACCTACGACGAGACCCTGGACCGGGTCGACGTGGCGGCGTTCGCGGGAAAGGTGCTGGCCGAGCGGTTGCACGAGCGGCTTGCGGCGTACGGCCTGGCCTGCACCCGTCTCGGGATCGAAGCCGTGACGGCGGACGGGCAGGAGTTGTTCCGGGTGTGGCGGCACGACGGGCTGCTGACGTCGGCGGCGATCGCCGAGCGGGTCCGGTGGCAGTTGGACGGCTGGCTGACCGGGGCACGGCTCGGGAAGGCGGCGCAACCGACCGCCGGACTGGTCCGGTTGCGCCTGGTCCCGGACGGGGTGCTGGCCCATGTCGGGCTGCAGCCGGGGCTGTGGGGCGAGACCGGTGACGAGCGGGAACGGGCGCATCGGGCGTTCAGCCGGGTGCAGGGCCTGCTCGGGCCGGATTCGGTGCTGACCGCGGTGATCGGCGGCGGCCGTTCGGGCGACGACCAGGTGCGGCTGGTGCCGTGGGGTGACGAGCGGGTGCCGGAGCGCCCGGCGACCGGGCACAAGGACCCGATTCCGGGGCTGGAGACGGTCCCGTTGCTCGACAAGACGGAGCGCCCGCCGTTGCGTCTGGAGTGGACGGACGGTTCGAGGGACGGCTTCACCATGATCGAGGTGAGCCGCCGGAGGAAACGGGCGGCGAAACCCGCCGAGCCGCCGCCTTGGCCGGGGCGGCTCCCGAAACCCCTGCCCGCGATCGTGTTGCCGCATCCGTTGCCGGCGGCGGTGCATGACGAGAACGGACAGCTGGTGACGGTCACCGCCCGCCTGGAATTGTCCGGAACTCCGGACGTGCTGCGGATCGCCAGGCAGGCGCCGGTGGCGATCACCGGGTGGGCGGGCCCGTGGCCGGTGGACGAGCGCTGGTGGGCGGCAGCCGAGGCGCGGCGGCGGGTCCGGTTCCAGATGGTGCTGGAGGACGGCCGGGCGCTGCTGCTGTCGCTGTCCGCCGGCCGGTGGATGGTCGAGGCCCTCTATGACTGAGCGGGTGTGGTGATGGGATTCAACAATCCGGATGTCCCGTGGCGGCAGCTGGAAGCGGCGCTCACCGGAAAAACCGATGGACAGGCGATGGAAGGGGACGGCGGCGATTCGCCGGCCTGGACCCGCAAGCGGGAGCCGTACCAGGCTCCGGCCCTGGTCCGGCGGGAGAGCCGGGTCGAGTACGCGGAGCTGCACTGCCACACCAACTTCAGTTTCCTGGACGGCGCCAGTCATCCGGAGGAGCTGGCCGAGGAGGCGGCCCGGCTCGGGCTGACGGGGCTGGCGGTCACCGACCACGACGGCCTGTACGGGGTGGTCCGGTTCTCCCAGGCCGCTCGTGAACTGCGCCTGCCCACGATCTTCGGCGCCGAGTTGTCGCTGGGCCTGACCCGCCCGCGCAGTGGCGAACCGGATCCGGAGGGCCCGCACCTGCTGGCGCTGGCGCACGGCCACGAGGGGTACGCCCGGCTGGCCCGGGTGATCTCCGAGGCCCAGTTGCGGGGTGGCGAGAAGGGCCTGCCCGACTACGAGGGTGTGGAACGGGCGGCGGAGCTGCTGCGTGACCACGTGCTGGTGCTGACCGGTTGCCGCAAGGGCACGGTGCCGCTGGCGCTGGCGACGAGGGGCCCGGCCGCGGCGGCGTACGAGCTGGATCGGCTGGTGGCGAACTTCGGCGCCCCGAACGTGGCCGTCGAGTTGACCGATCACGGGGATCCGTACGACGGCGACCGGAATGACGCTCTTTTCGATCTGGCCCGCAGCCGTGGTCTGGAGGTGGTGGCGACGAACAACGTGCACTACGCGACTCCGGCGCGGCGGCGGCTGGCGACGGCCCTGTCGGCGGTGCGGGCGCGGCGGAGTCTGGACGAGATGGACGGTTGGCTGCCCGCGGCCGGTACCGCGCATCTGCGCAGCGGCGAGGAGATGGCCCGCCGGTTCGCCGATTATCCGGGCGCGGTGGCGAACGCCGCGATGTACGGCCGCGACCTGGCGTTCAGCCTGGATCTGGTGGCGCCGCGGCTGCCCGATCATCCGGTGCCGCCGGGGCACACCGAGATGAGCTGGCTGCGCGAATTGACGATGCGAGGGGCCCGGCAGCGGTACGGGGACAACGCCAAGGCCTACCAGCAGCTGGAATACGAATTGCGCATGATCGAGGAGCTGGGTTTTCCCGGCTATTTCCTGGTCGTGCACGACATCGTGCAGTTCTGCCGGGACAACCGGATCTATTGCCAGGGGCGGGGTTCGGCGGCCAATTCCGCGGTCTGCTTCGCCCTGTGGATAACCAACGTCGACGCGGTGAAGCACCGATTACTGTTCGAGAGGTTCCTGACTCCGGAGCGGGACGGTCCACCGGACATCGACGTCGACATCGAGTCGGATCGGCGGGAGGAGGTCATTCAGCACGTCTACCGGAAATACGGGCGGGAGCACACCGCCCAGGTCGCCAACGTGATCTCCTATCGGCCCCGGTCGGCGGTCCGGGACATGGCGCGCGCGTTCGGTTTCTCCCCCGGCCAGCAGGACGCGTGGAGCAAACAGATCGACCGCTGGGGCGACGTGGCGACTACTGACAACGACATTCCGGACGACGTCGTGAAGTATGCGAACGAGATCCAGGACTTCCCCCGGCACCTCGGCATCCACTCCGGCGGCATGGTGATCTGCGACCGCCCGATCATCGAGGTCTGCCCGGTCGAGTGGGGCCGGATGCCGGGGCGCACCGTGCTCCAGTGGGACAAGGACGACTGCGCGGCCGTCGACCTGGTCAAGTTCGACCTGCTCGGGCTGGGGATGCTGTCGGCGCTGCACTACGCGTACGACCTGATCGAGGACGAGCTGGACATCGGCACGATGCCGCTGGACGACCCCGAGGTCTACGAGATGCTCTGCCGGGCCGACTCGGTCGGGGTGTTCCAGGTGGAGAGCCGCGCCCAGATGGCCACGCTGCCCCGGCTCAAGCCCCGGGAGTTCTACGACCTGGTGATCGAGGTGGCGCTGATCCGGCCGGGGCCGATCCAGGGCGGCTCGGTCCACCCGTACATCAGAAGGAAGAACGGTCTGGAGAAACCTGATGTGCCGCATCCGCTGATGGCGAACGCGCTGGCCAAGACCCTGGGGGTGCCGCTCTTCCAGGAGCAGCTGATGCAGCTGGCGATCGACGTGGCCGGGTTCGACCCGGCCGAGGCCGACGAGTTGCGCCGCGCGATGGGCTCGAAACGGTCGATGGAGAAGATGGAGAGGATCAGAAGCAGACTGTACGAGGGGATGGCCGCCAACGGGATCACCGGCACACTGGCCGATGATCTCTTCGTCAAGCTCTCCGCGTTCGCCAGCTACGGCTTCCCGGAGAGCCATTCGATGAGCTTCGCCTACCTGGTCTACGCGAGCGCCTGGCTGAAGCGGTACCACCCGGCAGCGTTCTGCGCGGCGCTGCTGAACGCCCAGCCGATGGGGTTCTACTCGCCGCAGACCCTGGTCGACGACGCGCGGCGGCACGGGGTCGAGGTGCGCCGGCCGGACATCAACCTCAGCGACGCGGCGGCGACCCTGGAGAAGACCCCACAGACCCGGCACCGCAGCGAGCCGGGGGAGTCGCCGCAGCAGTGGGGGCTGGGCGGGCCGGCGGTGCGGCAGGGGCTGTCCCGGATCCGGACGATCGGCGCCGAACTGGCCGAGAAGATCGAGAAAGAGCGCCGCGAGCATGGTCCTTATCGGTCGATGACGGATCTCGCACGGCGGACCGGATGCACCACCGGCCACTTGGAGGCCCTGGCCACCGCGGACGCGTTCGCGAGTTTCGGGCTGTCCCGCCGGGAGGCGCTCTGGGCCGCCGGGGCCGCCTCGCAGGACCGGCCGGACCGCCTGCCCGGGACGGTGACCGGTACCGAGGCGCCCACCCTGCCCGGCATGAGCGACGTGGACGTGCTGGTCGCGGACGTGTGGGCGACCGGGTTGTCGCCGGAGACGCATCCGGCCCGGTTCCTGCGGGCCGAGCTGGACCGGGCCGGGGCGCTGCCGATCGGGCGGCTCACCGAGGTGGAATCGGGCACCCGGGTCCGGGCCGGCGGGATCGTCACGCACCGGCAGCGGCCGGCCACCGCGGGCGGGGTGACGTTCGTGAACCTGGAGGACGAGACCGGGATGCTCAACGTGACCTGTTCGCCGGGGCTGTGGCAGCGGTACCGGAAGGTGGCCCGGACCAGCACGGCGCTGCTGGTCCGGGGCCGTCTGGAGAAGGTGGCGGGGGTGCTCAACCTGGTCGCGGACCGGTTGGACGCGGTCTCTCCCCCGGTCGTGTCAACATCACGCGATTTCCGATAAATCCGGTATAAGGTGCACCATGTTGCTGCCCGTCATCGTCACCATGGTCGCCGCGCTCGGCGTTCCGGCCGACTCCAGCCTCACCCTCACCTACGCCGACAAGAAGGTCCGCCTCACCTGCGGCCCGGTCGGCGGCGGCCATCCGAAGGCGGACGAGGCCTGCGCCGTCCTGCGCGCCATCGGCGGCGACCCGACCCGGATGAGATCGGGGGACGCGTTCTGCATCCTGCTCTACCGGCCGGTCACCGCCCGGCTGACCGGCACCTGGCGAGGCAGGACGGTGAAATGGCAGCGGACGTACGGCAACAGCTGCGAGATGGGCCGGGCCACCGGGGTGCTGTTCCAGTTCTGACCCGGATGCACCAGCGCCTGTTTCGAAAGGGGAGCAGGAGCGAGGCGAGGTTCAGGTGTCGTCTGGGTGTGCGGCGTGGGCGCCCGGATACCGGGGTTGTATCCGGGCGCCCACGCCGTGCGGCCAGACGGCGGCTGAGCCACGCCGCAGCCCAGCTCCCCTTTCGAAACAGGCGCTATAGGCTGCTCGGGTGGAAACTTCTGCGCGCACCGGCCGACCGCACGTCACGGCCCGCACCGCCGCCGTCTGGGCCGTGCTCCGGCGTGAACTGCAGCGGCAGGACGGCCGCGAGCTGACCGTTCTCGACGTCGGCGGCGGCACCGGCGGGTTCGCCGTGCCGCTCGCCGAAGCCGGTCACCGGGTCACCGTGATCGATGCCAGCCCCGACGCGCTGGCCGCCCTCACCCGCCGGGCCGCCGACGCCGGCGTGGCCGACCGGATCCGGGCCGTGCAGGGCGACGGCGACGCGCTCGCCACCCTGGTCGAGCCGGGCAGCGCCGACCTCGTCCTCTGCCACTCGGTCATCGAGGTCGTCGACGATCCGTCCGGTGTGGTCTCCGCCATCGCCACGGCGCTCCGGCCCGGTGGCGCGGTCAGCGTGCTGGTGGCCGGCCGGGCCGCGGCGATCCTCGGCCGGGCCGTCAACGGGCACCTGCGGGCGGCGGCCGCGCTGGTCACCGACCCGGCGGGCCGTGCCGGGCCGCGCGACACCCTGCTCCGGCGGTACGACGCGGACACCGCGGGCGAGCTGCTCACCGCGGCCGGGCTCCAGGTCGAGGAGACCCATGGTGTCCGGGTGATCGCGGACCTGCTGCCCGCCACCGTCCTGGAGGAGGATCCGCAGGCGGTGCTGGAGCTGGAGATCGAGCTCAGTGCCCGGGCCCCGTTCCGGGACATCGCCTCCCAGCTGCACCTCTTCGCCCGCAAGTCATGACCGGGGCCGCCGACCACCTGCCGTCCGACGCCTTCCGGGTCGTCACCCCGGCCTACGGCGGCGGCAGCCTCGCCGACCTGTTGCCCAGCGTGTGCGCGGTGCTCGGGGTGCCCGGGATGACCGACACCCTCGGGCTCGGGGCCCGGCTGGACGGCGTGGACCGGGTCGGCGTGCTGCTGGTGGACGGCATGGGGGCGTACAACCTGCCGCTGATGAAACCGCACGCACCGGTCCTCGGTGAGCTCAGCGGCGGCACCTTGACCAGCGCTTTTCCGTCGACCACGCCGGTCAGCCTGGTCACCGTCGGCGCCGGTGTGCCGCCCGGCGCGCACGGCGTCCTCGGGTTCACCGTGCGGCGGCCGGACGGGCGGGTGCTCAACCACATCGCCTGGGCCGACGACCCCGATCCGCGCCGGTGGCAGCCGGTGCCCACCACTCTGGAACTCGCCACGGCCGCCGGGGTGCCGGTCACCGTGGTCAGCCGGGGCCTCTACCGGGGCACCGGGCTCAGCGTCGCGGCCAACCGGGGCGGGCGCTACCACGTCGCCGACGACGGTCCGGCCGTCGCCGAGGGGATGCTGGCGGCGCTGCGGGCCGGGCCGGGGCTGGTCTACGGCTACCACCCCGACCTGGACAAGGCCGGTCACGAGGCCGGTGTCGGCTCCCCGGAGTGGGAGGCTGCCGCCCGCGGCGTGGACCGGCTCCTGGACCGGCTCGTCCACGAGCTGCCGGCCGGGGCCGCCCTGCTGGTGATCGCCGACCACGGGCAGTTCAACGTGCCACTCGACGGGCGTCACGACGTGGCCGACCTGGGTGGCGGGATCGTCGCGGCGGCCGGTGAGCCGCGGGTCCGTTACCTGTGGACCGCCGACGGGGCCCGCGACGACGTGACGGCCGCGTGCCGGTCGGTTCTGCAGGACCAGGCCCGGGTTCTGGTACGCGAGGAAGCGGTCGCCGAGGGATGGTTCGGCCCGATCGTCCCGCCCGAACACGCCGCCCGCATCGGCGACGTGGTCGTCATCTGCCAGGAGCGGACGATCGTCACGGCGAACGACTGGGAACCGGCGTCGACCGGCCGGCTGATCGCCTACCACGGGTCGGCCACCGCGGCCGAGATGACCGTGCCGCTGCTGATCGCCCGGTAAGGTGGATTTGCGTCAGTCGATTTGGCCGTCCTCCGGCGCTGACTTTCCGGATCATGTGTTGAGGCAGGTCACCGGCCGTGATCAGGGCCACACGGAGCCGATCCGCGGCCGGATCATCGGTCTTTTGGGACGAACCGATCTTACGGACACGGAAAATCACCCGCACTCGGCGGTCGTCCCGCTTTCCGACCCGCCGACCCGCTCGTAGACTTGCGTGTTAAGGCAGCCGACGGCTGCCCCGCATCACCACACCTGTACCACCCCCGACCCCGCCGCGGGGCCGGACATGCGCCCGGGGAGGAATGCCGTGCCGCTCTCGGAGCACGAGCAGCGGCTGTTCGATCAGATCGAGCGGTCGCTTGCCGAGGACCCCAAGTTCGCCTCGGCTGTGCGGGCCAGCGACCCGCGTTTCCACGCACGGCGCCGGCTCCTCATCGCCGCGTTCGTGATCGTCCTTGGTCTGGCAGTGGTCGTCTACGGGACCGTCAGCCAGAACCCGCCGCTCGGCGTGGCCGGTTTCGTCGTCATGCTCGGCTCGGCCGCGTTCGCGATGCAGTCGCGACGCCGGGTCCAGGCCCCCGACCTGAAATCGGTCGGCGGCACCGCATCGCGGCGCACCCGCTCAAGCCGCAAGAGCGGCGGCTTCCTCGAACGACTCGAGGACCGGTGGCGCCAGCGCCCGGAAGGACATCGCTGACCCAGGCCGAGCCGGCCCGCTGAGCCGGCTCCCGACGAAGGCGGCCGCACCCCGGCCGCCTTCGTCGTTCCCGCCTCTGGCCGCCGCCCTCCGCGCACCCCGGCCCTCCCGCCGCCCGACCGTCGTCGTCATCGCGGCCCTCGTCCCACCCTGACCGGCGGTCTCCCACCTCGTTCCTGGACGACGGCTGTCTCATCCCGCGCGGCCCTTCCTCATGCGGCGGGACTTCCTCTTGCGGCGGGACCTCCCTTTTGCGGCGGGACCTCCTTTTGCGGCGGGAGAAAAGAAAAAGGAGCGGCGCCGGCCTCCGGGAGAGGACGACGCCGCTTCACAGCGCGGACAGGGGCCGCGCTTCAGCGGGCCCGGGTGAGGAACCGGCGGGGGTTGAGGCGGGATGCCGACTCCGCCAGGCGGGTCAGGCGTTCCGCCACCCGGGTGGACCAGTCGCTGATGCCCCGGCGCCAGGACAGCATGACCGACGGCGGGAGCAGGGTGGCCCGGAGCCGGGTCTTGGTGGGAGCGGTGGCCGCCATGCCGGTGCGGACCCGGGTCAGCGCCGACGTCAGCTCGGCACCCTGCAGAGGCTGCCGGGCGTACCGCGCCCGTTCCTCGGCGGTGCCCAGAAGGGCGGCCGCCTCGGCCGGTTCGCCGGTGAGGGCGGAGTCCCGGATCAGCCGCTGGGCGGTGATCCGCGGGGTCTCCGCCGGATCCACCGGCACCTGGAAGTCGACCATCGAGTCGATGAGTTCGTCCCAGGCCGCGTGGGCGTCCTCCCGCGCCCGCCCCACGTCACCGGAGACGGTGATGTCGGCGTCGGGCGCGCCGCTGACCGCCACGACGGCCGGTGCGGCGGGTGCCGTGGCCGCGTGCCGGCGCCGCCGGACCAGGACCCGGCGCAGGGCCGGGACCAGCAGCAACGCGATGAGCAGGGAGAGCCCGGCGACGATCCACAGGGCGGTCCAGTTGGTGGCCTCGGCGACCGGCCCGGTGGCGCCGTTGACGTCGCCCTCGCGGTCGATCTGGTTGGGGCCGCCGGCCGCGCCCGGGTCGGTCGACGATTCGGGGGCGACGCTGGCACCGTCGCTGCCCACGGACGGGGCGGCGGTGGGCCGGTCGACGTCGGGGGCCCAGGCGGAGCGGGCGTTGCCGTAGACGCCGGTGGCCGGGGTGGCGTCGAACGGTACCCAGCCGAAGCCTTCGAACCAGACTTCGGTCCAGGCGTGCGCGTTGCGGTTGGTGATGGTGTAGATGCCCTGCCCACCGGGGGTGCCCCGGGTGAAGCCGAACGCGACCCGGGCCGGGATCCCGGCGGCCCGGACCATCCACGCCATCGCCGCGGCGTACTGCTGGCAGTACCCGGTCTTGTTGTTCAGGAAGGCGGAGATCTCCGAGGCGTCACCGCTGCTCTCGGTGGTCAGGCTGTACTTGAACCCGTTCTTGGTGGAGAACGAGTCGTAGATCGCCCGGACCTTGTCGTAGTCGGTGTCCTCGCCCTTGATCAGCCGGGCCACCTCGGCCTCGACCTTCTGGTCCGGGGGAGTGGCGGTGAACGCCAGCTGCGGGCTGCTCGCGCTGAGCGGGGCGGCCTGCCGCAGCAGCGCGGGGGTGTAGCGGGCCCGCTGGTAGGTGATCTCGTACTGCTGGCTCCGGGTGGTGGTGCGGCCGGAGAAGAGGACCATCTGGTTCTCGTCGTACGCCCAGGCGCCCTTGAGGTTCTTCACGTCGGTGGCGTAGGGATAGAGCGGAGCCATGTTCTGCTGAAGGTTCTCGGTGACCTCGATGGTCGCGTTGTACCTGCTGAACGAGGCCTCCGGCGCCGACGACTGCGCCGGGTCGGGCAGGCCCTGGGAGAGCGCGGTGCCCTTCGGCGACTCGTTGCCGAACCCGTTCTCGGTCAGCACCTCGGCGACCCCGAACCGCAGGTAGAACGGATCCGGCTCGGTCGTCTGCACCTTCAGCAGCGGCACCGTGGTCGGCTGGCTGAGCTGGCCGCTGAGCGAGGCGAACAGGTTGATCCGCCCGCCGCCGGTGCCGTTCTGCCCGGTGCCGACTCCGGCGCCGCTCTGGGTGAGCTGGGTGAGCAGGCCACCGCTGACGGTCGGCACGGCCAGCGGCAGGGTCACCGCGACCAGCACGCCGACCACACCGATCCGCCGGCCGGCTGAGGCCAGCGGGGACGGCTCCCACACGTCGACGTCGCGCCCGTCACCGGTGAACCGGCGGCCGAAGCGGCGCACCCGGTCCACGTTGTCGGCGACGAGCAGCCACAGGAAGCCGGCCGCGCCGACCACGAACGGCAGCGAGGGGACGCTGTCCAGGTAGACGGCGACCGGGATGGAGTAGATGGCCAGCATCGGCAGCCCGGCCAGGGCCGGCCGGCGGAACACCGCGGTGAGCAGGTCCACCACGATGGCGACCGCGCCGATGCCGAGGGCGGCCACGAAGAGCAGGCCGTCCCGGTCCGGGACCGGCACCCCGTACGTCCGGGTCTCCTCGCCGGCCTGGGAGATCAGGTCGGCGAAGTGGGCGAACGTCTTGGGCTGTGGGACGATCATCTCGCCGCCCGCCGGGAAGATCCAGGTCAGGGCCAGGACCAGGGCGATCACCATGCTGAGCGCCTGGGCCCAGGTGGGGAACCGGAAGGTCCGGGTGGCGACCGCCGCGCCCTCGATCAGGATCACCACCAGCAGACACTGGATCATCCAGGTCCACGACTCGAAGATCGCCGTCAGCGGTGCGGCGGCGAGCATGGTGGCGGCCGCGGCCACCAGTCCGAGACGGCGTCGCCCGGTCATCGGATCACCCCGCCGACCGTCTCGGCCATCGCCGCGCGGTACGCGAAGCCCTGCGAGCCCCGGGCCACGCTCGGCCACAGGGCCGCCAGCGAGTCACCGTGCGTCACCGGCACCGATTTCCAGCCGCTGCGTACCAGCGCCAGTGACGCGGCCGCGTGCTCCCGGTCGGATTCCGGCGCGTTCCCGGACGACGGCACCCAGGTGGAACTGTCGATGGTGAAGCCGATGCAGGACGCCCCGTTGCCGCGCAGCTGGCTGAGCAGCTCGGCCTCGGCGACCGTGAGCGCGCCGAACAGCCCGATCACCAGCCCGCCGTCGTTGCGCCGCCGGACGTGCTCGACCAGGGACGACAGGTCACCGTCGGGTTCCGCCTTCACATCGGCCAGGGTGTCCAGGATCAGGCCCTCCCCACCGCCCTCGGCGGCGTCGATGTCGATGCCCGAACCGGTCACCATCCGCAGCTTGTAGCCGCTCTCGCGCAGGTGCACCGCGATGCTGGCGGCCGCCGCGACGGCCCACTCGAAGCTCGCGGTCGGGCCCTCGCCCCGGTGCGCGTAGCCCCGGGTGTCGAGGACCACGGTGGCCCGGCTCTCCCAGGGCTGCTCCTCGCGGCGGACCATCAGCTCGCCGGTCCGCGCGGTGGAGCGCCAGTGCACCCGGCGCAGGTCGTCGCCGCGCCGGTACTCCCGGGTGGCCGCGTCGTCCTCGCCGTGCACCGCCACCGAGCGGGCCCGGCTCTCGCCGGTGCCGGCGTACTCCCCGGCCAGGCGGACCCGGGGGAGCGCCGTGACCTGCGGGATCACCGTCAGTTTGTCGATGCTCGGGAACGACCGGGTCAGCTCGCACAGCCCGAACGGGTCGGTGAGCCGGACCATCAGCGGGCCGATCGAGTACCGCCCGCGGATGTCGGCACGCACCGTGTACGCCACCGAACTGGCCTGGTGCGCGCCGAGCCGCTCCAGCACCACCCGGGGACGGCTGCCGAGCGCGTACGGCAACCGGTCCTCCAGCAGCATGGTGCCGGTGGGCAGGCGGGACATGTTCTGCAGCCGGAGCACGACCCGGGCGCTGGACCCGACCGGCGCCCGGCCCGGCTCCAGCGACCGGGTGCAGGCCAGCTTGTACCGGCTCCGCCCCACGTACCACGCGGCGAGCAGCGGCAGCACGGCCAGCAGCACCGCGACCCGGAGCAGGTCACGCTCGCCGAGGATGATGGCGGAGACCGCGGCGGCGATCGCCGCGGCCAGGAACGAGCGGCCGCGCGTGGTGAGTCCCCGCAGCGCCTCCCGCATGCTCACCGCCCCCGGGACTCGTACGTCGTAGCGCGACCGTCACGGGCGTCGTACGGGCTCCGGTTGCGGTCGTGCGGCACCGGCAGCCGGTGCACGATCTCGGAGACGATCGTGTCGGTGGTCCGCCGATTGAGCTGGGCGTCCGCCGTCGGGATCAGGCGGTGGGCGAGCACCGGCACGGCCAAGGCCTGCAGATCGTCGGGGAGCACGTAGTCCCGGCCCTCGAGCGCGGCCACCGCCTTGGCGGTGCGCAGCAGCTGCAGCGTCGACCGGGGCGAGGCGCCGAGACGGATCTCCGGAGCCTCCCGGGTGGCGGTGACCAGGGCGATCGCGTACTGCTGGACGGCGTCGGCGGCGTGCACCGCGCGGGCCGTCTCGATCAGCCGCCGGACCATCGCGGCGTCGGCCACCGCGCGCAGGTCGTTGAGCGGGTCGTGGTCGCCGTGCGAGGTGAGCATCGCCAGCTCGGCGCGTGGGTCGGGGTAACCCATCGCGATCCGGGCGGTGAACCGGTCCCGCTGGGCCTCGGGCAGCGGGTAGGTGCCCTCCATCTCCATCGGGTTCTGCGTCGCGACCACCATGAACGGCGACTGCAGCTCGTAGGTGGTGCCGTCGACGGTGACCTGCCGCTCCTCCATGCACTCCAGCAGGGCGGACTGGGTCTTCGGCGACGCCCGGTTGATCTCGTCGCCGACCACCAGGTTGGCGAAGACGGCGCCCGGCTTGAACTCGAAGTCGCGCGTCTCCTGGTTGTAGACGCTGACCCCGGTCACGTCGCTGGGCAGCAGGTCGGGGGTGAACTGGATACGCCGCACCGAACAGTCGATGGAGCGGGCGAGGGCCTTGGCCAGTTTCGTCTTCCCGACGCCCGGCACATCCTCGATCAGTAGATGGCCCTCGGCCAGCAGCACCGCGACAGCCAGTCGCACGGTTGCGCTCTTGCCCTCGATGACCTGCTCGATGTTGGCCATGATGGCTTGAGCCGCAGTGCGGAACTCGGCGTTCGTCAGCGGGCCTGCCGGCTCGCCCCAGGTCGGCGTTGTCACGGGCCTCCTCCATAACGTGTCTCGCCCGTCAGGCGGTGATCACCCACCGTCAAGGGGCACCGTAAGGTCGCGGGCGCCCAGCGGCCGTGGGCCTCCGGCACTCGCCGCCCGTCATGACAGGTTATCCCCGTCCCTGCGCATCACCGAAAGCCCTGATCGGGGCCCTGTGGATGATGCTTTCGGGGGAATCCGGACGAACGGGCTGCTTTCCGCCGTCCCAGGCCGGTCGCCTGTGGACAGCGGGGAGTATGTCACGCGCCCGCTATACCGGTCGCCGTGCGTGATGAGCGAGGGGTATCATCCATGCCATGGCTCGGTCCGTTCTGCTCCTTAGCCGGCCGTGCTGATCCGCTGAAACCGCGGGCCAGGCACGGCTACCCCCTCCTGTGCGAGGGGCTTTTTTGTGCCCTCGAGACGAGACGACAAAGACGAGATGGTGAAGATGAGCGAGACCGAGACCCCGCCTTTCCGGTACACCGCCGCGATGGCCGGCGAGATCGAACTGCGCTGGCAGGACTTCTGGGCCGCCAACGGGACGTTCCACGCGCCCAACCCCACCGGTGAGCTGGCCGATCCTGATCATCCCCGGGCGGGCGCCCCCAAGCTGCACGTACAGGACATGTTCCCGTACCCGTCCGGTGCCGGCCTGCACGTCGGGCACCCGCTGGGCTACATCGGCACCGACTGTTACACCCGCTTCCAGCGGATGGCCGGTTACAACGTGCTGCACCCGATGGGCTTCGACGCCTTCGGCCTGCCCGCCGAGCAGTATGCGGTGCAGACCGGCACCCACCCGGCGGTCACCACCGCGGCGAACGTGGAGCGTTACCGCCAGCAGCTGCGCCGCCTGGGCCTGGCGTACGACGACCGGCGGTCCTTCTCGACCACCGACCCGGAGTACTACCGCTGGACCCAGTGGATCTTCCTGCAGGTCTTCAACTCCTGGTTCGACCCGGCGGAGAACAAAGCCAAGCCGATCAAGGACCTGATTGCGGCGTACGAGTCGGGCGAGCGCGGCCCGGAGTGGGCCGGTCTGTCCGCCACCGAACGCCGCAAGGTCATCGACGGCCACCGCCTGGCGTACATGAGCGAGGCCCCGGTCAACTGGTGCCCCGGCCTGGGCACCGTGCTGTCGAACGAGGAGGTCACCCCGGACGGCCGGTCCGAGCGGGGCAACTTCCCGGTCTTCAAGCGCAACCTGAAGCAGTGGATGATGCGGATCACCGCCTACGGTGACCGGCTGATCGAGGACCTGGACACGCTGGACTGGCCGGACCCGGTCAAGCTGATGCAGCGGAACTGGATCGGCCGGTCCAAGGGCGCGCACGTCGACTTCGCCCTGGGCGACCACAAGATCACCGTCTTCACCACCCGCCCGGACACGCTGTTCGGCGCCACCTACATGGTGCTGGCGCCGGAGCACGAGCTGGTCGACACCATCGTGCCCGGCAACTGGCCGGCGAACAGCAAGGAAGTCTGGACCGGGGGACACGCGACGCCCGCCGAGGCCGTCGTCGCCTACCGGGCCGCCGCGGCCGCCAAGACCGAGGAGGAGCGGACCGCCGACGCCAAGGTCAAGACCGGTGTCTTCACCGGCGCCTACGCGACCAACCCGGTGAACGGCGAACTGGTCCCGGTCTTCATCGCCGACTACGTGCTGGCCGGCTACGGGACCGGCGCGATCATGGCGGTTCCGGCGCACGACGAGCGTGACTACGAGTTCGCCACCGCGTTCGCGCTGCCGGTGGTCCGTACCATCGAGACGCCCGAGGGTTTCGAAGGCGCCTACACCGGCGACGGCGTGGTGATCAACAGCGGCTTCCTGGACGGGAAGAACAAGGACGACGCCAAGGCCGCGATGATCGAGTGGCTGGAGTCCTCCCGGAAGGGCCAGGGCGCGACCACCTACCGCCTGCGGGACTGGCTGTTCAGCCGCCAGCGCTACTGGGGCGAGCCGTTCCCGATCGTCTACGACGAGACCGGCCTGCCGATCGCGCTGCCCGACTCGATGCTGCCGGTCGTGCTGCCGGACACCGACGACTTCTCGCCGCGCACCTTCGACCCGGAGGACGGCGACACCGAGCCGGAGACCCCGCTGTCCCGCAAGAAGGACTGGGTGCAGGTCGAGCTGGACCTGGGCGACGGGCCGAAGACGTACACCCGCGAGACCAACACCATGCCGCAGTGGGCCGGTTCCTGCTGGTACGAGCTGCGCTACCTGGACCCGCACAACGAGTCGGCGATGGTCGACCCGGCCAACGAGGCGTACTGGATGGGCCCGCGCGCCGAGGGCGACTGCGGCGGCGTCGATCTGTACGTCGGTGGTGTCGAACATGCGGTGCTGCACCTGCTGTACTCGCGGTTCTGGCACAAGGTGCTGTTCGACCTGGGTCACGTCTCGTCGTTCGAGCCGTTCAAGAAGCTGTTCAACCAGGGCATGATCCAGGCGTACGCGTACCAGGACGACCGTGGTTTCTACGTACCCGCCGAAGAGGTGGTGGAGCGGGACGGCAAGTACTTCCACGGCGACCAGGCGGTGACCCGCAGCTACGGCAAGATGGGCAAGTCGCTGAAGAACGTCGTCACCCCCGACGAGATGTGCGAGCTGTACGGCGCCGACACGTTCCGGGTGTACGAGATGGCGATGGGCCCGCTGGACGTCTCCCGCCCGTGGGAGACCCGCGCCGTCGTCGGTTCGCAGCGGTTCCTGCAGCGCACCTGGCGCCTGGTGGTCGACGAGGAGACCGGCGCCGTCCGGGTCACCGACGAGCCGCTGGACCCGAAGACCCGCAAGGTCCTGCACAAGGTCATCGCCGGCGTCCGGGAGGACATCGCCGAACTGCGGTTCAACACCGCGATCGCCAAGCTGATCGAGCTGACCAACACGCTGACCCCGCTGCCGTCGGTGTCCCGTGAGGCGATCGAGCCGCTGGTGCTGATGATGTCGCCGTTCGCGCCGCACATGGCCGAGGAGCTGTGGGGCAAGCTGGGCCACCGGGGTTCGCTGGCCTACGCGGACTTCCCGGTCGCCGACCCGGCGCAGCTGGTCGCCGACGCGATCACCTACCCGGTGCAGGTGAACGGCAAGGTCCGCGGCCGGGTCGAGGTCTCCCCGGACACCCCCGAGGCGGACGTACGGTCGGCAGCACTGGCCGCCGTCGAGGAGATCCTGGCGGGCAAGGAGCCCAAGAAGGTCATCGTCGTCAAGGGTCGCCTGGTCAGCGTCGTCGTCTGATCATCTGCTGATACGGCCCGCTCCTTGTGGAAGGGGCGGGCCGTTCGCCTGTTTGGATCGGGGGCATGACCGACGCCTTCGCCGTGACGCCGCTGACAAAGCCTCTGGACGCGACCGTGCGACCACCCGGGTCCAAGAGCATCACCAACCGCGCGCTGCTCTGCGCCGCCCTCGCTCCGGGCACCTCCACGCTGCGCGGGGCACTCTTCGCGGACGACACGGAAGCGATGACGGGCGCGGTCGCCGCGCTCGGCGCCGAGATCAAGAGCGATTCCCTTGCCCGTACGGTGGAAGTGTCCGGGGTTCTCCCCAGCTCTGCCGGGAACCCGCCGGCGGTCGACTGCCGTCAGTCCGGAACGACCTCCCGGTTCCTGCTCCCCGCCGCCGCCCTGTTCACCGGGCGGATCGTGGTGGACGGCTCCGGGCAGTTGCGGGCCCGCCCGTTCGGCCCGGTCATCGAGGCACTGCGGCAGCTCGGCGTGACGATCGAGGAGCTGGGTGAGCCCGGCTTCCTGCCGGTGGCCGTGCACGGCCCGGCCGGCGGCGGCCGGGTCGAGGTCAGCGGTCACATCTCCAGCCAGTTCCTGTCCGGTCTGCTGATGGCTGGTCCGCTGATGCCGGGCGGTCTGACCGTCGACGTGACGTCGCCGCTGGTCTCGGTGCCGTACGTGGAGATGACCACGGCGGTGATGGCCGCCTTCGGCGCGGTCGTGGACGTCGACGGGCTGACGGTGGCGTCCGGTGGTTACCGCCCGGCGGACTACACGATCGAACCGGACGCCAGCGCGGCCTCCTACTTCCTCGGTGCGGCGGCGGTCACCGGCGGCCGGGTCACGGTCTCCGGGCTGGGCACGGGTTCGCTGCAGGGCGACGTGCGTTTCGCCGACGCCCTGGAACGGATGGGTGCCACGGTCGTCCGGACCACCGACTCGATCACCGTGCACGGCAGCGACCGGCTACGGGGCATCGACATCGACATGGCCGACATCTCGGACACCGCGCAGACCCTGGCGGCGGTCGCGGTCTTCGCCGACTCACCGACCAGGGTCAGCGGCATCGGCTTCATCCGCAAGAAGGAGACCGACCGCATCGGCGCGATCGTCACCGAGCTCCGCCGGGCCGGTATCGACGCGACCGAGGACGAGGACGGTTTCACCATCCGCCCCGGCACACCCCGCCCGACCCGCTTCGCCACCTACGACGACCACCGCATGGCGATGAGCCTGTCACTGCTGGGCCTCCGCACCCCCGGCATCGAGATCGCCGACCCGAGCTGCGTGGCCAAGACCTACCCGAACTTCTTCACCGACCTGACAGCCCTCACCTGAGCCCCGCACACAGCCGTCGCCCGTCTCAGCTGCCCGGCTGAGCCGCCCATCTCAGAAGCCCGTCTCAGCCAGGCGTCTCGGCCGGACGTCTCAAACGTCCGTCTCGGCCGGGCGTCTCAAACGCCCGTCTCAACCGAGCGTCTCAAACGCCCGTCTCAACCGGGCGTCTCAAACGGCCGTCTCAAACGCCTGTCTCAGCCGGGCGTCTCAAACGGCCGTCTCAAACGCCTGTCTCAGCCGGGCGTCTCAAACGGCCGTCTCAAACGGGCGTCTCAGACGCTTGTCTTCTCCTGGGCGTCTCAGACGCCTGTCTTGGGCCGGCGTCTCAGACGCCCGTACCAGGCGGACGTCTCAGACAAACGTCTCAGACAGTTGTCTGGTTCGAATGTCTGAGACGGGCGTCTGGAACGCATTCGGCCCGGCGGTCGCGCCTTCGGCCCTGAGCCGGGACCGCCTCGCGTCGTCGGAGCGGGACGGAGTGCTGCGTTTGTGGGGCCGTGGGGCGTACAAGAGCAATGGGGTTGACATGGTTGTGCCCCGCGCCGGACGGACCGGGCGGGGCACAGGGACAGCTTGTCAGGCGCCGGCCGGCCGGAGCGTGGCGTCGCGGCGGGCGGTGTGGCGCCAGCGGAGGATGATCGCGGTGGAGAGGGCGAAGCTGAAGATCGCCGGGGCCAGCGTGATCATGCTCATCTCGCCCGGTTTGACCACTGCGGCGCCGATCACGGCGTAGGTCACCGTGGACGGGATCGCGGCGATCGTGGTGCCGAGCAGGTAGCGCTTCTGGCAGACGCTGGTGGTGCCGTAGGCGTAGCCGACCAGGCCGAACGGGGCCAGCGGCAGGAACCTGACCAGCAGCACGGCGGCCAGGCCACGGCGGTTGAGCCAGCCGTCCAAGCGGGCCAGACGACTGCCGGCCCGGGCCTGCAGTGCGCCCCGGCCCGCCCAGCGGCCCGCGTAATAGGTGGCCACCGCGGCGATCACCGCGGCGGCCAGAGCGGCCGCCATGCCGTCCGCGGCGCCCAGCAGCGCGCCGCAGGTCATCGTGATGAGCGTCCGCGGGACCAGCGCCGACAGCAGCATGCCGCCCAGAACCGCCACCGCGACCACGGCGCCGGGGCCCAGGCCGACCACTGCGTCGCCGATCTCCCGCAAGGGGAGGACGGCCGCGGCGGCGGCGAGAGCGCCGACAGCGAGACCGAGCAGGGTGAAACGGATCGCGCGCCGTTTCCACCCGCCGGCCTTGGCCTGCTCAGGGGCGTTCAGGTTGTCGGTCATGCAGGCCTACCGCCCCACTGTCGTCGGCTCAGGTCAAGGTCATGCCGGGATCGCTGCCGCGAACCTTTCTCCCCGCAGCTTCTCGCTCCAGGTGTCGTCGAGAGGGGCAAGCCTATCCGCGCCGGTCGACCACTTCAGTAGCAGATCGGCGATAGCTGGGTTGCGGGCCAGCGCCGGGCCGTGCGAATACGTCCCGAGGATCTTGCCGGCCCAGGCGCCCTCGGTCTGGCCGTCGTTGCCGATGCCGCCGGTCACCCGGGCGAGCGGGGCGGCGTGCTGGCCGAGGTGCGTGCGGCCACCGTGGTTCTCGAAGCCGGTCAGCGGCGGCAGCCCCAGCCGGGGGTCGATGTCGCCGCGCAGCTCGCCGACCGCCCGGGTCTCGCCGCGGTCGGAGTGGATGTCGAGCAGACCCAGCCCGGCACACTGCACCCCCTTGGCGAAGAACGAGTGACCGAGCAGCTGGTAACCCGCGCAGATCGACAGCACCGAGGCACCCTGCTGGATCGCCTGGTGCAGGCCGCCGTCGGCGATCAGCCGCTGGGACGCGAGCGCCTGCGGGCCGTCCTCGCCGCCACCGATCAGGTAGATGTCGGCCGAGTTCGGCATCCGCTGGTCCGAGCGGACCTCGTAGGTCTCCACCGGGATGCCCCGGGCGGCGGCCCGCGCGGCGAGGATCAGCAGGTTGCCGCGGTCGCCGTAGGTCGAGAGCAGATCGGGGTAGATCCACACGATCCGCAGGGCCTCAGTTGACACGGTCCAACTCCGCTCGGATGTCCTGGAACGCCGTGTAGTTGGCGATCACTTCGAGGCGGCCGGGCGGCACGGACCGCAGCGCCTCGTCGAAAGTTTGTACGTGCCGGAACTGCACCTGGTTCACCTGCAGGCGGACGGCCAGGTCGAACGCCCGGTCCCCGGTGATCAGCACCGGCCGGTCGCGCAGCGGGGCGAAGTCGACGTCCCAGAGCCAGGACGTGTCCAGCCCGTCGGGGTCGCGCGCGTTGATGGAGAGCAGTGTCGGCGCCTGGTCGGCCATGTCGAAGGCCTCCAGCCAGCTCGCCGGGTTCTTCGCCAGGAGCAGCCGGATGTTGCGGCCCTCCTTGTCCACCTGCGCGTAGCGGCCGGCGATCGACGCGACCTGCTTGAGCGTGTGGACCGCCTCGATCGGCCGGACCCCGAACTGGGCGGCCACGGCCAGCGCGGTGGCCGCGTTGCCGATGTTGACCCGGCCGGGCAACTGGAGCTGCACCAGGTGCCAGTCACCGTTCGGGTCGAACACGCCACCGTCCTCGACCACCCACGACGGGCGCGGCCGGCGCAGCGGGCAGCCGGTGCACCACCAGTCGCCCTGCGCGCGCTCGATCGGGTGGCCGCTCTCCGGGCAGACGAACGAGTCGTCCAGCCAGCGCTGGCCGGCACTGAACCAGACCGACTGCGGGCTGCCGCTGGCCGCCCAGACCACCAGCGGGTCGTCGGCGTTGGCGACCACCTTGATCTCCGGGTGGGCGGCGAGCTTGGTCTTCCACATCTGCGCCATCATCGCCACCTCCTTCGCCCGGTCCAGCTGGTCGCGGGAGAGGTTGAGCAGCGCCACCACCTGCGGCTTGGTCTGGTCGATGACCTGGCCCAGGTAGTGCTCGTCGACCTCCAGGACGGCGAACGGGGTGTGCCCCTCCTTGGCCAGCGCCGAGGTGTGGCCGGTCGGCATGTTCGCGCCGTAACCGTTGGTGGCGACCCGGCCCAGGACACCGACGGCGGCCGCGGTGAAGCGGGTCGTGGTGGTCTTGCCGTTGGTGCCGGAGACCAGCGCGACGGCACGTCCGGCCGCCAGGTGGGCGAGCAGGTCAGGGTCGATCTTGAGGCCGATCCAGCCCCCGATCACCGAACCGTCGCCGCGTCCCGCGGCCCTGGAGAGTGCCGCGGCTGTCTTCGACACGGAGGTCGCGACCTTGGCGATGAGAGGCATTCCGTCCGTCACGCCAGCGAGGGTACCGGAACGGAACATTACCGCGAGTTGCCAGACCGGCAAGATCATGATCCTTTCGGTCATTTCCCCGGTCGGGGCGGTGCCGGACTTTTTATGTGTTCTGGTTCACCCGTAACCTTATGCTTTTCGTAGTGAACCAATCACTTTGAGTCACGGCATTTGTTTCCGGGAGCTTACAAAATGGACATGAGAATTTTGAGCAATTACCGAGGGTGATGGTTTTCATGCTGACGATCATGGGCTGAGTCGGGTACCAAGGAATCCGCCGACGGCACTTCGCCGACGGCCGCACCGGATCGGTTCACGCCGAGCCCTGCCCCGGGCCGGACCGGTGCGACACAGCAAGCAAGCCGACAACCAGGCAATCGGGGGCAGGGACGGGGGACCCAATTGCGGTCCTTCCCGAAACGCCGGCTCCACTGCGGCGTCCCCGGGACGGACCTTGGGGTGAAGCCGCCCACCCGCGGCCGGGCAAGCCCTTCCGCCCGAACCCGACAGCTAACCTCGCAGGTGTGCCGGAGGGAACTCTCTACCGTGCACGAACACAGTTCGAGCCGTCGCAGCCGCATGCCCGCATTCGGCCCCGGCACCGTCGCACTGTCCCTGGGTCTCTGCCTTTGTGCCGGCCAGCTGGTCGCAGCCTCGCCCGCTTCGGCGGCAACTGCGCCCACCGCCGTCACCCCGGTCGCCGCTACCACGGCCGCGGTCAAGGTCACACCCTCGCTGGCGTCCACGACCAGCACCCGGAAGCTCAAGTGGGGCTCCACCCTCAAGGTCACCGCCAAGGTGATCGACCCCGCCACCGGCAAGGTCGCCAAGGGCACCGTCCGTCTCCAGGGCTACAGCAACGGCGCATGGCGCAACCTGGACACCGACACCGTCAAGACCGGCGCGGTCACCCTGACCGCCAAGCCGAAGTCGACCCTCTGGGTCCGGACCATCTTCACCGGCTCCGGCTACAACCAGAAGGTCACGACCAAGGTCAAGGTCAAGGTCGTCGCCAGCGGCGCCAAGGTCCTCGCCGAGGCGAAGAAGCACAAGGGCGCGCTCTACAAGTACGGGGCGTCCGGACCGAAGCGGTTCGACTGCTCGGGCTTCACCAAGTACGTCTACAAGAAGACCACCGGGAAGAGCCTGCCCCACAAGGCGAACTCGCAGCAGAAGTACGGCAAGTCGGTTGCCAAGAGCAAGAAGCAGGTCGGCGACCTGATCATCTTCCGCAACGGCTCGTACGGCTACCACGCCGGGATCTACGCCGGCAACGGCTACATCTACGACTCGCCCCACACCGGTGCGCGGGTCGGCAAGCACAAGATCTGGAACAGCAACTATGTCGTACGGCGTCTGGTCGCCTAGTACGCCGATAGCTGATGCCTTGTCGCCGCCTAGGCGCGGCTGATGTCGCGTGGGCGCGGCTGATCCCACCGCGCCATCGCCCCACCGCGCCATCGTTCCGGCGGGAACCGTTCCCCCGACATCCCCAACGGTTTCCCACTTCAACGGCGACAAGGCCCAGCTTGGTGTACGACACCAGGTCGGTCGCGTGACAGCAGGCATCGGCGCCTGCCCCGCAAGGTCCCCCGTTGCGTGGCGGCAGGCATCCGTTGCCCTTCTTGATGCGACAGCAGGTCTACGTGCGACGCCCTTCCTGGTGCGACAGCAGGTCTAGACGAGTAAGTCCTAACTCGTTGGCTTGGTGAGTTGCGGTGTGAGACCTGTACGCGGGACCAGCGCTCAGTTGGGCGCGTGACCCGGGTAAAGGTGAAGGGTGTCGATGATCTGTTTGTGACGACAGACATCCACACCCTTCTCACCGCACTCTACGTGAAGATCGACGACTGGCTCGACAAGCCCCGCCGGACCGGCCGTCCGCCGAAACTGTCCGATGCTGAACTGATCACGATGGCCGTCGCCCAGGCACTGCTCGGGATCAGGTCGGAGGCGCGGTGGCTGCGGTTTCTGCCCCGGCATCTGCCCGGAGCGTTCCCGTACCTACCGGGCCAGTCGGGTTACAACAAGCGGCTACGGGCCGCGTTGCCGCTGTTGAAGAAGGCGATCCGCCTGGTGGCGGCGGACACCGATCTGTGGTTCGACGACGTCTGGGTCACCGACTCCACCCCGGTCGAATGCGGCCGGTCGAGGCCGACCGTGAAACGCTCCGACCTGGCCGGCTGGGCCGTCTACGGCTACTGCGCATCGCATTCACGGTTCTTCTGGGGACTGCGCCTGCACCTGATCTGCACACCCTCCGGTCTGCCGATCAGCTGGTCGCTCGCCGACGCCAAGGCAGACGACCGGCAGGTCCTGGCCGCAGCCCTCGAAGAGGATCCCGGTCTTCTCGCCACACGTCCCGGACAGCTGATCATCGCGGACAAGGGATACATCTCCGCCGAACTCGACCGCTGGCTCGCCGAACGCGGAGCCCGACTCCTACGGCCGTCCTACCGCAACCGGACCCCACGACCCGGCGAGCACCTGCTCAAACCCGTACGCCAACTGATCGAGTCGGTCAACGACACGCTGAAAGGCCAACTCGACCTCGAACTACACGGCGGCCGCAGCATCGAAGGCGTCACCGTCCGCATCGCCCAGCGCATCCTCGCCATGACCGCCGCGATCTGGCACAACCGCACCACCGGTCAGCCCCTGACCAGGTCACTGATCGCCTACGACCACTGACCCCGGTTAGGACTTACTCGTCTAGGTGCGACAGCAGGTTTCGTCGTTGGGCGGCAGTAGGTTTCGTCGCGCAACGGCCGCAGCGGGTTCCCCAGCGCAACAGTTCCAGTGAGTTGCGTCGCGCAGCGGCTGCAGTAAGTAAGGAATAGCAACGCCTTCCTGTGGGGCGTGACCCGGTTCGGGTCACGCCCCACAGGCATGTCCGAACCGGTTTCCACGCGAGCGCCCCGCCGCCCCAGCGCCCCAGGCTCCTTCGCCTTCACGCTCTCAGGTTCGTGCGTTCCTAGGTTCGTGCGGCCCCGGACCCGGGCGCTCCCAGGCCGGGCGCTCCCAGGCCGGGCGGCCCTAGGCACCTTTGCCTCCAGGCGCCTTGCCTCAGGCCCCGCTCTCTCGCCCCCGCCCCGTGCTCTCGCGTCCCGTGCCCTCTGCACCCCACGCCCCACGCCCTCCTTCGCCCCGCGCGCCTGGGTGGTGGCCGGCGCCTCCCGCATGGCGCGGTCCCGGATCCGAACCTCACCACGCGTCTCGGGCCTGTTTCGTGTGCTCCAAAGCTCGATCGCGTGTGGTGAGTGGTAGGTGGTCAGGCCGCAACACACCACGTTGAGTTTGGGCGCGAACTGAACCGTAAGCGGCCCGCGTTGCGGCGGTTCTTCCTCGCGGTTCGCTGAGCCAGGGTTGCCTTCAGGCGATCGCGAAACTTGGGCTGTTTGGGGTGCAACCTGCCTTCGACGTCAGCCGTGTCCTGGTGTGGTGGGTTTGCGAAGTAGACGGAACCCGCTCAGCGAAGCGAGGAATGTGCACGGCAACGGCAGGGATGAGTGGGCGTGGTGACAACGCGGGGGAGTGGGCCGGTGGATGCTCGGCAAGCGCGGGATCCGAAACCGGACAGCGCAAGGGATCGATGGGCGGGCTGTTCCGCGTCGCATGGTCGGCCTGCGTCACAATCGGCCCGCGTTACACAATCGGCCTGCGTTGCACGGTCGGCCCGCGTTACACAACCGGCCTGCGTTGCACGGTCGGCCTCGCGTCGAGCGGCTGGCTCGCGTCGCGAGGTCGGCCGGGCCTTCAATCCTCCAGGCTGCTCGACCGGCGACCCTCCGCCCTTGGCCGGCGATTTGCCTCCTGGCGGGCCCTGCCTTCCCGAAGGACTGTCTTCCGGTAGGGCCACTTTCCGGTGGAGCGGCGTCCTGGCGGGCCCCGCCTTCCCAAAGGACCGTCTTCCGGTAGGGCCACCTTCTGGTGGGCCCCGCCTTTCGGTAGGACCACTTTCTGGTGGGGTGGCGTCCTGACGGGCCCCACCTTTCGGTAGGACCACCTTCTGGCGGCCCCACCTTTCGGTAGGACCACCTTCTGGCGGCCCCACCTTTCGGTAGGACCACCTTCTGGCGGCCCCGCCTCTCGGTGGGACCACCTTCTGGTGGATCCCGCCTTTCGGTAGGACGGCTTTCTGGTGAGGCAGCGTCCTGAAGGGCTCCGTCCTCCGGTGGGACCGCTGTTCGGTAGGACGGCTTTCTGGTGAGGCAGCGTCCTGAAGGGCTCCGTCCTTCGGCGGGACCGCTGTTCGGTGGGACCGCCTTCTGGTGGGGACCGCTTTTCGGCGGGGCGGCCTCCTGGAGGGATTTGTCTTTCGGGGTCCAGGCGGGTGGCCCTCCAGGGCGGCCCTCCAGGCGGGATCCACTTTCGGCGGTCAGGGTGGTCCACTTCGTTCTGCTCGGTGGCTCCACTTCACTCCGCTGGGATGCTCCACTTCGCTCCCTGAGGGTGCTCCACTTTCCTCCACGGGGGCGCTCCACTTCCCTCCACCGGTGGGTGGTGGTAGGGGGTCGGTGGTGGGGGTGGGGTGGTTTGTGGGCTGGAAAACGGGCGGAACGGGACGGGGTGGGGGAAGGGGGGCGGTCAGTGGTGGGGGAAAGTGTGGGCGTTTTGCGACCGGGAGCGCTCGATGTCGGAAACTGGACGGAGTTGATCATGGCTGTGGGGGTGCGTTCGCTCCACCGCCTTTGAACTGGGATTACGTCTGCGAAAACGGCTCGGGAAGGGTTGCGTTCGGGTTGCAGGTGGAGGGAAGTGGAGTAGAGTGGAGCACAGTGGCAGGGCGGAGGAGCGACGCCGGACCTGCCGGCCCGAGTTGACAGGCGATCCGCTCCCTCCGCGATGGGGCGGCCGCCACGGCAAGGGGGTGGGGGCCGGTGTTTCTCGGCACGCACACTCCGCGCCTCGACGAGAAGGGCCGGCTGATCCTCCCGGCGAAGTTCCGTGATGAGCTGGCGGGAGGTGTCGTGATCACGAAGGGGCAGGAGCGCTGTCTTTACGTGTTCCCGATGCCGGAGTTCCAGCGCATCGCCGGTCAGCTGCGTGAGGCTCCGGTCACCAACAAGGCCGCCCGGGCTTACAGCCGGGTGTTCTTCGCGAGCGCGCACGACGAGGTTCCCGACAAGCAGGGCCGGGTGACGATTCCGGCCCATTTGCGGGGTTATGCCAGTCTTGATCGCGATCTCGTGGTGATCGGTGCGAGCACCCGTGTCGAGATCTGGGACAAGCAGTCCTGGGACGACTACCTCTCGGCGAGCGAAGAAGAGTTCGCCGACATCGAGGAGGGGGTGCTGCCCGGCGGACTGTAAGGCGTGGCACTCGGTGGGCTGCTGTTTCGGCCCGGACGCCACTGCCGCCGTACTGCGAGATCTCCAGCCGCTCCCGCTCCTGGCGCCTCTTCCCCGGCGCCAGGCGCGTGTCCGGGGCCGGTTCGCCGGCCCGGGGCTTCAGAGCGGATGGGGATCTGGCGGTACGGACGGGCGACCGGGCCGAACGGCGACATGGAACAAACGAGTGAAACGCGAGCGGTTACGGCAATGGGGGTCTTCATGGGGGAGCCGCGGGGCACACACGTGCCGGTGCTGCTCGAGCGCTGTTTGGAACTGCTCGATCCCGCCCTCAGGTTGCCTGGTTCCGTTCACGTCGACTTCACGCTGGGTCTGGGCGGGCACGCCGAAGCGGTTCTCGAGCGGTACCCGGACGTCGTCCTGGTCGGACTCGACCGGGACACCGAGGCGCTGGCGCACGCCCGTCATCGGCTGATCCGGTTCGGTGATCGGGCGCATCTGGTTCACGCGGTCTACGACGAGTTGCCGCGGGTCCTCGGTGAGCTGGGCATTCCGTCGATCCACAGTGGGCTCTTCGATCTCGGGGTGTCCTCGTTGCAGCTGGACGAGGCGGACCGCGGTTTTGCGTACTCCCAGGACGCTCCGCTGGACATGCGGATGGACCAGTCCCGGGGCGTGACCGCGGAGGAGGTCGTGAACTCGTACGAGCCGGGTGATCTTGTTCGCGTTTTGCGGCAGTACGGCGAGGAGAAGTTCGCTCCGCGGATCGTCCAGTCGATCGTGCGGGAGCGAGCGAAGGGGCGGATCACCTCCACGGCACGGCTGGCCGAGCTGGTCAAGGACGCGATCCCGGCCGCCGCGCGGCGAACAGGTGGAAATCCGGCAAAAAGGACCTTTCAGGCACTACGTATTGAGGTCAACGCCGAATTGGAGGCCCTGGAAGGGGCGGTTCCGGCGGCGTTGGACGTTCTGGCGCCTCGTGGGCGACTTGTGGTGATGAGTTATCAATCTCTGGAGGACAGGATCGTGAAGCGCGCGCTCGCCGCGAGGGCGCGCAGCACCGGGCCGATCGACCTGCCGGTCGAGCTGCCCGGAAGCGGTCCCAGCCTCAAACTCCTGACCAGGAGTTCGGAGCTGCCGAGCGAGGCCGAGGTGGCCGCCAATCCCAGGGCGGCCTCGGTGAAGCTGCGGGCGGTGGAACGGATCGACGAGCAGGAACAGGCGCAGAAGTTCAGCAAGGCCTTCGGAGCCGACCGCGAGCGGCCCCGGAGTGAAGGCAAGACGTTCGGAGCCGATCGCGAGCGGCCCCGAAGGGAAGGCAGGGCGTCCGGGGCCGACCGCGAGCGGTCCGGGACGGAAGGCAAGGCGCCGGGGGCCGGCCGCGAGCGGTCCCGGAGCGCCGGGCATCCCCGGACCGGGATGCCTGAGTAACACCGAGTTCCCAACGGGTGGGGGAACGCGGCGGTTACGCCCGGGGGCGAGAAGAGAAGAGGGGGAGGGAAGAGCATGAGCGAGCGATCCACAGCGTCGCGGTCGGGGGGCCGGGAGCGGACGCGGGGTACGGCCGGGGGGCCGGAGCGCCGGGTGAGCCGCGATGCCGACACCGGGACCGGCGGCGCACGGGCGCGCCGATCCGAGGGGGCCGACACGCGCCGGTCAGGGATCCGGAGCGGGAAGGGCCGGGACACGGCCGCACCCGTCGACGGCGCCGCCGCGCTCTCCATCGAGGTGACCGGTGAGACACCACCGGTGCCGGGTGGCCGTCCCCGCCTCTGGGTGGCTCCTCCGCTGCCGATCCAAGCGCCACGCGCCACCTTCGCCGTCGCGATCATCGCCGTGATCCTGGTCGGTATCGTCGGCATCCTGCTGGTCAGCACCAAGACCATGGAGCAGTCGTTCCGTCTCGACGCCCTCCGCAACGAGAAGACCGTCCTCGACAAGCAGCAGCAGGAGCTGGAACGGCAGCTGGTCGAGGCGTCCGGTCCGGGCAACCTGACCGCCGCCGCCCGCCGGCTGGGCCTGGTCGCGCACGACGACCCCGCGGTGCTCCGGTTGCCGAACGGCGACATCATCCGCCCGCTCACCCCCGGCCAGGGCCCGACCTCACCGACCAGCGGCAAGGGCCTCGGCGAGAAGCCGGCCGACGAGAGCACCGAGAAGGCCGGCACGGACGCGGACGCCACGAAGGCCGGCGCGGACGCCACAAACGCCGGCGCGGACGCCACAAACGCCGGCGCGGACGCCACGAAGGCCGGCGCCGGAGATGCGAAGGCCGGCACGGACACGATGCAGAGCGGCTCGGGTACGGACACCGCGCAGAGTGGTTCGGGCACGGACACCGCGCAGAGCGGGCCGGGTGCCGACGCCACGAAGACCGGGGAGTAGGCGAACAGTGCCGCCGAGAGACGACGAGAAACCGCGCCGGGGGAATCTGACCCGGCGCGGTTCGTCACCCGACCTGCCCGGCGAGGAGCCGGGTGACGACCCGCGCGAGGGCCGTCGCGGCCGTTCCAGCATCGGCGACGCGCGGGCCTACACCCCGCGCGGCCGGACCGTGGCCGAGCGGGGCCGGGTGCCCCGCGGCAACGGCCGCAACGCCGACCCGTTCCGCCCCGCCCTGCAGGTCCTCGACGGCGGCGAGACCACCCAGCGCGCCCGGGGCCGCAAGGCCGACCAGCCACCGGCCCAGCGGGACACCGAGCCGGCCAGAAGAGCGCAGCGGGACACCGAGCCGTCCAGGAGGACGCAGCGGGACACCGAGCCGTCCAGGAGGACGCAGCGGGACACCGAGCCGGTCAAGAGGGCGTCACGGGACACCGAGCCGCCCAGGAGGACGCAGCGAAAGACCGAGCCGCGGGACACCGAGCCGCGCGGCCGGAGCACGACGAGGTCCCGCGAGGACGGCCGTTCCCGGCGAACGAGCGACGACCGTCAGCAGCGGTCGCGGGAGCCGAAGGACCGCAGGGACACCGGCAGACGGGTCTCCGACCGCGGACGGGGCCCCTCCGGACGTACCAGCAGGGAAAAAAGGCCGACCCTCGCCGAACCGCCGAAACTCGCCAACAGCACCCGTCGCCTGCGTCTGGGCACGGTCTTGGCTCTTTCGCTCTTCGTCACCATCGGCGTGCGCCTGGTCGTGCTGCAGGTGGCGACGTCGCCGGAGGAGGCCGCGAGCCTGCTGGAGCTGCGGGAGAACCGGCTGAGCAGCATGACGCTCCCGGCGCCGCGCGGCAGCATCCTGGACCGCAACGGCAACGTGCTCGCGCACAGCGTGGAGGCGCGGTACGTCTACGCCGACCCGGAGAACCCCGACCTGCAGAAGGACGTCCCCGGTACGGCGGCCCAGCTCGCGCCGCTGCTCGGCGTCGCGCAGTCGGAGCTGATCGCGGACATGCAGCGGACCAAGCTGGTGGAGGGGTGGCTGAAGTTCCGCTACCTGGCCCGTGGTGTGAACGTGGCGGTGGCCGACAAGATCGACGCGTTGAAGCTGCCGGGCATCTACACGCACCTGGACGAGCGGCGTGACGTACCGGGCAAGGATCTGGCCTCGAACCTGATCGGGTTCACCGGTGCGGGCGACGAGCAGCGCGGCCTGGAGGGTCTGGAGGCGCGTTACGACGACCTGCTGCACGGCACCGACGGCAAGCGGGTCTTCGAGGTCGGCGCGGGCAGCAAGCTGAACAAGCCGATCCCGGACGGGTTCCAGCAGGACACCGCGGCCCAGCCGGGCAGCTCGCTGCAGCTCACCATCGACCAGGACCTGCAGTACCAGGTGCAGCGGGTGCTGGACGCGGAGGCCAAGAAGAAGAACGCGTCGATCGCCGGCGCGGTGGTGCTGGACGCCCGGACCGGCGAGGTGATGGCGCAGGCCAGCTACCCGTCGTACAACGCGGCGAACTGGCAGAAGGTCGACGCCGAGGACCGGATCGACGTGCCGACCAGCGTGATCACCGACCCGGGGTCGAGCCACAAGGCGTTCATCTTCGGGGCGGCGCTGCAGGAGGGCCTGATCAAGCCGGACGATCTGATCACGATCGGTCCGGGGATCAAGAAGGGCGACACCCCCTTCAACGACACCCACCCGCAGGATCCCGGCACCCGGATGACGCTGCCGGGGCTGCTCGCCTACTCGTCCAACGTGGGCACCATCCTGATCGCCGACAAGCTCGGCAAGGAGAAGGTCTACGAGTACCAGCAGAAGTTCGGGCTGGGTGCGGCGACCGGCGAGGGCATGCCCGGCGAGGCGGCCGGTGAGCTGCTCAAACCGGAGGACTGGAGCGGGTCGTCGTACGGGTCGGTGCCGATCGGCCACAGTGTCTCGGCCACGCTGATCCAGATGGCGGCCGGGTACGGCGCGATCGCCAACGACGGCACCTACATCCAGCCGCACCTGATCAAGGCCACCATCTCCGGCACGGACGGTGCGGTGACCCCGGCCGCCGCGCCGAAGACGCACGAGGTGCTGCGGCCCGAGGTGGCCCGGCAACTGCGCGAGATGATGGAGGCGGTGGTCGACGTCAAGGGTGGCACGGGTGGCGCCGCGGCGGTCAAGGGTTACCGGGTGGCGGGCAAGACCGGCACCGGCAAGATGCTCATCGACGGGCAGTACACCAGCCACAACGCCAGCTCGTTCATCGGGATGGCGCCGGCCGAGAACCCGCGGTACGTGATCGCGGTGTCGATGGACGTCAGCACCGGCGGTGGTGGCGACGTGGCGGCGCCGGCGTTCAGCGAGATGATGTCGTACGCGCTGCTGCACAACCATGTGCCGCCGTCCGGTACCGAGGCGCCCACTTTCAAGATCAAGGAATGACCCGGGTCGCATGGCGTTGACAGCGCGCTCCCAGAGACGGGGTAGGGTCTGACGCCGTGTCCGGCATTCCACGTCCCGAGACCGTGGAGCCGTGCCTGGTGGCGCGGCTCGCGGAACTGTTATCGGCAGAGCTGACCGGCGGTGACGTCCCGGTTACCGGAGTAACTCACAGTAGTCGAGAGGTTCGTCCGGGTGATCTCTACGCGGCGTTGCCCGGTGCGAACCGGCACGGCGCGGAGTTCGCCGCGGACGCCGCCCGCGCCGGTGCGGCAGCCGTCCTGACCGATCCGGCCGGGCGTGACCGCGCGCTCGCCGCCGGGCTGCCGGTGCTGGTGGCCGACGATCCACGGGCGGTGCTCGGCGCGGCATCGGCGGCGATCTACTCCGACCCGTCCCGGCGGCTCACCATGATCGGTATCACCGGGACGGCCGGGAAGACCTCCACGTCGTACCTGGTCGAGGCCGGGCTGCGGGCGGCCGGCAAGGTCACCGGTCTGGTCGGCACGGTGGAGACGCGGCTCGGCGACCTGGTGGTCAAGAGCGTGCGCACCACCCCCGAGGCCACCGACCTGCAGGCGATCCTGGCCGCCGGCGTCGAGCGTGGTGTCGAGGCGGTCGTCATGGAGGTCTCCAGCCACGCGCTGGTGATGGGCCGGGCCGACGGCATCCGGTTCGCGGCCGGCGGCTACACCAACTTCGGCCAGGACCACCTGGACTTCCACCCGACCTCTGAGGACTACTTCGAGGCCAAGGCGCGGCTGTTCGACGGCCGGTCCGCCGCCGAGGTCCTCAACTTCGACGACCCGGCGCTGCGGCCGCTCTTCAAGGACGCCACGATCACCTACTCGGCCGCCGGGTCGGCGGACGCCACCTGGTGGGCCACCGACGTCCGGCCGTCCGATTTCGGTCAGCGCTTCACCGCGCACGGGCCGGACGGGGTCACCGTCGCGACCGGTGTGGCGCTGCCCGGCCTGCACAACGTGGCGAACGCGCTGCTCGCGCTGGCGCTGCTGGTCGCCGCCGGGGTGGACGCGCAGGTCGCCGGGGACGGCATCGCGGCCTGCCGCGGTGTGCCCGGCCGGCTGGAGCTGGTCCCGGCGTCCGGCGAGATCCTCGGCGTCGTCGACTACGCGCACAAACCCAACGCGATCGTGGCCGCCCTGGCCGCGCTGCGTGACCTGGCCGAGGCCCGCGGCGGGCGGCTGATCTGCGTGATCGGCGCCGGCGGCGACCGTGACCAGGGCAAACGCCCGCTGATGGGGGAGGCCGCCGCGCACGGTGCGGATCTGGTGATCGTCACCGACGACAACCCCAGGACCGAGGATCCGGCTTTTGTACGGTCGGGCGTGCGCGCCGGAGCCGAGGCCGCCCACTCGGCGGCCAAGGTCGTCGAGGTCGCCGGTCGTGGGGCGGCCATCGCCGAGGCGGTCCGGATGGCGTCCGCCGGTGACGTGATCGCCGTGCTCGGCAAGGGCAACGAGCAGGGCCAGGAGGTGAACGGCGAGGTGCTGCCGTTCGACGACCGCATCGAACTGTCCGCCGCACTGGAGGCTCGCGCATGATCCCTCTCACCCTGGACGAGATCGCCACGATCACCGGTGGGCGCGTCGTCGGCGACGCCTCGGTGACCGTCACCGGCGCCGCCGAGTACGACTCCCGCAAGATCGGCCCCGGTGGACTGTTCGTGGCGTTCCCCGGTGAGAAGGTGGACGGTCACGACTTCGCCGGGACCGCCGTGGCGGCGGGCGCGGCCGCGGTGCTGAGCACCCGGGAGACCGCGTTCCCCGGGGTGGTCGTCGAGGACCCCCTTGCCGCGCTGGCCGAGCTGGCCCGGGTCGTGGTGTCCCGTCTGGACAAGCTGACCGTGGTCGGGGTGACCGGCTCGTCCGGCAAGACCACCACCAAGGACCTGATGGGGCAGCTGCTGTCCCGTCTCGGCCCGACCGTGGCGCTGCCCGGCTCGCTCAACAACGAGCTGGGATTCCCGTACACCGTGCTGCAGGCGACCGAGGCGACCCGGTTCCTGGTGCTGGAGATGGGCGCCCGCAAGGTGGGCCACATCAGGTACCTGACCGAGATCGCCCGCCCGTCGATCGGCGTGGTGCTGAACGTGGGTGTCGCGCACGTCGGCGAGTTCGGTTCGGTCGACCTGATCGCGCAGGCCAAGGGCGAGCTGGTCGAGGCGCTGCCGGAGTCCGGGGTGGCGATCCTGAACGCGGACGACCCGCGGGTGGCGGCGATGGCCTCGCGTACTGCGGCCCCGGTGGTTCTGACCGGTGTCGCTGAGTCGGCGTCCGTCCGGGCTACGGATGTGGATGTTGATAACTACGGAAAAGCCTCATATTCTCTGATCTCCGGCGAAAAGTCCGGCCGGGTGCGGCTTGCCGTGGCCGGCGAACACCAGGTGGCGAACTCACTGGCCGCCGCCGCGGTGGCCCTCGCCGCCGGAATGGAGTTCGGTGACCTGGTCACCGCGCTCGGGGAGGTCGGCATCGTGTCCGGCCGCCGGATGGATGTCGTGACCCGGCCCGACGGGGCCGTTCTCATCGACGACTCCTACAACGCCAACCCCTCGTCGACCGCCGCCGCCCTGCGCGCGCTGGCCGCGATGGGATCCGGGCGTCGCACCACCGCCGTGCTCGGCTACATGGCCGAGCTGGGGGAACACGAGACGAGCGGGCACGCCGAGGTCGGGCGGCTCGCCGCCGAACTGGGCGTGGACCGGCTGATCGCGGTAGCCGAGAACGCCCGCCCGATCCTGGACGGCGCCACCGGAGTGCCGGACTGGACGGGTACCGCCCGATTCGCCGCCGACCAGGCCGGCGCGATCGAGATCCTGCAAGCCGACCTGCGCGCCGACGACGTCGTGCTGGTCAAGGGTTCCCGCTACCGCACATGGGACGTCGCCGACTGGCTGCGGCGTACCGAGGAGGTCTGAGCCCGTGAGGGCAGTAATCGTCGCGGCCGCGGTCGCCTTTCTCATCTCGCTGTTCGGCACCCCGATCGCGATCAAGGTCTTCTCGGCGCTCAAGGCCGGACAGCCGATCCGCAGCATCGGCCCCGCCACCCACATGGGCAAGCGGGGCACCCCCACGATGGGCGGCGTGGCATTCATCATCGCCACCGTCTTCGCGTACGTGGCCGGGCACCTGGCGCTGACCACCCTGCCGGACCGGCAGATCGCGCAGGAGAAACCGACCATGACCGCCCTGGTCCTGCTCGGTCTGTTCGTGTTCTGTGGCGCCGTCGGCTTCCTGGACGACTTCCTGAAGGTGCGGAAGAAGAACTCGGACGGCCTCAGCGCCAAGGGCAAGCTCCTCGGCCAGTTGCTGATCGGCACCGCCTTCGGCATCGCCGCGCTCAACTTCCCGAGCACCAACGGCCAGACCGTGGTCAGCGAGAACATCTCCTTCATCCGGGACGTGGACTGGCTGAACGTCGGCAAGGTCGGCTCGGTCATGGTCTTCGTCTTCGTGATCATGGCGATGTCCAACGGCGTGAACCTCACCGACGGCCTCGACGGCCTCGCCACCGGCGCGTCCATCCTGGTCCTCGGCGCGTACTCGCTGATCGGCTTCTGGCAGTACCGGCACTGGTGCGGCGACGACGACTACGTCGGCGAGGCCGGCTCGCTGACCGCGCAGCACTGCTACCAGGTCCGCGACCCCCTCGAGATCGCGATGATCGCCGCCGCGGCCGCCGCGGCATGTGTCGGCTTCCTCTGGTGGAACACCAACCCGGCCCGGATCTTCATGGGCGACACCGGCGCGCTCGCGCTCGGCGGCCTGATCGGCGGCCTCGCCGTCGCCACCCGCACCACGCTGCTCTCGGTCATCATCGGCGGCCTGTTCGTCATCATCACGATGTCCGTGGTCATCCAGATCATCTCGTTCAAGACCACCGGCAAGCGCGTGTTCCGGATGTCGCCGTTGCAGCACCACTTCGAGCTGGCGGGCTGGAGCGAGGTCAACATCGTGGTCCGCTTCTGGATCATCGCCGGCATCTGCGCGGCCATCGGCCTCGGCCTGTTCTACAGCGAACACCTGGCGGTCATGGGCTAGACGACCCGATAACCGGAATCCACCTCGTACGAGGCCTTGGTCTTCCTACGCTGACCAGGTGATTCCACGGGTTGTACTCGTCTCGATCGGCACCTCCGCGGGGATGCTGGCACTCGCCGGCACCACCGCGGCGCTGGCCGGCTCCCAGCCTTCGCAGGTCCGGGTGGCCGCCGCCCCGGTCGTGATCAAGGTCTGCGTCAAGTCGAAGACCGGCGAGATGCGCCTGGTCTCCGCCGACACCAAGAAATGCCGTAAGGGCGAGGTTCTGCGCTGGTGGAACCAGGCCGGCCCACCGGGCGCCGCCGGTGCAGCCGGAGCCGCGGGTGCCGTCGGCTCCGACGGCGAACCGGGGCCCGCCGGGCCGGCCGGTTCACCAGGGCCCGCCGGACCAGCCGGCTCCGTGGGGCCCGCCGGTTCCCGTGGCCCCAACGGCTCCGCCGGGCCTGCCGGCTCGGTAGGGCCCGCCGGATCCCGTGGCCCCAACGGCTCCGCGGGGCCTGTCGGCTCCGCCGGCCCGATGGGTTCCCGTGGCCCAGCCGGATCCACCGGCCCGTCCGGCCCACCCGGCCCCTCCGGCGTTCCCGGTCCCAGCGGTCCAGCCGGTCCCGCCGGTTCTGTCGGCCCCGCCGGTTCCGCGGGCCCCGTGGGATCTCCTGGGCCTGCCGGCCCCAGCGGCCCCGCAGGCCCGACCGGTCCGGCTGGACCCTCGGGCCCGGTCGGCCCCTCCGGTCCCGGAATCACCGTGACCTTCCAGCCGACCGCGCTGCCGTCCGGCCAGGCGGCCTTCACGCTGCCCTGCTCCACCGGCACCGCGCTGAACGGTGGCTATGTCCTCGACACCGCCGACGACGGGATGTTCCCTTACAAGAGCTTCCCGGACAACTCCCGGGGATGGGTCCTCGAGTTCTCCGCCGCCCTGACCATGCCGGCGTCGGCGTGGGCCATCTGCGTGCGGTGACGTGTCTTCGCGGGTGACACCTGCCGGTCCAGGCCGGCCGAACCGTTACGGCGGCCGCCCCCCTTGGAAAACCTCGATCCCGGGTACGGGCGGCCGTTCCGTTCCTGGGCTGGCCCCGACTGCGAGTGACGTCTCCCGTAGCTCCGAAGCCAGGCCCCGTCGGCCCCACGGAGATCCCGGTCCCACCGGACGGCAGGGTTCCGTCGGCGACCCGGCCCCCGGCGACCCGGCCCCCGGCGGGCCGGTCGGCGCTCCCGGACCGGCCGGGGCTCCCGGGCCCATTCAAGTTCAGTGCCGCGCCGACCGATATCACCACACAGGTGTTCGTGGTCTGTGGCGGTCTCGACGACAGGGTGATCGGCAGGGCCTGAATTGCGGATTCCCAGCCGGAATAGAGGGGTTCGTTCCTAGGCTGAGGTCGACTGAGGGTGATCTCGCCGCAGTCTCAAGACTCGCGAAGGATTGATCTCCGATGATCTCACGTTCTCTGCTCGCCTCGGCCGGGGTGACGGCGGCGGTGTTCGCGGTGGCCGGAGTGGCCACCGCGGCGGCGGGCGCCGTCGGCTCCTCACCGGAACCGAATGTCGCCCCCAGCCCGACTCCGGATGTGGTCGCGGCCGCCGCGGACCCGGAAGTCATCAAAGTGTGCGTGCTGGCCAAGGGCGGCACCGTGCGCTGGGTGCTGCCCAGCACGACCACCTGCCGCACCGGCGAGGTCCTGCGCTGGTGGAACGTCGCCGGCGAGAAGGGCGACGACGGTGCGGAAGGCGCTGCCGGAGCTCTCGGTGCGGCGGGCCCCGCCGGCCCGGTGGGTGCGCCCGGCCCCGCCGGTGCCGTCGGTCTCATGGGACCGCCCGGCCCTGCTGGTCCGGCTGGTGCCACCGGTCCTTCCGGCCCTGTCGGGCCCTCCGGTCCCATCGGGCCTTCCGGTTCCGTCGGTCCTTCCGGCTCGCCGGGACCTTCAGGTTCTGCCGGAGTCGGACCGACGGTGACGACCGAAAGCGTGGTCCTGACTTCCAGTAACTACACGCCAGTGCCGCTCGCGAACGTTGAGGTCAACTGCACCAACTCGAATGCCTACGCGATCGGCGGTATCTACACCCGGGACGGTGGCGAGACCGCGACGGTGACGAGCGTCGGAAGAGATTCCACGTTCCGCTATCGGTGGCTGTTCGACGTTCCCAACGTCCCGACGGCGGGGGACATCACCCTGACGGTCTTCTGCGCCCTGTACCCGTAGTCGTAGCGGCGACGGGGGAAGCCTCAGCCGGTGGACGGGAGACCGTCCGCCGGCTGCTTGGTGTCGCACGTGACAAAGGTCGGCGCGACACGCCATCGATGGTGTGCGTCGTGGTGTGAGGGGGCGGCGATGATGGGGGGATGGCGGACGACCGATCGCAAGCGGACCGCCCGTCGCTGAGCCGGCAGATGCTGCCCGCTGTGCACGGGATGCTGGCCCGGCCCCTGTCGTCTTACTACCTGCTGATCGCCAGTTGTGCCCTGTTGCTGCTGATCGGGCTCACCATGGTCTTCTCGGCGACCTCGGTGAAGGCGTTCGCGGAGAACGGTAACGCGTTCACCGAGATCAGCAGTCAGTCCGTCTACGCGCTGCTCGGTCTGGTGGCGTTCTGGATCTGCCAGCGGCTGCCGGCCACCACCCTGCGGGTGCTGGGCCGGGCGCTGTTGGGGGCGGCCCTGCTGCTGCTGACGTTGCTCGCCGCCCTGACCGCCCTGAAGTCCGCCGGTGTGGTGGAGCGGATCGGGCCGGTCCGGGCGAACCTGAACTGGCTCTACTTCGGCCCGGTCAGCATGCAGCCGGGTGAGCTGGCCAAGCTGGGCATGGTGCTGTGGGGTGCCGACGTGATCGCCCGCAAGGGGCCGGAGCTGGGGCACTGGCGGGAGCTGGCGATGCCGCTGTTCCCGGTGATCGGCCTGCTGTTCGTGCTGGTCGGCTACAACGACCTGGGCACCATGCTGGTGCTGCTGGCGCTGATCGTCGGCCTGCTCTGGACGGCGGGCGTGCGGCTGAAGGTGTTCGGGGCGCTCGGGGTGCTCGGCCTGGCCGGGGTGGGGCTGCTGATCGCGGCTGCCTCCCGGGGCGCCGGGTCCGGCACGTCCGGCGAGGAGAACTACCGGTGGAAGCGGCTCACCGCGTTCCTGCAGCCGCTGGAGGACTGCGACACGACCAGCGCGGCGGGGCAGTACTGCTATCAACTCGTACAGGGCCGGTCGGCGATCTTCGAAGGGGGTTGGTTCGGGGTCGGTCTCGGCAAGAGCGCGCTCAAGTGGGGCTGGGTGCCGGAGGCCGGTAACGACTTCATCTTCGCGATCGTGGCCGAGGAACTGGGCGTGATGGGCTGCACCGTGGTGCTGGCGCTGCTGTCGGTGCTGGCGTACACCGGGTTCCGGATCGCCCGCCGGTCGGTCGACCCGTTCCGGCGCCTGGCGGCCACCGCGATCACCACCTGGCTGGTGGCGCAGGCCGTGATCAACATGGGTGGTGTGGTGAAGCTGCTGCCCATCACCGGCCTGCCGTTGCCGTTCATCTCCGCCGGTGGCACCGCCCTGGTGGTGACGATGGCGGCGATCGGGATGCTCGCCTCGTTCGCCCGCGCCGAGCCGGACGCGGCCCGGGCCCTGAACGCCCGTCCGACCCCTCGATGGGTACGACTAGTGTGGGCCCCGCTGCCGCCGGTCCCCCCGCCTCGGCGGCCGGGTACATCGCGCCCTTCCCCCCAGAAGAAGGCGCCCGCTGGATCCGGGGGCGGAAGGAGACGGTGACCATGGCGCCGTCGTTGCGGTCGATCGTTCTCGCTGGTGGAGGTACCGGTGGGCACATCTACCCACTGCTGGCCTTCGCCGATGCCTTGAGGCGTCACTTCCCGGACATCCGGATCACCACCCTGGGCAGTCCCAAGGGCATGGAGAACCAGCTGATCCCGGCGGCCGGCTACGACCTGCGGGTCATCCCGGCGTTCCAGCTGCCCCGATCGATCAACCTCGATCTTTTCCGTACGCCGGACCGGATGATCAAGTCCGCCGCCGCGGCCGGTGAGATCATCGACGAGGTGCAGGCCGAGGTGGTGGTGGGCTTCGGTGGGTACGTGTCGGTCCCGGCCTACCTGGCCGCCTGGCGCCGCGAGCTGCCGATCGTGATCCACGAGGTGAACGTGCCGCCGGGTGTGGCGAACCGGATGGGCATGAAGTTCACCAAGCGCCTGGCCGTCGGGTTCCCGCACCAGCTGGAGCAGGCCGAGTCGCTGCGCAACGCCCGCCTGGTCGGGGTGCCGCTGCGGACCGGGATCACCCGGATGGACCGCCCGGCGCTGCGCCCGCAGGCGCTCTACCACTTCGGGCTGCGGCCGGACCTGCCGGTGCTGTTCGTCTCCGGCGGCTCGTCCGGCGCCCGCACCATCAACCTGGCGGTGGCCGCGGCGGCGAAACGGCTCGCCCACGCCGGGATCCAGGTGCTGCACGTGCAGGGTGGGCGCAACGACCCGTTCGACGTGCCGAACGACCTGCCGGTGCCCTATGTCGTGGTGCCCTACCTGTCGGACATGCAGCTCGGCTACGCTGCCGCCGACCTGATGCTGTGCCGGGGCGGCGCGATCACGGTGGCCGAGACGACCGCACTCGGCATGCCGGCGGTCTACGTGCCCTATCCGTTCAGCAACCAGGAGCAGCGGCGTAACGCGCTGCCGGTGGTGGAGTCCGGTGGTGGCCTGCTGGTGGACAACAGCGAGCTGACGCCGGAGTGGATCGAGACCAACATCATCCCGCTGGCCCGGGACCGGCAGCGGCTCGCCGCGATGGGCGAGGCCGCCTCCGGGTACGGCCGGCGGGACGGTGACGAGCAGTTGTTGCGCTTCGTACTGGAAGCCGTGAACTGAAGTACCGGAAGTCGTGAACTGAGGAACGGGAAACCGTGACATGGACGGGAAACCGTGGGATGAGCCTGGAAGCCGTGAACTGATGAGCGTTACCGAGGGAGTGGACCTGTGAACACGGCGGAGCTGACGCCGGCCGGTGAGATGACCGCCGAGGACCTGGGCAGTGTGCACCTGATCGGGATCGGCGGGGTCGGCATGGCCGGCCTGGCCCGGCTCCTGCTCACCCGGGGTGTGCCGACCTCCGGCAGCGAGCTGCGGGAGTGGCCCGCGCTGGCCGCGCTGCGCGCCCTCGGTGGCACGGTGCACATGGCCCACGAGGCGTCCAACCTCGACGGTGTCGACACGGTCGTCTATTCGACGGCGATTCCGAAGGATCACGTGGAGATGGTCGAGGCGCGCCGGCGCGGGCTGCGGGTGCTGCACCGCTCCGAGGCTCTCGCGGCGACGATGACCGGCCGGCAGACCATCGCGGTGGCCGGCACCCACGGCAAGACCACCACGACGTCGATCATGACGGTGATCCTGCAGCACGCCGGGCAGGATCCGTCCTTCGTGATCGGTGGCGAGATGTCGGCCGCCGGGTCCAACGGGCACCACGGCACCGGGCCGCACTTCGTGGCCGAGGCCGACGAGCACGACCGGTCGTTCCTGATCTACCGGCCGCATGTCGCGATCATCACCAACGTCGAGGGTGACCACCTCAACAACTGGGGTGACCTGGAGACGCTGAAGGCCGGGTTCCTGGAGTTCGGCACGCTGGCCGACGGCTTCGTGGTGACCTGCGCCGACGGTCCGGGCACCGAGGAGCTGATCGCCGGGCTCAAAGCCGCGGGACGCACCGTCTACACGTACGGCGAAAGCGAAGGGTCTGATCTCCGGATCTTCGATGTGACCTCGTCGACCAGCGGCGTGCGGTACTCCGCGGAGCTGAACGGCGAGCCGCTGGGCGAGTTCAAGCTGGCGCTGCCCGGCACCCACATGGGCCTGAACAGCGCGGCCACCGTGCTGACCGCGCTGAAGCTGGGCATCGAGCTGCCGAAGATCACCGAGGCGCTGGAGTCGTTCCCGGGGGTGCGCCGCCGGTTCGAGCGCAAGGGCATCGCGGCGGGGGTGCGGGTCTACGACGAGTACGCCTACCACCCGACCTCGGTGAAGGCCGCGCTGCGCACGCTGCGCGAGGTGGCCGGCGACGGCCGTCTGCTGGTGGTCTTCCAGCCGTACCGGGTGTACCGCACCCGGGACCTGCAGGCCGAGCTGGCCGACGGTCTCGCGGTCGCCGACGAGGTGATCTGCATGGAGGTGTTCGGGCCGGGCGAGACCCGCGGGCCGGGCGAGGGTGGCCGGGCGCTGACCGCGGCGATCGAGCTGCCCGCCGAGCGCAAGGTCTTCGTCCCGGACTGGGAGGACGTGCCGGCCGAGGTGGTCCGGCGCAGCCGTCCCGGTGACGTGGTGGTGACCATGGGCGCCCCGCCGATCTCGCTGATGGGTGACGAACTGCTGGCCGCGCTCGCCGAGGCGGACCACCAGCCGGATCTGGGCCGGTAACCGGCGATGGCGGGCGGCGGCACGCGTAACTGGCGGCTGGTGCGGGCCGACACCGACGCGGTGCCGCCGTCGGCCCGGCGTTTCATGGCCCGGGCCCGGCAGCGCCGGCTGCGTGCCGCGTTGCCCTGGCTGATCGGCGCCGGTGTGGCGCTGGCCGTCGGCGGGCTGACCTGGCTGGTCTACGGGACCTCGGTGCTCGGTGTCCGCGACGTGCGGGTGGTCGGCGCCGAGATCCTGACCGCGGACCAGATCCGGGCCGCCGCCGCGGTGCAGCCCGACCTGCCGCTGGCGCGGGTGGATCTGGACGAGGTGGGCGCGCGGGTGCGTGGCCTGCCGGCCGTGGATCACGTGGTGGTGGACCGCAGCTGGCCGTCCGCCGTGGTGATCGAGGTGGTGGAGCGCACACCGGTGGCGGCGGTGCCGGCCGGCGAGCAGTTCCAGCTCATCGACGACGAGGGTGTGCCGTTCCGGGTGGTGGCGGCGCTGCCGGCCGGCCTGCCGCTGGCCCGCCTGGACAACCCGGGCAGCGCGGACGCGAACACCACGTCGGCGCTGACCGTTCTCACCGCGCTCAGCGACGATCTGCGCGAGCAGCTGGTGGCGATCTCGGTGGACAAGGCGGTCGACATCCGGCTGGAGCTCCGCAAGGGCCGGGTGGTGGTCTGGGGCGACGACACCAACAGCGATCGCAAGAGTCAGGTCGCCACCGCGCTGCTCCGGCAGAAGGGTGACGAGATCGATGTGAGCGCCCCGGCGGTAGTGACCATTCGCTAACTATCCGATTAAACGGACAAAACATCGTGAACGGATCAAAAGGTATGAGGTTACGGGTGAGTCGGATACTCACCTCGTTAGCGGACGCGACACGCCGCTCCGGGTCTTTGGCTCAGGGGGCAATGCCGCATACGTTGCCTCGAGAGGTTCGAATGGTTGACATAACTGTGAACCTCTAGTAGAGGGTGAGGGTTTCCTCGCCCTCCCTTGTAGGACAGTGGATGTCGAAAGTGCGGTTCCCAGGACCGCAGGGGCCGTCGACATCCGCCAACCCCGGAAGGGAAGGCTGAGCCCGATGACACCTCCGCACAACTATCTCGCGGTCATCAAGGTCGTCGGCATCGGCGGTGGCGGCGTGAACGCCGTCAACCGCATGATCGAAGTTGGGCTCAAAGGCGTCGAGTTCATCGCGATCAACACCGATGCCCAGGCTCTGTTGATGAGCGACGCCGACGTCAAACTGGACGTCGGCCGGGAACTCACCCGTGGGCTGGGCGCAGGCGCCCAGCCCGAGGTCGGCAAGAACGCCGCCGAGGACCACCGGGACGAGATCGAGGAGGTCCTCAAGGGGGCCGACATGGTCTTCGTGACGTGTGGTGAGGGCGGTGGCACCGGTACCGGTGGCGCGCCCGTGGTCGCCAACATCGCCCGCAAGCTGGGCGCGCTGACCATCGGCGTGGTGACGCGACCCTTCAACTTCGAGGGCAAGCGGCGCCAGGTGCAGGCCGAGGCCGGCATCGACGAACTGCGCAACCAGTGCGACACCCTGATCGTGATCCCGAACGACCGGCTGCTCGCCCTCGGCGACCGCGGCATCAGCATGATGGACGCGTTCCGCCAGGCCGACCAGGTGCTGCTCTCCGGCGTCCAGGGCATCACCGATCTGATCACCACGCCGGGTCTGATCAACCTGGACTTCGCCGACGTGAAGAGCGTCATGAGCAACGCCGGCAGCGCCCTGATGGGCATCGGCAGCGCCCGTGGCGACAACCGCGCGGTCGAGGCCGCCGAGAAGGCGATCTCCAGCCCGCTGCTGGAGCAGAGCATGGACGGCGCCCGCGGTGTCCTGCTCTCCATCGCCGGTGGATCCGATCTCGGTCTCTTCGAGATCAACGACGCCGCACAGCTGGTGACCGATGCGGCCCACCCGGACGCGAACATCATCTTCGGTGCGGTCATCGACGACGCCCTCGGTGACGAGGTGCGGGTCACGGTGATCGCGGCGGGCTTCGACGGGGGTTCGCCCTCCTACAAGCCGGCCGAGACGGTGCGCACCAAGGTGCCGTCGCCGTCCACCGGGGGCGCCTCGCTGCCGCCGGTGCCGCCGCCGGTCACCCCGCCGCCGGTGACGACCACGCCGCCGCCCCGGACCCGGGTGCTCTTCGACGACGTGGACGTGCCGGACTTCCTGAAGAACGGCTCCTGACGCGCCACGCACGCGCGACCCCTCGTACCCCTCAAGAAGGTTGAACCTTGACCGACAACGGACGGCGAGCCGAACTCGCCTCCTCTCTCGACCGGGTGCGGGATCGCATCGCGCGTGCGTGCACGGCGGCCGGACGGCCACCGGACGCGGTCACCCTGACCGCGGTGACCAAGACCTACCCGGCGAGCGACGTCCTGTTGCTCGCCGGGCTCGGTGTGACCGACGTCGCCGAGAACCGTGACCAGGAGGCGTCCGTCAAGGCGGACGCCGTGCGGGCCGAGGGGGTTCGGCTGCGCTGGCACTTCGTCGGGCAACTGCAACGCAACAAGGCCAGATCGGTTGCCGCGTACGCGGATGTCGTCGAGTCGGTGGACTCGGTGCGCCTGGCCGAGGCGCTGGGCCGGGCCGCCGCCGCCCGCGAGAACCCGATCGAGGTGCTCCTCCAGGTGAGTCTGGACGGTGATCCGGCACGCGGGGGTGTGTTCGGAGATGATCTCTGGCGGGTATCCGACGCGGTGACCTCATCGGAGGGTCTGCGCCTGGGCGGGCTGATGGCCGTCGCCCCACTCGGTGAGGACCCCCGTCAGGCGTTCGCCCGATTGGAGGTCCTGGCTGGTCAGATGGCCTCCCGGCACCCCGGCGCGAGCACCGTCTCGGCGGGCATGAGCGGGGACCTGGAGGCCGCTGTGGAGCGCGGGGCGACACACGTACGGATCGGTACATCTTTACTCGGGATGCGAAACTCGCTGCGGTAGCCTTGCGGCGGGCAGCAAACTACACAGGTGTTGTTTAACGCGACGCGCCTTGCGGGCAAACCGCATCGGCGGCCGGCGCGTCCGACGACGCAGCGTCGCGCGGGTCGAGGGTCCGAAACGGATCCTGGTTACCGGCTCGTAAGGGGGGACGCGGCACGCCAGGGGGCGCGGGCCGTACAGCGGACGGAGGGTGGGGGCATGGACTCTCGGCAGGAGTGTGATGGCATCAGCGACCGGAGGGAGCTCATGCCATCCGCAGTTCGTGCTTCCGACTCTCATGAGGGGGAGAAAGCATGAGCGGCGGCGCGTTTCGCAAGGCGGGCGTCTGGCTCGGCCTCGTCGAGGAGGACGACGACCGCGGGTACGACGACCGTGGTTACCGGGAGAGTTCCTACCGTTCGCGGGAGCGTGACCGGGATCGCGACCGGGACCGCGATCGGGACCGGGACCGGGACCGCTACTCCACCGACCGTTACGCCGACGAGTTCAGCGACGAGGAGGAAGAGGAGGAGCGCGCCGTTCCGCGGGCACGTGCCGAGCGCCGTGACCGGGACCGCCTCTCCACCGCCCGGGGGGATCTCGACCGGGACCACCGTGACCGGGATGACAGCGAGCGCCTCGATCGGGCGAGCGTCCGCTCCATCACCCGGCCCACGGCGGCGGCCGAGCAGTCCAACGCCCTGACCTACCCCACCCGGGACAACGTGGCCCTCAAGCCGGAGCCGGTGCGCCCGCAACCGGTCGTCCACCAGCGGCCGGCCGAGGACGAGCAGCGGTATCAGATCACCACGCTGCACCCGACCACGTACCGCGAGGCGCGCACGATCGGCGAGCACTTCCGGGACGGCGTTCCGGTGATCATCAATCTCACCGAGATGGACGAGTCGGACGCCCGGCGCCTGGTCGACTTCGCTGCCGGGCTGGCCTTCGGTCTGAGGGGTACGATCGAGCGCGTCACCAATCGGGTCTTCCTGCTCTCCCCGGCGAACGTCCAGGTCACCGCGGAGGACAAGGCCAAGATCGCTGAAGGTGGCTTCTTCACCCAGGGCTGACCGGGCTCTGGGCCGCCTTCGACCGTGATTGACCCGAACGAGGGATCCACCTGACGTGCTGTCGATCGTGTTACAGATCCTCTACATATTGCTGTACCTCTTCACCATCGTGCTGCTCACCAGGTTCGTGCTGAGTGCGGTGCTCCAGTACGGACGGCGATGGCAGCCCGGCCGGGGCGCTTCGGCCGCCCTCGAGGCCGTGTGGAGCGTCACGGATCCACCCCTCAGGGCGTTGAGGCGTGTGATCCCACCGCTGCGCATTGGTAACGTGAGTTTGGACCTGGCTTCCATCGTGCTGCTGGTTATCCTGTTCGTGCTCACGGACTTGGTACTTGCAAGACTGATCCTGCAGCAATAGCGCTAGACAGCAGCCCCAACCGCGGCCGCGACTGACCCGAGGAGTTTCGATGCCGCTGACCCCGGCCGACGTTCATAACGTCGCCTTCAAGAAGCCCCCGATCGGCAAGCGGGGGTATGACGAGGAGGAGGTCGACGCTTTCCTGGACGAGGTGGAGCGCGAACTCGCCCGTCTGATCGAGGAGAACAACGAGCTGCGCGCCCAGGTGGAACGCGGCGGCCGCGGCGGTGCTCCCGCCGGGCCCGGCGCCGACCCCCGCCTGGCAGCCGAGCTCAACGACCTGAAAGCCCAGCTGGACCGAGTCCAGCGGGACAAGACCGCGGCTGAGCAGGCCGCCCGCCAGATGCAGGCCGAGCTGGAGCAGGTTCGCGCGCAGGGCCCCGGCCCCGGTGCGGGCCCCGCCGGTGCGGACGGCGAGCAGCAGGCCCTGCGGGTCCTGATGATGGCCCAGCGCACCGCCGACGACCACGTCGCCGACGCCCGGCGCGAGGCCGACAAGCTCCTCTCCGACGCCCGCTCCAAGGCGGAGGAGGTCACCCGGGAGGCCCGGGCCAAGGCGGACGCTCTCGAGCGCGACGCCCGTCAGCGTCACCAGGAGGCCATGGGCGGCCTGGACGCGAAGCGGACCGCGCTGCAGAAGCACATCGAGGAGCTGAAGCAGTTCGAGCGGGAGTACCGCACGCGGCTGAAGGCCTACCTGGAGAGCCAGCTGCGCGACCTGGACGGTCGTGGTCAGGGCCTCGAGGCCGAGCTGACGCGGGCCGACTCCAGCCGGGCGGTGGGCGGCTCCGGCGGTCTCGCCGCGGCCGGTCTGGCCGGCTCCTACAGCGGCGGCCGCACCCCCTCCATCGAATCGGGTCGCTGACCGCAGCCCCCGCACCGCGACGAGGATGAGCCATGATCGTTGCCACTTTTCTGCTCATCCCCGTCGCGGTTCTGTTTCTCGCGCTGGGCCTGGTCAACGGGTCGAGCAGCCTTCTCATAACCGCGATCGTGGTCAGCCTGCTGGCCGCGGTCGCTCTTGTCATCGGCACCCGGCAGGCCGCGGCCCGGCGGCAGAACGATCCCGGCCGTCGTGCTCCCGAGGTCGACGAGCCGGTCGCCTTCGCCGAAGATTCTGCCTCCGCCCCGACGGCGCCCGCAGGCGAATCCGGCAGGTGGGCGGAGCCCTCCGAGGACGAGGTGGCCGAGGCCCGATCGGCCGGTGCGCGGGACGCCACCACCCGTTCGGGTGACCGTCCGGGGGCCTCTGTCCCGGCCGGCGCAGACTATGCCGATTCTGACTCTCACTCCGATACCGTGCGACCGCCGGTGCCGCCCCGGTCCGACGAGGACGAGCAGGCCTGGCGGCCCGCCGCCGCCACGTCCGCCGCGCCCACGGCCGCCGCGGAGCCGGCCGACGAGTTCGCCGAGCCGGACGACGACGATCCCGACGACGAGCCGCTGCCGCAGTCGGTGCGGCCGGCCGACGCGGTGCTGGTCGCCCGGTTCGACACCGAGGTCCTGGTGGTCGACGGGCGCCCGCGCTACCACATGGCCGACTGCCCGCACCTGGTCGGCCGGCTGACCGAGCCGCTGCCGGCGAACGAGGCGGTCGAGCTCGGGTTCAGCCCGTGCGGACTGTGCCGGCCGGTGGACCGTCTGGTCGCCGCCGTGGCCCAGCAGCGTTGAGCGCGGCGGTGAGTGGCGTCTCGGTGCCGGTCCGGGTGCGTCCGGGCGCCGGCCGGACCAGGGTCGGCGGCCGCTACGAGGGCCCGCACGGCCCCGCGCTGATCATCGCGGTGGGTGCGCCCGCGGTCGACGGCAAAGCGACCGAGGCGGTCCGTAAGGCCCTCGCGGCGGCCCTGGAGATCCGTCCCCGCGAGGTCGCCCTGCGGCTCGGGGCGACCAACCGGGACAAGGTCTTCACGGTGACCGCTCCGGCTCAGGATTGGCAGGATCGGCTCACCACCCTCCGCGACAGCGCCGGGTGACTATACGGTCACCGCGGGTTCATCCAGGTGGTTTGTGGATTTATGCCACCCGCCCCGCTCGGCTCCGGTTGTCGGTGCACGTCACCTTCCGTATCCTTGCCACCCTCACCGGGTGCGCGGCCGTTTTCCAGCCGCGCCGTTTTCGCAGGTGGGGGAAGATCGACGGCGGCCCGGCGATGCCGGGTCGAGATCACCGAGACCAGGGGACACGGCGGCCGGCCGGTTCCGCAGACCGCCGATCGCCGCGCCCCGCGCGGCCCAAGGGAGCGACGATGGCCAAGGCAACCGACATCCGGCCCGCAACGACGGATCGCGACCGCAGCGAGGCGGAGACCGATGAGATCCGCCGGGCTCTGGTCGCGCGGCTCGGCGAACTGCAGGCCGAGTACGATCAGGCGCTCAGTGAGATCACCGAACTGCAGCGCGAGCGGGTCATCGACTCGGCCGGGGACGACCAGGCCGACACCGGGACCAAGACGCTCGAGCGGGAGCAGGAGATCACGCTGGCCAACAACCTGCTCGAGCGGATCAACCAGGTCGAACACGCGATCGACCGGCTCGGTTCGGGCAATTACGGTTGGTGTGAGCGGTGCGGCAACCAGATCCCCGTCGAGCGGCTGGCTGCGTTCCCCTCCGCCACCCTCTGTGTCAAGTGCAAGCAGTTGGAGGAGAGACGCTGAACGCCGAAGAGAAGGCCACCCCGGGGTTCGCACCCCGCGCGGTGGCCGTCCTGGCCGCGACCGTGGTGGTCGCCGTGGCGGTCGACCAGTGGACCAAGCACCTCTCCACCGAGAACCTGGTGCCCGGTGAGCCGGTCCGGATCCTCGGTGGGCTGGTCTACCTGTCGCTGCTGCGCAACAGCGGAGCCGCGTTCAGTCTCGGCAGCGACTACACCTGGATCTTCCCGCTGATCACGTTCGTGGTGGTGGGGGTGATCGGCTGGATGACCCTGCGGCTGCGGTCGGTGCCGTGGGGGCTGTCGCTCGGCCTGGTGCTGGGCGGCGCGATCGGCAACCTGATCGACCGGCTGTTCCGGGCGCCGGGCCCGCTGCACGGGCACGTGGTCGACATGATCAGCGTGTTCGGGCCGTACGGGGAGAAGTTTGCGGTGTTCAACATCGCCGACAGCTGCCTCACCGTCGGTGTCGTGCTGGCCGTGGTGCTGGAGTTGACCGGCCGCCAGCGGGACGGCACCCGGTTGACCAAGGAGAAACCAGTCGAGAAGAGCACCTCGGAGGAGACGGCGTGAGTGGGCAGCGGTCCCTTCCAGTTCCGGACGGACTTGACGGCATGCGGCTGGACCAGGCGGTGTCACGCCTGTTCGGGTTGTCCCGCACGGCCGCGGCCACCCTGGTCGAGTCCGGCGACGCGATGGTCGACGGCGTGACCCGCCTCAAGTCGGAGAAGGTCACGGCCGGCTCCTGGCTGGAGGTGACCCTGCCGTCGCCGGTCGCCCCGCCCACGGTGGTGGCCGAGCCGGTGCACGGCATGGGCGTCATCTACAGCGACGACGACATCGTGGTGGTGGACAAGCCGGTCGGCGTGGCCGCGCATCCGAGCCCCGGCTGGACCGGCCCGACGGTGATCGGCGGGCTGGCCGCGATGGGGCAGAACGTGGCGACCAGCGGCGCGGCCGAGCGCCAGGGTGTGGTGCACCGGCTCGACGTCGGCACCACCGGGCTCATGGTGGTGGCCAAGAGCGAGGTGGCGTACACGTTCCTGAAGCGGGCCTTCAAGGAGCGTGAGGTCGAGAAGCGGTACCACGCCGTGGTCCAGGGGCACCTGGACCCGCTGCGCGGCACCATCGACGCGCCGATCGACAGGCACCCGACCGCGGACTGGAAGTTCGCGGTGATGAACAGCGGCAAGCCGAGTGTCACGCACTACGACACGATCGAGGCGTTCCGGTCGGCCAGCCTGGTGGACGTGCACCTGGAGACCGGGCGGACGCACCAGATCCGGGTGCACATGTCGGCGATGCGGCACCCGTGCGTGGGTGACACCGCGTACGGCGCGGACCCGACCCTGGCCACCCGGCTCAAGCTGGGCCGGCAGTGGCTGCACGCCCGCGAGCTGGCCTTCCAGCACCCGCGGACACACGATGAGGTCCGGTTCGTCAGCGAATACCCTGACGACCTGGCACACGCGCTGGACGTCCTCCAGGACGCCGGCTGACCGTCGGGAGACACCCGTGGGCCCCGCGCACCGTATGCGGGCAGTCCTCGTCCGGTTCGGGGGCGGCTCGCTCCGGTTGCAGATCATGACCGGAGCGGCGCTGGCCGCTACCGTGGCGCTGGTCCTGATCATCTTCTGGGCCGACCGGGATCTCCCGATAGGTGAGGAGACGGGCGATGTGCTCCGGGTGGGTGTCGTGGAGGGCCAGTCGGTCGACGGCTACCTGCACTCCTCGGAGCAGGAGCTGTCCCGGCTGGCCGATCCGTCCGGCCCGACCGCGGGCGAGACCTGGGCGCTGGTGACCTTCCGGGGGTACGCGGTGGCCGACCGGCTGCCCGGACTGCTGGCCGGCAGCCAGGTGGCCCAGGTCTACACCCGGGTGCCGATGGCGACCACCCGGACCGCGGTGACCCGGATCGCGGTCTACCAGCTGCCGGGTGACGTGACCGCGGGGATGCTCGCGGCGGCCCGGGACCGGGACCGGGAACAGGCCGACTATCTGCGGCTGAGCGCCGAACTGACCGGCGGCGGGCGCAACGAGGCCCGGCTGCGGGCGGCGTACGACAGCGCGGCGCGGGTGGCCGGCGCGGAGGCCGCCGCCTACCGGGCCGGCTGCGAGTGCGTCTTCGCCGCGGTGGTCCGCGCCACCCCCGACGTGCTGGACGGGATCTCCGCCCGGCCCTGGGTGCGGGTGGTGGACCCGGCCCCGGAGGTACGGCAGCTGGACCGGACCGAGTTCCGGCCACCGCTCCCGGAGGACGTGGATGTGGTGCCACCGGACCCGTCGCCGTTACCATCGTCGATCGAGGACGATGTGACATCTGCCTCACCCGATAATTCAGGCGTGCCGTCTCCGGCTGCCGTACTCCCGTCCGGGGCCCGCGTTGCCGTACCCTCTGCTGCGGACACGAACCCTGCTCACGAGGGCTCGAATGTGTCTCCGGCAGCATCCGGTGGCGGCTCCGGCCGTTGATTTCTCCGTCCGCGCCGATGACCGGCCGGGTGCACGTGCAGGGCCGGGGTGCCGCCATGTGATCAAGAACGACCGGAGGATGGGCGCCGCGCAGGTGGCCCGAATAGGGTTCTCATCCGTAGCCTGTCAGGGGCGAGCGAGACTTTCGCCGTGAAAGACATCGGGTAGGCGCAGAAAGGACGAGCCGTGGACGGGACCGAGACCGGCTGGGGCCGGCCTGCGGAACCAGCCCCGCGCTGGCGGGCGCTGCTCGACCGGGCCCGGCATGGTGGCCGCAGCGAGGAGCCCGACGAGGCTCAGAAACCGGCGGAGACACCCTCTCAGCAACAACAGCAGCAGCAGTGGGGTCAGCAGCAGGGCAGTCGTGGCTCGGCCCAGGTGGGCCGCCCGGTCAACCCGCTCGACCCCCGCCAGGCCGCTCCGCAGGGTGGCGGTTTCGGCGGCCAGTCCCGGTCCGAGCAGCAGCGCTCGGTGCCGCAGCGCCCGATCAACCCGCTCGACCCGCGCTGGCAGAACCGCGCCGAGCCGGAGCAGCAGTCGCACAGCTTCTTCGACCCGCAGCCGCCGCCGGCCCGTCAGCCCGCCCCGCAGCACCAGCAGCCGGCCCATCAGCAGCAGCCGGCACCGCATCAGCAGCCGCCTCAGCCGCACCAGCAGCCGCCCGCGCCGCAGCAGCCCCCCGCCGGGCAGTACGGCGCCTCCGCCTACCCGCGGGCGCCCGTTCAGTACCCGCCGAACGGATACCAGCAGCCGCCCGCCAACGGCTATGCGCCGCCGGCGCCCCCGGCCTACCCGCCGCAGCCCTCGGCGTACCCGGTCGCTCCGGTGTCGCCGCAGGCGCCGCCCCCGCCGCTGCCCACCCGGGCTCCGGCCCCGCCGCCGCCCGCTCCGGCGGCGCAGCCCGCCCCGCTCTCGCCGTCCACCACCGGCGCCCGCATCGAGTGGCGGCAGAGCCGGGCCGAGGACGGCATGGACCGGGCCGTCGCGATCATGCGGCGCAAGCTGGGCAAGCCCCGGGTGCTGGCGTTCGCCAACCCCAAGGGTGGCGTGCACAAGACCACCGCCACGGTGCTGGCCGCCGCGACGATCGGCAGCGTCCGTGGCCGCGGTGTGCTCGCCTGGGACGACAACGAGCTGCGCGGCACCCTCGGCCTGCGGGCCGGCAGCGCCCGCCACGCCCGGACGATCAAGCACCTGCTGGCCGATCTGATGCGGATCGAGAGCCTGCACGGCGACGCGCTGCTGCAGGAGCTGGACGCCTACCTGCGGCACGCCTCGGACGGGTCGTACGACGTGCTGGCCGGTGAGGAGAACCCGCGGTTCGCCCAGCGGCTGGACCAGGGCACCGTCCGCCGGGTGATGGACCTGCTGCGCCGGACCCACGACGTGATCTGCGTCGACACCGGCAACAACGTGGAGAGCGTGAACTGGCAGACCGTGATGCGGTCGGCCGACCAGCTGGTGATCACCACGGTGCCCCGGGAGGACGCCGCCTTCACCGCCGACTGGATGCTCGACGTGCTGGAGGAGGGCGGGCAGGGTGACATGGTCGCCAACGCCGTGACGCTCATCTCCTGCCCGTCGCCGGGTCACCTGCCGTTGCTGGAGGACTTCAAGCGGCACTTCGCGACCCGGACCAGGGCGGTTGCCGTGGTGCCGTACGACCCGGCGCTCGAAGTGGGCTCCTCGATCGAGTACGGCGACCTCCAGCAGGAGACCCGGCAGGCCTGGCTCCGCGCGGCATCGGTGATGTTGGAGCCCTTCGCGGAGTAAGTTCGTCGGGCTGGACGGGAACTGCGCCGTCGGCAAAAGCGGAAGAGGGGGTCCGGGTGTCTGACTCGTTTGTGCACCTACACGTGCACACAGAGTATTCAATGCTCGACGGGGCGGCCCGGATCAAGGAATTGCTCGCGGAGGCGAAACGGCTCGGCATGCCGGCCGCCGCGATCACCGACCACGGCAACATGCACGGCGCCTACGACTTCTACACGCAGGCCAAGGCGGCCGGGGTGACCCCGGTGATCGGGGTCGAGGCCTACGTCGCGCCGGAGTCCCGGCTGGACAAGAAGCGCATCAAGTGGGGCCGTCCGGAGCAGAAGTCGGACGACGTCTCCGGTAACGGTGCGTATACGCACATGACCATGTGGGCGCGTAACGCGGTCGGCCTGAAGAACCTGTTCCGGCTCAACTCGCGCGGCTCCATGGAGGGCCAGCTCGGTAAGTACCCGCGGATGGACTTCGACATCATCGCGGAGCACGCCGAGGGGATCATGGGCACCACCGGCTGCCCGTCCGGCATCGTGCAGACCCGGCTGCGGCTGGGCCACTTCGACGAGGCGCTCAAGTCGGCCGCGAAGTACCAGGAGGCGCTCGGTAAGGAGCACTACTTCCTGGAGATCATGGACCACGGCCTGTCGATCGAGAAGCGGGTCCGCGACGGCCTGCTGGAGATCGGCAAGAAGCTGAACATCCCGCCGCTGGTCACCAATGACTCGCACTACGTGCACGAGGAACAGTCCGCCGCGCACGACGTGCTGCTGTGTGTGCAGACCGGCGCCAACGTCGCCGACCCGAACCGGTTCCGCTTCGACGGCTCCGGCTACTTCGTGAAGTCGGCCGATCAGATGCGCGCGGTCGACTCGTCCGAGGCGTGGCAGGAGGGCTGCCGCAACACTCTGCTGGTGGCCGAGAAGGTGGACACCGAGGGGATGTTCACCTTCAAGAACCTGATGCCACGGTTCCCGATCCCGGACGGTTACACCGAGGAGGAGTACTTCCGGCACATGGCGTTCGAGGGGCTGCGCAAGCGGTTCCCGGACGGCATCCCGGAGACCCACGTCAAGCAGGCCGACTACGAGCTGGGCGTCATCAACTCGATGGGCTTCCCGGCGTACTTCCTGGTGGTCGCCGACTTCATCCAGTGGGCGAAGGACAACGGCATCGCGGTCGGTCCCGGGCGTGGCTCGGCGGCCGGGTCGCTGATCGCGTACGCCATGGGCATCACCGACCTCGACCCGCTCCCGCACGGTCTGATCTTCGAGCGGTTCCTCAACCCCGAGCGCATCTCGATGCCCGACGTCGACATCGACTTCGACGACCGGCGCCGCGCCGAGGTGATCCGTTACGTCACCGAGAAGTGGGGCGAGGACAAGGTCGCCCAGATCGCCACCTTCGGCACGATCAAGGCCAAGGCCGCGATCAAGGACTCGGCCCGGGTCCTCGGCTATCCGTACTCGGTCGGTGACCAGATCACTAAGGCGATGCCGCCGGACGTGATGGGCAAGGGCATCACCCTCGGTGGCATCTTCAACAAGGACGACAAGCGGTACAACGAGGCCGGTGAGGTCCGGTCGCTCTACGAGCAGAACCCGGACGTCAAGAAGGTCATCGACACCGCTCGCGGCATCGAGGGCCTGATCCGGCAGACCGGTGTGCACGCCGCCGGCGTCATCATGTCCGCCGAGCCGATCATCGACCACATCCCGCTGATGCGCCGGGCCAGCGACGGCGTGATCATCACGCAGTTCGACTACCCGACCTGCGAGACGCTCGGCCTGCTGAAGATGGACTTCCTGGGCCTGCGCAACCTGACGATCCTGGACGACGCGAACAAGAACGTCGAGCTGAACCACGGTCAGAAGCTCGACCTGCTGGCCCTGCCGCTGGACGATCCGAAGGCGTACGAGCTGCTGGCCCGGGGTGACACCCTGGGGGTGTTCCAGCTCGACGGTGGCCCGATGCGGTCGCTGCTGCGGCTGATGAAACCGGACAACTTCGAGGACATCTCCGCCGTCCTGGCGCTCTACCGTCCCGGTCCGATGGGTGTCGACTCGCACACCAACTACGCGCTCCGCAAGAACAAGCTCCAGGAGATCACCCCGATCCACCCGGAGCTGGAGGAGCCGCTGCGGGAGATCCTCGAGCCCACCTACGGCCTGATCGTCTACCAGGAGCAGGTGCAGCGCGCCGCGCAGATCCTGGCCGGTTACAGCCTCGGCCAGGCCGACCTGCTGCGCCGGGCGATGGGTAAGAAGAAGAAGGAGATCCTCGACAAGGAGTTCATCCCCTTCCGGGACGGCTGCCGGGAGCACGGCTACGGCGACGAGGCGATCCAGGCGGTGTGGGACGTGCTGGTCCCGTTCGCCGGCTACGCGTTCAACAAGGCGCACTCCGCCGCGTACGGCCTGGTCTCGTACTGGACCGCCTACCTGAAGGCGCACTACCCCGCGGAGTACATGGCCGGTCTGCTGACCAGTGTCGGCGACGACAAGGACAAGATGGCGATGTATCTGGCGGAGTGCCGCCGGATGGGCATCCAGGTGCTGCCGCCGGACGTGAACCAGTCGTCCGGCCCGTTCACCCCGGTCGGCACCAACATCCGGTTCGGTCTGGGCGCGGTCCGCAACGTCGGCGGCAACGTGGTCGAGGCGATCGTCAGGTGCCGCACCGACAAGCCGGAGTACAAGGACTTCTACGACTTCCTGTCCAAGGTCGACGCGGTGGCCTGCAACAAGAGGACGATCGAGTCGCTGATCAAGGCGGGCGCGTTCGACTCGATGGGGCACAGCCGCAAGAGTCTGCTCGCCGTGCACGCCGAGGCGATCGACGCGTACGCGGATGTGAAGAAGAACGAGGCGGCCGGCCAGTTCGACCTGTTCGGAGCGTTTGGTGACGATGACGCCGGCGGTGGCTCGGCCGCGGTGACCATGCCCCCGATCGGTGACAGCGAGTGGGACAAGCGCGACAAGCTGGCGTTCGAGCGGGAGATGCTCGGCCTCTACGTCTCCGACCACCCGCTCGCCGGGCTGGAGGCGATGCTCGCCAACGCGGCGGACACCACGATCGCCGCGCTCAACGAGGAGGGCTCGGTCCAGGACGGCGCGGTCGTCACCCTGGCCGGCATCCTCACCGGTGTCCAGCGGCGGATCACCAAGCAGGGCAAGTCGTGGGCGTCGGCCACTCTGGAGGACCTGGCCGGCGGGGTCGAGGCGCTGTTCTTCCCGAACACGTACGAGCTGGTCGGGCAGTACATCGCCGAGGACGCGATCGTGGTCGTCAAGGGCCGGATCGACAGGCGTGACGACACCCCGCGGATCATGGCGATGGACATGTCCCTCCCGGACATCACCCACAACCCGGACAGCAAGCCGGTCACCCTGACGATGCCGATCACCAGGTGCACGCCGCCGATGGTCGGTCAGCTCAAGGAGATCCTGGTGAGCCACCCGGGCGACACCGAAGTGCACGTTCACCTGCAGAACGGCAAGCGGACCACGGTCATGCGGCTCGGCGCCTTCCGGGTGGCGGCGACGCCGGCCCTGCGCGCCGACCTCAAGATGATCCTCGGCCCGACGGCCGTGGCCTGACGGCGCGGACCGTTCTGGAAGGATCGTACGGTGGCGTATCCGAATGAGCAGCCGGTCAGTGTGCCCCCGGCCGTCGAGCAGCCGGCCGGCGAGCCGGTCCCGGCCGGGCCGGGCACGGCCGGACCGGAGTGGCAGCAGTGGTTCCGGGTGCAGCAGGGCAGCCGCCGGTCGTGGCGGCGCAACCTGGCGGTCGGCTTCGGCGTGACCGCCGCGATCTCGGTCCTCGGCGTGCTGCTCGGCCTGCTCTGGGCCTGGGTGGCCCCGGGTGTCCCGGTGGTCTTCGCCGGCCGGGCCGGGACGCTGGTCACCGACCCCTCCCCGGAGCAGTACATCGCCGCCGACGGCTGGTTCACGCTGCTCGGGCTGGGCTTCGGGCTGATCGTCACGATCGGCACGTGGCTGGTGCTGCGCCGCGACCGCGGGCCGTTCCTGCTGCTCGGCGTGGTCGCCGGGACGCTGCTGTCCGGGCGCTGGGTGGCCCCGCTGGTCGGTGAGTACCTCGGGCGCGACGCCTACGACCAGTGGCGGGCCACGGCCGTGCAGGGCGCGACCTACCTGGCGCCGCCGGAGGTGCAGTCACTCGGGCCGAAACTGGTGCCGGCCTTCGTCGCGGCGATCGTGCTGACCCTGCTCGCGGGCTGGTCCAACGACCCCGACCTGGACCACCCGGGCGCGCTGCCGGGTTACGCCGCCAACCACCCGGAACCCCACTACGAGACCGGCCCTGCGCCGTACGAGGGGGAGCAGGCCGATCCGGCGTCCCGCCCCCAGCCGGGCCCCTAGTTGGGGCTGGCCGGCCGGGCCAGGTCGGACAACGGGACCGGAACCGCGCGCACCCGGGCCAGCAGGCCGGCCTCCCGGTTCAGCAGTTTCAACTCGGCCCGCAGCCGGGACGCGGTGTCCGGGGCGGCCAGCAGCATCTGCCGCTCCTCGACGGTGAGCTGGGCGGTGGCCGCGACCAGGTGGGACAGCACTGTCGCGTCGTCGGGCACCTGGTCGAGCACCTCGCTGTTCGGCCGCAGCAGCTCCAGGTAGGCACGGAACGCGGCGAGCACCCGTGGCGCGAAGAGCTGCGCGGTGGGGCTGGGCTCGTCCTCCTCGGGCAGCCACTCGACGTGGGCCGTCAGGTACGGCTCGGCGCCCTGCTCGACCCCGAGCACCCGGAACCGGCGGCGGCCGACGGTCATGATGTCGAACCGGCCGTCCGGCAGCTCGGTGACGTGCCGCAGCTCGGCGGTGCAGCCCACGTCGTAGAGGTCGTCGGCGCCGATCGGGGGCACCGGGACGGCGCCGTCCTCACCGGGATCGGGGGCGACCTCACTGCCGTGCCGGAGGGTGACCACGCCGAACTCGTGCGGTGTCTCCTCCTCGGGGGCGGCCACCAGCTCACGCACGAGGGAGCGGTAACGCTCCTCGAAGATGTGCAGGGGCAGCACCAGACCGGGAAAGAGCACCGTACTCAGCGGGAAGACCGGTAGCCGATCGCTCACGCTGTCAGCCTAGTCCGCGGCGGACCTTGGTCAACCCGCCGGGATCGGGTCGGTATCCCAACGCCTGGGCCTGGGCAGTCGGGGCGGAAACCCGGTTGGGTGGCCGCATAGACTGGGCGGGTGCTGAACCGGATCGACCTTCGCAGCTCCACGGACGGGCACAGCTCCCGCCGTGACCCGCGTGGTCTGCTGCCCCGTGCCCAGCTCGACGTCTCCGTGGCCGTCGAGAGGATTCGCCCGCTCGTCGAGGCGGTCCATGAGCATGGCTTCAGCGCGATCCGGGAGGCGACCGAGAAGTTCGACGGTGTCGCCCTGGAGCGCCTGCGGGTGCCGGCCGAGGCGATCGCCGCGGCCGAGGCGACCCTCGAGCCGGAGGTCCGCGCCGCCCTCCTCGAGGTGATCAAGCGGGCCCGCAAGGTGCACGCCGACCAGCGCCGCACCGACGTGACCACGCAGGTGGTGGCCGGTGGCACGGTCACCGAGCGCTGGGTGCCGGTCCGCCGGGTCGGGCTCTACGTGCCGGGCGGCCTGGCCGTCTACCCGTCGACCGTGGTGATGAACGTGGTGCCCGCGCAGGAGGCCGGTGTCGAGGCCCTGGTCGTCACGTCGCCGCCGCAGGCGTCCAACAACGGCCTGCCGGACTCCCGGGTGCTCGCCGCGTGCGCGCTGCTCGGGGTGACCGAGGTCTACGCCGTCGGTGGCGCGCAGGCGATCGCGATGCTGGGCTACGGCTCGGACGGTGCGGACGAGAGCGACAGGTGCGAGCCGGTCGACGTGATCACCGGTCCCGGCAACATCTGGGTGACCGCGGCCAAGCGGCTGCTGCAGGGCCGGGTCGGGATCGACGCCGAGGCCGGCCCGACCGAGATCGCCATCCTGGCCGACGACACCGCCGACCCGCGGCACGTCGCCGCCGACCTGATCAGCCAGGCCGAGCACGACCCGCTGGCCGCTTCGGTCCTGGTCACGCCGTCGCTGGAGTTGGCCGACGCGGTCGAGGTCGAGCTGGCGAAACAGGTCGACACCACCAGACACACCGAGCGAGTACGTACGTCATTGACCGGCGAGCAGTCCGGCATCGTGCTGGTCGACGATCTGGAGCAGGGCCTCCGCGTGGTCGACGAGTACGCGGCCGAGCACCTGGAGATCCAGACCCGGGACGCGCGGGAGTGGGCCATGCGGGTCCGCAACGCCGGTGCGATCTTCGTCGGGGCGTTCGCCCCGGTGTCGCTCGGCGACTACGCGGCCGGGTCCAACCACGTGCTGCCGACCGCCGGCTGTGCCCGGCACTCGTCCGGCCTGTCGGTGCAGTCGTTCCTGCGGGGCATCCACGTGGTGGAGTACACCGAGGACGCCCTGCGCGACGTCGCGGGTCACGTGGTGGCCCTCGCCAACGCCGAAGACCTGCCCGCACACGGTGACGCAGTGAAGGCCCGGTTCGCATGACCACCATCGACGACCTGCCCATCCGTGACGACCTGCGGGGCCAGACGCCGTACGGGGCTCCGCAACTCGACGTCGCGGTCCGGCTGAACACCAACGAGCACGCCTTCGCGGTGCCGCAGCCGGTGATCGAGGAGATGCGCAAGCGCCTCGACGCCGAGCTGTCCGACCTGAACCGCTATCCGGACCGGGACGCGGTGGCGTTGCGCACCGACCTGGCCGCCTACCTGGGCCACGGGCTCGGGTTCGCGTCCGTCTGGGCCGCCAACGGCTCCAACGAGGTGCAGCAGCAGCTGCTCCAGGCGTTCGGCGGGCCGGGGCGCACCGCGCTCGGGTTCGGCCCGTCCTACTCGATGCACCCGCTGCTCGCGGCCGGTACCGGCACCCGCTGGATCGGTTCGCTGCGTGACCCGGACTTCGGTCTGCGGGCCGACGCCGCGGTCGCCGAGATCCACCGGCACGACCCGGACCTGGTGTTCCTCTGCTCGCCGAACAACCCGACCGGCACCGCCCTGGACCCCGCGGTGATCGACGCGGTGCTCGGGGCGGCGCGTGGCATGGTGATCGTCGACGAGGCCTACTTCGAGTACGCCCGGTCCGGCACCCGCAGCGCCATCTCGCTGCTGCCGGGGCACCCGCGCCTGGTGGTGACCCGGACGATGAGCAAGGCGTTCGGCTTCGCCGGTGGGCGCCTCGGATACTTCGCGGCCGATCCGGCCGTGGTGGACGCCGTTCAGCTGGTGCGGCTGCCCTACCACCTGAGCGCCCTGACCCAGGCCGCCGCCCGGGCCGCCGTCGCGCAGAGCGCCGCCCTGCTGGCCACCGTCGAGCAGATCAAGGTGCAGCGGGACCGGATCGTCGACACGTTCCGGGGCCGGGGCGTCCAGGTCGCGGACAGTGACGCGAACTTCGTCCTGTTCCGCACCGCCGACGACCAGAAAGCCGTCTGGCAGGCCTTCCTCGACAGGGGAGTGCTGATCCGCGACGTCGGCCTGGCCGGCTGGCTGCGTGTGACCGCCGGCACCGAGACCGAGACCACCGCTTTCCTGACCGCCGCCGAGGAGATCCTGTGAGCCGTGTAGGCCGCATCGACCGTGTCACCAACGAGACCAAGGTGCTCGTCGAGATCGACCTCGACGGCACCGGCAAGGGCGACCTGCACACCGGGGTCGGCTTCTACGACCACATGCTCAACCAGCTCGCCAAGCACGGCGGTTTCGACCTGACCGTGCGCACCGAGGGCGATCTGGAGATCGACTCGCACCACACCATCGAGGACACCGCGATCGCGATCGGCGAGGCGTTCGCCCAGGCGCTCGGCGACAAGCGGGGCATCCGGCGGTACGGGTCGGCCACCATCCCGATGGACGAGGTGCTGGTCCGGGCGGCCGTCGACCTGTCCGGCCGGGCCTACGTGGTGCACGACGAGCCGCTGCTGGTGCCGTACATCGGCCCGGTCTACGCGACGAGCATGACCCGGCACATCTTCGAGGCGTTCGGGCACGCGGCCAAGGTGACCCTGCACGTGGACGTGCTGCGCGCCTGCCGCCCGGGCGGTCACCCGGACGCGCACCACGTGGTGGAGGCCCAGTTCAAGGCGTTCTCCCGGGCGCTGCGCGAGGCCGTCGAGATCGACCCGCGCAACGCCGGCGCGATGCCGTCCACCAAGGGGGTCCTGTGATCTCCGTGGTGCTGTTCGCGCTGGCCGGGATCCTGATCGGCGGCGTGATCCAACTGGTCAAGTCGGACGCGACGAAGTTCAGCATCGGGATCACCGCGGTGCTCGCGCTGCTGGCCACCGCGGGCGGGTTCGCCTGGTGGCCGTCCGGGGAGGCGTGATGACGAACGTGGTCATCCTCGACTACGGCTCGGGGAACCTGCGGTCCGCGGAACGGGCCGTGGCCCGGACCGGTGCGGACGTCACCGTCACCAGCAATCTGGACCTGGCCGCCGAGGCGGACGGGCTGGTCGTCCCCGGGGTCGGCGCCTATGCCGCGTGCATGGCCGGGATCGAAGCGCTGAACGCGGGGCCGGTCATCGCGGCCCGGGTCGCCGCCGGCAAGCCGGTGCTCGGCATCTGTGTCGGCATGCAGATCCTGTTCGAGTCCGGGGTGGAGCACGGCGTGGAGACCAAGGGGCTGGGGCTGCTGCCCGGCTCGGTCACCCGGCTGGCCGCGAAACGGATCCCGCACATGGGGTGGAACACGGTGGCCGTGCCCACCGGGTCGGCGCTGCTCGCCGGGCTGGAGGCGGATGCCCGGTTCTACTTCGTCCACTCGTACGCCGCGCAGGATCTCGATCTGCTGGGTGACGCCCTGGTGACCACCGCCAGCCACGACGAGCCGTTTGTCGCCGTGGTGGAGGCGGGCGCCCTGAGCGCCGCCCAGTTCCACCCGGAGAAGTCCGCGGACTCCGGCTTCACCCTGCTCAGCAACTGGGTCGCCACCCTCCGATGAGCAAAGAGCGTGCCAAGCGGCGGGCCGAGCGGCTCGTCGTCCTGGAGAAGGAGAAGGCCGTCCGGGCCCGGAGAGCGGCCCGGCACGATCGTTTCCGGACGGTCCGGCGAAGCCTGAAACCGCGTCTCGGGCGGGACGGCCGGATCTACCACCGCAGTCTGCGGCAGCGGATCGGCATCGTGGCCGTCACCGTGATCGCCATCGTCGCGGTCTGGACGCTGATCCCGGAACTCGCGCTCCGCATCATCCTGACCGCCATCATCGTCCTCGCCGTGCCGGCCCTCGTCGTCGTGGTGCTCGGCCGACGCTCCTAGGAGAGATACGTGACCCTGCAACTGCTGCCCGCCGTCGACGTCGCGAACGGCCAGGCCGTGCGCCTGGTCCAGGGGGCCGCCGGCTCGGAGACCGCCTACGGCGACCCGCTGGACGCCGCGCTGGCCTGGCAGAACGACGGCGCCGAGTGGATCCACCTGGTCGACCTGGACGCCGCGTTCGGCAAGGGCTCCAACGCCGAACTGCTCGCCGAGGTGGTCCGCCGCCTGGACGTGAAGGTGGAGCTGTCCGGCGGCATCCGGGACGACGAGTCGCTGACCCGGGCCCTGGCCACCGGCGCCCAGCGGGTCAACATCGGCACCGCCGCGTTGGAGGACCCGGAGTGGTGCGACCGGATCTGCGGTGAGTACGGCGACCGCGTCGCCATCGGCCTCGACGTGCGCGGCCGCACCCTGTCGGCGCGCGGCTGGACCCGGGACGGCGGCGACCTGTACGAGGTGCTGGCCCGGCTGGACAAGGCCGGCGCGTCCCGGTACGTCGTCACCGACATCACCAAGGACGGCACCATGCGGGGCCCGAACCTGGAGCTGCTGCGCGAGGTGTGCGCGGCCACCGACAAGCCGGTGATCGCCAGCGGCGGTGTCTCCACGCTGGACGACCTGCGGGCGCTGGCCACCCTGGAGCCGATCGGGGTGGAGGGCGTGATCGCCGGTAAGGCTCTCTACGCCGGTGCGTTCACCGTACGAGAAGCGCTTGCCGTTCTCGGTTGATCTGCCAGGCCTCACGTAGCGCCTGCTCGGCGGCCCGGATTGCGGGCCGGGCCGTCGAGGAGTCGCGCCAGGCGAGGACCACCCGACGAGTAGGCGTCGGATGAATCCGGACAAGTCGTGTTTTTTCCGGCAAATCACCGCGCGCTAGTCGCGGGATCAACCCCACTCCCAGCCCTGCCGCGATCAACGTGAGCTGAGTTTCGAACTCGCCGACCTGAAAGTCCGGCACGACTCCGGGCAGGCTCCTGATCAGGTACTCGTAGCAGACGTCGCCGGCGCGAACGCCGATCCACCGCTCGTGACGCGCGTCCTCCAGGGTGGCATCGCCGCCGAGACGATGATCATGGGGGACCACGAGGTCAGCGTGATCCTCGCCGATCTGGGTTCTCACCACAAAATCCGGATATTTCAGGGCGACCTCCGGCCAGTCGTCCAGCACCGCCAGATCCACGTGCCCTCGTCGCAGCAGCTCCAGGGCCTCGTGCGGGTTCACCTCGATCAGCCCGGTGGTCAGCTGCGGATGATCGGTGGCGAGACGGCGCAGCGCGTGTGGCATCAGCGCCCGGCACGCGGTGGCGAACGCGGTCATGGTGAGCCGCCCGGTGACCGTGTCACGATGGGCCGCGAGCGCGGTCTCCGCCTCGTCGAGGCTGCTCAGCACCCGCTCGGCGTGCCCGGCGAGGACCCGCCCGGCCTCGGTCAGCCGCAGCCGGCGCCCGTCCTTCTCGACCAGCACCGAGCCGGTCTCCCGCTCCAGCTTGCCGATCTGCTGGGAGACGGCCGACGGTGTGCAGTGCAGGGCCTGGGCGGCGGCCAGGACGGTGCCGTAACTGGACACCGCGTGCAGGGCGCGCAACCGGCCCACGTCGATCATGTAGCCATGCTACATCGTGGGTGTAGGTGAATTCGCTGGTGCTTAACTGTCCACCCGGGTGACGCTGACCCTCATGAAACCGCGTGACCTCGTCATCGCCGTCGCCGTGGCAGCCGCCTGGGGAGTCAACTTCGTGGCCATCCACGCCGGGCTGCAGCACTTCCCGCCACTGCTGTTCTCGACGCTGCGGTTCGCCCTGGCCGCGTTCCCGGCACTGCTCTTCGTCGGCCGCCCCCGGGTGGCGTGGAAATGGCTGATCACCGTCGCCCTGGTGCTCGGGGTGGCCAAGTTCAGCCTGCTCTTCATCGGCATGCACGCCGGGATGCCGGCCGGGCTCAGCTCGCTGGTCCTGCAGAGCCAGGCGATCTTCACGATGTGCTTCGCGGTGCTGTTCCTGCGGGAGCGGCCCCGGCCCGTACAGATCATCGGCCTGGTCGTCGCCCTCGGCGGTGTCGCCCTGGTGGCGACCCGGATGACCGCGAACCTGACCGCCTTCCTGCTGGTCATCGGCGCGGCCGTCTGCTGGGGCGTGAGCAACGTGGCCACCCGCCGGGCGTCGCCGCCGGACTCGCTGCGGTTCATGGTCTGGGTCAGCGCGCTCGCCACCGGGCCGCTGCTGCTGCTCACCCTGATCGTCGACGGGCCGTCCGCCGATCTCGCCGCGCTGCGGGCCGTCGACACCGAGGCGGTTCTGGCGCTGCTCTACATCGCACTGATCTCGACCCTGGCCGGCTTCGCCGGATGGGGCTTTCTGATCCGCCGGTACGGCACGGCCACGGTCGCGCCGTTCTCCATGCTGGTGCCGTTCTTCGGGATGGCGTCCGCCGCGCTGTTCCTGGGCGAGCCGATCCACACCGTCGACGTGATCGGTGGCGCCCTGGTCGTCGGGGGCGTGCTTCTGGGACTGATCAGAGTCCGGCAGCCCAGGCTGGTTAGGGTTGGGGCATGACGGTCGCGGTACGTGTGATTCCCTGCCTGGACGTGGACGCCGGACGGGTGGTGAAAGGTGTCAACTTCGTCGACCTGCGGGACGCGGGCGACCCGGTCGAGCTGGCCGCCGCCTACGACGCGGCCGGCGCCGACGAGCTGACGTTCCTCGACGTGACCGCCTCCTCCGACGACCGCGGCACGATGCTGGACGTGGTGCGGCGTACCGCCGAGTCGGTCTTCATCCCGCTCACCGTCGGCGGCGGCGTCCGCTCCCCGGAGAACGTGGACGTGCTGCTGAGGGCCGGCGCGGACAAGGTCGGGGTCAACACCGCAGCCATCGCCCGACCGGAACTGATCAGTGAGATCGCCGAGCGGTTCGGCAACCAGGTGCTGGTGCTGTCGCTGGATGTGCGGCGCTCCGCCGAGCAGCCCAGCGGCTGGGAGGTCACCACGCACGGCGGCCGCCGCAGCGCCGGTCTCGACGCGATCGAGTGGGCGGCCCGGGTGGCCGAGCTGGGCGCCGGCGAGATCCTGCTGAACTCGATGGACGCCGACGGCACCAAGGCCGGTTTCGATCTGGAGCTGATCCGCGCGGTCCGGGCCGTCGTCGACATCCCGGTGATCGCCAGCGGCGGCGCCGGCGAGGTCGGGCACTTCCCGCCGGCCGTCGAGGCGGGCGCCGACGCGGTGCTGGCCGCGAGCGTCTTCCACTTCGGTGACCTGACCATCGGCGAGGTCAAGGACAGCCTGCGCACGGCCGGCAACCCGGTCCGCTAGAGCGGGTCTAGCGCCCGTCGGCGAGCCGCAGGCTGTACTCCCGGACCGCTGAGTTGTACGCCTGCTCGTCCAGGTCCCAGTCGCTGTGGCCCGGCTCGGCCGAGCGGTTGAGCTGGGACTGCAGGGTCATCACCGCGGACGACAGGCCGCTGAACGGGCGGGTCCGCCACAGCTGCTCGCCGGGCGGGGCCACCTGGATCAGATCGTCGTCCACGATGATCAGGCCGGCGCCGGCCAGGCGGCGCACCGACTCCTCGAGATCCTCGCGGGCGGGCACGCTGTGGTGCAGGAAATCGGCTGCCGCGATGACGTCGGCCAGGGTCGCCCCGGTCACCGGCAGCGCGGCGTGCAGCGCCCGGTCCCGCTCCAGCCGCTCGGCGATGACCGCGGAGACGAAGATCCAAGCGTCGTTCCAGTTCCAGCCACCGGCCCCCATGGGGCAATGATGCCGTGCGTTGCCGTCACCGGGAAGCGAATGTGTCCGGAAGATCACTGCGGGCCGGGGCGGGAACGGTCAGCCGCGGCAGGAACAGATGGACCAGCGGGCCGATCGCCACCGCGTACACGATGGTCCCCACCCCGAACGTGCCGCCCAGCATCCAGCCCACACCCAGCACGAACAGCTCGATGCCGGTGCGGACGACCCGGATCGACAGCCGCGGGAACCGGCCGACGATTCCGGTCATCAGCCCGTCGCGCGGGCCCGGTCCCATCCGGCTGCCGATGTAGAGCCCGGTGGCGAAACCGTTGAGCAGGATGCCGCCGGCGAGCAGACCGATCCGGGCCGGGAGTGACTCGCCGGGCGGCAGCAGGCGCAGGGCGGCATCGGCGGCGAACCCGACGACGACCAGATTGGCCACCGTCCCGACACCCGGCTTCTGCCGCAGCGGAATCCACAGCAGCAGCACCGGGATGCCGGTCAGCAGCACGACGACGCCGAAGCTGATCCCGGTCACCTCGGAAACACCCTGGTGGAAGACGTCCCACGGGTTGAGCCCGAGGCCGGACTCGATCATCAGGGCCATGCTCACGCCGTAGAGGACGAGCCCCACGAACAGTTGGACCACACGACGGAACATGTTCATGTTGCCACTCTCGATGCCAATCCGCGGATGTTAAAGTGCCAATCCTTGGGAGGTGGCCATGACGACATCGGTTCGCGGGGACCAATTGGCTCGACTGCTCGGCCGCTGGCATGCGCTGCCCGGCCGCCGCCGCAGTCCCGATTACGCCGCCCTCGCCACCGCCGTCCGTGGACTGCTGACCGACGGCCGGCTCGCCCTCGGCGTGCGCCTGCCCGCCGAGCGCGAGCTCGCCGAGGCCCTCACCATCAGCCGCACCACCATCTCCGCGGCGTACCGGGCGCTGCGCGAGACCGGCCACCTGACCAGCCGTCGCGGCGCCGGCAGCTGGACCACCCTGCCGCACGGTCACAAGGTCGGCACGTCCGGCCTGTGGACCGCCGACGACGACCTGGAGTTCGACCTCGGGGTGGCGGCGTCCGCGGCCCCGGTCGAGCTGGTGCCCGCCGCCCGTGCCGCCGCCGACGACCTGCCCCGCTACCTGGGCACCGCCGGGTACCACCCGACCGGTCTGCCCGAGCTGCGGGCCGCCGTCGCCGAGGGGTACACCGCACGGGGCGTGCCCACCTCCGCCGAACAGATCCTGATCACCGCCGGCACCCAGCAGGCCCTCGACCTGGTGCTCCGGCTGTCCGTCCCGGTCGGCGCGCCGGTCCTGGTGGAGACGCCGACCTACCCCAACGCGCTGGCCGCCCTGGCCGCCCGGCGCGCCCGGATCAGCACCAGCGGTGTCGACATCGAGACCGGCTGGGACGCCGACCTGCTCCTCGGGGCGCTGCGCCAGACCCGGCCGCGGATCGCGTACGTCATCCCGGAGTTCCACAACCCGACCGGCCACCTGATGTCCGCCGAGCTGCGCGAGCGTCTCGTCGCCACCGCGCATTCCACCGGCACCGAGCTGATCGTCGACGAGTCCTTCGTGGACCTGCCGCTGGACACCCCGGCGATGCCGCCGCCGGTGGCCGTCTTCGACAGGCACTCCCGGGTCACCTCGATCGGCGGGATGAGCAAGCCGTACTGGGGTGGCCTGCGCATCGGCTGGGTCCGCGGCTCCGCCCCGCTGGTCCAGCGCCTGGCCGCGATCCGGGTCGGCGTCGACATGTCCAGCCCCGTGCTGGAACAGCTGGTCGCCGTCCACCTGCTCCGCCAGTCCACCGAGATCGTCGCCGCCCGCCGCAACCAGCTCCGCTTCCGCCGCGACGCCCTGGTCGACGAGCTGCGCTCCCAGCTGCCCGAGTGGCGTTTCGTGGTTCCCGGCGGCGGCGTCACCATCTGGGCCGAGCTGGACGGCCCGATCTCCAGCGCCCTGTCCCGCGCCGCCGAGGACGTCGGCGTCCGCCTGGCCCCCGGCCCCCGCTTCGGCCTGGACGGCACGCTGGAACGCTTCCTGCGCCTGCCGTTCACCCTCCCCGCCGACGACCTGACCGAGGCCATCCGCCGCATCGCCTCGGTCCGCCACGACCTCGACCACACCCCCCGCCCCACCTGGCGAACCCCCGCGGTCATCGCCTGACCCGACTGTCGCGCCGCCGCCCGCACCTCCCACGCGGCGATCTCCCGGCGCCCGGTCCGTCCCGCGCCGCCGGCCTGGCGACTTTTTCAAACCCGGTGTTTGTTACGAGTAGGAAGTCCCGCACCAGTCGTCACCTCCAGTGGCGGCCACGCGAGGCGGGCGGCCCGTTCCGGTCTCCCCGCGACCGCCGGGCCGGAAGCGGTCCCTGACGGTCAGATCAGCCAGGCACCGTCGCGCATCAGGGTTCGGGCCGGGATCTCGTCGGCCTCCCGCCACGCCTGGATGCGGGTCGGGCGGAGCACCAGGAAGACGTAGGACGGGCCGGCCTTCCCGGGATCCCAGTCGTTCTGGGTGGTGTAGGCGTCGTTGATCTCCGGGGCCTCGGTGACCGGGAGCCAACGCTCCAGTTCGGCGTCTACCAGGACCACGTCGCGGGTGTGGCCCAGGCCGATCCGGGCGCGGCCGGTGGCGATCAGGGTCTTCGCGGTGGGGTTGGCGCCGTCGGTGGCCGCGATCAGCCGTTCCCGGAACCAGGCCAGGGTCAGCGGAACCAGGTTCGGCCCGTCGGTGGCCACCCAGCCGTCCAGCACCGGCGACGACAGCAGGGCGAGGGTGTCGGCCTTGCGCTGGACCGCGGAACGAGGCTCTTCGATCATCCGTCCACCCTATGCGTGTTCCGGGCGGCAGCCCCGCTGCCGAAGGCGGTGAGCGGGCTGCCGGTGCGGGCCCGCGGATCCCGGGCGGCAGCGCTGTGGCCGGAGACGGTGACCAGGCTGCCGGTGCGGGGCCGCATCCGGCCCGGCGGTCGCGGGGCGACCGGGACGGGCCGCCCGCCTCGCGGGGCCGCCAGGGGAGGTGACGACTGGTGCGGGACTTCCTACTCGTAACAGATGAGGGGTTTGCCGGGGAACGTTCCCGCCAGGCGCGGCCGGACCGGGAGTATCGCGTCGCCGCGCGGGGGAAAGGGTGAGGCCGGCGGACCTGGAGCGGTCGGCCGGCCTCGGGGGAGTGCGGGTCAGATCTGGGCGAGGCTGCCCTCGTACATCTTGTCGATGTGGCCGGCGAAGTTGGTCTCCACGCTGCGGCGCTTGATCTTCATGGACGGGGTGATCTCGCCGTCCTCGATGGTCAGGTCGCGCGGGAGGAGGGCGAACTTCTTGACCGTCTCCCAGCGGTTCAGCTTGGCGTTCAGCTCGGCGATGTAGCCCTCGACCAGCGCGTTCGTCTCCGGGGCGGCGATGATCTCGGCGTAGGACTTGCCGGCCAGCGGGCCGCCGGCGGCCCAGCCCACGATGGCCTCCTCGTCGAGGGCGATCAGCATGGTGACGAAGTTGCGGTTCTGGCCGATCACCACCGCCTGCGAGGTGTACGGGCAGACCGCCTTGAACGCGCCCTCGATCGCCGACGGGGCGACGAACTTGCCACCGGACGTCTTGACCAGGTCCTTCTTCCGGTCGGTGATCTTCAGGTAGCCGTCGGCGTCGACCTCGCCGATGTCACCGGTGCGCAGGAAGCCGTCCTCGGTGAACGCCTCGGCGGTGGCCTCCGGCAGGTTGTGGTAGCCGCGCATGACGGGGGCGCCGCGCAGCAGCACCTCGCCGTCGGCGTCGATGCGGACCTCCAGGTCACCGAGCGGCTGACCGACCGAGCCGATCTTCAGCTTGCCGCGGCGGTTGACGAAGTTGGCGGCGCACGACTCGGTCAGGCCGTAGCCCTCCAGGATCGGCAGGTTGGCCGCCGCGAAGAACTCCGAGATGTCCTTGCTGAGCGCGGCCGAGCCGCTGACCAGCACGTTGATGTTGCCGCCGAGCTTCTGCTGGAGCTTGCTGAAGACCAGTTTCTCGGCGATCGAGTACTGGAACGCCAGCAGCCCGGGGACCGGCCGGCCGGCCTGCATCAGGGCGACCCGCTTCTTGCCGGTGGCGACCGCCCAGCTGAAGATCTTCGGCTTCAGGCCGGTGCCGCCGAGACCGTTGGTGACGGTCTTGTTGTAGACCTTCTCGTAGATCCGCGGCGGGGCGCACATCAGCGTCGGCTTGATCACCGCGAGCAGGTCGATCAGCCGGTCGACACGGCCGTCGACATAGGTCGGCACGCCCACGTGCAGGATGCCGCAGAGCAGCGTCTTGCCGAACGCGTGCGACATCGGCAGCCACAGGTAGTGCAGGTCCTCCGGGGAGAACAGGCCCAGGCTCTCCTGCGCCACACCCTCCCAGGTCCAGCCCTTGTGCAGCAGCTCGACACCCTTGGGGCGGCCGGTGGTGCCGGAGGTGTAGATCAGGGTGGCCACGTTGTCCGGGCCGAGCTGCTCGGTGACCGCGTCGATCAGGCCGGGGTCGCGGCTCAGCGCGTCACTGCCGAGTTTCTCCAGGTCGGCGAGGGTGATCTGAGGCGGGGTGGCGCCGGCGTCGGCGGGCCCGTCGATCAGCACGACCTTGGTGACGGCGGTCTGCGCGCCGGACAGCTTGAGGGCCTGCTTCGCGTTCTCCGCGATCAGGATCTTCGACCCGGAGTCGGACACGATGAACGCGGTGTCCTCCGGCTCGGTGGTCGGGTAGACCGTGGTCGCGGCCGCGCCGGCGACGTTGATGCCCAGGTCGGCGAGGATCCACTCGAGCCGCGTGTTGGACAGGATCGCGACCCGGTCCTCCAGGCCGACCCCCAGCTCCCGCAGACCGGCGCCGATCGCCTTCACCCGCTCGCCGACCTGACGCCAGGTCAGCCAGTCGGCACCCGTGTCGGTCGAGTTCGGCCCGGCGAACGCCCGCGCGTCCGGGGTTTTGGCCACGCGCTGGAAGAATATGTCGGGGATCGACCGGTAAGGGACTGGGAGAGCCATATCGGGCGCCGCCTTAAACATCAACGGGGGTACGTAACTAAAGGGTTACCGCACAGTAATGGTCGTGCGGCATCGGGGCTAGGGTGTCGGACCAACCTGATCTCCCTAATCGTAGTTCGTTCCCGGCCCCACCCCCGATCCGCGTCGCCGGGGAATTACGTTGAGCGATGTGGATCTGATCATCGACCCGTCCGGGGAGCGGACCGCGGCCGTCTACCGGGCCCTGCGCGCGGCCATCGTGGACGGGCGGGTGCCGCCCGGGTTCCGGCTGCCGGCCACCCGGGTGCTCGCCGGTGACCTGGGGATCTCCCGCGGGAGTGTGGCCGGGGCGTACGAGCGGCTGATCGCCGAGGGCTTCCTGACCGCGCGGGTGGGCGCCGGGACGTTCGTGTCCGGCAGCGGGACCGTGCCCCGGGCCCGCCGGCCGGCCGCCGACCCGCTGCGCCCGCGGGCCGGCTGGGCGCTCACCCCGGCGTCGATGAGCGGCGAGGTGCCGGCGCCCCGCTACGACTTCCGCACCGGCATCCCGGACGCCCGGCTCTTCCCGTTCGACACGTGGCGGCGGCTGGTCGGGGCCGAGCTGCGGCTGGGGGCGAACGGGCCGGGGACGTACGCCGGCCCGGCCGGTCATCCGGGGCTGCGCGCCGCGATCGCCCGGCACCTGGGGGTGGCCCGGTCGGTGCGGACCACCGCCGACGAGGTGGTGGTCACCAACGGCACCCAGCACGCCCTCGACCTGATCGCCCGGGTGCTGCTGCGGCCCGGTGACGTGGTGGCGGTCGAGGAGCCCGGCTACCCGCCGGCCCGCCGGTTGTTCACCGCCCTGGGGGTCCGGGTGGCCGGGGTGCCGGTGGACGCCGAGGGCCTGGTGGTGGCGGATCTCCCGGACCGGGCCCGGCTGGTCTACGTGACGCCGTCGCACCAGTTCCCGCTGGGCCGCACGATGAGCCTGGCCCGCCGTCAGGAGCTGCTGGCCTGGGCCGGCACCCGGCCGGTGGCGATCGTCGAGGACGACTACGACAGCGAGTTCCGGTTCTCGGCGCGGCCGCTGGAGCCGCTGTGCACGCTGGACCGGGCCGGCCGGGTGCTCTACGTCGGCACCTTCTCCAAAACCATGCTGCCGGCCTTACGGCTCGGGTTCGTGCTGGTCCCGCCGGGGGTGCGGCCGGCCGTACTGGCGGCCCGGCAGCTCTCCGACGTGCACGGGCAGACAGCGGTGCAGGCGGCGCTGGCCCGGTTCATCGAGGACGGCCTGTTCGCCCGGCACGTGCGCAAGGCGGGCCGGGCGTACGCGGATCGGCACGCCCGGGTCACCGCCGCGCTGGAACGGATTCCCGAACTGGAGGTGCTCCCGAGCAACGCGGGCCTGCACATGACCGCGCTGTTCGAGGGCAGCGCCCGGGTGGCGGCCGCGGCCCGGCGGCAGGGGGTGTTCGTGGAGGACCTGACGCACTACACCGGGGAACGGTCGGTGGCCGGCGGGCTGGTCGTCGGGTTCGGCGCGGTCGACCCGGACCGGATCGAGGAGGGCCTGTCCGTCCTGGCCCGCCTGATCGCCTGATACAGCAGCGCGGCCCCGGCGATGACCAGGCTGAGCAGGGCCGGTGCGCCGTTCAGCCAGAGCAGCCCGACGACCGCGGTGAACGCGGTCCCGGCGACCAGCCGGGCCCCGATGCCGGGCAGCAGGCGCAGCGCGGCGGCCGTGCCGATCACGTAGACCAGGGTGAAGCAGCCGGTCGTCAGCAGGGCGGCGGTGTGCAGGTCGAACGGGAGCAGCGCGCAGCCGATACCGGCGAGGTAGATGAAGGTGAGTGAGCGGCGCTGCCCGCCGAAGACCCGGGCCGGCAGCGCGCCGTCCCGGGCCAGGGCCACGCCGAGGCGGCTCGACCCGGCGAAGTAGGCGTTCATCGCACCCAGCGTGAGCACCACCGCGATCACCGCGGTGAGCAGCCGGACCGGCCCGCCCAGGCCGATCGCCAGCAGGTCGGCGAGCGGGGCCCGGCTGCCGGCCAGCGCCGGGCCGAGAGCGAGCACGCTGACCGCGGCCACGGCCAGGTAGAGCACGCCGACGACGGCAACCGCGATCAGGGTGGCCCGGGGCACGTCGCGCCGCGGATCGCGGTACTCGGCCGACAGCGAGGACAGCGCCTCCCAGCCGGCGAAACCCCAGACCAGCAGGGCCGCGGCGGCGCCCACCCCGGCCAGGCCGTGCGGGGCGAACGGGGTCAGGTTGTCCCAGCGGGCGTGCGGCAGGGCGGCGATCACGGTCAGCACCAGCATCGTGGCGAGCGCCACCGACAGGCCGACCTGCACCCGGCCGGAGATCCGCAGACCGAACCAGTTCATCAGGTACGCGACGGTGACCAGCGCGAGGAAGGTGGCCATCTCGGTGCCCCGGCCACCGCCGAGGACGTCGGACACGTACCCGCCGGTGAATCCGGCCGCCACCGGGGCGCCGAGCGGAACCGCGAAGTAGAAGGTCCAGCCGACCGCGGCGGAAACCTTGGGACCGAAGGCCATGCCCGCGTACGTGGAGACCCCGCCGCCGTCCGGATAGCGCGCGCCGAGGGCGGCGAACGTCCAGGCCAGCGGCGCGGACAGGACGATCAGGGCGAGCCAGGCGAGCAGGGAGGCGGGCCCGGCGGCGTCGGCGGCCAGCGCGGGCAGGGAGATCAGCCCGGTGCCCAGGACGGCGCCGACGGAGAGCGCGGCGCCCTGGGAGACGGACAGGTCGGTGCGTGCGGTCATGCCACGAACCTAGAGCCGGATCGGACCATCGGTGGAGCCAATTCCGGCCCGATCGGATGGGCCGATCCTTCTTTTTGTCAGATGCCCATCCGGGCCGTCCGCAGCCGGTCCTCGATGTCGGCGGGGCCCTCGATCGTGACCCGGGTGGCCCGCTGCCGCCCGAAGAAGAACAGAGCCAGCTCGCCGGCGTCGCCCCGGATCGTGACCTGCGGATCCGCGCCGTTGCGGACCGGCGGGAGCCCGGCCGGGTCGATCGCGGCGGTGATCCCGAGACGGCGCAGCGAGGCCCGGGCGATCAGCTTGACGTTGCTCCAGAGCACCGCCTCGAACTCCCGGTCCAGCAGCCGGGGCTGCCAGTCGCCGGAGCCCCGGCGCACGTCCTCGTGGTGGATGAAGAACTCCATCGTGTTCGCCAGCGGTTCGACGAGCGGGTTGCTGATCGGGCTCCAGGCGGGCGGCTGCCGCAACTGCGAGATCAATTCGTTGTACGGCAGGGCCGCGCGGGCCAGCCGGATCCGCTCCCCGTACTCCTGCAGCGGCTTGACCAGCATCCCGACCGCCGAATCCGGCCGGCGCTCGCGGACCACGATGTGTGCGGCCAGGTCACGGGTGGTCCAGCCCTCGCACAGGGTCGGCGCGTCCGAGCCCTCGCGAACCAGCAGGTCGGCGAGCAGGTCCCGTTCGGCGCGCGCGTGGTTGGTCATGACTCGATGGTAGGCCTCGATGTAATCGTGGCCACGATGTAAACGACCATGCTTCTGGGGAAAGATGGGTCGGTAAGGTCGGAAAACCCGACGAATGCTTACCAGTCAGGTAGGAATGTGAGCAGCAGTACCGGCAATGAAGTGCTGGGACGGGGACTGCGGGTGCTCGGCCACGCGATCCGGACGGAGCCGCGGCTCTTCACGATCAGCGCGCTGGGAAGCAGTCTCTTCGGTCTCCTGATCGTTGCGAACTCGTACGTCGTGGGAGCCGTGATCGGCCGGGTGGTGGTGCCCGCCTTCACCGAGGACCGGGTCAGCACGGCCGGCCTCGCGCTGGTCGTCGCGGTTCTGCTGGGCATCAGCGGCCTGCGGGTGGCGAGCATCTTCGCCCGCCGCCTGGCCGCCGGCTACATGCAGTTCCGGATGCAGGCCCGTTACCGGCGGGCGGTGACCCGCCGCTATCTGTCGCTGCCGCCCGAGTGGCATCAGCGCAACGCCACCGGAGAGTTGCTCTCCAACGCCAGCTCCGACGTGGAAGCCGCGTGGGCGCCGATCGCCCCGCTGCCGTTCGCGGTCGGCACCATCGTGATGATCATCGGGGCGCTGGGCTCGCTGTTCGCCGTCGACTGGGTCCTCGCCCTGGTCGGGGTGGCGCTGTTCCCGGCCCTCTTCGCGCTCAACTACTTCTATTCCCGGCGGATGTCGCCCCGGCAGATCCACGCCCAGAAGATGCGGGCCAAGGTGGCCGCGGTCGCGCACGAGAGCTTCGACGGCGCGCTCGTGGTCAAGACGATGGGCCGGGAGGCCGACGAGTCCCGCCGGTTCGGGGTCTACGTCGCCGACCTGCGGGACGCGCTGGTCGCCGTCGGGCGGCTGCGTGGCGTCTTCGACCCGCTGATGGAGAGCCTGCCCAGCGTCGGCACCCTGGCGGTGCTGCTGCTCGGCACCTGGCGGCTGCAGACCGGCGCGGTCACCGTGACCGAGGTGGTCAGCGTCGCGTTCCTGTTCACCGTGCTGGCGTTCCCGGTGCGGGCGATCGGCTGGGTGATCGGCGAACTGCCGCGCAGCGTGGCCGGCTGGGACCGGGTGCAGGCGGTGCTGACCGCCGAGGGCGACCTGGCGTACGGCGCCGGCGACCTGCCCGGCGACGGCCCGGCCGAGCTGCGGTTCGACCGGGTCGGCTACCGCTACGGCGACGGCCCGCCGGTGCTGACCGACGTGTCGTTCACCGTCCCGGCCGGGCGCACCGTGGCCCTGGTCGGCGCCACCGGCTCGGGCAAGTCCACGATCGCCGCGCTGGCTGTCCGGCTGGTCGATCCGGACACCGGGACGGTCTCCGCCGACGGGGTGAAACTGCCCGACCTGTCCGGGTCCGCCCTGGCCGCCGCCACCGCGCTGGTCCCGCAGGTGCCGTTCGTCTTCGACGACACCGTCCGCGGCAACATCGCCCTGGACCGGCCCGGCATCGACGACGCACGGGTGTGGTCGGCGATCGAGCTGGCCCAGGCCACCAAGTTCGTGACCGGGCTGCCCGGCACCATCGACACCCCGGTCGGGGAGCGGGGCACGTCGCTCTCCGGCGGGCAGCGGCAGCGGCTCACCCTGGCCCGCGCGCTGGCCGGGACGCCCCGGCTGCTGGTGCTCGACGACGCCACCAGCGCCGTCGACCCGCGGGTGGAGGCGGCGATCCTCGGCGCGCTCCGGGAATCGGGCACGTCGCTGCTGGTGGTGGCCTACCGGCGGGCCAGTATCGCGCTCGCCGACGAGGTGGTCTACCTGCACCGCGGCCGGGTGGTCGCGACCGGGACGCACACCGAGCTGATGGCGACCCAGCCCGGCTATCTGGACCTGGTCACCGCGTACGAGAAAGAAGGAAAATGAGCGACGCCGGAACAATGGCGACCCTGAAACGGGGTCTGTCGCTCTCGCCGGAACTGCGCACCGGCCTGACCGGCACGCTCGGGCTGGCGATCCTGCAGATGGCCGGGCGGGTGTCCGTCCCGGTCGCCGTGCAGCAGGGCATCGACCACGGCATCAACGGCCCCGGTGGCCCGAACCCGCGGATCGTCCTCGGTGTCGTCGCGCTCACCCTGCTCGGGCTGGTGATCTCCACGTTCTGCGGCTACCTGATGACCAGGCGGCTGTTCACCGTCAGCGAGAACGCGCTGAGCGGGCTGCGGTCCCGGACCTTCCGGCACATCCACGATCTGTCGATGCTGCACCAGCAGTCCGAACGGCGCGGCTCGATGGTTTCCCGGGTGACCGGGGACGTGGACCAGATCTCCCAGTTCCTGCAGACCGGCGGCGTGCAGCTGCTGCTGTCGCTGGGCCAGCTGATCGTCTCGCTGGCGGTGATGTCGGTCTACTCGTGGCAGCTCACCCTGGTGGTGCTGCTCGCCTTCGCCCCGGCGATCGCGGTGATCCGGCTGTTCCAGAAGCGGCTGGCGGTGGTGTACCGCACGGTCCGGGAACGCAGCGGGCTGATGCTCGGCGCCATCGCCGAGAGCGTGGTGGGCGCCACCGTGATCCGTGCCTACGGGGTGTCCGACCGGACCGGCCGCCGCCTGGACACCGCGGTCGAGGACCTGCGGACCGCCCAGCAGCGGGCCATCCGGGCCAGCGTGACCAGCTTCTCCAGCGGCGAGATCGCGGCCGGGCTGGCGCTGTCCGGGGTGGTCGTGGTGGGTGTCCTGCTCGGCGTCGACGGCGGCATGACGGTGGGCCGGCTGACCGCGTTCCTGTTCCTGGTGACGCTCTTCATCCAGCCGGTGCAGATCGCCACCGAGCAGCTCAACGAGGCCCAGAACGCGGTCGCCGGCTGGCGGCGCATCCTGGACGTGCTGGACGTGGAACCGGACGTCGCCGACCCCGACGACCGGGGTGCGGAGTTGCCGGCCGGGCCGCTGTCGGTGCGCTTCGACCACGTGTCGTTCCGCTACCCGGGCGGCCCGATCGTGCTGGACGACGTGGACCTGACCCTGGACGCCACCCGCAAGTACGCGGTGGTCGGCGAGACCGGCAGCGGCAAGACCACGTTCGCCAAGCTGCTCACCCGGCTGATGGACCCGGCCGAGGGACGGGTGCTGCTGTCCGGGACGCCGCTGACCGACGTGCGGTTCTCGTCACTGCGGTCCCGGGTGGTGATGGTGCCGCAGGACGGGTTCCTGTTCGACGCGACGGTCGCCGAGAACATCCGCTTCGCCGAGCCGTCCCTCACCGACGACCAGCTGCGGGACGCGTTCACCGAGCTGGGACTGAAGGACTGGCTGGACGGGCTGCCCGCCGGTCTGGAGACCGCGGTGGGCGAACGCGGGGAGGCGCTCAGCGTCGGGGAGCGGCAGTTGGTGGCGCTGGTCCGGGCCTACGTCGCCGACCCGGACCTGCTCGTGCTGGACGAGGCCACCAGCGCGGTGGACCCGGCCACCGAGGTGCGCCTGCAGTACGCCCTGGACCTGGTGACCCGGGGCCGGACCACGGTCGCCATCGCGCACCGGTTGTCCACGGCCGAGGCCGCGGACGAGGTGTTGGTCGTAGAAGCGGGCCGCGTCGTTCAACGCGGCCCGCACGCCCTCCTCGTCGCCGAGGAGGGTTCGATCTACCACAAGCTCTACGCCAGCTGGTTGGAGCAAACACGCTGACCGGCAACGTTCGCCGGTGAGTTAAGCAAGTCGCTCGCAGCGGCCGCGGTCAGCCGTGACCGCTGCGAGAGGCCCGCCAATTCAGCGATTCAAGAGCCTGCTGATTAACGCGCGTAGTACTCGACGACGAGCTGCTCGTCACAGAGGACCGGGACCTCGGAGCGCTGCGGGGCACGGACGACCGTGGTGCGCAGGTCCTCGAGGACGGTCGACAGGTACGGAGCGGTCGGGCCGTCGATGTGCGTGCCGGTCGCCGCGATCTGGAACGGCGGCTTCTGCCGGGACGTCTCCTTGACCTCGATGACCTGACCCGGCTTGAGCTTGTAGCCGGGGCGGTCCACCTTCTTGCCGTCCACGGTGAAGTGACCGTGCACGACGAGCTGGCGGGCCTGGTAGATGGTCCGGGTGAAACCGGCCCGGAACACGGTGGCGTCGAGGCGGCGCTCGAGGAGGGTGACCATCGTCTCGCCGGTCTTGCCCTCGGCCTTGTGGGCGGCGTCGTAGGCCGCCCGCATCTGGACCTCACTGATGTTGTACTGGTGGCGGAGGCGCTGCTTCTCCAGCAGTCGGACCTGGTAGTCCGAGCTCTTCCGGCGTCCACGGCCGTGCACACCCGGCGGGAACGGGCGGCGCTCGAAGTACTTGACGCACTTACGCGTCAGCGGAATTCCGAGGGCGCGCGAGAGCTTCGCCTTGGGTCGAGAGTTGTTCAACTGCGATCTCCTGTTACGGTAAGCCTTGCCTAACTTAGGTAAGCCTAACCGGTGCCCGGAGGTGCTCGTCCATGCAACCCAGTCCCGCCGAGATCGCACGTACGCTTGCCGCCGGCCACCTGCCCGCAGTCGCTCACATCGCATGCCGCCCCGGACCCATTCCGGTCCGGCACGTCACCGATGCACAGGGACGCGTGCTTTTGTTAGTGCCCAGCGAGGGTACCCTTGCGGCCGCGCTCCACCCACAGGGCGGTAACGAGGACACGGCCCTCGTGCTGGACATCCGGGACGTACCGCCCATGGCGGTATCCCCATCGCTCGGCCGCGTGTGGGTCTCCGGCTGGGCGGTGAAGCTCGACGGAGACGACGCACGGGCCGCGGCCCTAGACTACGCCGACACCGACGCCTGTGGCGACCTGCTCGACATCGGCGACAGCCAGGCCCTGTTCCGGATGCAGGTCGCCGAGGTCCGCTGGGAGCGCAACGACAAGATCGTCGAGGTGGATCCGGACGACTACGCCGAGGCCACTCCGGACCCGCTGCGTGCCGTCGAGTTCGACCTGATCGCCGATCTGGCCGATCACCACATGGCCGAGATGAGCGACTACGTGCGCCGTCAGCTGGGTGAGAACGCCCTGCCGGACGACGAGCCGAAGGTCGTCCGGATGGACCGCTACGGCTTCATGGTGCGGATGGGCAACCGTTCGGCGCGGCTCGCCTTCCCCCGGCCGGTCGCCGACCGGCACGACCTGGCACACCTGCTCCACCCGATCCTCTGCCGCCGGTGCTGCAACAGCGCCGCGTGAAGTTGACGAGGATCACCCGATCCGCGTCACGCGGATCACCCCGATCCTCGTCATGAGGATCACCTGATCGAGGCGGGATCCCGCGGCGACCTTCTGCCGCCGTCATGCCGCGGGATCCCGTCTCATGCCCTGCCACCCGGTGCCGCGGGTGGCAGGGCTCACTAATTTCCCGGTGCTGTGCAGATCACAGCGACAGGATTCGCTCCAGGTACTCGCGGTAACCCCGCATCGCCATCCGCATGCTCTCGGTGTCCGGGGTGTCGGTGCCGCGCAGCGGGTCCAGCTCGTCGCGCTCGGCGAGCAGCACCTCGGTCAGCTCGTTCACCGCGTCGGTGAGAAGGTCGTGGGCCCGGGTCAGCGCGGTGACCGGGTCGTCGACGAACTCCGCCTTCACCTCGTGCCACGCCGCCCGGAAATGCCGGGCCGCGTCCTCGTCCCACACGGTCCGCGCGATCAGCGGCTCGTCCGAAGGCGCGCCCTCCACCGGAACGGACTCCTCGGCCGGCACGACACGGCGGGCGGCGACGGCCCGGCGGGGCTGGTCGGCGTCCTCCGGGTCGGCCGAGCGGCGGGCCGGCACGTCGATCGTGAGTGACGTCTCCACGATCGGCGCGAACTCCTTGGCCGCCACGGCCGGGAACTCCTGGGCGGCCGGGAAGAGCGGCGGTTGCGGGGGCGCGCTCACCGGCGCCGGTGTGACCGATGCCACACCGTAGACCTCCGGGGTGCGACCGAGGCTGTAACCGGCCGGGGTGTAGCCGTACCCGGAGTCGGGCGCGGGCTGCTCCACCGGCTCGTCGGCCGGCGGCCGGGTCAGCGGGATCTGCACCGAAGCGTGAATGGCCGGCACCGGCTTCTCTTCCTTCTCCTCAGCCTTCTCCTCCGGCTCGGCGAGCGGAGCGGGCGTGGCCGGCGAAGCCGGATGAACGGGTGACGCGGGCGAGACCGGGGAGGCCAGGTAGACCGGCGACACCGGTGCGGCCGGCGACATGGGTGACACGGCGGAAACCGGCACCGAGGCCGAACCGGCGGCCGGCGCGGGAACCGGCGCGGCCGGCACCGGCTCGGCCGACTGCAGGTTCGCGGCCGGGTGGTCCGGGGTGAAATCGGCGACCGAGTACGGGTTCGCGTACGCCGGCGACACCGGCACGCCGGAGACCGGCCCGCCCGACGTCGGCGTGACCGGCTGAGCCTGACTGGGCACCGAGGCCCAGCCCGCGGCCGAGCGGACCGGCTCGGCCGGGCCCTGCGGCTCGGTGGCCGCGTCGCCCGTCCCGTCCGGGCCGGCCTCACCGGTCTGCGCGTAACCGGGCGCCCCTGCCCGTCCGTTCATGTCGTCACGTCCGTTCTCGTCGCTGTCGTCCGCCGTCTCGGCGGAGTCCCGCCCGGAATCCGGCGGGTCGTGATCCACCGGCTCGTCATCGGCCGGGGAGTCGTCCGCCTGTTCGTGGCGCTCATCCGCTCTCTCACCCGGCCCGAACCGTCCGCCGAGGTCGAGACCTCCGAAGGGACCGCCGCCGGGCTCCTGGGACTGTACGTCCTGCAAAGGCCCGCCCTGCTCGTCCGAAGGCACTGAGTGATCAGTATCGCGGTCCTCTTCCGGGGCCGCCCGGTCAGAGTCCGGAGGGTGGCGCCGGCTCGCTTCGGGTGCCCGGTTCAGGCCGAACGGATCGGCGCCGGACGGGTGACGCGCGGCCGAGGCGATCGGGGCCAGCGGGGGGATGGGGTGGCTGTGGAAGGTGCCGAGCGGCGAGCCGGGCAACAGATCCGCGGGGGTCTCGACCGGATCCGGCGTCTCCGGCTCGGGGAGGGTCTGCCAGAACCGGGACAGGCCAGGGGAGGGCCGGGGGTTGTCGGGGCTGGACGTCGGCTCCATCTCGGTTCACCACTCCCGTCGCGCCGCGCTTCTCGGCGACGGTACCGCTACGCCTCGTCGAGCACACCCCCGGTTACCGGATCGTGGGCGTCGTCGGGAGCCGCCGCGGGGGATGGGGGAGAATCGTCGGCGTGTCCGTACCCGATGTAGAGACCACCCTGGACCCGGCGATCGCCGACCGGCTCAAGCGCACCCCCGACGGCCTCGTCGCGGCGATCGTGCAGGAGCGCGGCACCGGTGACGTCCTGATGCTCGGCTGGATGGACGACGAGGCGCTGCGCCGCACGCTGACCACCGGCCGCGCCACGTACTGGTCGCGCAGCCGCCGGGAGTACTGGGTGAAGGGCGCCACCTCCGGCCACTTCCAGCACGTCCACGGCGTGGCGCTGGACTGTGACGGCGACGCGCTGCTGGTCACCGTGGATCAGGTCGGCGCCGCCTGCCACACCGGGACGCACACCTGCTTCAGCACCGAGCTGCCGGTGGTGACCGGATGACCAGCGGAGCCACGTTCCCCACCGAGGACGAGTTCGTCGCCGGCCGGCGACGGGTCGTCCCGGTCACCCGCAAGCTGCTGGCCGACGGCGAGACCCCGGTCGGCGTCTACACCAAGCTGGCCGGCGGCCCCGGCACCTTCCTGCTGGAGTCGGCGGAGCAGGGCCTGGCCTGGTCTCGGTATTCCTTCATCGGCGTCCGTAGCCTGGCCACCCTGGTCGAGCGGGACGGCGAGGCCACCTGGCTGGGCACCCCGCCGGCCGGGGTGCCGCTGACCGGCGATCCCGTGGTGGCCCTGCGCGAGACGGTCGCGGCTCTGACGACGGGCGGCGTGTTCACTGCGACGACCGGCGGCCTGCCCGACGAGACGCTGCCTCCACTGACCGGTGGCATGGTCGGTTACCTCAGCTACGACCTGGTCCGCCGGTTCGAGAAGCTGCCGTCCGGCACCGTCGACGACCTGCGGCTGCCCGAGCTGGGCATGATGCTCGCCACCGACCTGGTGGTGCTGGACCACCACGAGGGCTCGGCGCTGCTGGTGGCCAACGCGGTGCTCGGCGAGGACGCCGGGGAACAGGAGCGGCGGGCGGCGTACCACCAGGCCGTGGGCCGTCTCGACGCGATGACCACGGCACTGTCCCGGCCCACGCCGCCGATGGTCTCCACGGTGGACCGGCGGCCGGCCGGTGAACCGGTCAGCCGCACTCTTCCGGGTGAATATCAGAAGGCCGTCGAGGAGGCCAAGGAGGCGATCCGGGCCGGCGAGTGCTTCCAGATCGTGGTGGCCCAGCGGTTCGAGCGGCCCACCGACGCCAACGCGCTCGACGTCTACCGGGTGCTGCGGGCCACCAACCCGAGCCCGTACATGTACCTGCTGCGCTTCGACGACTTCGACATCGTCGGCTCGTCCCCGGAGGCGCACCTCAAGGTCAGCGCCAACCGGACCGCGCTGCTGCACCCGATCGCCGGCACCCGCTGGCGCGGCGCCACCCCGGAACAGGACGCGGCGCTCGCCGCCGAGCTGCTCGCCGACCCGAAGGAACGCTCCGAGCACGTGATGCTCGTCGACCTGGGCCGTAACGACCTGGGCCGGGTGTGCGAGGCCGGTTCGGTGGAAGTGCCGGAGTTCGCCCGGATCGAGCGGTACAGCCACGTCATGCACATCGTGTCGACAGTGGTCGGCCGGCTGCGCGAGGACCGGTCGGCGTTCGACGCGCTGGCCGCCACCTTCCCGGCCGGCACCCTCTCCGGCGCCCCGAAGGTCCGGGCCATGGAGATCATCGAGGAGCTGGAGCCGACCCGGCGCGGGCTGTACGGCGGCACCGTCGGCTACTTCGGTTTCGCCGGCGACATGGACATGGCGATCGCCATCCGGACCGCGCTGCTGAAAGACGGCGTCGCCTACGTCGGCGCGGGCGCCGGCATCGTGGCCGACTCGGATCCGGCCGCGGAGGAGCAGGAGACCCGGAACAAGGCCGCCGCGGTGCTCGCCGCGATCGCCTCCGCGGAGACCCTGCGCGCCGCCCGATGAGGCGCGGCCTGCTCACCGCCGTCCTGGCCTGCCTCGGCGGGGCCGGGGCGGCGCTGCTGGCGGTGACCCGCGTCTGGGTGACCGAGGTCGAGGTGCGGCCCGGCCTGACCGATCTGCGCACCGAGCAGACCGGCGCCGAGGTGCAGCCGTGGTTGCTCGGGCTGGCCGTGATGGCGCTGGCCGGGGCGGGCGCGCTGCTGGCCACCCGGGGCGTGGTCCGGCGGGTGCTGGGCGCGGTTCTGGCCCTGGCCGGCGTGGGCGTGGCGGTGGGTGCGGTGCTGGCCTGGGCGAACGAGAACCCGGACCCGGCGTGGCCGGTGGTGACGGTTCTCGGCGGCGCGGCGGTGGCGGTGGGCGGCGTTCTCACCGCGCGCCACGGTCACCTCTGGGCGGCGATGTCCTCCCGGTACGACCGGACCCCGGCCGCCGCGCCGGAGGTCACCGCACCGGAGACCGCTCCGGTGCAGACGCAGGCCGTGCCGGACAGCCGCGCCTTCTGGGACGCCCTGGACCGGGGCGAGGACCCGACCCGGTAGACGCAGACCCGACCCGGTGGACGGCGAGCCGGCCCGGTGGACGGATCAGCGCGCGGAGACCATGGCGGCCACCGTGCGGGCCGTCTCGGCGCGGGCGGCCTCCCGGGCCCGGTCGGCCTGGATGGCGTCCCAGGCATTCTCCCGGGCGGTCCGCATGTTGCCGGGACCGACGACGGCGCGCTGCACGCCGGTGGCGACCTCGGCCGCGACCGAGACGAGCACTCGGGAGACGGCGGCGAAATTCATCGGCTGGGGTAACTCGGTGGCCATGGGTCGACTCCGCATCATCGTCCGGTGGCTGACGTCGTCCGGAACAAGTTTGCCCGAGTCACATGATGGTGGAGTCCTATTTCCGCACGGTGACACCCCCGTCAACACGAAGTGCCATCGTCCGAACGGGGGAATAAGCCCTGCACAGCGCGGTGCGGGCGATCATGCCGATGTGAGCGACGAGACATTCGCGGCGGGCAGTCCGGCATTATGCCGCAGTCCATTCCGTGAGGCGCGCCATACCCCCAGGAGGCCGTCACCCGCTGTCACCTCCTAGCATCAGGCCGAAGACACCCGGAGAGGGGAGTCATTAGGTGACATCCGAAGAGCAGGCGGAAGCGGGCAGTGGCGGCCCCGCGCGCGCGGCTTCGCAGAACGTTCTCGAGGAGATCCTCGCCGGCGTCCGTGAAGACGTGGCAGCGAGGCAGGCAGCGCTGCCTCTGGAGAAGGTAAGGGAACTCGCGGCAGCGGCCCCGCCGGCGATCGACGCCTACGCGGCCCTGCGCAAGCCCGGTGTGGCGGTGATCGCCGAGGTCAAGCGGGCATCGCCGTCCAAGGGCGCGATCGCCGACATCCCCGACCCGGCCGAGCTGGCCGGGGAGTACGCGGCGGGCGGCGCCCGGTGCATCAGCGTCCTCACCGAGGGCCGGTGGTTCGGCGGCTCGCTGGACGATCTGGCCGCGGTGCGCGCCTCGGTGAAGATCCCGGTGCTGCGCAAGGACTTCGTGGTCTCCAGCTACCAGATCCACGAGGCTCGCGCCCACGGCGCCGACCTGGTGCTGCTGATCGTGGCGGCGCTGGAGCAGAACGTTCTGGTCGGCCTCCTGGAGCGCATCGAGTCGCTGGGCATGACCGCCCTCGTCGAGGTGCACAACGAGGAGGAGGCGGACCGGGCACTGGAGGCGAACGCGAAGGTCATCGGGGTGAACGCCCGGGACCTGCGCACGCTCGAGGTGGACCGGTCGGTGTTCGAGCGCATCGCGCCCGGCCTCCCGCAGAACGTCGTGAAGATCGCCGAGTCCGGGGTGCGCGGCCCGCACGACCTGATCCGCTACGCGTCGGCCGGTGCCGACGCGGTGCTGGTCGGCGAGGGCCTGGTGACCCAGAAGTCGCCGCGGGACGCGGTGGCCGAGCTGGTCAACGCCGGCAACCACCCGGCGACGCCGCGGCCGGTCCGTTGAGCGCGCCGTCCTTGCCGGACCTCGCCGGGCACTTCGGCAGGTACGGCGGACGGTTCGTGCCCGAGGCACTGGTCAAGGCGCTGGACGAGCTGGACGCGGCGTACCGGTCGGCGAAGGTGGATCCGGAGTTCCAGGCCACCTTCCAGGACCTGCTGCTGAACTACGCGGGCACCCCGTCGCTGCTGTACCGGGCGACCCGGCTGTCCGAGAAGCTCGGCGCGGAGATCCTGCTGAAGCGGGAGGACCTGAACCACACCGGCGCCCACAAGGTGCGCAACGTGCTGGGCCAGGCGCTGCTCGCGAAGCGGATGGGCAAGCCCCGGGTGATCGCCGAGACCGGCGCGGGCCAGCACGGTGTGGCCAGCGCGACCGCGGCCGCCCTGCTGGACCTGGAGTGCGTGGTCTACATGGGCGAGACCGACACCCAGCGGCAGGCGCTCAACGTGGCCCGGATGCGGATGCTCGGCGCGACGGTGATCCCGGTGACCAACGGTTCCCGCACTCTGAAGGACGCGCTGAACGAGGCGCTGCGGGACTGGGTGTCCACCGTCGACACCACGCACTACCTACTGGGGACCGCGGCCGGCCCGCACCCGTTCCCGGAGCTGGTGCGCGACTTCGTCGGCGGCATCGGTGTCGAGGCCCGGGCCCAGTGCCTGGAGCAGATCGGCCGGCTGCCGGACGCGGTCGCGGCCTGTGTCGGCGGCGGTTCCAACGCGATCGGCATCTTCCACGCCTTCGTGCCCGACGAGGGTGTCCGGCTGTACGGCTTCGAGGCCGGCGGCGACGGTGTGGAGACCGGCCGGCACGCGGCGTCGATCACCGGCGGCTCGGTGGGGGTGCTGCACGGCAACCGCACCTATCTGCTGCAGGACGAGGACGGCCAGACGATCGAGTCGCACTCGATCTCGGCGGGTCTGGACTACCCGGGTGTCGGCCCGGAGCACGCCTGGCTGAACGATTCCGGCCGGGCGGTCTACGAGCCGGTCACCGACTCCGAGGCGATGGCCGCGTTCCAGCTGCTCTGCCGTACCGAGGGGATCATCCCGGCGATCGAGAGCTCACACGCTCTGGCCGGCGCCGCGAAGATCGTCCCGAGGCTGCGCGAGGAGCTGGGCCGCACGCCGACGATCGTGATCAACCTGTCCGGGCGCGGTGACAAGGACGTGCACACGGCGGGCGCGTACTTCGGCATCCTCGACCAGAACGAGACGGTCGTCCCGGGGGAGAACACGTGAGCATCGCGGAGACCTTCGCGAAGGCGAAGTCGGAGAACCGGTCGGTGCTGGTCGGCTGCATGCCGGCCGGGTTCCCGACGGTCGACCACAGCATCGAGCAGATGATCGCGATGCACGAGGCCGGCTGCGACGTGATCGAGGTCGAGCTGCCCTACTCGGACCCGGTGATGGACGGCCCGGTGATCCAGAAGGCGAGCGACATCGCCCTGGCCAACGGGGTCCGTACCCGGGACACCCTGAAGATCATCGACGCGGTGTCGTCGGCCGGCGCGACAGTCGTGCTGATGACGTACTGGAACCCGATCGAGAAGTACGGTGTCGACGCGTTCGCCCGTGACCTGGCCGCGGCCGGGGCCACCGGGCTGATCACGCCGGACCTGATCCCGGACGAGGCGGCCGAGTGGATCGCCGCCGCCGACGCCCACAAGATCGACCGGACGTTCCTGGTCGCGCCGTCGTCGACCGACGAGCGGATCGCGCTGACCTTGGCGAACTGCCGGGGCTTCGTCTACGCGACCGCGCTGATGGGTGTCACCGGCGCCCGCAAGACGGTCTCCTCGCAGGCCCCCGACCTGGTGCGGCGGATCCGGGCGATCGACCCGGAGATGCCGGTCGGCGTGGGACTGGGTGTCGGCAACGGCGCGCAGGCCGCCGAGGTGGCCGCGTTCGCCGACGGGGTCATCGTCGGCAGCGCCCTGATCCGCTGTGTGCTGGAGGCCCCGGAGCGGGCCACCGGCCTGGCGAACCTGCGGGCCCTGAGCGCCGAACTGGCCGAGGGCGTCCGCCGCCGCTGAGGTTCCTGGGGCTCCGGTGAATTCAGCCGGTGCCCTGGGCATCACAGAACGGCTTGTCGGCGGTAGCGTGTGCACCCGTGAACTTCGCCGCCATCCCCAGCCCCACCCAGTCGGTGTGGGATCTGTTCGGGTTCCCGATCCGCGCGTACGCCCTCTGCATCATCCTCGGCATGGTCGCCGCGACGCTCCTGGTGGAGCAGCGGATGCGCCGCCGCGGGGTGGCACCGTGGATCTCGCTGGACATCGTGGTGTGGGCGGTGCCGTTCGGCATCATCGGCGCCCGGATCTACCACCTGATCACCTCGCCGCAGGACTATTTCGGCGCCGGGGGTGAGCCGATCCGGGCGTTCTACATCTGGGAGGGCGGCCTCGGCATCTGGGGCGGTGTCGCCGGTGGCGCGCTCGGCGCCTGGATCGCCTGCCGTCAGATCGGGCTGCCGTACAGCGTGTTCGCCGACTCGCTGGCTCCGGCCCTGCCGGTGGCGCAGGCGATCGGCCGGTTCGGCAACTGGTTCAACAACGAGCTGTACGGCAAGGTGACCACCCTGCCGTGGGGTCTCGAGGTGCACGAGATGGACTCGGCGAACCCGGGGCACGCGACCACGATCGACGGCGAGCCGGTGACGAAGCCGGACCTCTACCACCCGACGTTCGCGTACGAGGCGATCTGGAACCTGGGCACCGCCGGCCTGGTGTGGCTGTTGGACCGCAAGTTCAAGTTCGGCCGGGGCCGGGCCTTCGCGCTGTACGTGATGTCCTACACGGCCGGCCGCTGCTGGATCGAGATGATGCGCGTCGACGAGGCGAACACGTTCTTCGGCGTCCGGGTCAACGTCTTCGTGTCGATCATCATCTTCCTGCTGGCCACCATCTACTTCGTGATGGTGAAGGGCCCGCGCGGCTACGTGGTGCCGATCGACGCGCCGGACGTGGCCCCGGACCCGGCCGCGGAGGCGAGCGACGTCTCCCAGGTCGACGTGGCCGCCGGTGGGACGACGAAGGACGCCAAGCCGCCGATCGCCTACCAGCTGGTCGACGAGGAGCGCTTCCGGGAGTACCAGCGGACCGGCGTGCTGGAGCCCGTCCCGGTCGGGGCGGCCGGGGCCGGCGAGCCCGCGCCCGCCGGTGAGACCGAAGAGAAGAGCTGACACCTCTCATGCGTACGGCCGTGGTGGTGGGCGCGGGGACGGCGGGCCTGGCCGCGGCCGGGGCGCTGTCCCGGTCCGGCTGGCGGGTGACCCTGCTGGAGCGGGCCGAGCGGATCGCCGCGCCGCCGACCGCGGTGGTGCTGTGGCCGAACGGCCTGCGTGCCCTGCAGTCCCTGGACCCGGACGGCGGCTGGACGGCGATCGCGTCGCCGCTGCCGGACGGCGGGGTGCGCCGCCCGGACGGCCAGTGGCTGGTGACCCCGCGATCCCGCACCGGGGCCGGCCCGGGTCCGGCGGCCGCCCACCTGGAGGACGTCTACGACGCGCTGGTCGCCGGTCTGGGTGACGTCGAGATCCGGACCGGGTTCGAGGCGACGACGATCCGGACCGGTCTGCGGTCCCGTCCGGCGGTCAGCGACGGGCACTCCACGATCGAGGCGGATCTGCTGGTCGGCGCGGACGGCATCGACAGCCGGGTGCGGGCCGCGGTGGCGCCGGAATCGGTCGCGGTTGGTTCCGGGTTCGCCGCGTGGCAGGCGGTGATCCCCGGTTTCCGGGTGCCCAGCACGGCCGAGGACCGGTGCCCGGGCGGCGAGACGCTCGGTGCCGGCTACCGGTTCGTGGCGATCCCGCTCGGCGATCACGCGGCCGGGCGTGGCGGCATCTACTGGGTGGCGACCGCGGCCGGCGCCGCCCGTCCCGAGTCGGCGGCCACCCAGCTCACCCTGTTGCGGCGGTGGTTCGCGGGCTGGCACGAGCCGGTCGGCGCGCTGCTGGACGCCACCCGGCCGGAGGACCTGGTCCCGCAGGGGGTGCGGGAGCTGCGGCCGTTGCCCCGCGCCTACGGTTTCCCGGGCGGTCCGGGCGGGGTGGTGCTGATCGGCGACGCCGCCCACGCCATGCCGCACCATCTGGGTCAGGGCGCCTGCCTGGCGTTCGAGGACGCGGCGACGTTGCGCGCGGTGGTGGCCGACGCGGAGCCGGGCCCGGACCTGGTCGCGGCGGTGGAGAACTACAGCCGGGTGCGGCAGCCGCGGACCGCCACCGTGGTCCGGCAGAACCGGCGGATGTCGGCGGTGGTCCAGGCCCGCGGCCGGCTCGCGCTGCGCGCCCGGGACGCGGCCCTGAACCACATGCGCCCGCGGATGCTGGCCCGCTCCCTGGATCCGTCGCACGACTGGACCCCACCCGAATAACCCCTTCTGCCGGTACGCCTACACCTCGACAGGCGCACCGGCATGTCCCGCCCCGTCCCGCGCGGAGGGCGGCCCGTCCGGGCCGTCCCGCGACCGCCGGGCGGATGCGACCGTTCCGGGCGACGGGTTCGTGATCATATTTCGGGACGGGCGGGTATCGCCCTGTTCACTCGATCGGTGCGGCCGGACGTGCGGATCCGTGCGGCGGTGATCGCCGGCGCCGATATTCGGTAAGGACCGGAAACGGCTGTGGTACTTACCCCGTACCAGATGCTGGGAATGTGAGGAATCGCCGACCCGCCGGCGGGCCGCCCGCCTAGAGCGACGCCGCGGCCGGTTCGGCGACACACGCGGTGCCCAGCCGCCGGAAGCCGACCTTGGTGTAGAGGCGGGCCACGTCGTCGTCCCCGGCGGACAGGAACACCAGGTCGACGCCCTCGGCGAGCAGCATCCCGGCGAGCGTGGCGGTCAGCTGGGAGGCGTACCCCCGGCGCCGCGCCGACGGCAGCGTCGCCACCCCGACCACCTCGGCGACGTCCCCGGACCGCTGGGCGGTGGCGGTGGCCAGAATCCCCTCGGAGGGTGACTCGGCGACCACGGTCAGGTAGTCCCCGGTGGCATACATCGTCCGGGCGTGTCGCACCGCCTCGGCGGTCAGCAACTCGCCGGAGTCCCGCTCGGCCGGCCCGGCGGCCTCGATGAGCAGCGTGTTCCCGGTGAGATCGAGCGGCGACTGGTGGGCGGGCGCGGCGAAACCGAGCCGGGCCACTGCCCGGGACGCGCGTAGGTCGGCCGGAAAGGTGGGGTCGTCCGGGTGCAGACGGCGCACCTCGGCGTCCCGCATCGGCAGGTCCGGCACCAGGGCCGCCCGGTCGAGCGTGAGCAGCGGCGCGAGGAGCACGTCCAGCCCGGCCGACCGGGTCACGGCCAGCAGGTCGGGGGTGGTCTCGTGCACCCACTCGAAGGTCTCCGGCAGGCCGAGTTCACGCTGGCGGGAGCGCACGTCGGTGACGTCGGCCGCCGAAGGGACGTGCGAACCGAGCCGCGGACGGGCATAGTAGGGCCAGCCCTCCCCGTCACGGACGAAGAGAACGAGAGAGCCGATCTCCTCGGTCCGCGCCCAGGGGCGGGGCAAAGCGTCGTAGAACCGTTCGAGCCGGTCGAAGAGACCGGAATCCGCTGGCGCCATCGCGCGAGACTACCGGTCACCGCACCGGCTGTGCTATTCAGTTCGTCCGCAGTCCATGCGCCGGCGGCGCATCCGTAAGAGGTGTGATCAATCCGTATCTGGCGGAGATCAGCGGCTCTTACCGTAGACTCGAGAGACTTTGCAGGGCCGACGTCGTCCCGACCTCAGAATGAAACACCAGTGACGACAGGAGGCCCGGTGGCATATCCGCACCCCCAGGGGCTTTACGACCCTCAGACGGAGCGAGACGCCTGTGGTGTCGCATTTGTCGCTGACATTCACGGCCGTCGCTCCCACGATGTGGTGGCCAAGGGTCTTACCGCACTGATCCGCCTCGACCACCGGGGCGCGCGCGGCGCCGAGCAGAACACCGGTGACGGCGCCGGCATCATGATCCAGGTTCCGGACGAGTACTACCGTGCCGTGGCCGGCTTCGAGCTGCCGCCCGCCGGTTCGTACGCGACCGGCCTGGTGTTCCTGCCCACGGACCCCGACGACGCGGCCCGTGCCATCAAGATCTTCGAGAAGTACGTGCTCGTCGAGGGCGGCGAGGTGCTCGGCTGGCGTGACGTGCCGGTCGACCCGGCCGACCTGGGCGCCACCGCCGAGGACGCCCGCCCCGCGATCCGCCAGGTGTTCCTGGCCGCCGACCGGCTCAGCGCCTCCGCGGCCGGCCCGGCCGACGAGCGGCTGTCCGGCATCGAGCTCGACCGGGCCGCGTTCTGCATCCGCAAGCAGGCCGAGCGCGAGACCTCACAGCGCGGCATCGCCGCCTACTTCCCGTCGCTGTCGTCCCGGACGATCACCTACAAGGGCATGCTCACCCCCGAGCAGCTCCCGGCGTTCTTCCCGGACCTGACCGACGAGCGGGTCTCCTCGGCGATCGCCCTGGTGCACTCCCGGTTCTCGACGAACACCTTCCCGTCGTGGCCGCTGGCCCACCCGTACCGGCTGATCGCCCACAACGGTGAGATCAACACCATCCGGGGCAACAAGAACTGGATGGCCGCCCGGGAGGCGATGCTGTCCTCGCCGAACATCCCGGGCAACATCAAGCGCCTGTTCCCGATCAACTCGCCGGAAGCCTCCGACTCGGCCGGGTTCGACGAGGTCCTGGAGCTGCTGCACCTGGCGGGCCGCAGTCTCCCGCACGCGGTGCTGATGATGATCCCGGAGGCGTGGGAGAACGACCCGGAGATGGATCCGGCCCGCCGCGCCTTCTACAAGTTCCACGCCAGCATGATGGAGCCGTGGGACGGCCCGGCCGCCGTGGCGTTCACCGACGGCAGCATCATCGGCGCCGTGCTGGACCGCAACGGCCTGCGCCCCGGCCGCTGGTGGCACACCAAGGACGGCCTGGTCGCGCTCGGTTCCGAAGCCGGCATCATCGACGTCGACCCGGCCGACGTGGTCGCCAAGGGCCGCCTGCAGCCCGGCAAGATGTTCCTGGTCGACACGATCGCCGGGCGGATCGCCCACGACGACGAGATCAAGGCCGACCTGGCCGCCGCCGAGCCGTACGCGGACTGGCTGCACGCCGGCCTGATCGAGCTCGGCGACCTGCCGGCCCGTGAGCACGTGGTCTACACCCACGACTCGGTCACCCGCCGCCAGCAGGTCTTCGGCTACTCCGAGGAGGAGCTGAAGATCCTGATCGCGCCGATGGCGCGGCTCGGCGCGGAGCCGCTCGGCTCGATGGGCACCGACACCCCGATCTCACCGCTGTCCACCCGGCCGCGGCTGATGTTCGACTACTTCCACCAGCTGTTCGCGCAGGTCACCAACCCGCCGCTGGACGCGATCCGGGAGGAGCTGGTCACCAGCCTCTCCTCGACGATCGGCCCGGAGGGCAACCTGCTCAAGCCCGGGCCGGCCAGCTGCCGGCAGATCACCCTGCCGTACCCGGTGATCGACAACGACGAGCTCGCCAAGATCCTCTCGATCGACGAGGACGGCGACCTGCCCGGCTTCAAGGCCGTCCGGGTCTCCGGGCTCTACCCGCTGCGCGACGGCGCGGCCGGCATCAAGGCCCGGCTCACCCAGATCTGCCGGCACGTGTCCGAGGCCATCGAGGACGGCGTGCGCATCCTGGTGCTCTCCGACCGGGACTCCAACGCCGACCTGGCGCCGATCCCGTCGCTGCTGCTCACCGCGGCCGTGCACCAGCACCTGGTCCGCGAGCAGACCCGCACCCAGGTGGCGCTGGTCGTCGAGTCCGGCGACTGCCGCGAGGTCCACCACGCCGCCACCCTGATCGGGTTCGGCGCGGCCGCGATCAACCCGTACCTGGCCTTCGAGAGCGTCGATGACCTGATCGCCACTGGCGCCCTGGTCGGTGTGGAACCCCGCAAGGCGGTCCGCAACTACGTCAAGGCGCTCGGCAAGGGCGTCCTGAAGATCATGTCCAAGATGGGCATCTCGACCGTCTCGTCGTACTGCGGCGCGCAGGTCTTCGAAGCCGTCGGCCTGGACAACAAGCTGCTCCAGCGCTACTTCGCCGGCACCTCCGGGCGGATCGGCGGCGTCGGCCTGGACGGCATCCACGCCGAGATCAAGGCCCGGCACGGCAAGGCGTACCCGTCGAACCGGGCCGAGCGCACCCACCGCCGCCTCGAGGTCGGCGGCGAGTACCAGTGGCGCCGCGAGGGTGAACTGCACCTGTTCAACCCGGAGACCGTCTTCCTGCTGCAGCACGCCACCCGCAGCAAGCAGTACGACGTGTTCCGCCGGTACACCAGCAAGGTCGACGAACTGTCCGCCGAGGCCGGTCACCTGCGCGGCCTGTTCAAGTTCGCGTCCGACCGCACCCCGATCAGCATCGACGAGGTCGAGCCCGCGTCGGAGATCGTCAAGCGGTTCTCCACCGGCGCGATGAGCTACGGCTCGATCTCCGCCGAGTCGCACGAGACCCTGGCCATCGCGATGAACCGGCTCGGCGCCAAGTCGAACACCGGCGAGGGCGGCGAGGACGTCGAGCGGCTGTACGACCCCGAGCGCCGCTCCGCGATCAAGCAGATCGCCTCCGGCCGTTTCGGTGTCACCAGCGAGTACCTGGTCAACGCGGACGACCTGCAGATCAAGATGGCGCAGGGCGCGAAGCCCGGCGAGGGCGGCCAGCTGCCCGGCAACAAGGTGTGGCCGTGGATCGCCAAGACCCGGCACGCCACCCCGGGCGTCGGCCTCATCTCGCCGCCGCCGCACCACGACATCTACTCCATCGAGGACCTGGCCCAGCTGGTCCACGACCTCAAGATGGTCAACCCGCGGTCCCGGGTGCACGTCAAGCTGGTCAGCGAGATCGGCGTCGGCACCGTCGCCGCCGGTGTGGCCAAGCTCAAGGCCGACGTCATCCTGATCTCCGGTCACGACGGCGGCACCGGCGCGTCCCCGCTGAACTCGCTCAAGCACGCCGGCACCCCGTGGGAGCTGGGCCTGGCCGAGGCACAGCAGACGCTGCTGCTCAACCGGCTCCGTGACCGGGTCACCGTGCAGGTCGACGGCCAGCTCAAGACCGGTCGTGACGTGGTCATCGCCGCCCTGCTGGGCGCCGAGGAGTTCGGTTTCGCGACCGCGCCGCTGATCGTCTCCGGCTGCATCATGATGCGGGTCTGCCACCTGGACACCTGTCCGGTCGGCATCGCCACCCAGAACCCGGTGCTGCGCGAGCGCTACACCGGCAAGCCCGAGTTCGTCGAGAACTTCTTCATGTTCCTCGCCGAGGAGACCCGGGAGATCCTCGCCGAACTGGGCTTCCGCAGCATCGACGAGGCCATCGGCCACGCCGAGGTGCTCAACGTGACCCAGGCCGTCGACCACTGGAAGGCCAAGGGCCTCGACCTGGCCCCGGTCCTCTACGTGCCGGAGCTGCCGGAGGGCGCCGCCCGCCGCGGCATCGTCGCCCAGGACCACGGTCTGGAAAAGGCCCTGGACAACGAGCTGATCGAGCTGGCCCAGCCGGCCCTCACCAACGGTGAGCCGGTCCGCGCCGAGCTGGTCGCCACCAACGACCAGCGCAGCGTCGGCGCCATGCTCGGTGGCGAGGTGTCCCGCCGGTACGGCGGCAACGGCCTGCCCGACGACACCATCTCGTTCACCCTGCGCGGCACCGGCGGCCAGTCGTTCGGCGCCTTCCTGCCGCGCGGCGTCACCCTGCGGCTGATCGGCGACAGCAACGACTACGTCGCCAAGGGCCTGTCCGGCGGCCGGGTGATCGTGCGCCCCGCCGAGGACGCGCCGTTCACCGCGGAGGACAACACCATCGCCGGCAACACGATCATCTATGGGGCCACCGGCGGCGAGATCTTCCTCCGCGGCAAGGTCGGCGAACGGTTCGCGGTCCGCAACTCGGGCGCCGCCGCCGTCGTCGAGGGTGTCGGCGACCACGGCTGCGAGTACATGACCGGTGGCACCGTCGTCGTGCTCGGCCGTACCGGGCGCAACTTCGCGGCCGGCATGAGCGGCGGCAAGGCGTTCCTGCTCGACCTCGACCAGGCCCTGGTCAACCCGGAGCTGGTCGACCTCGGCCCGCTCACCGACGACGAGCGCGACCTGCTGCGCTCGCTCGTCGAGAAACACCACGCGGAGACCGACTCGGACGTCGCCGGGCGCCTGCTCAAGGACTGGCCGACCGCCGTCGAGCGGTTCACCGCCGTGGTCCCGCGCGACTACAAGCGCGTGATGGAACTGATCAAGACCGCCGAAGCCGCCGGTCGCAACGTCGACGAAGCGGTCATGGGGGTTACCAGTGCCTGACCCTAACGGTTTCCTCCGTTACGAGCGGCAGCTGCCGAAGCGCCGCCCGGTGCCGGTGCGCATCCTGGACTACAAGGAGGTCTACCCGCCCGCGGGTGAGGACCTGATCCGCGACCAGGCCACCCGCTGCATGGACTGCGGCATCCCGTTCTGTCACGACGGCTGCCCGCTCGGCAACCGGATCCCGGACTGGAACGACCTGGTGCGTACCGGGGGATGGGCGGCCGCGTCCGACTCGCTGCACGCCACCAACAACTTCCCCGAGTTCACCGGCCGGCTCTGCCCGGCGCCCTGTGAGGCGGCCTGCGTCCTCGGCATCGCCGACGACCCGGTCACCATCAAGCAGGTCGAGGTGGAGATCGCCACCTTCGCGTTCGGCGCCGGCCTGGTCCCGCAGCCCGCGCCCGTCGCGTCCGGCAAGTCGGTAGCTGTGATCGGCTCCGGCCCCGCCGGGCTCGCCGCCGCGCAGCAGCTCGCCCGGGCCGGTCACGCCGTCACCGTCTACGAGCGCGACGACCGCATCGGCGGCCTGCTCCGTTACGGCATTCCCGATTTCAAGATCGAGAAGCACGTCATCGACGCCCGCCTGGCCCAGATGACCGCCGAAGGGGTTGAGTTCCAGACCGGCGTCGACGTCGGCACCGACATCACCGCCGAAGACCTTCGTGACAGGTACGAAGCGGTCCTGCTCGCCGCCGGAGCCCTCGCCGGCCGGGACGTCACCGACACCCCCGGCCGTCACCTCAACGGCGTCCACCTGGCCATGGAGCACCTGGTCCCGGCCAACCGGATCGTCGCCGGACTGCAGGACACCACCCCGATCGACGCGCGCGGCAAGCACGTCATCATCATCGGCGGCGGTGACACCGGCGCCGACTGCCTCGGTGTCGCCCACCGCCAGGGCGCCGCGTCGATCACCCAGCTCGACCAGTACCCACTGCCCCCCGACCTGCGCACCGGCGTCAAGGATCCGTGGCCCACCTGGCCGCTGATCCTGCGCAACTACGCCGCGCACGAGGAGGGCGGCGACCGCGTCTTCGGTGTGGCCGTCCAGGAGTTCGTCGGCGACGACGACGGCAACCTGGTCGCGATCCGTCTCGCCGAGGTGTCCGTGCAGCGTGTCGACGGTGTCCGCACCGTCGTCGTCACCCCCGGCACCGAACGCGAGCTGCCCGCCGACCTGGTCCTGCTCGCCATCGGTTTCGAGGGCACCGAGGACCAGCCGCTGCTCGGCCAGTTCGGGCTGACCCGCAACCGCCGCAACGTGCTGGACGCCGGACTGAACTGGCAGACCGACGCCGAAGGCGTATTCGTGGCAGGCGACATGCACAAGGGAGCGTCCCTGATCGTCTGGGCGATCGCCGAGGGCCGGGCCGCCGCTTCCGCCATCCACAGTTATCTCGGCGCCGCCGGAGAACTGCCGGCGCCGGTCCGCGCGGATTCGCAGCCGCTGTCCGTCTGACACCATTCTCCGAAATGCGCTCCCGGTAATTCCGGGGGCGCATTTCGCATTGTTTTCCATCGATTTCGTCGAATGTGGCTGTGGTGGTGGTCACCGCGGAACCCCGGTTCGGGGGACTTTTCGCTGCCCAGAGCCGGTTGGGGCATCTGCCGTCGAGCGCCGGAACGCGAACGCTAGGCTGGTCCAGCGGTCGCTGGAGCCCGCGGACGACGCAGCACACCCGCGACCGACTGGCGGGTCGAACTCGCCGTCGACACCCGCATTTCATGCCGAAGACCGGGGTCGGCCGCCAGGCCGCCCCGAAAGAAGGACTAGCCTGATGGCCGTGACACGCCGCGCAAAGATCGTCTGCACGATGGGCCCCGCCACCAAGTCACCGGAGCGCATGCTCGGTTTGGTGGAAGCGGGCATGAACGTGGCCCGGATGAACTTCAGCCACGACACCCAGGAAAACCACCGGGAGATGTACGAGCTGGTCCGCGCGGCCGCCGCCCAGGCCGACCGCCCGGTCGCCATCCTCGGCGACCTTCAGGGTCCGAAGATCCGCCTCGGCAAGTTCGCCGACGGCCCGCACCGCTGGGAGACCGGCGACCGCGTCGTCATCACCAGCGAGGAGATCCTCGGCACCAAGGAGCGCGTCTCCTGCACCTACAAGAAGCTCCCGCACGAGGTCAAGGTCGGCGACCGGCTCCTCATCGACGACGGCAAGGTCGCGATCGAGGTGACCGAGGTCGAGGGTGAGGACATCCACTGCCTCGTCACCGAGGGCGGCCCGGTCAGCAACAACAAGGGCGTCTCCCTGCCGAACGTCGCGGTCAGCGTCCCCGCCCTCAGTGAGAAGGACGAGTCGGACCTCCGCTTCGCCCTCTCCCTCGGCGTCGACCTGATCGCGCTGTCGTTCGTCCGCGCCCCCGAGGACATCGACCTCGTCCACAAGATCATGGACGAGGAGGGCCGCCGGGTCCCGGTCATCGCCAAGGTCGAGAAGCCCGAGGCGGTCGACGTCCTCGAAGCCATCGTGCTGGCCTTCGACGGTGTCATGGTCGCCCGCGGTGACCTCGGCGTCGAGCTGCCCCTCGACCAGGTCCCGCTGGTCCAGAAGCGCGCCGTGCAGCTCTGCCGGGAGAACGCCAAGCCGGTCATCGTCGCCACCCAGATGCTCGACTCGATGATCGAGAACTCGCGCCCGACCCGCGCCGAGGCCTCCGACGTCGCCAACGCCGTCCTCGACGGTGCCGACGCCGTGATGCTCTCCGGCGAGACCTCGGTCGGTAAGTACCCGGTCCTCACCGTCAGCACCATGGCGAAGATCGTCACCACCACCGAGGCCGGTGGCATGGGCGTCCCGCGCCTGCAGCACGACCCGCGCACCCACGGTGGCGCGCTCACCGTCGCCGCGTCGCAGATCGCCCGGAACATCGGCGCCAAGGCCCTGGTCGCCTTCTCGCAGACCGGCGACACCGTCAAGCGGCTCTCCCGCCTGCACTGCGACCTCCCGCTGTACGCGTTCACCCCGGTCGCCGAGGTCCGCAACACCCTCGCCCTGAGCTGGGGTGTGGAGACCTTCCTGACCGACTTCGTCGAGCACACCGACGACATGTTCCGGCAGGTCGACGCCAAGATGCTGAGCATGGGCCTGGCCAAGCCCGGCGACTACGTGGTCGTCGTGGCCGGCTCCCCGCCGAACGCGCCCGGCTCCACCAACACCCTCCGCGTCCACCAGATCGGTTCGCTGGTCGACCCGGCCAAGGCGTGACGTTGCTCCAGGGACAGGCCGCCGTCGACCAGCTTCTCGATCTCCTCGATCTGAAGCAGGTCGACGCGGCCACCTTCCAGGGCGAGAGCCCGCAGACCGGGGCCCAGCGCGTGTTCGGCGGCCAGGTCGCCGGGCAGGCGCTGGTCGCCGCGGGCCGCACCGTCGATGCGAGTCGGCACGTGCACAGCCTGCACGGCTATTTCGTCCGGGCCGGCGACCCGACCGTGCCGATCACCTTCCACGTGGAGACGATCCGGGACGGCCGCAGTTTCTCGGTACGCCGCTCGACGGCCAGTCAGCACGGCAAGACGATCTTCTTCATGTCGGCGTCGTTCCAGCTCCCCGAGGAAGGCCTGGACCACCACACCCCGGCCCCCGAGGACGTGCCCGCTCCGGAGGACGTGCCCACCATCCTGGACTGGGCGGAGAAGTATCCGGAGCGGATGGCGATGTTCCAGTCCTCGCCACGCTCGGTGGACATCCGCTATGTGGGCGTCCCCGGCTGGGTGCCGCCCGGCGACCGCGAGATCGAACCCAACCAGCGGGTCTGGATGCGCTTCGACGGCCGCCTGCCGGACGATCCGCTGATCCACGCGTGCGCCTTGACGTACGCCAGCGACATGAGCCTGCTGGACGCCGTCCTCTCCACCCACGGCGAGGTGTGGGGCCCCGGCGGGGTGATCGGCGCCAGCCTGGACCACGCCCTGTGGTTCCACCGCCCGTTCCGAGCCGACGAGTGGTTCCTGTACGACTCCGCCAGCCCGTCCGCCAGCGGAGCCCGCGGCCTGGCCAACGGCCGCATGTTCACCCGGGACGGCCGCCACATCGCCAGCGCCGTCCAGGAGGGCCTGCTCCGCCGCATCGGCGGCTGACCCCCGCCTTTCCGGGGTGCGGCTGACCTCCGCCTTTCCGGGGTGCGGCTGACCCTCGCCTTTCCAGGTGCGGCGGCCCCGCCTTTTCCGGTGCCGGTCCGCTTGCCGGCCCGGCTGTCTTCCTGCGTCGGCACTCTCCCCATGCTCAGGTCACCAGGTGTGTCGCTGGGATCCGTAGCCGAGGTCACCGGGTGTGTCGCTAAGGCCCGCACCCCCGGTCACCAGGTGTTATGGAGGCCCCGCCGGTGTGGATCACAGCCTGGCGACCGGCCGACAGAAGATCCACCACCGGCGGGGCCGGGGGACAAACTGATCAACGTTGGCTCACCTCACCCGTCGTGCTGCCCGAAGCCTCCTGCGCACCCATTCCCGCCTGCGCCAACCGGGCGGCCAACTCCGTGGTGGATCCCATCCGCCGTTCCTGAAACGCGTCCGCCATGCCCGGCCCCGGAGCCATACCCGGCGCGGATGCCATAGCCGGTCCGGCTGCCATGGCGTGCGAGGGCGCCGTAGCGGGCCCGGTTGTCATGCCCGTTGTGGGTGCCGTAGTGGGCCCGGTTGTCATGCCCGTTGTGGGTGCCGTAGTAGGCCCGGTTGTCATGCCCGCCGTGGATGCCGTAGCTGGTCCGGCTTCCATGAACGGCCCGGTCGCCATGACCGGTGCGGGTGCCAGAACCGACGCGGGTGATGGAACCGCCGACGGCGCCCGATGCCGGGCCGGTGGCGCGTTCCCGGCTCGAGCCGAACGAGCCCGGGCCGAGATCTCCATCTCGGCCAGCCGTTCCCGGGTCACCGCCTCGGCCTCCAGAATCTGCCGAGCCCGCGAAGCACCGTCCGGCCCGCCGTGCCGCAGCCGCGAAGCATGCTCCGCATCCAACAGCCGGGCCCGGGTGACACTGTCCAGATCCGCCCCGGTAAGCCGCCCGGCATTCCCCGAACCATCCGCACTCAGATGCCGAGCCGAAACCACCTCACCCGAACCCGGATGCTGCATCTGAGCAGCCTCACCCGAACCCGCGTGTCGCGTCTGGACCGCTTCTTTCTGACCGACGTGTCGCGCCTGGACAGCGTCACCCGCACCCGCATGCCGCGACCGGCCGGCGTCCCCAGAATTTGTGTGCCGCACTTGAATGGCGTCACCCGTCTCCCCATGCAGTGCCCGGGAACCGTCGTCCGGCCCCGCATGACGTGCCGGTGAAACATCCTGCCCGGAGGCCTCGACGTGCCGGCCCCGCGAGGCACTCACTGAATCCGGCTGCGAGGTGAAGGAAGCGGCACCCGTCGACCCCGGCTGAGGTGCGTCAGAGGCACCCATCGGCCCCGGCTGAGGCGCGGGGAAAGCACCAGGTTGCGACGCGCCGAAGCCGCCCACCGAATCCCTATGGCCCATCACAGCCGCGCCCGCCGGATCCATGTGATGTGGCACGGACGCGCCCGCCGGATCCATGTGGTGTGCCGCGGCCGAGCCTGCCGGATCCATGTGGTGTGCCGCGGCCGCGCCCGCCGGATCCATGTGGCGTGTCGCGGCCGCGCCTGCCGGAACCATGTGTGCTGTAGCGGTTGCGCCTGCCGGACGGTTGTGTGCCGTGGCGGTTGCGCCTGCCGGACCCGTGTGTGGTGCCGCGCCCGGCGTGACCATCCGGGGCATGCCGGCCCGCTCGGCGTGCCGGGCGGTGGACGGCCCGATCGGGTCCATGTGCCATCCGGCGGACGTGCCGGCCGAATCCGTGTGAAGGGCAGCGGACGCGCCCACCGGATCCAGGTGGCGGGCCGGGTGCGCGTCGCCCGGGTCCGCGAGTCGGGCCAGGTTGTACGGGTCGGCGTCGGCCAACTGGGACAGCGAAGGATGCCCGGGCACCGGATGCGGCCCGCCACCGCCGAAGCGGTCCATAGCCTTCTCGGCGCCGGAGAGTCCCGTCGCGGCCTTCTCGGCGCCGGCGAGTCCCGCCGCGTACTTCTCGGTGTCGGCGAGTCCCGCCGCATACCCGGTGACCCCTGCCGCCCGCTCGGGTGGCAGCTCCAGCACGTCCCGGCGCAGCCCGGCGACCTCCCGCAACCGTAGCGCCGTCACCAGGTCGGCGACTCCGCGCAGCACACCGAGCCCGCCGAGCACGACCGCCACGAGTTCCGCGGATCGCACGAACGGCCCGGCGGCGAAGTATCCCAGCCCGGTCTCCAGCACCCCGACCGTCACCAGCAGGCTCCACACCCGGTCCGAGCCGCGTGTCATGATCCCGACGGCGACGTCGACGGCGCCGCGGACCAGCAGGTACCAGCCGGCCAGCGATGCCGGTTCGGTGAACGACGAGTCGCCGCCGGTCAGCAGCATCACACCGGTGGCCGCGAACATCGCCGCGAGCCCGGCGTTCAGCCACCACGTCCGGGTTCCGGCGAGCGCCCGGAGCACTTCGCAGAACGCGCCGAACAGCACCACCGGTCCGACCGCCGAGACCACGGTCACCGGTTCCATCTGCAGGACCGCCCAGCCGGTCACCAGCCACGTCGCGCCCGCGACCATGAGGACGACCCACATGCCCCCGCGTTTGACGGTCAAAGGCGACGAACCGGACGACAACATGGGGCCTCCTGCTGAAGCTGTCCTTGTCATGACAGCACCCGCCACCGACCACAGCCCGCAGTTCGGCGAGATTCAGTGCCAAGATCAAGATCAGGCCCATCCGCCGGTACGGGTAACCATCCTCACGATCCACCCCCGAAAATCCCCGCCCAGAGCCATCACCGAACAGCTCAGCCCGAGCCCCGGCCAGCCGCCACCGTCTCGACCGAGAGGCGTCCGCCAGAGCGCCGGTCAGTCACTGCCTCGGCCGTGAGGTGTCGGCCGGAGCGCCGGTCAGTCACTGCCTCGGCCGTGAGGTGTCGGCCGGAGCGCCGGTCAGTCACTGCCTCGGCCGTGAGGCATCCGCCGGAGCGTCGGCTAGGCACCGCCAAGGTCGTGAGGCGTCCGTCGAAGCGCCGGCCGGCCGTCACCGCCCTCGGGCGAGAGCCGTCCGCCGGAGATGGACCGCGCCGAGAGAGCGGCACCCGGTCGGCCCCCATGAGGACGGCGGCCCGGTTCGAGAAACGATTCATGCGATTCCCGTCACGGCAGCCATCGGAGTGAAGATCCGCGAGCCGTGGAGAGGAAGATCCGCGAGCCGCGGAGAGAAAGATTCGAGAGTCGCAGAGAGAGGAAGATCCGCGAGCGGCAGGGCGGAAGATCCGCGAGCCGCTGAGAGGAGGATTCGATAGCCGCAGGGGTGAAGATTCGACAACCGTCGGAGTGAAACAGTCAGCGAGCGAAATCCCCGGCCCGGTCGCGGACGATCTCCATGACGCGCCGAGTGGGCCCGAGGGGCACCGCGATGATCAGATCCGACCAGCTAGCAGGAGTGCTAGCGGAGCATGCCCGGGGATGCCGAGCGAATTCCCGGCCCGCGATACCGAATCGACCGGGCAGGGACATGACCGATGGCGGATCCCCCACCGGATCCCCCACGGAGATTCCACCGGATGCTCTACGGACCCCCACCGGATGCTCCACGCCAAAACCGGCAGGCCCGGGATGTGGAATCAAGAGCCCGGGAGGCCGGAAAACGAAGTCACGAAAGCCGGTGTGCGGAAGTCGTGGCGCATTCCGTGCGCCATCCATTCGAACGGATCTATCCTTGGTGTCCTCGGTGGGATTCGAACCCACACTGAATGCTGTTTGAGAGCATCGACTCTGCCGGTTGGTCTACGAGGACGAGCCGTCCCGGGCGGACGCAAGTTAGGCCACGCCAACCCGAGCAAGGGACAGCCTACCCACTAGGCTTAGGTCGGCGACACCCAGATACCCGGGTGTCGCGACATCGACGTTCTGGGGGTAGGGGTTTCCGTGGCCGACACGCAGGCTGGTGCCGAGCGCAAGCGGGTGCTCATCGCCGAGGACGAGGCCCTCATCCGCCTGGACCTCGCCGAGATGCTCGTCGAGGAGGGCTACGACGTGGTCGGGGAGGCGGGGGACGGTGAGACGGCCGTGCGCCTCGCCGAGGACCTGAAGCCGGACCTGGTGATCCTCGACATCAAGATGCCGATCATGGACGGTCTGGCGGCGGCCGAGCGGATCGCCGGTGGGCGCATCGCGCCGGTGGTGATCCTGACCGCTTTCAGCCAGCGTGATCTGGTGGAGCGGGCCCGTGCGGCGGGTGCGATGGCCTACCTGGTGAAGCCGTTCCAGAAGTCCGATCTGGTGCCGGCGATCGAGATCGCCCTGTCGAGGTATTCGGAGATCTCGGTGCTGGAGTCCGAGGTGGCCGGGCTGACCGAGCGTCTGGAGACGCGGAAGTCGGTGGAGCGCGCCAAGGGCGAGCTGATGACGAAGTATTCGATGACCGAGCCGCAGGCGTTCAAGTGGATCCAGCGGACCGCTATGGATCACCGGATGACCATGCGTGAGGTCGCCGACCGGATCCTCGCCGAGCAGGAGGCGGAGGCCGAGCCGCCGAAGTGACGAGGTTCGCGGCGCAGCGATCCCCGGAGGCCGTGCTTCCGGGATGAGACGTCTGGCGGCGTTGCTGACGGTCGGCCTGCTGGCCGGTTGTCCGGCGACGCCGCCTTCGCCGTCGATGACCCCGACCTGGCACGAGTCGACCCTGCCGGTGGACGCCCCGGCGGGCGGGGGAGCCACCGCGGAAACGATGCCGGCACCCGCAAAAACCACGTCGGCACCCGCAAAAACCACGTCGGCACCCGCCGGAACCACGCCGGCCTCCGCAAGAACCATGTCGGCACCGGCGGGAACCACAGTGGGCCCAGTGGGCGGGGGAGCCACGGGGGCCGTCGGTGGGCGTACGGCGATGGCTCGGGATCTTGTGGCTTGTGATGGTCTGTGGTTTGTCGCCGGTGGGGTGCGGGAGGCGTCGGGGCGGACGCGGCCGGCGTTGTGGTCGTCGGCGGATGCCATGTCGTGGCGGCCGGTGGTGTTGGAGCCGGTGTCGTTCTACGGCGAGCAGAGTGTGCTGTCGTCGGTGGCGTGTGCCGGTGGGCGTGTGGTTCTGCTGGGCGCCAAGTCGGGCGGGGTGCACGGCAATCCGCGGGTGAGTTCGTGGGTGGGCCCGCTGGGCGGTCCGGTGCGTGAGGTGTCCGCGCCGTTCGAGTTGTTCGGTGGCCCGGATGCCGTGAACGCCGGGCGTGTCCGTACGGCAAGCGGGAAGTTTTTGATCGTCGGCAACCGGGTGTCGGGCGCGTCGGTGTGGTCGTCGCCGGACGGTGACCGGTTCGTCCTGCGCCCCGCGGCGGGGGTGTCGTCGTGGGCGTCGGACGCGGTGGCCTCCGGCGACGGCTGGCTGGTGGTGGGCGCCGCGACCCGGGCCGGAGCGCGCAGTCCGGCGGTGTGGTCCTGGGACGAGACGGTGGGCTGGGTCACTCGGCCGGTGGATATGCCCGGTCCGGGGGAGTTGTCCTGGGCCGGCCCGGTCCTCCTGGGTGTATCGGCGGGCTTCCGGGCGTGGCGACAGGTGGACGGCCGCTGGGTGGCCGGCCCGGCCATCGCCACCGGGAGAAAGGCCGGCGCGGCGGAAGACCCCGGGAAAGACGGCGGAGCGCTGGACAGCGAGGAGGACGGCGGAGCGCGGTACGGAGTGGCAGGCGGAACGGTGTCGGGGGCGGTGGTGTCCGGCCGGGTGACGGCGCTGACCGGTTCGGACGACCGCTACCGGTTGTGGGTGTCCGCCGACTCGGGCGTGTCGTGGGCCGAGGCGGCGCTGCCGCCGGGACTGTCACGCTCAGCGGTGACCGCCGCCACTCCGGCGGGTTCGGGAGATCGACTGACACTGTTCTGGGACGCCGGCGAAGGTGCCCGCGTTTACACGTCTGACAGCCCGTTCGGGCGGTTCAAGTAGCGCGTTCGGCTGATCCGTGACATATGGCGGCAACACGATCTTGTGATCGGGTAACGGTTCGGTCAATGCGCAGCCAATTTGCTACTCGTGGCTACTGACCGTGGGATAACGTCCCGCCGCAAGACCGGCTGTGTGCCGGCTCCGTGACTTTTCGTCGAGGACACCCCTCGGCGTGGGGATCGGATGCCATTGATGAAGGGATTCGTGCCTTGAGGCAGAAGCTTTTTCGGGCGGTGGGCGCGGCTGCCGTTGCCGCGTTCATGTTGGGTGGCACTGCCGCGTGCAAGGCGGACAGCCCGAGTGAGTCGTCCGGCGGCGACAGCGCGGCCTGTGGCCTGAAGATCGGCTTCTTCGGCGCCCTGACGGGCGACGCGGCCGGTCTCGGTATCCACATGCGCAACGGCACCAAGCTGGCGATCGACCAGTACAACACCGCCAACGCGGACTGCAAGGTCGAGCTGCTCCCGCTCGACTCGCAGGGCGACCCGGCCAAGGCCCCGGCCCTGGCGCAGCAGGCCGTCGGCGACGCCAAGGTGATCGCGATCATCGGCCCGGCGTTCTCCGGTGAGTCCGAGGTCGCGGACCCGATCTTCGAGGCCGAGGGTGTGCCGACGATCACTCCGTCGGCGACCCGCCCGAGCCTCTCGACCAAGGGCTGGAAGACCTTCCACCGCGGCGTCGGCAACGACGAGTCGCAGGGCCCGGCCGCCGGTCGTTACATCGACCAGGTGCTCAAGGCCGAGAAGGTGTACGTCGTGGACGACCAGTCCGCGTACGGCGCCGGTCTCGCCGACGAGGTCAAGAAGGTCCTCGGCGCCAAGGTCGTGCAGAGCGACAAGGTCCAGGTCAAGCAGACCGACTTCTCGGCCATCTCGACCAAGATCGCGAACAGCGGCGCGACCTCCCTGTTCTTCGGTGGCTACTACACCGAGGCGGGCCTGCTGCTCAAGCAGCTGAAGGGTGCCGGCTGGAAGGGCACGATGGTCGCCGGTGACGGCGTCAACGACGCGAACTTCGTCACGGTCGCCGGCCAGGCGGTCGCCGAGGGCACGATCCTGACCTGCCCGTGTGCTCCGGCCACCGAGGCCAAGGGCACGTTCGTCACCGACTACAAGGCGGCCTTCGACAACGCCGAGCCGGGTACGTACGCGGACGTCTCGTTCGACATCACCAACATCGCGCTCGAGGGCATCAAGGCGGGCAACACCACCCGCGACAAGCTGAACACCTTCATCTCGGGCTACAACGCGGCCGGCGCCGCCACCGGTGTGACCTACAAGTTCGAGGCCACCGGCGAGCTCGACCCCGCGCAGGTTCTGGTCTGGGCGTTCAAGGTCCAGGCCGGCAAGGTTGTCCCGGACCAGGAGATCCCGAAGTCCTGATCCGGCTCATGGCTTGAGAGCGGCTCGTCCGAGCGGCCGCTTCGATGCGGCCGGGAGCGTGACTCCCGGCCGCATCCGTTTGTCTGACACCCCTCCGCGATGCGGGAGCGCGCACTTTGGACTTCGACGGACTTATCAGGAATTTTCCTGATTTAACAATGACAGGGTTGGAACAGGGCGCCATCTATGCCCTTGTCGCCCTCGGCTACACCCTGGTATACGGCGTGCTGCGGCTCATCAACTTCGCGCACTCCGAGGTCTTCATGATCGGCACCTTCACCACCATGTGGGTGTGGGGCTGGATGGGGATCGACCAGAACACCAAGATCGACAGCGTCGGTCAGATGGTGATGCTGATCGTGATCGGCCTGGTGGCCGGTGCGGCCGCCTCCGCGGTGACCGCGGTGACCGTCGAGGTGGTGGCCTACCGGCCACTGCGCCGGCGCAACGCCCCGCCGCTGGCCTTCCTGATCACGGCGATCGGCGCCTCGCTGTTCCTGGCCGAGATGATCGGCATCTTCACCAAGCGGGCGCCGTTCGGCCCGCCGCGGATCATCGAGCCGGCCGTCGCCTTCGCGATCGGCCCGTTCAAGGTGACCAACACCCAGATCCTGGTGCTGCTGGTGGCGCTGCTGATGATGGCGGCCCTGGACCAGTTCGTGAACCGCAGCCGGATGGGCAAGGGCATCCGCGCGGTGGCCCAGGACCCGGACACCGCGGCTCTGATGGGTATCAACAAGAACCGCATCATCCTGCTGGTCTTCGTCCTGGGCGGCGCGATGGCGGGTGTCGCGGCGCTGCTCTGGAACGTCCGTTACGGCTTCACCAAGTTCAACGTGGGCTTCCTGATCGGGCTCAAGGCGTTCTCGGCGGCCGTTCTCGGCGGTATCGGCAACCTGCGGGGCGCGCTGCTGGGTGGCCTGCTGCTGGGTGTCGTGGAGAACTACGCGTCCGGTCTGTTCGGCGGCGAGTGGAAGGACTTCACCGGCTTCGTACTGCTGGTGATCCTGCTGATGTTCCGCCCGACCGGTCTGCTCGGCGAGTCGCTGGGGAGGGCCCGCGCATGAGTGTCGACAAGACGGCCAAGGCCGGCAGCAACGGCAATGGCAACGGCTCGGTGCTGAAGTCGCGCTGGGAGAACATGCCCAAGCAGTTCCGCTGGGCCGGGATGATCGCGCTGGTCATCTTCCTCTACCTGCTGCCGTTCAAAGAGTTCTACCTGTACCTCGGCATCCCGATGGGCGACTTCTACCTTCCGTTCTACACGGCTCGTACGGAGATGGCCCAGGTTCTGTTCGACACCGCGGTGTTCGTACTGCTGGCCGTGGGTCTGAATGTGGTCGTGGGTTTCGCGGGTCTGCTCGACCTGGGGTACTACGGCTTCTTCGCGATCGGCGCCTACACGGTGGCGTTGCTGACGTCGCCGGAGAGCCGCCTCGACGTGACCTGGCCGTGGCTGGCCGCGGTGCCGGTGGCGGTCATCGTGACGCTGATCGGCGGCGTGATCCTGGGTGGTCCGACACTGCGCCTGCGCGGTGACTACCTGGCCATCGTGACGCTCGGTTTCGCCGAGATGATCCGCCTCTACGCGGCTCGCAACGAGGGCATCCTGCAGGGTCAGCGGGGTATCCCGTCGATCCCGCACCCGCCGGGCGAGGTCAACGGCGACGCGATCTTCGGGGTGACCGACGCCCGCCCGTACTACTGGCTGGCGCTGACCATCATCATCCTGGTCGTGTTCGGGGTGCGGAACCTGGCGCGCAGCCGGGTCGGCCGGGCCTGGGTCGCGATCCGCGAGGACGAGGACGCCGCCCAGATCATGGGTGTCCCGACGTTCCTGTACAAACTGGCCGCGTTCGCGATCGGCGCCGCCGTCGGCGGTCTGTCCGGCGCCCTGTTCGCGGGCAACCGGGGCTTCATCAACTCGGACAGCTTCCTGCTGGAGAACTCGATCCTGGTGCTCGCCGCGGTCGTGCTCGGTGGCGCCGGCAACATCGGTGGTGCCATCGTGGGTGCTGCGATCACCTGGTACCTGCCGGAGTGGCTGCGCGGTGTCGGTAGCTCGCTGGGTCTGGAGTTCGACCCCGCGGAGTACCGGATCGCGGTCTTCGGCCTGGTCCTGATCGTGATGATGATCTTCCGGCCGCAGGGCATCATCGCCAGCAAACGGCGTGCCGCGGAGTTCGAGGACCGCCGGAAGGAGGCAGTCGCCAGTGAGTGAGCCGACTTCTGAGGACCTGCTGCTGCGGGTCGACAAGGCGACGCTGCGGTTCGGTGGCGTCACCGCCCTGAACAACGTCGACTTCACCATCCGCCGGGGCGAGATCCTGGGCCTGATCGGGCCGAACGGCGCGGGCAAGACCACGCTGTTCAACGCGATCACCGGGGTCTACCAGCTGACCGAGGGCTCGATCACGTTCGACGGGACCAAGATCAGCGGCCAGCGCCGTCACAAGATCACCCAGATGGGCATCGCCCGGACGTTCCAGAACATCCGGCTGTTCCCGGAGATGACCGCGCTGGAGAACGTCATGGTGGGCGCGGACGCCCACAACAAGACCGGCGTCCTGTCCGCGATGTTCCGGCTGCCGCGGTTCTGGAAGGAGGAGCGTCACGGTCGCGACCTGGCGCACGACCTCCTGAAGTTCGTCGGCATCACCGGCCGGGCCGGCGAGCTGGCCCGCAACCTGTCCTACGGTGAGCAGCGCCGTCTGGAGATCGCCCGCGCGCTGGCCACCAAGCCGAAGCTGCTCTGCCTGGACGAGCCGGCCGCCGGCTTCAACCCGGCCGAGAAGCTGGAGCTGCTCGACCTGATCCGCAAGGTCCGCGACACCGGTGTCACGGTGTTGCTGATCGAGCACGACATGCGCCTGGTCATGGGCGTGACCGACCGGATCACCGTGCTGGAGTTCGGGCAGAAGATCGCGGACGGCCTGCCGGCCGAGGTCCGGGACAACCCGAAGGTGATCGCGGCCTACCTGGGGGTGCCGACCGATGCTGCTTGAGATCAAGGACCTCACCCTGGAGTACGGCCGGATCGAGGCGCTGCACGGCATCTCGCTCGAGGTCGAGCAGGGTGAGATCGTGGCCCTGATCGGCGCCAACGGGGCCGGCAAGACCACCACCATGCGGGCCATCTCCGGCCTGCGCCCGGTCGCGAAGGGCTCCATCGTCTTCGACGGCCAGGACATCACCAAGCTGCGGGCCGACAAGCGGGTCATCCTCGGTGTCGGCCAGTCGCCCGAGGGCCGCGGGGTCTTCCCCGGCATGTCGGTGATGGAGAACCTGGAGATCGGCGCCTACACCCGCCGGGACAAGGCCGGCATCGCCGAGGACCTGGAGCGCTGCTTCGCCCTGTTCCCGCGGCTGCTGGAGCGGCGCAAGCAGGCCGGTGGCACCCTGTCCGGCGGCGAGCAACAGATGCTCGCGGTCGGCCGGGCGCTGATGACGCGGCCGAAACTGCTCCTGCTCGACGAGCCCTCGATGGGTCTCGCGCCGATGCTGATCCAGCAGATCTTCGAGATCATCACGGAGATCAACAGTCAGGGTACGACCGTGCTGGTGGTCGAGCAGAACGCGCAGCAGGCCCTGAGCCGGGCCCACCGGGCGTACGTGCTGGAGACGGGTTCGATCGTGAAGAGCGGCACCGGACAGGAGCTGCTCAACGACCCGTCGGTGAAGGACGCGTACCTCGGCGTCGCCTGACCGGTAGTGATCCCTGGCCTTCAGTAATCACGGGGCGGTCCACCTTTCGCAGGTGGCCGCCCCGTGGTGTGTCCGGAAACTTGTCGGAGGGGGCGACTAGAGTCCTGGGGCGTGAGCGATGAAGCCCAGACCCCCCGCCTGCTGCTGCTCGACGGCCACTCCCTGGCCTATCGCGCGTTCCACGCGCTGCCCAAGGAGAACTTCAGCACGGCCACCGGCCAGCACACCAACGCGGTGTTCGGCTTCACCTCGATGCTGATCAACATGCTGCGCGACGAGAAGCCCTCGCACATCGTCGTCTCGTTCGACGTCTCCCGGGTCTCGTTCCGCACCGAGAAGTACCCGGAGTACAAAGCCGGTCGCGCCGAGACCCCCAAGGAGTTCCACGGCCAGGTCAGCCTGATCAAGGAGATCCTCGCCGCGCTCCGCATCACCGTGGTGGAGAAACCCGGCTTCGAGGCCGACGACGTGCTGGCCACCCTGGCCACCCAGGGCCGTGACGCGGGCATGGAGGTGCTGATCTCCTCCGGCGACCGCGACGCCCTGCAGCTGGTCGAGGAGCACGTCACCGTCCTCTACCCCAGCCGTGGTGTGTCCGAGGTGTGGCGGATGACCCCGGCCCTGGTCGAGGAGAAACAGCTCGTCCCGCCGCATCTCTACCGGGACAAGGCCGCCCTCGTCGGCGAGACCAGCGACAACCTGATCGGTGTCCCCGGCGTCGGTCCGAAGACCGCGGCCAAGTGGATCATCGAGTTCGGCGGCATCGACGGGATCGTGGCCGGCGCCGACAAGATCAAGGGCAAGGCGGGGGAGAATCTGCGGGCCCACCTGGCCTCGGTGCTGCGCAACTACGAGCTGAACGCTCTGGTCCGCGACCTGGAGCTGCCGGTGCGCCCGGAGGAGACCCGCTGGGAGGGCTGGGACCGCGAGGCCGTGCACCAGCTCTTCGACGCCCTCGAGTTCCGGGTGCTGCGCGAGCGGTTGTATTCGTACCTCGACTCCGTCGTCCCGGAGGCCGAGTCCGGCTTCGACATCGACGGCCAGGTGCTGCGCACCGGCGCGGTCGCCGCCTGGCTGCGGGAGCACGCCGGCACCGACCCGGTCGGCGTGGCCGTCACCGGCGTCTTCGGCCGTGGCACCGGCCGGCTCACCGGGGTCGCCGTCGCCACCGCCGGCGGCCCGGCCGCCTGGTTCGACCCGGAGACGCTGGACGAGGACGACGAGCGCGCCGTCGCCGCCTGGCTGGCCGAGCCGTCCCGGCCCAAGGTCGTCCACGACGCCAAGCCGGCGCTGCTCGCCTTCCACGCCCACGGCTGGCGGCTCGCCGGGGTCACCACCGACACCGCCCTCGCCGCCTACCTGGCGAAACCCGATCAGCGCGCCTACCAGCTGGACGACCTGGCGCTGCGTTACCTCAAGCGCGAGCTGAAGGTGGAGGAGCCGGACAACGGCCAGCTCGCCCTCAGTTTCGACGGCGACGGCGACGACCACGCCGCCGAGCAGGGCGTCATGCTGCGCGCCCGGGCCACTCTGGACCTCGCCGAGGTGATCACCGCCGAGCTGTCCCGCGACGGCGGCGAGTCGGAGCGGATCCTCGCCGACGTCGAGCAGCCACTGTCGATCGTGCTGGCCGAGATGGAGCAGCGGGGCATCGCCGCCGACATCGACTACCTGGAGGAGCTGGAGTCGCACTTCGCCACCGAGGTGCGCGCCGCCCAGGTGGCCGCGCACGAGGTCGTCGGCCGCGAGTTCAACCTGGGCTCGCCCAAGCAGCTGCAGGAGATCCTCTTCGTCGAGCGGGACCTGCCGAAGACCAAGAAGATCAAGTCCGGCTACACGACCGACGCCGACGCGCTGACCGACCTGTTCGCCAAGACCGGCGACCCGCTGCTGTCGCACCTGCTGCGCCACCGTGACGTCGCCAAGCTCAAGTCGACTGTCGACGGCCTGCTCAAGTCGGTCTCCGACGACACCCGCATCCACACCACGTTCAACCAGACGGTGGCCGCCACCGGCCGGCTGTCGTCCACCGACCCCAACCTGCAGAACATCCCGATCCGCACCGAGGAGGGCCGGCGCATCCGCCGCGCGTTCGTCGTCGGCTCCGGCTACCACACGCTGCTGACGGCCGACTACAGCCAGATCGAGATGCGGATCATGGCGCACCTGTCCGGTGACGACGCCCTGATCGCCGCCTTCAACTCCGGCGCCGACTTCCACGCCGCCACCGCCTCGTCGGTCTTCCGCGTCGGCCTGACCGAGGTCACCCCCGACCAGCGCCGCAAGATCAAAGCCATGAACTACGGCTTGGCGTACGGGTTGAGTGCCTTCGGCCTCTCCAATCAGCTGAGCATCTCCACCGAGGAGGCCCGCACCCTGATGGACGGGTACTTCGAAGGCTTCGGTGGTGTCCGCGACTACCTGCAGGCAGTGGTCCAGCGGGCCGGCAAGGACGGCTACACGGCCACCATCCTGGGCCGCCGCCGCTACCTGCCCGACCTGAGCAGCGACAACCGCCAGCGCCGTGAGATGGCCGAGCGGATGGCTCTGAACGCTCCGATCCAGGGCTCCGCCGCCGACATCATCAAGATCGCGATGCTGCGCGTGGACGAGGCGCTGAAGGACGCGGGCCTGAAATCCCGGATGCTCCTGCAGGTCCACGACGAGCTCGTCTTCGAGGTCGCCGAGGGGGAGCAGCCACAGTTGGAGGAGCTGGTCCGCCGGGAGATGGGCGCCGCCTACCCACTGTCGGTCCCGCTGGAGGTCTCCATCGGTTCCGGCCGGGACTGGAACGGCGCCGACCACTGACCCGTTCCTGCCGCTGACCTCTGTTCGGCCGCTGACCCGTCCCGGTCACTGGCCGATCTTGGCCGTTGATCCGGTCCTGGTCGTTGTCTCGGTCTTGGCCGCTGATCCGGTCCTGGTCGTTGCCTCGGTCCTGGTTGTTGCCTCGGTCCTGGCCGCGGACCTGTCTCGTCCGCTGGTCGCCTTTCTGCCCGCCCCGTCGCCGGTTTCCAGCCGTCGGCGGGGCGGTTCGTTAGTTTCCGAGGGGTGCGCGTGTTTGTGCACAATGGAGTGACCAGCGATCGGGCAATACTCAGGGTGAGTTACGCCGAACCGTCCGAGTAACCGAGATATGTCACTCAGGGTGAGCGCTGTCCGACCGGAAAGTGCGTGCGAATGCTCCTCCCGGGTGATGACGCCGGATTGTCGGATACCCGTCCGGGTGGCAGCGTCGCCAATGTTTACCCTGATCTGACACCCTGGGCCGATGCTGATTCAATCGACGTCGATTGAGGTTCGTCCGGAGCCCGCCACCGATCAGCACTCGGCGACCGAGCCCGGACCCACCACCGATCCCGTCACGCCCGGTGTCGTAAACACCCCAAGCGAAACCACACCCGTGACAGCGAGTGGAGCCCCCACCCCAGTTCCCGGAAGCAACCTTTACGCCCCATCCACCACCGCTCCAGCCCGCGCAGGCCTTCCCACCACCGACGGCCTCCCGCTTCCCGAACCACATGCCTCCGCCGACGGTGCCCCGCTTCCCGAAGCGCATGCCTCCGCCGACGGTGTCCTGGGTCCCGCCGGTGGTGTCGCGGTTCCCGAAACGGGTGCCTCTACCGACGGTGTCCCGGTTCCCGCTGGTGGTGTCGCCGTTCCTGAAGCGCATGCCTCTGCCGGTGCTGTCGTGGTTCCTGAAGCGCATGCCTCTGCCGGTGCTGTCTCGGTTCCCGTCGGGCATGTCTCCACCGGCGGCGTTCCGGTTCCTGCTTTGCACACCTCTGCCGACGGCGTCCTTGTCTCCGGGTTGCCTGCCGCCGGCGAGCTTTTGGTTGCGGCGGACCATCCTGCCCCCGGCCGCCTTTCCTCGAGCGGTCCGGTCACCGGCCGTCCCTTGGCGGCTGGCTATCCGGGGACACGTCCTGGTACTGCCGGTTCCTCGATCGCTCCCGATGGTCCACGGACTCCTGGCGGGTCGGTCGATGCCGGCACGGGTCAGGGCTCATTGCGGCAGTCCGCAGCTGGCCCCGGCCAGGGCTCCGGGCGACAGGGATTTGACGATTCGGCGCAGGCTTCCGCGCGGCGCGGTATCGCAGGTGCGGGGCAGGCTTCCGCGCGGCAGGGAGTTGCCGGTGCGGGGCAGGCTTCCGCACGGCAGGGAGTTGCCAGTCCTGGGCAGGCTTCCGCACGGCGGGATGTGGGTGGTTCCGGCCAGATCTCCGCACGTCCCGGCACTGCCGGTGCTCGGCAGATCGTCGACCGGCAAGTCGCCGGGCGGCGGGCTGTCGCTGGTAGCGGACAAGTCTCTGCCAGACCGGCCGTCGTTGGTGCGGGTCAGGCTCCGGACCGACTGGCGGTTCCTGGACGACCGGTAGTTCCCGGGCGACCAGGTGTTGCCGGGCGACCGAATGTCGTTGGAGGACCAGGCGTTCCCGGGCGCCCAGACGCTGGTGGCGGGCCATCTGTCACCGGGCGACCGAATGTTGCCGGAGGCCTTGGCGCCGCTGGGAGACTCGGTCCGACCAGTACTCCCGGACTTGCGGGGCGGTCTGGTCCTGCCGGTGGTCCTGGGCTTGTTGGTCGGTCCGGTCCTGCCGGTGGCCCTGGGCTTGTTGGTCGGTCTGGTCCTGCCGGCGGTCCTGGACCTGTCGGGCGGTCTGGTTCTGCTGGCGGTCCTGGGCTTGTTGGTCGGCCCGGTCCTGCTCTTGCCGGGCGGCCGGGTGTTGCCGGAGGGGCCGGGCTTGCCGGACGGGCCGGGCTTGGCGGCGGGCCGGGAATCGCTGGGCGGCGGGGTGCTGCCGGAAGCGGCGGTGAGGGTTTTCGGGCGGGCGTGAGTGATGCTGGTCCTGAGGCGGTCGAGCAAGCCGTGCCCGGGCTTACGCAAGGGCCGTTGGATTCGGTGCGGGCCGGGAATCTGGCCGGTGCGTTCAAGGCCCTCGGTGATCCGGTTCGGCTTCGGCTGCTGTCGATGATCGCCTCGGCGGCTGAGGGGGAGATCTGTGTCTGCGATCTCAGCGATGCCTTCCCGCTCACCGGCCCGACGATCTCGCACCACCTGAAGATCCTCAGGGAAGCCGGGCTGGTTCACGGTGCTCGCCGCGGCACCTGGGTCTACTACCGGGCGATCCCCGCCGAACTCACCCGCCTCGCAGCCATCCTCGACGGAGACCGCCAGATCCCGGCTCCGGCTTCGGTCCAGGACCCGGCTTCGGTCCAGTCCCCGGTCCAGACCCAGTCCCCGGTCCAGGTCCAGTCCCCGGTCCAGACCCAGTCCCCGGTCCAGGTCCAGTCCCCGGCC
>NZ_BOMG01000023.1 GCF_016862075.1 Actinoplanes couchii | reverse complement strand
CCAGTCCCCGGTCCAGACCCAGTCCCCGGTCCAGGTCCAGTCCCCGGTCCAGACCCAGTCCCCGGTCCAGGTCCAGTCCCCGGCCCAGACCCCGGCTTTGGCCCAGGCCCCGACTCCGGTCTGAGCCCAGGCCCAGGCTTCGACTTCGGCCCAAGCTCCGGTCCAGGCTCCGGCTCCGGTGAACGTCAGGCTCTGGTTTGACGTAACTGCCCGGCGTTGACTCCGGGACGGGAGATTCCCGGTCTGTGAATCCGCGGTCGGAGACGGCCCTCGGCCGCCGATTGTGCGGTCGACTGGCACCGTGCGCTTTGGCCGGGGCCCAACCGGCACGGCGGACCCTTGCTCGGGCGAGCGTGCACGGGTGCGCGGGGGCGGAGCGGATGGGCGAGCGGGCGGCGGCCCCTCATCCGGACGGGTGGGCGCGAGCGGGCGAGTGGGCGGGTGGGCGGGAGTGGGTGCGTGCGCGGATGGGCGAGCGGACGGTGGTCCCTCGTCCGGACGGGTGGGCGCGAGCGGGCGGAGACGCAAGTGGGCGGGAGCGGGCGCGGACGGGCGAGCGCGCGGCGGTCCCTCGTCCGGACGGATGGGCGTGAACGGGCGAGCAGGCGGAGGGCGGCTAGGCGAAGGGGCGAGTGGGCGAAGGGTGAGCGGGTGGGCAGTCCCTCGTCCGGACGGGTGGGCGTGAACGGGCGAGCAGGCGGAGGGGCGACCGGGCGAAGGGGCGACCGGGCGAAGGGGCAACCGGGCGAAGGGGCAACCGGGCGAAGGGGCAACCGGGCGGGTCTGGTGGCCGTGAGTGGGCGGGCGGGTCTGATGGGCGTGAGTGGGCCGGGTGCTCTGGGCGGTCAGTTCTTCAAGGGGTCGTGGCCCCAGTTCATCAAGGAGTGGCGCCAGCGGGTGTCGGTGATGTCGCCGGATGGGCGCTGGGCCATGTGGCGGTGTACGTAACCGACGACCTTCTGCATGTGCTTCTCGTCGGCTTCGGTGAGATCGGTCTTCTTCTTGCCGAGAATGGTGACGATCTTGCGGCCGGAGGCGTGGCCGGTCGACTCCGGGCCGGTTCCGCCCTTCTGCCCCGCCTCTTGACTGTCCTTCCCCGCCTTCTGGTCGCTCTTCTGCTCGGTGCCCTGCCCGGCCTTCTGCCCCGTCTTCTGGTCGCTTTTCTGCTCGGCCCCCTGCCGGCCCCTCTGCTCCGCCTTTTCGCCGGCCTTCTGATCGGCGGCGTTCTTCCGGCCGTTCTCCTTCTTCTGGCCGGCGGCCTTGGAGTCGGAGGTGTCCAGCCAGCGCCGCAGTTCGGTGGCGGTCATGTTCACAGCCTGGTGGAAATCGCCGTACACCCCGGTGTCAGTCATGTCGCAGCGCCGTCGGCTTGTGGACCGCCTCATTGCCGGTTTTGTCGCTCTTGACCTGGTACTGCGGCTCCTCTGAGGACGCCGCCACGGTTCGTCCGGCCGCCGTGGTCCGTTTGGTGATCTTTCGCTGGACGGTGCCGTGAACGGTCTCGCCGTGGCTCCGCCAGCTGACCTTCTCGCCCTTTTCGAGGCTTTCGTTAGTTTTTGCCATAGGCCTCGGATACCCGCCGGCCCGGCCAGGAAACAGAGCGGCCGCAAGAGAAGGCGGGAGGAGGGTCGCAAGAGCGACGGAGGGGAACGGCAGGAGGGGCGGGAGGGGTGTGAAGGGGAACGGCGGGAGAAGTGGAGAGGGGAGGTGGAGGGGAAGCGGCAGGAGACGCGGAGGGGAAGCGGCAGGAGACGCGGAGAAGGGGGCGGCGGGAGGGCGGCAGAAAAGGGCGTCAGCGCTTGGGCAGGTCACAGACGAAGATGGCGGTCCCCGGGAACAGCCGCCCCCGCAGTGGGCTCCACTGGCCCCAGATCTGCTCGTGCCCCTTCGGCCATTCCGGCTCGATCAGGTCGCGGAGCACAAACCCGGCACCCACCAACTCGCGCACCCGGTCGCCCAGGGTGCGGTGTTGTTCCAGGTAGGTGACGGTGCCGGAGTCATCGCGTTCCACGTACGGCGTACGGTCGAAATAGGAATTGCGGGCCAGTAGGCCGCTCTCGTCCGGCTCGTCCCAGAAGATCCAGCGCATCGGGTGTGTGACCGAGAAGACCCAGCTGCCGCCGGGGCGCAGCACCCGGGCGACCTCGCGCATCGCCGCCGCCGAGTCGGCGACGAAGGGGATCGCGCCGAAGGCGGTGCACACGATGTCGAAGCTGGCGTCGGCGAACGGCAGGACCATCCCGTCGGCCTGCACCAACGGCACCCGCACCCCGCTGCGCCCGGCCGCGTCGGCGGCGTGCCGCAGCATGCCGGCCGACAGATCCAGGGCGACCGGGTGAGCTCCCTCACGTCGCAGCCAGCGGCTGGCGGCGGCGGCGCCGGCCCCCAGTTCCAGGATCCTTTTCCCGCGTACGTCCCCCAGCAGCCGTGCGTCGGCCTCGCGCAGCCGCTCGGGGCACCAGACGAAGTCGACGTCGCCGAGGAAGGCGCCGTGCTCGTCCTGATAATCGTCGGCGTCGAGGTCCCACCAGGCCCGGTTCGCCCGGCGGGCCTCGGTCTCGGTGACGCGCGGCACGGCGCTGTCGCCCGGCGAAGGGGCATCGGACGAGTGGGACGAGGTCACCCGGCAACGGTACGGCAGGCGTGTCGGCCGTCCGTATTCGGCCCATAAGGGGCATGATGGCGGGTTCTCGACCGACAATGTGCCGCTGTAGTCGGGAGGGCTTGCAACCTGTGGTAATGCGCACGGTAAGCTAGTCGATGCGCTCGCGGAACGTGTACCTCGGCAGGGAGCAGGTTCCGTGGTCGCCGGTCCCGGCATGATCGACTGCTTTGATGAGACCGCCCTCCGGGTGGTCGTGTGGCTCGCTCGTGTCGTTTCCGGCGGCAGTTCCGTGGAGTGCGCGCGACACCACTAATCCCATCCGTTCGGAGCAACTGTCCACATGACGAGCAGCATCGAGGCCACCTCGAGCGCCAACCGGGTCACGATCGACGATCTCGGTTCCGAGGAAGCATTCCTCGCAGCCATCGACGAGACCATCAAGTACTTCAACGACGGCGACATTGTCGAAGGCACCGTCGTCAAGGTCGATCGGGACGAGGTCCTGCTCGACATCGGCTACAAGACCGAGGGCGTCATCCCCTCGCGCGAGTTGTCGATCAAGCATGACGTGGACCCCGCGGAAGTGGTGTCGGTCGGTGACCACATCGAAGCCCTCGTCCTCACCAAGGAGGACAAGGAAGGTCGCCTGATCCTCTCGAAGAAGCGTGCGCAGTACGAGCGCGCGTGGGGCACCATCGAGAAGATCAAGGAAGACGACGGCGTCGTTCGCGGCTCCGTCATCGAGGTCGTCAAGGGTGGCCTCATCCTCGACATCGGTCTCCGTGGCTTCCTGCCGGCTTCGCTGGTGGAGATGCGTCGTGTCCGCGACCTGCAGCCGTACGTCGGCCGCGAGCTCGAGGCGAAGATCATCGAGCTGGACAAGAACCGCAACAACGTGGTTCTGTCCCGCCGCGCCTGGCTCGAGCAGACGCAGTCCGAGGTTCGCACCGAGTTCCTCAACAAGCTGCAGAAGGGCCAGGTCCGCAAGGGCGTCGTGTCCTCCATCGTCAACTTCGGTGCCTTCGTTGACCTGGGTGGCGTGGACGGCCTCGTGCACGTCTCCGAGCTCTCCTGGAAGCACATCGACCACCCCTCCGAGGTCGTCGAGGTCGGCCAGGAGGTCGAGGTCGAGGTGCTCGACGTCGACCTGGACCGCGAGCGCGTCTCGCTGTCGCTGAAGGCGACCCAGGAAGACCCGTGGCGTCAGTTCGCCCGGACCCACGCGATCAACCAGATCGTGCCGGGCAAGGTCACCAAGCTGGTTCCGTTCGGCGCGTTCGTCCGCGTCGACGACGGCATCGAGGGCCTGGTGCACATCTCCGAGCTGGCCGAGCGTCACGTCGAGCTGCCCGAGCAGGTCGTCCAGGTCGGTTCGGACGTCCTCGTCAAGGTCATCGACATCGACCTCGAGCGTCGCCGGATCTCGCTGTCGCTCAAGCAGGCCAACGAGAACTTCGTCGAGGGCGAGGAGCACTTCGACCCGACGCTGTACGGCATGGCCGCCACGTACGACAACGAGGGCAACTACATTTACCCGGAGGGCTTCGACCCCGAGACGGGTGAGTGGCTCGAGGGCTTCGACAAGCAGCGCGAGACGTGGGAGAAGCAGTACGCCGACGCCCGCGAGCGCTGGGAGGCCCACACCAAGCAGGTTCAGGCGTCCCGCGAGGCCGACGCCGAGGCCGCGCTCAACCCGGCTCCGGTCGGCGGCGTGACCTCGTCCTCGTCGTCCTCTTCCTCCTCCACGAGCTCGTCGACCTCGACGCGTTCCGCCGAGGAGCCGGTCGGCACCCTGGCCACCGACGAGGCTCTCGCCGCTCTGCGCGAGAAGCTGGCCGGCGGCAAGAGCTGATCCAGCGGTGAGCCTGGGGAGCAGGCGCCGAGCCGACGGAGGGCCCGCCGACGGCAGCGACTGATCCCCGCGGTAAGCGGTAGGTAGTACCACCGGAAGGCCGTCCCGACACCTGTCGGGGCGGCCTTTCGCCATGGTTGAAGACGTCACCTCCCGGGCACCGGCGGGCCACCCGCACCGGGATACTTGACCCCATGCTGAGAGTCGGGCTGACGGGCGGAATCGGTGCGGGCAAGAGCGCGGTCGCGAAGCGTCTCGCCGAGCGCGGTGCGGTGATCATCGACTCCGATCTGCTGTCTCGCGAGGTGGTCGAGCCGGGCACCGGCGGGCTGGCCGAGATCGTCGCGGCGTTCGGCGACGGCGTGCTGACCGCGGAGGGCGCGCTGGACCGGCCGGCGCTGGGGGCGCGAGTCTTCGGTGACACGGCCGCGCGACGTCGTCTGGAGAAGATCATTCATCCGCGGGTACGGGCCCGGGCGGTCGCCCTGACCCACGCGGCCGCCCCGGACGCGATCGTGGTGAACGATGTTCCGCTGCTGGTGGAGACGGGGCTCGCTCCCTCGTACCAGCTGGTGATCGTGGTGATGGCGGACCGCGCCGTGCGGCTGGAACGTCTCACCCGGATCCGTGGTCTGTCCGAGGCCGAGGCGAACGCCCGCATCGACGCGCAGGCCGACGACCAGCAGCGACGTGCCGCCGGGGACGTGCTCCTGGCGAACGGGGACGATCTGGACGCCCTGCACGCGCGGGTGGACGAGCTGTGGCGGGACCGGCTGGTGGAATTCGAGCGGAATCTGCGGTCCGGGCGGTCCGTCAGGAAAAGCCCGGAGTTGCGCATCGTGCAGCCCGATCCGGGGTGGCCGTGCACGGCGGACCGGCTGATCGCCCGGATCCGGCACGCCCTGGACGGCCACGCCGGTGATCACGTCGGCGTGCACCACATCGGATCGACGGCGGTGCCCGGGCTGCCGGCCAAGGACATCATCGACCTGATGATCGGGGTGCGGACCCTGGAGGAGGCGGACGCGCTGGCCGGTCCGCTCGGCGCCGCCGGGTTCCCGCAACGGCCCGGGACCTGGTCGGATCACGCGCACGGAATTCCCGGCGGGACCTGGCCGAAGCGGCTGCACGGCTGCGCCGACCCGGGGTACCGGGTCAATCTGCACGTCCGGGTCACCGGTTCGCCGGGCTGGCGGTTCGCGCTGCTGATGCGCGACCACCTGCGGGCGGTGCCGGAGGCGCGGGACTCCTACGCGGCGGCCAAGGCACGGTTGGCCCTCGACCATCAGGACCGGTTGGGGTACGCGGACGCGAAGGAGCCGTGGTTCGAGGCGGAGGCGATCGCGGCCGACGACTGGGCGATCGCGACGGGGTGGCAGCCGGAGCGCTAGGCCACGGGCCACGGGCACCTGTTCCCGCTGGGGACGGGCCGCGGGCGCTCTTCCCACCCGGGGCCACGGGCGCTCTTCCCACCCGTACCGGAGAGGCGGGGTGTGGCTCTTGATCGGGGTTCGGAGGTCCTCGCGGCGGCCGGATCACGTCGTGCGTGACCCACCGAGGGTGCTCTCGCCAGGGCGTCCGGGAGCGCATCGACCACGGTGCGGGCGGAACTCTCGGCCCGGCGCCGGCGGCCGCCGCGGGCAGCCTCCACGCCAAGGCTAAGCGGCCCCCGCGGGACCGGCAACGCACTGATTGTGCACCCTCAGCACGCCGGATCACGCCGGGATCCACCCGGCACCGGGCCGCCCGCGGGCCGGGCCGAAACTTGTCGTACCCCCGACGTACGGTGGTGGCATGGCGCTCGACATCCCACGACTCGACGGCCGGTTCGAGGTCGTCAGCGACTACAAACCGGCAGGTGACCAGCCCGCCGCGATCGACGAGCTGGAGCGGCGGGTCCGCCACGGCGACCGCAACACCGTGCTGCTCGGCGCGACCGGCACCGGCAAGAGCGCCACCACGGCCTGGCTCATCGAGCGGCTGCAACGGCCGGCGCTGGTGCTGGCTCCCAACAAGACACTGTGCGCGCAGCTCGCCAAGGAGTTCCGGGAGCTGCTGCCCAACAACGCCGTCGAATATTTCGTCAGTTACTACGACTATTACCAGCCAGAGGCCTACATCGCGCAGACCGACACCTACATCGAGAAGGACTCGTCGGTCAACGAGGAGGTCGAGCGGCTGCGGCACTCGGCCACCATGTCCCTGCTGACCCGGCGCGACACGATCGTGGTCGCCACCGTCAGCGCGATCTACGGTCTCGGCACCCCGCAGGAATATGTGGATCGCGCCGTCCGGGTCAAGGTCGGCGAGGACGTCAACCGCGACAAGCTGCTCCGCCGTCTGGTCGACATCCAGTACGCGCGGAACGACATGTCCTTCCAGCGCGGCACGTTCCGGGTGCGCGGCGACACCCTGGAGATCATCCCGGCGTACGAAGAGCTCGCGATCCGCATCGAGCTGTTCGGCGACGAGGTGGAGAAGCTCTACTACCTGCACCCGCTCACCGGCGAGGTGGTCCGCGAGGTCGACGAGCTGATCATCTTCCCGGCGACGCACTACGGCGCGGGCCCGGAGCGGATGGAACGGGCGATCAACGACATCGAGGCCGAGCTGGCCGAGCGGCTCGCCGAGTTCGAGCGCCAGGGCAAGCTCCTCGAGGCCCAGCGTCTGCGGATGCGGACCACCTACGACATCGAGATGATGCGCCAGGTCGGCTTCTGCAACGGCATCGAGAACTACTCGATGCACATGGACGGGCGGACCTTCGGCGAGCCGGCGTACACGCTGCTCGACTACTTCCCCGACGACTTCGTCACCGTCATCGACGAGTCGCACGTCAGCATCCCGCAGATCGGCGGGATGTATGAGGGGGACGCCTCCCGCAAACGGATCCTGATCGAGCACGGGTTCCGGCTGCCCAGCGCCGCCGACAACCGGCCGCTGCGGTTCGACGAGTTCCTGGAGCGCGTCGGGCAGATGGTCTTCCTCTCCGCCACCCCGGGAAACTGGGAGATGGAGCAGGCCCAGGGCGAGTTCGTCGAGCAGGTCATCCGGCCCACCGGGCTGGTCGACCCGCAGGTCGTCGTCAAACCCACCAAGGGCCAGATCGACGACCTGATGCACGAGATCCAGCTGCGCACCGATCGCGACGAGCGGGTCCTGGTCACCACGCTAACCAAGAAGATGGCCGAGGACCTCACCGACTATCTCCTGGAGAACGGGATCCGGGTTCGCTACCTGCACTCCGAGGTGGACACCCTGCGCCGGGTCGAGCTGCTCAAGGAGCTGCGTAAGGGCGACTACGACGTCCTCGTCGGCATCAACCTGCTCCGGGAGGGCCTCGACCTTCCCGAGGTGTCGCTGGTCGCGATCCTCGACGCCGACAAGGAGGGGTTCCTGCGCAGTGGACGATCGCTGATCCAGACCATCGGGCGTGCCGCCCGTAACGTGTCCGGCGAGGTCCACATGTACGCGGACAAGATCACGCCCTCGATGCGGAACGCCATCGACGAGACCGATCGCCGGCGGGCCAAGCAGATCGCTCACAACGAGGCCCACGGGATCCAGCCGCAGGCTCTGCGTAAGAAGATCCACGACATTCTCGACGACATCTACAAGGAGGCCGAGGACACCGACGAGGCCGTTTCCGGGGCGCTCGTCGGTGGGGCGGGGCGGCAGATGTCCCGGGGGAAGGCTCCGGTTCCGGAGACCCGGTCCCGCGGGAAGGCCGCTGCTGTTCCGGCTCGTGCGGGGATGGCCCGGGCTGAGCTTGCTCAGTTGATTCAGGACCTCAGTGAGCAGATGCTGGGGGCTGCCCGGGATCTTCAGTTCGAGCTTGCCGCCCGGATTCGGGATGAGGTTTCCGAGCTCAAGAAGGAGCTTCGGGGGATGGACGCGGCTGGGGTCAAGTAGTTCTCTCCGGGGTTCGCCGGAGGGACGGTTTTCGGGCGGGCATGGCTCACTCCGGGCGGTCAGGCTTGATCCCTCCGTGAACCATGCCCGCCCGAAAACCTTTTGTTCGAACGTGCGGTGATAACCGTTCGCCTGCTCGGAGCGGTCTCCCTAGGGTTGCGGCATGACCTCCTCTGGCTTTCCTGCTGTCGAGCCCTGGGCCTCGCCTTCTGAAGACGCGGTTGTTCGACTGGTTCGGCGGTGTCTTTCGGCTGATGGTGGGCTTCCGCTGGCTGCTGAGCCCTGGTTTGTGCGTAGCCGGTGGCTTCGGGATGACGGGCGGGCCTTTGTCGTGCGGGACGGGGATCAGGTTGTCGCGGCGGCTGCTGTTCGGCCTGGGCGCGACGGGGCCTCGGTTGTCGGGCTGGTGGATCCGGGGTTTCGGGAGCGGGGGATCGGGGGGCGGCTTCTGGATACGGCTCTTGCGGCTGCCCGGGATCTTGGTGGGGGCGTGACTCTGGAGAGTGAAGGGGTCTCGGACGGGGTTCTGGGTCTGTTCGCCGGCCGTGGGTTCCGGCAGGTCTTTGCTGAGGACGTCATGAGCTTCGACCTTGCCGCCGCGGACTTCTCCAGTGAGTCGGGGCTGCCGGAGAGGGCCTCCGTCGTGGAGTGGGGGCCGGACGTGGCTGAGCGGTTTCATGCCGTTTATGTGGACTCGTTTCGGGAACGTCCTGGGTTTCCGGATCCCTCGGCTGAGGAGTGGATCTCGGAGACTGTGGAGGAGGACGACTTCCGGGAGGACTGGTCTCTGCTGGTCTCCCTGCCTGGGGTAGGGGACGCCGGGTTTGTCACCGCCACTGAGGGGTGGATCGTGCAGGTCGGGGTGGTGCCCTCGGCTCGGGGGCGGGGAGTGGGGGCCGCTCTGATCCGGGAGTCGTTGCGGCGGGCCTCGGCCTCCGGGATGCGTGAGTCGTGGCTCTGCGTCAACGTCGACAATCCGGCCTCGGAGCTCTATCGGCGGATCGGGTTCCGGGATCGTGGGCGGCGGGGGCGGTTTCAGGAGGTGTGAGCGTGATTCGCTGGGTCAGCGCGTGTATCGATCGGCCGGTGGGTGAGCTGGGGGTGGCCGCCGAGTTCTGGAGTGCGGTCACCGGGTGTGGGATCCGGGCCGAGAACGTGGCCGGGTTCGTCGGGCTCACCAGCTCGGACTCGGATGAGTGGCTGGAGATCCAAGGGGTCCACTCCGGGAGTGGCGGGGTGCACCTGGATCTGTCCGTTGATGACGTGCGGGTGTTCTCGGAGCGGGCCGTGGCCGCCGGTGCCTCGGTTGTCGCTGACCACGGGGTGTGGCGGGTTCTCGCTTCGCCGGCGGGGCTGCTGTTCTGTGTGGCGCCCTGGAAAGGGGAATCCCGGCGGCCTCGGCCCTTCCGTGACCCCGCTGGTGGGGTCAGCCGGGTGCATCAGGTGTGCCTCGACGTTCCGCCGTCACGGTTCGATGCCGAGGTGGACTTCTGGGCCTCGATCACCGGGTGGGAGCGGGACGTCAGTGGGCTGCCGGTGTTCTCCCGGCTCTGGCCGGTGGTGCCGGTGCCCGTCCGGGTTCTCTTCCAACGGCTCGGGGAGGAGCGGGCGGCTTCGGCGCATCTGGACGTGGCGTCCGCCGACCGGCCTGCTACCCGGGGTTGGCACGAGACTCTGGGGGCTGTCTTCGTGGGGGAGTGGCCGGCCTGGACGACGATGCGTGATCCGGCCGGGGGCGTCTACTGCCTCACCCGAGGTGATCCCACTGTCGAATGAATCGGGGCTGCGCCTGATCCGTCGTACGGCGGCAATCGGGGGTTGATCTTCGGGGTTCCGGCTTCAGTGGATGTCGGTGAAGTATTCGGCCATGGGGGGCTGGGCGAGTGCGCCGCCGATCAGGGCGCGCCACTGGGCCAGGCGGTCGGTGCGGCGGAAATTGTGCTCGTGGGCCTCGATGCTGTCCCACTCGGTCATCAGGACGAACCTGGTGGGGGCCTCCACGCCGCGCCGCAAGCGGATCGACCGGCAGCCGGGGGCCTCGGCGACCACGGGGCGGGCCACCTCGTAGGCGTTCACGAACTCGTGCTCGCGGCCGGGGAGAACGTCGATCAGCGTGACTTCGAGAACCATGTCGGCCAGCGTCGCATACGTGTCCAAATCGGCAGCGTACTAGGACGCCCGACGGGGACGTGCACACTCTGAACAAAGGGGAAATCCGCCTGCCGGCGCGTACGCTGAGTATGAGCGGCGGCTCCACGGGTGACGTCCGGCCCTGACCGGGCGGAAACGGCGTAGGTCGATACCGGCCGGATGGGCGGTTTGGCCGCGAGCCGTACCACTCCTTGGTCTCCCGGTGTGCCGTTCGCGCCGAGTATGCGTAACAATGGCGCTGTGGGAGGGGAGTATTCCCCCGCATCGGCCTCGTCAGCACGGAACACCTCACGGTGGGCCCGGGACCGGTGGTCGCGGACGTCGCGTTGCGGACGTCACCGCGGCGGAAGAGACCTCCGACAGTCGCACGTCGCTGTTCTCAGCCGATCATGGGTGGGCGCAGCGACGACTCGTGTCTGCCGGAGGTCCTGTTTTGATCGTTTCACCCTGGGTGTGGGCTGCCACTCTCGTCGCGCTCATCGTGGTCATGGCCGTCGATCTGCTCATCATCGGCCGCCGCCCGCACGAACCCAGCATGAAAGAGGCCGGCGGATGGGTCACCTTCTACGTCGGGCTCGCCGTGCTCTTCGGCATCGGGCTCTGGTTCACCGCGGGCGGGCAGGCCGCCGGTGAGTTCTACACCGGCTGGCTCACCGAGTACTCGCTGAGCGTCGACAACCTGTTCGTCTTCGTGATCATCATGGCCCGCTTCGCGGTGCCGAGACATCTTCAGCAGAAGGTGCTGCTGATCGGCATCGTGCTCGCGCTCGTCATGCGCGGCGCGTTCATCGCCGCCGGCGCCGCGCTGATCTCCCAGTTCTCCTGGGTCTTCTACATCTTCGGCGCGTTCCTCGTCTACACGGCGTTCACGCTGGTCAAGGGCGAAGACGAGTCCGACGAGTTCAAGGAGAACATCCTGATCCGGTGGGCGAAGCGGGCGCTGCCGCTCTCCTCGTCCTTCGGCGACGGCCGGTTCAGCACCGTCTCCGACACCGGCAAGCGCCTGTTCACCCCGATGCTCATCGTGATGATCGCGATCGGCACCACGGACCTGATCTTCGCGCTCGACTCGATCCCGGCGATCTTCGGCATCACCAAGGAGCCGTACCTGGTCTTCACCGCGAACGTCTTCGCGCTGATGGGCCTGCGCCAGCTGTTCTTCCTGCTCGGCGGACTGCTCGAACGCCTCGTCTACCTCAACATCGGCCTGGCCGTGGTGCTCGCCTTCATCGGTGTGAAGCTGGTCCTGGAGGCCCTGCACACCAACAACATCTCCTTCATCAACGGCGGCGAAGGCTTCCACTGGGCACCGGAGATCCCGATCTGGCTCTCCCTCCTGGTGATCCTCGGCACGCTGGCGGTAGCCACAGTAGCCAGCCTGATCAAAACCTCCCGAGACCGAAAAAGGGACCTGGTAGTCACCACCCCGCCAAACTAACCAAAACCCCGCGAAAGGCCCGGACGGCAGCAGCCGCCCGGGCCTTTCGCCGTCCCACCCCACCCCCACCAGCCAGACCAGACCAGCCAGACCAGACCAGCAAGGCGAGGACGAGGACGAGGACGAGGACGACAGCCGGGCAGCCGATAGCGGGCCGAGGCGGAGCGCCCCGGACTCGCCAGCGCTGGCAATCCGGCCCCCGGCGGGCGAGTGATGCCCGGCGATCCCGTCGCGGCGAGCGGGCGAGCCCGCGGTGACCAGGCGAGGCGAGATCCCATCAGCCAGCCAGAAGCCACGAGAGGACAACGGCGACGGGCCGGGAGCGACGGCGAACGACGGCGGCCAAGAGGGCCAGCGAGCGCCGTGCGAGGCGGGAAAGAGGAGGCGGGGCGGCCGGGAGGTTGGCGGGCGTCGGGCGAGGCGAGAGGGGGGAGGTGGGCGGCCTGACGGCGGCCGGGAGGGTTGGCGGGCGCCGGGCGAGGCGGGAAAGGGGAGGTGGGCGGCCGGGCGGTGGGGGCCGGGCGGCGGCCGCTCACGGTCGTGGCCCTGATCCGCCGTCGCAGCCTGGAGCGCTGCCGGGCCGAGCTGATCGGAAGCGGTCACACGATCACGGTGGTGGCCGCGCGCTGGGCCGGGAGGGTTGGTGGGCGCCGGCTGGACGAGAAGGGGGAGACGGGCGGCCGGGCGGCGGCCCGAAGGGTTGGCGGGCGCCGGGCGAAGCGAGAGAGGGAAGGTCGGGCGACGGCTGACGGCGGGCAAGAGGGTTGGCGGACGCCGGGCGAAGTGAAAAAGGTGGGGCGGGCGACAACGGCCGGGAAGGTCGGCGAGCGCCCAGCGAGAGAAGGAGAAGCGGCGGGCGGTCGATACCGGCGAGGCGAGGAAAGCCGCCGGTCAACGTCGGGCGGGAAGACTGGCGAACGCCCAGCGAAGGAAGGGGGCGAACGGTGAATAAGGCAGGAGCGAAGGCGAAGGAGGAAGAGAAGGCGAAGGAGAAGAAAGGGAGGGAGAAGAAGGAGAAGGGCCGGGAGGCGAAAGAAAGACGGATGCGGTGTGAGCAGGGGTGAGCTGGCCGGTCCGGGCTGGGCGCATTGCGGGCGTTGCTGGGCACATCGCGGATCTGCAGGGCGCATTGCGGGGCCGCGGCTGGGCGCATGCGGGCCACTGGAGACGGCGGTGGCCGTGTCGGGCGGGGCTACGGAGACGGTGGCGGCGGCTGCTGTGAAGGCGCGACTAACGGAGACGGTGGCGGCTGTTGTGGAGGCGGGGCTACCAGGGGGCGGGGCTGCTGGGGGCGACGGTGGTCGCTGTGGAGGTGGGGCTTTCGGTGGAGACAGGGCCTACCTGCTTTGGTAAGTGAGATCACCGCCCACCCCAGCCGACGCTGCCACGGGACGACCTGAACAGGCGGACGGGCCACGAGCGCTGCCCCCGACGTACCAGAAAAATAAATGAACCTCAAGAAAAAGGCCGACCCGAACCACGAATGGTTGAACTCAAGGTTTTGGGCGGGCGTGGGTCACGGAGGGATCAAGCCTGACCGCCCGGAGTGACCCACGCCCGCCCAAAACCGTCCCCACAACAACCGAGAGACAAAAATTCGGCCCGCCCCAAAGAAAGGGACGGGCCGAACAGAGAAAAACCTACTGGTGCTTACGCCGAGCAGCAGCCCGGCCACGAGCGTTCTGGTCCAGGACGACCTTCCGGATGCGGACCGCAGCCGGCGTGACCTCCACGCACTCGTCCTCGCGGCAGAACTCCAGCGACTGCTCGAGCGACAGCTTCCGCGGCGGGATCACCTTTTCGGTGTTGTCCGCGCTGGCGGCGCGCATGTTGGTGAGCTTCTTCTCCTTGGTGATGTTGACGTCCATGTCGTCGTCACGGGAGTTCTCGCCGATGATCATGCCTTCGTAGACCTCGGTGGCGGGCTCGACGAAGAGCTGGCCGCGCTCCTGGATGTTGATCATCGCGAAGGCGGTGACGGCCCCGGCCCGGTCGGCGACGAGCGAACCGTTCTGGCGGGTGCGCAGCTCGCCGACCCACGGCTCGTAGGCCTCGAACAGGTGGTGCATGATGCCGGTGCCGCGGGTCTCGGTGAGGAACTCGGTGCGGAAACCGATCAGGCCACGGGCCGGGACGAGCCACTCCATGCGGAGCCAGCCGGTGCCGTGGTTGATCAGCTCTTCCATCCGGCCCTTGCGGGTGGAGAGGAGCTGGGTGATGGCGCCCATGTACTCGTCGGGGGCGTCGATGGTGAGACGCTCGACCGGCTCGTGCACCTTGCCGTCGATGGTTTTGGTGACGACCTGCGGCTTGCCGACGGTCAGCTCGTAGTTCTCCCGGCGCATCTGCTCGACCAGGATGGCCAGGGCCAGCTCGCCACGACCCTGGACCTCCCAGGCGTCGGGACGGTCGGTGTTCAGCACGCGGAGCGACACGTTGCCGATGAGCTCCTTGTCGAGGCGGTCCTTGACCATGCGCGCGGTGACCTTGGCGCCCTTGACCTTGCCGACCATCGGCGACGTGTTGGTGCCGATGACCATGCTGATGGCGGGCTCGTCGACCTGGATCAGGGGGAGCGGAACCGGGTTCTCCGCGTCGGCGAGGGTCTCACCGATCATGATGTCGGCGATGCCGGCGAGGGCGATGATGTCGCCGGGGCCGGCGCTCTCGGCGGGCTTGCGCTCCAGGCCCTCGGTGATCAGCAGCTCGGAGATGCGCACGTTGCTGATGGTGCCGTCGGTCTTGCACCAGGCCACGGTCTGGCCCTTGCGGATGGTGCCCTCGTGCACGCGGCAGAGCGCGAGACGGCCGAGGAACGGCGAGGCGTCGAGGTTGACCACGTGCGCCTGGAGCGGGGCGCCCTCGGTGTACTTCGGCGCCGGGATGGTGCTGAGGATGGTGCTGAACAGCGACTCCAGGTCGGTGCTGTCCTCGGGGACGGTGCCGTCCTTGGGCTGGGTCAGCGAGGCGATGCCGTCACGGGCACACGCGTAGACGATCGGGAACTCGATCTGGTGCTCGTCGGCGTCGAGGTCGAGGAACAGCTCGTAGGTCTCGTCGACGACCTCTTTGATGCGGGCGTCGGGCCGGTCCACCTTGTTGATGATCAGGATGATCGGCAGCTTGGCGGCGAGGGCCTTGCGGAGCACGAAGCGGGTCTGCGGGAGCGGGCCCTCGGACGCGTCGACGAGCAGGGCGACACCGTCGACCATGGTGAGGCCGCGCTCGACCTCACCGCCGAAGTCGGCGTGGCCGGGGGTGTCGATGATGTTGATGGTGACCGGGTCGCCCTCGGCGGGCTGGTAGCTGATCGCCGTGTTCTTGGCGAGGATGGTGATGCCCTTTTCCCGCTCCAGGTCCATGGAGTCCATGACGCGGTCGGCCATCTCGCCACGCGCGTGGGACTGGCTGCCCTGGCGCAGCATGGCGTCGACCAGGGTGGTTTTGCCATGGTCGACGTGAGCGATGATGGCGACGTTGCGTAGGTCGGTGCGGGTCTGCATGGCGTCTATTGTTCCCGGCGAAGGTTGCGGAATGTGACACGGGGTCAAGACCCGAGAGTTAAGTCCTTCTGTCCCTTTTGCGCTGCGAGCCGCCCCACCGAAGGGCCGCAGGTCAGGCGGGATACACTGTTGTTTGCGCCCGAGACCGTGATTTGGAGCCCGCCCCGGCGGTCCAGTACTGTCTCGGGGTTAGTCGTGTGTCGTTGAAGCTGGCGAGCTGCGAGTTCGGCCCGTGCAGCTCACCCTAAGGAGCCCTACTCAATGCCGCCCAAGAAAAAGACTCATGAGGTAACCCTCGCGCTTGAGGCGGGTAACGCCGCGATGGTCGACCTCGGTAAGATGCTCGGCCCGACCGGTGCCAACATGCGCGCCGTCAAGGTCGAGTACGACGAGGCCACGTCGAAGAACCGGGGCGAGATCATCCCGGTCATCGTCTCGGTCTACGAGGACCGCAGCCACACGCTGGCCTACAAGACGCCGCCGACCAGCTTCCTCATCCGGAAGTCCCTGGGCATCCAGTCCGGCGCGGCCAACCCGCTCACCACGACCGTCGGGACGCTGTCGGCGACCCAGGTCAAGGAGATCGCGGAGCGCAAGCTGCCCGACCTCAACGCGAACGACCTCGACGCCGCGATCAAGATCGTGGCCGGCACCGCGCGCTCCATGGGCGTGAAGGTCGCCAGCTGAATTAGCACTTGAGAACGGGCCCCGGTGATCTCACCGGGGCCCGTTCTTTTTCGGCACCACGACCTCGTCGATCAGTCCGTATTCGACGGCCTCGGTCGCGCTCAGGCTGCGCCCGGTGGACAGGTCGTCCTCGATCCGGCTGCGGGGTTTCCCGGTGAGCTCGGCCAGCCGGAGCACCACTTCCTCGAGCTCCCGCAGGTGCTGCCCGGCCGCGGCGGCCACCTCGTCGGCGGTGCCGGTCACCCCGGCGGTGCGGGGCTCGGACAGTTTGAACCGGGCGTGCCGGTACGCCGCGCGCTCGCCGGCGGCCGCGAGCACGGCCAGGGCGGCGCCGCCGGCCTCCGCGGTGACCAGGGCGTGCACCGGGGCGGCGAGCGCGTCGAGCACGTCGACCACCGACAGGGCGGCGCTCAGGTCCCCGCCGGAGCTGGACACGTGCAGGTGGATGGCCTCCGGGCCGGCCGAGTCGAGGGTGAGCAGGGCGGCCACGATGCCGGACGCGGTCTCGGCGTTGAGCTGGCCGCGCAGCATGACGATGCGCTGGTCGAACAGGCGCTCCTCCAGCCAGCCGGGGAAACCGGGGGTGAGGCCGGGCGGGTGCGGCGGCTGCCATTCCGGCGGGTGGTTCGGCTGGGGGAACAGGGGCACGGCGACCTCCCGGCTGAGCGCACTGTGGATTCCAGACTATCCGCGCGGAGGGGCGCCGCCAGCCGGAAAGACATGCGGCGCGGGCGGAGAAGAGCCCGGAAGGACATGCGGGCGCGGGCGGAGAAGAGCCGGGAAAGACGCGAGCCGTGTGAAACGTGCCGATAACCGCGGAGGGCTAGGGTCCGGGCATGTCCGGACCCCGGCGCCGCTCGGCCCTGCTCGCCCGGCTGGCCGACCGGCCGGCCGGTGGCGAGCCCGGGGGTCTGCGGAGCGCGATCGTGGACGAGTTGCGGGCGGTGATCCTGCACGGTCAGGTGCCGCCCGGGTCGGCGATTCCGGTGGACGCGGTGGCGGCGGTGTTCGGGGTGAGCCGGATCCCGGTCCGGGAGGCGTTGATGACCCTGATCGGGGAGGGCCTGGTCGACCATCGGGCCAACGGCGGCTACCGGGTGGCGATGATGACGGCCCGCGAGTTCGGCGAGATCTACCTGGTCCGGGAGGCGCTGGAGACGGCCGCGTTGCGGGCGGCGGTGGCCGGTGCGACCGAGGCCGACGACCGGACGGCGCGGGCCGCCCTGCGGGCGCTGGACCAGGCGATCGAGGCCGGCGACGGGGGTGCCGCATATCACCGGGAGAGCCGCCGGTTCCATCTGGCGCTGATCACCCCGTGCCGGATGCGGCGGCTGCTGAACATGCTGGAGTCGGCCTGGAACATGACCGAGCCGTTGCGCCCGATGTCCCATCTGACCGGTTCTGATCGGGAGTTGCTGCACGCCGACCATGCCGGGATGCTCGCCGCGTTCCTGCGCCGGGACGAGGAGGCGCTGGCCGGGGTGTGTGCCGCTCATCACGGCCGGCTGCAGCGGTTCGTCTCGGTGCTGCCGCGCGACATCGGCCTGTTCGCGGAGGAGGACTGAAAAACAGGAAGGACCAGGATTGCTGCGGTACGCCTACAAAGGCGCCGAAAACAAGCAAAATCGGGTAGTGCTCTACCGCAGCGAGAGAACGCAGGTCTTTCGCCGGACCGCGCCCGACGGCCGGAGCGTGATCCACAAACGGGCCACCGGCCCCGGCGCGACCCACCGCACCGGACACGAGCAGGCGGTACTGCGCGGGCTGGCCGGGATCCGGGGTGTGCCCCGGCTGGCCGACGACCGCTCCCGCCGGGTGCTGATCCTGGCGGACGACGACGCCCGGGCCCTGGACGGGGCCCCGTTAGCCGTACCGCAGCTGTGGGATCTGGCAGTTGATCTGGCCTGGACCCTGGCCGCCGTGCACCGCGCCGGGGTGATCCACCGCGACATCACCCCGGCCAACGTCCTGCTGACCGGCGACGGCACCCCGCTGCTGATCGATTTCGACCTGGCGCTGCGCGGGCCGGACCGTGGCGCGCCGAGTGACGGCCCGATCGGCACGCTGGGTTTCCTGGCGCCGGAGCAGACCGGCCGGATCGGGACGGCGGTGGACTCCCGCGCCGACCTGTACGGCCTGGGCGCCACCCTGTACGCGCTGGCCACCGGCGTCCCGCCGATCGCCGGGACGGACACCCTGGCCCTGGTCCGGGACACCCTGGTCCGGCCGCCGGTCCCGCCGGAGCGGTGCCGGGCCGGGCTGCCGTCCCGGTTCGCCGCGATCGTCATGCGGCTGCTGGAGAAGGATCCGGCCCGTCGTTACCAGAGCGCCGAGGGGCTGGCCCACGACCTGGCCCGCGGCCGGGACGATCCGGACGGGCGCGGGCCGCTCGGCGACCGGGACTTCCCGGCCTTCCTGGTGCCGCCGGCCCACCCGGTCGGCCGGGACACCGAGATCGGCCCGCTCACCGAAGCTCTGGACCGGTCGCTGCGCGGCGGCGGCCCGGCGCTGCTGGTCACCGGGCCGCCGGGGATCGGCAAGAGCACGCTGCTGCGGACCCTGCGCCCGCTGGTCACCGCCCGCGGCGGCTGGTTCGCGCCGGGCCGGTTCGACCGGTTCCGCACCGGCACCGGCACCGGCGGCATCACCCGGGCGCTGCGGGCGCTGGTCCAGGCGGCGCTGGCCGAGCCGGAGCCGGAGATCGCCGAGGACCGCCGCCGGCTCGCCGCCGAGCTGGGCGGCGACACCGAGGTGGTGCACGCCGCGATCCCGGAGATGGCCGGCCTGCTCGGGCTCCCGGACCGGCCGGTGGCGGCGGATCCGCTGTCCGACCAGGACCGGGACCGGGCCGGGGCGGCCGCCGTCGCGGTGCTGCGGGGGTTCGCCGCCCGGCACCGGATCGTGCTGGTCCTGGACGACCTGCAGTGGGCCGGCGACGGGTCGCTGCGGGTGCTGGAGGCGATCCTGAACGCCGGGCCGATCCCCGGCCTGTTGATCACCGGGACCTACCGGGACGCGGAACCGGAGCTGCGGGCGCTGATCGAACGCGGACAGCGGGCCGGCCGGATCGCGCCGGAGATCCGGCTCGGCGGACTCGGCCCGGACGGTGCGGCCGCGCTGGTCGGTGCGGTGCTGCGACTGCGCCCGCCGGCCGCGGCCGGGCTCGCCGAAGCGGTCCGGGACGGTGCCGGCGGCAGCCCGTACACGATGGTGGAACTGCTCAACGGTCTGCGGTCGGAGCGGCTGCTGAGCCTGTCGGCGGAGGGCTGGCGGTGGGAGCCGGAGGCGGTCCGGTCCTTCGTCGCGGCCCACCAGGTTCCCCGATTGCTGTCGGTACGCGTGGAGCAGCTGCCCGCCCCGGCCCGTCACCACCTGGCCGCCCTGTCCGGTCTCGGCGGTGACGTCGCCACCGGGCTGCTGGCCGCCGCGACCGGGACCGCCGAACCGGCGCTGACCCGCGACCTGACCCCGGCCGCCGACGGGGGACTGATTCTGATCACCGGCGGGACCGTCCGGTTCCGCCTCGACCTGGTGCACCAGACGGCCCGGGAGCTGTGGACCGCGGCCGAACGCGAGCAGACCCACCTCGACATGGCCCGCCGTCTGGCCGGCCGGCCCGGGTACGAGCAGGAGGCGGCCGAGCAGTACCTGGCGGCGGCCGATCTGGTCACCGATCCGGCCGAGCGGCGGGCCGCGGCGGTGCTGCTGCACGCGGCCGGCCGGCGCACCGCCCGGCTCACCAATCACGGGGTGGCCGCCGAACTGTTCGACGCGGCGGCCCGGCTGGTGGCGGATCCGGATCCGCTGTCCGACGTGATCGCCGCGGACCGGCACGCCACCCTCTACTGCCTGGGCCGGCTGGACGAGGCCGACCGGATCCACCAGGACCTGGCCGCCCGGCCCGCGGACCTGCTCGTCCTGGCCGGGGCCGCCGCGGTCCAGGTGAACCTGCTGGCCCAGCGCGGCGACTCGCGGTCCTCGTGGGAGCTCGGCCTGGACATGCTGCGCCGGTTCGGTGTCGAACCGCCTGACGATCTGGCGTCGTACGTGCGCGCCGAGACGGCCGGCCTGCGCGATCGGCTCGACGACCTGGACCTGGCCGGCGAGACCACCGACCCCCGGGTGCTGGCGGCCGGGCGGCTGCTGAACCGGCTGCTGGTGCCCGCCTACCGGCTCGGGCCGCTGCACCACGCCTGGGTGGTGCTGCAGGCGTACCGGCTGTGGCAGCGGGAAGGGGTCTGCCCGCCGGTGATCGGCGCCGCCGGAGCGGTGATCTGCACCACCATCGACCAGCTCGACGACTACCGCACCGGTTACCGGCTGAGCCGGTACGTGGCCGAGACCGGCCGGGCGCACGGCTACCGGGCCGAGACCGCGGTCGCCCGGTACATGTACCTCTACCTGGCCGCGCACTGGTTCGAACCGCTGGAGGAGATCGCCGACGCCGGCCCGCAGGCCCGCGACGACCTGCTCGCCGCCGGGGACGGCCTGGTCGCCGGGCTGAGCAGCGTCCGGCAGGCGGCCGCGTTGTTCGACACCGCGGACTCGCTGGAGACGGTCGCCGAGGAGATCACCGCCGCCCTGGCCGCCGCCGAGCACACCGGCAACCGGACCGCCGCGCTCAGCCTGATCGGCTACCGCGACCTGGTCCGCGGCCTGCGTGAACCCGAGCCGGAACCGGAGCCGCCGGAACCGGAGGGACTGCACACCTACCCGCCGGCGCTGGCCGGGCACCACGTCAACCGGGCGCTCGCCGCCCTGCTCCGCGACGATCCGGCGGCCCTGGACGAGCACTCCGCCGCGGCTATGCGGCACCACGGCGCGATCCGCGGGTTCTACGTCTCCGCGCTGGCCCGGCTGGTCCGCTGCCTGAGCCTGACCGCCCGGCTGCGGGACGGCGACCACACCGTCACCGGCGAACTCGGCGAACTCCGGGACTGGCTCGCCGCCCGGGCCGGTGACGCGCCCCGCAACTTCCGGCCGCTGCTGCACCTGGTCGACGCCGAACGGTCCTGGGCACGCGGCGACCCGGACACCGCGGCCCGGCACTTCGACGCCGGCCTGGACGAGGTGACCGGCCGGCCCTGGCACCGGGCGCTGCTGGCCGAACGGGCCGCGCGGTTCCACCTGGAACGCGGGATGGCGCACACCGGGCACCGGCTGCTGATCGAGGCCCGGGACACGTACCGGGACTGGGGCGCGGGCGGGCCGCTGTCCCGGCTGGAGACCGGCCACCCGTTCCTGCGGGCCACCGCCGGGGAGTCCGGCAGCGGCGCCGGCGCGGACCGGATCGACCTGGTGGCGATCCTGCGGGCGACCCGGGCGCTCAGCTCGGCGACCTCGCTGTCCGGGCTGGAGGACCAGGTCGGCGACGTGCTCAGCGCGATGACCGGGGCCACCCACGTGCGCCTGGTGCTGCCGAACCACACCGGCGCCGGTACGGACCGGCTGGCGTCGGCCGTCCGGTACGTGCTGCGCACCGGCAAACCGCTGCTGGTGGCCGACGCGACCCGGGACGCCCGGTTCGCCGGGGAGCCGTACCTGGCCGGGCTGGGCACCTGCGCGCTGCTGGCGGTGCCGATCCCGAGCCGGGACGCCGGCGGCGCGGTGCTGCTGCTGGAGAACCACCGGCAGGACGGGGTGTTCGCCACCGACCGGCTGGAAGCGGTCCGGCTGATCGCCGGGCAGCTCGCGGTCTCCCTGGACAACGCCCTGCTCTACGACTCGCTGGAGGACACCGTCCGGGTCCGGACCGCGGACCTGGCCGACCGGCACCGTGAGCTGGAGGCCGCCAACCAGCTCAAGGCCGACCTGATCGGCATGCTCGGCCACGAGATCAACAACCCGCTGGCGATGATGCTCGGCAACCTCGACCTGGCCCTGGCCGAGGACGACCTGCCCGGCGGCACCCGGCAGATCGTCGGCAAGGTGCACCGGACCACCCAGCGGCTGGCGGTCATCGTCCAGGAGGTCCTCGACCTGGTCAGCCTGGACGCCGGGCGGCTGATGGCGGCGCCGGTCCCGGTGCGGGTCGCCGAGCACGTCGACGCCGCGCTAGTGGCCACCGCCACCGGCCGGGTGCCGGTGGTCTGCCCGCCGGATCTGGAGGCGATGGTGCAGCCCGGTCACCTCGACCAGATCCTCACCAACCTGATCAGCAACGCGGCCAAGTACGGCGGCGGGGTCACCGCGATCGTCGCCCGGCGCCGGGGCCCGGACGTCACCGTCGAGGTCCGCGACGAGGGGCCGGGTGTGCCGCCGGAGTTCCGGGACCGGCTCTTCGACCGGTTCGCCCGGGCCGAGTCCACCGCCGGGACGGTGACCGGCACCGGGCTGGGCCTCTACATCGTCCGGGAGTTGGCGCGGGCCAACGGCGGCGACGTCGACCATCACCCGGGGGAGAACGGCGGATCGACGTTCGTGCTCCGGATGCGGTCGGTACCACCGGATCCACCGGGGTGATGAGGCGGCCGGCGTTTTGTCCGCGCGGTGCGGCGACTTTAAGCTCGAACAATGCCGACCGACAACGTCACCGAGATCGTCGCCTGCATCATGATCTCGGCCCTGATCGCCTATCTCGGCGGGCGGATCCATCAGTGGTACCGGCTCGGGCTCGAACGCGACAGGTCGTTCCGGGACGGTTATCAGCACGGGTACCGAGCATTCTTCGTGATGGCCTCCCGGGGCATTCACGGGGATCAGAGAAAGCAGTGAAAAAGGCGGGCCCCGACGGGCCCGCCTTTTCCGTTCCGCTTTTCCGGGCCCCTGTCCAGGAGGGCCCGGCGCCGGTGCCACCGGATCAGGCGCGTGGCCCGGTGGCACCGGTGTGGATCATCCGGTCGCCGGCCGGAGCGCGGTCGCCCGGCCGGCCCGGAGCACCCGCGCCGTCACGCGGGGCCTCCGGTGATCAGTTGCGGCCGCCGCCACCGTAGTTGCCGCCACCGCCACCGCCGTGGTTACCACCGCCACCGCCACCGCCGTGGTTGCCACCGCCGCCACCGCCGCCGTGGCCGTTACCGCCACCGTGGTTGCCGCCACCACCGCCGTGGTTGCCGCCACCGCCGTTGCCGTAGCCACCACCGTTGCCGTGACCACCACCGTTGCCGTAACCGCCGCCACCGTGGCTGCCACCACCGTTGCCGCCGCCGTGGCCCCAGCCGCCGCCGTAGCCCTTACCGCCCCAGCCCCAGCCGGGCTTGCCGTAGATGACCCGGCCCGGGTGGCCGTAGATCACGCGGCCCGGGCTCTTGACGATGACCCGCGCCGGACGGCTCGGGGAGTACTGCCCCACCCAGACCGGGCGGTACTGGTTCGGGAAGGCGCAGACGGCGCGCAGCGCGATGTCGAAACCGCGCCGGTCCCAGTTGTCGTAGCTGGCGACCTGGAGCGCCCAGGCGCCGCCACGGGCACCGACGCGGACCGGGCTGCAGCTGTAGGCGTCCCAGTAACCCCGCTGCTGACCGAAACGACCGGCCAGGCTGCACTGCTGCAGCGACGAGTAGAACCCGGCCACCTGGACGCCGTCGTTCAGGTGGATCGGCTGCCGCGCGGGCTTGGTGTGCGCGACGTTATTCGCATTGACGGCCTGAGCCGGCCCGGCAGCCACCGCAAGCGCGGCGAGCAAGCCGAGTCCACCCGTGGAGATAACGCGGGTGAGCTTTTTCATCGCGGTTCCTTTCGGATTTGTTTCACTGGTCGAGCCTTTCGGAATGGAGAACACCATTTCCGCGACGTCGGTTGTCGCTCCTGTGTCCATTCCCGGGTGCCTGAACGACTGCCGATGCTGACCGTTCAGTGGAACTGCGGGCCGTTACGAGAGGACTTCGCCTCCGGCGGTCCGGCCGGCTCCGGCGCGGCGTGGTGATCGCCCGCCCGGTGTCGTGCGTCCGGTTGTTAGCGACCGTCCGTTCACCCGGCCCGGCCCGCCGTTCGGCCGATGGTGATCGGCTGAACTCCCGACCGGACCTTGGCCGCATGTAGTACGGAATCGTCGGTTATCCCTCGAAATAGTTCGCGCAGGGGTATTGAGGCACCTTGTCCGGGCTGTTAGCGCGGGTCACCGCACCGGATCGGGCCGCTCCGGCACCGCGCGGCATTTCTGGCAAGTTAAGAAGAACCGGACGGCGACCAGAACAGGGACTTGACCGTGGCAAAAGACGACAGGACGAACCTGCCCGCGCGGTGGCGGGCGGCCTACAACGCGGCGCTGGCGCTGCTGGACAGCGATCAGCCGTACAGCGACCCCTCGGATCCGATCGCCCGGGCCCGGGCACAGCGCGCCCGCACCGACACCCGCCGGTGGATCCGGGCCCAGAAGACACTCGCCTCGGTCGGCGAACTCTCCCCGGTCCAGCGCTTCTTCGTCGCACAGATCCCGGACGACTGGCGGGAGATCGACTTCCGGCGGCGGCGCCGCAACCGCGCCCCGTCCGCCGGGGACAACGCCTGAAGCCGGGGACGACGCCTGAACCGGCGGCGCCGGCCTCAGGCGGCCGGGTCCAGCGGATCGACGGCCCGGGGTTCCTCGGCCCAGAGCGCCCGCAGCTGACTCTGCAGGAACACCGTGATCCGCTGCCGGTAGTCGTTGTCGAAGCTGGCCAGCGCCTCGATCTGCTTCTGCAGCGCCTCACGCTGCTTCGCCAGCCCGCCGACGGCGTCCTGGTAACGCTGCTCGGCCTGGGCCTTCATCTGGTCGGCGTGGTCGTTGCCCTCGGCCACGATCCGCTCCGCCTCGGCCCGCGCCGCGGTCAGCATCCGGTCGGACTCGGCCCGGGTCTGCGCCAGCATCCGGTCGGTCTCGGCGCGCGCCTCGTCGGCGTACGCATGGGCGTCGCGGTGGATCTGTTCGGCCAGGGCCTGCGCCTCGGCGCGCACCTGGTGCGCGTGCCGGTTCACCGCGGCGATGTGGTCGTCGGCGGTGCGCTGGGCCAGTGCGAGCAGCTGGAGTGCCCCGTCCGGCAGGACCAGGGTCTCTCCCGCTCCGGCCGGCATGGACGTCGTGCGCTGTGTGGGGGGCATCGCCGGGACAATCACGCCGTCGAGACCGCCGGAGAACATCACCTCGGTGTCGGTGTTCACGTTCGGTTCCCTTCAAGCAGGTGTGCGCTGTGGTAGACCGTGCCGGGACCGGCCGTCGACGATCTGGAACGGCTCCGGCAGAGCCTGAGCAGGGCGATGTATCTGACCGGGACGACGAACAGCAGGTTGAGGGCGGCTTCGGCCGGGGTGAGCAGCAGCCACGTCCAGAACCTGTCAGGTCCGCTCGTCCGGGGCCGGTCGACCAGATACAGACCCGTCATGGCGTAACGAACCAGCAGATACAACGTGGCGTACAAAGCGGCCGGTCCGCTCCGGACCGGCCCGGTGACCAGGGCGACCGATGCGTACCCGACGGCCAGTGACCCGGCCAGCATCCGGGCCGCCGGCACCACCCGGCCGAACGTCCGCCACCACGTCGTGGACCAGCGCAGCCACTGGCGGTAGGCGGCGTCCCGGTCGGCCGGCGCCCGGGTCCAGACGGTCGCCGCCGGCACCACGAGCACCTCGCCCTCGAAGGCCGCGGACCCGCCCCGGTGGTGGTCCCGGTCCTGGAAGGCCACCCCGGCCCGGCACAGGCCCGCGCCCGGCAGCGGCCGGCTCATCCGCAGCCCGCGGGCGGTGCCCAGATGCACGTCGGCGATCCGGGTGAGCATGTTCTGCCCGGCGTTGCGGGCCGCGATCATCGGCTTGGCCACCGTCACCCGCGGGTCGGTGAACACCTCCAGCAGGTGTTCCAGCGCGTGGTCGTCCAGGACGCAGTCGCCGTCCAGGGTCAGCACGAAGTCCCAGTCGGCGGGTTCGAGCCGGTCCAGGACGTGCAGCGCGGCCGGGCGGGAGCCGCCGTCCAGCCGGTGGTGCCAGTGCACCCGGGGATGGGCGAACGGGCGCACCGGGCGGTTGACCGGGCCGTCGTCGACGACGTGCACCTCACCGACGACCACACCGTGCTGGTTGAGCAGCGACCAGACGCAGGCGCGCAGGTCCGCGTCGTCCGGGGCGCAGGCCGGGACGATCGCCACGATCCGGGCGGTCGCCGCCGCCGGGCGCGGAACCCGGCCGTTGCGGACGAACGACCAGGCCCGGACGAGCAGCGTGCCGTACCCGGCGCACCAGCAGGCGAACAGGGCGAGCGAGTCGACCTCCCGGTGGACGTACCCGGTCGCGGCGGTCACCGCCAGGAGCACGGCGGCCGCGGCCAGCGCACGCCGAGTGGTCCGGGACTGCAGCATGCGCGGGTGCCTTTCCCTCGGCGGCGGGGTCCGGCCGGGTGGGAGGCCGCGAGGGGGATGTTGGCAAAACGGACAGACAAGTCAAATACCCTGGGTTCCCGTTCGCGTGAATCAGGCTGGTTCTCACCCCTGGGGACTCCGTCACACGGCCTGCGGTGCCGTCCGTTCGGGGCCGGCGGGTGGACCGTGCGGCCCAGTGCCCGCGGCCACGGAGGCAATCGGCCGATCGGCCAGCCGGGACCGCTCGTGTGACTGACTTCCTTCGTCGCCGGACGTGAGTTTGCCGTCATGAAACCAGCGGCATTCGAAGGACGGGACCATGCCGGAGGAAACAGTGAAGGCGATCCGCCGATGACACCGGCCCGGGTCATTCTGGTGGAGTCGCTGTGCGCTCTCGTGGTGGCGTGCCTCAGCGCCTACGCCGGCGGCCGGGTGCATCAGCGGCAGCGTGAGCAGCATCGGCGCCGGGCCGCTTTCCGGGACGGGTACCGGCACGCGTCGGCCGGGTTCGCCGGCCGGATACCCACCGGGCGGCGCCGGCCGGTCACCCCGGCGCCGGTGGGCCGGCCACCCCGCCGGGAGTTCTCCCGGCCCCGCCCGGGCGCGCCGCGCAGCCGGGCGTGCCCCACCGGGACGGACCGGTCGTGACCGCGCCCGGCAACGGTGTCCTCTACCTCCTGCTGACCCTCGCCATCGTGGTGTCCAGCGGGTACGCGGTCGGGCGCATCCACCAGTGGCACCGGCACGGACGGGACCGGGACGAGGCGTACCGGACCGGCTACGACCAGGCGTCCCGCGCGATCATCGGGATGATGGCCGAACGGCGGGCGCCGACCGCCCCGCTGGTCAACCCGCCGCACGTCCGGCGGACCGTGGTGAACCAGCGTCAGCTCTATCCGGTACCGGAAGATATACAGTTCCGCACATCCCGGTGAAACAGCGGATTCATAGCGTGACGTCCATGTCCACCATCCCCGGCAGACCGCACGAGGACCTGGTCGAAGCCGCCGGCATGCCGGTCGGTAGCGGCGTCACGAAACCCGATTACGATCCGCGACTCACCAACGAGGACCTGGCGCCGCTCAAACAACAGCGGTGGGGGTCGTACAACATCTTCGCGTTCTGGATGTCCGACGTGCACAGCGTCGGCGGCTACGTCACCGCGGGCAGCCTCTTCGCGCTGGGGCTGTCCAGCTGGCAGGTGCTGGTGTCGCTGGTCGTCGGCATCACCATCGTCTACTTCTTCTGCAATCTGGTGGCCAAGCCGTCCCAGGTGACAGGCGTGCCCTATCCGGTGATCAACCGGGTGGCCTTCGGGGTGCTCGGCGCGAACGTGCCGGCGATCATCCGCGGGGCGATCGCGGTCGCCTGGTACGGCATCCAGACCTACCTCGCCTCGGCGGCCCTGGACGTGGTCATCCTCAAACTGTGGCCGTCGCTGATGCCGTACGCCGACGTCGGCCAGTACGGGTTCCTCGGCCTGCCGTTGCTGGGCTGGTGCACGTACGCCCTGCTCTGGGTCCTGCAGGCGGCCGTCTTCTGGACCGGCATGGAGACGATCCGCCGGTTCATCGACTTCTGCGGCCCGGCCGTCTACGTGGTCATGTTCGTCCTCGCCGGATACCTGATCTCCCGGGCCGGCTGGGGCGCCATCGACCTGAACCTGGGCGAGGTCACGGTCACCGGCCTGGACGCGATCCCGGTCATGCTCGGCGCGATCGCACTCGTCGTGTCCTACTTCTCCGGCCCCATGCTCAACTTCGGGGACTTCTCGCGCTATGGATCCACGTACCAGAAAGTGAAGGTCGGGAATTTTCTGGGGTTGCCGGTCAACTTCCTGATGTTCTCGATCCTGACGGTGGTGACCGCCTCGCTCACCGTGCCGGTCTTCGGTGAGCTGCTCACCGACCCGGTCGCGACCGTGGCGCGGATCGACAGCACGTTCGCGATCGTGCTCGGCGCGCTCACCTTCACCATCGCCACGATCGGCATCAACATCGTCGCCAACTTCATCTCGCCGGCGTTCGACTTCTCCAACGTCAGCCCGCAGCGGATCTCCTGGCGGGCCGGCGGCATGATCGCCGCGGTCGGGTCGGTGCTGCTCACACCGTGGAACCTCTACAACAACCCGGAGGTCATCCATTACACGCTGGAGACGCTGGGCGCCTTCATCGGGCCGCTGTTCGGGGTCCTGATCGCCGACTACTACCTGATCCGGAAACAGCGGGTGGACGTGGACGCGATGTTCACCATGTCGCCCGGCGGCAGGTACTTCTACAAGAACGGCTACAACCCGCCGGCGATCATCGCCACCGTGGCCGGCGCGCTCATCGCGGTGATCCCGGTGCTCGGCACGATGACCGAGGTGGCCAAGTACAGCTGGTTCATCGGCTGCGCCCTCGGGTTCGTCATCTACCTCGGCCTCGCCAAGAAGAGATGACACTGATCCGGGTCGTCAACCCCAACACCACGGCGTCGATGACCGCCCTGATCGGGACCAGCGCCCGGGCCGTCGCCGGTCCGGGCGTCACCGTCGAGGCGGTCAACCCGGACATGGGGCCGGCCTCCATCGAGAGCCACTACGACGAGGCCCTCGCCGTTCCCGGCCTGCTCGCCGAGATCATCGCGGGGGAGCGGGCCGGCGCGGACGGCTACGTGGTCGCCTGCTTCGGCGACCCCGGACTCGATGCCGCCCGGGAGATCGCGACCGGTCCCGTGGTCGGCATCGCGGAGGCGGCGATGCATGCGGCGATGCTCGTCGGTCGCGGTTTCAGCGTGGTCACAACCCTCGGCCGTACGGCCGGACGGGCGCGAGACCTGGCCCAGCGGTACGCCCCCGCCGGGGCCTGCCGGGGAGTGCACGCCTGCGAGATCCCGGTCCTGGAACTGGAGACCGACCCGGCGGTGCTGCCCCGGGTCGTCGCGCTCGCCCGCGAGGCCCTGGACCGGGACGGCTCCGACGTCATCGTGCTCGGCTGCGCCGGAATGGCCGGCTTCTGCGCCGAGGTGTCCCAGCGCATCGGCGCCCCGGTGATCGACGGGGTCACCGCCGCCACACTGCTGGTGCAGTCCCTGGTCGGCCTCGGGTTGCGAACGTCACGGCGCGACGAGTACGCCGTACCGCCGCCCAAGCCCTTCACCGGCCTCCTCGCCGGTTTCGCCATCAAGTGACATCGGTCTATCTTTTCCCACCGCGGCGAATTCCTCCAAGACGCTCACCATCACCACCCGGAAGCAGGCGCTGGGGCAAGTGGTGCGCGCTGTCCGCCTTCCGGTCGAACATGCCGGCCCCGGGAAACCTCAGGTGCTCAGTGAACTGACCGACATCTACCGCCTGACCTGGATGACCGGGGAGGATCTGCTCGTGCTCACCCCGGAGGGGCACCTGCTGGGCGGGCCGGGCCGGCAGTGGGAGCGGTTCCCGGAGAACACCGTGTCGGTCAATCCCGACCACGGCCGGGTGGCCGTGACCCTGCCGGACGGAGTGCTCGTCGTCGCCCGGCCGCCGGACTGACCGCGATGGGATGCAACCCGGAGGAGGTGGCAGTCGTCAGGGAGGCGTGAGAGTGAAGGAGGGGATCGTGTGAAGACCGAGCGAGACGAGCAATTCCATCAGTTCGTGGTCAGCCGGAGGGCCGCACTGGTGCGTACGGCGACTCTGCTCACGGCGGGCGACGCCCACCTGGCCGAAGACCTCGTCCAGTCCGCGCTGACCAAACTGTACGTCGCCTGGCCGGCGTTCCAGCGTGCCGACAACCCGGACGGCTACGTCCGGCGGGTGCTGGTGAACGCGCTGACCGACGAGCGGCGGCGGTGGTGGCGGCGTAGCGAACGGTCGATGGCCGAGGTCCCGGACCGGGTGGCCGCGGCACATCACGAGGGGGACGTCTCCGACGGGCTGCGCGTGGCCCTGAAGGAACTGCCGCCCCGGATGCGGGCGGCGCTGGTGTTCCGCTACTTCTACGACCTCGACGTCGCCGACACCGCCGACGCCCTCGGATGTTCCGAGGGAACGGTGAAGAGCCAGACCGCCCGGGCGCTCGACCGCCTCCGGACGGTCCTGGGCGTCAACGCCTCCCTTGCAACGCTGTGACCAGGAGAAATGAAATGATGAACCTGCAGGACGGGCTGGCGGGCATCGCCGGACCGGCCGTCGAACCCACCACCGACCAGGTCGCCGCCGACATCGCCCGCGGCCAGAGGGCCCTGCGCCGCCGCCGTCTCGTCCAGGCCGGAGGCGGCTCCGCGTTCGCCGTCGCCGCCCTGGCCGCGGCCGTCGCCTTCGCCACCACCGGCGGCGCCCCTGCCGCCTCGACCAGCCCGCTCGCCCAGGGCACCGTCGCCGGCGGCAGCGTCGCGCCGACCGTGAAGCTGGTCGCCTACACCGGCAAGCAGCCGGAAGGCTTCACCCTCGACAAGGTTCCGGACGGCTGGGAGATCCAGGGCGTCGACGCGGGCGTGCTCACCATCGCCCCGAAGAACGCCAAGGACAAGAACATCCACAACTTCGAGGACAAGGTTGTGGTCATGCTCCAGTCGGTCGACGAGACCGGCACCCCCAAAGGCGACAAGGTGCAGGTGGCCGGCAACCCCGGCGTGCTGGGCAAGGCCGAAGGCATGACGACGGGTTGGTGGCTGTACGTCGACCAGCCCAGCGGCCCGCGCATGCAGGTCCAGGTCTGGGACGGCCTGGGCTGGAGCAAGACCGACGTCCTCGGATTCGCCGAGGGAATCCACGTGACCGAGGACGCCCAGCCCGGCCACGGCTGACCAAAAAACGGGAGACCGGAACGGGGAAAGCGTCCCGGTCTCCCGCGCCTCATCCGGCCCACCACGCCCGAACCATCCGGCAAGCCAGATGCCGCACGATACCGCCTGACACCGCCGGCATCCTTCCGCGACGATGCCGGCGGCACGGGCCTCGAACCCATGAGGGGTTTCCCAGCACGCTTTCCAAGTCTGCGACCAGTCGTTCGCCACCGCCTTTGACCCGCGCAGGTCGTGCGAGTCAGATGGGACATGAACGGCCACGAACGACAGCGACCGAGACGGAAACTGAAACGGTGGGAGCCGGGCGGCGGACAGCAACGAGCTTGGAGAGCGGTCCTCGATGTTATTCCGCGAACATTAATCGAAATCCGCTTACTAGGATTTAACCGCCTCGGCCAGGCCTTCTGCAATCTCCTCGACCGTCATCGTCGCAGAGTTGAGTGCGAGGATTCCGGCGAGCAAAGGGGAGTGGAGTTTTACCTCATCCTTAGAGATGTGGTGCCATACGGGAAGTACTGAGTCGTCGCCGGAGTCCATCTTCTTGCCAAATAGTGCGTCCAGTTCGGCTTGTGTCCACTGCTTTCTGAAAAAGTGGGGTGAAATGATGACGAAAGCGAATCGGCATCCTGCGATGCCGCTCTCGATCTCACGTCGGATGCTTTTTCCTACCGTGATCCGGATTTCGTCGAACCAAACGCTTACCCCTCGCGCTTCAAGGGCATCCTTCAGAGGGCGAGCGATTTCATCCTTATCTTCGCTGGCGTGGGAGAGGAAGACGTCTGCGGTTGGCGAGGGCATTGATCCGTTTCTGTTCGGAAATTGACGTGAAGGTCCAGGGAAGGGGTTTCCTTGCCTTGCCATTAGTGTCGGCTTGAACTGGGAAGATGCCTGCTCAATTTTCGAGCGGAGATCGCGCATCGCCTTTTCATGCATGATGCGCTGATTCTTGTCGATCGTCTCTTGGGCTTTGGTGATCTTCACTTCTGTCGCCGCCAGCTTAGCTTCGAGGTCCGCGCGCTTCTTCTCGGCGTCGTTTGCAGCTTTGGTTGCCCGATCGGCCTCGGCCTGCTTCATCCGGATAGTTCCTGAGCTTTTCGACTTGCTTGCCGCTGTCATGGCATCAGCAGCCTTTTTGCGCTGTGTCGCCACAGTGCCTGAAGCCTTGCTGATGTCGGAGCGGTACCTGTTGGCATCCGCCCTATATCGGCGGAGATCACCCTCAGAGGTCATCAAGTCTTCTTTCGCTACGAGGCCAGCGTGTCAATCATGCACCGAGGCATGGCTACGGCTGACTAGCTTCTCGGGAGGACAGCGGAGTGCGTCGAGTCGAGGAGATCGGAGAGGGGAGGTGACGGCTGGCAGGGTTGGGCTCGGCCGAACTGAGGCAGGAAGTGAGACTGATATTCGAACTCGTGCTGGTTCCACAAGACGCACGCTTCCCAAGCGTGCGTCTTGTGGAACCAGCACATTCGGGTCGACGAGCGTGGGGTGCCTGAAGGAACGTCTGCCTTGCCCGGTCCGGGAACGGCTGGAGCGTTGGCGGGGATGTTGGCTCGAAATGGAGTGGCCACCGCATACGCCCGGCGGGCGGGGGTCGGTGGTGACCCGGCGCCTGCCTTGCGTTGTGGCCACGGGAGTGTGGCCGGTTCGTATCAGAAAAGTTTTTAGAAACGACGACTACCTGGCCGCGTGGGTGGACCGTGACCAACGGATCAGTCGGCGTGATCTCACCAACCCCGGGCTCGCCATTCCGGGAGGGACGGGCGTTCCGTGCCCAGCGTGGAGTCCTTGCCGTGGCCCGGGTAGAAGACGGTGTCGTCTCCGAAACGGGCGAACAACTTCTGCTCCACGTCGCTGATCAACGAGTCGAAGTTCTCTTTCACGCCCCGGGTGTTTCCTACTCCTCCGGGGAACAGGCTGTCTCCGGTGAACAAGTGTTTGCCCTGGTAGGACAGGACGATTGAACCTGGGGTGTGGCCCACGACGTGGATCACCTCCAGCGTGTGGTCGCCTACCTCGACGGTGTCGCCGTCGGTCAGGGTTCTGGTTACCACCGGGATCTCGGCGGCGTCGGCCTCGTGGGCCAGCGACTCGGCGCCCGTTGTGCGGATCACCTCGGACAGCGCCTGCCAATGGTCGCCGTGGCGGTGTGTCGTCACCACCGTGCGCAGGCCCGCCGGGCCGATCAGGTCCAGCAGGCGGCTCGCGTCGTTGGCGGCGTCGATCAGGAGCTGGTCGTCGCCGGCCGACAGCAGGTACGCGTTGTTGTCCATCGGGCCCACCGACAGCTTCGTCAGGGTCAGGCCCTCGGCCAGGTCACGGGAATACTCGCTCATTTGAACCTCGCGGGTCGGGGGAGCTCGCCGTCCGGCGAGACGGTGAGGCCGGTGCCGTCGGATCGGCCGGTGAGCCAGCCGGCGATGGTGCGGGCGGGGCCGCTGATCTCCGGGGCCCCGTCGCCGATCACCAGCGTGTGCTCCAGGCCATCCGGGCGCAGTGTCATCGGGGGTGTGCCCTCCGGCGGGGCGGCGGCGATCGACCGCAGCAGCCGTAGCGCGAACGCGGCCGGCCAGTCGTCCGGCGTGTACCCGTGGCCCAGGTCGGCGCGGTGCATCTCCACCTCGCACAGCCGCAGCCACGGGACCGCGGCCGCGGACCTTGCCATCGGCAGCTCCGCCGCCCATGCTTCGGCGGGCATCGCGGCGGCCGCGGCAGTGAACCTCTCGTGGGCCTGCCGCAGGTCGGCGACCTGGTCGGCCAGCGGACGGGCGGCACCCGCCTCGATGCCTGCCGCGCGGGCTTCCGGTGACGCGTACGCCGGGGTCTCCACCCCGGTCCGCGCCCAGGTCAGCAGGTTCGTCAGGGCGTCCGCGTTGCGGGCCAGGTGGGTCAGCACGTGCCCCACGGTCCAGCCGGGCAGCCGGGACGGCGCGGCGACGTCGGCCGGGATGTCGGCCAGCAGCGCGTCGGTGGCGGCCTCGACGTCGGTCATCAGCGCGAGCGGATCGATCGTCACGCACCGACCCTAACGGAATTCGCTTTCGCGGCGGTGACGACGCCACTACCGTCGTGGCAGACGCGCCGAACGATCACCGTGGCTATCGATGTGAGCGAAGGAGGTGAGGAGCGTGCTGTCTGCAGTCACCGCGTCCCTTCACCCGGGGGCCTTCGCCTGAGTGTCAGGCCCGTCGTCCCCCATATCGCAAAGGGTTGTCATGTCGTACCACCTGTCCCAGCTGGGCTGGGACGACCGTCTCGTCTCCGAGTTCCGCCGGTTCGACCGGCCCGACTCCGCCCCCGGCCGGGTGCTCCGGGCCGACCGGGGCGTCTGCACCGTCCTCACCGGGTCCGGCGTGACCCGGGCCACCCTCGGCGGTGCCGTGATGATCGAAGCCGCCCGTGATCCGGCCGCGCTTCCCAGCGCCGGCGACTGGGTGGTGCTGCGGCACTGGCCGGACCGGCGCACCACGCTCGAGCTGGTGCTGCCCCGCACCACCATGCTGATCCGGCGTACCGCCGACAAGGACTCGTCCGGGCAGGTCCTCGCCGCCAACATGGACGTGGTGGCGGTCGTCGAACCGATCCATCCGGAGCCCGACGACGCCCGGGTCGAGCGGCTGCTCGCTCTGGCGTGGGAGTCGGGCGCCGATCCGCTGCTGGTCCTGACCAAGAGCGACACCACTCGTGATCCGGCCGCGGTGGCCCGTCAGTTGGGTGCGCTGGCGCCCGGAGTGCCGGTGCTCCCGGTCAGTGTCCGTCAGGGCCGGGGCGTGGACGAGCTTAGATCCTATTTCACGAAAAATCGGACTTTAGCGTTGTTGGGGCGCTCCGGGGCCGGCAAGTCGACCCTGGTCAACGCCCTGGCCGGCACGAGCGTCATGCCGGTCCAGGAGATCCGCGACGCCGACGGCAAGGGCCGGCACACCACGGCGTACCGCAACCTGGTCCCGATCCCCGGCGGCGGCGCCGTCATCGACACCCCCGGCATCCGAGGCGTGGGCCTGCTCGACACCGGAGACGGCCTGGCCAGGGCATTCGCCGACGTCACGGACCTGGCGTCCCGCTGCCGTTTCGACGACTGCGCCCACGAAACCGAACCGGGCTGCGCAGTCCAGGCCGCGGTGGCCGACGGTTCACTGACCGCCAGACGCCTGGCGAGCTGGCGCAAACTACACCACGAGGTAGAGGTGGAGAGCGGCCGAAAATCCGCCAGGCTGTCCCGCCAACGACGTTCCCCCGCGCCCCCGAGCAGCAGTCGTTTCTAAAAGCTTTTCTGATACGAACCGACCACACTCCCGTGGCCACAACGCAAGGCAGGCGCCGGGTCACCACCGACCCGCGCCCGCCGGGCGTATGCGGTGGCCTCCGTGGCAGGGGTGTCCGGCAGCTACTGATCGGACCAGCGGGTCATCGGGGTCTCGGGCGTTGTCATGTTCGATGTGAGCAGTCCGCCGGGTGGCGCCTCCATCCGCCAGTCGCCGTTGTTCCAGAGCAGGGTGTAGGTGACGGCGATGAAGGGAACCGTTCCGGAGCCGGGGCCCGTGTTGGCGACCACCAGGTCGACGACGGCCTCGTCCTCGGTGTAGGACCGGTAGACGTAACCCACCAAGGGCTGGGGGACTCCGGGCGCTGAAGAGGCGTAGCCGGGGCCGGTGAAGCGCTGCACCAGGAAGTCGCGGTTGTCTCCGGGGAGGTAGTGCTCCTCGATGTAACGGATGCGATTCTCGTCGCCCGCGATTGTGGTGAGCCTGCGGATGATGTGCACCGCGGCGATCAGTGCGCCCTCGGGGGTGTGGGCGAAACCGGCGGAGTTCGTGTCGGTCAGCACTTTCGGGCCGGCGGCTTTGCTTACGGGGAGGCGGCGGTTTCCCCGGGTTTCCCAGGTTACGGCGGGTGGGGAGACGGATGTCCCGGCCGGTTCTCCGGCGGCGTTCGAAGGGCCGGCCGACGTGTCCGAGGGGCCGGCCGATGCCGCCTCCGGCACGTCCACGTCCGCTGAGGGAGACGAATCAGAGGGCGACGAATCTGACGGCAGCGGATCTGACGGCAGCGAACCTGACGGCGGCGAACCGGGACCTGTAGCTGAGGGCCCGGATTCAGGGGATCTGGTGGCAGTGACAGCGGCGATCGTCGCCGCGATGGTGGTGACGGCCACTGCCGCACCGAGGATCAGCCATCGGCTGGGGCGTCGATTGCCGAGGTCGTGCTGTGCCGGGTCGGTCATGCGGGCCCTGCCTTCATTCTCGGAGCGTGCTGCGGCGCCCGGACCGGTCGACATGCACCTTAATCGATGCCGGTTCGTGCCACGGCTGAGGTGGGGGACCGGCTCGAACGCCTGGAACACCGCATACGCCCGGCGGGCGCGGGTCGGTGGTGACCCGGCGCCTGCCTCGCGTGGTAGGCACGTGACCTGTGGGTTTTGCGGGAGGTGTGTGGCGTACCGGCGGCGTGGGGTCTGTGGAATTGGCCGTCAGTGATCGTCTATGGGTGACCGACGCCGTGTGGTGGGGGCGGGGCGTTCTGGCAGAATTCGGCCGGTGCGTGCGGCTGACGAGGTGACCGAAGAGGCGGCGGCGGACGTCGCCACCCATGAATCCGGCGAGCGTTCCGGCAGGTGGCGGGCGGTTGACACCTGGATCGCTGTCGGGTTCGTCGCGTTTGCCACGTTGGTGTTGAGCCAGCTGTGGATCGATCCGAACGGGCGGGTGCTCGACGGGAACGACGACGATCACGGGATCTTCCTGTTCATGCTCGCGCACGCCGAGCGGGTGGTGTTCGACGGGGCGGCGCCGTTCTTCAGCGACCGGTTCAACGTGCCGGTCGGCGTGAACATGATGGCGAACACGTCGATTCTGGCGCTGGCCATTCCGCTGGCGCCGGTCACGCATTTCCTCGGTGGCGGCGTCACGGTGGCGCTGCTGGTGACCGGTGGGCTGGCCGGGACCGCGTTCGCCTGGTACTGGGTGCTGTCCCGGCATCTGGTGAACAGCAGGCTGGCGGCCTGGATCGGTGGCGCCTGGTGCGGGTTCGGGCCGACGATGATCTCGCACGCCAACGGGCACGTGAACTTCGTCAGCAATTTCGTTCTGCCGTTCATCGTGTGGCAGGTGCTGCGGCTGCGGGAACCGGGCCGGATCGTGCGCGGCGGTGTCATCCTCGGCCTGCTGATCGTGCTGCAGGTGTTCATCAACGAGGAGGCGCTGCTCTTCACCGCGATGACGATGGGCCTGATCGCGGTCCTGTACGCGGCGATGGCCCGGCCGCAGGCCCGTCTGGTGTGGAAGCACTTCAGCGCCGGGATCGGGGTGGCCGCGCTCACCTCGGGCGTGCTGCTGGCGTACCCGCTGTGGTACCAGTTCTTCGCCCCCGGCAACTATCACGGGCAGCCGTTCGAGCCGACCGCCTACGTCACCGACGTGGCGTCGCTGGGCTGGTTCTCCCGGCAGGCGCTGGCCGGAAACGCCGCGCTGACCAGGCACTTGAGTGTCAGCGCGACCGAGGACAACACGTTCTTCGGCCCGATCGGCCTGGTGATGATCATCGTGGCGATCGTGATGCTGTGGAAGTCGGTGCCGTTGCGGGCGACCGCGCTCGCCGGGCTGTTCCTGCTGGTCATGTCGTTCGGGCCGCAGGTGCGGATCTTCGGGTACGACACCGGGATCCCGCTGCCGTTCGGGCTGATCAGCCACATCCCGGTGATCGACCTGGTGAGTGTGACCCGGTTCGCGATGGTGCCGGCCGCGGTGGCCGGGGTGCTGCTGGCGTTCGCGGCCGACCGGGTGCCCGCGCCGAAGAAGAAGATCTTCTGGATCGGCATGGTCCTGGCGCTGGTGCCGCTGATCCCCAAGCCGCTGCCGGTGGTGCAGGGCGACCCGATGCCGCCGTTCCTCACCGAGGGGACCTGGAAGCGGTACGTCGCCGAGGGGAAGACCCTGGTCACGGTACCGCTGCCGGATGTCACCACCGGGCGGACCGGGCAGCGCTGGGCGACCCTCAACAACCTGGACTACCCGACGCCGCGCGGCTACTTCATGGGGCCCGCCGATCCGCCGTACGACGACACCGGCTCGTGGCAGGCCCCGCACCGTTACGCGTCGGAACTGCTGTGGAGCGTGCGGGAGTACGGCTACCTGCCGGTGGTGGACCGGGAACGCTTCCTGGCCGATCTCGATTACTGGCGGGCCGGTGTGGTCGTGCTGATTCCGGGTAGCCGGAATGAGGCGATGCTCAAGTCGGTTCTGGTGGAGGTCCTGGGCGAGCCCCAGAGCGTGGGCGGCGTGGAGATCTGGCCGATTCCCTCGAACGGATGATCGACCGGGTGCCCCGACTTGTCATACCCCAGGGCTAGAGTGTCTGCTCGACTCATACACCTGTACGGAGAGGCTGGCAGTGGCCGACCGACTGACTATCCGTGGCGCCCGCGAGCACAACCTGCGTGACGTCAACCTCGATCTGCCCCGCGACGCTCTGATCGTGTTCACCGGGCTCTCCGGTTCGGGCAAGTCCAGCCTCGCCTTCGACACGATCTTCGCGGAGGGGCAGCGGCGGTACGTCGAGTCGCTGTCGTCGTACGCGCGGCAGTTCCTCGGCCAGATGGACAAGCCGGACGTCGACTTCATCGAGGGCCTGTCCCCGGCGGTGTCGATCGACCAGAAGTCGACGAACCGGAACCCGCGCTCGACCGTCGGGACCATCACCGAGGTGTACGACTACCTCCGGCTGCTGTTCGCCCGCACCGGCATCCCGCACTGCCCGGTCTGCAAGGAGCGGATCAGCAGGCAGACCCCGCAGCAGATCGTCGACCGGGTGCTGGAGATGCCCGAGGGCACCCGTTTCATGGTCCTCGCCCCGGTGGTCCGCGGCCGCAAGGGGGAGTATGTCGACCTCTTCGCCGACCTGCAGGCCAAGGGCTACGCCCGCGCCCGGGTGAACGGGGTGGTGCACCCGCTGACCGAGCCGCCGAAGCTGAAGAAGCAGGAGAAGCACACGATCGAGGTGGTCATCGACCGCCTCAGCGTGAAAGCGTCCAGCAAGCAGCGCCTGACCGATTCGGTGGAGGCCGCGCTCGGGCTGGCCGGCGGCATCCTGCTGCTCGACTTCGTGGACCTGCCGGAGGACGCCCCGGACCGGGAGCGCCGGTTCTCCGAGCACCTGGCCTGCCCCAACGACCACCCCCTCGCCATCGAGGACCTGGAACCACGGGTCTTCTCCTTCAACGCTCCGTACGGCGCGTGTCCCGAGTGCTCCGGCCTCGGTACGAAGAAGGAGGTCGACCCGGAGCTGATCATCCCGGACGAGGAGAAGGGCCTCGGCCAGGGCGCGATCCAGCCGTGGGCCGGCGGCACCACCCAGGAGTACTTCACCCGGCTCCTGGAGGCGCTCGCCGACGCGGAGAAGTTCTCCCTGGACACCCCGTGGCGGGCGCTGCCCACCCGGGTGCAGAAGATCGTGATGTACGGGGCCGACGACCAGGTCCACGTGCGCTACCGGAACAAGTACGGCCGGGAGCGCTCGTACTACACCGGTTTCGAGGGTGTGGTGCAGTGGATCGAGCGCCGGCACAACGACACCGAGAGCGACTGGTCGCGCGAGAAGTACGAGGGGTACATGCGCGACGTGCCCTGCTCGGTCTGCGGCGGCGCCCGGCTCAAGCCCGAGGTCCTCGCGGTGACCGTGGCCGGGAAGAACATCGCCGAGGTCTGCAACCTGTCCGTCGGCGAGTGCGCGGAGCTGCTGGCCGGCATCGAGCTGGACGACCGGCAGAAGATGATCGCCGAGCGGGTGCTCAAGGAGATCAACGCCCGGCTGCGGTTCCTGCTCGACGTCGGCCTGGACTACCTGTCGCTGGACCGCGGTGCGGGCACCCTCTCCGGTGGTGAGGCGCAGCGCATCCGGCTGGCCACCCAGATCGGGTCCGGCCTGGTCGGCGTGTTGTACGTGCTGGACGAGCCGTCGATCGGCCTGCACCAGCGGGACAACCACCGGCTGATCGAGACCCTGGTGCGGCTGCGCAACCTGGGCAACACGCTGATCGTGGTGGAGCACGACGAGGACACCATCCGGACCGCCGACTGGATCGTCGACATCGGTCCCGGCGCCGGCGAGCACGGTGGCGAGATCGTCCACAGCGGCACCGTCGAGGGCCTGCTGGCCAGCGAGAAGTCGCCGACCGGGGCCTACCTGTCGGGCCGGAGATCGATCCCGCTGCCGGCCACCCGCCGCCCGCTGACGGCCGGCCGGGAGGTCGTCGTGCACGGGGCGCGCGAGCACAACCTGCGCAACCTGACCGTGCCGTTCCCGCTGGGCCAGTTCATCGCCGTCACCGGGGTCTCCGGCTCCGGCAAGTCGACGCTGGTCAACGACATCCTGCACACCGTGATGGCGAACCAGATCAACGGCGCGCGCCAGGTCCCCGGCCGGCACACCAAGGTCACCGGCCTGGAGAACGTGGACAAGGTGGTCGGTGTCGACCAGTCCCCGATCGGGCGGACGCCGCGGTCCAACCCGGCGACCTACACCGGCGTCTTCGACCACGTCCGGAAGCTGTTCGCCGAGACGACCGAGGCCAAGGTGCGGGGGTACGGGCCGGGCCGGTTCTCGTTCAACGTCAAGGGCGGGCGCTGCGAGAACTGCTCCGGCGACGGCACGATCAAGATCGAGATGAACTTCCTGCCCGACGTGTACGTCCCGTGCGAGGTGTGCAAGGGCGCCCGGTACAACCGGGAGACCCTGGAGGTGCGGTACAAGGGCAAGACGATCGCCGAGATCCTGAACATGCCGATCGAGGAGGCCGCGGACTTCTTCTCGGCGCTCCCGGCGATCCACCGGCACCTGCGCACCCTGGTCGAGGTGGGCCTGGGTTACGTCCGGCTGGGCCAGCCCGCGACCACCCTGTCCGGCGGTGAGGCGCAGCGTGTCAAGCTCGCCTCCGAGCTGCAGAAACGCTCCACCGGGCGGACCGTCTACGTGCTCGACGAGCCGACCACCGGCCTGCACTTCGAGGACATCCGCAAGCTGCTGCTGGTGCTCAACGGCCTGGTCGACAAGGGCAACACGGTGATCACCATCGAGCACAACCTCGATGTGATCAAGACTGCGGACTGGCTGATCGACATGGGCCCGGAGGGCGGCAGCAAGGGTGGTGTGGTGCTGGCCGCCGGCCGTCCCGAGGAGCTGGCCGAGGTGGCGGAGAGCCACACCGGGCAGTTCCTGCGGCCGATGCTGGGGCTCGCCGGCAAGGCCAAGGGCGCCAAGGAGGCCACCGCGCGGGCGGCGAAGGCCAACGGGATCAAGACCACCCGTTCGCGTACGAAGGCCGCCGCCGTCTGACTTAGCAAGTTCTTAGACAACTCTCAGCAACCGCGCCAGGTTGGTCTTTTAAGGTCTCCCCGGCGCGGTTGTGTTTGTCTCAGCTGGCAGACCGGCCGGGCGAACGTGGAGGAAGCGGGAGAAATCTTGCCGCCGCCCTTTGAACTGATCACGGCACCTGATCCGTATCCCGGGGCGACTCCGCGTGACTTTTTTGGCGGTAGGAACAGGTAGTGGAGGACAACTGATGACTGACGTGCAGCAGCGGACCGAGGCCGAGACCCCGCAGGACCGACCGGGCACCGCCTCGTCACGTCGCGGCGTCCTGCTGACCGCCGGCGCGCTCGGCGCCACCGCGGCTCTCGCGGCCTGCGGCACCGACGCCAGCGGCACCAACCCGAACGGGTCCGACTTCGCCGCCGAGCCCGCCCCGGCCGGCAGCGAGGGCGCCGGTTCCGGCTCCACCGGTGGTGGCTCGACCGGTGGCGGCGGCACCGTGCTGGTGGCCGCGTCCAAGGTCGAGGTTGGTGGTGGTGTCATCCTCGACGAGGTCGTCGTAACCCAGCCGAAGGAGGGCACCTTCAAGGCCTTCAGCAACGTCTGCACCCACCAGGGCTGCAAGGTGACCGAGATCGCCGGCGGCTCGATCAACTGCAAGTGCCACGGCGCCAAGTACTCGCTCGAGGACGGCTCGCCGACGTCCGGCCCGGCCAAGCAGGCCCTCGCCGCGACCGAGGTCACCGTGGACGGCGACAACATCGTCACCGCCTAGCACCTGATGCCACCGGGCCTCCGCACAGACGTTTCTGTCGGAGGCCCGCACTAGGCTGGAGCTGTGCCAGACCCGTCCACTTATCGCCCGGCTCCGGGTACCATTCCGGACTCCCCGGGGGTCTACCGCTTCCGCGACCCGGCCGGCCGGGTCATCTACGTCGGCAAGGCGAAGAATCTCCGCAACCGGCTGAACTCGTACTTCGCCGACGTCTGGTCGCTGCACGCGCGCACCCAGCAGATGGTCACCACCGCCGCCGGGGTGGACTGGGTGACCGTCGGCACCGAGGTCGAGGCGCTCCAGCTGGAGTTCTCCTGGATCAAGGAGTTCGACCCCCGGTTCAACGTGAAGTACCGGGACGACAAGTCGTACCCGTTCCTCGCCGTCACCCTGGACGAGGAGTTCCCCCGCCTGCAGGTGATGCGCGGCGCCAAGCGCAAGGGTGTGCGCTACTTCGGCCCCTACTCGCACGCCTGGGCCATCCGCGAGACCCTCGACCTGCTGCTGCGGGTCTTCCCGTCCCGCACCTGCTCGGCCGGCGTCTTCAAACGGGCGCACCAGATCGGCCGGCCCTGCCTGCTCGGTGACATCGGCAAGTGCTCGGCCCCGTGTGTCGGCCGGGTCAGCCCCGAGGAGCACCGGGCGATCGTCGACGACTTCTGCGACTTCATGGGCGGGCGCACCGAGCAGTTCCTCAAACGGGTGGAACGGGAGATGCTCCAGGCCTCCGAGGAGCTGGAGTTCGAGCGTGCCGCCCGGCTCCGCGACGACCTGGTGGCCCTGCGCCGGGCGCTGGAGAAACAGACCGTCGTGCTCGGCGACGGCACCGACGCCGACCTGGTCGCGTTCGCCGAGGACCCCCTCGAGGCGGCCGTCCAGGTCTTCCACGTGCGCGGCGGCCGGGTCCGTGGCCAGCGCGGCTGGGTGGTGGAGAAGGTCGAGGACCTGACCACCGGCGACCTGGTGCACCACTTCTGCCGGCAGATGTACGGGGAGCAGGAGGGCGAGACCGACGTCCCGCGCGAGCTGCTGGTCCCGGCGCTGCCCGACGACGCCGACGCGCTCGCCGACTGGCTCTCCGAGCGGCGCGGCAGCCGGGTGAGCCTGCGGGTGCCCCAGCGCGGCGACAAGAAATCGCTGATGGAGACGGTGTCCCGCAACGCCTCCGAGGTGCTCCAGCGGCACAAGCTGCGCCGGGCCGGCGACCTGACCACCCGGAACAAGGCGCTCGAGGAGATCGCCGAGAACCTGGGGATGGACGGCGTCCCGCTGCGCATCGAGTGTTTCGACGTGTCGCAGATCCAGGGCACCGACGTGGTCGCGTCGATGGTGGTGTTCGAGGACGGGCTGGAGCGCAAGAGCGAGTACCGCCGGTTCATCATCCGCGGCAACCCGGACGGCAGCGGCATGGACGACCTGTCCGCGATGGCCGAGGTGATGCGGCGCCGGTTCGCCCGGGTGAAGACCGACCAGCCCGCCGAGCCGCTCCCGACGGGCGAGCTGCCCGGCATCGACCCGCTGACCGGTAAGGCCCGCCGGTTCGCGTACCCGCCGCAGCTGATCGTGGTGGACGGCGGGCAGCCGCAGGTCAACGCGACCGCCGAGGTCCTCGCCGAGATGGGCGTGACCGATGTGGCGCTCTGCGGGCTGGCCAAGCGGCTGGAGGAGGTGTGGCTGCCCGCCGACGACTTCCCGGTGATCCTGCCGCGCACGTCCGAGGCGCTCTACCTGCTGCAGCGGGTCCGCGACGAGGCGCACCGGTTCGCCATCACGTTCCACCGGCAGCGGCGGTCCAAGCGGATGACCGAGTCCGCCCTGGATCAGGTGGCCGGCCTGGGTGAGGTGCGCCGCAAGGCCCTGCTGCGGCACTTCGGCTCGCTGAAGCGGATCGCCGAGGCCAGCCCGGAGGAGATCGCCGCGGTGCCCGGAATCGGTCTGCGGACCGCGGAATCCGTGCTCACGGCTCTGCGTTCACCCGAGACGGGGAAGACTGGGGAGCGGTGAGACTCCCCGGCCTAACATGTTGTGTTCCCCGAAAGAGACGCAGGAGGCGTGCGTGACCGAAGCTATGGAATCCGATGAGGCCGGCACCGACCTGGTGGTGGTCACCGGGCTCTCCGGTGGCGGGCGCAGCACGGTGGCGCGGGCACTGGAGAACGTCGGCTTCTACGTGGTCGACAACCTGCCCCAGGCGCTGATGCTGGAGATGGCGGAGCTGGCGTTCGCCGCCGGTGGGGCCGCCCGGCGTACGGCGATGGTGCTCGACGTCCGCAGCCGCGCCTTCTCCACCGACCTGACCGGCGCGGTGCGGGCCCTGAAGGAGCGCGGATTCGCGCCCCGGGTGGTGTTCGTGGACGCCGACGACGAGGTGCTGATCCGGCGCTTCGAGTCGGTCCGGCGCTCGCACCCGCTGCAGGGTGACGGGCGGCTGGCCGACGGCATCGCCGCCGAGCGCAAGCTGCTCGAGGAGGCCCGCGAGCAGTCCGACGTGATCATCGACACCAGTCACCTGAACGTGAATCAGCTCCGCCGCCGGGTGGAGGAACTGTTCGGCGGTGAGGACTCGCGGAAACTGCGGATCACCGTGCTGTCGTTCGGGTTCAAGTACGGCCTGCCGCCGGACGCCGACTACGTGCTGGACGCCCGGTTCCTGCCGAACCCGTTCTGGGTGCCCGAGCTGCGCGAGCACACCGGCCTGGAGGAGGGGGTGAGCAGCTACGTCCTGGGCCAGGACGGGGCCACCGACTTCGTCGGGACGTACGCGGGGCTGATCGCGTCCACCGCGCCCGGTTTCGAGCGCGAGGGCAAGCGCTACCTCACCGTCGCCATCGGCTGCACCGGCGGCAAGCACCGCAGTGTCGCCATCTCCGAGGAGCTGACCGCCCGGCTGAGCGCGATGCGCCTGTCCGCCCACGCCTCGCACCGCGATCTGGGTCGCGAGTGACGGCGATCCGGGTGGTCGCCTTCGGCGGCGGCCACGGGCTGAGCGCCTCGTTGCGGGCCCTGCGGCGCACCGCGCGGGACCTCGAGCTGGAGATCACCGCGATAGTGACCGTCGGTGACGACGGTGGCTCCAGCGGCCGGCTGCGGGTGGAACGGGACGCGCTGCTGCCACCCGGCGACCTCCGGCAGGCGCTCGCCGCGCTGGCCGACGACGACCCGGCGCACCTGCTCACCGCGAGCCTGATGCAGCACCGGTTCGCCGCCATGCACATCCCGGCGCAGGCCACCGTGCCCGGCCGGGGCCCGATGATCGAGCGCCGCGCCGACCGCAGCAAGGACAGCCTGGCCGGGCACGCGGTCGGCAACCTGCTGCTGCTCGGGCTGATCGAGATGCTCGGCGACCCGGTCGCCGCGCTGGACCACGCCGCCGCGATGGTCGGCGCGCGCGGCCGGGTGCTGCCGATGGCCCGGCACGCGGTCGGGATCGAGGCCGACGTGGTGCACGCCGACGGCGCCCGGGAGACGGTGCGCGGCCAGCACGCGGTGGCCGTCGCCGAGGGCCGGGTGGAGGCGCTGCGGCTGGACCCGGCGGACCCGCCGGCCTGCCCGGAGACGATCGCCGCGGTCCGGGACGCCGATTGGCTGATCTTCGGGCCGGGCAGCTGGTTCACCAGCGTGCTGCCGCACCTGCTGGTCCCGGAGCTGGCGGCGGCGATCGTGGCGAGCCGGGCCCGCCGGCTGGTCACCCTCAACCTCAGCCCGGACAAGGAGACGTCCGGGCTGTCCACCGCCGACCACCTGGCGGCCCTGCACTGGTACCTTCCGGCGCTGCGGGTGGACACCGTGCTGGCCGACGCCAAGTGGGTGGGCGAGCCGGATCAGGTCCGGACCGCGGCCCGGGACCTCGGCGCCGACCTGGTTCTGGCACCCGTCGCCGTTGTGGACGGCAGCCCACGGCATGATCCTGAGTCATTGGGCGCTGCCCTGGTGCCAGTATTGGGCGCCACTCGTTGATTACTGACGTAGTGCGGCACACACTGTTCAAGATCCGGCGCATGAGGTGACAACACGATGGCGATGACGCTAGCGGTCAAGGAAGAACTGGCCCGGGTCGACGTGCCCAAGCCGTGCTGCCGTCGAGCGGAGATGGCGGCGCTGCTGCGTTTCGCGGGCGGCCTGCACATCGTCTCCGGCCGTGTGGTCGTCGAGGCGGAACTGGACACCGGCCCGGTCGCCCGGCGCCTGCGGCGGGAGATCGCCGAGGTGTACGGCTACCCCAGCGAGGTGCACGTGCTGGCCTCCGGCGGGTTGCGCAAGGGCAGCCACTACATCATCCGCATCGTCAAGGACGGCGAGGTGCTGGCCCGCCAGACCGGGCTGCTCGACGTCCGCGGCCGGCCGGTCCGGGGCCTGCCGCAGCACGTGGTGAGCGGCAACGTGTGCTGCTCGGTGGCGGCCTGGCGGGGCGCGTTCATGGCGCACGGCTCGCTCACCGAGCCGGGCCGCTCCAGCGCCCTGGAGATCACCTGTCCGGGGCCGGAGGCGGCTCTCGCTCTGCGGGGCGCCGCCCGCCGGGTCGGGATCACCGCGAAGGACCGCGAGGTCCGGGGTGTCGACCGGGTGGTGATCAAGGACGGTGACGCGATCGCCGCGCTGCTCACCCGGATCGGGGCGCACTCCAGCGTGCTGGCCTGGGAGGAGCGGCGGGTCCGGCGCGAGGTGCGGGCCACCGCGAACCGGCTGGCCAACTTCGACGACGCGAACCTGCGGCGCTCGGCCCGTGCGGCGGTCGCCGCCGCGGCCCGGGTCACCCGCGCGCTGGAGATCCTCTCCGAGGACGCGCCGAACCACCTGACCTCGGCCGGGCAGCTGCGGCTGGAGCACCGGCAGGCGTCCCTGGAGGAGCTGGGCGCGCTGGCCGACCCGCCGCTGACCAAGGACGCGATCGCCGGGCGGATCCGGCGGTTGCTGGCGCTGGCCGACAAGCGGGCCCGGGACCTCGGTATCCCGGACACCGAGGCCGCCGTCACCCCGGAGATGATGGCCTGCTGACGTGATCGTGATCACCCGGCCGGGGGACCTTTGGTCCTTATCGGCCGGGATGAAAAGAGCGACTCTTGAGGCGTCAACCGGCAACGTCCCGGTGATCTGTTTAGGTAACGTTCAGGTCGCGCCCCGCCGCTTCGCGGGCGCGTGGCCTCGGATAGGGTCACTGGTGACGGCGACGGTGCCGGTAGTCCGGACGAGCTGCGTTTTTTCTTCATGAGTCCGGCCGGACGCCCTAGTGTCGGCCGTCCCTATCGGTCGGCATGCAGACCCCTCCGCCGGTCGCAGAATCCGGCGGACCGAAACGAGGAGACCACCTGTGACCATCCGGGTTGGCATCAACGGCTTCGGCCGTATCGGTCGTAACTTCTTCCGGGCGGTTCTCGCCTCCGGCGCCGACATCGAGATCGTCGGCGTGAACGACCTGACCGACAACGCCACGCTGGCTCACCTGCTGAAGTACGACAGCATCCTGGGCCGCCTGGGCCAGGAGGTCAAGGCGTCGGCGGACGAGATCACCGTCGGTGGCAAGACCATCAAGGCGTTCGCCGAGCGTGACCCGAACAACCTGCCCTGGGGCGAGCTGGACGTCGACGTCGTCATCGAGTCGACCGGCTTCTTCACCGACGCCACCAAGGCCAAGGCGCACGTCGACAAGGGTGCCAAGAAGGTCATCATCTCGGCTCCGGCCAAGAACGAGGACATCACCATCGTGATGGGCGTCAACGACGGCCTCTACGACGGTGCGAAGCACACCATCATCTCGAACGCCTCCTGCACCACCAACTGCCTCGCCCCGATGGCGAAGGTCCTGAACGACACGATCGGGATCGAAAAGGGTCTGATGACCACGATCCACGCGTACACCCAGGACCAGAACCTGCAGGACGGCCCGCACAGCGACCTGCGCCGCGCCCGCGCCGCCGCGCTGAACATCGTGCCGACCTCGACCGGCGCCGCCAAGGCCGTCAGCCTGGTGCTGCCGGAGCTGAAGGGCAAGCTGGACGGCTTCGCGCTGCGGGTGCCGATCCCCACCGGCTCGGCCACCGACCTGACCTTCACCGCCGCCCGTGACACCACGGTCGAAGAGGTCAACGCCGCGATCAAGGCCGCCGCCGAGGGCGCGCTCAAGGGCATCCTCGTCTACACCGAGGACGCGATCGTGTCGGCCGACATCGTCACCGACCCGGCCTCCTGCATCTTCGACGCCGGCCTGACCAAGGTCATCGGCGGCAACCAGGTCAAGGTCGTCGGCTGGTACGACAACGAGTGGGGCTACTCGAACCGCCTCGTCGACCTGGTCAAGCTCGTCGGGGCCTGATCTTCCCGATGAAGACTCTCGACGACCTGCTCGGCGAGGGTGTCTCGGGTCGGCGCGTGTTCGTGCGCGCCGACCTGAACGTCCCGTTCGACAAGGCAAACCCGGGCACCATCAGCGACGACGGCCGTGCCCGCGCGGTCCTGCCGACGCTGATCGCCCTGCGTGACGCGGGCGCCCGCGTGATCGTGGCGTCCCACCTGGGCCGCCCGAAGGGCGCGCCGGACCCCAAGTTCACTCTTGCGCCGGTCGCGGAGCGCCTGGGCGAGCTGCTCGGCTCGTCGGTGGTCTTCGCTTCCGACACCGTCGGTCCCTCCGCCTCCGCCGCTGTGCAGGGGCTGGCGGACGGCCAGGTGCTCCTGCTGGAGAACCTGCGCTTCAACGCCGGTGAGACCGCGAAGGACGACGCCGAGCGTGGCGCCTTCGCGGACCAGCTGGCGGCGTTCGCCGACTTCTACGTCGACGACGCCTTCGGCGCCGTGCACCGCAAGCACGCTTCGGTGTACGACGTTCCGGCTCGGCTCCCGGCCTACGCCGGCGGACTCGTCCTCAAGGAGGTCGAGGTCCTGCGCAAGGTGTCGGAGACGCCCGAGCAGCCCTACGTGGTCGTGCTCGGCGGCTCCAAGGTCTCCGACAAGCTGGCCGTCATCAAGGCGCTACTGCCGAAGGTGGACAAGCTCCTCGTCGGTGGCGGCATGTGCTTCACGTTCCTCAAGGCCCAGGGCCACGAGGTCGGGAAGTCGCTGCTGGAAACCGAGATGATCGACACCTGCAAGGAGCTGCTGGCCGCTGCTGAGGGCCGCATCGTGCTGCCGGTGGATGTCGTCGCCGCCACCGAGTTCTCGGCCTCCGCTGAGCATTCCGTGGTCGACATTGCCGACATTCCCGGTGACCGGCTGGGTCTCGACATCGGTCCGCGCTCGACGGAACTCTTCGCGTCGGCGATCGCCGGTGCGAAGACCGTGTTCTGGAACGGCCCGATGGGCGTCTTCGAGCTGGCGCCGTTCGCCGCGGGCACCCGTGGCGTGGCCGAGGCGATCACCAAGATCGACGGCTTCTCGGTCGTCGGCGGCGGTGACTCCGCGGCTGCCGTGCGCACTCTCGGACTCGACGAGTCCGATTTCGGCCACATCTCCACCGGTGGGGGCGCGTCCCTGGAGTACCTCGAAGGCAAGACGCTGCCGGGCGTCGCCGCTCTGGAGAAGTGATGGGTGACGTGACCCGCAAGCCGATCATCGCCGGCAACTGGAAGATGAACCTCAACCACTTCGAGGCGATTCTCCTGGTCCGGAAACTGGCGGCGAACCTGACCGCCGAGCAGCTCGACGCGGTCGAGACCGTGGTGCTGCCGCCGTTCACCGATCTGCGCAGCGTCGAGGGTGCGATCAAGGACGACAAGCTCAACATCGGGTACGGCGCGCAGGACATCTCGAAGTTCGCGTCCGGCGCCTACACCGGTGAGATCTCCGGTGGCATGCTCGCCAAGCTCGGCGCCACCTACGTGGTGGTCGGTCACTCCGAGCGGCGTGAGTACCACAACGAGGACGACGCGACCGTCAACGCGAAGAACAAGGCCGCCTTCGAGGCCGGTCTGGTTCCGATCTTCTGCGTCGGCGAGGGCCTGTCGGTCCGCGAGGCCGGCAACCAGGTCGAGCACGTGCTGGCCCAGGTCGACGCCGGGCTCGAGGGGCTCAAGACCGAGCAGCTCAAGCAGATCGTGATCGCGTACGAGCCGGTCTGGGCGATCGGCACCGGCAAGACCGCGACGCCGGAGGACGCCCAGGAGGTCTGCGGCGCGATCCGTGGCCGCCTCACCGAGAAGTTCGGTGCCGAGGTGGCCGACGTGGTGCGCATCCAGTACGGCGGGTCGGTCAAGGCGAACAACATCGCCCAGATCATGGCCAAGCCCGACGTGGACGGTGCCCTGGTCGGCGGTGCCGCTCTGGACGCCGAGGGCTTCGCGGCCATCGTGCGCTTTCCGGAGCACGTCAGCGCCTGAGAGTAGTTAGTGCGTGCCCGGTCGTACAATGCGGCCGGGCACCCGCTATTGTGGGACCGCTGCTTGTCCCTCGAGAGGAATGAACCCGACGATGCCGATCGCGTTCGCATACACGTTGATCGTGTTGCTGGTCATCACGAGCATCCTGCTCACCCTGCTCATCCTGCTGCACCGGGGTAAGGGCGGCGGCATGTCGAGCATGTTCGGTGGCGGTGTCACCTCCAGCCTGGCCGGTTCCTCGGTCGCGGAGAAGAACCTGGACCGCTACACCGTCCTGGTGGGAATCATCTGGTTCGCCTGCATCGTCGGGCTGAGCTTCTGGCTGAAGGTCCAGATCGCCTGACGGCTGAGGTCCAGATCGCCTGACGGCGTTCAGTAGTCGTACAATCTGCCGCGCGGCCGGATTCTCCGGTCGTGCGGTTTTTGTTCTTGGTATCCGGTTTTTTCTTGGTGTCCGGTTCCGCACCCCTTGATCCGTGAGCCGGGCCCCCGAGGCCCCTCGAGACAGGAGTGACGTCCGTGTCCAGTGGCAGCGCTATCCGCGGTAGCCGTGTCGGGTCCAGCCCGATGCGACCCGACGAGCGCACCGAACCCGCACCGCGCCGGCAGATAACGTATTTCTGCGCGGCCGGTCACGACAGCATCATCTGGTTCGCGGCCGAGGCCGCGGTCCCGGACACCTGGGACTGTCCACGGTGCGGCCAGCCGGCCGGACTCGACAGTTCCGCGCCTCCGGGACGGCTGCGGGCCGAACCGTACAAGTCGCATCTGGCCTATGTGAAGGAACGTCGCTCCGACGAGGACGCCGCAGCGATCCTCGCCGAGGCGCTCGCGAAGCTCCGGCAGCGCCGCGGCGAATGAGCATCGGTGCCCACCGTTCTGCCGGTGGGCACCGATTTCTCTTTTCAGAGCGGGCTGGTGTCCCGGCCCATGAAGCGGGCGCCGGTGACCTCCACCGGCAGGTCGTGGAATCCCAGCCGCTGATAGAACGCGTGGGCGCCGTGATTGTCGGCGGCCATGCCCAGGTGCACCCGGGGCACCCCGGCGGCCCGTAGCCCGTTCAGGAAGGCCGCCATCAGCGCCCGGCCCTGACCCCGGCCCTGCCACTCCGGCAGCAGGTCGATGTGCAGGTGCGCCGGATGATCCGCCAACTCGGCGTGGATCATCTTCTCCGGCGAGTGCAGCACGGCGGCCAGCGACTCGTCCCGGGGATCGCCCGTCGCGAAACGGGCCTCGACCGCGGGAACCCACTCGGCGCGCGACCAGCGTACAAAATCGGTGGTGTCGGCCGTGCCCAGGATGTAACCCACCGCCGTGCCGGTGCCGTCGTCCAGGACGTGCGCGTGCTCCGGCTCTTTGGTCACGTAAGGGACCGCCCACACGTCGCCGAGCAGCCGGTCCGAGCTGTGCCGGCCGCGGGCGTCGCCGCCGCTGGCCGCGGTGCGCACACAGATGTCGTAGATCGCGTCCAGGTCGCCGGGGCGGTACGAGCGGATCATCATCCGCGAAGTCTAGGGGCTGTCCGACTTGCGGCCGGGGCCACGCCGTTGCTCCGGCCGCAGTTCTGACAGACCCACGGGTGTGATCCAAGCCACTCTATTGCCGCCAACCTTTTGCCGGGCCGGGCGTCTACACAGCGACAAGGTTCCAACGAACTGGGAGTCCTGATGCGCTTCTCGACCCGTGGCCTGGCCCTCACCGCCGGCGCTTTCACCGTGCTGGCCATCGGTGGGGTGTCGGCCACCGCGTTCGCCGGGGAGAACACGCCCGCCCCGAAGCCGTCGCCGACGCTGGTCGCGGTCACTCCGCCGGCGGGTGAGGCAACGCCGGCGCCGGTCGAGCCGACTGCTTCGCCGGTCAAGCCGACGGCCGCACCGGCTGAGCCGACCGCTTCGCCGGTAAAGCCCACCGCTTCGCCGGTAAAGCCCACCGCCGCGCCGGCCGAGCCGACGGCCTCTCCGGCGAAGCCCACCGCCTCTCCGATCAAGCCCGCCGCCACGGCCGCGCCGGTCAAGCCGGCGAGCACGCCGAAGGCCTCGCCCGCGAAGTAGCCGGCTGACAGGTACCGTTCGTTCTCGCTGCTCACACCCCCGAGGCTGCGCCTGTGATCTCCGTAGTGCCGTTCCCGTCGCTGTTCGCCTGGCTGCGCGGTCTGTCCGCGCGTCCACGGAACGCCGGGAGCGGCACCTCGGGGTCACCGCCGGCGATCAACGAGCTGTACCACAGCAGGCGGCTCAGCCTGGTCCGGCTGGCGGTGCTGATGGTCGACGACCTGCACACCGCCGAGGACGTGGTGCAGGACGTGTTCGCGGCCCTCTACCGGCGGCACGGGCCGGACCTGCGCGGGGTGGCCGACCCGCACGCGTACCTGATCACCGGGGTCACCAACGCGGCCCGTTCGGCGCTGCGGCGGCGGCGTACCGCCCGGGCCTATGTCGCGCCCGAACCCGGGACCATCCCGGCGGCCGAGGACGAGGCGCTGCTGGGGGAGAGCGACCGGGAGATGCTGCGGGCGCTGCGGGGGCTGACCGCCCGGCAGCGGCAGGTGCTGGTGCTGCGGTACTGGTCCGACCTCTCCGAGGAGGAGATCGCCGACACGCTGCGGGTCTCCCGCGGCACGGTCAAGTCGACGGCGCACCGGGCGCTGGCGATCCTGCGGGACAGAATGGGGGAGCGGTGACCGACGAGATGGAACGACGGCTCCGGAGCGCCCTGGCCGCGCGGGCCGGCCAGATCACCCCGGACCGGCTGCGGTTCGAGGCGCCACCGACGGCGGCCCCCGCCCGGTCGTTCCGGTTCGTCTTCCCGTCGGTGCCCTGGGTGGTGGGCGTGAGCGCGGTGGCGGTCGCCGCGGTGGTGCTGGGCGTCACCCTGCGTCAGGGCGGATCCGGCACCGAGCCGATTCTGCCGGTGGCCCCGCCACCGTCGGCCTCCGTCCCGCAGCCGGTCCCCAGCGCGTTCACGCCGACGCCACGACCCAGCCCGTCCGGCCCGGCCCACGCGTCCCCGCGTGCCTCCACCGGGGCCGACTCCACCGGGGCCGACGGCGCCTCCCCGGCGACCCCGGCCGGTCCTGGTGCCGAAACAGTGGCGCCGACCTCGAAGCCGGAGTCCGGAGCGACGTCCCCGGCCGGCCGGCCGGAAGCCACCCCGGCAGGCTGACCCCGGCGGCACCACCGGACGTGCGGGGCCGAAGTCCGGAGCGATGTCACCGGCCTGCCGGAAGGCGTGCGGGAAGCGTGCGGGAAGACGTGCGGGAAGACGTGCGGGAAGACGTGCGGGAAGACGTGCGGGGCCGGAGCGCGGTTCGCGCTCCGGCCCCGCACGTGCGGCGCGGTGTCAGGGCCGATCGGCGGCGGCTGCCTGGTCGAGCAGCCAGAGGGTCTTCGACACACCCTTGGCGTGGGCGGCCGGCAGGTCGCCGCCGGAGAGGACCCGGCCGATCGGGGTGGCCTTGTCCGGACCGGCCGCGATCAGCCACACCTCGTCGGCGCTCTGGATCGTCGGCACGGTCAGGGTGACCCGGGTGGGCGGCGGCTTCGGGCTGTCGAACGTCGCGGCGGTCGTGCCGGTCTCGGCGAGTACCGGGTGGCCGGGGAACAGCGACGCGATGTGGCCGTCCTCGCCGACGCCGAGCATCAGCACGTCGAAGCGGGGGAGTGCCCCGGCGGCACCGGAAGTGACGACCGGGGACTCGGCGTCGAAACCGGTGGAAGCGGCGACAGCTGCCAGTTCGGTGGCATAGCGGGCCGCGGCTGCCCTCGCGTCGTCGCCGTCGGGGCCGTCCGACGCGGGCATGGCGTGGATCCGGGACGGGGTCAGCGGCAGCTTGTCCAGCAGCGCCTCACGGGCCTGGGTCTCGTTGCGGTCCGGATCCCCGGCGGGCAGGAAACGCTCGTCGCCCCACCACAGGTCGACCCGGGACCAGTCGATGGCGGCGGCGGCGGGCAGTTCACGGACCGAGCGCAGCACCTTCGCCGCGACCCGGCCGCCGGTCAGCACCACACTCGCCGTGCCGTGCACCGCCTGCGCGTCGATGATCTTGACGACGAGCCGTGCCGCCACCGTGGACGCCAGGATGTCGGCGTCCGGAACCACCACGACCACGGTCTCACTCAATGGGATGTCTCCTTCTATGACGAGGCCGCCCACCGCAGTGCGGCGGACGGCCCCGGAAACGAAAAACTGTCAGGCTGCGGAACTGGCGATGGCGGCCAGCGCCGGGTCCTTCCAGACGTGCACACGTGCCGGGTTGCGGTGATCCAGACCGGACAGGCCGGCCATGGCGCCGAGCGCCTCCGCGTAGATCTGGTCCGGGTCGAGCCGGCGCAGTTCCTCGGCCAGCTCGTCGCCGACCGCCCGCTTCGGCAGCGGCATGTACCTGTCGTCCTGGCCGGTCCGGCTGAACAGGGCGGTGCCCTCCTCACGGGTGACCCGGACACAGTCGCCGTTCTCGCACTGCAGCTCCACCGAGTGCAGGCGCGGGGCCCGGTCGGTGTGCTCCAGCACCGGCTCGATGCCGAGCCGGGACTTCAGCCAGCCCAGCATCAGCCAGGCGGTGGGATCCCGGTCCGGCGCCACGATCTTCGCGCCGATGACCCGGGCCTCGGTGCTGTCGAAAGCGCCAGCGACCAGGGTCCGCCACAGCGTGATCCGGGTCCAGGTGAGGTCGGTGTCACCCGGCGCGTAGTCGACGGCCCGCTGCTTGAGCGCGGCCACCGGGTCCGGCGACTGCGCGCTGTCGGTGATCCGGCGCTCCGACACGACACCCAGGAAGTCGTTGGCGATCATGTTCGGCGGCTCCTCGTGCCACCAGGTGACCACCGGGACGTCCGGGGCGAGCAGCGGCATCACGACCGACTCGGCGTGCAGCGCGAGACGGCCGTACATCCGCATCACGACCGCCTCGGCCGGGCCGAGACGCCCGCCGACCACGATCTCCGCGTCCAGCCGGCTACGGCCTTCCATGTCCGACCGTACGACGATGAGAAGCCGGCAGGGGTGCGCGGCGGCGGCGATGGTGGCCGCCGCCTCGGCCTCCCGGACCTTCTTCTCCTCGACCACCGCGATCAGGGTGAGGGCCAGGCCGGACGCCACGCCACCGGCGCTGCGCCGTTCCGCGGCCAGGGCCTTGACGACCTCGTTGCCGGTGGTGTCCCACAGACCGATCATGCCCGCCTCCAGGTACGGCCTTCGCGTGCCAGCATCTCGTCGGCGGCCCGCGGGCCCCACTCGCCGGCCCGGTACGGTTCCGGTTTGGTGTTCGCCCAGGCCGCCTCGAGCGGGTCGATGACCCGCCAGGACTGCTCGATCTCGGCGGCGTCCGGGAAGAGCGTCCGGTCGCCGATCAGGACATCCAGGACCAGGCGTTCGTACGCCTCCGGGCTGGACTCGGTGAACGCCTCGCCGTACTGGAAGTCCATCGCGATGTCGCGGACCTCCATGGACGTGCCGGGCACCTTGGACCCGAACTTGAGGACCACGCCCTCGTCCGGCTGAACGCGGACGACCAGCTGGTTGTGGCCCAGCATCTCCACGTCGGCCGGGTCGAACGGCAGGTGCGGCGCCCGTTTGAACAGGATCGCGATCTCGGTGACCCGCCGGGGCATCCGCTTGCCGACCCGCACGTAGAACGGGACGCCGGCCCAGCGCCGGTTCTGGATGCCGAGCCGGACCGCGGCGTATGTCTCGGTGGTGGAGGTGGCCGGGATGTTCGGCTCCTCCAGGTAGCCCACGGCGCGCTCGCCGGCCACCCAGCCGGGGAGGTACTGCCCGCGGACCGAGCCGGAGCTGATGTCGGCCGGCAGACTGATCGCCTTGAGGACCTTGAGCTTCTCGGCCCGGACCTCCTGCGGATCGAAGCTGGTCGGCTCCTCCATCGCGATCATCGCCAGGAGCTGGAGCAGGTGGTTCTGGAGCACGTCGCGGGCCGCGCCGGAGGCGTCGTAGAACGCCGCCCGGGTGCCGATGCCGACGTCCTCGGCCATGGTGATCTGCACGCTGTCGACGTACTTCGAGTTCCACACCGGCTCGAAGAGGCTGTTCGCGAAGCGCAGAGCCATGATGTTCTGCACGGTCTCTTTGCCGAGGTAGTGGTCGATCCGGAAGACGTCCTCCGGGATGAACACGTCGTCGACCAGCTCGTTGAGCTGCACCGCGCTCTGGAAGTCGTGACCGAACGGCTTCTCCACGACGACCCGGCGCCAGCCGCCGGTCTTCGACGGGTCGGCCATGCCGGTGCGGTTGAGCTGGTTGAGCACCAGCGGGAAGGCGGCCGGCGGGATGGAGAAGTAGAAGGCCGCGTTGCCGGCGATGCCGTTGCGCTCCTTCAGCTCGTCCAGGGTCTCGGCGAGTTTGTCGAAGGCGTCGTCGTCGTCGAACGAGCCGGGAATGAAGTGGAAACGCTCGGAGAGCCGTTGCCAGACGTCGTCACGCCAGGGCGTGCGGGCGCCCTTCTTGGCTGCCGCGTAGGCCAGGGACTCGAAGCTGCCGTCGCCCCAGTCGGCGCGGGCGAAGCCCACCACCACGAAACCGGGGGGAAGCAGACCGCGGTTGGCCAGGTCGTACACGGCCGGGATGAGCTTCTTTCGGGACAGGTCACCGGTGACCCCGAAGATCACCAGAGCACAGGGCTCCGGGATCCGTGGAAGCCGACGGTCCTGTGCGGTACGCAGCGGATTACCCACGATGTCATCCTGCCAGGTTTTTTGATGACGGAGCGGCCTGTCACGGGACTCCCCGTGACAGGCCGCTGATGGTGCGCGTCAGGCAGCGTCGCTGGGGTTCTTCGCCCCGGAGCCGGCGGCCTTGAGGGACTTGGAGACACCCTCGAGCAGTTCGGTCCAGCTCTGCTCGAACTTCTCCACGCCCTCGTCCTCGAGGACCTTGAAGACGTCGGCGAAGTCGATGCCGGCCGCCGCCAGGTCGGTGAAGACCTGGTGGGCGTCGGCGAAGTTGCCGGTGATGGTGTCACCACGGGTGGTGCCGTGGTCCTCGTACGCGAAGATCACCGGCTCCGGCATGGTGTTCACCGTGCCGTGCGCGATCAGCTCCTCGACGTAGATGGTGTCCAGGAAGTCCGGGTTCTTGGTGCCGGTCGACGCCCAGAGCGGGCGCTGCGGGTGGGCGCCGGCCGAGGCCAGGGCCTTCCAGCGCTCGCCGCCGAAGACCTCGGTGTAGGCCTCGTACGCCAGGCGGGCGTTGGCGATGGCCGCCTTGCCCTTGAGCGCCTTCGCCGAGTCCGAACCGATCTTGTCCAGGCGCTTGTCGATCTCGCTGTCCACGCGGGAGACGAAGAACGACGCCACCGAACCGATCTTGGCGAGGTCGTGACCGTTGGCCTTGGCCAGCTCCAGACCCGCCAGGAACGCCTCCATCACGGCCTGGTACCGCTCGACCGAGAAGATCAGCGTGACGTTGACGCTGATGCCGGCGCCGAGCACCTCGGTGATGGCGGGCAGGCCGGCCAGGGTGGCCGGGATCTTGATGTACAGGTTCGGCCGGTCGACCAGCCACCACAGCGTCTTCGCCTCGGCGATGGTGGACTCGGTCTCGTGCGCCTTGCGCGGGTCCACCTCGATGGACACCCGGCCGTCGACACCGTTCGACGCGTCGTACGCCGGACGGAAGATGTCCGTCGCCCAGCGCACGTCCTTGGCGGTCATCAGGCGGATCGCCTCTTCGACGGTCACGCCCTGGACCGCGAGGTCACGCAGCTGCTCGTCGTACGCGTCCGCGTCGGACAGCGCCTTCTGGAAGATGCTCGGGTTCGTGGTCACGCCGACCACGTGCTGCTCGGTGCGCAGCTTGTCCAGCGAACCGCTGGTCAGGCGCACCCGGGACAGGTCGTCGAGCCACACCGCGACACCTTGCGCGGACAACTCGGCCAGTCTGTCGGTCATTTCCCTCAACTCCTGAAAGTGGCGGAACGAAAAGAGTCAGTTGCCGGTCTTGTGACCGGTGATCTCGCCGACCTTGGCGAGGGAGGCGTGGGCCTTCGCGACGACGTTGTCAGCGGTGAAGCCGAACTGCTCGAACAGGACCTTCGCCGGGGCGCTGGCGCCGTAGTGCTCGATGCTGACGGCCTCGCCGGCGTCGCCGATCAGACGGTCCCAGCTCATCCGGATGCCGGCCTCGACCGAGACGCGGGCCTTCACGCCGTGCGGCAGGACCTGCTGCTGGTACGCCGTGTCCTGCTGGAAGAACCACTCCTGGCAGGGCATCGACACGACCCGGGTGGGGGTGCCGTCGGCCTCCAGGCGCTCCTGCGCGGTGAGCGCGATCGCGACCTCGGAGCCACTGGCGATCAGGATCACCTGCGGAGCGCTGTTCGACGCCTCGGAGAGGATGTAGCCGCCCTTGAGGGTGCCCTCGGCCGACGCGTACTTCGAGCGGTCCAGGGTCGGCAGGTTCTGCCGGGACAGCGCGAGCGCGGTCGGGCGGTCGGTGTGCTCCAGGGCGCCCCGCCACGCGTACGCGGTCTCGTTGGCGTCGGCCGGGCGGACCACGTCGAGGCCGACGATGGCACGCAGCGCGGTCAGCGTCTCGATCGGCTGGTGCGTCGGGCCGTCCTCGCCGAGACCGATCGAGTCGTGCGTCCACACGAAGGTGACCGGCAGCTTCATCAGCGCGGAGAGGCGGACCGAACCCCGCATGTAGTCGGAGAACACCAGGAAGGTGCCGCCGTACGGCCGGGTGCCACCGTGCACGGCGATGCCGTTCAGGATCGAGCCCATGCCGTGCTCACGGATGCCGAAGTGCAGCGTGCGGCCGTACTCGTTGCCGGGGAACGCCTTGGTGGCGTACTCCGACGGGATGAAGGACGGCTCGCCCTCCATGGTGGTGTTGTTGCTCTCCGCCAGGTCGGCGGAACCGCCCCACAGCTCGGGCAGGACCGGCGCGAGCGCCTTCAGGATCTTGCCGGACGCGGCGCGGGTGGCCAGGCCCTTCTCGTCCGCGGGGAACTCGGGCAGGGCCGCGTGCCAGCCCTCCGGCAGGGTCCGGGTGGCGAGACGCTCGAACAGCGCCTTGCCCTCGGCGTTGCCGGCGGCCCAGGCGTCGAACGCCTTCTGCCACTCGGCGCGGGCCGCCTTGCCCCGCTCCACGACCTGCTGGGCGTGCTTGACGACCTCGTCGTCGATGGCGAACGGCTCGTCGGCGAAGCCGAGCAGCTCCTTGGTGGCGGTGATCTCGGCGGCGCCCAGGGCGGAGCCGTGGATCTTGCCGGTGTCCTTCTTCTTCGGCGCGGGGAAGCCGATGATCGTCTTGAGGACGATGAAGGACGGCTTGTCGGTCACCGACTTCGCGGTCTGGATCGCGTTCCAGAGCTCTTCGACGTCCTCGGTGTACGTCTCGCCCTTGCGCCAGTTCACGGTCTGGACGTGCCAGCCGTACGCCTCGTAGCGGGCGCCGACGTCCTCGTTCTTGGCGATCCGGGTGTCGTCCTCGATGGAGATCTCGTTGTCGTCGTAGATCACCACGAGGTTGCCGAGCTTCTGCACCGACGCGATGGCGCTGGACTCGTGGCTGACGCCCTCCTCGATGTCGCCGTCGGAGGCGATCGAGTAGACGAAGTGATCGAACGGCGACTCGCCGGCCGCGGTGTCCGGGTCGAACAGGCCGCGCTCACGGCGGGCCGACATGGCCATGCCGACCGCGTTGCCGATGCCCTGGCCCAGCGGGCCGGTGGTGATCTCGACACCGGGGGTGTGGCCGTACTCCGGGTGACCGGGGGTCAGCGAGTCCCACTGGCGCAGCGCCTTCAGGTCATCGAGTGACAGGCTGTAGCCATTGAGGAACAGCTGAATGTAGAGGGTGAGGCTGGAGTGACCGCAGGAGAGAACGAAGCGGTCGCGCCCCGCCCACTCCGGGTCCGTGGGGTCGTGCCGCAGCACGCGGTTGAACAGAAGGTAGGCGGCCGGGGCCAGGCTCATGGCGGTGCCGGGGTGGCCGTTACCGGCCTTCTCCACGGCGTCCATGGCAAGCACGCGGGTGGTGTCCACCGCCTTGCGGTCGAGGTCGGACCAGTTGAGAGCGGGATCTGTGGCAGCCACGTCGGTTGTGCTCCTCGGGCAAAATTATGGAACCCTTTTCGGCTTGACCCTATCCAGTAGGGCTAAACGTCCGCGCAGCGAACGCCCTAGGCACATACGCTGTGAGCGGACATGCCGGTTCAAGGGGTGTGATCGCCTGCACCTGCGCCGGGTGCCCCGAGCAGCGGAGACGGCGGCGCGTAGGCTGTCCCGGCGAGCCGACGGGTTGCTGCCCGGCAACGGCCGCGTAATAAAGCTGAAGCCGGAAGGTGGCTGTCCGTGAGCATGATCACCGAGCGTCCCCTGCAACGGCGGACGTCCGGAGTGGCTGAGCAGCCTGTCCGGGAGTCACGCTTCCAGCGCTGGGCCGCGGTGTTCCGGGCCTATCTCTCGCTCACCAAACCGCAGATCGTGGAACTGCTGCTGGTCACCACGGTGCCCACCATGATGCTGGCGGCGCAGGGCTGGCCGGACCCGGTCACGTTCGCCGCGGTGCTGGTCGGGGGCTCGATGGCGGGTGGCGCGGCGAGTGCGCTGAACTGCTACATCGATCGCGACATCGACCAGTTGATGCGGCGCACCAAGCGGCGCCCGATCCCGGCGAACCAGATCACCCCGCGGGCCGTGCTGATCTTTGGCCTGACCCTGGCTGTGATCTCGGTCGCGCTGATGGCGGTTCTCACCAACTGGTTGGCCACTGTGCTCACCGCCGCGTCGATCTTCTACTACGACGTGATCTACACGCTCTGGCTGAAGCGGCGTACCCCGGCGAACACGTTCTGGGGCGGGGTGTGCGGCGCGGCGCCGGTGCTGATCGGCTGGGCCGCGGTCACCGACTCCCTGCCGCCGATGTCGTGGGCGCTTTTCGCGGTTGTCTTCTTTTGGCAGATGCCGCATTTCTATGCGCTCGCGATCAAATACCGGGACGATTACGCGCGCGCCGGCATCCCGATGCTTCCGGTGGTCCGCTCGATGAAGCGGGTCAACTTCGAGATCATCCTCTACTCCGTACTCACCGTGGTGTCCTCGCTCGCCGCGTGGCCGCTCGGCCTCGGGCCGATCTACGGCGTGACGGCGGTCGTGATGGGCGCGGTGTTCCTCGGGGAGTCGATCCGGCTGGTGCGCCAGAGCGGTGGTGGGGCGGCGGTCAAACCGATGCGCCTGTTCCACCTCTCGATCACGTACCTGACGATCCTCTTCATGGCCGTCGCGGCCGACGCGCTGATCTGAGCCGTCGTGCGCTGATCCGGCCGATCGCACAGGATGCCCGGATTGCCGGTAGTGTCGGTTACTGTCCGTCACTCGATGGGCGGATAATCGGCCGGGGGACAAAGGCGGCGAAATCACCGCAAAACAATGCGCCGGAGTTTGAAACCTGCTGGTAATTGGAGTCACAAAAGCGGGTCGGCATGCCCCCGGCGGCGTCTTCGGGTGCTTAGGCTGCGGACCATGGCAGAAGGTTCCGTTACGACACTGACTTCCGACATCAAGTCCTTCGCCGCCGGACACGGCGGTGCCAAGGCGGTGATCGAGTACGTCGGTAAGCGCGGCGCCCGCATCGTCCTCGTCGGAGAGGACGGCGAGTGGTCCGACCAGTTCGCCCCGGACACCGGTGTCGCCCGTGAGGCCTGTGACCACGCGGGAGTCAAGGTGGAGAACGAATGGGAGCGCGAGCTGATGGAGCAGATGCGCCCCAGCAACGACCTCTGGCGGTCGATGTCGCGCCGGAGCATGGCCCGCTGATGGCGGCCGAGACCCGGGTCGCCCTGGTGACCTCGGCGGACCTGCCCGACCTCTGGCTCGACGACCACCCTCTGCGGGACGCCCTGCGGCAGCGCGGGGTGGTCGCCGACGCGGTCCGGTGGGACGACCCGGTGGCCGAGTGGGCCGCCTACGACCTCGTCGTCCTCCGCTCGCCGTGGGACTACCCGGGCCGCCGCGAGGAGTTCGTGACGTGGGCCCGGTCGGTGCCCCGGCTGGCCAACCCCGCCGACATCGTCGTGTGGAACACCGACAAGCGGTACCTCGGTGAACTCGCCGAGGCCGGCGTCCCGATCATCCCGACCGAGTTCGTCGGCCCGGGGGAGACCTGGACCCCGGCGGCCGACGGCGAATGGGTGGTCAAGCCGACCGTCAGCGCCGGCAGCCGGGACACCGGCCGTTATCAGCTGCCCGGGCACACCGAGCAGGCCGTGGCGCACGTGGAGCGGCTCACCGCCGCCGGGCGGACCGCGATGATCCAGCCGTACCTGTCCGCGGTGGACACCGAGGGGGAGACCGCGGTGCTCTGCACCCCGGACGCCACCGGTGAACTCACCTTCAGCCACGGCATCCGCAAGTCGGCGATGCTCACCGTCCCCGGCGGCGGCCGGGTCGACGTCGGCTCCGAGCAGATCACCCCACGGCAGCCGTCGATCGCCGAGCTGGACCTCGCCGTCCGGGTTCTCGCCGCGATCCCCGGAGGGACCAAGCAGTTGTTGTACGCCCGGGTCGACATGATTCCGGGACCGGACGGCGCTCCGACACTGATCGAGCTGGAGCTGACCGAGCCCTCGCTGTTCCTGCGAACCGCTCCGGGCTCCGCCGACCGTCTCGCCGACGCGATCCTCGCCCGTCTCTGATCCACGAAAAAGGCCGCCCCGAACCGGGGCGGCCTTTTTGCTTGCTAGGCGGAGACCGGGATCTCCTCGGGAGCCGGAGTCGCCGGGGCGGGGACGACCGGGCGGGTGCGCAGCGACCAGAGGACGGCCAGGGTGGCGGTCCAGACCAGACCGGAACCGAGCATGTGCGCGGCCACCAGCGCGACCGGCAGATGCGTGAAGTACTGCACGAAGCCGATCAGGCCCTGCGCCATCTCCACCCAGAACAGCGTCGCGGCGGCCTTGACCGCGGCCGGCGGCGCGTCCACCGCGCGCAGCGCGAACCACAGCGCCACGGTCAGCCCGATCAGCAGGAACACCAGGTCGGCGTGCAGCTGGGAGAGCCGGTCCGGGTCGAGCCCGTTGCGCTTGGCCCCGTGGTCGCCGGAGTGCGGCCCGCTGCCGGTGACGACCACCCCGGCGGCGATGACCGCGAAGCTGACCGCGACGTTGACCAGCGCGAGCTGCCGGATCGGGGCCGGGACCAGTGTGATCGGCTCGCCGTCGCCCTGGTCGACCCGGCGCCACAGCGCGAAGGCCCAGGCGATCAGCCCGACGGACAGGATGAAGTGCAGGCCGACGACCCACGGGTTGAGGTTGGTGAGCACCGTGATGCCACCGATGACACCCTGCCCGGGGATGCCGAGCCCGATCGCGACGGTGAGCACGATCAGCGAGCGGCGGCGGCGGGCCAGCGCGCCCAGGAAACAGAGCACCGCGATCGCGATGAGCACGAAGGTGAGCAGCCGGTTGCCGAATTCGATGGCGCCGTTGATGCCCATCTCGGGGGTGGTCGTGTAGGACTCGTCGGTGCACCGGGGCCAGGTGGGGCAGCCGAGACCGGAGGCGGTCAGGCGGACCGCGGCGCCGGTGACGATGATCCCGATGTTGGCGATCAGCGAGGCGAGAGCGAGGCCGCGCAGCTTGTCGCCGCACCACCGAACAGGACGGGAGGCCAGTAAAGCGGAGGACTTCACCCCGCGGATCGTACGCCCGCCCCGGATCGTGGTTTTCGCAGCTCTCCCCGCCGGTGGGACGGATCACCGGACCCCGGTTTGCAGGGCTCAGAGTAAATACGTAACGTTGGCGTAGTGAAAAACGAGGTGCTGATCCAGATCGGCGCACCGGCTCCGGCCGGCGCGACCGACGGGCGCACCCGCGACCGGGTCGTGCAGCTGTTGCTGAAACATGGCGCCACCACCGCCGCCGAGCTCGGGGCCGCTCTCGGCCTGAGCCCCGCCGCGATCCGCAAGCACCTGGACGCGATGCTCGCCGAGCGTCTCGTCGAGACCCGCGCGCTCCGGCAGAACAAGCCTCGCGGCCGCGGCCGCCCGGCCAAGGCGTTCGTGCTGACCGCCGCCGCCCGTGAGGACCTCAATCCGCACCACTACGACGGCATCGCCACCGCCGCGCTGCGCTGGATCGCGCAGCACCACGGTCCCGAGGCCGTCTCCGCCTTCGCCGCCGCCCAGGTCAAGGCCCTCGAGGAGCGCTGCGAGGCGGCGCTGCAGGAGGCCGGGGCCGACCCGATCGCGCGCGCCGAGGCTCTCGCCGAGGTGCTGACCGCCGAGGGCTACGCTGCCAACGCCTCGGCGATCGCCTCCGGCGGGCAACTCTGTCAGCAGCACTGCCCGGTGGCTCACGTGGCTGCCGAGTTTCCTCAGCTGTGCGACGCCGAGACCGAAGTCATCTCGCGGCTCATCGGCACCCACGTGCAGCGTCTCGCCACCATCGCGCACGGCGACGGGGTGTGCACCACGCACATCCCATCCCGCGCCGTGCCGCACACCACCGAAATCACGGTTAGGACAGATACATGACTGACCAGATCGTCTCTCAGGAAGAGCACCTCGCCGCTCTTGGTCGGTACGAATACGGCTGGGCCGACGCCGACGTCGCGGGCGCGACCGCACAGCGTGGTCTGTCCGAGGCCGTGGTGCGCAACATCTCCGGGTTGAAGAGCGAGCCGCAGTGGATGCTCGACCTGCGGCTCAAGGGCCTGCGCCTGTTCGACCGCAAGCCGATGCCGCACTGGGGCGCCGACCTGACCGGCATCGACTTCCAGAACATCAAGTACTTCGTGCGCTCCACCGAGAAGCAGGCCGCCTCGTGGGAGGACCTGCCGGAGGACATCAAGGCGACGTACGACAAGCTCGGCATCCCGGAGGCGGAGAAGCAGCGTCTCGTCGCCGGTGTCGCCGCGCAGTACGAGTCGGAGGTCGTCTACCACGCGATCCGTGAGGACCTGGAGGAGCAGGGCGTCCTGTTCCTGGACACCGACACCGCGCTGAAGGAGCACGAGGAGCTCTTCAAGGAGTACTTCGGCACCGTCATCCCGGTCGGCGACAACAAGTTCGCCGCGCTGAACACCAGCGTGTGGTCCGGTGGCTCGTTCATCTACGTGCCGAAGGGCGTGCACGTGGACATCCCGCTGCAGGCCTACTTCCGGATCAACACGGAGAACATGGGCCAGTTCGAGCGGACCCTGATCATCGCCGACGAGGGCTCGTACGTGCACTACGTCGAGGGCTGCACCGCGCCGATCTACTCGTCCGACTCGCTGCACTCCGCGGTCGTCGAGATCGTCGTGAAGAAGAACGCCCGGGTGCGGTACACGACCATCCAGAACTGGTCGAACAACGTCTACAACCTGGTCACCAAGCGCGCCACCTGCGAAGAGGGCGCGACCATGGAGTGGGTCGACGGCAACATCGGCTCCAAGGTGACGATGAAGTACCCGGCCGTCTACATGACCGGCCCGCACGCCAAGGGCGAGGTGCTGTCGATCGCCATGGCCGGCGAGGGCCAGCACCAGGACTCCGGCGCCAAGATGGTGCACGCCGCGCCGCACACCTCGTCGACGATCGTGTCGAAGTCGATCGCCCGTGGCGGTGGGCGTACGTCGTACCGCGGCCTGGTCCAGGTCCTGGAGGGCTCGTCCAGCTCGAAGAGCACGGTCAAGTGTGACGCGCTGCTGGTCGACACGATCTCCCGGTCCGACACGTACCCGTACGTCGACATCCGCGAGGACGACGTCAACATGGGTCACGAGGCGACCGTCTCCAAGGTCAGCGAGGACCAGCTCTTCTACCTGATGAGCCGGGGCATGACCGAGGACGAGGCGATGGCGATGATCGTTCGCGGCTTCATCGAGCCGATCGCCAAGGAGCTTCCGATGGAGTACGCCCTGGAGCTGAACCGCCTCATCGAGCTCCAGATGGAAGGGGCCGTGGGCTGACCTCAGCCCCGGACATTCGGAAGAAGCGGACATAAGGAAGAAATGACTACCGAGGCCATCGCCCCGCCGAGCACCAAGTCGCAGGTGCTGCGCTCCTTCGACGTCGCCGACTTCCCGGCCCTCAACGGCCTGGAGGAGGAGTGGCGTTTCACCCCGCTGAAGCGGCTCGGTGCCCTGGTCAAGGCCACCGAGCTGACCGGCGCCGCCCCGTCCGTGGAGTTCGGTGACCTCCCGGCCGGCGTGACGGTGTCGACGGCCGACGACGTCGACCCGGTGCTGACCCCGTTCGACCGGGTCAGCGCCCTGGCCTACGGCTCGGCCGCCGGGGTCACCGTGATCGAGGTCGCGGCCGAGGCCGAGGTCGCCGAGCCGGTGGTCATCCGCCTGGTCGGCAAAGGCGGCGACGCCGCGGCCGCGCGCACCTTCGTCAAGGTGGGCTCGTTCGCCAAGGCGACGATCATCCTGGAGCAGACCGGCACGGTCACGCTCGCCGACAACATCGAGGTCGTGGTCGGCGACAGCGCTCAGCTCACCTTCGTGACGCTGGCCGAGTGGGACCGGGACGCGGTTCAGGCCCAGCACGTCAAGCTCAAGGTCGGCCGGGACGCCCGGGCCGTGCACCTGCAGGTCACCCTGGGCGGCGACCTGGTGCGCCAGTTCACCAGCGTGGAATATGCGGGCCGTGGTGGCGACGCCGAGCTGTGGGGTCTCTACTTCGCCGACTCCGGCCAGCACCACGAGCACCGCCAGCTGGTCGACCACGTGGCGCCGGACTGCCGGAGCTACGTGGGCTACCGGGGCGCGCTGCAGGGTTCGTCGGCGCACACCGTCTGGGTCGGCGACGTGCTGATCCGGGCCGCGGCGACCGGCACCGACACGTACGAGATCAACCGGAACCTGATCCTCACCGACGGGGCACGCGCCGACTCGGTGCCGAACCTGGAGATCGAGACCGGCGAGATCGCCGGCGCCGGGCACGCGAGCGCGACCGGCCGGTTCGACGACGAGCAGCTGTTCTACCTGATGGCCCGCGGCATCCCCGAGGGTGAGGCGCGCAAGCTGGTGGTCCGCGGCTTCTTCGCCGAGCTGATCAACAAGATCCCGGACGAGGCGCTGCGCGAGCGGCTCGGCGACGTGATCGAGGCACGGCTGATCGAGGCCGGTCAGTAATGACCTTCGAGAACGTCGGTCCGGCGACGGACGTGGCCAAGGGCACCGCCCTCCAGGTGGAGGTCGACGGGGTCGAGGTCGCGGTCGTGCACGCCGACGACGATCAGTTCTACGCCGTTCGCGACGAGTGCAGCCACTCCTCGGTGGCTCTCTCCGAGGGCGAGGTGGACGGGTGTGCGCTGGAGTGCTGGCTGCACGGCTCCCGGTTCGACCTGCGTACCGGTGAGCCCTCCGGACCGCCGGCCATCGACCCGGTGGCGGTCTACCCCGTCGAGATCCGCGACGGCGACATCTACGTTTCGACGATTCCTAGCAATGGAGTAGAGCCGTGAGCACCCTGGAGATCCGCGACCTGCAGGTGTCGGTGAAGCTGCCCGAGGGCGAGCTGAAGCCGATCCTGAACGGTGTCGACCTGACCGTGAAGGCCGGCGAGACCCACGCCATCATGGGTCCGAACGGCTCCGGCAAGTCGACCCTGGCCTACTCGATCGCCGGTCACCCGAAATACCAGATCACCGGCGGCTCGGTGACCTTGGACGGCGCCGACGTGCTCGAGCTGAGCGTCGACGAGCGCGCCCGGGCCGGCCTCTTCCTGGCCATGCAGTACCCGGTCGAGGTCCCCGGCGTCTCGGTGGCGAACTTCCTGCGTACCGCCAAGACCGCGATCGACGGCGAGGCGCCGAAGCTGCGCACCTGGGCCGGCGAGCTGCGCGGCGCCATGGAGAAGCTGCAGATGGACCCGGCGTTCGCGCAGCGCAACGTCAACGAGGGCTTCTCCGGCGGTGAGAAGAAGCGGCACGAGATCATGCAGCTCGAGCTGCTCAAGCCGAAGGTCGCGATCCTCGACGAGACCGACTCCGGCCTGGACATCGACGCGCTCCGGATCGTCTCCGAGGGTGTCAACCGGGTCCGCGAGACCGGTGAGACCGGCTTCCTGCTGATCACCCACTACACCCGGATCCTGCGCTACATCAAGCCGGACTTCGTGCACGTCTTCGTCGGCGGCAAGATCGTCGAAGAGGGTGGCCCGGAGCTGGCCGAGCGGCTCGAGGCCGAGGGCTACGAGAAGTTCCTCGCCAAGGCCTGAGAGGTTAAATCATGACCTTCGACGTCGCGCGGGTGCGCAAGGACTTCCCGATCTTCGAGCGGGAGGTGAACGGCCACCCGCTGGTCTATCTGGACAGCGCCAACACCTCGCAGAAGCCGGTGCAGGTGCTCGACGTCATGCGCGCGCACCAGGAGCGGTACAACGGGAACGTGTCCCGCTCCGTGCACACGCTGGGCACCGAGTCGACCGAGGCCTACGAGGGCGCGCGCGCCCGGATCGCCACGTTCATCGGTGCGGCGAGCGCGGACGAGGTGGTCTTCACCAAGAACTCCACCGAGGGCATCAACCTGGCCGCGTACTCGCTGGGGCAGTTGCTTCGTCTGGGTCCCGGCGACGAGGTGGTGATCTCCGAGATGGAGCATCACTCCAACCTGGTCCCGTGGCAGCTGCTGTGCGAGCGGACCGGGGCGACGCTGCGCTGGTTCGGCATCACCGATGACGGCCGGCTGGACGAGTCCTCGCTCAATGATCTTGTGTCGGAACGGACCAAGATCGTTTCGCTGGTGCACATGTCCAACGTGCTCGGAACCGTCAACGACCTGTCGCGGATCGCTGCGCGCACACGGGAGGTCGGGGCGCTGCTGATGCTGGACTGTTCGCAGTCCGTTCCGCACCTGCCCATCGACGTGCAGTCGCTGGGCGCCGACCTGATCGCGTTCACCGGGCACAAGATGCTCGGCCCGACCGGCATCGGGGTGCTCTGGGGGCGTCTCGACCTGCTGTCGCAGATGCCGCCGTTCCTGGCCGGCGGTTCGATGATCGAGACGGTCACGATGGCCGGCACCACGTTCGCCGCGCCGCCCGCCCGGTTCGAAGCCGGCACCCCGCCGATCACCGAGGCGATCGGTCTCGGCGCGGCGGTCGACTACCTGACCGGGCTGGGCATGGAGGCGATCCACCAGCACGAGCAGGACATCACCCGGTACGCGCTGGACGCTCTCCAGTCCGTACCCGGAGTGCGGATCTTCGGTCCCGCCACGGTGGAAGGCCGCGGTGGCACGGTGTCGTTCGGCGTCGACGGGGTACACCCGCACGATGTGGGACAGATCCTGGACGCGCTCGGCGTCGAAGTGCGGGTGGGGCACCACTGCGCGCGGCCGGTGTGCTCCCGGTTCAGTGTCCCGGCGATGACCAGGGCCTCGTTCTACCTCTACACGACCACGGACGAGATCGACGCCCTGGCGCGTGGCCTCGACCAGGTGAAGAAGGTGTTCGGCTGATGATGCTCGACGGTCTCTACCAGGAGATCATCCTCGACCACTACAAGAACCCGCACGGCCGTGGCCTGCGGGATCCGTTCGACGGGGAGGCGCACCACGTCAACCCGACGTGCGGTGACGAGATCACCGTGCGGGTCTCGGAGGACCTTTCCGAGATCTCGTACGACGGACTGGGTTGCTCGATCAGCCAGGCCTCCGCGTCGGTGCTGCACGAGCTGGTCCAGGGCCAGGAGCTGGGCCGGGCATCGGAGATCCACCACGCGTTCGTGGAGCTGATGCAGAGCCGTGGCCAGGTCGAACCGGACGAGGAGGTGCTCGGCGACGGCATCGCGTTCGCCGGTGTCGCCAAGTTCCCGGCCCGGGTGAAATGCGCGCTGCTGCCGTGGATGGCGTTCAAGGACGCCGCGGCCCGCGCCGGTGTGGACGTGGGCGTCAGCCCAGAAGTTAAGGCGTGATCCGCGATCGCCGGGCGGCACATCCCGGCGAGAAGCGTGTTCAGGGAGGCAGAGCATGAGTGAACTGACCGATACCGCCCGCACGGTGGCCTCGGCTCCGGCTTCCGGCGCCGCCCCCGGTGCGGGTGAAGAGGTGCCGGACTGGCTGGCCGAGGAGCGGGCCGCCGCCGAGGAGGCCGGGGATCCGGTCGCCACGCCGGCGACGAGCGTCTCACCGACCGCCGAGGGCGACGGGACTCCGGTTCCGTCGAAGATCCCGGACGAGCCGGCGGCCGAGCCGTTCACCGGCAAGAAGGCCACGACCTCCGAGGTCGAGGAGGCGATGAAGGACGTCGTCGACCCCGAGCTGGGGATCAACGTCGTCGACCTGGGTCTCGTCTACGGCACCCACATCGACGACCAGAACGTGGTCACCATCGACATGACGCTGACCTCGGCGGCCTGCCCGCTGACCGACGTCATCGAGGACCAGACCCGGCAGGCGCTGACCACCGGTCCCGGTGGTGGCCTGGTGCAGGACTTCCGGATCAACTGGGTGTGGCTGCCGCCGTGGGGCCCCGACAAGATCACTGACGACGGCCGGGATCAGCTCCGGGCTCTCGGCTTCAACGTCTGATCTTCAAGAACGCCTTTTTGGTACGTCCACAGGGCGGTGCGCCGGTCGGCGTGCCGCCCTGTGTCGTATCCCGGTGGTAGAAACCGGGGCATGACTACGACTCCGCCGTACCCCGAGCTGCTGTCGCTGATCGAGAGCCGGTCCACGGCGCTGCGTGACGCGGTCGCCGCCGCGCCCGACCGTGACGTCACCGTTCCCGGCTGTCCCGACTGGTCGGTCACCGACCTGGTCGCCCACGTCGGCGCCGTCCACCGGTTCTGGGCCGCCACCGTCGCCGCGGCCGACGACACCCGGCCGCCGTCGGCGGAGCAGCTCGGTGACCGCTCGCCGCACGGTGATCTGCTGGAGTGGTCGGCGGCCTCGACGGCGCTGCTGCTGGCGGCGCTGCGTGACGCCGATCCCGGGGCGCCGAGCTGGGCGTGGTGGGCCGGGTCGGGCGCGCCGCTGACCGCTGCCGCGGTGGCCCGGCACCAGGTGCAGGAGGCGGCGGTGCACGCCTTCGACGCGCAGGAGACCATCGGCCGGCCGGAGCCGCTGCCCGCCGCGGTGGCCGTCGACGGGGTGGGCGAGTTCCTCTCGGTGGGCCTGGCGTCCCTGGGCCCGTGGCCGCACCGCCCGGCGAGGGTGGCGTTCCAGGCGATCGAGGGCCCGTCCTGGACGCCGGACCTGTCGCCGGCCGGTGCGAAGGAGAGCCCCGCGGCCAGCGGTGACCCGGTGACCCGGATCCAGGCCACCGCCAGCGACCTGGTCCTGTTCCTCTACAACCGGATCCCGGCACCCGCGGTCCGCATCGACGGCGACCGCGACGTCGCCGACCAGCTGATCACCTGGAGCAATTCGGACTGACCGGTCGGCTCACCGGTCGCCCGGCCGTCGTGACCGGGCCGCTCACGGCGGCCGGCTCACCGGTCGCTTGGCCGTCGTGACCGGGCCGCTCATGGCGTACCGAAAACTCCTTGTCGGCTTTTGATGGGTTTTGCTCCGTCAGGCGGCCGCTATCGCTCGTGGGGCCTCCTGGCGGGGGCGTTCGTCCAGCTCCCGCCAGGCCGGGAAGAGGAACGGCGCCACCGTGACCGCCAGATAGCCGATCGCGGCGAGCAGTGCGGTGTTGTGCAGGCCCATCAGATCGGTGGCCCAGCCGCCCAGGACACCGCCGAACGGGATCCCCGCCCAGGAGACCGCGATCAGCACGCTGATCACCCGGCCGTGCAGGCGGGTGGGGATCCGGCGGTAGACGGCCGTCATCAGGATCGGATTGACCGTGGACATCAGGGCGCCGGCCAGCGCCGCGACGGTCAGCATGATCCACATTCGATCGGTCAGGGCCAGGGCCAGCAGTTGGGCGGGCCCGCCGAGGAAGAAGCAGATCGCCATGGTGCGCCGCCGGGGCAGTTTCGGCGCCAGCACCGTGTACAGGATGTTCCCGGCCACCGCACCCAGCCCGAACGCCGTACCGATCACCCCGAGAGCGGCCGGCCCGTGTGGACCGTCCCGCACCCAGACCGGCACGAAGACGGTGGCGAACGCCTGATCGAACATGTTCGTCACGAACAGCATCGACATCACGCCGAGGATGAGGCGGTCGCCGCGTACGTACCGGAAACCGTCCGTCAATGCCGCGGCGTAACCCTGCGCCTCGCACTCGGCAGCCGCGGCGGCGTCCGCCCAGCCGACCCGGACCATCATCATGATGATCAGCGCGCTGGCGGCGAACGAGAACGCGTCGACGAGCAGCACCGCCTCCGCCCCGAACGCCGCGATCAGGACTCCTGCCAGGGGCAGCCCGAGCAGGGTGGAGGCGCGGCAGACCCCGTCGTACAGGGCGGTGCCCCGCTCGGTCGACAGGCCGGCCGCGGCGATCGTCCGCGGCAGCAGCGCGCGCTTGGCCGCGTCCCCGAACCCGCGCAACGCCCCCGCCAGCGCGATCAGCGCCAGCAGCGCGCCCAGCGACACGCCTTCCAGGTAGCCGAGCAGCGGGATGCCGGCGACCGCCAGAACACTCGCGGTGTCCGCGGCGACCGCCGTCGGCCGTGGTCCGACCCGGTCGACGATCGGGCCGCCGAGCAGCCCCGCCAGCACGTAGGGGAGCATCTCGGCGAGACCCGCCAGGCCGGCGAGCAGGGCGGAGTCCTGAGTGGTCAGAACCAGCCAGGGGATGGCCACGAAGGTGATCCGGCTACCGAGCATGGAGATCGCTTCGGCGGTGAGCAGCGCACCGAGTTGGCGGTTCACCGCTCGGTGCGGGCGAGCCGGCCCGTGGGCTGAGGGGGCATCGGGCACCGTTCGAACATAATTTTCATCACCGGAAACAGCAAGACAGTCATCGATGCATTACCGCCTTCACGCCGGCGGCAGATGGTCGATCACGTTGTACCTGTCCAATGTGAGCTGTCTGGCCCCGTCCTCTTCCGCCACAAAACGAGAGATCGACGCATTGCGTACGTTGCCCGACTCCCGTTCCACCGCGAGCACGTCGTCCCAGCTCAGCTGCTCCACGACCGCCCGCATCATCAGCACCACCGCGTCGTGGGCGACCACGATCACCCGACGGCCCGGATGATCGGTGTACAGATCGTCCAGAAAGGACTTGAGTCGCACGGCGATGTCCGCGAACGATTCCCCGTTCGGCGGCATGTACTCGAACTCGCCCGCCGCCGCCCGCCGGTCGGCCTCACCCGGGAACCGGGCCTGCACCGCGGCCCGGGTCAGTAACTCCAGATCACCCATCAGTCGATCCACCAGCCGGTCGTCGGTCCGTGGCTCGGGCAGCGCGACGCCCGACGCCTCGGCGGCTATCCGCCAGGTCTCCCGGGCCCGCAGGTACGGCGAGGTGATCACCACTTCCGGTCTGCGATCCTCGGGCAGAGCGCCCAGCCAGCCACCCACCGCGGCGGCCTGTTCCTGCCCCAGCCCGGTGAGCGGAACCTCGGCGTCCCGCCCGCTCACCGCCGCCTCCATCAGCCCTTCCGCATCCGCGGCGGGAAACGCGACGTTGGCCAGGCTCTGCCCGTGCCGGACCAGAATCAGCTCAGCGACCATGATCGGACCCTACCCACCGGACCACCCCCCGGTCACGGTCCGAATTCACCAAGAAGCATCAAGTAACTTCACCAACCGCACGAAACGACCCGTCATTGCATCCGCGGGCCCCTTACGGTCGTGCAAAAGGTCTCCCCACGCCCACCCCAAAGCCCCTCCAACCGCCCCATCTGGCAACTTTGATACCGATTCGTCGTTCGAGTAACTTTTTATTCTGATTAGTCCGTTCCACGCCCAGGTCCTCGTTTAACTCTCCATCGCCGAGCCGAGCCGCGGCTGGCCGAACGGCACGGTCAGATGAACGGCGCGGCGACTGGCGAACCGCGCGGCCGGGTGAACGGCGCGGTCAGATGAACCGCGCGGCGACTGGTGAACGGCGCGGTCGGGTGAACGGCGCGGTCGGGTGAACGGCGCGGTCGGGTGAACGGCGCGGTCGGGCGAGCGGTGCGGTCGGGTGAACGGTGCGGCTGGCGAACGGTGCGGTCGGGTGAACGGCGCTGTAGGTCGCTGGCGTACTGCCGTGCTCAGTGATCCGGGCGATGCGGTGCCCGGGCTCGGTCACCGGGTCGGGGTTCGCGCGGGCGCCTGCACCCACCTGCGATCGGGGGTGTGGGGCTGCGGGAAAACGGGTGGCAGGGGCCTGGCCGGGGCGTCGATGATGGCGAAATGACCGAGAAGAAGTCTTTCCGTGCCGTCCCTGTCGCCGTCGCTGGGCGGGGCGTGCGACAGCAGGCGGCCGTCGACGAAGCGGCGGGTGTCCGGCAGCGGTCATGAGCGGGGCGTTCCTGGCCGGGGTGATCGCCGGCTACGGGATCGCTGTGCCCGTCGGGGGCATCGGGGTGCTCATCGTCGGTCTCAGCGCACGCATCTCGCTGCGGGTGGGTGCGGCAGCCGGCCTCGGGGCGGCCACCGCGGACGGCATCTACGCTCTGGTGGCGGTGGTCGGCGGCGCGGCCGTGGCGAGCACGATCGCCCCGATCGCTGACCCTCTCAAGTGGATCGGAGCAACGATCCTGCTGGCCCTCGCGATCTGGACGGCCTGGGGCGCGATCCGCGGCTCCGAGATCACCGAACGAACCGAACGCCCGACCACACCCACCCGCGCCTACCTGGGCGTGCTCGGCCTGACCCTGCTGAACCCGGCCACCGTGATCTACTTCGCGGCCCTCATCCTGGGCAACGGAGGCACGAGCGGCGACATAGGCGGCGGAGGCATAGGCGTCGGCGACATAAGCGGCGGGGGTGTAGGCGTCGGCGACATAGGCGGCGGTGGTGTAGGTAGCGGCGACATAGGCGGTGGGGGTGTAGGTAGCGGCGGCATCAACGGTGGGGGCATGGGCAGCGATGGCGTAGTCGGTGGGGGCATCGGCAGCGACAGCGGTGGCGGCTCGGACGGGGGTTCGGGTGGAGGTGCCGGTGGCGGCACATCCGGCGCCTGGTTCGTGGCCGGCGCCTTTCTGGCCTCCGCGAGCTGGCAACTGTTCATAGCCGGCGGCGGCTCCCTGATCGGCCGCCTGCTGACCAGCCCCCGCGGCCGCCTGATCACCGCCTTGGTCTCCAGTCTGGTGATAGCGGGCTTCGCCCTGCAGTTGCTCCTCACCGGCTGAGCCGGCCGGTGTCTTCATCGGTATCGGCTGAGCCGGTCGGCGTCTACATCCGTGCTGGTGGTCGACGACTCGGCACTGCCGCAGCGCTCATGGGCATCTCCGTCCAGCTCATAGGTGCTTGGCCGCCTCCCGCCGGGAGAGCGGTGACAACGTGTCGGCATGGGTGGTCAGGAAGGCCCGGATCGCCTCAGGATCGGTCCGCGCGTAGTGGCGCAACGCCCATCCGATCGCCTTGCGGACGAAGAAGTCCGGATGGCCGGCCTGGATCGAGCAGTAGCGGAACAGGCGAGTGGTGTCGGTCTCCGCGCCGTAGAGCAGCTGATGCAGGATCGCCGCCCGGACCAGCCACATGTCCTCCGCCGCCGACCACTCGTCCATCCGGGTGGCCAGCGGCGGATGGCGCCGGACCAGACCCGCCACGACATGGGTGGCCAGCGGATCCACTGTGTCCCACCAGGACTTCGTGGTGATCAGCTCAGCCGCCGTGTCCAGGAGGCCAGGGCCGGGGACCTTGATGTGGGCGGTCAGATAGTCGCAGGCGAACTGCTGGAACTCCCGCTCGTCACGGCCCCAGCACGCCAGCGCCACCGCCCGGAGATCCGCCTCGGTGGGCTTGGGCAGGCCCGCCAGCGCCACTCGGGCCTGAGCCCGGCGGACCGCGCTGGTCAGCCCGAGGAACGGGAACTGATCACGCATGTAGGCAGCGGCCCCGGCCGCCCGCCGAGGATCGCGGGCGGCCTCGAACGCACTGGTGAGACGGTCCATCAGGACCACGGCGAGGTCGCTCATGCCCAGAATCCTGCCACCGCGGTACGACCGGAACGGACCCCCTGTGGATAACCGTGACGACGGCCGGAGCGGGCTGTGGACAACGGGCTGGACCGGGTCCGGCGAGCCGTAGGGTGGGCCTTGTGAACGAGCGAGCAGCAGCGGGGGGTGGCAAATGGGTGGACGTCGCGCCGGAGCGGTTGCCCCGATGGCTGGAGAATTTCGGGAGGCGGCATGGACCGTACCGCGAAGAGGGTTTGATCCTGATCGCCCCGGATGGTGCGACGGCTGAGCTGCGCCTGCCGGCGGGGGTGGAGTCGGCCGGCACCGTGAGCGAGCTGATCGAGCAGGCACGGGCGTCCCGCAGGCTGGGGTTGCTGCTGGCCCGCAAGGGTGCGGTCGCGGTCGGGATCGCCGACGGGGAGAAGCTGGTGGCGTCCAAGGTGGACACGCATTATGTCCAGGGCCGGACGGCAGCGGGCGGCTGGTCGCAGCAGCGGTTCGCGAGGCGGCGGGACAACCAGGCCAAGGCCGCGGCGTCGGACGGGGCCGGGATCGCGGGGCGGATCCTGCTTCCGGAGGTCCGGTCGTTGACCGCGCTGGTGACCGGTGGCGACCGGTCCGCTGTGGACGCGATCCTGTCGGCGCCGCAGTTGAAGGCGGTCGCCGCGTTGCGTACCGAAAGAATGTTGGAAGTGCCCGAGCCCCGTCACGCGGTGCTGGTGTCGGCGGTGTCAGCGGCCCGGGCCGTGCCGATCCTGATCCACGAGCCGGCCGGCGCCGAGGGGCACCGACCGGGAAGCGGGGTCAGCTGACCGCGCAGGGTGCGGGGTCAGCTGACCGCGCAGGGTGCGGGGTCAGCTGACCGCGCAGAGGCCGACCGCGTTGGAAAGCAGGGTCAACCGACCGCGCAGGGGAGCGGGATCAGCTGACCGCGCGGGGTGCGGGGTCAGCTGACGGCTCCGGCCTTGAAGGTGTCGCACTGGGTGGGGTCGCCGGATTCCCAGCCGACGCGGAACCACTTCTGGCGCTGTTCGGAAGTGCCGTGGGTGAACTGTTCCGGGTTCACCTCGCCGCCACCGCGGCCCTGGAGCGCGTCGTCGCCGATCTGGCCGGCGGTCTGGATGCCCTCCTGGATGTCGGCGTCGGTGAGGCTGGTGAAGATCTTGTCGCCGTCCTTGTCGGTGGTGCTCGCCGCGGAGTGGGCCCAGGCGCCGGCGTAACAGTCGGCCTGCAGCTCCAGCTTCACCGACTCCTGGTTGGCCGAGTCGGGGTCGCGCTCCTGACGGCGGCGCATCTCCTCCTCGGTGCCGAGCACGTCCTGGACGTGATGGCCGTACTCGTGGGCCAGCACGTACGGCTGGGCGAACTCGCCCGGAGCGCCGAGCTGCTTCGAGAGCACCTGATAGAAGGTGAGGTCGATGTAAACCTTGTCGTCGGCGGGGCAGTAGAACGGGCCGACCCCGGAGTCGGCGGCCCCGCAGGCGGTGTTGACGTTGCCGGAGAAGAGGTGCGTCTTGGCGGGCTTGTACTGTTCGCCGAACGATTCCGGGAACTGCTTCTGCCAGTAGTTCTGGATCGACGTCACGTAGAGCCCGTTACGGCACTCCAGCACCTGGAGTTTCTGCGCGTCGTCACTGCATTGGGTGAGTGGCTGCCCGGTCGACTCGCCACCACCGCCGCCCAGCGTGTTGATCCCGAAGTAACCGCCGACCACGGCGATGATCAGGGTCACCACGACGCCGGCGATGCCACCACCACCGATCGGCAGGCCGCCTATGCCGCCGCCTCCGCCGGATCCACGGCCGTCCTCGATCTGACTGGTGTCGATGTCGGCGCGTTCGTTGAGTTCCATTCTCGTCCCACCTTCACCACGGGTTGCCGGGCGTGTACCCGATGATCTTGCCGGTTAATCGAGTGGGAGGTCCGAGGGAGGGCCCGGTACTATGGCGGCGTGCTGCTCTGCGAAGGCTGACCTGCCCCGGCGCCGACCGTCAAATCCGATGGCCGGCGCTTTTCTGCGCCCTGAGTCAGCCCGAATCCACGAGAGCGAGAATTCACATGATCACCGCCACCGGACTGGAACTCCGCGCCGGCGCGCGCATCCTGATCTCCCCGACCACCCTGCGGGTGCAGCCGGGCGACCGGATCGGCCTGGTCGGCCGCAACGGCGCGGGCAAGACCACCACGCTGAAGGTGCTGGCCGGCGAGGGCACCCCGTATGCGGGTCAGGTCGAGCGGACGAGTGAGATCGGTTACCTGCCGCAGGACCCGCGGACCGGCGATCTGAACGTGACCGGCCGGGACCGGGTGCTGTCGGCTCGCGGCCTGGACTCGATCCTGGCCGAGATGCAGAAGCTCGAGGTGCAGCTCGAGGAGAGCGCCGACGAGAAACTGATCCGGCGCTACGGCAATCTGGAGGACCAGTTCTCCGCCCTCGGTGGGTACGGCGCCGAGGCCGAGGCCGCCCGGATCTGCGCGAACCTGGGTCTGCCCGAGCGCGCCCTGGCCCAGACGATCGGCACCCTCTCCGGTGGTCAGCGCCGCCGGATCGAGCTGGCCCGGATCCTGTTCGCCAACTCGGGGCAGAACGGCAAGGGCATCCTGCTGCTGGACGAGCCCACCAACCACCTCGACCATGACTCGATCGCCTGGCTGCGCGGTTACATGGCGCAGCACAAGGGCGGCCTCATCGTGATCAGTCACGATGTCGAGCTGCTGGACGCCGCGGTCAACAAGGTGTGGTACCTGGACGCCAACCGGTCGGTTGTCGACATGTACAACATGGGCTGGAAGACGTACCTGGAGGCGCGGGAGACCGACGAGCGCCGCCGCCGTCGCGAGCGGGCCAACGCGGAGAAGAAGGCCGGTGCTCTGATGGCGCAGGCCGACAAGATGCGGGCCAAGGCCACCAAGACGGTCGCCGCGCAGAACATGGCACGCCGCGCCGAGAAGCTGCTCGACGGCCTGGACGAGGTGCGCACCTCGGACAAGGTGGCGAAGGTCCGGTTCCCGAGTCCCGCTCCGTGCGGCAAGACCCCGCTGACCGCGACGGGCCTTTCCAAGTCGTACGGCTCGCTGGAGATCTTCACCGATGTGAGCGTCGCGGTGGACCGTGGTTCCCGCGTGGCGATCCTGGGGCTGAACGGCGCCGGCAAGACGACGCTGCTGCGGATGCTGGGCGGCCTGCTCGAATCGGACACCGGTGAGGTGCGGGCCGGGCACGGGCTGCGGCTGGGCTACTACGCCCAGGAGCACGAGACGCTGGACGTGGACCGGACGATCCTGGAGCACATGCGCAGCGCCGGCTCCGAGCAGACCGACACCGAGCTGCGGAAGATCCTGGGCGCGTTCCTCTTCTCCGGCGACGACGTGGACAAGCCGGCCGGGGTGCTCTCCGGCGGTGAGAAGACCCGGCTGGCCCTGGCCACTCTGGTCTGTTCGGGCGCGAACGTGCTGCTGCTGGACGAGCCGACGAACAACCTCGACCCGGTCAGCCGCGAGCAGGTGCTCGACGCCATCGCCAACTACCCGGGCGCGATCGTGCTGGTCAGCCACGACGCGGGGTGTGTGCAGGCGCTGAAGCCGGACCGCGCGATCCTGCTGCCGGACGGCGACGAGGACGCCTGGAGCGACGACATGCTGGAGCTCGTCGAGCTGGCCTAGGCTCCGGCGTGGCGCGAGCGCGCCGCTGAAAACGCCCGATCATCGTCGATCCCCAGTTGTCAACTGGTGCCCACACAGACAGTGCGATGTTCGGGCGTTTGGGAACAGGTCGGGCACTCGGCCTTCGGTGAGCCGCAAGGTCGAGTGTCACGCCACGGAGCGATCACAGCACTCTCCGGAGCGATCGAGGGCCTCCCCTCGATCGAGTGTTTTCGCAGGTGATCGATGGTCTTGGGCGGTGGCCCACCGGACCGGAAATGCGCGCGGAGTGGCTGCCGGCAAACTGTCTGACATTGATGCCCGTGGTAACCGTCAAGTTCCTGACAGTAATAAATGGGCACGTTCGCGGGGGCTAGATACCTGGCGCATGATCGTTCGAGACGGTGTAATAGGTGGGACCGTATCTGACCGCACTGTCTGCGACGTGAGGATTCAAGATGGCAGCCACTGGCACAGCTACCAGTACTGAGAAGGGTCGTCGAATCGTCGGTAGCGAGCGACAGTCGCTCGCCAAGGACCTGGTGAAGCGTTACACCTCCGGCGAGAGCATCCGCGCTCTCGCCGCCTCCACCGGGCGTTCCTACGGATTCGTGCACCGTGTGCTCACCGAGTCGGGCGTGCAGTTGCGCCAGCGTGGTGGTGCCCGCCGCCGCAAGAAGGCGTGACGGCCGGCAACGCCGGGCCGGGCAGGACCGACGAGGTAGGCGTTCGCTATGAACAGGACGGGCCGGTAGCGACGGTGACGTTGTGCCGGCCCGACGTTCTCAATGCCCAGACACCTCCGATGTGGACTGAGCTGGGCAACATTTCCCGGAAATTGCCGGGAGACGTACGGGTCGTCATTGTCCGGGCCGAGGGGCGCGCGTTTTCCGCCGGCCTGGATCTGTCGGTGGCGAAGGGCGACGGCGATTCTTCGCTGGCCCGGTTGGCACAGTTGTCCGCGGCCGAGTGTGCCGATCGGATAGCCGGGTTCCAGACCGCGTTCACGTGGCTGCGCAGTCCGTCCTTTGTGACGATTGCCGCAGTGCAAGGACACGCGATCGGTGCCGGGTTCCAGCTCGCGCTGAACTGTGACATGCGGGTCCTCGCCGACGACGCGAAGTTCTCCATGGCCGAGGTCACTCTCGGACTGGTGCCCGACCTGGGCGGCACGAAACGGCTCACCGAACTGGTCGGCCCGTCCCGTGCACTGGAGATCTGCGTCACCGGGCGGCGGATAACCGCCGAGGAGGCGGACCGGATCGGCCTGGCGACGGCCGTGGTACCCCGGGCCGAACTCGACCCGGCGGTGGCCGATCTGGCCGCCGCGGTGCTGGCCGCGGAACGTGGCGCGGTCGCCGAGATCAAGGCCCTGCTCCAGGGTGCGCCCCTGCGGTCGTACGCGGAGCAGGACCGGGCCGAGCGCGAGGCCCAGACACGGCGTCTCAGCGACCTGCTGGGCTCCGGGGAGTAGATCACCTCCCGGGATTGTCATACCCACGTGGCAGGCTTCGGTTCTGCCAGTCGAATGACGCCCGGGAGGTGACATGTCCAGCTGGACGGTGCTGCGCTCGATCCAGAACGCGGATCGTGTCAACCGGCACCAGGTGCGCCAGGGCACCATGGGCCGGATCATCCGCTTCGCCGTGCCGTACCGCCGCGACATCGCCGTCTTCCTGCTGACCGTGGTCCTCGCGGCCGGCATCGGGGTGGCCACGCCGCTGCTCGCCGGCCAGGTGATCAACACGATCACCGGTTCCGGCCCCGGCGCGGCCACCACCGTCGTGCGGTTGGCGCTGGTGATCGCCGGGCTGGCGGTCGCCGACGCGCTGCTGTCCCTGGCCCAGAGGTGGTATTCGGCGCGCATCGGCGAGGGCATCATCCTCAACCTGCGGACCAGGGTCTTCGACCACGTGCAGCGCATGCCGTTGCAGTTCTTCGCCCGCACCCAGACCGGCGCCCTGGTCAGCCGGCTCAACAACGACGTCGTCGGCGCCCAGCGGGCCTTCACGTCGACCCTCTCCGGCGTGCTCAGCAACGTCATCCAGCTGGTGCTCACCGCCGCGGTGATGTTCACCCTGTCCTGGCCGATCACCGCGTTGTCGCTGCTCCTGCTGCCGGCGTTCATCGTGCCCGCCCGCCGGGTGGGCAAACGGCTCGCCGAGATCACCCGCGAGTCGTACGACCTGGACGCCCGGATGAACGCGACGATGACCGAGCGGTTCAACGTCTCCGGCGCGCTGCTGGTCAAACTCTTCGGCCGGCCGGACAGTGAGGCGGCCCGCTTCGGCGACCGGGCGTCCCGGGTCCGCGACATCGGCGTCCAGCAGGCGATGTATTCGCGCACCTTCTTCGTCGCGATGCTGCTGGTGGCGTCCCTGGCGCAGGCCCTGACCTACGGGCTGGGCGGCTGGCTGGCCGTCACCGGCGACGTCTCGGCCGGCACCGTCGTGACCCTGGCCCTGCTGCTCACCCGTCTCTACGGCCCGCTGACCGCCCTCAGCAACGTCCGGGTCGACGTGATGAGCGCGCTGGTCTCCTTCGACCGGGTCTTCGAAGTCCTCGATCTGCGGCCGGGCATCACCGAAAAACCCGGAGCGACACCCATTCCCGCCGGTACGGGCCGGGTCGAGTTCCGTGACGTGCGGTTCCGCTACCCCAGCGCCGATCAGGTCTCGCTCGCCACCCTGGAGGACGTCACCACCCTCGACCGCACGGAGAACCCGGAGGTCCTGTCCGGCATCGACTTCACCGTCGAGCCGGGGCGGATGGTCGCCCTGGTCGGGCCGTCCGGCGCGGGCAAGTCGACACTGTCGATGCTGCTCTCCCGGGTCTACGACGTCACCGGCGGCGCGGTCCTGATCGGCGGCGTCGACGTCCGGGACGCCACCGTCGACTCGCTGCGCGACACCATCGGCGTCGTCACCCAGGACTCCCACCTCTTCCACGAGACGATCAAGGACAATTTGCGGTACGCGCGGCCGGGAGCGACCGAGGAACAGATGTGGTCGGCCCTGACCGGCGCCCGGATCGCAGCCCTGGTGCGCGCACTGCCGGACGGGCTCGACACGATGGTGGGGGAGCGCGGGCACCGGTTCTCCGGCGGGGAGAAACAGCGGCTCGCGATCGCCCGGGTGCTGCTGAAACAGCCGTCGATCGTGATCCTCGACGAGGCCACCGCCCACCTGGACAGCGAGTCCGAGGCGGCCGTGCAGCGGGCCCTCACCGAGGCGCTGCGGGGCCGCACCGCGCTGGTCATCGCGCACCGGCTCTCCACGATCCGGGACGCCGACGAGATCCTGGTGCTCGACCAGGGGCGCATCGTCGAGCGCGGCCGGCACGAGGAGCTGGTGGCGGCCGGCGGCCTCTACGCCGATCTGTACCGGACACAGTTCGCCGCCGCGATTCCGTACCCACCACGGTCCTCCGACGTGCCGGTGCCCGCGGTTACCCTCGACCCATGACGGGTTTCCTGGTCTTCGGGGTCGTCTTCGGCGTGATGCTGTGGGCGTTCGCCCGGTTCGCCCGGTGGGCGAAACACAAAGGCATCGGCGGCGGCATCATGGGCCCGATCGACGAGGCCTGGCACCCGTCCGCCGACCGTTTCCGCAGAGAGACCACCATCCACGAACAGCGGGTGCTCCCACCCCGCCCCGGCGACGACCGTTACCGCCCATGACAACCGCCACCGCCCATGGCGACCGTTACAGCCTATGACAACCGTTACATCCCATGAAAACCGTTATCGACCATGGTGACTGCTTCTGCCCTTGGTAACCGTTGCCGCCCATGACGATCCACAGTCGACCGCAACCGCCCACGACAATCCATAGTCGACCGACGCTGACCACACACCTCAGGGGCCGCCCACTTCGACATCGAGGACAGCTCCCGCTGCGCCTCCGCCCTCGCCCGTCGCCGTCGGCGACGCGGTCCGCTCGCCGTCCACACCCTCACCCCGCCGGAGACGGCCCACCTCGAAGGTTCCGTGACACGGTGTCGCCTCGTTGCGGGGCGGCTGGGGTGAGCGATCGGGTCAGACCCCGGCGGGAGGTGCTCACCACAGTCATCTCTGTCAGTCGGGGGCGGTTGCTGCTTGGCGGAGGGCGGGGAACTCGGTGTCAGCCGGGGTGGTTGCTGCTTGGCGCGGGGTGGCGGACTCGGTGTCGGCCGCGGGTGGTTGTTGTTTCCCACGGGGCGGCGGACTCGGTGTCAATCGGGGGTGGTTGTTGTTTCCCGCGGGGTGAGGGACTCGGTGTCAATCGGGGGTGGTTGCTGCTTCGCGCAGGGCGGTGAATTCGGTGATCAGGGCTGGTAGCTGGAAGTGGGCGTTCAGGCCGCTGGGGTTCGGCAGGACCCAGACCGGAACTCCGGCGATGGTCTCCTGCTGGCGGCCCATTTTGGCCTTCGGGCGGTGGAAGGCCGCGCGGTAGGCGGTCACACCGAGCACCGCCAGGAAGCGAGGGCGGAGCCGGGCGACCCGGTCGGTCAGTCGGGCGCCGCCCGTGACGAACTCGTCGGGGGAGAGTTCGTCGGCCCGGGCGGTGGCCCGCGACACCACGTTCGTGATGCCGAGACCGAGAGCGGGCAGTAGATGCTGCTCGGACGGGTGCAGCAGCCGGTCGGTGAACCCGGCCCCGTGCAGCGCCGGCCAGAACCGGTTGCCCGGCCGGGCGAAATGATGCCCGGTCGCCGCCGAGTAGAGGCTCGGATTGATCCCGGAGAACAACACCAGCAGATCCGGCCCGGCGACATCGGCAATGGTCTGCCCGGCCGCCGCCGCCATCGTCTCGGCGGTGGGCCGCCCCACCGCCAACGCCCGGGCGCCGGGCCGCCCCACCGTCGGCGTCCGGGCGCCGGGCCGCCCCACCGTCGCCGCCGCCCGGGTGCTGGGCCGCTTCACACTCACCATCGTCTTGGCACCTGGCCGTCCCACCGCGGCCGGATCGACCACGAGCGAGGGAGAGGGCGACCCGTTCGGCGGCCCAGGCTGGGGAAGATCGGAGCCGGTCGGTGGTCCGGGCTGGGGGAGGTGGGCGGCGGCCGGCGGTTCGGGCCGGGAAGGAGTGATGGTTGGCGGTTCGGGCTGGAGAGGAGTGGTGGTTGGCGGTTCGGGCTGGGGAGGGGTGGTGGTTGGCGGTTCGGGCCGGGGAGGGGTGGTGGCTGTGGGTGCGTCTGGCTGGGGTGGGGTGTTGGGGGATGGCATCGGGTCAGAGGGCTCGCATGGAACCGCCGTCTACCGGGATGGCTGTTCCTGTCACGTAGCCGGCCGCGGGGGAGAGCAGGAACGCGGCTGTGCGGCCGAACTCCGCGGGGTCACCGATGCGGCGTAGGGGGATGGCGGCGGCTACCGCCTCCTCTGCCGCGGTGGGGTCGGGGGTGGCCTCGAACAGTTCGCGGCTTCGGTCGGTCATGAAACGGCCGGGGAGGATGCTCAGGACGCGGATGTCGCGGGTGCCGAACTCGTCCGCCATGTCCTTCGCCACCATCGCCAGACCGGGGCGGAGGCCGTTGGACAGGCCCAGGCCGGCCAGCGGGGCGCGCACCGACGTCGACAGGACCAGGGCGATCGCTCCGCCGTTCGGCAGGGCGCCGGCGAACGTGCGGGCGGCCCGGACCGAACCCAGGAACACCGTCTCGAACGCGTTCGTCCACTGGTCGTCGGTCATGCTCGCGGCGGTGCCGGGCGGCGGGCCGCCCACCGAGATGAGCGCGCCGTCCAGGCGGCCGAAACTCTCCTGGGCGGTGTGCACCAGCTGACGGGGTGTACTCGGATCGGACAGGTCGGCGGTGACCCCGGCCGCCCGGTCGGGGCCGCCCAGCGCCTCCACCGCCTCGGCCACCCGGCCGGCGTCCCGCGACGAGATCACCACCCGGGCGCCGTCGCCGACGAGGGCCTGCGCGGTGGCGAACCCGAGCCCGCGGGACGCTCCGGTGAGGATGAAGACACGATCAGTGAGTCCGAGATCCATGCTCAAAAACTAACCCAGCCGCATCCGCCGGGGCGGCTGGGAGGTGGAAGGGGCGAGGTGAGCCGGGCGGCGGGAAGGTGGAAGGGAAGAAGTAGGCCGGGCGGCGGGGAGTTGGAAGGGGCGAGGTGAGCCGGGCGGCGGGGAGGTGGAAGGGAAGAAATAGGCCGGGCGGCGGGGAGGAGGGAGGAAAGAGGTGCGGCGGGCGGCCGGCGGGTGAAAGGGAAAAGGGCAGGGCGGGCGGCAGGTAGGTGGCATGCCAGGAAGGCGGAAGGGTCGGCGGGACGGCCGAACAGGGCGAGGGCGTGGGGCACGGGCCGGGAAGGTGGGAGCGGGTGAAGGGGGTCAGGGCGGGCGGCAGGCAGGTGGGACGCCAGAAAGGCGGAAGGGTCGGGGCGGGGCGGCCGAGAAGGGCAAGGGCGTGGGAAGGCGGAGCAGGAAGGCGGGCCGGGAAGGTGGAGCGGGAATGCGGAGCGGGTGGAAGAGGGTGGGGCTAGGCGAGGACGTGGCCGCCGTTTACCGCTATTCGTTCGCCTGTGATGAAACTGGACTGTGGGGACGCCAGGAAAGCGACCACGTCGGCCACCTCCGGTGGGGTGCCCATCCGGGACAGGGGGACGTCCCGGCGGTACGCCTCCACGGCTGCCGGGTCGGTGCCGGCGTGGCGTTCGACCGGGATCCAGCCGGGGGCCACCAGGTTCACCGTGATGCCCAGCGGGCCCAGCTCGCGCGCCCACGTGCGGGTCAGCGACAACTGGGCGGCCTTCGCGGCGGAGTAGGCGGACATCCCGGGTGCGGACCGTTCGGGCAGGTCGGAGCCGATGTGGATGATCCGGCCACCGCCCAGCCCGCGCATGTCGGGCACCACGGCCTGCATCAGCAGAGTGGGGCTCTTGACGAAGAACAGCAGCTGATCCAGGTGGTCCTGCCAGGACAGATCCAGCGCCTGCCGTACGGGCTGAGGACCTGTCGCGTTGGGGACGAGCACGCCGACGGGGCCCAGCTCCGACCGTACGGCCGCAATCATGGTGTTGATCTGGGTCTCGTCGGTGGCGTCGGCGCGGAACGCGGCGGCCGTCCCGCCTGCCGCGCGGATCTCCGCGACGACACGGTCGGCACCGTCGGGATCGGGCAGGTAGTTGACCGCGACCGGGCGGCCATCGGCGGCGAGACGGCGGGCGATGGCCGCGCCCAGGCCCCGGGACGCGCCGGTGACCAGCGCGGACCCGGGCAGGTCAGCGGCGCGCCGCCCCTGCTCCTGCACCTCGGTGATCAACGGCGGACGGCATCCTCGACCACGTCCAGGACGGCGGACAGCTCGCCGGCCGGGCGGCCGGTGGCCAGATGCAGGACCAGACCGTCGTACGCCAGCTCCAGGAACTGGGTCAGCACCTCGACCGGGACGTCGTCGCGGAGCACCCCGGCCTCACGCTGGCGCTGGAGACGGTCGCGGGTGGCGTCGGCGATGGCGGCGGAGCGCTGCGCCCACCGGGTGGCGAAGGCCGCGTCGGTACGCCTCCGGTGCGCCACCTCCAGCTGGGTGCCGAGCCATCCGGCGGTGTCACCCTCGCTGTTCCCGGCGCGTGCGAGCAGGTCACGCATCACCTGGACGAGACCGTTGCGGGCGACCGTCTCGGCCATGCTGGCGGCGTCGTCCTCGGCCACGGCCAGGAACAGGTGCTCCTTGTCGCGGAAATGGTGGAAAATCGCGCCACGGGACATGCCGGTGGCCTCTTCGAGCCGGCGGACCGTGGCGCCGCCGTAACCGAAGCGGGCGAAACAGTTGCGGGCCGCGCTGAGGATCTCGTGGCGGCGCGCTTCCAACTGGTCCTGACTCACCCTGGGCACGCCGCTGATCGTTTCACGGCCGCGGAGCGCCTTGCAAGCCGTACGTACGGCTTCCAACCACGATCGGATGACGCGAATCCCGACTATTTCCGGGCGCTCCTGGACTGGTTGCCGAAGTGAACGCTCACGTAAAGTGCGCGCGTGCCTCTAGTCTTCCTCTCCCTGGACGACACCCTGCTCGATCGCAGCGGTGCGTTCCGGTTGTGGGCCAAGGGGTTCCTCGACGAGATCGCCGCCCCGCAGCACGACCTGGAGTGGCTGGTCTCGGTCGACGCCGACGGTCTGACCTCCCGCTGGGACCTGGCCGACCTGATCCGCGACCGCTACCGGCTGCGCGTGCCGACGATCGATCTCGTCGACGAGTTGCGCAACGGCCCACAGAGTTTCGAACGCCTCGACCCGATGGTGAGTTGCGCCCTGGAGATCGCCGCCGACGCCGGGCTGGTGCCGCTGGTGGTGACGAACGGGCCGACCGAGCTGCAGGAGTCCCGGATCCGGCGGACCGGGCTGGAACGGTACGTCGCGGACTGGGCGATCTCCGAGGAGTGCGGGGTCAGCAAACCGAACCCGCGGATCTTCGCGATGGCCGCCCAGCGGGTCCGGATGCGGCTGGCCGGCTCGTGGGTGGTCGGCGACAGCCCGGAGGCGGACATCGGCGGCGCGGCGGCCCTCGGACTGCCCAGCGTGTGGCTGCACCGGGGGCGGCGCTGGGTGGACAACCGGTTCGCCCCGACGCACGTGGCCGGCAATGTGATCCAGGCCATCTCGGCGATCATGGCGACCCGCGGATAAATCGGTTGCGTGGCCTCGCGGCGATCAGCGAGAGTGTCCGCGTTGTCGAAACGACCCGACGAGAGAGAAGGGGGTGGACCTCATGGCCGTCTTTGTGATGCCTGCTGTCCCCGCTTCCCCGAAAGCTTCTTTCTCCGAGGAGATCCTCCAGTGCGAGAGCACTCCGTGCGCCGTGGGCGCCGTAAGTTCGACGACGACGAGACCGACTTCCTGAAGATCAGCCGGCTGGAGCCGGCTCTGCAGGAGGACCCGGACCTGCCCGAGGAGGGCGATCGCTGGTCCACCTGGGACGGTGCGCTGCACGGTCCCGAGCCCCGGCCCGACTGGGTCCGCACCGAGCACGGCGCGGTCGACACCGAGCTGGGCATGCTCAAAACCGGTAAGGAAGCCGACGTCTTCCTGGTCCGGCGTTACCTTCCCGGCACCGGTCAGGTCAGCATGCTGGCCGCCAAACGGTACCGGGACGGCGATCACCGCCTCTTCCACCGGGACGCCGGCTATCTCGAGGGCCGCCGGGTGCGCCGGTCCCGGGAGATGCGGGCGATGACCAACCGCACCACGTTCGGCAAGCAGATGATCGCCGGGCAGTGGTCGGCCGCCGAGTTCGACGCCCTCGGCCGACTGTGGCAGATCGGGCAGGAGGGCGGGCAGGTCTGCGTGCCCTACCCGGTGCAGCTCATCGGCACCGAGGTGATGATGGAGTTCATCGGCGACTGGGAGACCGGCGAGGCCGCGCCCCGTCTCGCCCAGGTGCGGGCCGATCCCGATCAGCTCGCCGACCTGTGGCGGCAGATGACCGAGGCGCTGTCGGTGCTGGCCCGGGCGCAGGTGGCGCACGGTGACCTGTCGCCGTACAACACGATGGTCCACGACGGCCGTCTGGTGATGATCGACCTGCCGCAGATCATCGATGTGATCGCCAATCCGCGCGGCGGCGAGTTCATCGCCCGGGACGTTCGCAATGTCGCCGGCTGGTTCCGGCAGCGCGGCTTGCCGGTCGATGAGGACGAACTGATCAACCGGCTGTGGTACGAGGCCGGCCTCCAGTGAGAGTGCGACGCCCGCGACCCGGACCGCGACCGCCTCGACCGAGGCGGCCGCGGCCGAGACCTCAGTTGAGGTAGTGCTCCACCTCGTCGACGCTGCGGGCCTGCTCGGCGTCGGGATCGTTCCCGACGTCGCGGGCCGCGCGGCGCCGGCGCAGCAGATCCCAGCACTGGTCGAGGGACTCCTCGAGTTCCTTCAGGCGGGTGTGCTCGTCGTCGGAGGAGATCTCGCCGGCGCTCAACTGGCGGCGGAGCGTGTGCTCCTCGTCGACCAGTTCGCTGATCCGGCCCAGCACTGTCTTGTCATCCATGACCGAAGCCTAACGAAGAGGGTTAATGTCGGCCGGTGACGCTTGAGGCTCAGCGGGAGCACATTCTTTCCGGCCGGATGTACAACGACCTGACCGGCGAACTCGTCGAGGCGAGGCAGCGGACCGTGCTGCTGACCGACGAGTACAACCGGAGTTTCGGGCAGCCCCAGGAGGTGCGGGAGGAGATCCTGCGGCGGCTGCTGCAGAAAGTCGGGCGGGACTGTCATTTCGAGCCGACGTTCCGGTGTGAGTTCGGGTTCAACATCAGTGTGGGGGACGCGTTCTACGCCAACTTCGACTGCGTGCTGCTCGACGGCGGTGGGATCAGCATCGGGGACAACGTGCTGTTCGGGCCTCGGGTCGGGATCTACACGTCGAACCATGCCATCGACGCGGCCGAGCGGGTGGCCGGTGGGTGTTACGCCAAGCCGGTGACGATCGGGGACCGGGTGTGGGTGGGTGGCGGCGTGACCATCAACCCGGGCGTGACCATCGGCAGCGACTCGATCATCGGGTCGGGGAGCGTGGTGACCAGGGCGGTTCCGGCGGGAGTGATCGCGGTGGGGAATCCGGCCCGGGTGTTGCGCGAGATCACCGAGGGCGACAAGTCCGGATTTGTGCCATGAAAAGGCGTACCGAGGCCGGAATTTGATCTTGAATGGAAAGAGGCCCGCCTCCAGGACGGAAGCGGGCCTCTCAACAAGCGGTGGATCAGCTGCGGAGCATCTTGCGCAGGACGTACTGCAGGATGCCGCCGTTGCGGTAGTAGTCGGCCTCGCCCGGGGTGTCGATGCGGACCACGGCGTCGAACTCGATGCCGGTGTCCGTGGTGACCTTGACCGTGCTCGGCGTCTTGCCGTCGTTGAGCTCGGTGACACCGGCGAACGAGAACGTCTCGGTGCCGGTCAGGCCCAGCGACTCGGCGTTCTGCCCCTGCGGGAACTGCAGCGGGAGCACGCCCATGCCGATCAGGTTGGAGCGGTGGATGCGCTCGTAGCTCTCGGCGATGACGGCGCGGACCCCGAGGAGCATGGTGCCCTTGGCCGCCCAGTCCCGCGACGAACCGGAGCCGTACTCCTTGCCGGCCAGGATCACCAGCGGGATGCCGGCCTCCTGGTACTGCACCGACGCGTCGAAGATGGTCGACTGCTCGCCGGTCAGGTGGTTCAGCGTGAAGCCACCCTCGACGTCGGTCAGCAGCTGGTTGCGCAGTCGGATGTTCGCGAAGGTGCCGCGGATCATGACCTCGTGGTTGCCGCGGCGCGAGCCGTAGCTGTTGAACTCGTGGCGCGGCACGCCGTGCTCGGCCAGGTACTTACCGGCGGGCGAGTCCGGCTTGATCGAGCTGGCCGGGGAGATGTGGTCGGTGGTGACCGAGTCGCCCAGCTTGGCCAGCACGCGGGCGCCGGCGATGTCGGTCACCGGGCTCGGGTCGGCCTGCATGCCCTCGAAGTACGGGGGCTTGCGGACGTAGGTGGACTCGCCGTCCCAGGCGAACGTGTCACCGGTCGGGGTGGGCAGCGACTGCCACTGCTCGTCACCGGCGAAGACGTCCTGGTACGCGGCGGAGAAGCCCTCGGCGCCGATCGCCTGCGCGATGGTCTCCTCGACCTCCTGCGGCGTTGGCCAGATCTCGTTGAGGAAGACCGGCTTGCCGTCCGACCCGGTGCCGAGCGGCTCGGTGGTGATGTCGATGTCCATCGAGCCGGCCAGCGCGTACGCCACGACCAGCGGCGGGGACGCCAGGTAGTTCATCTTGACGTCCGGGTTGATCCGGCCCTCGAAGTTCCGGTTGCCGGAGAGGACGCTGACCGCGGTCAGGTCGTTCTCGTTGATGGCGGCCGAGACCTCCTCGGGCAGCGGGCCCGAGTTGCCGATGCAGGTGGTGCAGCCGTAGCCGACCAGGTTGAAACCGATCTTGTCCAGGTACGGGGTGAGGCCCGACCGGTCGTAGTAGTCGGAGACGACCTTGGAGCCCGGGGCCAGGGTGGTCTTGACCCACGGCTTGCGGGTCAGGCCACGCTCGACGGCCTTCTTCGCGAGCAGGGCGGCACCGATCATGACCTGCGGGTTCGAGGTGTTGGTGCAGGACGTGATGGCGGCGATCACGACCGCGCCGTGGTCCAGCTCGTACTCGACACCGTCGTCGCCCTTGACCCGGGTGGGCTTGGACGTGCGGCCGGTGGCGCCCAGGGCGGCACTGAAGACGTGCGGCTTGTCGGCCTCGTCCTCGACACCGTTGGCCGGCGCGTCACTGGCCGGGAACGACTCCTCGCTGGCCTCGTCGGCGTGACCGTGCGGGGCGGCGTAGGTCGGCAGCGCGTCGCGCCACATCGACTTCGCGGCGTTCAGCGGCACGCGGTCCTGCGGGCGCTTCGGGCCGGCCAGCGACGGGACGATCGTCGACAGGTCGAGCTCCAGCTTCTCGCTGAAGTCCGGCTCGGCGTTCGGGTCGAGCCAGAGGCCCTGCCGCTTCGCGTACGCCTCGACCAGGGCGACCTGCTGCTCGGAGCGGCCGGTGAGCTTGAGGTACTCGATGGTCTGCTCGTCGATCGGGAACATCGCGGCGGTCGAGCCGTACTCCGGCGACATGTTGCCGATGGTGGCCCGGTTGGCCAGCGGCACGGCGCTGACGCCGGGGCCGTAGAACTCGACGAACTTGCTGACCACACCGTGCTTGCGCAGCATCTCGGTGATGGTCAGCACCAGGTCGGTGGCGGTGGTGCCGGCCGGGGCCTCGCCGGACAGCTTGAAGCCGACGACCCGCGGGATCAGCATGGAGACCGGCTGGCCCAGCATGGCGGCCTCGGCCTCGATGCCGCCGACACCCCAGCCCAGCACGCCCAGGCCGTTGACCATGGTGGTGTGCGAGTCGGTGCCGACGACGGTGTCCGGGTACGCCTGGCCGTTGCGCTCCATGATGGTACGGGCCAGGTACTCGATGTTGACCTGGTGCACGATGCCGGTGCCGGGCGGGACGACCTTGAACTCGTTGAACGCGGTCTGACCCCAGCGCAGGAACTGGTAGCGCTCGCGGTTGCGCTGGTACTCCAGCTCCACGTTGCGCTGGAAGGCGTCCTCACGGCCGAACAGGTCGGCGATGACGGAGTGGTCGATGACCATCTCGGCGGGGGAGAGCGGGTTGACCTTGGTGGGGTCACCGCCCAGCTCCTTGACGGCCTCACGCATGGTGGCCAGGTCGACCACGCAGGGGACGCCGGTGAAGTCCTGCATCAGCACCCGTGCCGGGGTGAACTGAATCTCGACGTTCGGCTGAGCGTCCTTGTCCCATTGACCCAGCGCGTTGATGTGGTCGGCGGTGATGTTCGCGCCGTCCTCGGTCCGCAGCAGGTTCTCCAGGAGGATCTTCAAGGAGTAGGGCAGACGCTCGTGCCCCTTCACCTTGTCGATCGTGAAAATCTCGTAGCTCGCGTCTCCGACGCGCAGCTCGCTCTTCGCACCAAAGGTGTCGAGGCTGGCCACCGTCTTCTCCTTCACACCCAGCGACTGGAATTCAAAGTCTTTCGCACCGAAAGGGGGACCTGTAGGTTAGGTATGCCTAACTCTCGGTTGCGCGTCTTCGCTAAACCGTACGTCCGTCTTGCTATGGCTGGCAAACGCTATGGCTGGCAAACCTAGACCAGTGGCAAGGCGGGTTCCTTGCGCCGATCCTCCCAGCCGGAGGGCGCGGCTGAGATGATGTTGCGGTGACGAGATGGCTGGTCGTGCACTACCAGCGGCCCGACGACGACTATTCCGGCTGGGTCCTGCACGCCTGGGGGGACCTCGCGCCCGGCACTGAACCGGTCTTTCCGGCCGGCGCCCCGTTCGCCGGAGAGGACGAGTGGGGCCGTTTCGCCTGGGTGAAATTAGCCGATGATGCGCGGAAGGTCGGATTCCTCATCGTCGATCGGCATGGTGTCAAGGATGTCGAGGCGGATCGCTGGGTTTCGCCGCACGAAACGGGCGAGATCTGGGTGGTGGCTGGCGAGAGCAAAATGGTCGCCAATGTTCCGAAAAATAGAGACAAATCGGACGTCCTGATTCATTACCGTCGCCCCGACGGCGATTACGCAGGGTGGGGACTGCACGCCTGGGAGGGCGTCCCGGTCAAGGAGAAACCCCGCTGGGGAAGGCCCCGGATCCCGGTCCGCTTCGACGCCTTCGGAGCCGTCTTCCAGGTCCGGGTCCGCGACGACGCGGTGGGCCTGCGGTATGTCCTCTATCGCGGCGACGAGAAGGACCTGCCCGACGACCAGCGCCTGGACCTGATCGAAACCCGCGAGGTCTGGCTGACCGCGGGCGAGACCGCCCCGGTGCTGCCGGCCCTGGGCGACACCCTGGGTCCCGAGCTGGACCCGGCCCGGGCCCACGCCGTCTTCATCGACCGGACCACGGTGGCCCTGCCCGAGTGGTTCGCGGCCCGAGCCACGTCGTTCACTCTGGGTGATCTGAAGCTGACCCCGCGGCCCGGCGGCCTCTTCCAGGACCAGAGCCGCCGTTTCCCCCATTTGAGGGCTTATCGCGCGTACGCGGTCCCCGAACTGCCCGACGAAGAGTTGCGTGAGCTGCTGCGGGGCCGTCTGCTCGTCGAGGGCGCGAACGCGGTCACCGCGGTGCAGACCGCGGGTGTGCTGGACGACCTCTACCCGGAGGCCGCCACCGCCGAGTTGGGCCCGGTGATCGGCGACGGAGGCCGCCCCCGCCTGTCGGTCTGGGCGCCCACCGCCCGGGTGGTCGAGCTGGAACTGTTCCGCGACCCGGCCGGCGAGCCCCGGATCCATCCGATGACCAGGGACGACGTCACCGGCGTCTGGAGCATCACCGGCAAGCCGAAGTGGCTGGGCCGGTGGTACCGGTTCCGGGTCCGGGTCTGGCAGCCGGCCGTCCAGCGGGAGGTGACGACGAGCGTGACCGACCCGTACTCGGTGTCGCTGGCCGGCGACTCCACCCACAGTCAGCTGATCGACCTCGACGACCCTTCGCTCTTCCCGTACGGGTGGGACGAGCTGGTCAAACCACCCGTGGTCGCCCCGGCCCGGATGCAGATCAGCGAACTGTCGGTGCGTGACTTCTCGGTCTACGACACCACGGTTCCGGCGCCCGAGCGCGGCACCTTCCTGGCCTTCACCCGGGACGAATCGGACGGGATGCGCCATCTGCGGTCGCTCGCCGACGCCGGGCTCACCCACGTGCACCTGCTGCCGGTCAACGACTTCGCCACCGTGCCCGACCGGCGTTCGGACCAGGCCGAACCGCGGTGCGAGTTGGCGTCGTTCCCGCCCGACTCGGCGGAGCAGCAGCGGGCGGTGATGGAGGTCGCCGATCGGGACGGCTTCAACTGGGGTTACGACCCGTGGCACTGGACCACGCCGGACGGCGGTTACTCCACCGACCCGGACGGCCCGGACCGGATCCGGCAGCTGCGGGCCGCGGTGGCCGCCCTCAACAAGGCCGGTCTGCGGGTGGTGCTCGACGTGGTCTACAACCACACCATGGGCGACGGCCTGGACCGGTTCAGCGTCCTGGACCGGATCGTGCCCGGTTACTACCACCGGCTGATCGACGACGGCAGCACCGCCGAGTCCACCTGCTGCCCCAACACCGCCACCGAGCACGTGATGATGGGCCGGCTGGTCGTGGACTCCCTGGTCACCTGGGCCCGGGCGTACCGGATCGACGGTTTCCGCTTCGACTTGATGGGACACCACCCCAAGACCAACATTCTTGCGGTACGCGATGAGCTGGCCCGCATCGACAGCGGTATCGTGCTCTACGGGGAGGGGTGGAACTTCGGCGAGGTGGCGTACGACGCCCGTTTCGTCCAGGCCACCCAGGTCAACATGGCCGGCACCGGCGTCGGCACCTTCAACGACCGGCTCCGCGACGCGATCCGCGGCGGCAGCGCCCACGGCGACCCGGGTGTGCGCGGTTTCGCCACCGGGCTCGGTTCCGGCGTGCCGCTCTGGATGCACGACCAGATCAAGGTCGGGCTCGCCGGGGCGCTGGCCACCTACCGGTTCACCGGCCACGACGGGCACGAGCACACCGGCGCCGAGATCGGGGCCGGTTACGCGCACGACCCCGGTGAAGCGGTCAACTACGTGGACGCGCACGACAACGAGATCCTGTACGACGCGATGGCGTTCAAGCTGCCGCACGGGACCGGGCAGGTCGACCGGGCCCGGATGCAGGTCCTCGCCCTGGCCCTGGTGGTGCTCAGCCAGGGCGCCGGGTTCGTCGCGCTCGGCAGCGAACGGCTGCGGTCCAAGTCGCTGGACCGGAACTCGTACAACTCCGGTGACTGGTTCAACGGCATCCGCTGGGATCCGGCCGCCGGCAACGGTTTCGGGCTGGGCCTGCCGCCGGAGGAGGACAACCGGGACCAGTGGGACTGGGCCCGCCCGCTGCTCGGCGACCCGGACCTGGTCCCGGCGCCGGACGTGATCGACCTGGCCGCCGAACGCTACCGGGAGCTGCTGCGGATCCGCCGGTCGTCGCCGGTGTTCGGGCTACCCACCGCCGAGGAGGTGCAGCGGCGGCTGTCGTTCCCGCTCAGCGGGCCGGGCGAACAGCCCGGAGTGATCGTGATGGACCTGGACGGGACCGGTCTGGACGCCCGCTGGGGACGGACCGTGGTGGTGTTCAACGCGACCGAGTGGCCGGCCCACCCGGAGATCCCGGACGCCGGTGACCTGCGCCTGCATCCGGAGCTGACCCGGTCGGCCGACCCGGTGCTGTCCGGCGTCACCCCGGCCGAGATCCCGGCCCGATCGGTGGTGGTCTTCGTCAGCGCGGCGCGGTGAGCGCGACTGCGCTAGATTGCGCCGCGGGGCTCCGGTCGGCGGTGCCCGCCGGAGGCGGAGGTCGTGGTGCGGTTCGAGCGTGCTCTGTGCGCGTTGGTCCTGGTCGGTCTGGTCGGAGGATGCACCTCGGACCCCGCTGAGCCCGCGCCCGCGACATCCGGCCCGCCGCCGAGCGCGCCGGCCTGGACCGAGCCCGCCGCCTACACGTTCACCCTGGTCCGGGGCTGTGACGACACCGCGCCGGAGGGCCGTTACCAGGCGACCGTCAAGGACGGGGTGGTCACCACCGCGACCCGGGCCGGTGGCGCGGCGTCCCCGGCGCCCTCCTCCGAGGCGGACCTGGGTCCGGTCACCGGCGAGGAGGGCGAGGAGATCGACGTGCCGGCCCTCGGCCAGCTCCTCGAGATGGCGGAGACCGCCAAGGACGACGGCGCCGAGGTGGCCACCGAGTACGACCTGACCGACGGCCACCCGGTGAAGGTCACCATCAACGTGATGGAGGAGGTCGACGGTCTGGAGTGCTGGACCGTCACCGACTACCAGCCGTGATCACGGTGCGGGGCGGCGGGGAATCCGCCGCCCCGCACCGTGGATCGACTCTCAGCCGGGCAGGCGCGGGCCGGCCTCGCGCTGCGCTGCCAGCCACGTCTCGACCTCGGCCGAGGTGCGGGGCAGACCGTCCGACAGGTTGCGGATGCCGTCCGCGGTGACCAGCACGTCGTCCTCGATCCGGACGCCGACGCCGCGCAGCTCCGCGGGAACCAGCTCGTCCTCGGGCTGGAAGTAGAGGCCCGGCTCCACGGTGAGGACCATGCCCTCCTCGAACCGGCCCTCCTTGTAGCGCTCGGTCCGCGCCGCGTTGCAGTCGTGCACGTCGATGCCGAGCATGTGCCCGAACCCGTGCAGCGTCCACCGCCGGTAGACGGTGCTGTCGTCGGCCATCGCCTGGTCCACGCTAACCGGCAGCAGGTCCAGGTCGTGCAGGCCCTCGGCGAGCACCCGCATGCAGATCTTGTGGATGTCCTTGAACACCACACCGGGCCTGATCGCGTCCATCCCGGCCTGCTGCGAGGCGTGCACGATGTCGTAGACCTGGCGCTGCAACGGCGAGAACGTGCCGTTCACCGGGATCGTGCGGGTCACGTCGGCGGTGTAGAGGTTGTCGCCCTCCACGCCCATGTCCATCAGCAGCAGGTCACCGGGCGTGGTCACGCCGGTGTTGCGCACCCAGTGCAGGATCGTCGCGTGCGCGCCGGCGCCGACGATCGAGGTGTAGCCGACGTCGTTGCCGTCGTGCCGGGCCCGCAGCCCGAAGACGCCCTCCAGCAGGCGCTCCTTGACGCCGCGGTCGGCCGGCAGGACCCGGGCCACGTCCTCGAAACCGCGGACCGTGGCGTCGATCGCGTCCTGCAGCTGGGCGATCTCCCACTCGTCCTTGACCAGTTTCAGCTCGGAGATCACCCGGGCCAGCTCGCGGTCGCGCAGTTTTGTCCGGTCCGGCTCGAAGGCCAGGATCGCCCGGTCCACCGCGGCGTCGAAACCGCGCAGCACCCGGGCCCGGCCCGGCGCCGTGCCGGCCAGCGCCCCGCCCAGCTGGCCCAGCGAGGCGGTGCTCAGGCCCAGCTCCTCGGACTTCTCCGCCAGGGTGTGGGTGCGCCCGACCCACAGCTCGCCGTTGCGGTCCCGGAAGAACCGGTCGGTGTCCTTCGAGTTGCGCTGCCGGGTGTAGAGCACCGCGTCGTGGCCGGAACCGCTCGGGTGCAGGATCAGCACGCTGTCCGGGTCGCGGTCGCCGGTCAGGTAGAAGAAGTCGCTGCCGGGACGGAACGTGTAGTCGGTGTCGTTGGCCCGCACCTTCTCGTTGCCGCTCGGGATGATCAGCGTCTCGCCGGGGAAGGCCTCGGAGAGCGCGGCCCGGCGCTTCGCGTAGTTGGGCACCTCCGGCAGCGGCGTGACGGCCAGCGGATCCTCCCGCCAGCCCTGGCGCATGAAGCTCAGGAACGCCTCCGGGAAGTCGGGGTCATGGGACTCCGTCTTCGGGGCGGGCTGGTTGTTGCCGCTGTTCTCGGCCATCGTGGGGTGCCTCCGTTCTCGGTACCCCGACGTTACCGCTTGACCAGTTGCCCATCGCAAGGCCGGGCGTCCGGCGCCACCTTGATCAACATCACCCCCGTCCGCCGTCGTGCCGGTACCCCGGCGCGGCGTCCCTGGTCAGGCAGGCCAGCCGGGCGCCCGCGGTACCCGCCTCACCCGGGGCGGTGTGCGTGTGCTCGGCGTGCAGCACCAGCGACAGCGGCGGGCGGGACTCGTCGAAGGCCCAGGACTGGGCGGTCGTCGCCCGGCCGACCCCGTTCCGGTCGGTGATGAAGTCGAGCCAGATCTCGTTGCGCGGATTCGCGTACGCCGGATCCACCGACGGCTTGCCCGGCCCGGCCGCCGGGTCCGGACGGTGCTGGTAGTGCGGACCGGCGTCGGCGGGATCCGCCCCGCACCGGCCGGTGTGCAGGTGGGCGCCGTACGGATGCCCCGGCCGCAGTCCGGTGGCGAGCAGGGTCACCCGTACCGCAGCCGGGGTCTGCTCGACGGCGAGCCGGGCCCGTGCGCCGGCCGGGACCACCGCCTGGTCGTAGGTGACCGCGGCGGACCCGTCGCGCCAGGGCTGGAAGGTGCCCTCGGCGACCGGCGCGGGAACGGTCAGGAGCATCGGTGCCGCGAAAGCCAGTAATCTCATCTGCCAATTGTCGCCATTGCCACGATTTGGTCAGGTGGATCGGGGCACGGTGACCCGCACGTGCCGGGGAACGCTTGGGGCCGTCCCCGGCCGGGTGAGAGGGTGTTGCCGTGGGCTACGCGATGGTGATGGGTGAAGCGCTGATCGACCTGCTCGAAGCGGACGTCGACGGCGGTCAGGTCTACCGGCAGGCGATCGGCGGGGCGCCCCTCAACGTCGCCGTCGGCGTCGCGCGCCTCGGCGGTGACGCCCGCTGGACGGGCACCCTCAGTAAGGACGTCCTCGGCGAACGGATGGCGGCCTTCCTGCGCGACGCCGGTGTCGACGACCAGGGCGTACGCCGGGTGCAGGTGCCGACCACGCTCGCCATCACCACGTTCGAGGGCGCCGAGCCGACGTTCACCTTCTACGGCGAGCCGCCGTCCTACGCCCTGCTCACCCCCGCCGACCTGGACCTCGGGGCGATCGCCGGGGCCGCGGTGCTCTACACCGGGTCGATCTGCCTGCTCCGGGAACCGTTCGTGTCCGCCGCCCGGGCCGCCTGGGCCGTCGACGGCCCGCTGCGCGTCTTCGACCCCAACGTGCGCCCCACCCTGCTGCCCGACGGCGCCGCCGTGGACGCCCTGCGCACCCTGTCGGAATCCTTCTTCGCCACCGCCGACCTGGTCAAACTCAGCTCCGCCGACGCCGTCGTGCTCTACGGCTCGGAGGACCCGGCGGTGGCCGCCGCCCGCATCCTCGACCTGGGCGCCCGCGCCGTGGTGGTCACCCTCGGCGCCCGCGGCGCCCACGTCGCCGTCCCGTCCGGGAGCACCACCGTGCCGGCCCCGGTGGTGAACGCCATCGACGCCACCGGCGCCGGGGACTCGGTGATGGCCGCCCTGATCAGCCGCCTGCTGACCGGCGGCCGCCCCGCCGATCTGCCGGCCTGGGCGGACGACGTGCGGTTCGCCCTGTCGGTGGCCGGCCTGGTCTGCGAACGCCAGGGCGGAGCCACCGCCATGCCCACCCCCGCCGAGCTGGCCACCCGCTGGCCCGCGCGCTGACAAGGCGGCACGCCCACCGCTGCCGGGCCCGCGGCCGATCGCCCGCGTGTCTCAGCGCCGCGCCGGCGGCCGGTCGGCCCGCGTGTCCCAGCCGGGCCCGCGGCCGACCGTGGGCGCTGCCGCCGCCGTCGGCCGGGTCAGTCGCCGAGGGCCTTCGCGATGAAACGTTGGCGGTCCAGGATCACGCGCTCGACGCGGACCTCGGCGACAAGCGTGTCGCCGTCGTGGACGGTCACGTCGAAGAGAAGTGTGCGGCCCTCGGCCTTGGTCAGGGTTGCCTGGGCGGTGACCCGGTGGCCGACCGGGGTGGGGAAGCGGTGCTCGATCTCCGCCCGGGTGCCGACCGTGGTGATGCCGCCCGGGATCTGACGGGCGGTCGCGGCGACCGTCGCCGCCTCGGCCAGGGCCAGGACCCGGGGCGTGGCCAGCACCGGCACGTCACCGGAGCCCAGCGATTGAGCGGTGTCGGCGTCGGTGACCGTCAAATCGACCCGGGCGCCCAGGCCCGGCGCGAACTCCGGAAGCTCCATCATCGGATCCTATGTCTGTCCGGGCCGCCGCCAGTACGTGTCGTCCACCGGTTCGTCCGGGGTCACGGGGGTGAAACCGGGCGAACCGGTCCCAACCGCGTGTGGGCTGGGCGAACCGGTTCCGACCGGGTGTGGGCCGGGCGAACCGGTTCCGACCGGGTGTGAGCCGGGCGAACCGGTCCCGGCCGGGTATGGGCTGGGTGAACCGGTTCCGGCCGGGTGCGGGCCGGGTGCGTGCCAAGCGGTGGCCGGGGCGTGGCCGTCCGGAATCCGGCCGTGCTGCCCGGCGCCCACATGCCCGCTTCGCGGACCGTCCGCCACCGAGTGGCGGGCGAGGGTGGCCCGGGCTTCGCGGGAGCGCAGGGCCAGCTGGTCGGCGATGGCGTAGGCCTCGGCCAGATCCCGGTCGCGGGCCTCGCCGGCCCGGCCGCCCGCGGTGTCGGCGTAGACGGTGGCCAGGCCGAGACGGCGCTGCAGCGGGCCCTGGACCACCCGGACGCTCTGCAGCCGGGCGTACGGCACCAGGGTCATCTCCCGGGTCACCCGCCCGCCCCGGCTGACGAAGACGTCAGCGGCCAGCCCGGCGCCGTAGAAGCGCAGCCCGAACGGGTGCAGCCACCAGGCCCGGGGCGGCGGTGGCGAGGTGGCCATGGCGGCCAGGTCGACGCCGGGCAGCGCGGCCGCGACCAGGGCACGGGCGGTGGCCTGGTCGCCGACCGGCATCAGGCGGTCGGAGCTGTTGTCGTCACCGGGTTCCGGCGTGGACAGGCCGGCCACGTCGATGTTCAGGTGCAGCCAGCCCTTGGCCCGCCACAGGAACGGCCAGGTGATCCGGACCGCCTGCACCCGGTGCGGCGGCACCACCTGGCTGCGGGTCTCGGTGAGCCCGTAGTGCAGGATCAGCCGCTCGCCGTGGATCAGCCGGAAATCCCAGTCCCGGAGCACCTTGCGGATCGGCTGCAGCAGCACACCGGCCATCGCGGTGACGGTGCCGCCGATGCCGATGAACGTCCACGACCCCTCTATCGCGAACTGGGTGATCACCCAGGCGACGCCGAGCGGCAGCAGGAACGCCTGCGGGGTGAGCAGCTGGCTGATCAGCAGGTCCTGGTTGCGGACCCGGAAGAGCGGCGGTGGCTCGCCAGGCGGTCCGCCCGGCGTCTGCGCGGTTCCGGGTGCGGACACGATTGCTGCGGTACGCCCGGACAACGCGAGCAGACGCTCCCGCAGCACCGACGTGTTCTGCACCGTCAGGTAGGCCAGCGGCGCCTCGGTCTTGCCGCCGCCGACCACTTCGAGCCGGAGTTCGGCCAGGCCGGTGAGCTGGGCGAGCAGCGGCCGCCGCAACTCCACGGCCTGCAGCCGGTCGAGCGGGATGGCCCGGTTGCGCCGCCAGACGAGCCCCTCGGCGATCCGTAGCTCCCGGCCGACCACGTGGTACCCGGTGTTCCACCAGCCGACCGCGGAGAACACCACGACGGCGACCGCGAGACCGAGAACGATCAGGGCGAACTCGGTGAGCCCCACCGAGCTGAGGGTCTGCCAGGAGAGCGCCGCGATGATCACCGCGATGCTCTTGGCACCCTTGAGCAGCGGACTGAGCGGATGCAGCCGCTGCCGGGGCTCCTCCTCCGGCACCGGCTCGGCAGCGGGGCCGACGGCGCCGGGCAGCGGCGCGGCGGCGGGGACAGGGGCGCCGGACAGGGGCGCGGCGGCGGGGCCGGAGGTGCCCGGGGTGCCGGGGGTGCCGGGCGGCGGTGTGGCGGCGGGGCCGGGGGTGCCGGGCGGCGGCGTGGTGGCGGAGGCGACGGGCCCCGGCTCGGCGGCGGGGGCAGGGGTGGCGGGGGCAGGGCTGGCGGGGGCAGGGGTGGCGGGCAGCGGCGCGGCGGCGGGCTCGGAAAACGGCCCGGGCGCCGGCGAGGCGGGTGCCGGCTGGGGGAGTCCGGTGTCGCTCACAGGCCCTCGGCCCGGTCCTCGCCGAGGGCGGTCAGCCGGTCGCGCAGCCGGGACGCCTCCTCCGGCGCGAGCCCGGGCACCCGGGCGTTGCTGGCCGCCGCGGCGGTGTGCAGCTGTACGGTGGCCAGCCCGAACGCGCGCTCCAGCGGGCCCGCGGTGACGTCGACGTACTGCATCCGCGCGTACGGCACGATGGACAGGTGCCGGACGAGCAGCCCGTGCCGTACCAGCAGATCGTTGTCTCTCTCGGCATAGCCCCAGGCACGCACCGCGCGGACCGCGACGACCGCCCGCCACACCGCGAGGAGCAGCACGCCGCCCATCGCCCAGTACCAGATCACCTGCTCGAACATGATCGATCCGGCGACGGCGCCGGCCAGCAGCAGCACGGTCCAGGTGGCGATCCCGATGAGGTGGACGGCGATCAGCCGGCCGGAGACCGGCCGCCAGTCGACCGTTCCCGGCCAGGGTTCGAGGGCATCGACGATCGGCGCGGACGGTTCACTCACATTCCGAAGCCTAGGCCCTGAGCGGGAATTCGGCCCGGCCTGGTAACCGGCGGAATCTCACCATCGGCCCGCTGCCTGCCACACGTCGCCGCCGGACGGGGCCACCGCACGCCGCCGTCGGACGGGGCTGACGCACGGCACCGTCGGACGGGCTGACGCGCGGCGTCGTTGGATGGGGCCCAAATGCACGGCACCGGCGGACGGCTAATGCGCGGCGCCGTTGGATGAGGTCAACGCGCGGTTCCATCGGACGGGCTAATGCGTGGTGCCGTCGGACGGGGTGAACGGGACGACCTCGCGCAGGAAGCGCCGGGCGTCGAGAAAGGAACCGAGGGTGGTGCGGTGCTCGTCGCACGCGAGCCAGGTCTTCCGCCGGTCCGGCGTGTGGATCTTCGGGTTGTTCCAGTGCAATCGCCAGGACGCCGCGGCACGACAACCTTTGGCGGAACACTGGGGAGCAAGATCTGTTTCCTCGACCACGCCGCAACCTTACGGAATGGGAGCTTTAGCGCCGGGCGGCCACGGGGGAAGCCGCCCGGCGACGATGCAAATGCTACACGCTTCACACACCTGCGTATGCACCCGGTGACCCGCCCGTTCCAGCGGATCGCGTAGAAAGATCAACACACTCGGCCGATGGTGGCCCGGGCTGCGCAGACGTCCGAACCCGGCGGTGATGACGGCCGGATGACGACAACTGTTCCTATGCTGCCCTCCAGCAGAGCGGTTTCGTTTCTTAGGAACCTCTCAGCCGTGTGTTGTTGTCTGTCGTGTAAGTCTTGAGCGTCGGCTCGCGAAGAGCCGGCATCCAGACCCGTTGTGGAGGACCGGTGTCGCAGCCGAGCACGCCCGAGACCGATACCAGCGCCGACGCCGGTGCCCCGGTGCCACCCGCGCAGGACGCGTCGCAGCTCGAGCGCGCCATGTTCGAGGTGAAACGGGTCATCGTGGGCCAGGACCGGATGGTCGAGCGGATGTTCGTGGCCCTGCTGGCCCGCGGGCACTGTCTGCTCGAGGGTGTTCCCGGTGTCGCCAAGACCCTCGCGGTGGAGACCCTGGCCAAGGTGGTCGGCGGCTCGTTCTCCCGCGTCCAGTTCACCCCCGACCTGGTGCCCGCCGACATCGTCGGCACCCGGATCTACCGGCAGTCGAACGAGAAGTTCGACGTCGAGCTGGGCCCGGTGTTCGTCAACTTCCTGCTCGCCGACGAGATCAACCGGGCTCCGGCCAAGGTCCAGTCGGCGCTGCTGGAGGTGATGGCCGAGCACCAGGTGTCGATCGGCGGCAAGACCCACGAGGTGCCCGACCCGTTCCTGGTGATGGCCACCCAGAACCCGATCGAGCAGGAGGGGGTCTACCCGCTGCCCGAGGCGCAGCGCGACCGGTTCCTGATGAAGATCGTGGTGGGCTACCCGACCGACACCGAGGAGCGGGAGATCGTCTACCGGATGGGGGTGAGCGCGCCGGAGCCGAAGCAGGTCTTCACCCCGGACGACCTGCTCGCCCTGCAGCGCCGCGCCGACCAGGTGTTCGTGCACAACGCCCTGGTCGACTACACGGTCCGGCTGGTGCTGGCGACCCGCGCCCCGGCCCAGCACGGCATGCCCGACGTGGCCCAGCTCATTCAGTACGGCGCGAGTCCCCGCGCCTCGCTCGGCATCGTCCGGGCCACCCGCGCCCTGGCGCTGCTGCGCGGCCGGGACTACGCGCTCCCGCAGGACGTGCAGGACATCGCGCCGGACATCCTGCGGCACCGGCTGGTGCTCAGCTACGACGCGCTGGCCGACGACATCCCGGCCGACCACATCGTGGCGCGCATCATGCAGACCGTGCCGCCGCCCCAGGTGTCGTCCCGGCAGAACACGCCGAACGGCGCGTCCGCCCAGCCGGTCTCCGGGATCCCGGCCGGTCAGCCCGGTTTCGCGCCGGGGCAGCCCGGCTACGCCCCCGGCCAGCCCGGTTTCGCCCCCGGCCAGTTCGGCCAGCCGGTGGCGGCCTACGGCCAGCCCGGTCCCGGCCAGCACGCCCCTGGTCAGCACGCGCCTGGTCAGCACGCGCCTGGTCAGCCCGGTCCGTTCGGCCCCGGCCAGCCCGGTGCCGGTCAGCCCGGCCCCGGTCAGCCCGGCCCGTTCGGTCAGCCGGCGCCCGGTCAGCCCACGCCGCCGGTCGCGCCCGGCCCGCTGACCCCGGTCGCCGACGGCCGGCCCCAGCCGTCACCCGCGCAGTACGTGGCGGGCCCGACGGTGTCGGCGATCCGCCCGGCCAGCGGCGCCCCGGCCTCCTCCGACGACGGCGCCGCATCGCAGGGCGGCGATTGGCCGGGTAAGGCATGACCACCGTCACCGACCGTCACCGCCTCGCCGGGCGCCGTCCCACCGACCGTCACCGCCTCGCCGAGTGCCGTCCTGCCGAGCGCCGCCTCGCCGAGTGTCGTTCCGCTGGGCGACGCCTCGCCGGGCGCTGTTCCGCTGGGCGCCGTCCTGCCGGGAAAACGACCGAGCGGGCCCGGCCGTGACCGGGCCGGGCACGCAGATGCCGGTCGCCCCGGCGCAGGCGGCCCGGACCGAGGCTGTCATCAGCCGGTTGCAGCTGCTGGTCACCCGCAAGCTGGACGGCCTGCTCCAGGGCGACTACGTGGGTCTGCTGCCCGGTCCGGGCAGTGAGGCCGGCGAGTCCCGGGAGTACCGGCCCGGCGACGACGTGCGGCGGATGGACTGGCCGGTCACCGCCCGGACCACCACCCCGCACGTGCGGCGCACGGTGGCCGACCGGGAGCTGGAGACGTGGCTGGCGGTGGACCTGTCGGCCAGTCTCGACTTCGGCACCGCCCAGTGGCTGAAACGCGATCTGGTCATCGCGTCCGCCACCGCGATGGCGCACCTGACCGTCCGCGGCGGCAACCGGATCGGAGCCGTGGTGGGCACCGGCGCGGGCGTACCGCCGAAGGAACCGCGCAGTTGGTGGCGCCGCAAGCCGGACGGGCCGCCCCCGCCGCCGCCGAGCGCCCCGGTGGTCCGGCTGCCCGCCCGGCCCGGCCGCAAGGAGGCCCAGGCCCTGCTGCGGACCATCGCCGGCACCACGATCCGCCCCGGCCGCACCGACCTGGGCGCTCTGATCGACATGCTGAACCGGCCGCCCCGCCGTCGTGGGGTGGCCGTGGTGATCTCCGATTTCCTGTCACCGGTGGAGGGCTGGGCCCGTCCGGTGAAGAAGCTGGGCGTCCGGCACGACGTGCTGGCCATCGAGGTGGTCGACCCACGTGAGCTGGAGTTGCCCGACGTCGGCGTGCTGACCCTGGCGGATCCCGAGTCGGGGATGCTGCACGAGGTCCAGACGTCCGACCCCCAACTGCGCCAGGCGTACGCGGAGGCGGCCGGCCAGCAGCGGGCGGCGATCGCCCGTGCGCTGCGGGCGGCCGGCGCGGCCCATCTGCGGCTGCGCACCGACACCGACTGGCTGCTCGACATGGTCCGCTTCGTGGCCGCTCAGCGCCACGCCCGTACCCGAGGGACCACACGATGATCCGATTCCTGGACCCCTGGTGGCTGCTGACGTTGCTGCCGGTCCTGGCCATGGCCGGGTTCTACGTCTGGCGGCAGTTCCGCAAGCGGCAGTACGCGATGCGGTTCACCAACGTCGACCTGCTGCGTACCCTCGCGCCCAAGGGGCTGGGCTGGCGGCGGCACGTGTCGGCGGGCGCGTTCCTGCTGATGCTGGGCGCCCTGTCGGCGGCGACGGCCCGGCCGTCGGTCGACACCGAGGAGCCGCTGGAACGCGCCACCGTGATGCTCGCCATCGACGTGTCGCTGTCGATGCAGGCCGAGGACGTCGAGCCGAGCCGGATCGAGGCGGCCCAGGAGGCGGCGAAGTCGTTCGTCAACGAGCTGCCCCCGACGTACAACCTGGGCCTGGTGTCGTTCGCGAAGGCGGCGAACGTGCTGGTGGCGCCGACCAAGGACCGCGCCTCGGTGATCTCGGCGATCGACGGGCTGACGCTGGCCGAGGCGACCGCGACCGGTGAGGCGGTGTTCACCTCGCTGGACGCCATCCGGATGGTGCCGTCGGACGGGGCGGACGGCGCGCCGCCGGCCCGGATCGTGCTGCTCTCCGACGGGTACCGCACGTCGGGCCGGTCGATCGAGGACGCGGCGGCGGCGGCCGGTCAGGCGAACGTGCCGGTGTCGACGATCGCGTTCGGCACCGACACCGGTGTGGTCGACATCCGCGGTTCGGTGCAGCGGGTGCCGGTGGACCGGCTGTCGTTGCAGGAGTTGGCCGAGCAGACCAAGGGCTACTTCTACGAGGCCGCGTCGGTGAGCGAGCTGAAGCAGGTCTACGAGGACATGGGCAGCTCGATCGGGCACCGGACCGAGCCGCGGGAGGTTACTCAGTGGTATGCCGCGGCGGGCCTTCTGCTGGGTCTGGCCGGCGCCGCGATGAGCCTTCTCTGGACGTCGAGATTGCCTTAGGGCGTGTTGTGCGCGAGCACGAACAAAACGACCACCCAGGCCGAGAGCAGAGTGAATCCGAGAGGTGCGACGAAGTTCTTCATCATGAAAGACCGACTTTCCGCTGGTGACTTGTGCAAGGGCTTGGGTCACTTCGCGGCCGGAACCACCGCATGCGTCGAAGCCGGCCCGAAAAGGGCCGGTGAGCTGCGGGGAAAGAAATCTGGTCAGCGGTCAGAAACGCTGACGAGCGTCCCGGCCACGACTAGGAGGATCGCTATCTCGCACAGCGATCACCTCCGTCACTAGTCGGGCCTGAACCGTGTGGCACTGTACTCCTTAACCACGACTTGAGAAAATCGGTGCGACCCTGAACGGGTTGTCAGTCGACGGCCCCGTCCCTCCGCCGTGTCGCGCCCGGCCGATAGTCTCCCTTTTCAGAGGGATCTCGTGACCCTGTGTGATGAAGCGCTGTCGATAGGAGTGTGTTGTGGCTCGCACCGTTCTGGTGACCGGAGGAAACCGCGGCATCGGGCTGGCCATCGCCCAGGCCTTCGCCGCGCAGGGGGACCGGGTGGCCGTCACCCACCGGGGCTCGGCCGTGCCGGACGGCCTGTTCGGGGTCAAGTGCGACATCACCGACTCGGCCGCCGTCGACGCCGCCTTCACCGAGGTGGAGAAGGAGCTGGGCCCGGTCGAGGTGGTGGTGGCGAACGCCGGCATCACCGACGACACCCTGCTCCTGCGGATGTCCGACGAGCAGTTCGAGCGGGTCGTCGACACCAACCTGACCGGCGCGTTCCGGGTCGCGAAGCGGGCCAGTTCGAAGATGCTGCGGGCCAAGTGGGGCCGGATCATCTTCATCTCGTCGGTGGTCGGCCTGTACGGCGGGCCCGGCCAGGTGAACTACGCCGCGAGCAAGGCCGGCCTGGTCGGCATGGCCCGTAGCATCACCCGTGAGCTGGGCACTCGCAACATCACCGCGAACGTCGTGGCGCCCGGTTTCATCGAGACGGAGATGACCGCCGTCTTGCCGGACGCGCGTAAGGCCGAGATCATCAAGGCTGTCCCGGCCGGTCGCCTCGCCAGCGTGGACGAGGTCGCCGCCGCGGTGACCTTCCTGGCCGGCGACAGTGCGGCGTACATCTCGGGCGCCGTGCTCCCCGTCGACGGGGGCCTCGGTATGGGGCACTGAAGTTTCCGAGACTTTTTCAGGAGAGAAGTAAAAGAGTGTCTGGACTGCTGGCCGGTAAACGGCTGCTCGTCACCGGCGTCATCACCGACGCCTCGATCGCCTTCTCGGTGGCGAAGCTGGCCCAGGAGGCCGGCGCCACCGTGGTGCTCACCGGCTTCGGCCGGCTCTCGCTGGTGGAGCGCATCGCCAAGCGGCTGCCCCAGCCGGCGCCCGTCATCGAGCTGGACGTCACCAACCAGGAGCACCTGGACAGCCTCGCCTCCCGGGTCCGCGAGCACGTCGACGGACTGGACGGCGTTGTCCACTCCATCGGCTTCGCCCCGCAGAGCGCCCTCGGCGGCACGTTCCTGGAGACGCCGTGGGAGGACGTCGCCCAGGCCGTGCACGTGTCGACGTTCTCGTACAAGAGCCTGGCGATGGCCTGCCTGCCGATGATGGACCAGGGCGGTTCGATCGTCGGCCTGACCTTCGACGCGACCAAGGCCTACCCGCTGTACGACTGGATGGGTGTCGCCAAGGCCGGGCTGGAGTCCGCATCCCGTTACCTCGCCATGTACCTGGGCAAGCACGGGATCCGCAGCAACGTGGTCGCGGCCGGCCCGCTGCGCACCATGGCGGCCAAGTCGATCCCCGGTTTCAGCAACTTCGAGGACGCGTACTCGCAGCACGCGCCGCTCGGCTGGGACCTGAACGACCCGGAGCCGACCGCCCGCGCGGTCTGCGCCCTGCTGTCCGACTGGTTCCCGGCGACCACCGGTGAGATGGTGCACGTCGACGGGGGCTACCACTCTCGCGCTGCCTGAGGCGGTGGCAGGATGGACGGGTGGTTTACGACGCGTTCGTCCTGCTCTCCTTCGGTGGGCCCGAGAAGCCCGATGACGTGATGCCGTTCCTGCGCAACGTGGTGCGCGGGCGCGGTGTCCCGGACGAGCGCCTCGCCGAGGTGTACGAGCACTACATGCACTTCGGCGGGGTGTCCCCGATCAATCAGCAGTGCCGTGACCTGCTGGCCGCGCTCGAGACCGAGTTCGCGGCGCACGACATCACGCTGCCCGTCTACTGGGGCAACCGCAACTGGCACCCGATGCTCGCCGACACCGTCGCGCAGATGCGCGACGACGGGATCGAGCACGCACTCGGGTTCGCCACCAGTGCCTACGGTGGTTACTCCTCCTGCAAGCAGTACTGGGAGGACATCGCGGCCGCTCGCGCCCACGTCGGGCCGAAGGCGCCGAAGATCGCCAAACTGCGGCAGTTCCACGACCACCCCGGTTTTGTACGGCCGAACGTGGAGGCCGTCCGTTCGGCGCTGGACACCTTGGATGCCGCGCGCCGTGCCAGCACCCGTCTGGTCTTCACCGCGCACTCCATCCCGGTGAGCATGGCGCAGTCCGCGGGCCCCACCGGTGGCCGTTACAACGCCCAGCTGGAGGAGACCGCCCGGCTGGTGCACGCGGAAGCCGCCGAAGACCTTCCCTACGACCTGGTCTGGCAGAGCCGGTCCGGCCCGCCGCACATCCCGTGGCTGGAGCCGGACATCAACGACCACCTGGAGGCCCTGGCCGAGAAGGGTGTCACCGACGTGGTGGTCAGCCCGATCGGTTTCGTCTCCGACCACCTCGAGGTCATCTGGGATCTGGACAACGAGGCGAAGGACACCGCGGCCCGTCTCGGGCTCGGTTACGCCCGTGCCGCCACCCCCGGAGTTCACCCGGACTTCGTATCGATGGTCCGGGAACTCGTCCAGGAACGCACCGATGATCGGAAACGGCCCGCGCTCGGTACGCTGGCGACCTGGGACACGTGCCAAATCGATTGTTGTCCCACCCCTGTGCGACGAGGAGCCCCCCGATGAAGGAGCGCAAGGCGATCGAGAGCTGGCTCACCGACATGGACGGCGTGCTCGTCCACGAGGGTGAGCCGGTGCCCGGCGCCCCCGAGTTCGTGAATCGCATGAAGGAGTCCGGGAAACCGTTCCTGATCCTCACCAACAACTCCATCTACACCCCTCGTGACCTGCAGGCCCGCCTGCAGCGGATGGGTTTCGACGTGGACGAGCAGTCGATCTGGACGGCCGCCCTGGCGACCGCCCAGTTCCTGGCCGACCAGCGCCCCGGCGGCACCGCGTACGTGATCGGCGAAGCCGGTCTGACCACCGCCATGCACGCGGCCGGCTACATCCTGACCGAGTTCGAGCCGGACTACGTGGTGCTCGGCGAGACCCGGACGTACAGCTTCGAGGCGATAACCAAGGCGATCCGGCTGATCAGCGGCGGCGCCCGGTTCATCTGCACCAACCCGGACGCCACCGGCCCGTCCAACGAGGGCCTGCTCCCGGCGGCCGGCTCGGTCGCGGCGATGATCTCCAAGGCGACCGGGGTGAAGCCCTACTTCGTCGGCAAGCCGAACCCGATGATGATGCGCTCGGCGCTCAACGCGATCGGCGCGCACAGCGAGACCACCGCGATGATCGGCGACCGGATGGACACCGACGTGCTCTGCGGCCTGGAGGCGGGCCTGGAGACGATCCTGGTGCTGACCGGCATCAGCAGCCGGCTGGAGAGCGAGACCTATCCGTACCGGCCGTCCCGCATCATCAACTCGGTCGCCGACCTGATCGACGAGATCTGATCGTGCCCTGGGAGGACTCGTACCTCGGGCGGCTGCGGGCGATCACCGGCGCCGAACCGGTGCTCATGACGATCGGGGCCCGGGCCGTGCTCCGTGACGACGCCGGGCGGGTGCTGCTGATCCAGCGCAACGACAACGCCCGGTGGGCCTTCCCGGCCGGGACGATGGAGCTGGGCCAGACTCTGACCGACTGCGCCATCCGTGAGGTGTACGAGGAGACCGGCCTCACCGCGCACGCGGTCACCCCGTTCGCCCTGGACTCGGGGGAGGCGCTGCACACCAATGTCTTCGGCGCCACCTACCAGCACGTGGCGCTCACCGTCCGGGTCGACTCGTGGTCCGGCGACCTGGTCCGGGTCACCGACGAGACGCTGGACGCCGCGTTCTTCGCCGTGGACGAGTTCCCCGAGGACCTGTCCGGTTCGGTCCGCCCTATTCTGGAGCGGCTGGCCCGCTTCGAGGCCGGCGACCCGTTCACGCTCGCATGACGGCTCCCGCGGTGGTCGTCGCGGCGGCCTGGGTGTGTGTCCGGGACCGCCGGGTGCTGACCGTGCGCGCCGGCGGCTCGGACGCGTTCTACCTGCCCGGCGGCAAACCCGAACCGGGCGAGACCGACGCCGAGGCGGCCGCCCGCGAGGCGGCCGAGGAGGTGGGCGTCCGGGTCGACCCGGCGGCGTTGAGTCACCTGGTCACCATCGACGCCCCGGCCCACAACCGCCCGCCCGGCACCCGGGTCAGCCTGGTCTGTTTCACCGGCCCGTCCGAGGGCGAGCCGGCCCCGGCCGCGGAGATCGTCGAGATCGCCTGGTTCACCACGGCCGACCGTGCCCGGTGCGCCCCCGCCATCCGCCTGCTCCTGGACGACCTGGCGACAGCGGCCCTGATCGACTGACCGATCGTCGGGCGTGGTCCGGGCGATGACGGCAGGATGATCACCATGGTTGCCGACCACGTGCCCGAACTCGTCGAGGGATGGCGGACGCTGTCGCTCTGGGAGCAGCAGGGCCATCCCGGTGTCCGCCGGTGGAACGGGCTCGTCGACCGGCTGAACCGGCTGGCCGAGGCGGCGGTCCACGACCCGGATCAGGTGCGGGCGGGTCAGCCGCGGGCGGTGAACCAGCGGGTGGCTATCGCGGTGTGGATGCTGAAACCCAGCTCGGTGGGGCCGTAGAGGACCTCACGGCTCAGCGTCTCGTCCTCCTCCGGGGCCGGTGGCAGCGCCGCCGTCGACGCCAGCGCCGGGAACAGGGCGAACACCAGGATGGTGCCGTCCGGGGCGCTCGCCGTGTCGTACAGCGAAATGGTCGTGGGGTCGGTCTCGACCCCGGTCTCCTCCCGCAGCTCCCGGGACGCCGCCGCCTGCCACGTCTCGCCGACGTCGATGAAACCGCCGGGGAGGGCCAGCCGGCCGCGGGCGGGGGCGATGCCGCGGCGGACGGCGAGCAGGCCGGTGCCGACCGGCTGGACCGCCACCGAGACCGGGCTCGGGTTCAGGTAACTGGTCTCGCCGCACGCCCCGCAGCGGCGCGGCCACTTCAGCCCGGCGACGAACCGCGCGCCGCAGAACGTGCAGTGCGCGTACCGGTCCGGGGCGGTCACGGGCGCAGCGGGGAGTTGCAGGCCGCCACCAGGGCGTGGCGGCAGGCGGTGGTCAGCGGGCGCAGCGCCTCGTCACGCTGCTGGGCCTCGTAACCGTTGACGGCGCCGCCCGGCGAATTCGTCCCGGCCAGGGTGAGCACCTGGTCCAGGACGCTGGCGCGGGCGAACAGGCGACGCGAGCGCGGGTCGAAGCCGGGCGGCAGGGTCTCGGTGGACTCCGGGCGGCGCAGCGCCTGCAGCGCCCCGGCCAGCTCGGGTTTCCACTGGGCCACGTCGAGTTTGGTGAGCCGGGCGGTGGCCTCGCCGAGCGCCGCGGTCAGCTCCGCCTCGGCGTCGGCCGCGCCCGTCTGGAACACCTGCCGGTGCTCGGGAGCCGGCATCACCCGCCACAGCACGGTGGAGAACTCCACACCGGAACCGGACGTGTGCCGCCGCAGCTCGGGCACCACCCCGAAACCGGGGGTCATCACCGCCTCGCCGGCCAGCAGCGCCGCGCCGGTCAGCTCACCGGGGCCGGGCAGGCCGCGGGGGTCGCCGGGCGCCGGCAGGACGAGCCGGATCTCGTCGGGATGCAGCTTCGCGAAGATCGGCAGGCCCTGACCGAGGGGCACGTCGGTCCAGGTGCCGGGGACGTCGGCGACGAGGTGCTCCTCGTCCGCGGCGATCTCGTCGGCCAGCTCGTCGAACGGGACGAGGCCGGCGCGCCAGGCGCGCACCCAGGCCACGAACAGGGTCGAACGGCGTGCGGTACGGGTGGCCGCATCGGCTGCGGGTGACATGCGAGCAAGGGTACGTGCCGGTAAGGAGAGTTGTCCCGTCCCGGAGCGTCACCGTGGGTGTGTTCGTGATCGCGCATACAGTGCTCGACATGTATGGGGAGGACGTGATGGCGGGCGACTGGCGCCGCCGCAAGGTGATCCCGGAGGTGGACGCCGAACCGGATCTGGTCGTCGAGGACGCCGACTCCGGGTTCTGCGGTGCCGTGGTCGGGTTCGAGCTGGGTGCGGTCGTGCTGGAGGACCGATTCGGGAAACGGCGCAACTTCCCGCTGGAACCGGCGGCGTTCCTGCTGGACGGGCAGACCGTGACGCTGCGGCGCCCGGCCCGGCAGCAGCCCGCGGCGCAGCGGCGGATGACGGCCTCCGGGTCGATCGCGGTCGCCGGGGTGAAGGCGCAGGTGGCGAAGGCCAGCCGGATCTGGGTGGAGGGTGTGCACGACGCCGCCCTGGTCGAGCGGATCTGGGGCGACGACCTGCGGATCGAGGGCATCGTCGTGGAGCCGCTGTCCGGCATTGATGATCTTGATTTTAAAACGAAGGAGTTCGGCCCTTCGAAGGACCGGAGACTGGGCGTTCTGGTCGACCATCTGGTCCCCGGGTCCAAGGAGAGCCGGATCGTCGCCGCGGTGAAGGACCCGAACGTCCTGGTCACCGGTCATCCCTACGTGGACGTGTGGCAGGCCGTCAAACCGGAACGGGTCGGGCTGCGGGCCTGGCCGGTCATCCCGCCCGGCCGTCCGTGGAAGGAGGGCGTCTGCGAGGCGGTGGGCGTGCGCGAACCGGCCGACATGTGGCGGCGGATCCTCGCCTCGGTCAGCTCCTACAAGGACGTCGAGACACCGTTGATCAACTCGATGGAGCGGCTGATCGACTTCGTGACGGTACTGGAGGATTGAGCGCCCTCCCGATCCGGGCGGCGGCCTCGGCCAGCCGGTCCGGCGGGTGCGCGGCGTAGCCGATCACCAGGCCGGGCGGCCCGGGGCAGCGCCGGTGCCAGGACAGCGGCTGCACCTGCACACCCTCGGCGGCGATCCGTTCGGCGAGGACGGTGTCGTCCTCCGGGAACGAGGCGGGCAGCGTCACCAGCAGGTGCAGGCCGGCGGCCACGCCGGCGACGCGGGCCTCCGGCAGATGCGCGCGCAACCCGGCCAGCAGCGCGTCCCGGCGGGACCGTTGCCGGGTACGGACCCCGCGCAGGTGCCGTTCGTAGTCGCCGGAGACCAGCAGCTCGGCCAGCACCAGCTGGGGCAGTGCCGGGTTGCCCAGGTCGCTGGCGTGTTTGGCGGCCAGCAGCTCGGCCTGCATGTCCCGGGGCGCGATCAGCCAGCCGGTCCGCATCCCGGGCGCCAGGGACTTCGAGACACTGCCCAGGTACGCCACCCGGTCCGGCGCCGACCCCTGCAACGCGGCCACCGGCGCCCGGTCGTACCGGTGCTCGGCGTCGTAGTCGTCCTCGACGATCAGGTTGCCGTCCGCCGCCCAGGCCAGCAGCGCCCGGCGGCGGCGCGGCGACAGCACCACCCCGGTCGGGAACTGGTGCGCCGGGGTCAGCAGCACCGTGTCCAGCCCGGTCGCGGCCAGCTCGGCGGCCCGCAGGCCCTCGCCGTCGACCGGCACCTCCACCGGCCGCAGCCCCCAGAACGCCATCTGGTCCAGCGCGCCGCGGGAACCCGGGTCCTCCACCGCCACCGTGTCGGTGCCGCGGGCGCGCAGGACGTGCGCGAGCAGTGCGAGCCCTTGCGCGACGCCCGCGGTGACCACCACGTCGTCCGCCTCACACCGCACTCCGCGGGTACGCGCCAGCCAGCCCACCAGAGCCGACCGCAGTCGTGGGGTGCCGCCCGGATCGCCGTACCGCAGGTCGGCGGCGGTCACCCGGCCCAGCACCGCGCGTTCGGCCCGCAGCCAGGCGGCCCGGGGGAACGCCGACAGGTCGGGCACCCCGGGGGACAGGTCGATCTCGATGCCGTCCGGTGTGGAGAGCGGCAGCCGCAGCCGGTGCAGGGTGCGCCGCCGGTCCGCGGCCGGGCTGGCCGGCCGCTCCGGGCCACGCCCGGTGACCACGGTGCCCGAGCCGGTCCGGGCGCCGGCCAGCCCTTCGTCGGCGAGCCGCTGGTAGGCCTGCACCACCACGCCCCGGGAGACGCCCAGCTCGGCGGCGAGCAGCCGGGTCGCGGGCAGCCGGTCACCGGGGGTGAGCCGGCCGGCCGCGATCGCCGACCGTAGTCCCTCGGTCAGCCAGGTGGTCAGCCCCTTGGCCGGCGCCTCGGCGGCTTTCAACTGCAGGAAGTCGGAACCCGTCAACCGCAGGGAGTCGGAATCGGGAATTGGTCCACCTCATCGTGCTGTGATTGGTCCTCGAACCGGACCATACTCCGGGTCGAGCATCGGAGTCATGAAAGCTCTCCCCGTCCTCGCGGGTGCGGCCGGCATGGTCTTCGTCGGCGGCAGCGTCGCCGTCTCCGGGCACCTGACCGGTGCGCCCCTGTTCACCGTCCAGGCGCTGCGGTACGCCGTGGCCTGCCTGCTGCTGCTCGCCTGGGCCCGGTTCACCGGGGCCCGGATCCGCCGGCCCCGTGGCGCCGACTGGCTCTGGCTGACCGGCGTCACCGGCACCGGGCTGGTGATCTTCAACGTGGCGCTGGTCCAGGGCTCCCGGCACGCCGAACCCGCGGTCATCGGGGTCGCCGTGGCCTGCGTCCCGATCGTCCTGGCCGCCGCCGGGCCGCTGCTCGAAGGCCGCCGCCCCGGGGCTCGGGTGCTCGCCGCGGCGCTCGTGGTGACCGCCGGGGCCGGGCTGGTGCAGGGGCTCGGGCGCACCGACGGCGCCGGGGTGTTCTGGGCCGCCGTCACGTTCGCCTGCGAAGCCGCGTTCACCCTGCTGGCGGTGCCGGTGCTGGGGCGGCACGGGCCGCTCGGGGTGTCGGTGCACACCACCTGGCTGGGTGCGGCGATGTTCGCGGTCCTGGGGCTGGCCGTCGAGGGGCCGGGCGCCTCGCTGCGGCTGCGGCCGGCGGATCTGCTGGCCGGGGCCTACCTGGCGGTGCTGGTCACGGCGGTGGCGTTCGTGCTCTGGTACACGTGTGTGGCCCGCCTCGGCGCCGGCCGGGCCGGGCTGCTGACCGGCGTGGCCCCGATCGCCGCGGCCGCCGCCGGGGTCGCCCTGGGCGGACCATTCCCGGCACCGGCCGTATGGCTCGGCGTCGCCACCGTCGCCGCGGGGCTCGCCCTGGGCTTCGCCCCGACCGGCAGACCGGACCGAAGCCCCGGCAGCGGGCCGGAACGAAGCCCCGTCAGCAGGTCGGGGCGAAGCTCGGCCGGAAGCTCGGTCGGCACCCCCGGGCGGTGACCAAAAGCCCTCGGCCCGGCGGGTCGCGCCCGGGGCCGTGGCCCCGGGCCCTCCTCGCGCGACGCGGCGGGACGGGTAGTGCTTCTGTGGAGCCGACGTCCGTACCGCCGCAATGGGTTTGATCAGGCCAGATGCCGGGAGTCGCGGCTGAAGAGGAAGGTGGCGATGTCCAGGCGGGCGACCGTGCCGTCGGCGGACCGTTCGATGCGGAGCACCTCGCCCTCGTTGTAGCCGGAGACGCCGCGCCAGCGGTCCGGGCCCTTCGGGACGAAGCGGGTCCGGTGGTTCGGGCCGGTCATCAGCAGGGCGCCGTCGTCGGGGGTGACGGTGTACTCGCGGCCCATCCACCACCAGCGGCCCTGGATCTCGGCGGCCTCGCCGGTGGGTTCGGCGGGCGGGCGCCACGGCTCGACCGGCGCCGGTTCGCCGTCCAGGACCGCGGTCAGCGCGGTCAGGCTGACCCGCTTGATGCTGGTGCCGTCCAGCCCGTAGGCGTTGGCGAAGACGATCACCCCCAGCCGGCTGCGGCGATGGACCGCGAGGTGCGAGACGTAACCGGGCATCGAACCGCCGTGGCCGGCGTAGACCCGCTCGCCGGCCCGGAACAGCTGCGGGCCCAGCCCGTGCCCCTCGGTCCAGGTCTCCAGATCGCTGATCGCCACCGGCGAGCACATCTCGTCGACGGTCTCCCGGGACAGCACCGCCGGAGCCGGATCGGTGAGCACGGCCGCCCACTTCGCCATGTCGGTGACCGTGGACCAGAGCTGCCCGGCCGGCGCCATCGCACCGGTGTCCGGGCGGGGTTCCTCGTGCAGCCCGGAACCGACCACGTAACCGCGGGCGTACGGCTCCACCGGCGCGTACGTGGTCCGCTTCATGCCGAGCGGGTCGAGCACCCGTTTCCCGGCGAGTTCCGCCCAGCCCAGCCCGGTGATCCGCTCCAGCACCGCGCCGAGCAGCCCGTAGCCCAGGTTCGAGTACCGGAACCGCCGGGCCGCCGGGCCGTGCAGCTTGTCGTGGGTGAGCCCGGCCAGCAGCTCGTCGACGGTGCCGCCGGCGACCCGCTCCCACCACGGGCCGTCCGGTTCGCGCTGCAGCCCGGAGACGTGCCCGAGCAGCTGGCGCAGGGTCACGTCACCGACCGGGGTGCCGGGCAGGTGCCGCTGGAGCCGGTCGTCGAGCGCCAGGAACCCCTCGTCCCGCAACTGCATGACCAGGGCCGCGGTGATCGTCTTGGTGATCGAGCCGAGCCGGTACTGGGTCTTCGGGTCCGGCCGGGGCCGCTCGCCGGCGCCCGCGAAGTGCAGCACCGCCCGGTCCCGGACGACGGCCAGGGCGATCGACGGCACCCGCCCGTCCGACTGCGCCCGGGCCGCGATCTCATCGATCCGGCGGGAAGTCTCCGGAAGCAACGACACGAGGTTCCCTCTTCTCAATTTCGACTCATCCGTCCAACTGTTTCAAGTCGTTTCGGCTACGCGTAGCCGAGCGCTCGCCGTGCGTGCACCGGCGTGGAACCATCGATGACGTGGAAGCCGTTCTCTGGATCGTCCTCGGCATCACCCTGGCCATCGGTGAGGCCTTCACCGCGACTGTGCTCATCATCTTCTTCGCGGCCGGGGCACTGGCCGCCGCGGGTGCCGCGGCGCTCGGGTTCGGTCTGCTCGCCCAGGTGATCGTCTTCGCGGTCGTCAGTGGCCTCTCGGTCGCGGCGTTGCGCCCGATCATCCTGAAGCACGCCCGGCCGGCACTGGAAACGGGGGAGACTCCGTTCGGGATCGAGGCGATCGAGGGCTCGCGCGGCACCGTGATCGAGGCGGTCGACGGCGACCACGGCATGGTCAAGATCGACGGGGAGCTGTGGCAGGCCCGGTCGTTCGACAGCGGCGATTCCTTCGCACCCGGTGAACACGTGCGTGTCGTCAAGTTGCGCGGCGCGACGTTGCTCGTCTGGCACGACGATCTGCCACACGCCTAGGAGGTGCCGTCATGGAAGCCATCATCCTGATATTGGGCATCGTCATCGCGATCTTCGCGGTGACGACTCTCGTCAAGTCGGTCCGGATCGTCCCGCAGCAGCGGATGGACGTGATCGAGCGACTCGGCAAATACAAGCGGACCCTCTCCCCGGGACTGAACCTGCTGGTCCCGTTCGTGGACGCGGTACGGACCAAGGTCGACATGCGGGAGCAGGTGGTCTCCTTCCCGCCCCAGCCGGTGATCACCTCGGACAACCTGGTCGTCTCGATCGACACGGTGCTCTACTTCAAGGTCGTCGACCCGGTGCGCGCGACGTACGAGATCTCGCACTTCCTCCAGGCCATCGAACAGCTCACCGTCACCACGCTGCGCAACGTGATCGGCTCGCTCGACCTGGAGCGCGCCCTGACCAGCCGCGAGGAGATCAACAAGCACCTGTCCAGCGTGCTCGACGAGACCACCGGCCGCTGGGGCATCAAGGTGACCCGGGTCGAGATCAAGGCGATCGAGCCGCCGCCCAGCATCCGCGACTCGATGGAGAAGCAGATGCGCGCCGAGCGGGAGCGCCGCGCCACGATCCTGAACGCCGAGGGTCACAAGCAGGCCGCCATCCTCACCGCCGAGGGTGAGAAACAGTCCCAGGTGCTGCGCGCCGACGGTGACCGGCAGGCCCGCATCCTGCAGGCCGAGGGCCAGGCCAAGGCGATCCGCACCGTTTTCGACGCCATCCACCAGGCCAACCCGTCGCAGAAGGTGCTCGCCTACCAGTATCTCCAGTCGCTCCCGCAGATCGCCAACGGCACCGCGAACAAGGTGTGGATCCTGCCGACCGAGCTGACCAAGGCACTGGAGGGGATCGGCGGCGCGCTCGGCGGTCTCGGCAACATGGTCGGCGACGAGCCGCTCAAGGGTGTCGACGCCGATGCGGTCCAGCGTGAGGCCGATGCGGCGGCGGAAGCGGCGGCCGCCGAGGTGCGTGAGGCCGAGGCGGTGGCCGCGGACAGCACCCCCGAGTTGCCCGCGCCCGACCGGATCCCGCCGGCCGCCGCTCTCGGCGGCGCCGACTACGACGGGGCGGAGCGCATCGAGAAGCGCTGAGTTTGTGGGATCCGCCACACCACGGCAGGGCATTTGGCATGCTCGCAGCAGGATTCCGACCGGTGCCCCCGGCCGCTCGGCTTGTTGCCCCTGCCAGTGAGGCGGAACCATGAGCATCAGCCATCGTCAGACGGCGAGTGGGCGGCCCCTTCGGGTCGCCCCCGCCTGGGTCGGCGCGCCGGCCCAGGCCGAGCCGGACGGCCACCTACTGCCGGTGCGGGACGCCGTCTGGATCTGGTCGGTCCGGATCTACGCCCGGCTCGCCCTGTGGGCGCTTCCGGCCGCGGCGGTGCTCTACGGCTGGCTCACCCTCGGTGTGGAGAGCCCGCCCGGCCCGCTCGTCGTCGGGCTGCTCGCCGGATGGCTCGCGATGGTCGCCCTGATCGCGCTGGCCGGGCTGCTCGCCGGATCCCGGACCCGGCGGTGCGCCCTGGCCGGGCTGCTGATCACCCTGGCCGGCGCGACGATGCTGGTGCCGCTGGCCGCCATGCCGGAGGAGGTCCTGGTGGCGACCACCCCGATCGCCGGCGGGCGGACCGCGGAGCTGCTCACCGCCGCCGCCGTCATCTCCGGCACCGGGCTGCTGCTGCTCGGCTGGGCGGTCTTCCGGTCCAAGCTGGTCAACCCGGCGGACGGGGTGCTGCTGATGCTCGCCGCGATCGCGATGGGCGCCGGGACCGTCGCCGACTCGCCGGTGCCCACCGTGGGGGCGCTGCTGCTGCTCGCCGCCGGGATGGGGCTGGCCTGGACCGGTGGGCGGCTGGTGCCCCGCTCCTGACCCGCTGCTCAGCGGCCGATCTCGTAGAAGGCGAGCGCCCCGGCGGTCGCCACGTTCAGCGAGTCGACACCGTTGTGCATCGGGATCACCACCCGGGCGTCGGCGGCGTCCATCGCGGCCCCGGTCAGCCCCGGGCCCTCGGCGCCGAGCAGCAGGGCCGGGCGTTCGCGCTGCTGCGGGGTCAGCGAACCGATCGGGATCGCGCCCTCGCCCGGGGTCAGCGCCAGTAGGGTGAAGCCGGCCTCGCGGATCGCCGTCAGGGTGCCCGGCCAGTCGTCGGACTTCGCGTACGGGATGGCGAACACCTCGCCCATGCTGACCCGGACCGCCCGGCGGTAGAGGGGGTCGGCGCAGGTGGGGGAGAGCACCACGGCGTCGATGCCGAGGGCGGCGGCGGAGCGGAACAGGGCGCCGAGGTTGGTGTGGGTGTTGAGTCCTTCGAGCACCGCGATCCGCGTCGCATTCCCCAGCATTTCCGACATATCCGGAATTTCGCGACGGTGGAACGACGCCAGGACGCCGCGGTGCACGTGAAAACCGGTGATCGACTCCAAAACTTCCTGATTTGCCGCATAAATCGGGCAATATGCTGGTAGGTCGGTCAACTGCGCGACCCGCTTCTCGTCCACCAGAGCCGACCGCATCCGGTACCCCGCCCGCAACGCCCGGGAGATCACCAACTCGCCCTCGGCGATGAACAGCCCGTTCGGCGGCTCCCATCGGGTCCGCAGTTCCACGTCGGTGAGGGCCCGGTAGTCGCCGATCCGCGGATCGTCCGGGCTGGTGATGGTCTGAGCAGGCACACCGGCATTCTGCCGGGTCACGATTTCCGCCGTCGCGGCGAGCCGCCGGTGGCTAGGGTCGAGGAGGGGGTGTCCGTGTCCGACCCGCATCTTCTCGCCCTGCTGCGAGCCATCCGGCTGCGGCAGAGCGCACCCGACGCCGCTGCCGCAGGCGAGGCCGACACCGCCGCGGCGCTCTCCGAGATCGCCCGGAAGAAGAAGGACGCGCAGGTGGCCGATCACACCCCGGCATCCGATTCCGGCACCCCGCCGTACTTCAGCAAGCACCGGGCGCCGGAGAAACCGGCCGGCGAGTCGGCGAGCCTGCTCTGGCGCGGGGATCCGAGCGCGGTCATGGGCCGGTCGAATCTGCGGGCCGCCCGCGGTGGCATCCCGCCGATCGGCGGCATCACCCCGTCCGGCCCGACCACTCCGGTGCCACCGATCCCCGGTCTGGAGGGCCCGCGCCCGCCCGAGCCGTCGGGCATGGACTTCCCGCCGCAGATCCCGCAGCGCTCGTTCCCGACCCGCCGCCCCAAGGCCGGCACCGGCCCGCTGCGGCACGCCGCCGGCCGGGACGGCATGGATCCGGCCGACGACGCCGCGCTCCGCGACACCCAGCGCAACCTGAGCACCAGCATCACCTTCGCCGGCGGTGTCGACGACGTCGCCGAACGACTGTGGGAGGCCCTGCATCAGGCGCAGCCCGCGTTGCTCTCGTCACTGCCCGGCAGCGCGGCGACCCAGCGCGGCGACCTGGCCCGTGCCCTGACCTGGCTGGTCCACCACCTGGCCGACCCGCCGGCGCTGGTCAACGGCTGTGCCCGGCTGGGCGCGGTGCTCGCCGAATGCGGCCTGCAGTGGAACCGGCTGCAGCTGGTCGGCGCGGCTCTGGCCGAGGCGACCCGGGCCGGGATGCCGCCCGGTTCCTGGCGGCAGGACTTCGACCAGGCGTGGCGCTGGGCGTGGCAGCACACCTACGAGTGGATCGTGCACGGCGGCACGCTGGTGGCGTACCAGCCGACGATCTGGGACGTCGAGGTGGTCACGCACGAGCAGCGCCGCGAGGACCTGGCCGTGCTGACGTTGCGCACGTTCCTGCCGACCCCGTTCCGCCCCGGCCAGTACGCCCGCTTCGAGGTCCCCGGCGTCCCCGGCGTCTGGCGGCCGTACTCACTGGCCGGCGCCCCGCACCGGGACGAGCGCATCGAGCTGCACGTCCGCGCGAAATCCGGGTCCGGCGTGAGCGGCGCCCTGGTCCACCGGATCCGGCCCGGAGCCCGCCTGCGGATGACGAAGCCGGAGGGCGACATGGGCCTGCCGGACGCCCCCGGCCGAGGCATCCTGATGATCGCCGGCGACACCGGGGTGGCCCCGATGAAGGCGATCCTCACCGAGCTGGCGGCCCTGGGCGACGCCCGCCCCGCGGTGCTGTTCTGGGGTGTCCGCGACCTGACCGAGCTCTACGACATCGAGGCTCTCACCGAGCTGGTGGCCAGGATCCCCGGCGCGACGGTGATCCCGGTGGTGGCCGACGGCCCGTCCGGCCCGTACATGTCCGGCCCGGTCACCGACGCGATCGCCGCTTACGGCGACTGGTCCCGCCACGAGATCTACCTGGCCGGCCCGCCCCTGATGCTGGCGAAGACCACAGCGTCCCTGTCACGCCTGGGCATCAAACAGGATCAACTGCATCACGACCCACCCGAATGACCTTTTCTCGTACGCCCGACGGCCCGACAACCGCAGGCGGCCCGCCCTGTCGGTCCCCCGCGAGGCCGGCGCGACTCACGGCCGACCCGCGCCCGCCGGGCGGATGCGGTGGTCACTCCAGCGGCACCGCGTACCCGGGGATCGACGGCCACCGAACCGTGAGCACCGTCGACTCCTCGGCCGCGAACCAGGAGTGGTCCACCCCGCGCGGCCACACCACGTAGTCGCCCTGCTTGTCGAGCACCACGGTCCGCTCCGGGAACTCCATGTGGAAGCACCCGCTGATCAGCACCAGCAGTGCGGTCCGGTCCTCCCCGCGAACCCACTCGGCCCGCCGATCCCCTTTCGGATGCCGCCCCCACTTGATCTCCACATCGGCACTGTGCCGAGGATCTCCGGCCGGCTTGAAGTGCCCGAGAAGCCACCCCCGATCCGCAAGAGCGTCCGGATCGGCGTTACCCACATAGATCTCCACACCCATGCCGCGAGACGCTACCGCCCGTCAGGCGACCAGGAAGGTGCCGGTCATGAAGACGGCGAGCAGGGCCGCGTGCAGGGAGACACCGAGCACCAGGACGGTGCGGTCCCAGCGCGGGTCGGCGCCGATCCGGGCCAGGAGCAGCAGGATCGCGACCGCCTCCATGCAGTAGCGGGCCGCCGACTGCATCGAGCGGCCACCCACCTCCGTCGACATCAGCATCAGCAGGGTGATCGCGCCCTGGACCACCAGGTACATCTGGTCGCGCCGGAACTTCCACGGGCCGACCACGCACAGGACCAGCAGCACCACCGCGACCAGGGTGGTGCCGGCGTCGATCAGGGTGCCGAGGGTGGCCGGGTGCAGCGGGCCCTGGACCTGCTGGACGGCGGTGAGCCACGCGCCGCCGGGAAACGTGTAGCGCCGCCCCCACTGGTCCTGGGCGATGCTGAACGCCAGCGGGCTGCCCAGTTCGATCATGCAGTAGACGGCGTACGCGATCACACCGAGCGGGACCAGCGCGATGCCGAGCACGTCGGCTCGCAGGCGGCGGAGGGTCCAGCCGGTCTGGCGCAGGTATTCGACGGCCAGCGGCAGCATCAGCAGCAGCCCGAACAGCCGGGTCGCCGAGGACAGCGCGCCGAGGGCGCCGGCCAGCCACCAGTGCCCGCGGCGCCCGGCGTACAGGGCGCCGACGGCGAGCAGCAGGAACAGCGACTCGTTGTAGCCGATGAACAGGAAGAACCCCATCGGGAACGCGGCCAGATACCAGGCCGAGCGCTGGGCGACCGCCTCGCCGAACTCGTGGGCGGCCAGCCGGTGCAGCACGGCCAGGGCCCCGAACGCGGCCGCGTTGGCGACCACCAGCGCCGCGCCGATGCCGCCGCCGAGCAGGTGGATGAGCAGCGGATAGAGCGGGAAGAACGCCGGGAAGCCGGGGCCGATCCCGTACCCGCTCTCGGCGATCCGTACGTAGTGCCCGGCGTCCCAGTTGTTCCAGCCCAGCAGCACCGCGTCCAGCCCGGCGCCGCGCTTGGTGAACGCGCTGACGGCCAGGTGCAGGACGGTGAAGACACCCCAGACGACGCCCGCGGCCCGCAAGGACGAGAACCACTGACCCTTTTCCGGTACGACGGCCGCCGGCGCGGTGATCAGAGCTTGCACAGGTCCGCCTCCGACGCCGAGTCGTACGCCACCACGAACGCCGGCCGCGCCTGCAACGTGGTGAAGATCCGGGCCACGTACTCGCCGAGCAGTCCGAGGCAGAGCAGTTGCAGGGCGCCGAGGAACCCGACGGCCACGATCATCGACGTCCACCCGGGCACCACGTCGCCGCGGATCCAGGCCACCAGCCCGGCGACGGCCAGCACCGTGGACAGCACGATCCCGCCCAGGCCGAGCCATGTCGCCACCCGCAGCGGCGCGGCGGAGAACCCGACGACACTGTCCAGGGCGAGCCGGATCATCTTGGCGAGCGGATACTTCGACTGCCCGGCCGCCCGTACCGCCCGGGTGTAGGTGATCTCCCCGCTCGGCAGCCCCAGCCAGGGCACCAGCAACCGGTAGACCGGCTGGTGTTCGGGCAGGGCGGTGAGCGCGTCCACGGCGGTACGGCTGAGCAGCCGGAAGTCGCCGGCGTTGTGCGGGACCTCGGTGCCGACGATCCGCCGGATCAGCCGGTAGTACAGCCCGGCGGTCCCGCGTTTGAACGGGGTGTCGGTGCTGCGGTCGGCCCGCACCCCGTGCACCACGTCCAGGTTCGCGCTCTCGGCGAGGCGCAGCATGTCGCCGATCACCTCGGGCGGGTCCTGCAGATCGACGTCGATGCTGACCACGTACTCGCCGCCGGCCCGGTGCAGTCCGGCGGCGAGCGCGTTCTGGTGCCCGCTGTTGCTGCGCAGCCGCACGGTGCGCAGCTGTGGCCACTGCCGCCGGAGCGACTCCAGCACGACCGGGGTGGCGTCCCGGCTGCCGTCGTCGACGGCGAGCACCTCGTAGCTGACGTGCAGGCCGTCGAGCACGGGCCGGATCCGTTCGGCGAACAGCGGCAGCACGTCCTGCTCGTTGTAAACCGGAACGACGACGGTAAGTCGCGGCATCGGGAACCCCCTCAAGGTCGTCACCGCAGCGATGTTGGCGGGACCTGAGCAGGCGGACGGCCGTCTCGCACCGGGCCTGGCACGTTCACGGGAGGTTCACAGAAACCACACAGAGTCACATGTCTCACTTCTGGTGAGAATGCAACCCGCGGGGTGCCGGGGCCGGTCAGGCAGTGGCGGTCGCCTCGTCGAGCAGTTTCCGGTACCCGGCCGGGATGTGGTGCGGACCGCCCGGCGTGAAGACGTTCGAGTGCGACGCGTCGGCCCACGCCGAGTCCGGCACCGCCGCCCGCAACGCCACCAGGACCGGTGCGTCGTCGGTCAGCAGGGCGAGGGCCACCAGACACTCCTCGGCCTCGCCGACACACTCGAACGGCTTGTGTGCGTCCACCCCGAGCAGTTCCAGGAAGCCGGGGATCTGCTTCTCGTCGGTGAACAGGTCGACGCCGAAGATGTGCGCGAGTCGTTCCCGGGGCATGTGCGGGGCCATCGCCAGGAAGACGAAACGGCACTTCGGGCAGTCACCGCACCAGCGCGCCGTCGGGTCGTGCAGCTTGAACGCCTGGTTACAACTGGTGACCACGTCGTCGTACGCTGTGTGACCGGCGAACAGTTGCGCGATGTGCAGCTCGGACAGCGGGCGCAGCAGCGAGAAGTACGGGTCGGTCAGCCCCGCGTACGCCGCCACGGCATCCCGCAGCAGCCCCTCCGCCTCGACGCCCTTGGACCACTGGTGGTTGACCTCGTGACCGTTCCAGATCAGGTTCGGGTCGGAGGCGGACCGCTCGTTCGACATCACCACCGGGCCCAGCCCGTGCCACACCGCGGTGGCGATCGCGATCAGCGAGTTGATCGCGGTGACCGGGATGTGCCCGTTCAGCGCGCCCTGCTTGTTCAGCTCGAACAGCACCGGGTCCAGCTTGCGGCGGGCGGCCAGCGCGGTCAGGCCGGAGGCGGCGTTCACACTCTCGATCACGTGGTTCGGGTTGACCGAGAACGGCACCGGGTCCAGCCCCGCGGCCCGCAGGATCTCCAGGGTGACGATCGAGTCCTTGCCACCGCCGACCGCGGACAGCGGCCGGCCGCCCTGGTGCGCGGCCGGAGCGGCGGCCGGGACCGCACCGGGCGTCTCCACGGTGAGTTCGAGCACGTGCGGGAGCTTGTTGCGGTACGCGTACTCCGCCATGCCCTTGGTGTAGACCGCGGTCAGGAAGTCGACGGCCGCGCGGGGCAGCGGTTTCGGGGTGACCACCCGGGCCGGCGCGCCGACCTTGAAGTAGCTGACGCCGGCCACCACGTGCAGCAGGTCCAGGACCCGGTGCAGCGTGTCCGGCACCTGCGGGCCGGCGGGCACCGGCAGCGTGATCGTCTCGGTGAAGCGCAGCGGCGACGGACCGTCCAGCAGATAGTCGAACGCCGCCACCCCCGTCGCCGGATCGAACGTGTACGAGGGGAAGCGCATGACGTCGAACTGCACCCGGAAACTCCTGTCATAAGGCCGACGGGCAATATTAGGCCCTGTGTGCCGGACCCCGCGGGAGCGCGGCGAGGTCCGGCACACAGGGCCTAGTTCGTCTGGAGTTCGATGGACCCGAGGAGATCACGGTGCGGCTGGCAGACCTGCGCGGCAAGTCGGTGGCGGTCTGGGGGACCGGGCGCGAGGGGCGGGCCGCGGTGGCGGCGATCGCCCGGCACGAGCCGTCCCGCCTGATCGTGGTCGAGGACAGCGCCAACTACCTGTCGGTGGAGTGGACCGGGGAGCTGGCCGCGCTGGCGCCGCTGGCCGGTGGCGAGCACGCGCACGCGGCCCTGGTCAGCGCGGACGTGGTGGTGCGCTCGCCGGGTGTGCCGTCCACCCATCCGTACGTCAGGGAGCTGCGCGAGCGGGGCATCCCGGTGACCGGCGGCAGCGCGCTGTGGATGGCCGACAACGCCGCCCGCACCGTCGGGGTCACCGGCAGCAAGGGCAAGTCGACCACGTCCAGCCTGATCAGCCACCTGCTGACCGCGGTCGGGCGGCCCAACGCGTACGGCGGGAACATCGGGGTGCCGCTGCTGGACATGCCCGAGGCCGAGCTGTACGTGCTGGAGCTCTCCAGCTACCAGTGCGCCGACCTGACCGATTCGCCGCGGGTGGCGGTGGTCACGTCGCTCTTCCCCGAGCACCTGGACGCGCACGGCGGCGAGCGTGAGTACTACCGCGACAAACTGAACATCCTGCGGTACGGACCGGAAATGATCGTGGTCAACGGCGGCGACGAGCGACTCCGCGCCGAGCTGGGTGACGCCGTCGACGCCTCCGGAAACCCACCGGTCCTTTCCGGTACGGGTACCGAGTACCGCATCGAGGACGGCTGGGTCCGGGGCCGTGACCAGCGGCTGTTCCCGCGGGACGCCCTGGTGCTCAAGGGCCGGCACAACGAGAGCAACCTGTGTGTGGCGCTGACCGTCCTCGACGGCATGGGCGTCGACGTCCCCGGACAGCGCGACGTGATCGAGGCGGCGGTGCGGTCGTTCACCGGTCTGCCGCACCGGCTGACCGAGATCCAGGACCCGTCCGGCCTGACGTTCGTGGACGACACCCTGTCGACGTCCCCGTACGCGGCGATGCACGCCGTCGAGGCGTACGAGAACCGGCCACTCACCGTGCTGGTCGGCGGCACCGACCGCGGTCTCGACTACTCTCCGCTACGGGATTTCCTGGCCGCCCGGGAACTCACCGTGATCGGCCTGCCGGACAGTGGCCCGCGCATCCTGGAGACCCTGTCCGGTCTGCCCGGAGTCCGCACCGAGCCCGCCGAGGACCTGGACGACGCCGTCCGCCTGGCCCGCAGGATCACCCCGGTCGGCGGCGTGGTCCTGCTCTCCCCGGCGGCCCCGAGCTACGGCCGTTTCCGCAACTTCGAGCACCGTTCCGAGGCGTTCGCCCAGTCGATCCGGGACTCCGCCTCCTGACCTGAGGCCCGGAGCCCCCGGGTCAGCGGGTGGGCCCGGTCCGGGGAGCACCCGGCCGGGGCTGCGCGCTGGACCGGGACGGGCTGCCGGGCTTGGCGGTACCCGCGGGCCGAGGTGTGCCGCCGGCCTGGGGTGTGCTGCCGGGCCGGGGTGTGCCGGTCCGGGTCTCGATGAGGGTCGCGGACTCGTCGTCGGTCACGGCGATCAGGTTCCGGGTCGTGGTGGTGGCCGTCTGGCGCAGGGTCCGGACGGTGTCGCCCTGTGCCGGGTCCGGGCAGGGGCCGCCCACCTCGAACGGCGCGGTCGTGCTGGAGATCGCCGCCTTGGCGCCGCTGAGCCGGAAACCGGTCAGCACCCGCTTCGGGCCGTGCTCGGCGGTGGCCGTCAGGAACTCCTTCATGGCCTGCTGCGCGCGGTTCGCGGTGAACGGGGCCGCTCCGGCGCGGCACGTCACCGACCAGATCTCCTCGATGTACATCCCCTCCTGGAACTCGATCTCCGCGACCTTGCGGGTGAGCCGCCCGGCCTTCCAGCCGAAGCCCTTGATCAGGTCCGCGCTGCCGACGAACCCGATGCCGGTGTCGAAGTCGTAGGTGACGGTCGCCGCGGCCGGCCCGGTGCCGCTGAGGCCTCCGGCGAGCACCGCCCCGGCGAGGACGAGGGCCGTCCGGGCCACGGCGGAGGTGTGGACGGCGCGGGGGCACGGGGTGGGGAGGGGAAGCTGTCGCATGCCGTTTGATGCTTCCCACGGGACGGGGCTGAATCTCGCCAAAGGGGCGAATTCCCCCGACCGGTGACCGCCGCATCCGCCCGGCGGGTGCGGGTCGGTCTCGGGGCGCGCCCGGCCGGGCAGGTGGCCACGGCCGGGTGTGGCTGCGGTTGTGGAGGGTCTCGGCGTACCCGGAAATTTTTTTGATCTTGTTTCGTAAGTGACGGAGAGGTTTCGGCGCGTCACAAATCCTGACCGAAAGTACGACCTCGTGTGGGCTGAACGGACTACGGCGACCACCTGAACGTACCGGCAGAAATCATCCTCAAATCGGACATGTGATGGCGGCCACGTCGTAACACACATTTACGGATCGATGGTCGTCATCCGTGCCGCCGGAAACATCCGTTCATTCGCGCTGGTCGGGTAACGGTTTGAAAACTTCCTTCACAACCTTGACAGGGACACCCGTTTAGTAAGAACTTTTACCGCGACAGTAAACAGTCCTTCCTGAAAGGGTGTCCGATGGTTGAGCCGGAGATGGACGGCATCGCGGGGCCCGCGGTCGCCGACTCGCCGGTGCGCGGCGTCCTGATGAGGAACACCAACGAGGCCTGGGCCGGCAGCGCACCCGCCGACGGCGTGCTCGCCCGGGTCCGCACCCTGCTGCCGGACTTCACCGGCGCACTGCAGCGGGTCGCCGAGCAGGTGCTCGCCGATCCGGCCGCCGCCTCCCGGGCCACCATCGTGGAGCTCGCCGAGCGCAGCGGCACCTCGCCGGCGACGATCACCCGGTTCTGCCGGGCGGTCGGCTTCGACGGCTACGCGGACCTCCGCCTCGGCATCGCGGCGGAGACCGGCCGGGCCCGCTCGGCCGGCTGGACCGTGGACATCGGCCGCGAGATCCAGCCGAACGACCCCCTGGAGCGGGTCCTCGGCCAGATCATGGCGGCCGACACCCGGGCCATGCACGACACCGCCACCCTGCTGGACCTGGGCGAGGTGGAGCGGGCCGCGGTGGCGATCGCCGCCGCGCCGCGGGTGAACATCTTCGGCGCCAGCGGAAGCGCGCTGGTCGGCGAGGAGATGCAGTTCAGTCTGCACCGCATCGGCATTCCGGTGTGGGCCTGGGCCGACGTGCACAACGGCCTGGCCAGCGCCGCGTTGTCGAGGTCCGGCGACGTCGCGCTCGGTGTCTCGCACAGCGGTGACACCCGCGAGACGATCGAGCTGCTCGCCGAGGCGAGCAGCCGGGGCGCCACCACGATCGCGCTCACCAGCTTCCCCCGATCCCCGCTGGCCGAGTTGGCGGACATCGTCCTGCTCACCGCCACCCAGGCGACGACCTTCCGCCCGGACGCGCTCAGCGCCCGGCACCCCCAGCTGGTCGTTCTCGACCTGCTGTACGTCGCCGTCGCGCAACGCACCCACGAACGTTCGCACGCCGCGTTCCAGCGCACCGCGCAAGCGGTGCACGGGCACAAGGCCGCGAAGGACAGCTGAACCCCCTCAATGCAGATAGATCCCTCGGGAGGAAATGTGAAGCGCAAGATCGCGGTCGCGGCGGCGCTCGCCGCGTCACTGCTCGGTGTGGCCGCGTGCAGCGGCGGGGGCACCGACGAGGGCGCCACCTCGGCCACCGGCAAGGTGGACGGCGCCGGCAAGACGATCAAGGTCTGGCTGATGGTGGACGCCGAGACGAGCTGGAAGGACGTCGTCGACGACGCCTCGAAGCGGTTCACCGAGGCCACCGGCGCGCAGGTCAACGTGGAGTACCAGCAGTGGGCGAACCACCTGACCAAGCTGGACGCCACCCTGGCCGGCTCGGACGTGCCGGACGTGGTGGAGCTGGGCAACACCGAGTTCTCCAAGTACGTCTTCTCCGGCGGGTTCGCCGAGCTGAACAAGGGCGACTTCGAGAACTCCGACACCTGGCTGTCCGGTCTGTCCGGCGCCTGTGAGTCCGAGGGCAAGGTCTACTGCGTGCCCTACTACGCCGGCGCCCGCGTGATGATCTACCGCACCGACCTGTTCGACAAGGCCGGGATCAAGGAAGCCCCGAAGACGTACACCGACTTCCTCGCAGCCCTCGACAAGGTGCAGACCGGCAACGCCGCGGACAAGAAGTTCAGCGCGCTCTACATGCCGGGCCAGTACTGGTACGCCGCGATGTCCTGGGTCAAGTCGACCGGTGGCGAGATCGCCAAGCAGGACGGCGACAAGTGGGTCGGCCAGCTCTCCAGCCCGCAGTCGCAGGAGGGTCTGCAGCGCTGGGTCGACATGACCAAGAAGTACTCGAAGGCCGACCCGACCAAGAACGAGAACGAGCAGGCCGGCATCGTCGCGCAGGGCTCGGCCGGCGCCTTCTACGGCAACGGCTGGGAGCAGGGTGTCGCCGAGGAGACCCGCAAGGACCCGAACGACCCGAACTCCGCGCTGGTCCCCACCAAGATCAAGGGCAAGCTGGCCGCCGCCCCGCTGCCCGAGGTGCCGTCGTTCCTCGGTGGCTCGAACCTCGGCGTGACGGCGAAGAGCGCCAACAAGGAGCTCGCCGCCCAGTGGGTCAAGTACTTCACCGACAGCAAGTCGATGGAGGGCCTGGTCAAGGCCAGCGCGCTGCCGAACGCCTCGTCGCTGATGGACAAGGCCGCCGCCGACAACCCGAAGCTCGCCCCGGCCGCCCTGTCGGCGAAGAACAGCTGGTTCCCGCCGAACGCCGAGAAGTGGGCCGACGTGGAGAAGGCCAGCATCCTGCAGACCATGCTGACGGACATCCTGACCGGTAAGAAGACGGTGGCCGACGGCGCCAAGTGGGCGGACGAGCAGATCGCCGCCACGCTCAACGAGGCCTGACGACGCCCGGGTGCCGCCTTTGCGAGGAGGCGGCACCCCGCACTGGAGGATCATGATGCAAGCCGTCGATTCCCGGCCCGTCCAGGCGCCCGCCCCCTTGAAGACCGCCGACCGGTCCGGGGCCCGCCGGAAAAGGGACACCCGGACGGCCTGGCTGCTGTCCCTGCCCACCCTGATCATCCTGATCGGGATGCTGGGCTACCCGCTGTACCGCATGATCGTGCTGTCCTTCCAGAACATGCGGCTGCGGGAGCTGTTCAGCGGCGCCACCCCGCCGTGGGCCGGCGTCGACCAGTACGCGAAGGCCCTGACCGACGACGTCTTCTGGGGCATCGTCGCCCGGACCGCCGCCTTCACCGTCGTCTCGGTCACCCTGTCGGTGACCGCCGGCCTCGGCATCGCCCTGCTGATGCGCCGGGTGCACGCCAAGGTGCGGATCTTCATGATGGTCGCGATGATGTTCGTCTGGGCACTGCCCCAGCTCGTCGCGGCACAGGCCTTCCGCTGGCTCACCGACTCCGACTTCGGTGTCCTGAACTACCTGTTCAGCAAGGTGTTCGGGGACGAGTGGCTGAACCACAGCTGGTTCGTCAACCCGTGGGAGGGCTGGGCGGTGATCACCACTCTGGTGGTCTGGGCGGGCATCCCGTTCCTGGCGATCTCGCTGAGCGCCGGGCTGACCCAGGTGCCGAAGGAACTGGTCGAGGCCGCCACGGTGGACGGCGCGTCGAGCTGGCAGACGCTGCGCAACATCACCCTGCCGATCCTGAAGCCGCTGCTCACCATCGTCACCACCCTCTCGGTGATCTGGAACTTCGGCCTGTTCACCCAGAACTGGGCGCTGCGCGACAGCCACCCGGAGCCGGTCTACCAGACACTCGCGACCTACTCGTACACGCAGGCGTTCGGTCGTTCCCTCTATAGCTACGGCTCGGCGATCTCGGTGATCACCGTGCTGCTGATGCTCGGCGTGATGGTGTTCTACATCCGCCAGATGTTCAAGATCGGAGAGGTGGACTGATGGCCCGCCACGACGACGGCGTCGTCACCGTCGGACGCAGCCGGATCGGCACGGTCTTCGCCAACACCGGGGGCATCCTCTTCGGGCTCGTGATGATCTTCCCGGTCTACTGGGTGCTGAACACCGCGTTCAAACCCGACGCCGAGGTACGCAGTTTCACCCCGACGTTCTGGCCGGAGAACCCGACCCTGGACAACTTCCGGTCGGCGCTGGGGGAGCAGCACTTCCTGCCCAGCATGGTCAACGGACTGGTGATCACCGCGATGGCGGTGGCCGCCGCCCTGGTGGTGGGCTTCCTCGCCGCGCTGGCCATCGCCCGGTTCGCCTTCTACGGGCGCAAGGCGATCATCCTGGTCGTCCTGGCCGTACAGCTGGTGCCGTTCCTGGCCCTGCTGATCCCGCTCTTCCTCATGTTGCAGGGTGTCAACCTGACCAACACGCTTGTCGGTGTGGCCCTGGTGTACCTGGTTCTGCTGCTGCCGTACACGGTGTGGACGCTGCGTGGTTTCATCTCCGGCATCCCGCGGGAGCTGGACGAGGCGGCCATGATCGACGGTTGCACCCGGGCCCAGGTGTTCTGGCGCATCATCCTGCCGCTGACCGGCCCCGGGCTGGTCGCCACCTCGGTCTACGGGTTCATCCAGGCGTGGAACGAGTTCATCATCATCAACACGCTGAACGACCCGAACCACCAGAATCTGATGGCCTGGCTGCTGTACAACCAGACCGAACGCGGCACCGCCTGGGGCCCCCTCATGGCCGGTGCCATCATCACCTCGATCCCCGTGGTGGTGTTCTTCCTGATCATCCAGCGCAATATCGCCACCGGGCTGACGGCCGGCGCGGTCAAGGGTTGACCCGAAAGGATATCGATGTCTGAAATCATTAAGTCCGAGCTGGACCGTCGTAGCCTGCTGCGCCGCGCGGGTGCGGTCGGCTTGGCCGCCATTCCCGCGGTGACCATGCTGAGCGCGTGTGTCGGCGGCGGCGCCGAGGAGACGAACGAGCAGGCCACCGGCGACAAGTCGGCGGACAACCCGCTCGGCATCGACCCGAAGGCGCCTGTCGAGATCGTCATCTTCGACGGCGGCCTGGGCACCAAGTACGCCACCGACGTGGACACTCCGATCTACACCAAGAAGTGGCCCGAGTCGAAGATCAACTACTCGGCGACGCAGGAGATCGGGACTGTCATCCAGCCCCGGCTCAACGCCAACGACGCGCCCGACATGATCAACAACTCCGGCGCGAAGATGATGGACTTCGGCGCCATCGTCGCCGCCGGGCAGGCCCAGGACCTCACCGACCTGTTCGCCGCCCCGTCGTTCGACATCGCCGGCAAGACCGTCGCCGAGACGCTGGTCCCCGGCGCCATCGAGCAGGGCACCTACAGCGGCAAGCCGTACGCGGTGAACTACGCGTACACCGTCTTCGGTCTCTGGTACAACAAGGCCCTGTTCGAGAAGAACAGCTGGACCGTGCCCGCCACCTGGGCCGAGTTCACCGCCCTGTGCGAGCAGATCAAGGGCAAGGGCATCGTTCCCTTCGGGTACGCCGGAGCCAACGCCGCGTACTACATGGTCCGTGCCCTGCTCACCAGCGCCGGAAAGATCGGTGGCGAGCAGGCGCTCAAGGACATCGACAACCTGAAGCCGGGCGCCTGGACCGCCGCGCCGGTGCTCGAGGCCGCCAAGGCCTGGGGCGAGATCGGCAACAAGTACCTGGACAAGACGTTCCTCGGCCTCAAGCACACCGAGGTCCAGCTGCGCCAGAACCAGGACAAGGTCGCCTTCTACCCGTGCGGCTCCTGGCTGGAGAACGAGCAGGCCAAGGACACCCCGCCGGGCTTCCAGTACTCGGTGGCCGCCTACCCGAGCGTGACCGCCTCGGACGCGCTGCCGGCGACCGCGCTGAACGCCGCGGCGGGCGAGATCTACTTCGCCTCGTCGAAGGGCAAGAACCCGCGCGGCGGCATGGAGTACCTGCGCGTCATGCTCTCCAAGGAGGCGGCGCTCGAGTTCACCAAGCTCACCAAGTCCCTGACCGTGGTGGCCGGCGCCGCCGACGGCATCGAGATCTCCCCCGGCCTGACCAGCGCCAACGACGCGATCAACAAGGCCGGCAAGGACGTCTTCATGGGCTACCTGTTCGACACCTGGTACAAGAAGCTCAACGACGAGTCGCTGAGCGCCGTCAACGACCTGATGTTCAAGGGCGGCGACGCGCAGAAGTTCTGCGACCGGATGGAAGCCGCCTCGCAGGCGATCGCCGAGGACTCCGCGGTCCAGAAGCAGACCCGTAGCTGATTTCAGATAGGTAGAGCGCCATGAGGCACGGTAAGTATCCCTTCATCATCGGTTTCCTCGCCGTGCCCGTGGCGCTCTACGCCGTCTTCGTGGTGGCGGCGTACGTACAGACCTTCCAGCTGGCCTTCACCAGCTGGTCCGGGTTCGGCGTCATCAAGTACGTCGGGTTCGAGAACTTCGAGAAGCTGTGGAACGACGACCTGTTCTGGAAGTCGCTGCGGCACAACGGCTTCCTGCTGCTCCTGCTGCCGATCGCGACGATCGCGATCGCGCTGGTCTTCGCGTTCCTGCTCAACGTCGGCGGCGGGACCAAGGGCGGGATGACCCGGGGCGTACGCGGCTCCAAGCTCTATCGGGTCATCTTCTTCTTCCCGCAGCTGATGGCCCTCGCCATCGTCGCCGTGATCTTCGGCCGGGTGTTCTCCTCGGACAAGAGCGGCATGCTCAACGGCCTGTTCCCGGACTCCTGGCAGCCGTGGCTCTTCCTCGCCGACGACCGCTGGGCGCTGACCTGCATCCTGGTGGTGCTGGTCTGGCAGGCGGTCGGCTTCTACGTGGTGCTCTTCTCGGCCGGCATGGGTTCGATCGGTGAGGAGATCTACGAGGCCGCCGCCCTGGACGGCGCCACCAAGGTCACCCTGTTCTTCCGGATCACCCTGCCGCTGCTCTGGAACACCATCCAGACCGGCTGGGTCTACCTCGGCATCGCCGCGTTCGACGCGTTCGCCCTGGTCAACATCATGACCGTGGACCGTGGCGGCCCCGACGGGGCGACCTCGGTGCTGGCCATGATGATCTACCGCAACACCTTCGAGTACTCCCAGGTCGGCTACGCGTCCGCGCTCGGCGTGGTGCTGTTCTTCCTGACCCTGACCTTCGCCGCCCTGACCCTGCGGGTCACGCGCCGCGACGCCGTCTGAGAGGCGAGACCATGAGTAACGTGACCACCATGGACGCCCCGGTGAAGGTTTCCGCCCCGCAGGAGAAGACCCGCCGCGAGCTGAAGGCCTTCAACGGCCTCGCCCACCTCGCCCTGATCTTCTGGGCCGTGGTGACGGCCGGCCCCTTGCTCTGGGTGGTGCTGGCGTCCTTCAAGAGCAACACCGAGATCTTCCTGGGCGAGCCGTTCGCGCTGCCGTCCACGTTCTCGCTGGAGACGTACCTGTCGGCGTGGGATCAGGCGCACATCGGCCGCTACTTCCTGAACAGCGTCTTCGTGGTGCTGGTCAGCACCGCCGGCACCATGCTGTTCGGGTCGATGGCCGCGTACGTGCTGGCGCGGTACTCGTTCGTCGGCAACCGGATCGTCTACTACCTGTTCGTGTCCGGGCTGGCGTTCCCCACGTTCATGGCGCTCGGCCCGCTGTTCCACATCCTCAAGAACATGGGGCTGCTGAACACGTACCACGGCCTGATCATGGTCTACATCGCGTACAGCCTGCCGTTCACGATCTTCTTCCTGGCCGCCTTCTTCAAGACGCTGCCCCACGAGATCGACGAGGCGGCCACCGTGGACGGCGCCTCGCACACCCGCAAGTTCTTCCAGATCATGATGCCGATGGCGAAGTCCGGCCTGGTCAGCATCACCATCTTCAACATCGTCGGCCAGTGGAACCAGTACCTCCTGCCGCTGGTGATCATGCAGGGCCAGGGCGCCGACCAGAAGTGGGTGCTCACCCAGGGCATCGCCAACATCTCCACCCAGGCGGGTTACCACGCCGAGTGGTCGACGCTGTTCGCCGCCCTGACGCTGAGCATCATCCCGATGATCGTCGTCTACGCCATCTTCCAGCGCCAGATCCAGGCCGGCCTGACCGCCGGCGCGGTGAAGTAACCCCCGGTCAGAGCGGCATCGGGTCGACGTCACAGTTGGCCCGCATGCCGGCCCGGGCCGCCGCGATCGCCGGATGCCGGGGCCCGAGCACCCGGTCATAGGCGTCGATCACCTCACCGAACAGCCGGTCCCCGTCGCCGGTCCGCCCCAGAGCCCGCAGATCGAACGCCATGTTGAGGGCCACGGCCAGGGTGGACGGGTGCTCGCTGCCGAGGATCTCCCCGGAGTGCCGCAGCGTCTCGGCGTCCAGTGCGTAGGCCTCCTCCGGATCCCCCCGGGTGAACAGGTCACTGGCCAGGTTCGTCGCGGCGGCCAGGGTCAGCACGTGCCGGGAGCCGAGCAGGTCCCGCAACTCCTCGTAGGCCGATCGGTCGTGCTCCACGGCGGTGTCGAGGTCACCGAGCAGCCGCAGCACGATGCCCAGGTTGGTCCGGGCCGACAGGGTGTAGGGATGCGCGTCCCCGAGCGCCTGCCGGTACTCCTGCCAGGTCCGGTCGGCGAGGAGGAGGGACTCGTCGAGTTCGTCGTTCTCCCGCAGGTCGACGGCGTAGTTCAGGGCACAGGCGATGGCCTCCGGGTAGAGATCGCCGAAGCGGCGGCGGAGTTCGGTCAGGGTCGCGAGCGCGAGCTTGCGGGCCCGGGCGTGGTACCCGGCCCGGCGCAGGGAGACCGCCAGGTTACGGGCCGCCATCAGGGTCTGCGGGTGCTTGAGGCCGAGGATCCGCTGCGTCCGTTCGTAGAGCCGTTCCTGTTGCTGGTTCGCCCCGATGTAGTCCCCGCGTTCCCGCAGGTCCAGGGTGAGGCCGTTCTGGCTGAGCAGGGTCAGGAAGTGCCGGGGGCCGAGCACCTCGATCCGGCGGCGGACCGTGTCCATGTCCAGGGCCATGGCGGCCGGGAAGTCGCCCATCATCCGGAGACTGATGCCGAGGCCGTGGGCCATGTTGAGGGTGTGCGGGATGTTGGGGCCGAAGATGCGCTGCGACACCTCGTACGCCCCCTGCCCCAGTTGGACGGCTCCGGAGAAGTCGCCGGCCGCCCGCAGGTCGACGGCGACCTGGTTGATCGCGTCCAGCGTCTCCTCGTCCTCCGGGCCCTTGAGGGCGCGCAGCCGTTCCAGGCAGTCGGCGTTGATCCGGGCGGCCTCGGTGAACTCGCCGAGAACACCCATGATGAACGCGAGCCAGCGGGCGCCCTTGAGAACCTGGTCGTCGTCGGGGCCGAGCATGACCGTCCACCGCTCGACCGCCTGGGCCGCGAGGCTGCGGCAGCCCTCGTGGTCGCCGACCGAGTGCAGGAACGCGATCAGATCGAGCACCAGCGCCCGGGCCCACGCGTCCTCGCAGCTGACCTGGTCGGAGGCGAGCACGTGCGGGAGCAGGGCGTGATAGCGCGCCCGCTGGGTGATGTCGCCGGGGTTGCCGCCGGCCAGCAGCAGGTGGGCGACGTGCTGCATCCGGCCCCGGTTCTCCGCGGTCAGCTGGTCCACCACCACCTCGCGGACCAGCCGGTGAAGCTGGACCGTCAGGGTCTGTTCCCGGTAGTCGATGCGGGCCAGGCCGTACTGCTCGATCTCCTGGATCGCCCGGTTGAGCAGGGTCGGGTTCTGCAGCATCTGGGTCAGTTCCTCGGTGAACCCGATGTTGCGCGCGGCCCGGAAGATCTCCTGGGAGATCGGCTCCGGCGCCATGAACGAGCAGGCCTGGAGCAGTTGGAGCGCGCCGGGGTTGACGGCGCCGAGGTGTTCCAGCGCGACCGTCCACGCGGTCGCCACCGCGATCTCGTAGTGCGGGTCCTGCCTCCGTCCGGTCAGCTCGTCCCGTTTCCGGGCGAGCAGTCCGATGTACTCGCCGACCGGCATCGGCATGGTGGCCTGCCAGGTGGCCGCCTGGGCGATGGCCAGGGGTAGATCGTCCAGCAGGTCCGCCAGCCGGTCGGCGTCCCCGGCGGAGAGGTCCGGGTTGCGTTTGCGGAGCAGCGCGATGCTCTCCTCCCGGCTGAAGATGTCGATCTCCAGCGTCTCCGAGGTGTCGTGCCACTGCCGGTTCCGGGACGTGACCAGGACCTTCCCGGTGCCACCCTGGGGCAGATAACGTTCGACCGTCTCGATGCTCTCCGCGTTGTCGAAGATCAACAGCCAGTTGGGGTACGGCGCACCCGCGGTCAGAGCCTCCAGCACCGCCTGCACGGCCGATCCCGGTTCGGAGTCCATCTGCACGTCCAGCCGCTCGCCCAGGTCCATCAGCGAACGGCGGATCTGGCTCTCCTGTTCGGACGGCACGAACCAGATGACGTCGTAGTGGGTCAGATGCCGGTAGGCGTACTCGGTGGCGATCTGGGACTTCCCGACACCACCCATGCCGTGCAGCGAGTGCGAGAGCACCGCGGCCACCCGGTCGTGCCGTAGCCGGAAGTCGAGGATCTCCAGCAGATCCTCCCGGCCGGTGAAGTCGGTGTTCCGCGGCGGCAGGTTGACCCAGACCGCCGACTCGGCGTCCGGCTGGAGCAGGGCGTCGAGGTCCGCCTGACTGGCGCCCTGGCCCGCCAGCAGGTGCGGTCCGGTCTGCAGGGGCGACACCGTGGACATCGGCGGCGTCGACGGGGCCGGCACGATGCCGGGGACGCTGAGAGCCTCCTCGAGAAGGGCCGCGCGCGCGTCGTACGGCCCGGCCAGTGCCTGGAGGACGTTCAGCTCGAACTGGTCCTCCTCCAGCGTGCCGGCGGACACCGTGGGCAGCGGGCGCTGGTCCGGGGCGCGCAGCACGTGCAGCAGGGCCCGGGCCCGGGGGAACCGCTCACCGAAGTACGCCGCCACCAGCTCGATCACCCGTACCGTGTCGTCCCGGGTGGTGTGCGCCAGCAACTCCTCCCGGACCCCCGGCCGGAACGACGGCCCGCCACCGGCGCCGGTGACCAGCAGCGGACTGGTCACCACCTCGGCCAGATGCAGCGGCCGGGAGGCGGGCAGCATCACGCCCTGCAGGATCCGCAGAGTCTCCAGATCCACGCGTGGCGGTGCGGCGGCCATCAGGGCGGCGAGCCGGAAGGCGGGTGTCGACGACGCGGCCCGGAAGTCCCGGACCAGACGGTTCGCGCTGGTGGCCGCCGGGGTCGGCTCGAACAGTTCGGCCCGTTCGGTGATCTCGTGGGGCCGGCCCGGGTCGGCGATGTGCGCCACCGCGTTGAGCCAGCCGGTCGCCGACTCGGCCACCAGCGCCGCCCACCAGGCCAGCCACCGGGGGGCGAGTTCGAGCAGGGGCACCGCGACCGCTGTCGCGCGGACCGGGTCGTCGAACGGGCTGATCCACTCGGAGGGCTCACGGACCCGCAGCTCCGCGTTCGGCGACATGATCCGGGGCGCGGAGAGCTGGACCTTGCGCGGAGCCAGCAACGACCGGTGCCACAGGTCCTCCGGGTACGGATTGACGATCGCCACCGGCACCCGCTTACCCCAGCGGTGCAGCACCTGATCGGCCGAGCTGTGCGCCCAGAATCCGGCCAGCCCGTCGCTGATCACCATGACCAGTTCGCCGTCCGGAGCGGCGGGCCGTCCCTTCGGATCCCGGAACGACCCGAGCAACTGGACGTTCACGGTCCCGAAGACCGCGTTCGCCAGTTCCCGGAACGCGTCGACGGTCGGTGTCCACACCTCCATCGACGGGCTGTCGTCGATCACGATCGCCAGGGCCGAGACGTGTGGGACGAACCGGCGCAGCGCCTCGGCCAGCGCCTCCTGATCGGCCAGCGCCGGCACGGCCCGGTCGCCGGACGCGGATCCGGATGTGGGTGAGGTCATGCCACGGCCCCCCGTTCGGAGATGGGCCGGTCCGCGTCGTCCCAGAGCAGGGCGACCGTACGGCCGTAGTGTGCCCGTCCACCCGGAGTCGCCTGGACGGCGTCGAGACGGGCGGCACGGGTGTGTTCCGGCAACCGTCCCGGTTCGGCGCTGAGATGCTCCAGCCCGAGGGTGCCGCTCTCGGGGCGGGGTATCCGCTGGTCCCAGAGCACCACCGGAACCCCGGCCCGCAGCGCCGCCCGTAGTTCCGCGTCACCGGCAGTGGTGCCGGGTGGCTCGCTGAGGACCACCACGAGGTACCGGGCGTCGCCGTCGAGTTCGCGGCGCCAGCGCTGGAGATCGTCCGGTGCGGCCGAGCCCCGGCCCCACAGCACCCGCCCGGTGAACGGCTGCTGGTCGATCTGCCGCCACCGGTGCGACCAGGCCCGGTGGATCCGGACCTCCCGCATCCGTTCCAGGCTGCGCAACGACACCGAGTAGTCCAGGCACAGCGGGCGCGACTCGCCCAGGATCTCCGGGCCGTCGAACCACTGCACCGCGGTGTTCAGCAGGCCGACCGGCAGCAGGAACTCGATGTCGGCCCGGTCGGCCACGCCGCGCCACCGGGTCTCCGCCGCGGCCACCAGCTTCGCCGTCTCCCCGGCGAGACCGCCCACCTGGGTGACGATCGGCTCGTCCGGCTCGGGACGCCACGGCCCGGAGGCGACCTGCAGGTAGGGCGTGATCCGGCACAGGCCGCGGTCCAGCCCGTCGACGGTGATCTGCAGAGTCAGCGAGGGCCGGGCCATGCCGGAGCGTCCCGGCGGCGTTCCCGGCGTGGGCAGCGGCGCCCGGACCCCGGTCCGGCTCTGCCGCGACGCCCACTTGCGCAACGCCGGACCGGGATCACCGGCCAGCAGGTGACCGAGCCAGTCCACGAACCGGAACGCCGGATGGGAGACACCGGGCCGGGCGTTCATCCCGGCCAGATAGTGATAGAGATCGATGACGTCGGCGAACAGCGGCAGTCCGGGCTCGGGGAGCTCGGGGACGGCGCCCGCCCAGACCGCCCGCAGATCGATGTCACCGGGAACCCGGCCCAGCAGCGCGACCACGTCGTTCTCCGGGGCCGGGGCGACCAGCGGCAGAGCCGGGTCGTCGTCCCGCAGTTCGACAAGCGGCGGGGTGACGCCCAGCAGCGCCCGGGTCCAGGCCGCGGCCGTGTACGACGCGTAGGCGTGCCAGATGTCGTTCTTACCGCTGGCCGCGTAATCGGCGATGCCGCGGATCATGAACCAGTTCCGGCCGCAGTCGGCCGTGGCGGTGGCGACCCCCGATCCCTCCATCTCCACGGCGGCGATCTCCGAGTACTGGCCGGCCAGGGCGTCGCGGCGCTGCTCGCTCTTCATCAGGACGTCCGCGGAGCCGACCGACCCGTAGTGGATCCGCGGCATGTCCTCGCCCGGGGCGGGTTCCGGGCGGGCCGGATGGTCGATGTGGTGGGTGCCGATCCGCAGGATGTCGGTGCCGGGCGCGGGCCGGGCGAACTCCGCGGGCACGGCGGGCCCGAGCAGCTCCTCCCAGGGTCGGGAGCCGTTGCGCTCGCCGGCCCGCAGCCGGGTGGCCGCGCGCAGCAGCCGGGGCGCGATCAGGCCGCCGCCCCGCCGGCCCCGTAGCACCGGCCCGGTGTCGGTCTCGCGGATGTGGCCGTAGTCGATGATGCCCTCGGTGGCCACCACCACGTCACCGAGCCGGACGTGCCGGTCGGGATCGTCCGGCCGGGGGATGCCACCGGCGATCCCGACCATGATCACCGTCTGGATGTTCGGAAAGGTCCGCAGCATGTTGGCACAGCAGCTGGCCGCCAGCCGGGTGCCGTCCTGCGGCATGATCAGCACCGCCACCGCGTGCGGCTGTCCCGGGTCGCTGCTGAGCAGCAGACCGACGTCGTAGTCGTTCTGGTCGTGCGGGTGGCTGAACGGGGCGGCCGACTCCATCAGCCGCAGCACGGCGGCGCCCTCGACCGGAAGCGCGGTCATGATGCCGACCGTCACCCTGCTCGGTTTCACTGCGGGCATCGGCCTGCTCCATCATCTCCGGTTCAGATCGGCGGTGGTGACGATCTGGAAAGCGAGAATCAAAACCAGCGTAATCTCGGTTGTCAGCACTCCTGCTGCCCAGAGTGACACGTCGTCGCGCAAGATGCGTAAAGCGATTCCGGTAAATGCCGGAATGCAGAACACCAGAAGATCGACGCCGAGTTGAATGACCTTGCGGGTGTGTCGCCGGCGATCGTCGCGATGACAGGAATCCCAGCCGAACAACTGGTGATCGGAATGGGTCACCGCGGACAGGCGAGGGCTCAGATCAGTGCGGATGTACCTGCCGATCGACGAGATCTTCTCGTCGTTGACCAGGTATGTCCAGCCCAGGACCACACAGCAGGGCGCGATGGTGAGCAGGAGGTCGTCGATTCCGGTCTGCAGGGCGCCGGCGCAGATCGCCGCGATCGAGGCCAGCGTGGCATAGATGAGATTGTCGCGCGTGCCGATGCGCTGGGTCTGCTCTTCTTTGAGCCGTTCGTATTCAGCGATCAAGGCATCCACATGCTCAGCTCCATCCGCGATGGTCAAATGAACGGAGTTGCCGCGTGCAGCGGAATCTCAGTATCACCGATCAATTCGCGGATGGAGATCGACAGCGGATGGTTACTTTTCCCGGAATGCGGTGAGCCACCCGGCGATCTCGACGGGATCGGCCGCTCCGGCCAGATCGTGGTGCAGGGCCGCCACCAGATCCGGGTGTTCCAGCAGGACCCTGCCGGTGCGGGTGTCACCGGTGCGCTGCAGGGCCAGACCGAGCCCGGTCCAGGCGTCGTCCGCCGCCGGATCGCCGGCCAGCTCCGCCCGGTAGCCGCGGGCGGCCTCGTCGGGTTCGCCCGCGAACAGGCGCAGGTCGGCCTCGCTGAGATCGGCTCCCCAGCTCGTGTCCCGGGCCTGCCAGTACTTCTCCGGCGCCACCAGCCGGCGCCGGGCCAGCCCCAGCCGTGGCCCGGACCAGTGCCGCATGGCAGGGTCGGGGAGAACGGTGCCGGCGGCCGGCGCCACCGCGGGTGCGGCCCGGTCCTGCCATGCCGTCGCCAGCGCGGTGACCGTGCGGTCGCTGGGGCGACGGTGCCGGATGCGCCAGCCGGCCCGGTGCGCGTCGGCGACCAGCCGGGCCAGCTCCGCCGCCTCCGGATCGAGATCGTCGTCGGCCCAGTCGTCCATGGTGGCGGCCATCCGGTGGACGAAGTCACGGCCGCGCCCGGTCAGGTTGCCGTCGGCCAGGGCGATGGCGATCGCCTCCCGGGTCTGTTCCCGGCTGTAGGCGTACTCGAAATCGTCCAGCTGTGGGTTCGCACCGCCGGGAGCGAGCCGCTGGGTCCGCCAGAACGCGGCGATGCCGTGAAAGGCATAGATCCCCTGCAGTAAACCGCCGGCGGGCCGTGGATCGTCCCGCCACGGCGCGTACAGGCAGGGCTCGCCGGGCCCCTCGGTGAGCGGGACGAGATGCATCAGACCGCCCAGGGCGATGTGCCGCCACTCGTGGGCCAGCGACACCGCGAGGGTCACCGGGTCCGGGGGCGGGGAGCACATGATGGCGCCGAAGGCGTCACCCGTCGACGCGCTGCGGGTGTCCCAGCCGTCTCCGGCCGGCAGCGGCACCAGGGAGGTGAACCCGGTGGCCAGGGCCTCGGCCACCGGCCGGTGGTGGCTCACCAGGATGGCCCAGGCGTCCTGCAGCAGTCGCGTCCAGGCGCCGAACTCGTGCTCGCCGAGGCGTGCCGGGCGGACCGGCTCGGCCAGGTCCCGCCACGGGTCCAGGTCGTCGACGTAGACAGCCAGGGTCAGATCGCCGGCCCGGGCGGTGGCCGTCCGGAGCGCCATCCAGCCCGCGGCGTCACCGCTGTGCGGGACCTCGACGGTGGTTCCGCCGTGGCGCAGGCGGATCCGGCCGTCCTCGACCCAGGCCTCCGCGGTGTCCCAGCGCTCGCACCCGTCGAAGACGGCCATGCCGAACCGGGGGATCAGCACACTGCCGTCCCGCAGCGGGACCACGGTGCGGTGGTCCAGCCCGGCGATGGCGGCGGTGGCGAGCACGAGGGCGTTCAACTGGCCGAAATCGGTCCAGGCCGGGGCGCCGGTGTCGTCCCCGCGGTGATGCCGCCGGAGCGCGTGCGACAGCCAGCTGCCGATCTGCGGATGCGCCAGGACGGCGTCGACGGCCCCGGGGGAACTCCGCTGGACGGCCTCCAGCGCGTCCCACGCCTCCCGCACCGCCGGCAGCGGGCCGGCCGCCGCCGGCGCTCCGGTAGCGGCCTCGAGCAGCGCCCGCAACATCACCAGACGCCGGCTCCGCTGGCCCTCCTGGAGCCGGCGGATCACCTCCGGTCCGCCGCGGCCCGCCGCGAGCTGGTGGAAGGCGTCGTCGGAGAGCCGGATCCGTTGCGGCCCGGCGGTGTCGGCGTCCTTGGTGTCCACGGGCGTTCGATGCTCCTCGTCGAGCGGTGCCGGGGTGGTGCTTCGTGGGCGAAAGCGGTCAGTCGGCGCGGCCGGGAGGGCCGCTGCCACCGAGGTTCGCACGCGGGCGGGACACCTGACCCAGCACCTGGCGCACCGCGTCGGCGAGCTCCCGGCTCTGGTCCGAGCGGAGGTCGCTGAGGCTGTAGCCAGCCAGGGAGACCATGGTGGTCTCGATATAGGTGGCACGCGGCTGCGTGGTCATCGAACGTCGGTCCACTTTCCTCGGTGATGGGGCGGTGCTCTGCCCATGAACAGTCAGGCTGTGATCTTGTTCACTCCCCGGAGAGCGAGGGTCAGAGTAATCCGTCTCCCCATCGTCCTTCGAATCAGGGGCCTCTGTTGGCAAACCCCCAACATTAATGCTTGCCAGCACACCTGTGGGTGGTTGTGCTGGCAGGTGGCCATTTGCAATTGACGCGGTGAAGTGGCCGATCGGGTCGTGCCTCCGCGGCTATGTCACACCCCCGGGTGAAGATGTCCCTGTGCTGGTTGCGGTCGTTCCCGATCCCGACGGCCGCGGAGGGGTCCTGACGGACCTGACCTCGGGCGGTCCGTCTCGGCATGCCGGTGATCTGGCCGCCGCGGTCGCCGAGCGGGAGGCCGTCGATCAGCCGCGGTGGGTGTGGAGCAGCACCGCCGACGTCTACCCGGCGCTGCTGCGGGCCGGAGTGCGGGTCGCGCGCTGTCACGACCTGGAGCTGACCGAGGCGCTGCTGTCCGGGTCGGCCGGGCGTTGGGGTGAACCGCGCTCGGTCGCCGCCGCCCTGGCGCGGCTGCGCGGTCTTCCGGTGCCGGCCGACCGGCCGCGCCCCGAGACCGAACCGCCCGGCCTGGCCCAGGTGGCGCTCTTCGAGGCGGCCCCGGTGGCCGGCACGGTCGAGATCGACGACCTGATCACCGTTTACGAGGACCAGGCCCGCCGGATCCGCGAGGTCGAGCATCCGGGGCGGTTCCGGATGCTCGTGGCGGCCGAGTCGGCCGGGGCACTGGTCGCCGTGGAGATGAGCCGGGCCGGGCTGCCGTGGCGTGCCGACGTGCACGACGAGCTGCTGCGGGAGCTGCTGGGGCCGCCGCAGCCGGTCGGGCCGCCGCGCCGGCTGGCCGAGCTCGCTGCCGAGGTCAACGCCGCTTTCGGCACCCAGGGCCTGCACCCGGACTCGCCCGCCGAGGTGGTCCGCGCCTTCCGCCGGGCAGGTCATGACGTGCCCAACACCAGGGCCTGGGTGCTCCGGAAGGTGGATCACCCGGCGGTGCGGCCGTTGCTGGAGTTCAAGGAGTTGTACCGGATCTGGACGGCGCACGGCTGGGCCTGGTGTGCCGCCTGGGTCCGGGACGGCCGGTTCCGCCCGGAGTACGTGCCCGGTGGTGTGGTCTCCGGGCGCTGGGCGGCCCGCGGCGGCGGGGCCCTGCAGGTGCCGAAGGTGGTGCGCCGCGGGGTGATCGCCGATCCGGGCTGGGTGTTCGTGGTCGCCGACGCCGGTCAGCTGGAGCCCCGGGTGCTGGCCGCGGTCTCCGGGGACACCCGGCTGGCGCGGGCCGCCGCCGAGGGTGACCTCTACGCGGCGCTGGCCACCGACTCGTTCGACGGCGACCGTGGCAAGGCGAAGATCTCGCTGATCAGCGCGATGTACGGCCAGACCGGTGGGGACGCGGCCCCGGCCCTGGCGGTGTTGCGGCGGCACTACCCGACCGCCTTCGAGTACGTGGAGGCCGCCGCCCGTACCGGTGAGGCGGGTGGCCTGGTCCGGTCCTGGCTGGGCCGCACCTGCCCGCCGTCGTCGTCGGCGCTGCGGGACGCCGGTCTGGACCCGCCGGACGAGGTGGCACCCCCGCCGGGCCGGGCCCGGGGGCGCTTCACCCGCAACTTCGTGATTCAGGCCACAGCCGCCGAGTGGGCCCTGGTGCTGCTCGCCACGCTGCGGACCGCGCTGGCCGGAACCGCTGCCGAACTCGTCCTGTTCGTGCACGACGAGGTGGTGGTGCACTGTCCGGCGGAGCAGGCCGAGGCGGTGGTCGAGGCGGTGAACGCGAGCGCGGTATCGGCGGGACGGCTGCTGTTCGGCGACACCACGGTCCGGTTTCCTCTGGACGTCTCAGTGGTTGGTGCGTACGCCGACGCGAAATGAGGAAGTGGGTATCGTGGTTTCACGGCCGAGAGGCGCTGCAGCGGGGCGACCCGTCACGCTCGGCCGCTGAAACACCCTGAGCAAGGGCGCCTCCGACTTCACTCGGAGGTGTGCCCATGACCGATTCCGTCACCCAGTTGCGTGACCTGCTGGCCGAGCGGGTCCTGGTCCTCGACGGGGCCTGGGGCACGATGCTCCAGGGTGCCAAGCTCGCCCCGGCCGACTATCGCGGTGATCTGATCCCCGATGATCATCCGAAGGACGTCACCGGCGACCCCGACCTGCTGATCCTGACCCGGCCGGACGTGATCCTCGACGTCCACCGGCAGTACCTCGCGGCCGGCGCCGACGTCACCACCACCAACACGTTCACCGCGACCGGGATCGCGCAGGCCGACTACGGCCTGGAGCACCTGGTGCGGGACATGAACGTGCAGGGCGCCCGGCTGGCCCGGCAGGCCGCCGAGGAGGCGACCGCGCGGGACGGGCGGCCGCGGTTCGTGGCCGGGTCGGTCGGCCCGCTGAACGTGACGCTGTCGCTGTCGCCGAAGGTCGAGGACCCGGCGTACCGCGCGGTCACCTACGACCAGGTCAAGGCCACCTACGCGGAGCAGATGTCGGCTCTGGCCGAGGGCGGCGTCGACCTCTTCATGATCGAGACCATCTTCGACACGTTGAACGCCAAGGCGGCGATCGCGGCGGCCCGGGAGGTGGCGCCGGAGATCCCGCTGTGGATCTCGGTGACGATCGTCGACCTGTCCGGCCGCACCCTGTCCGGCCAGACCGTGGAGGCCTTCTGGCGCTCGGTGGAGCGGGCGAAACCGCTCGTCGTCGGGGTGAACTGCGCGCTGGGCGCGGCCGAGGCCCGCCCGCACGTGGCCGACCTGGCCCGGTTCTCCGACACCTTCGTCGCCGCCCACCCGAACGCCGGTCTGCCCAACGCGTTCGGCGGCTACGACCAGCTGCCCGCCGAGACCGGTGAGCTGCTCGCCGGGTTCGCCGCGGACGGGCTGGTCAACATCGTCGGCGGTTGCTGCGGCACCACCCCGGCGCACATCGCGGCGATCGCCGAGTCGGTCCGGGGCGCCGCCCCGCGGGTGATCGCGCCGCCCGCGCCGACCACCCGGTTCAGCGGCCTGGAGCCGTTCGCGATCGGCCCGGACACCGGCTTCGTGATGATCGGTGAGCGGACCAACGTCACCGGCTCGGCCAAGTTCCGCCGCCTGATCGAGGCCGACGACCACCAGGCCGCCGTCGACGTGGCCCTGGAGCAGGTCCGCGGCGGCGCCAACCTGCTCGACGTGAACATGGACGCCGACCTGCTCGACAGCGAGCAGGCGATGGTCACGTTCCTGAACCTGATCGCGACCGAGCCCGAGGTGGCCCGGATCCCGATCATGATCGACAGCTCGAAGTGGTCCGTACTCGAAGCCGGCCTGAAATGTGTCCAGGGCAAGGGCGTGGTCAACTCGATCAGCCTGAAGGAGGGCCCCGAGGTCTTCCTGGAGCACGCCCGGCAGATCCGGGCGTTCGGCGCCGGGGCCGTGGTGATGGCCTTCGACGAGCAGGGCCAGGCCGACACCACCGAGCGCAAGGTGGCGATCTGCGGGCGGGCCTACGACCTGCTCGTCGAGGACGGGTTCGACCCGACCGACATCATCTTCGACCCGAACGTGCTCGCGGTCGCCACCGGCATCGCCGAGCACAACGGGTACGCGAAGAACTTCATCGACGCCCTCCCGCTGATCAAGGAGCGCTGCCCCGGGGCCCGTACCAGCGGCGGCATCTCGAACCTGTCCTTCGCCTTCCGGGGCAACGACATCGTCCGCGAGGCGATGCACTCGGCGTTCCTGTTCTATGCGGTCAAGGCCGGCCTGGACATGGGCATCGTCAACGCCGGCCAGCTCGCGGTCTACCAGGACATCCCCGCCGACCTGCTCGAACTCGTCGAGGACGTGATCTTCGACCGGCGTGAGGACGCCACCGACCGGCTGGTCACGTTCGCGTCCACGGTCACCGGCTCGGGCGCCAAGCGCGAGGTCGACCTGTCCTGGCGGGATGCCCCGGTCGAGAAGCGGCTCAGCCACGCCCTGGTGCACGGCATCGTCGACTTCATCGAGGCGGACACCGAGGAGGCCCGGCAGACCCTGCCCCGGCCGCTGGACGTCATCGAGGGCCCGCTGATGGACGGCATGAGCGTCGTCGGCGACCTGTTCGGCTCCGGCAAGATGTTCCTGCCGCAGGTGGTCAAGAGCGCCCGCGTGATGAAGCGGTCGGTCGCCTACCTGCTGCCGTACATGGAGGACGAGAAGGAGGCCGCCGGCGGTCGCGGCCAGGGCAAGGTCGTCCTCGCCACGGTCAAGGGCGACGTCCACGACATCGGCAAGAACATCGTCGGCGTGGTCCTCGGCTGCAACAACTACGACGTCGTCGACCTGGGCGTGATGGTCCCGGCGGCGAAGATCCTGGACACCGCGATCGCCGAGGGCGCCGACGCGATCGGGCTGTCCGGGCTGATCACCCCGTCGCTGGACGAGATGGTCGCGGTCGGCGCCGAGATGCAGCGTCGCGGCCTGACCATCCCGCTGCTGATCGGCGGGGCGACGACCTCCAAGCAGCACACGGCGGTCCGGATCGCGCCCGCGTACGAGTCGCCGACCGTGCACGTGCTGGACGCCTCCCGGGTCGTCGGTGTGGTCTCCGACCTGCTCGACCCGGAGCGCGCGAAGAAGCTCGACGAGTCCAACCGGGCCGACCAGGAGCGCCTGCGGATCCAGCACGAGCAGCGGCACGCCACCCCGCTGCTGAGCGTGGCGGCGGCGCGGGCCAACCGGGAGACCGTCGACTTCAGCGAAATCCCCCGACCCTCGTTCACCGGCGTACGCGAGGTCGCGCCCACCATCGCCGAACTGCGCGCCATGATCGACTGGCAGTTCCTGTTCCTGGCGTGGGAGCTCAAGGGCAAGTACCCGGCGATCCTGGACCAGCCGGTCGCCCGGGAGCTGTTCGACGACGCCAACACGATGCTGGACCAGATCATCGCCGAGGGCTCGTTCCAGGCGCGTGGCGTCTACGGGTTCTGGCCGGCGCACTCCGACGGCGACGACATCGTGCTGGACGGCGGCGGATCGTTCCCGATGCTGCGGCAGCAGACCGAGAAACCGGCCGGGCGTGCCAACCGGTGCCTCGCCGACTACATCGCGCCCGTCGGCGCGGGCGACCACCTGGGCGGGTTCGCGGTGGCCATCCACGGCGCCGACAAGCTGGCCGCCAAGTGGGAGGCCGAGCACGACGACTACCGGGCCATCATGGTCAAGGCGCTGGCTGACCGGCTGGCCGAAGCGTTCGCCGAATATCTGCACCTCAAGGCCCGCCGGGAGTGGTTCGAGCCGGACGCCAAGCCGGTCCTGGCCGACCTGCACGCCGAACGGTACCGGGGCATCCGGCCGGCCCTCGGCTACCCGGCCTGCCCGGACCACAGCGAGAAGCGTGACCTGTTCGAGCTGCTCGGCACGTCCGCGATCGGGGTGCACCTGACCGAGTCGTTCGCGATGATGCCGGCCGCCGCGGTCAGCGGCCTGATCTTCGCGCACCCGGAGGCCAAGTACTTCACCGTCGGCCGGCTCGGCAAGGACCAGATCGAGGACTACGCGGTACGCCGGGGCGTCCCGGTCGACGAGGTGGAGCGCTGGCTGCGCCCCAACCTCGCCTACCAGATCTGACCGCTGAGCTCGCTCGTCACCTCGACGCGCGCGACCACGACGCCCGGAAGCGGGCGCGGGCGGGCAAGGCGCTCGCCGAGGTCGCCGACGACGATCCGCGTGTCGAGCCGCGGATCCGGGCCCCGGCCCGGGATCCGGACGGTGCCGTGCGGGCCGCTGTCCTCAGTGGCCCGGCCACCGTCGGTGACCGGTCCGGCATCGGGTCGCCACCACCGGCACCTGATGCCGGAGCCGGGCGAGGTGCCGGCCGCGCTCGACGCCGACCCGAGCGGTCACGTCCGGGAAGCGGTCCGCCAGCGGCCCCGGCGGGTCGTTTCAGCGGCCGTCCTCCGGGCATCCGCGAACGTATGCGCGCACTCACCTGGCAGGGCACCGGCAAGGTTTCGGTGGAGACGGTCCCGGATCCGAAGATCGAGGAGCCGACCGACGCGATCATCAAGGTCACGTCGACGGCGATCTGCGGGTCGGATCTGCATCTGTACGACGTACTCGGCATGTATCTCGAAAAAGGCGACATCCTGGGGCACGAGCCGATGGGAATCGTCGAGGAGGTCGGACCCGAAGTCACCCACATTCGTCCCGGCGACCGGGTGGTGGTGCCGTTCAACATCTCGTGCGGTCACTGCTGGATGTGCTCGCGCGGCTTCTACGCCCAGTGCGAGACCACGCAGACGAAGTCCCAGGGCACCGGGGCCTCACTGTTCGGCTACACGAAGCTGTACGGCCAGGTGCCGGGTGGGCAGGCCGAGTACCTGCGGGTGCCACAGGCCCACTTCGGGCCGATCCGGGTGCCGGCCGGCCATCCCGACGAACGCTACCTGTTCCTCTCCGACGTGCTCACCACATCATGGCAGGCGGTGAAGTACGCCGACGTCGAGCCCGGTGACACCGTTCTCGTCACCGGGCTCGGGCCGATCGGGCAGATGTCGGCCCGGATCGCCCGGCACCTCGGCGCCGAGCGGGTCATCGCCGTCGACAACGTCCCGGAACGACTCGCGATGGCGGAGCGCAACGGCATTCAGACCATCGACATGCGTACGGTGAAGGATGTCCCGGAGGCCGTGCGGGAACTGACCCGGGGCCGTGGCGCCGACCGGGTGATCGAGGCCGTCGGCATGGAGGCGCACGGATCGCCGGTGCAGTCGGCCGCGATGAAGGTCGCCGGGATGTTGCCCGACCCGCTCGCCCGTAAGGCCACCGAGACCATCGGGGTGGACCGGATGGCCGCCCTGGAGACGGCGTTCGGCGCGGTCCGGCGGGCCGGCACGATCTCGATCATCGGCGTGTACGGGGGCAACGCCGACCCGTTCCCGATGATGGATCTCTTCGACAAGGGTGTCACGCTGCGGATGGGGCAGGCGCACGTGAAGCGCTGGGTCGACGAGATCATGCCGTTGCTGACCGGGCTCGACGACCCGCTGGGTGTGGATGACCTGGTCACCCACACCGTTCCGTTGGAGGAGGCGCCGGCCGCCTACGACATGTTCAAGAAGAAGGACGACGGCTGTATCAAGGTCGTCCTCAAGCCTTAGGACTTGAAGAACTCCGAGTTCAGTCTCTCCAGCACGCTGGGGATGAACAGGCCGGCGATCGACAGCAGTGAGATCACCGTGAAGGCGGTGCGCAGGACGACCACCTCGACCTTGCCGCCGACCTTCACGGCCATGCTGTTCGGGATGCCGACCATCATCCACATGCGACGTTTGATCGGGATCGGCCAGAGGATCGGCACACCGTTCTTGGTGATCATGTCGCCGAGGATGTGCACGAAACAGCCGACGCCGACGGCCATGCCCAGCAGCGGATAACCGCGGTCACCGGACAGGTTCGCGGCGGTGAACCAGGCGATCACCGCCGACGCCAGGGTCACGATCACCCAGCCGGCCCGCTCCGCCCACTTGTCGAACAGGCCGCGCAGCGCCAGACCGGACATGATGAAGACGATGGCGACCACCGCCCACTCGCCGTACTTCGCCGCGAGCGTGGTCGTGCCCCAGCCGATCAGGAAGCAGAACGGGAGGGTGTGGGTGAACGTGCGGTGCCCGTTGTTGCGCCGCGGATCCTTGCTCAGCTTGGTGGCCGTGTAGACGCCGAGGGAGAACTTCTCCACCACCTCGGCCACGAACAGCGACGCCACCCCGAACGTCCGGGCGACCGTCGCGCCACCCTGGTTCTTCGTCACCTTGCCGGACATGTCCAGGTCGGGAAGGAGCGCGCCACCCGCACAGATCGCCGTGCCGACCGCCACCTCCAGCGGCGACTGGCTCACGTTGGCGAACTGGTACAGCGCCCAACTGCCGGCCAGCCAGGCGGCCGACCCCGAGAGCGCGTGCGACGGACCCATCATCTGCGTTGTCCCTCCCCGAACAAAACTCGGCAACTGTCGCAGAGCCCGGGATGAAGATCAACGTCTGTGGGAGCGTGTCGCGCGTGGGGTCGGCCACCCGACAGTCCATCGATCAGTGCCGGTGACCGTGGCCGAACGTGTACCCGGGGCGCCATCGGCCGTACCGCATGTGCTTGACGAAGCCGATGACCAGGAACGCGATCGGGAACACCGGCCAGAAGAAGGTGGCGCCGGAGAGCACCCACAGTCCGGTCAGGACACCGGCCGCGATCAGGAGGAAACTCGCATGCCGGGACAGCGCGCGGCGTTTCTCGGCGAGGGCCTGTGGCGTCCGGGCCAGCGCCTGCCGGCCACCGCCCGGCAGATCCCGGGTGAGCACCGACAGTTCGTCGGCGAACTTCGCGGCGTACGCGGCGGCCAGCCGCTCCTCGCCCTCGTTCAGGTCCAGCCGGCCCTCGGCGGTGGCGGCCCGCAGGATCTCGGCGACCTGCTCCCGCTCGGCGTCGGAGGTGCGCAGACGGGTCGTCGTCGTGATCGGCATGGTGTGCTCCTCTGGCTCCGGGTCCGTCACGTCGTCCGCCGTCGTGACGTCCACCCTGGTGATGTCCTCCAGAGTGGCCGTCCGCCGGGGTCACGCGCGTCCGTCCGGGGAGGCATCCGTCCGGCGCATTCCGCGCCGCTTTCCTGCTTTCCGGTACGCCCGGCGGAGTACGCGCCGCACGCCGGATCATCCCCGGGTCGTAGCGGGGGACCCGACCCTGCTCCGATGCCGGGGCGCCGGCCGGTGACGTACGTTCGGCCCATGAGGTATTCCGGCGATCACGCCCCGTGGTCCGCGCCGCGGTGGCGTGCGTCGTCCGTCCCGTGGGCCGCGTCGCGGGGTGAGGGGGACGAGCCGGTGTCCGGGCCGCCCTGGGCGCGGCGCAAGCGGCGGCACTCCGACTGGCCACCCGGCGCGGCGATCGTCGCGACGATCTTCCACCTGGCCGGCACCCGTCAGCTGGCCGAGCGCGGCGGCGCCCACCTGGCGCTCACCCCGGCGGCCGTCGCCCTGCTGCTGATCGGGCCGCTCGCGCTGCTCTGGCGCCGGCGTTTCCCGGTGCCGGTCTTCGTGGTGTCCGCGACGGCGTCCCTGGTCGTCGCGATCTACAGCTCACCGCACTGGATGTACGCGGTGGCCCCCGGGATGGCCCTGTTCCACCTGGCCAGACTGGGCCGCCGGACCACCGCCGCGATCGCCGCCGCCGTCACCTGGACCGTGTGGGCCTCGACGACGGTGCTCCTGGCCGGCCCACTGGGCCTGGATCCCTCGATCAGTCCCGGCCCGCGCGAGCTGATGCTGGGCGCGGCGGCGATGGCCGGCACGGTGCTGCTGGGCACGGTGTCGAAGGCCCGGGGCGAGCATCTGGCGGCGCTGACCAGGGCGAGGGAGGAACAGCGCCGGGCCCAGGCCGAACAGAAACGCCGCCAGGAGTCCGAGGAACGCCTGCGGATGGCCCAGGAGCTGCACGACGTCCTGGGTCACCACCTGTCCCTGATCAATGTGCAGGCGGGGGTGGGTCTGCACCTGATGGACAACCGTCCCGAGCAGGCCCGGGAGGCCCTGACCGCGATCAAGACCGCCAGCGCCGAGGCGTTGCGCGAGGTCCGATCGGTCCTGGCCGTGCTGCGCACCGAGGGCGAGCCGGCCCCTCGGGAGCCGTCCCCCGGCCTGGACCGCCTGCCGGCGCTGACGACGGACGCGGGTTTCCCGGTGACCACCCACATCGAGGGCGACCCACGTCCACTGCCGCCGGAGGTGGACCGGGCCGCTTACCGGATAGCCCAGGAGGCCCTGACGAACGTCCGCCGTCACGCGGCGCCGTCCCCGTCGGTCCGGGTGGAACTGACCTACGCCCCGGCCACCCTGACCCTGCGGATCACCGACACCCCGCTCCCGGGTTCGCCCGCCCGCGCCGCCGGGAGAAGTCCCGGGAGCGGCAACGGCATCACCGGCATGCGGGCGAGGGCGGAGAGCCTCGGCGGTCACGTCGCCGCGGGCCCGCTCCCGTCCGGCGGCTTCCAGGTCACCGCGACGCTGCCGGCGCCGAGGACGGGGACCGGTGATCCGGACGGTGGCGGTGCGGACGGTGGCGGTGCGGAGGGGAAGGTCCGGTCGGGGATGGCGGAGGAGCGATGATCACGGTGGTGCTGGCTGACGATCAGGTGCTGGTCCGGGCCGGGTTCCGGGCTCTGCTCGACGCCGAGCCGGACATCGACGTGATCGGGGAGGCGGGGGACGGGCTGCGGGCCGTGGAGGTGGTCCGGGCGGTGCGGCCCGACGTGGTGCTGATGGACATCCGGATGCCGGGGGTGGACGGGCTGGAGGCCACCCGGCGGATCGCCGCCGATCCGGAGCTGGGCGGTACCCGGGTGGTCATCCTCACCACCTTCGAACTCGACGAGTACGTGTTCGAGGCGCTGCGTACCGGGGCGTCCGGGTTCCTGGTGAAGGACACCGAGCCGGTGGATCTGCTGCGGGGCATCCGGGCCGTGGCGGGCGGGGACGCCCTGCTGTCGCCCAGCGTGACGCGGCGGGTGATCGGGTCGTTCGTGGCCTCGGCGGCGCGGGGGCGCCGACCGGAGCCGCCCCGCGAGCTGGACCAGCTCACCGACCGCGAACGCGAGGTGATGGTGCTGGTCGCCGAAGGCCTCTCCAACGACGAGATCGCCGCCCGCCTGGTGATCAGTCCGGCCACCGCGAAGACCCACGTCAGCCGCACGATGATCAAGCTGGGCGCCCGGGACCGCGCCCAGCTCGTCGTCCAGGCCTACGAGGCCGGCCTGATCCGTCCCGGGTGGCTGGCCGGTTGAAACCTGCCGTCACATCCCGGCGATCATCCGGTCGCCGGGGGCGGCGAACCAGGCGGGGCCCTCCTCGGGCAGGGCCGTGCGGATACGGTGCAGGGCGTAGGGGTTCAGGTCCGGCAGGGCGTCCAGTGCGAACCAGCCGACCGCCAGGGACTCGCTGTCGTTGACCCGGGCCTCGCCGCCGGTCGCCCGGCAGCGGAACCAGGAGTTGACCATGTGGCACAGGTCGCCGTTCGGATAGGTGACCTCGTGCAGGGCCACCCCGGCCAGGCGCTGGATCTCCACCTGGATCGAGGTCTCCTCCGCCACCTCCCGGACCAGGGTGTCGGCCGGTTGTTCGCCGGGGTCCATCATTCCGGCCACCAGGGTCCACAGGCCGTTGTCGCTGCGCTGGGCGAGCAGGATCTCCTCGCGGTCGTTGAAGATCACCGCGGACACCGTCGGGAACATGAGCAGACCGGAGCCGACCTTGCCGCGCAGTTCGGTCACGTATTCAGAAGCTGGCACTCCGCGAGCCTAGATTCCGCGGTCGAGCGAGCGGCCCGGTCCGGGGAAACACGACCGGCGGCAGGAGCCCGGCCCCGGATCGCCGGGAGGCTTACACGTTCGACACATCGGCGTGACACTCTCAGGGGTGATCGACTGTGGGAGGCGATCGCGGAGGTGAGGACGGACTTGTCGGAGCGGGTACGGCTGGGTCAGGCGGATTCCGGGGAGCAACCGTGGCGGGCCTGGGGCCCCTACCTCGCCGAGCGCGCGTGGGGGACGGTCCGGGAGGACTACAGCGAGCACGGCACCGCCTGGGACTACTTCCCGCACGACCACGCCCGGTCCCGGGCGTACCGCTGGAACGAGGACGGCATGGGCGGCCTCTGCGACGACCGGCAGACGTTCGCCTTCGCCCTGGCGCTGTGGAACGGGCGCGATCCGATCCTGAAGGAGCGGATGTTCGGCCTCGGCGGCGACGGCGGCAACCACGGCGAGGACGCCAAGGACTACTGGTGGTACCAGGACTCCACCCCCACCCACTCCTGGATGCGCTGGCGCTACCACTACCCGCAGGCCCCCTTCCCGTACGACGAACTGGTCCGGGTCAACGGGCAGCGCTCCCGGGAACAGGGCGAGTACGAGCTGGTCGACACCGGGATCTTCGACGACGACAGGTTCTGGGCGGTCACCGTCGACTACGCCAAGGCGAGCCCGACCGACGTGTGCATCGCGATCACCGTCAGCAACCGCGGCCCCGACCCGGCGGTGCTGCACGTGCTGCCGACGCTGTGGTTCCGCAACACCTGGGCGTGGGGCCTGCCGAACCGGGAGGTGCCGTCGATGACCGGCGTCCCGGGGCGGCTGGCGGGCCGGCACCGCTCGCTCGGCCACCTCACCCTGGACGGGCAGGGCGCGCCGACCGCGCTGATGTGCGACAACGAGACGAACTCGCAGCGGCTGTGGGGCCTGCCGGGGCGCAGCCCGTACCCGAAGGACGGGATCAACGACCACCTGATCCACCGGTCACCGACCGTGAACCCGGCCGGCACCGGCACCAAGGGCGCGTTGCATTACCGCCTGTGGATGGGGTCGGGCGAAACCCGTACCATCAGATTGCGGTTGACCCGCAGTGACCAGCAGTTGCCTCCCGCGGACCTGGGGGACGGCTGGGCCGAGGTGGTCCGGGCCCGGCAGGCGGAGGCCGGCGAGTTCTTCGACGAGATGCTGCCGGCGGCCGCGACCGCCGCCGAGAAGGATGTCGCCCGCCAGGCGGTGGCCGGGCTGATGTGGGGCAAGCAGTTCTACCACTTCGACGTGAAGCAGTGGCTGCACGGCGACCCGGGCACCTCGCCACCGCCACCGGGCCGGCGCTACGGGCGCAACAACGGCTGGTGGCACATGAACAGCTTCGACGTGATCAGCATGCCCGATCCGTGGGAGTACCCCTGGTACGCGGCCTGGGACCTGGCGTTCCACTGTGTCAGCATCGCCCGCGTCGACCCGGGTTTCGCCAAGTCGCAGCTCCTGCTGCTGCTCCGCGAGTGGTACATGCACCCCAACGGGCAGATCCCGGCGTACGAGTGGTCGTTCTCGGACGTGAACCCACCCGTACACGCGTGGGCCGCCCTGCAGGTCTTCAAGATCGACGGCGGGCGCGATTTCGACTTCCTGTCCCGGGTGATGCACAAGCTGCTGCTCAATTTCACCTGGTGGGTGAACCGCAAGGACGTCGGTGGCAACAACGTGTTCGAGGGCGGCTTCCTCGGGCTGGACAACGTCGGCCCGTTCGACAGATCGGCGGCGCTGCCGGTCGCCGGTGTGCTGGAACAGTCGGACGGCACCGGGTGGATGGCGATGTACGCCCTCAACCTGCTCGACATGGCGATCCTCCTGGCGCTGCACGACCGGGCCTACGAGGACATGGCCACCAAGTTCCTCGAGCACTTCACGTACATCGCGGAGGCCGCCTACCAGCAGGGGCTGTGGGACGAGGAGGACAGCTTCTTCTACGACGTGCTGCGCCTGCCGGACGGCCACAAGGTGCCGCTCAAGGCCCGCTCCATCGTCGGCCTGCTGCCGCTCGCGGCCACCACCCGGCTCACCTCGGAGACCCTCAACCGGCTGCCCGAGATCAACGCCCGGGTCCGCTGGATGCTGCACCACCGGGGCGAGTTCGGTGACGTGATCAGCGCCCGGCGGCTCGGCGGCGCGGACCGGCGCCAGCAGCGCCTGCTCTCCATGGTCGGCCAGGATCAACTTCTGCGGATCCTGGCCAGGTTGCTGGACCCCGAGGAGTTCCTTTCCCCGTACGGGTTACGCACCCTGTCCCGGGCCCATTTGGAGAAGCCGTTCACGGTGTCGCTGGGCGGCTCGGACTTCACCGTCGGTTACGAGCCGGCGGAGAGCACCAGCGGCCTGTTCGGCGGCAACAGCAACTGGCGCGGGCCGGTCTGGATGCCGGTGAACTACCTGCTCGTGCAGGCGCTGCGGGAGTTCGCCGAGTTCTACGGCGACGACCTGAAGGCGGAGTACCCGACCGGAGCCCAGCACAAGGCCGGTCTCGCCGAGATCGCCGACGACCTGTCCCGCCGGCTGATCGGGCTGTTCGTGCCGGACGGGACCGGGCGGCGGCCGATCTACGGAGCCACCGCCCTGTTCCAGGACCATCCGGACTGGAAGGACCTGGTCGTCTTCCCCGAGTACTTCAACGGCGACGACGGGGCCGGTCTCGGCGCGTGGCACCAGACCGGCTGGACCGCCCTGGTCGTCGACCTGATCTTCAATCTGCGCCGGGGTTAGGACCTAGTTGGCCTGGGTCGGGGAGTCGGACCGGGCGACGATCACCTCGGCCACCTGGTGCAACTGCGCCTTGTCGGGCTGGAAACCGGCGGCGATGTCCGGGTGCAGCCCGGCCTTCGTCCGGTCCAGCAACTCCGAGGTGACCTGTTCGACGTTCTCCCCGGAGTAGTGCTGCTCGACCTTGGTGGTCGCGGCCTGCAGGGCGGAGCTGAGCTGCTCCTCCAGCGGGCCGCGCAGCTTCTGCTCCACCGGGGACAGCGCGCTCGGGTCGAGGGTGACATGCGGCTCGGACATGATTCGCCTCCGATGGTGGTCAGCGACACGATGACGGCCAGCCGATACCCGGACAACGGGCGCCGGTAAACCCGGTTCACCCCGGCGACGGATGGGGAGCGGAAACGGGCCGGTGGCCCAAGGTGAGGCTCTCGATCACCTTGGACCACCGACACTGTCTCGCTACCCGCTAATCGCCGGGCTAACCACCCCGGACAGCAACGGCGGCAGAAGTTCCCGGAGAACGTCCACGCCGTCCCGGCTCAGCACCGACTCGGGGTGGAACTGGACCCCGGCGAAACCCGGCCCGCGCAGGGCGTGCACGGTGCCGTCGGCCGGGTCGACGGCCAGCTCGACCGGGCCGTACCGGGTGTCCGAGGGGCCGGCCGCGGCGGCGAAACTGGAGTAGAAACCGACCCGGCGGACCGTGCCGAACAGGTCCACCTCACGGGCCAGCCCCTGGTACGGCGACTCCCGGCGGATCAGCGGCAGACCCAGCACCGAGGCGAGGATCTGCTGCCCGAGACAGACCGCGAACAACGGCCGTCCCGCCTCCAGGGCCGCCGTGACCAGCGCGTGCAGTCGCGCCATCTTCGGGTCGCCGCCGTCCGACGGGTCACCCGGGCCGGGGCCGACCACGAGCAGGTCGGCGTCGAGCGACGCCGGCAGGGCGTTCCACGGGGCGAGCGTCACGGTCAGGCCGAGAGCCTTGAGCTGGTGGGCGAGCATCGCGGTGAAGGTGTCCTCGGCGTCCACGATCAGCGCGTGCCGGCCGGCCAGGGCGGCCACCGTCAGGGCGCCGAGGGCGCGGGAGTCGAGCCAGAACCGGGCCAGTTCGTCGTTGCGGGCGGCCAGGATCGACTGCACCTCGGGGGTGAGCATGGTTCCGCGTACCGCAGCAGCTGTGGAAGGAACCGCGCCCAGCGCGGACAGCACGCCGGCCGCCTTCGTGTGGGTCTCGGCGACCTCGCCCGCCGCCGTGGAGTGCCGGACCAGGGTGGCGCCGACCGGCACCCGCAGGCAGCCGTCCGGGGTGATCTCGGCGGTCCGGATCAGGATCGGCGCGTCCAGGGTCTGCCGGCCGTCCACGTCGTGGTCGAGCAGCGCGAGGACACCGGCGTAGTAGCGACGGCCGCGGCGTTCGTGGCGGGCGATGACCCGGCAGGCGTTCTCGATCGGGCTGCCGGTGACGGTCGGCGCGAACATCGTCTCCCGCAGCACCTCCCGCACGTCCCGGGAACCCCGCCCGGCGAGCAGGTACTCGGTGTGGGTGAGGCGGGACATCTCCTTCAGGTACGGCCCGGCCACCTGACCGCCGTGCTCGGCGACGGTGGCCATCATCTTCAGCTCCTCGTCGAGGACCATGTACAGCTCCTCGATCTCCTTGGGGTCACGGAGGAAGTCGAGGATGTCGCCGGAGCCGTTGCGGAAGGTTCCGCTGATCGGGTTCATCATGGTGATCCCGTCCTGCACGCTGACGTGCCGTTCCGGGGTGGCGCCGACCAGGATCCGGTTGCCGGTGTCGACCAGGAACGTCCAGTAGGTGCCCTGCTCACCGGCGAGCAGCCGCCCGAACGCGGCCCGCGCGGCGGCCGGCACGTCCCCGTCGACGGTCGCCCGGTAGACCCGGTGGATGACGAAGTTGGCGCCCGCCCCGTGCCCGATCTCGTCGCGGAGCACCTCCTCGACCACCGCGCCGTACTCGTCGTCGGACAGGTCGAAACCGCCGTCACGCAGGGTCAGCTCACCGGGCGGGAAGGCGCTCAGCGGCTCGGTCGTGACCGACCGGACCAGCAGGCACTCCAGCGGAGCCGCGTCGTCGACGCAGTCGAAACCACGTTCGGTGATCTGCCGGTACGGGATGACCGCGAGCACCGGGGTGCCCGGTTCGAGCGGGATGTCGTCGAGCCGGGCGACCGTGACGACGTCGCCGGTGAGCACCTCGACGTGGTCGGCGCCGTCGCGGTGCAGCAGGGCGTAGGGCATGTGGTCCTCTTTCCGGAAAAGAAGAGGGCCGCCCACCGAGAACGCCGAACGGCCGCCTCGGGGAGGCGGCCGCGGTGTCACACGCGCGAGAGGGGGCCGCCGGTCAGGCGGGCCACCACTTGGTCAACTGTGCGCGCATGGCCGGAAGCTTACCGGCGTACTTTCCGAAGAGCCACCCACCCGGCGGGTATGTCGGGATATGGTCCGAGCACAGAGTGCAACGATCGGGGGGAGCCGCGTGACGACCGTCCTGGTGGCCGACGACGACGCCGACATCCGCGACCTGGTGGCCTTCAAGCTGGAGCAGGCCGGGCTGGAAGTGCTGGCGGTCGGTGACGGTCAGACCGCAGTCGAGACGGCGCGTTCCCGGCTGCCCACGCTGGCCGTGCTGGACGTCTCGATGCCGGGGCTCTCGGGCATCGACGTGTGCCGGATGCTGCGTTCCGACCCGAGCACCGCCGGCATGCTGATCATCATGCTCACCGCGCGGGTGCAGGAGCAGGACGTCGAGGGCGGGTTCAGCGCCGGGGCGGACGACTACGTGACCAAGCCGTTCAGCCCGCGCGAGCTGGTGTCCCGGATCCAGGCACTGCTCACGCGGGCGCGAACGTAGATCTCAGTTGGCGGCCTCGACCAGTTTGTCCAGGTCGCCGACCGTGATCGGCATGCCCGGGAAGACAGCCATCCGGCTCAGCGGCAGGCTGCCCAGCATCATCAGCATCTCCGGGGCCAGCGGCCGGTCGGTCGCCCCGAGCGCGGTCTTGAGCACCTCGGCGCCCCGCGGGTCGGCCAGCCACTCGTCGACGCTGGAGTCGGCGGTCAGCGGCACCCGGGCCGGGTCACCCGCCACGTGCACGGTCACGGTGGCCCGGATGTCCCGGGACGAGGAGCCGACCTCGATCACGTACTCGCCGTCCTCGACGATCCACCTGCCGAGACGGATGTCCCAGTAGGCGAGGTCCTCGCGCTCGACGGTCAGCGTCACCTCGGTGGTGTCCCCGGACGTGATCGGGACGCTGGCGAACGCCTTCAGCTCCCGCGGCGCCCGGCGCACCCGGGAACCGGGCAGGCTCACGTACACCTGCACCACCTCACGGCCGTCCCAGTCGCCGGTGTTGGTCACCGCGACCCGCACCTCGACGCCGGACGGTGACGCCGAGGCGCGGGCCGCACCGTAACCGAAGGTGGTGTAGGAGAGGCCGAACCCGAACGGGTACGCGACCTCGGCATCGCGCGCGTCGAAGCCCCGGTAACCGACGTGCAGGCCCTCGCCGTACCGGACGTGGCCGTGCTCGCCCGGGAAGTCCAGGTACGACGGGTGGTCGGCGAGTTTCACCGGGATGGTCTCGGCCAGCCGCCCGGACGGGTTGACCCGGCCGAACAGCACGTCGGCCAGGGCGCTGCCGCCGGCCTGGCCCAGCAGCCAGCCCTCGACCAGGGCGGGCACCTGCTCGTCCCACGGCTTGGTGGCGAGCACGGCGCCGTTGGAGAGCACCACGATCGTCCGCGGGTTGGCGGCGGCGACCCGCTCGATCAGCGCGAGCTGCGTGGCCGGCAGGTCGATCGACTCCCGGTCGGCGCCCTCGGTCTCGTGCACGCTGCCGGCGAACACGATCGCCACGTCCGACTCCCGGGCCACCGCCACGGCCTCGGCCAGCAGGCCCTCGTCGGAGTCGCCCTCGACGGTGTAACCGGGCGCGAACCGGACCGGCGCGCCGGACGCCTGGATCGCGGTGAGCGCGTCGTCGAGCCGGGTCGGGGTGATCTGCGAGCTGCCGCCGCCCTGGTAGCGCGGGGTGCGGGCGAACTCGCCGAGCACGGCGACCGACTGCTGGTCGTTGAGCGGCAGCAGGCCACCGTCGTTCTTCAGCAGGACGATCGCCCGGCCGGCGATCTCCCGGGCCAGCGCGTGGTGGGCGTCGGCGTCATAGGTCCCGGCCGGCCGGTCCCCGGCCTTCTCCACCAGCTTCTGTACGAGCTCCGCACTGCGCCGCAGCGCCGCCGGGTCCAGCCGCCCCGCCTCGACGGCGGTCACCAGTGCCCGGTCACCGACCGGATCCGGGCCGGGCATGGTCAGGTCGAGACCGGCGGCGATCGCCGCGACCCGGTCGACGACGGCGCCCCAGTCCGAGACGACCAGGCCCTCGAAGCCCCACTCGCCGCGCAGCACCTCGGTGAGCAGCCAGTGGTGCTCGCTGGCGTACACCCCGTTGATCTTGTTGTACGCGCACATCACGGTCCACGGCTGGGCCCGGGTGACCACCTTGTGGAAGGCGCGCAGGTACATCTCCCGCAGCGTGCGCTCGTCGACGTCGGCGCTGATCCGCATCCGGTCGGTCTCCTGGCTGTTCACCGCGAAGTGCTTCAGCGACGCGCCGACACCCCGGCTCTGCAGGCCGCGGACCCACTCGGTGGCGAGGTATCCGGAGAGCAGCGGGTCCTCGGAGAAGTACTCGAAGTTGCGGCCGCCGAGCGGGCTGCGCTTGAGGTTGACACCCGGGCCGAGCAGCACCGCGATGTCCTGGGCGCGGCACTCGTCGCCGAGCGCCTCACCCATCCGGTGCAGCAGCTCCGGATCCCAGGTGGAGGCGCTGGCCACGGCCGGCGGGAAACAGGTGGCCGGAACACCGGCCAGCAGGTCGTCGCCCTCGGCCTGCACCCGCACGCCGTGCGGGCCGTCGGTGACGATCACGGAGGGGAGGCCGGCGGACTCGACGGCCTCGGTGTGCCACATGTCGTTGCCGCTGGTGATCGCCGCTTGTTCCGAGGTCGTGAGTGCCATGTCCCCACCCTTACTGAGTACCTACTAGGTATTAACTACCTCGAAACATAGCCAGCTCAGAACGGGTCTCGCAAGGGGCTGCTGGTAGGAAAGAGCTGTGCAGAGACGTGACAGATCCCGGCTGCCGGCCGCCGAACGGCGCCGCCAGATCCTCGAGATGACCACCAAGCTGATCGCCGAGCGCGGCTTCTGGGGGCTGTCGATGCAGGACGTCGCCGACGGCTGCGGGCTCACCGTGCCCGGCATGCTGCACCACGTCGGCTCCAAGGACAGCCTGCTGGTGGCCGTCCTGGAATACCGCGACGAACAGGACGCGCTGTCGCTGGCCGAGAAACTCGGGCGGCCCGTGCACCAGCTCTGGAGCGACGGGCGGATCACCCTGCCCGAGGTGTGCACCGCCGTCGTCGCGCGCAACGCCGGGCAACCCGAGATCGTCCGGCTGTTCGCGGTGCTGGAAGCCGAGTCGCTCGCCCCCGGGCACCCCGCCTACGACTACTTCCGCCTGCGGCAGAGCACCACCTTGAACCAGTTCGCCGGGCTCGCCGACAGCGGCGTCACCGACCCGCACGGGCTCGCCGTGCAGGTCGTCGCCATGATGGACGGCCTGCAGATCCAGTGGCTGCGTGAACCCTCGACGTTCGACCTGGTCAAAGCCTGGGAGGCGGCGGCCGCCCGGCTCTTCTAGGCCCCGGATTCCGGGCCCTTTCAGGCCTTCGGGTCCACCGCTCCCAGCCAGAAACGCACCTCGGCGCACTCGTCCTCGGTCAGGGCGATCGCGGCCGCGTCCGCCCGGTTCAGCACGTTGTCGGCGAACGCCGCGGCGATCTCGTCCGCGTCCGGCGACGGCTGCCGGTAGAGCGGGGCCCCGCCGAACGCCGTGCCCCGGGTGACGAACGCGATCGCCGAACGGCTCACGTCCACACCCTGCTCGGCCAGCCGGTCCCGGGCCCAGCGGGTCGCCTCGGTCAGGTTGAAATGATGCGACGCGGCATAGTCGGCCAGCGCCCGGTAGACCGGCGGCCACATCTCCCGCGGCAGCCGCGGCAGCCCCAGCGGGGAACTGAGCCGCACGATCGGCTCCGGGGCCGGACCGGTGGTGCCGGTCGTCTCCGGCGGGCCATGGCGGCTGTCGTCCCAGACGAAATGATTCGAGAATTTGGCGTACGGCAGACGAAGGCTCTCCAGCGCGCGCACGAACCCGCCGAAACCGAACCAGTTCGACTCGTCCACGCCGGTGCCCAGCTGACGCCGCAGATCGTGGGCCAGCGACGCCAGGTTCAGCGGACTCGGCGCCGCGGTGAACCGCCAGGTCACCAGGTCACGGAACTGGTCGTAGGAGGCCTCGGCGTGCTCCTCACCCGGCGGATTGACCACCACCTGGTCCTCGTCGCTCTCCACCGGCTCGCCCTGCACCAGCTCCAGCAGCTCCTGGCTGACGATGAGCCGGTCGGCGACCGAGGTGAAGGCGAGGGCCGCGTCGGCCGGGGAGACGATCGTGGTGCGGCGGTCGGCACGGCGCAGGCGTACCAGCAGGGGGGTCATGTCCGAGTCGCCGGAGGCGATGACGAACTCCTCGTGCGTCACCGGATCGGCCAGCGCGTCGACCGCGTCCACCACCATCCGGATGTCCGCGGCGTTCTTCGTGTGGGTCAGCCTCGGGCAGTCGATCACCTCGAAACCGGCGTTCACGAAGTACGGCCGGAAGCGCGAGTAGTACAACCGCTGCTGGCCGCTCGCCGGATCCGGATGCGGCACCCAGCCGCCCGGATTCATGTAACAGCGCAGGATCAGCCACCGTCGCGGACCGTCGACGGTCAGCGAGGTGGTCAACCGGGACAGCCAGGCACCCGGTTCCTCGGCGAACTGAATCGCCACGTCCGGGTCCTGCCGGATCAACGCACTGAACACATTGTCGAAGTCCAGGTACAGTGCGGCGCGTACACGAGCCATGACCGAGAACCTACCGTGCGTCGCACAGCGGGGGCGGCAGGCACGCTCCGAAAGACGATTGACTCACTGTGTTTCACAGAGAGTGATCGGAGCGCTTCGTGCAGCTGGCCCAGGTACTCGACGTCGTAGAGACACTGCTCACGGCCTCGGGACACCCGGAGATCGAGGCGGTGGAACGGTACGGAACGGACACCGCACCCGGCGGACCGTCCCCGGCCGGCATCCGCGTCCGCTACACCGACGGCGCGCTGGCCTACCTCTGGGGCGCGATCTGGCCCGGCGAGACCGACCTGCCCGTGCCGGACCGCCTGCCGCCGCCCGCGGGCCGCCGCCCCGACCGCCTGGCCGTCCTGGCCGCGATGCTGCTGGACGCACACCGGCCGCCCGCCCTCCGGGCCTGGCAGCTGGTCGCCCTGGCCGACCTGGGCCCACCCGGCGAACGCGGCAAGGCCCCCCGGGGCCTCCGCATCGTCTGCGCCGACGGCACCTCCCTGCTGCTGCGCACCACCGCGGCCGGCGGCCCCCACCGAGCCGCCGAGGACGAACCCTGGCCCGACTGGCGCGTCACCTGAGGCGTTGGGTCGGACAGTCTGGCGTTCGTGGTCCGGCCCGGCCATCCGTTTTCAGCCGGGCTTCAGGAAGACCCCGCCATCGACGCGCCCATCCCGTTGCCGGTCTGCAGGAACGCGGTCCCGGGCAGCCCACCACGCGCGTTGCGGGCCCCCTCGGCCTCCGCCGGATCGGTGGACCGCAGGGTGACCCCCGGCTCCTGCCAGCTGTTGTTGTTCTGACTCGCGGCGGTCGACAGGCTCTGCTCACCCCGGCCGTTGTCGATCGCCACGTTGTTGCGCATCACCGCGGGGGCGGTGCGGAAGGCGAAACCCAGACCCTCGTTGTCGTACGCGGTGTTGTTGCCCAGTTCGATCCCGGCGGTGTTCCCCTCGTCGGTGAATCCCGCTCCGGCGTTGAGCCACGCCGCGTTGTGCCGCAGATGATGGGTGGCGTGCAGTTTCTGATCACCGCCGCCGAGGGCGAACCCGTTGCCACCGTTGCGGTACGACCAGTTGTACTCCAGCGCCACCCGGCTCTGGAACGCGCCCAGATCGATGCCGTCGCGCGCGTTGCCGGACGCCCGGTTGCCCCGGACCAGGTTGCCGTCCCCGGACCCGAACTGCACCGACAGCCCGGAGCCCTGGTTGGCGCGGAAATCGTTGTCCAGCACCTGGTTCCCGGCGGTTCCGGGATCCCGGAGCATCAGCCCGACACCCGCGTTGTCGTGCAGGTTCAGCCGCTGGAAGACGTTGTCCACACAGGCCAGACAGGTCCAGGTGGCGGCCCGTGCGCCGGTCACCTCGAGATCGCGGACGGTCCAGTGGGAGCCCCGCTGGACGATCGCCCACTGTCCCGCCGGAATGCCCGAGGCGTCGATGACCGCCTGTTCCCCGTCGTACCCGCTGATCGTGATCCGGTTGTCTCCCGATCCGTCGGTGTCGATCTCGATCGTCGAGGTGGGACGGTGTGTTCCGCCCCGCAAGACGATGCTCTGCCCCGGTTTCACCAGATCAACTGCTTTTTTGATCGTCCGGTACGGGTGGGAGAGGCTGCCGTCACCGTCGTCCGAGCCGTCCGGCGCCACCACGATGCGGCTTCCCGTGGCGTTCCCGGCGACCCGCTCCGTCCTCTCGGCGGCCGGGCTCACGCTCGCGCCCACCGTCGGGGACGGCCGGGCCGGAGCGCTGGCCACCGGCGGATCGATCGCCACCGGGGCCGGCGGGGCAGCCGGGTCGTGCAGCACCGCGAAGATCAGCCCGCCCCCGGCCGCCACCGTCACCATCGCCGCGACCGCCTTCCAGGGCAGCGTCCGGCCCACCGCCACGACCGGCGGGGCCACTCCGGCCTCGGCCGCCGTCCGGATCCCGGCCCAGAGCGCGACCGGCACCGGCAACGCGACGGTGCCCAGCAGCAGCCGCTCCGGGGAGACCATCCCGGCCTGGTAGACGTGACACTTCGGACAGTCCCGCACGTGCCGGGAGAGACGTTTGCGCCACACCGAGTCGACGGTGCCGTCCCAGAACCGGATCGTGCTGGACAGCTCCGGGCAGATCGGCCGGGCCCGCAGCGCCCGCACCACCCCACGGGCCAGTTCGAGTCGTGACTTCATCCGCTGGACCCGTACCGCGGCGTGGTTCGGGCGCAGCCCCAGGGCGTCGGCCAGCTCGGCCCGGGACAGGTCGCCGCGGGCCTCCTGCCACCAGAGCCCGAGCAGTTCGCGGTCGGCGTCCTCCAGCCAGCGGGTGGCCTCGGCCAGCTCACGCCGCTGGCCGGTGACGACCATCTCGGCGGTGGTCCGTTCGGCGAAGTCGCCGTCCGGGTCGGGCAGGTCCACCGGCTCCGCGTGGTGCCGCCGCCGGCGGGCGGTCCGCTGGGTCCGCAGATGGGCCTGGACCCGGCGGTACGCGATCGCCACCAGCCACGACCGGAACCGTTCCGGGTCACGCAGGCCGGCCAGCCCGTTGATCGCCTGGAGCATGGTGTCCTGCACCAGGTCGTCGACGTCCGGGTGCCCGGGCAGCGTCCGCCCGACGACGTCGTAGACCAGCGGGAGGTGGTCGGCGAACAGCCGGTCCCGCGCGCCGGTGTCACCCCGCTGAGCGTCCCGGACCAGCCCCGGGACGGCATGTACGACCGCGGTCCGACTCTCCGGCACCGTCCGCTTCCTCCGCTCGGCGTCGTTCACGTGCATCGACCGGCGTCGTGTTCCGCCGGAGCGCGAGCCGATGGTGGCACAGTGTTTCGCCGGCTGTAAACCTGCTCCTGGTAGCGCTCCCACGGCACATTTGTCGTACCCCGCGCCTACGCTGCGGATCGTGAGGGGGAGAGCCAGCATTCTGCACGTCGACCTGGACGCGATGTTCGCCGCCGTCGAGCAGCGCGACAAACCCTCGCTGCGGGGCAAGCCGGTGATCGTCGGCGGGGTGGCCGGGCGGGGCGTGGTGTCCACCGCGTCCTACGAGGCTCGGGCCTTCGGCGCGCACTCGGCGATGCCGATGGCCCAGGCCCGGCGGCTGTGCCCGCCCAACACCGCCTACCTGTCGCCACGGTTCCCGGCCTATCAGCGGACCAGCGCCGTCGTCATGGAGCTGCTGGCCGGCGTCTCCCCGCTGGTCGAGCAGGTCTCCATCGACGAGGCGTTCGTCGACCTGGCCGCCACCGACCACGACCTCAGCGTCGCCGGGATCACCGCTCTGTCCCGCCGGTTGAAAGCGGACATCGCCGCCGCGACCGGTGGTGTCACCGGCTCGATCGGCGCCGCCTCCAGCAAACTCCTCGCCAAGATCGGCTCGGATCTGAACAAGCCCGACGGGCTCACCGTCGTCGCCCCCGGTGACGAGCTGACCACCCTGCACCCGATGCCGGTCCGGCGCCTCGGCGGGGTCGGCCCGGCCACCGAGCAGCGCCTGCACCGGGCCCGCGTCCGCACGGTCGGCGAGCTGGCCGCCGTCCCCTTGGAGGATCTGGTCGACTGGTTCGGCACCGCACACGGCCACGGCCTGTTCCGGTTGGCCCGCGCCGACGACCCGCGCCCGGTGGTCAGCTCGCGCGAGACGAAATCGGTGTCCGCCGAGGAGACCTTCGACATCGACGTCACCGACCCGGCCCGGCTGATCCACGAGCTGGACCTGCTCTCCGCCCGGGTCGCGGCCCGGCTGCGCCGCTCCGGCCTGACCGGCCGCACGGTCAACATCAAGGTTCGCCACCCCGACTTCACCACGGTCACCCGGGCACTCACCAGAGACCAGCCCACCGACGACGGCGAGCTGATAGCCGCCCAGGCCCGCCGCCTGCTGGCCGAGATCCCGACGTACGGAGGCATCCGCCTGCTCGGCGTCGGAGTCTCCACGCTGTACGACTTCGCCCAGGACGACCTCTTCACCGCCGCCGGCGAGGACCCACCCACCCTCGACTTCCCGGACGACCCGACCCCGTTCCCGCCCGCTGACTCGTCCACCTCGCCCGGTCTCTCCGCCGCGCTCGCGACGTCGCCTTCCGCACCCGCCCCTTCTTCGGGTTCGGCTTCGTCGCCCGAGACCTCCTTCTCCTCCGGCCCTTCCTCCGTTGCTCCTCCCGCCCTCTCCGGAGCCTCCCTCGCCGCCGGGCCTTCCTCCCTCGCCACCTCCTCCGCGGCGGTGCGGGTGTGGCGGCCGGGGCAGGACGTGCGGCACGACGAGCACGGGACGGGATGGGTGCACGGCAGCGGCATCGGGCGGGTCACGGTCCGTTTCGAGGGGCCGAACACCCCGATCGGCAGGGTCCGCACGTTCTTCGTCGACGACCCTCATTTGCAGGCCGCCGACCCGCCCGACTGGGTCATCCCGTCTTCCGAGTCGGAGGCGGACCGCGGTCCGGAATGACCGTGCTGTGCAACAGGGCGCCCCGGATCTCCGCCATCACCGCGTGCGGCACCGAGCCGCAGGTGTCCCTGGGCAGACCCGGGTGAACCCATCCTCCGTCGGCACCGACCACGGCGATCCACGGCACGTCCACCTTCACCAGGTCGCACTGCGCCGGCACCGCCCCACCGGCGAGGCCCGGCGTCCCGGCCGCGGTTTCGTCGGGTGTCCGCATCGCGCGCACCAGGGCGGTGACGTACCCGGTGCGTTCCTCACGCACCACCAGCCGGAGTCCACCGCCACCGTCCCCGGCCGGTTTTCCGTCCTCGGCCGGTCGCTGCCGGCAGAAGACGACTGCCGAGGCCTGGTATGCGGAGTCGAGCAACGGAAGCGTCAGCAGCTCCGCGCCGGCCTCGTCGCCGAACCGCACCGATGGCTCCTCGGCGCAGGACGACCACGCGGCGTGGACCTCCAGCGCCGCCGACGACCGCCCCCCGACCGCCGTTGCCGCCGACGACCGAGCCCCGACCACCGGCACCGTCGCCGGCTCACCGCCGCCGCCGTCAGCACCGTCGTCGTGGTCGCAGGCGGCGCCGGCCGTGGCCAGCACCATCACCATGGCCGCGCCGGTCAGCCCGCGGAATGTCATGCGCTTGATCCTCGATGCCGTTCCCCACGCATGTCAGTGGTTCCAGATCTTCCATCCTTCTACCGCCCCGGCCTCGCCGGTCGTTTCCGGTTCAGGGACAAAGGTCAGGGACAAAGGTCAGGGGGCGGGGGTTCGGGGTCAGAGGGACGCGACGGTCAGCCACTCGGCGGAGCGGGGCCGGTACCCGTAGCGGTGGCACAGGCCGTGGACGATCGCCGCGACGTGGCCGGCCCCGTAGACGACCGCGACCTCGATGTCCTCGCCGCCGCGTTCCTCGTGCAAGCGGCAGAGGGTCCGCAGCAGCCGCTCGTCACGGTCGCGCAAACTCCGTCGTCGTCCCGGATGCCCTCGGTGACGATCACGTCCGCGGTACGCAGCCGCCGGCTCACGTCGGCGTAGAACGACACCTCCGCCATATGGATCATCGGATAGATCACGTAGCTCATCGGCGTCCCCGGCCGCCGCAACCGCAGCGCCGCCGACCGTACGCCCCATTCGGTGAATTCGATGATCTGCATGACGGCCCCCCAACCGTGTGGGGCCAGGGTGACACCGCCCCTCAATGTCGATCACCGGGTGGGCACAGTCCCGGCGGCGGCGCAAGAACGGCGGCGGGACTGTGCGGATGATGCACGACCCTTCGCCCGGACTGCGAACCTCGCCGGACAGCGGTACGAACGTCCAGGGAGGACATTCGATGACCGCTGTAAGCCCCCGCCCGGTGGAAGCGCGGCCCTGGCCGGCGCGGCGACAGGTCAGAGGTTCCTGGCTGGCCCGGACGATCCGCACCACGGACGCCAAGCAGATCGGGATCATGTATCTGGCCACGGCGTTCGCCTGGTTCGTGATCGGTGGCGCGATGGCGCTGGTGATGCGCGCCGAGCTGGCCCGGCCGGGCATGCAGATGCTGTCGCCGGAGCAGTACAACCAGCTGTTCACCATGCACGGCACGATCATGCTGCTGTTCTTCGCGACGCCGATCGTGTTCGCCTTCGCCAACTTCGTGGTGCCGATCCAGATCGGCGCGCCCGATGTGGCGTTCCCGAGGCTGAACGGGTTCGCGTACTGGCTGTATCTCTTCGGGGGGTTGATCGCCTTCGGGGGTTTCCTGGTGCCGGGCGGGGCCGCGGATTTCGGCTGGACCGCCTATACGCCGTTGAGCACCTGGCAGCACTCGCCGGGGGTGGGCGGCAACATGTGGGTGGTCGGGCTGGCGCTGTCGGGTGTCGGCACGATCCTCGGCGCGGTCAACATGATCACCACGATCCTGTGCCTGCGGGCGCCGGGAATGACCATGTTCCGCATGCCGATCATGACCTGGAACATCCTGCTGACCAGCGTACTCGTCATCCTGGTCTTCCCGTTCCTGGCGGCCGCGCTCTTCGCGCTGGCCGCGGACCGGGTGCTCGGCGCGCAGGTGTTCGACGTGGCGACCGGCGGGCCGATGTTGTGGCAGCACCTGTTCTGGTTCTTCGGTCATCCCGAGGTCTACATCATCGCGCTGCCGTTCTTCGGGATCATCACCGAGGTGGTGCCGGTGTTCAGCCGTAAACCGGTCTTCGGTTACAAGACACTGGTCGCCGCCACCATTCTGATCACCATGCTGTCGATGAGTGTGTGGGCGCACCACATGTTCGCCACCGGCCAGGTGCTGCTGCCGTTCTTCAGCCTGCTCAGTTATCTGATCGCGATTCCGACCGGGATGAAGTTCTTCGTCTGGATCGGCACCATGTGGCGGGGGCAGCTGACGTTCGAGACGCCGATGCTGTTCGCGGTCGGGTTCATGGTGACGTTCCTGCTCGGCGGGCTGACCGGGGTGCTGCTGGCCTCGCCGCCGGTCGACTTCCACGTGCACGACAGCTATTTCGTGGTGGCCCATTTCCACTACGTGCTGTTCGGGACGATCGTGTTCGCGGTCTTCTCCGGCGTCTATTTCTGGTTCCCGAAGATGTTCGGGCGGATGCTCGACGAACGGCTCGGCAAGGTGCATTTCTGGCTGACGTTCCTCGGGTTCCACGCCACCTTCCTGGTGCAGCACTGGCTGGGCAACGAGGGCATGCCCCGGCGGTACGCGGACTATCTGGCCGCCGACGGGTTCACCTTCCTGAACACGTTCTCCACCATCGGCTCGTTCGTGCTCGGCGCGGCCACGCTGCCGTTCCTCTACAACGTGTGGAAGTCGTACCGGGTGGGCGAGGTGACGGCTCTCGACGATCCGTGGGGTCACGGCAATTCGCTCGAGTGGGCGACGTCGAGTCCGCCGCCGCTACGCAATTTCGACCGGATGCCGCGGATCCGGTCCGAGCGGCCCGCCTTCGACGAGAAGTTTCCACAGCTGGCGGCCGGTGGACAGTCGGCCGCCGGGCCGCCGGAGGGCGGGGCGCGGCCGCTCACCAGCGAATCCACAGGTGGCGCGAGCTATCCGGAGGATCGTTCCGATCGTTGAGGTCTGAGGTTAAAGCGCTGGTTGTCGGCTTTGCGCGTACGTGCTCATCGTGAGTGAGGTTCCGGGGCCCCGTAGCTGATAAAGCGTGCGTTGCGATGAAAGGTCGGACATTCCACGCCCCGGAAGGGACCTCATGCCGACCGTCCTATACGGCCTACTGGCCGCAGCGTTGACGATCCCCGCCGCACCCGCGATGCCGGCCGCCGCCACGCCCCGCGACTGCGCCGTCGGGAACTTCACGGCACACTCCCAGGCCGACCTCGCCCGGATCGCGGTCCTCAACCCGGGCCCGCTCACCAGGGGACTGCCCGCCCTCGCCGACGTCCGGCTCGCGTCGGCCACCGGCACCGTGGACAGCGACGCCCAGCCGTACCGCAGCGTCGCCAGCGGCCGGCACGCCGACGCCCGCGTCCTCGGCCTGCCCTCCGGCGGCGCCGGCGCCTTCCACGGCGAACCCAGCCGCCAGGCGCCGTCCACCAAAGACCTCGCGAGCTTCCGCGCCGCCGGGCTCGCCACCACCGGCACCGGCCGGTCCACCGCCCACGCCACCTGGGACGACGACTACCGCTGTGGGCGCACCGGACCACTCACCCGGTCCGCGACCATGCTCGCCGGACTGTCGATCCTGGACGGCATGCACGCCGGTGGTCAGCGCACCAGTCTCCTGCGGATCGGGCCGGCCGGCTCCGCGCAGAGCGCCACCGATCTGATCGATCTCGGACGAGGGCGACTGGGCGTACGATCCGGGGCCGGTGTCGCCCTCACGGAGCTGGCCCTCTTCGCCGGCACTGCGCAGCAGGTCACGATCCGGGTGGTCAGTCAGCCGACCCTGGAGGCGATCTCCGGCGGGGAGCGGGGGCGGCCCGCGGTCACGTACCGGCCGGCGGTTCTCGAAGTGAAGGCCGCCGGCAAGCCCGCGCGGCTGCTCAAGGATGCCGGGGCCGACGTCTCGGTGGGGTTGCTCGGCGGTCTCGAACCCGGGAAGCCGTCGCCTCTGGAGGCTCGGGTCTCGCTCGGCGGGGTTCGGCAGAAGGTCAAGGGTCTGCAGGTCAAGGCAGAGGCGGAAACCCTGCGGATTGAGGTACGCCTGGGCGGCAGCCGGCTGCTCGATGTGGCGCTCGGGAGTCTCGTGGTCGAGGCCTGTGCGCCGGACGCGGTTCGGCAGGGCGGCGGGGACCGTCCTGGCACCGGCGGGGACCGGCCGGGGATCGGTGGCGGTGACCGGCCGGGTGTCGGCGGGGATCGGCCTGCTTCCGGTGGGGATCGGCCTCGGCCCGGTGGTGGGGATCGGCCGCGGCCCTTCCCCGGTGATGACGACGACGACCAGGACACCTCTTCCGGCGATCAGGACGACGCCGATTCTCCCGACGACTCTTCTCCTGATGACTCTTCTCCTGATGACTCTTCTCCTGATGACTCGGACAATTCGGATTCTCCGGACTTGGATGGCGACTCCCCGAACGGCACTCCCGATGGGGACACGCCGTCGCCGTCGGTCAGCCGGTCGATCGACGTTCCGACGCTTGTCGCCGATCCGGCCCCGGCTCCGGCTCGGGACACGCTCGCGCTGACCGGTGCGAACGTGACCGCCTACGGCTGGGCGGGTGGTGGCCTGATCCTGGCCGGGCTGATCGCCCTGCTGGTCACCCGCCGCCGGCGTCCGTCGAACCGCTGATCCCGATGTCAGCGCCCGGCGTTCCGGCGCCGGGCGCTGATAGTTTCGGTCGTGTGGAACCCGACACCGACGCCGCGGTCGACGAGTGGCAGGCCCGGCTCCTCGGGCTCAGTCACAGCCTGCATGCGGAGCCCGAGGTCGCGTTCGCCGAGCACGCCTCGGCGGCGAAACTGGCGGAGCTGATGCGGTCGGCCGGGTTCACCGTCGAGGAGGGCGCCTGCGGCCTGGCCACGGCGCTGACCGCGACGTACGGCGAAGGCGATCTGACCGTGGGTGTCTGCGCTGAATACGATGCGCTGCCCGGAATCGGTCATGGCTGCGGCCACAACATCATCTGCGCCTCCTCGGCCGGTGCCGCTGTCGCACTGCGGGCGGCCGCCGACCGGTGGGGGTTCCGGATCAAACTGCTCGGCACCCCCGCGGAGGAGAGCGGCGGCGGCAAGCAGCTGATGCTGGAGCGCGGCGCGTTCGACGACGTGACGGTGGCGATGATGGCGCATCCCGGCCCGGCCGCCGACCGGGCCGCGCCGGGGGAGACCACCCAGGCGTGCACCCGGTTCGAGGTGACGTTCCGGGGCCGTCCGGCGCACGCGGCCGGCGCACCCTGGGACGGGGTGAACGCGGCCGACGCGGCAGTGGTCTCGCAGGTGGCGGTGGGCCTGCTCCGCCAGCAGATCCCGCCGGACCACCGGATCGCCGGCTTCGTCCGTTCCGGCGGCGAGAAGACCAACATCATTCCCGAGCAGAGCATTCTCGAGTACGAGGTACGAACCCCCGAAGCCGCCGACCTGACCGCCCTGCGCCGCCGGGTGTGGGCCTGTTTCGAGGCCGGCGCCCTGGCCACCGGCGCCACCGTGGAGTTCCGCCGCACCGAACCGGACTACCTGAACCTGCACAACGACCCCTGGCTGATCACGGCGTACGCGTCCCACCTGCCCGCTTTCGGCCGCACCCCGGTGCCCCTGCCCGGCGGCCTGACAACAGCATCGACGGACATGGGCAACATCAGCCACGTGGTCCCGTCGATCCACCCGATGATCGCCCTACGCGGAGTGACGGCAATGCCCCACACCCACGAGTTCACGACCCAGGCGGCCACCCCACAGGCCGACGAGGCCCTGTTGCACGCCGCAAAGCTGCTGGCCCGAACCGCGGTGACACTGGCCACCGACCCCCAACGCCGAGAGGCCTACACAGCCCACCACCAGTCCCGCCCCCGCCAGGCGCCCTGACCACGCCCCCTTCCCCCACCCGCCCCCGACCCACTCCCGCGCGGTCCTAGCCTTGCGCGGTCCTAGCCTTGCGCGGTCCTAGGT
>NZ_BOMG01000022.1 GCF_016862075.1 Actinoplanes couchii | reverse complement strand
TCACCGCCCGCCTTGGCCATCAGTCCGGTCATGGCCGCGGCGGGGAAGGCGGCAGCCGCCACCACGACACCCGCCAACAGGCCACAGACCAGTAGCGAGCCGGCGTTCGTGAATATGTTGTGATCGCGTCTGCGAAACCAGGAGGACACCCCCGGCAGGGTACGAAGCACGCGCAAGGTCTTTCGGCTTCCGTCCATCGCCGGACGTCTCTGGAGCCGGCCGCGGTCGTCTTCGGCTCTATGCGCGGTCGGCTGTGGTGCTAGTCGCGGTTGGCGCCCGGGTTGATGAGCAGGTAGCCGGCGGCGGCGAGGAACATCAGTGAACCGACGACGCCGGCGGTCAAGCCGTTCTCGGCGCGCTGGGAGCGCTGGGCCTCGGCCTGCTGGTCGTAGGTGCGGGACTCCTGGCTGTCCGAGGTCATCACCCGGCAGGTGCTGCCGCGGGGCATCGCCTGGCCCTGGCAGGAGACCGCGGGACTGCCCGGGTCGTAGTAGATGACCAATCCCCCGACGGCCACGATCCCACCGACGATCAGCACGACGACGGCTCTGCTAGCGGCGGGCATCGGGCCTCCTCACCCCGGGGTCTGCCCATCGTATGCCGCCCCCGGCCGGAAACGGACACCTTCCCGCCGTGATCGGGATCGCCGGACGACGGTCCCGCGGGCGCGACGGGCCGCATCGGCCCGGCGGTCGCGGGGATGCCGGGAGGGGACGGCCCTCTCGCGGGGCCGCCAGGGTTCGCCGTCGCGGGCTCGGGGCGGGCTACTCGTACCAGAAAGGAAAAAGGGGCGGCCCGCACCGAAGTGCCGGCCGCCCCCACCGCGTGGTCTGCCCTTAGAGGGTCAGGGTCCAGCTGTTGATGTAGCCGGTGTCGGACGAGGCGGCGTCCTGGACCCGCAGGTTCCAGGTGCCGTTCGGGGCGGTCTCCGAGGAGAGGTTGACCGTGTAGGTGGTGTCGATGTTGTCGGTGCTGCCACCGGTGCGGCTGCGCAGCTGGTAGACGCTGCCGTCCGGGGCGACCAGGGAGACGACCAGGTCACCGATGTACGTGTGGACGATGTGGATCTCCACCGTGCTGGTCGCCGAGGCGGCGCGGGAGCAACCGCTGATGGTGATCGGCGAGTTGACCGTGGCGTTGTCGGAGATCGTCACGTCGGTGGCGTTGGTGCCGGAGCAGCTGCCGCCGGCGCCGTTGACGGTCAGGCTGAACGTGGCGGTCCTGGTGGCGGCGGTGCCGGTGCCGGTGATGGTGATCGCGTAGGTTCCGGCGGCGGCGGCCGTGGTGGTGGCCAGGGTCAGCGTGGAGCTGGCGCCGGCGGTGACCGACGACGGGCTGAAGCTGGCGGTGACGCCGGACGGCAGGCCCGAGGCGGTGAGAGCCACCGTCTGGGCGCTACCGCTGGTGACGGCGGTGGCGATGGTGGCGGTGGCCGACGAGCCCGGGTTGACCGACGCGGCGGCGGGGCTGCTGGTCAGCGAGAAGTCGTTGCCGGTGGAGCAGGCGGTGTCGCTGCCGGCCACGTTGACCGCGGTCCAGGCGGCCTGGACGGCCTTGTACTCGGTCGAGCAGGAGCCGTACAGGTCGGTGGCGGCGCGCAGGGTGTAGGCGCGGGCCGTGTTCGCCAGGTTCGAGGCGAGGTAGTAGCGGGTGTTGGAGGTGAAGTACACGTCCAGGGCCCGGTACCAGATGGCGGCGGCCTTGGTGCGGCCGATGCCGGTCACCGCGGGGGCCGAGCCACAGACCGGCGAGGTGCCGAACGAGGTGGCGCCGGTGCCCTCGGCGAGGTTGAAGAAGAAGTGGTTGCCCGGGCCGGACGAGTAGTGCACGTCCACGCTGTTGGTGTTGGAGGCCCAGCAGCCGTGCGACGCGCCGTCCAGAGTCGGGTTGTACATGTAGCGCAACGGCGTGTTGTTGCCGTTGATGTTGATCTTCTCGCCGATCTGGTAGTCACCCGGGTCGGCCGTGGTGTTGGCGTAGAACTCGACCATGGTGCCGAAGATGTCGCTGGTGGCCTCGTTGAGACCGCCGGACTCGCCGGAGTAGGTCAGGCCGCCGGATACCACGTTCTCGGTGACGCCGTGCGACATCTCGTGACCGGCCACGTCCAGGGCGACCAGCGGGCGGGCGTTGCTCGCGCCGTCGCCGTAGGTCATCTGGGCGCCGTCCCAGAACGCGTTGACGTACGCGCTGCCGTAGTGGACCCGGGACGGGACGCCCGCGCCGGTGCCGAAGATGCCGTTGCGGCCGTGCACGTTCTTGAAGTAGTCGAACGTCTTCGCCGCGCCGAAGTGGGCGTCGACGGCGGCCGACTGACGGTTCGAGGTGGCGCCGGTGCCCCAGGCGTTGTCGGCGTCGGTGAACGTGGTGCAGGTGCTGGTGCCGTTGTTCATGTCGCAGGTGCGGCCGTTGCCGTGCGACGGGTCGATCATGCTGTACGTGGACCCGGAGAGCGTGGTGTCGACCGCGACGGAGCCGGAGTAGAGGCTGGCGCCGGTGCCGGCGACGGTCTCGATGTCGTCGAACTCGCCGATGTAGGCGCCGGTCTGCGCGTCGCTGATGACGTGCAGGACCGAGGGGGTCTGCTTGTCCGGGGCCCAGCCCTTGACGACGGTCTCCCAGGCGAGCGTGCCGGGGCCGGTGCTGGCGTCGATGAACAGCTCGGGGGTCTCGGAGCCGGTGATCTGCCCCTCGAAGGCTTCCTTCGCGGCCTTGGCGGCGGTCGCGGAGCTGACCTTCGGGGTGACGCTGAGGCTCAGCGGGGCGCTGAGGCCGACCGAGGCGCCGTCGTAGACGTTGCCCGGGGCGGTGTGCACGACGAAGTCGCCGCCGTAGACCCGCAGGCCCTGGTATGCACGGGTGTAGCGCACGTGGGCGCCGCCGTCGGCGTCGACCTTGGTGCGGTACGCGGTGTACGACTCGCCGGGCGCGGCCTCGAAGTCGGCGGGGCGGGTCTTCAGGTGGCCGTCGGCCCGGCTGACCGCCTGGGCCTCCGACGGCGGCGCGACTGAGGGCGTCGGCGCGGCGGAGCTGCTCGCGGCGGTGGCCACGAGCGTGGTGCCGACCAGCACGGTGATACCGGCCAGCGCTAGGGGTTTCTTCACTCGGTTCCTCCCCGAACCAGGAATCCACGTATGGCAACGTGTGAATCGATTATCAGCGGGAAAGAGAGAAGAGCATCTATATCTTCACAGTCATATCTCAGGCGTGACGGCTTCCGTTTATGTAAATAAAACGATATATTGCCGCCCCATGATGCGTGCCCTCGCCGCCGCCGGCCTCACCGCCGCGCTGCTCCTGGTCCCCCAGCCGGCCCTCGCCGCCGACTCCTCCTACCGGACGCTGGCCACCGCGAGCAATCCGAACTGGATGGCCGGGCTGGATTCCGGGCGCAGTCTCGGCGCGCTGTCGATCCCGGGCACCCACGAGACCCTCTCCATCCACGGCGGTGACTACACGCAGACCCAGGAGAACTACGGCAACAGCGCCGCCACGCTCACCGCGCAGCTGGACGCCGGCATCCGGGCGATCGACGTGCGGGCCCGGGTCAACGAGGGGAACACCTTCACCATCCACCACGGGGCGGTGTACCAGCAGGCGAACTTCGACGACGTGCTGAACCGGCTGGCGTCGTTCCTGGGCGCGCACCCCGGCGAGACGGTTCTGCTGCGCTTCAAGCAGGAGTGCACCGGCGAGACCGGCTCCTGCGCCGACGCGACGGGGCAGAAGAGCTTCACGGACATCTTCGACGCGTACGTCGCGGCCCGGCCCGGTCTCTTCTGGGCGCCGTCGGTGACCCGGAACTCGGCGGCGGCCGTGCCCACCCTCGGCACGGTCCGCGGCAAGGTCGTCCTCGCGGTGCTCAACGGCCCTCGCGGCGGACGGTTCGACAGTTACGGGCTGGCCCAGTTCGCCGGCTGGAACGACGGCTCGTCCACCTACGTGCAGGACGCGTACAGCGTGCCGACGTTCGCCGCGATCGGCGCCAAGCGGGACGCCGTGAACAACTTCCTGAACACCACGAACAGCGGTGACGCCACGAAGATCTACGTGAACTTCACCAGCGGCTCGGGGGCCCTGGCCCCGCCCTACTGGGTGGCCGGCGGGGCCCTGTGGGAGCAGGGGGTCAACCCCTACCTGCTCGGCCGGCTGAACGCGACCTCGTACGCCCGCACCGGGGTCGTGATGATGGACTTCCCCGGTGGCGGGCTGATCAACAAGATCGTCTCTTACAACTAGCGGAAGACCTACCGGTAGTTCTGGCGGCGGTGTTCGCCCTCGAGGAGCACGGCCAGGCGGCCGAGGACCGGCCGTGCCTCGAGGTGCAGACGGGCCACGTTGACGGTGCCGTCGCCGACCACGGCCAGCAGGGAGAGGTCGCCGATCCCGTAGACCGCGAGACACCCCTGCTGGTTGCGGATGGTGACCTCCTGGAAGCCACCCTGGTTCAGCGCGCTGCCACAGGTCCGGCTGATGCCGTGGGCGGCCGCCGCCATCGCCGCGACATCGTGCGGCTCGTGGTCGGACCGCGAGTCGAACAGGACGAGCAGACCGTCCACACCCGCGATGATGCAGGAGGTGACGCCGGCCACCTGATGCCGCAGACCGGCCAGCTCCTGCCGGAGCGAGCGCTGCGGGTCCAGCACCGGATCGGACTGGGCGACCCTCGCGCTCACCGGTGCGGCGTGCCGAGGCGTCAACCAGGCCGGTTGGGCGCCGTCAGGCGTCGTCATACAGAGGTTCCTTCCGTGGAGACACCCCGGAGTCGTCCGGGGGAAGAGCGAGAGCAGTCGGCGCTACGGCACTACGACCCACGAACGGCCCGCGCGGGACCGGGGCGTTTCAAACGTCGAGGTCACTCTCGATCTTGCGCAGCTGGTGACGGGCCAGACCCAGGTTCGCGCGGTTCTTGTGCAGCGCGAGGTAGAGGAAGAGCGCGTCGCCGCTGCGGCGGCCACGGAGCAGACGGATCAGGTGGTACTGGGAGTCGAGGGTGATCAGGATGTCCTCGATACCGTCCTGGAGACCGAGCAGCTCCAGGGTGCGCATCTTGGCACGGACCACATCGGTGTTACCGGCCGCCGCCATGGTCATGTCCATGACACCGTCGCCACCCATGTAGCCGAGGGTGAGGCCGCTGGTGTAGTCGACGAGCGCGACGCCGACTGCGCCCTCGAGGGCCATCGCCTCTTTGAGAGCGGTTTCGATGTTCGCCACGAAATCCTCCACGTTTCCTGCGCAGGTCGACGGCAGCCGCAATTCAACTGCCTAGAAGTGCCCACACTGACACAGGAAAGTTGCCGTGGCGGACCAACTGGAACCTAAGACGCGAAACCCGAACTTAAGATCGTTTCGAACGGCACCGTTCGGTCAATTCCGGGTCGGCCATCAGTCCTGGTCCGGCACAGCCGGGTAGGAATCGGACACTTCTTGCCGGTCGGCGACGTTCCAGGCGAAGGCCAGGCAACCACCGATCAGGCCGAGCAGCAGACCGATGAAGAAACCACCCATGTTCGAGGTGAGCCACGAGCCCAGGGAAAGCACGATGGTCACCAATGAATAGAACGTCCGCTGGGTGGGATTGAACCACAGCAGAAGACCACAAAGGACAATTAAAATAGGGATGAGAATGCCCAGGAAGTTCTGCATCCCGACCTTCAGCACCACCGGGAGCGGCGCCCAGACGGTCAGCAGCATCTCCAGTCCGCCGAGCACCACCAGCAGGCCGCCCCAGAACGGCCGGGAGTGCCGCCAGTCCCGCCAGGAGAGGCGGGACCGGCGGGCGCGGGCCGGGGTGTCAGCAGCCATCCGCGTCGAACCCCATCCACAGGTTCGGCAGCTTGAAGGTGGCGGCGGTGGTGGCGTAGTTCTCCTGCCGCAGGTCACGGATGGTGACCTCCTCGGCCTGCTGACCGAAGACCCCGATGCCACCCCTGATGCCGGGCACCCGGTCCAGCGTGCTGGCGTCCTGACCGATGTCGATCTTGTTGAACTCGGCGTCGCCCTGGATCAGGGTCGAGTCGACCACCAGCCGGGAGGCGGTCACCGGGGTCTGCTCGCTGCCGGCCCGGATCAGCAGGTTGGTGCCGCCGAGGCTGATCTGCTGGCAGAGGCCGTACAGCGAGGCGGTGTTGATCGCCGAGACGATCACCACCCGCGACTCGCCCTCGTCGCCGGCGTTGGGGCTGCCGGGGGCCAGGTCGTCGAGGACGGCGAACTGTTCGAAGCCGAGGCCGTGCAGCCGCGGCGAGGTGATGGTGAACGGCATGCCGGAGATCTGGAACGACACCGCGAGCACACCCTTGGCGGTCAGCAGGACCAGGGCTGCGGCGACGGTGAAGACGATGCCCATCATGACGCCGAAGCGGCGCCAGCGGGTGTGGCCGACGGGTGTGGCCATGGCGGTCGACATACGGGCTCTCCCCGAACGAAATCAGGTCCGGCCGGGGCGCACTGCGGATGCGCACCCTGCCGATACGATCGACTGGTCTCGATGATTTCGGGAAAGTTACGCCCCAGTAATGTCGGCGGTCAACCCTTCTCCGGAAAGTGAAAAACCCCGGGGGTTTGGAACGGCGCCATCATCACGTAGGCGAGCACCGGCAGCTGTGCGGGCAGCTCGACCACCCGCCCCTGAGCGGCGAACCGGTAGATCGTCGAGTAGACGCCGCCCACCACCGTGTGCACCAGCTCGGCCGGCAGCGGCTGCCCCGGCGCCTCGTCGAAGAACCGGGCGAACCGGGCCAGCAGCTCGGCCCGCTCCTGCCGGCCGAGCGGGCCGACCGCGTCGATCTCGACGATCGCCATGGTCGCGAACGCGGGCACGCTCGCCAGCACGTCGAGCAGCACGCCGAGCGCGTCCCGGGCGCCGGCCCGCCAGCCGGGGGCGGCGTCGTAGGCCTTCTCCATCAGCCGCATCAGCACCCCGGTGCCGTACCGGTAGGTGGCCAGGAACGCGTCGTCCTTGCCCGCGAAGAGCGCGTAGAAGGCCGGCCGGGTGACGCCCGCGGCGGCGCAGATGTCGCTCACCGTGGCGTTGGCGTAGCCCTTCTCGGCGACCGTGTGCACCAGCGCGTCGTAGAGGCGTTCCCGCTGCACGGCGGCCACCTCCTCGGCCGGCATCCGGCGTGGCCCGCGCTTGATCGCCCGGGCCGGGTCACGGCCGGTCCGGGCGCCGGGAAGCGGCGCGTCGCTCTGGATCATCGCTGTCCCTCGATGTCTTGACACTTCCGAACAACCGGGTTTATAACTTCGACGGATCTCGATGGTGTTCGCGGCGGGTCTCCATTATCGGCCCCGCCGCCCCCCGGTCCACTGCGGACGACGACCGGCGACCGGCACGACACCACTCCCGGAAGGCATCCCCCATGCGCTCAGTCCGCCTCGCCGCCACCATGACCGCCGCGGCCCTGGCCACCCTGCTCTCCGCGTCCCCCGCGCTCGCCGACGACACCAACGTGCTGACCACGGGCAGCGCCGCCGGCACCGCGGTCGCGGCCGGCTCGACCATCTCGTCGTCGCTGGCCGCCGGCACCACCGCCACCTTCGCCGCCAGCGCCACCAGCGGCATGACCTGCACCGGGTCGGCGATCAGCTCGGTCGTCTCGGACAACCCGGCCGCGCCCGGCAGCGCCGCCGCCGGCTCCACCCTGACCCTCAGCGGCTGCACGGTCAGCGGCATCATCGGGGTGCTCGGCGTCAACAGCGTCACCATCAACAACCAGCCCTACGCCACCGCCATCAACAGCGACGGCACCGTGGTCGTCACCGGCACCACCGCCGGCCCGATCCAGGCCACCCTCGTGCTGCGCACCCTGCTCGGCAGCGTGACCTGCGTCTTCCAGGCCAACGGCAACAGCATCTCCGGTACGTCGGACAACAGCGACAACTCGATCAGCTTCGCGAGCCAGGTCTTCACCCGCAGCAGTGGATCGGCGCTCTGCTCCTCGTCGGTGGCGTTCAGCGCCCGTTACGCGCCGGTCGCCGACGCCTCGGGCTCCCCGGTCTTCGTGAACTGACGTCCGTCCAGAAGCAGGTCGACGACGTCGGCGGCACTGAAGTCTCCGGGCAGGTTCTTCAGGAAGCCGATGTCCTGACCGAGTGTGACCAGCGGCGGCTCGGTGTAGTCACCGGCCCGCCGCTGGCCCACGCCGATCGTCGCGACCAGCCCGTTGCACAGGCAGCGGCTGCCGGCGGTGTCCTCGATCGCGCCGCCCTTGCGCACGTACTCGTCGACCGGCTCGGCCGGGCAGCGGTAGCCGACCGCCCCGTCCGGGCGCCGGTACGGTGTCCGCAGATAGCTGAGGTCGCACATCCGCGGCCGGGCGGCGTAGACCTGCTCGTCGGCGGCAGTGCCGTCCAGCGCGGCCAGCTTGAACGGGAACCCGGTCGGCGACGCCCGCACGTCGTTGTGCACCACCAGATCGTCGCCCGCCACCCCGGCCAGCAGCCGCTGCCGCAGCTCCGGCTCGATCCCGGACTCCTGGCACAGCGCGAACGCGGTGCCGACCTGCACTCCGGCGGCCCCCGACGCCCGCGCCGCCGCGACCCGCTCCGGCCCGGCCTGCCCGCCGGCCAGCCAGAACGGCAGCCCCAGCGCGGCCACCCGCGCCACGTCGATGGCGTCCCGCGGCCCGTAGACCGGTTCCCCGTCGTCGTCCAGGACCAGCTTGCCGCGCGGCCGGGCGCTGTGCCCACCGGCGATCGACGTCTCCAGCACGAACCCGTCCGGGCGGGTGGTCTCGTCCCGGGCCAGGTAGCCGGCGAGGGCCGCGGACGAGACGATGGCCAGCAGCCGCGGCCGCCGCAACCGGCCGGGCAGCTCGCCCAGCAGGTCGGCCGGGTCGATGCCGACCGTGTGCTCCTCCCCCGGCTGCGCGCCGTGCACGGCCACCGTGATCCGGCCCGGCCGGTGCTCGGCCAGCGCGTCCAGCAGGGCCGGGATCTCGGTCGGCAGGCCCGCGCCCATCAGCACGAAGTCGACCCCGGCGAGCATCGCGCCGTAGACCGCCGCCGGGGTGGCCAGCTGGATCTTCTCCAGGTAGTTCACCCCGACCGGGCCGTCGTGCCCCTCTCCGGCCAGGAACACCTCGACGAAGTTGGCGACCACGATCAGCTCCTGCCCGTGGCGGCGCGGCAGCAGTCCCATCCGGGGCACCGGGCGGTACGCGCGCCCGTCGGGCACCCCGCCCTCGACCAGGTAACGCTCCCGGACGGACCGGGCCACCTCCGGCGCCGGGAACGCGGCGAGGGCCCGCCGCACGTGCCCGCCCGGATCGCCCTGTTGCAGGCGCCGGGCCAGCAGCACGTCGAGGGCCACCCCGGACACCACGCCGAGCTGACCGGTCCGGGCCACCGCGTTCGCCAGCCGCCAGCTGGACACGCCGACGCCCATCCCGCCCTGGATGATCTCCGGGGTGCTGTCCATGTCGCCCTCCTGGCGTTCGCCGGTCTCCCCGCGGATCATCCGAATCCGATGGGCCCGCACGCCAGGGCCGGAGGTCCCGGTGTCACAGACCATGCAACGTCTCGTGACGCGGGCCGCCGTCGTCTTTCCGGATCCGGGGGCGAATGCTGAACTGAACGGGTGACCAGGCTCTCCCTCCCGGTCGCACCGGAACGACATATAGTGTTGTGCGCATATGAGCATGGTTCTGGCGGCGGCGGAGATCGGAGAGGCAGGAACATGGGGCACGGACATGGGCACGACCACGGGCCGGTGACCGCCACCGGACGGCATCGGGGCATCCTCACCGCGGCCCTCGGGATCTCGATCGTGATCTTCCTGGTGGAGATCGTGGGCGCGATCCTCACCGGCAGCCTGGCGCTGCTGGCCGACGCCGGGCACGTGCTCGCCGACGCGGGCGGTGTCGCCCTGGCCCTGGGCGCCACCCTGCTCGCGGCCCGGCCCGCCTCCGGCCCGCGCACCTTCGGCTGGGCGCGCGCCGAGATCCTGGCCGCCGCCGTCAACGGCCTCGTGCTGGCCGGCATGGGGGTCTACGTCTTCATCGAGGGCGTACGCCGCCTGATCGAACCGGCCGAGGTGGCCCCCGGCGGCATGGCGGTCTTCGGCGTCATCGGCCTGGTCGGCAACCTGGCCGGGGTCGCCCTGCTGTACCGGGCCCGCGCGGACAGCCTGAACATGCGCGGCGCGTTCCTCGAGGTGGCCACCGACACGGTCACCTCGGTGGGGGTACTGGCCGCGGCGGCGGTCATCGCGATCACCGGCTTCACCCGGGCCGACGCGATCGTCTCGATCCTGATCGGCCTGATCATCGCGCCCCGGGCGGTGAAGCTGCTGCGGGAGGCCGCACACGTGCTGCTGGAGGCGGCCCCGGCCGACGTCGACCTGGACGCCATCCGCACCCACATCACCGAGCTGGACCACGTGCACGCCGTACACGACCTGCACGTGCACACGGTCACCTCGGGCCTGCCGGTGCTGACCGCACACGTGGTGGTGGACGACTCGTGTTTCCACGACGGTCACGCGCCGCAGTTGCTGGACGCGCTGCAGGAGTGCCTGACCGGCCACTTCGACGTGGAGCACTCGACGTTCCAGCTGGAGCCGTCCGCGCACGCCGGCCACGAGCACGCCACCCACACCTGACCGACATCCGGTCCGATTCTGATCAGCGCCCGACCCGGACTCCGGTCGGCGCTCGGTCCGAACTCAGGTCGGCGCTCGGTCCGGGCTCCGATCGGCGCTTGATCCAGAATTCGGCCAGGAAATCGTCAGGATCGGGCGAGGCTCCCGGCTGCGTTCCCGCGCGCCCCGTAGAACCACGACGTGAACAGTCGATCAGACGGCACCGCCGAACCGGAGATCTGGCAACCACCTTTCCGGTCCCCGTTCAGCCTCACCATGACGAAGCCGGGCGCCGCACCCCCACCCGGGTCGCGGCGCCCGAAAGGCCGCGGGGGCCGCTCCCGCCCGGCAGAACGACGGCGCACCTCGACCCCGCCTGCCACGCCCTTTCCCGCCACAGCCTTTCCCGCCACGGTCTTCCCCTGCCGCGACTTTCCCCCGGCCCACCGCAACCTTCCTCGCCCTTCCTCGTCGCGCCCCTCCCCACCCGTCCCCACCCCGCCCCTTCCCACCGTGCCCCTCCCCACCGCGGCCTTCCCCGGCCGCCAAGGTCCTCCCGGCGGCCGGCGTGGCCTCGGGACGGCGGCGGATAGCTGATCGTGATCAGGGGCGGGTAGCGTACGGCCGTGGCTATCTCGCTCGGGGCCGACCCGCGGACACGCACGACCACCCTGGCCGGGGGCGCCGTGCTGCTCATGCTGTCGGCGCTGGCGCTCAACCGGCCGGACAGCAACCCCGCCCCGCCGACACCCGAGGCGATCGTGGCCGAGTGCCGCCAGCTCTACGGCGAGTTGAACCCGACGTTCCGCGGCCTGCCCGCGCAGCGTTTCGAGGTGACCAAGGGCGACGAACTACTGCGGGTGTACGTGTCGGACGTCGACGACTGGATCAACGTCTGCCGCAGCGGGCCCACCGGGGTCGACGCGGCGGCCGGCACCCGGATGAGCGACGGCCCCGACGACCAGTTGCGCCTCTTCGACTCGTCCGCCTCGATGCTGAGGGCGAACCTGCTGCTCGGGCACGTCCCGGCCGGCGCGACCACGATCGAGGCCCGGCTGACGACCGGCCAGGTGGTGACCGGAGACCACGACGGCGACGTCTTCGCGATCTGGTCACCGGACGCTCCCGTCGCCGGCGCGCAGGTCACCGCAACCGGCCCGGCCGGCACCACACTGACCGCCACGGCCCCGTGATCCACCTGGCCCAGTGATCCGCTGCTGAACCGCGACCGCCCGCCCGCAACGACCACCACCGCGCCGCGACTCCACACCTCGCAACGCCCGCCGCCGCGACCCCTCGCCCAGCGATGCCCGCTGCCGCGACTCCTTGCCCCGCGATGCCCGCCACCGCGACCCCTTACCCCACGACCCCTTACCCCACGACCCCTCGCCCTGGGATGCCCGCGGCCACGGTGCCTTGATCGCTCGTACCGCAGCAATCGGGTTTCAAGGGGCCTCGTCCTGCACGTCGTGCCGGCGGGACGGTCTTGTTTTGATCCATTTCTCCACGTCGGACGCCAGCCACACCTTGCCCTGCATCAGATCGGCGATCGGGGTCGGGAAATCGGCGCGAGTGGTGAGCTGGTGGACGCGCTGACGGCTGATGCCGCCGAGCCGGACCCTGATCTCGTGCGCACCCATGAAGTAATAGACAGTCTTGCCACCCATACACATGACTATAGCTTTATGACAATATCCCAAAAGCAAAGAAATCGACCATTGCGGGTACGGTTAACACGTCCGTGGCAGTCCGGCCCATCAATGCGGGTGACGCTTTCGGGCCCGGAACCGTGTGCCCGCCGCCGTGAATCGTGTAGAACGTGACCGGCGCGCGCCCGTTCTCGCGGTAATCGGTCCGGGTCACCGACGGGCCGGCATGCTGCGGCATCGCGGATTCGACCGGCGCGGTGGTGATCCCGTTACGGCCGGCGAAATAGGCCGCGGTGTCCGGCGTGGACAGCATCCCGCCACCCACCCGAAAGGCGTACCGCGCCCACCGCGCCATCTCCCCACCGCGATACGGCACGATCCGGTCCTTCGTGCCATGAAAGATCAGGACCGGTTTGGGTACGACCGGAAGTCCCGGAACCAGGAAATTCTCCGGAGCGGGTTGCTGGGCGGCGATGATCGTCGCGCCGGAGATCAGGTCGGGGCGCTCGTGCAGGAGCCGGATCACCATGCCGCCGCCGTTGGAATAGCCGGCGGCATACACCTCGCGGCCCTCGCCGACCCGTTTCACCACCGCTTCGACGAACGCCACGTCGTCGATCTCGTGCACGCGCGCCGGGAAGCGACTGCCTCTACGGGCGTCGTTCCAGTTGCCGCGGAACCCGTCGAGGTAGGCGACCGCGGTGCCCGGGATGCCGTCGAAGGCGTTGCCGGTGAACTTCCGGAACACCTCGCCGCGCTGGGTGGAGCCGTGGAACGCGAGCAGCAGCCGGCCGAAGTCACCGCCGGGCGGGGTGACGAGGGTGTAGGTCCGGGTACGCCCGGCCACGTCGATGGTCGCCATGCGGTGCTCCTCGATTAAACGGATCAGCTATCCGTTTGACCGTAGCACGATGCGGATCAGCTATCCGGTTACGCTGATCACGTGACCGGGAACCCGCAACGCAAGGACGCCGCCCGCAACTGGCAGCACATCGTCGACACCGCACGCCGTTTTGTGGACGACGGCGTACCGCTGCGACTGAACGACGTGGCACGCGCCGCGTCGATCGGGGTGGCCACCGTCTACCGGCACTTCCCGGTTCCCGAGGCACTGCTGGAGACGGTCGCCCAGCCGGCGTTGACCCGCCTGGCCGCCGACGCCGACGCGGCCCTGACCGAAACCGATCCCTGGAAGGCGTTCGCCGATTTCCTGAAGGCGGGCATCGACGCCCAGCTCACCGACGCGTCGGTGCAGCCGGTGTTCGCAACGTCGTCCCACACCCTCCCGGAGACGACGGAGCTGGTGGCCCGCCTGCACACGTCAACCGGCGACCTGCTGGCCCGGGCCAGCGCCGCCGAAACCATCCGCCCCGGAGTAACCCGCGAGGACGTGATCCGCCTGATGTGCGGCGTCGTCTTCGCAGCATCGGTACACGCCCACCCCGACGAACGCCCAACCTTGACCCGCACCTACCTGGAAATCGTCCTGACCGGCCTACGACTCCCCACCTGACCAGCCACCCAAGCCGCCACCACAACTTCACAAGCCCCGCAGCTCTCGCGCCCCGCAACCCGCGCGGTGCTCGCGGTGCTCGCGCACCTTGCGGGGCTCGCGACCTTGACGGCCCCTACCATCCTGGCGACCGTCGCGACATTCCCTGCCTTCGCGATATTCCAACCCGTCGCGACCTTCGCGGCGTTCTCGGCCTTCCCGGTCTTCGCTACCTACCCGGTTTTCCCGGCCTTCCCGGCCTTCCCGGCCGTCGCGACTTCCCAGCCGTCGCGAGCTTCGCGAGCTTCGCGGGCCTCGCGGGCCTCGCGGGCCTCACGGGCCTCACGGGCCTCACGGGCCTCAAAACCGGCACCAGCAACCGCGGCATGACAGCTAACCTCGGCGGCGACCGCCGGAGCCGGGAATCCCGCCCCTTGGGCGGCGCCTACGACCTGGCCCACCCAAGGAACCTCGCGAACCTCGCGAACCTCGCGAACCTCGCGAACCTCGCGAACCTCGCGAACCTCGCGAACCTCGCGAACCTCGTTATCCCAGCATCTGCCGGGCGCTTTCGTTGGCCGGCTCGACTGTGCCGTTACGGGTGATGTGGAACAGGCTGACGCCGATCTTGTCCGCGGTGGCCGTTCCGATGGGGGTGAATCCCGCCGTTGCGTAGAGCACGTGCGCGGCCAGCTCCGGGCTGGTGGCGTGCAGCCGGCGCACGATCGGAGTGGCGACCGGTTCGGCCTGTGTCGTCACCCGGGCCACGGCGGCCTCGGCGACGATGTCGGCACGGTCGCCCTGCCGGGGCTCGGTCAGCCGGGCGTCCGGGAAGCCGAGCGCTCGCATGTGCCGCTCGGCCAGCAGTTCCTCGGCCAGCCAGTCGGTCGATCGTTCATCGTCGTCGTCGCCGAGTCCGGTGACCACCCCGAGCAGGCCGGCCCCGTCCATCGTCGACACCGCGACGACCCCGGAAACCAGGCCCGCGGTCCGATGCCCCCATCTCGGCCGGGGAATCCGGCCCATCCAGCCGGACGGGGAACCAGCCGACGCTTCCACCTTCCGCGCCGGTCCTCCGCTCGTCTTGCGCACCGGCCGGGCGCTCGTTTCCCGCGCGGATCGAGCACTCGTCTTCCGCGCGGATCGTGCGCTCGCCGCGTCGGCCCTGCCGGTCAGCCAGTGGAACAACGCGGTCAACGCGATCGAGACAGCCGCCACGATCCCGAAGAAGCCCGCGGCGGCCGGCGCACTGTCGTCCCCTTGAAAGGCGTCGAAAAGCGCATAAAGAAAGATGAGCGAACTGAACGCGCCCACCACGGCCAGAACGATCTGCAACAGCTTCAGGACGAACATCGTCCTCCCCCGGACTCGCGAAGATCTTGCTGGAGAGAGTATGCGGACCTCACCCGGCGACCAGCCCCGCCTCGTAGGCCAGGATCGCCGCCTGCACCCGGTTGTTCAGTGACAGCCGGAGCAGAATCGCGCTGACGTGGGCCTTGACCGTGCCCTCGGCCAGCGACAACTCCCGCCCGATCTCCTGATTGGACAGACCCCGCCCGGCGAGCGTGAGGACGTCCCGCTCCCGGTTGGTCAACGAGGCCAGCCGTTCCCGGGCCGACCGCGACCGAACCAGCCCATCACCCAGTTCGGTGATCACCCGCTGAGCGATCCGTGGCGACAGAAAGGCACCACCCTCGGCAACCGACCGGACACCCAGGATCAGCTCACGAGGATCGGCAGCTTTGAGCAGGAACCCGGCGGCCCCCGCAGCCAGCGCCGACGCGACGTATTCGTCCTCATCGAACGTGGTCAGAATGATCACCGAGACGTCCGGCGCAACGGCAGCCAACTCGGCAGCAGCGGCCAGCCCGTCGAACCGCGGCATCCGAATGTCGAGCAGCGCGATGTCGGGCCGATGCCGCCGGACGAGTTCGACAGCTTCCCGCCCGTCGGCCGCCTCACCGACCACTTCGATCAACGGATCAGTGGTCAGAATGGCCGCGACCCCGACCCGGATGGCCGGCTCGTCATCAGCAAGCACCACCCGAATCATCCGATCCCCCGACGACTCGTGGCACTGACCAGCGTCTCCCGGCAGATCGCCGCACTCCCGTCCGAGGTCACGCTTCGGCCCGAGATCATCGCGCTTCCCCGCGAGGCCACCGCGTTCCCACCCGTTCCATCACGTTTCCGCTCAAGGTCATCGCGTTCCCACCCGTTCCATCACGCTCCCCTTGAGGCCATCGCGCTCCCGTTCAAGGGCCATCGCGCTCCCACCTGCTTCATTGCGCTTCCAGGCGTGCCGTCACCGTGAATACGCCCTTCTCCTCCGCCGCGTGCAGTGTGCCACCGGCAGAGGCCAGATGATCACGCAGTCCGTTGATGCCGGTGCCCGATTCCGATCGCCGGATCGGGCCCACCACCGGGTTCCGGACGGTCACCGTCACCATGTCGCCGACCCGCTCCCACCGAACGTCCACCTCAGCCCCCGGCGCATGCCGCGCCGCGTTGGTCAGCGCCTCCCGAACCACCCGGTACACCCCGTCGGCAGCAGATCCCAGTTCGCCGCCCGGGTCCAGCCGAATGGTCATCCCCGCATCCCGGGCACGCCCCACCAACCGCTCGACCTCCGCAACTCCCTCGAACCGCTCGACTCCCGCAACCTCTCCGACCTCCGCGGCTGGCTCGAACCGCTCGACTCCCGCAACCTCTCCGACCTCCGCGGCTGGCTCGAACCGCTCGACTCCCGCGACCTCTTCGGCCTCCGCGGGCTGCCCACCCGGCCCGGCCTCCGCAAGTTGCCCACCCGACCCGGCCTCCGCTGGCTGCCCACCCGGCCCGGCCTCCTCTGGCAGTCTGTCCTCCCCGACTTCGGCGAGGCGCCCGCCCGGCTCGGCCTCCGCGACAGATCGGCTGGGCGGGATCACACGCAGGCCGGTGACGGTGTGGCGGAGGCGATCGGAAGCGGACACCGCAGACTCGCGGAGCTCTGCGGCGGCCTCCCGGTCACGGTCGGTCAGGTCCGGGGCCAGCTCCAGCGCACCGGCCCGCAACGAGATCAGGGCCAGCTCGTGGCCGAGCACGTCGTGCATGTCGGCGGCGATCCGGGCCCGTTCCAGCAGGCGGGCGTTCTCGGCCACGAACCGCTGCTCCCGCTCCAGGTGCTCGACCCGCTCCCGGCCGGCCCGGACCAGCTCGGCCTGCTGACGGCGGAACCGCCCGGCCAGCCACGGCAACGTCACGAAGATGCCGAGCGACAGCAGCCCACCGATGACGATCGGGAAGTCGGCCGGCAGCCAGACGATCTGCGGCACGGCGACGGCGGCCAGCAGCAGCCCGTCCCGCCGTACCGGAAGATGGCGTCCTTGCAGGTAGGCAACCAGGGGAAGGAGAACGAACAGGGCCCACCGCCACTCCTGGATCCGATCCAGGAACAGCCCGTTGACCGTGCCGGCGACGGCGATCAGGAGCAGCAGCAGACCGTTTCTCATAGCGCCCGGACCGCCCGCCACCGGATCAGCCGGGCCACCGCGGTCGCCAGCGCGGCCGCCGCGGCGACACCGAGGGCGATGGTCAGCGGTGCGGTGAAATAGGTGAGCTGCGCCCAGGTCACGGTCCGGCCGTTGGCCAGGAACGAGACCCATTGCGGGTACGTCACCAGAACCAGCACCGGCAGCAGCAGCCCACTCGCCCGCCACCATCGGGCCCGCCGCTCTCGCCGCGCCCAGCGTCCGGATCTGATCACTCCGAGCGCCCCGAGACCGGTGGCGACCAGGGTGAACACCGCGAGTCCCAGGTCGGTCCACTGACGCCCGCCGCCGACCGGCTCCGGCTGTTTCCCGCGCGTGATCGCGTCCAGCCCGACCAGGATGTCGTAGGTGTCCTCGTACAACGCCGAACTGTTCGTCATCACCGCGTAGCCGTCACCGGTGGCCGGGTCGAAGGCCTGGATCGCGCTGTACGTGAACAGGTTGCCGTTGTGCATCAGCACCTTGCGCCCGTTCAGGTCCTCGACGCCCCAGCCCATCGCGTAGTCGCCGCCCGGCCACGGCTGGTGCAGTGTGGCGAGGCTCTCCGGCGACAGGATCCGCGGGCCGCGGCCGGTCTGGCTGATGAGCCAGCGGCCCATGTCGGCGGCGGTGGTGACCACTCCGCCGGAGCCGCCCTCACGGAGATCCCGCAGCTCGGAGCGGGACACCCAGGCGCCGAAGACCGAGTTGTAGCCGGGTGACGCGGACGCCCCGATCGCACTGGCATGCATGCCCAGCGGCTCGAACACCCGCTGCCGGATCGCTTCCGCGAAGTCTCGCCCGTCGACCACCTCGACCAGCCGGGCGGCGACGTCGAAGTTGACGTTGCAGTACTCCCAGTGGGTGCCGGGCTCGGCGGCCAGCTCGCCGTCACGCAGCGCCGCCAGGTAGCCCTCCAAGTCGGTGGCCTCCTGGGTGGCCGGGATGTCGAGGGTCCGGTCGGACAGGCCGGACGTCTGGTTCAGCAGGTGCCGGACGGTGATCCTCGGGGTCCGCGGGTCGGTGGTCCGGAACTCGGGCAGATAGGTGACGACCGGCTGGTCCAGCGCCACCCGGCCCTCGTCCACCAGGGTCAGCACGGCCGCGGCGGTCATCGATTTACTCAATGACGCCACCCTCATCGGGGTGTCCGCGGTGACGGCGGCGCCGGTGGACTCGTGACCGGAACCGGTCGCCTTGACGATCTCTTCACCATGGGTGACCACAGCGGAGACCCCCGGTAGATCGGTCGCGTCGCGCGCCTGCCTCAGATAGTCGTCGACGGTTGTCGGTGTGGCGGCCCACGCCGGCCCCGGAACGAACAGGGCCAGGGCGAGAACCGCGAGAAGTGTTTTCCGCACGACTCGAACCTAGGAATCGACGGCGGTGGAAACCTCTGGCGATCGTCACGAGCCACCCCCGACGAAAGTAGTAGTGCCCTCGCCGACCATCGCCCGGGTCAGCCAGCGCAGCCGGGACGAGGCGGCGGCCAGATCGAAGTGATCGGGATTGGTCAGCATCGTCAGGTTGATCCCGTTGATCAGCACCAGCGCGGTGCCGACGTGGTCGTCGACCCGCCCGGCGGGCAGGTGCCCCTGGTCGGCGAGCACCGTCAGCCAGCGGTGCAGGATCCCCCAGGAGACCTGATGGGCGCTCGACACCGAGGTGCGGATCGCCGTGGTCGCGTCCGGGGCGAAGGCCAGCCGGTGCAGCTCGAACCAGCTCTCCAGAGTCGCCCGTGGATGCTCGGCCGGTGGCAGGAACTGGGCCAGGCAGTCGTACAGCCGCTGCTGTGGGTCGAGGGTCTCGTCGGTGATCGACAGGTCGCTGACCAGGGACTGGACGTGGTAGGTCGCGACGGCGTGGTAGAGGTCGATCTGGGCCGGGAAGTAGTGGCGCAGCGTCGTCGCGCCCACGCCGGCCTCCCTGGCGACGGCGCGCACGCTCAAGGCGCCGAGGCCGTCGGTCATGGCCAGGCGGCGGGCCGCTTCCGCGATCTTCTCCCGAGTCGACATGGCTCCCATCCTACCGGTACGGTGTGCGGCACAGCGTACCAGTACAGTGTGCCGGTACGCCGTACCAACCGAAGGAGACGACATGACCGACCTCGCGACAGCTCCGCCGAGCACCGTGCGGACCAGGCCCGGCCTCCCCGAGCTGTTCACCGGCGTGATCGCCTACGTCGTGCTCCTGATCCCCGGCGCCCTCTGGATCGCCTCGATCCCGGCCGGCACCGCGTTCAGCGGCACCGCGGCGTTCATCGTCTCCGGGTTGACCGGCATCGGCGCCTTCGCCGTCGCGGCCGCGATCCGGATCCGCCGGCTGGACGCCTTCGGGTTCCGCCGCACGCAGCCGAAATGGCTGCTGATCGGAGCGGCGTTCGGCCTGCTGGCCTACCTGGCGAACATCCTGGTCGCCGGCACCTACACACTGATCGCCGGCCACGACAACCCCCAGGGTGGCTACCAGGCCGCGGCCACCGGTGGCGCTCTCACCCTGGTGATCGCCCTGCTGACCGGCGCCCTGCTCACCCCGCTCGGCGAGGAGCTGCTGTTCCGCGGGGTCATCGCCAATGCGCTGAACCGTTACGGCTGGTGGGCCGGTGTCCTGCTCAGCGCGGCGATCTTCGCCCTGGCGCACGGCATCAACGTGATCCTGCCGGTCGCGTTCCTGGTCGGTGTGCTCAGCGCGATCCTGTTCCGCAGGACCGGTTCGATCTGGCCGAGCGTCCTGGTCCACGTGGTCAACAACGGCGTCAGCACCCTGGTGGCCGCGGTCGTCCTGGGCTGACCGCGCCGCCCGGCACGAGAAGAATAGAGTCAGCTGGTGGGGAACCTTCGTGAACAGATCATCGCCGAGCTCGGCGTCCAGTCGTCCATCGATCCGGTCAAGGAGATCCGGCGGCGCGTCGACTTCCTGAAGTCGTACCTGCGGGCGACACCGGCCACCGGGTTCGTGCTCGGGATCAGCGGCGGGCAGGACAGCACCCTGGCCGGGCGGCTGTGCCAGCTGGCCTGCGACGAGCTGCGCGCCGAGGGGTCGGAGTCGACCTTCGTGGCGGTGCGGCTGCCCTACGGGGTGCAGGCCGACGAGGACGACGCGCAGATCGCGCTCACGTTCATCCGGCCGGACCGCTCGGTCACGGTCGACGTCAAACCCGGCGCGGACGCGGTCGCCGCCCAGGTCGCGGCAGGTGTCGGGGCAGATCGACTGCGGGATTTCGTACGGGGGAACGTCAAGGCCCGTGAGCGGATGGTCGCCCAGTACGCCGTCGCCGGCCAGCTGAACATGCTGGTGGTGGGCACCGATCACGCGGCCGAGGCGGTGACCGGGTTCTTCACCAAGTTCGGCGACGGCGGGGTGGATGTGACGCCGCTGACCGGGCTGACCAAACGACAGGGCGCCGCCCTGCTCCGCGAATTGGGCGCCCCGCGCAGCAGCTGGGAGAAGATCCCGACCGCCGACCTGGAGGACGACCGGCCCGCCCTGCCCGACGAGGAGGCGCTGGGCCTGCGGTATTCGGAGATCGACGACTACCTGGAGGGTGCCGAGGTGACGCCGGAGGTGGCCGCGAAACTGGAGTCCACGTTCCTGGCCACCCGGCACAAACGCACCGTCCCGGTCACCCCGCTCGACACCTGGTGGCACTGAGCCTCAGCCAGGACCTCCCTGGTGAGCCTCAGCCAGGACCTCCCTGGTGAGCCTCAACCGGGATCTCGCTGGGAAGTCTCAGCCAGGATCTCGCTGGGGAGTCTCAGCCGCCGCTCTCGGCGTGGGCGGCCTGGATCGCCTTGTGCAGGGCCGGGCCGATCGGGCCGGTCAGCACCGAGAGTTCGAGAAGACGGCGACGGCTGGCGCGGCGGGTCTTGCGGTCCAGGACGATGGTCAGCGACGCCTCGGCCGCGATCGTCGCCAGTGCCGCGTCGGCCGGATCGACCCGGCCGACCGGGGCCCGCAGCGCCTCCTTGACCCGGCCGACCAGTTCCTTGCGCACGCGCGGGTCACGCGGGGTCACCTTCGTCGCGGGGAAGAGACCGACGATTTTGTACGGTTCCAGCCGCGCCCAGCCGCCGTCGCCCAACTGCCCGCGCACCGAGGCGACGGTCGGGCGGTGCCGCTTGCCGATCCAGTGCTGCCACTTGCGCGGTTTCGCAGCGGCGATCTCCTCCAGCAGTCCGGCCAGCACCTGGTCGCTGACGGCGGGCCGGCCGTGGACCACCGCCCGGCCCCGCTCGTCGGTGAGGTGGCCCTTCAGGTAGAGGTCGGCCAGCGCCGCCGCCCGCAGCATCGCACCGACCTCGGTGAACATGCCGACCTTGCCCTTGTCCGGATCATGGGCCAGGAGATAGACGCGCTGGGTAAGGCTTCCGGGCAGTGCCATGTCACTCCTCCTCGGGTGGTTCCGTCTCAGGCGGGTCGATTTCGGGTTCGGAATGCTGTTCGGTGGCAGGATCGAGGTGCGGCCCGGAGACAGGATCCGCATGAGGCCCGGCTGAGGGATGCGGCCCGCCTGCCGGATGTGGTCCGGCTGAGGGATGCGGGGCGGCTGAGGGATGCGGGGCGGTGGCTTCGGGGTGGGGGTCGGCGGGTGGGCGGCCGGGGCCCCGCATCCGGCCGACGCCGCCGGGGAGACGGCCGGCGTCGGCGAGTGTTTTTCGCAGCAGGTACTCGATCTGAGCGTTCGTGCTGCGCAGCTCGTCCCCGGCCCACCGTGCGAGGGCGTCGTGCACGGCGGGATCCAGCCGGAGCAGTAGCTTCTTACGTTCGGTAGCCATGAGGCCTACGAGTAGAGCGTGCCCGCGTTGACCACGGGCTGGGCGTCCCGGTCGCCACAGAGGACGACCAGCAGGTTGCTCACCATCGCGGCCTTGCGCTCCTCGTCCAGCTCCACGATGTGATTGTCGGCGAGCCGGGCCAGCGCCAACTCCACCATGCCGACCGCGCCCTCGACGATCCTGGTCCGGGCGGCGACGATCGCGTTGGCCTGCTGGCGGCGCAGCATGGCGTGGGCGATCTCCGGCGCGTAGGCCAGCCGGGTCAGGCGCGACTCGACGATCTTCACGCCGGCGGCGGCGACCCGGAGCCCGATCTCCTCGGAGAGCTGGGTGGTGATCTCGTCGGCGTTGTCCCGCAACGACATCCGGTCGGTGTCGTGCGAGTCGTACGAGTAACTGTTGGCGATGTGCCGCACCGCCGTCTCGGTCTGGATCGCGACGAACTCGATGAAGTCGTCGACCTCGAAGACGGCCCGCGCGGTGTCCTCCACCTGCCACACCACCACCGAGGCGATCTCGATCGGGTTGCCGTCCGCGTCGTTGACCTTCAGCACGTCGGTCTCGTGGTTCCGGATCCGGGTGGAGACCTTGCGCCGGTTGGTCAGCGGGTTCACCCAGCGCAGGCCGTCGGTGCGGACCGTCCCGGTGTAACGCCCGAGAAGCTGCAGCACCCGGGCCTCACCCGGCGCGACAGGCGTGAGCCCGGCCAGCAGCACCAGAGCCGCCAGCCCGATCAGCAGACTGACCCCGACGATCCCGAGGATCTTCGCGTCCCCCGTCTGCTGCAGCCCGACGACAAAGCCGCCGAAACTGACGAGCAGCGCCACCACACCCCCACCGAGCACCGGCCAGCCCGAAGCCCCACGGGCGATCCGCTCCCGCACCTGCGGCGCAGGCAGGTCAAGGTAATCCGTCATATGAGCCTCCCTCATAGTGGCGATGGCTAAAGACTAGCAATATGATATCACTTTTTTCAAGCGGTTCCAGCGACGGGATCGGGACGGTCAACGCGAAACCGCCCGCCCAGCCTTGTCGGCAGGACGGGCGGTTGAGGCTCGACCGGCCAGGAGCGAAGGGCAGTTCGAGGCCGGTCAGAGGCAAGGGGCGATTCAGGGTCGACCAGTCAAGGACGAGGGCGGTTCCAGCCGGCCGGTCAGGGGCAAAGGGCGATGCCCGCTGCCGATCGGCCGGAGGCAAAGGG